>PAQI01000022.1 GCA_002709235.1 Hirschia sp.
TGCGAACGCCTTTCGGACAAAGCTCGGAAAATCCTGACGGTAAAGCGCGTACACGTCATTTTTCGTCGGAAGCGTCATCGGCTTTCATCTCCTGTTTGAGGGCTTTGGCGAGGAATTTCTGCAAAATCTCCTTATCTGTTTCGCTTGCCGGCAATTCTGATTCGGAGTTTGGGGACTCCTCCGGCAGATGCAGGCTGATCAGACGCAAAACATCCGTCATGGCTTTGGGTTTGCCGTTGAGCGCGTCTGAAATGAGGCGTTTGACGAGCGCTTCAGTGCGAGTGATCTTTCGGGCCTTGCCCTGCTCCTTCACGACCATCGGGGCGCTCAGTTCCTCATCCAGCACCGATTTGAGTGATATGGCGCCTTTCGGCCGACCTTTGAGGTTGCCGGACTTGCCCTTTTTGAACTGGGTGGATTTCGGTGGCTTCTTGTAGCCGACGTCATAGGGTTTACTCATGACAAGTCTCCTGTGTCAGACGCCGACGCCAGGCGTTCCTTGCTGATTGTGTCGAAACTCTCCTTGGTGCCCTCGAGTACAGCCTGTCGACCTGTCGCCTCCTGCCACCTACGGATGGCGACATCGACATAGCGCGGCCCATATTCGATCATCCGCGCAAATCGGCCGCTCTGCTCAGCCGCTAGGATCAGGGTTCCCGAACCGCCAAAGCCATCAATGACAATGTCGCCCGGACGAGAGGCGTCCAATATAGCATCCGCCACAAGTGCAGTGGGTTTGACGGTGGGATGGTCAGCAAGATCCTTGTCCCTGCCCTTGCGGAATGTATTCGCGCCAGGATAGCGCCAGACATTGGTGCGGTTTCGACCAAAACGGCCCAATTGCACATTGTTGGCATGCGGCCCCTGCCCCACTTTGAATAGGCCAATCAATTCATGACCTGAACGATACATGGATCCCATGCCGGCATTCGTCTTCGCCCACACAATGAGATTGAGTTGTTCGGAAAAAATGGCGTCGCAGGCAGCGTAAAGTTCGCGCAAATGCCGGTGATCCATTGCGATATAGTGCAGAGCACCATCCACACTGACGTCCGCCGCGCAGCTTAAGGCCTTTTGGAGAAAGGTGATGAATTCCTCAGGAGACATTTCTCCGGACGCCATCGCAAACTCCGCATGCCCCTTGGAGGATACATGGCCAGCGATGGGAACATTGTAAGGCGGGTCGGTAAAACACATCACCGCCTTCTCCTCTCCCATCAGTCGGGTCCAATTGTCCGCCACAAGGCTGTCGCCGCACAATAAAAGATGGTCGCCCAAGCGCCAAAGATCACCGGTACGCGCTATTGGAACCTTGGGCGGTTCTGGGATCGGCGACTCTTCGTTTTCGCCTGGGTCGGAGCCCAAAATGAGGTCGACCTCGCCGATTTCGAAACCTGTTGTTTCGATTTCGAGATCGCAATTGATATCGACGAGTTCTGCGAACTCCAGCCGCAAGACCTCATTGTCCCAACCGCCGCGCTCGGGAAAACGGTTTGCAGCGATCACATAGGCGGCTTTTTGCTCCTTGGTCAGGTGCGATACTCGAATGGCTGGTATGTCGCCACATTCCAAAGATCTGAACGCCTCGACGCGGAGGTGGCCGGAAAGGATGACATTGGCCTCATCAATCACGACCGGATCGATGAGGCCGCTGGCTTGAATGGACTTGATCAGACCTTTAAGCTTGCCGTGCGCATGCTTGCGCGCGCGCCGATGGTACGGCTTCAGGTCGAGTAGAGAGACGGAATGAATCTGTGATGTCGGTGTGTTCGACATAGGGACCTCGGTTTTGACGCGTTAGCGGCAAGCCGGTTCCCAATCCAGGGGGTCTGCCTTCAATTAAAGATTTGAAGCTGACTCTAAGGTCACGATTAATCAGCTTGATTCTCGTCGCTCCGTCAATCCTATGTTTCACCTGGTGTGGTAAATCGCGTTTTGTACTCCGCTAAAACGCTTCTCATGGCCGCCATTTCAGCGACATGAAAACGTCCATCACGATCCACGCCGCTTTGCCCCTGAATACGAAAACGGATGAACCGCGCCCCCTGCGCCTCGGTTTCCGCAATCGTAGTGTCGAGCTCTTCTGGTGTTATAGAAAACACCATGTCCTCATAATGCATGCAGCCATATTGGCTACAATCAACATCTGTCGCCACGCGCACGACATCGCGCGATGACAGACTGTGTTCAAACACAACCATGGTGGGCTTTAACCAGCCAGCCGTGCTCTTATTGGTTACATATCCCTGAAGCAAGATATCACCGCTTTCACGATGGATGTTGGCTCGCAGGAACTGGTCCCCAGTTGCATCCGGTGTCAGACGATGATCAAGCACCGCAGCCCGCGTGTTCAATTCTATGGTCGGATTGAGCGGATCATCGACAACTTCAAGATTTTGCAGAAAGAAAGCTACATCCAGGCTTAGATAGGTCTCCTCGCGCTGGGAGGGCGTCGAGATTCCTGCACAAGCTGTCGATACAGAGACCAGGCCGGCAAGAATGATTGTTTTGATAGATAAGTTCATGGGGCATTCCTTATTATTCATTCAATGAGTCTACTCATGCTCGAATGCCTGCAGGTATCAAGCCATTTGTTACTCTTAGTCTGTAGATTTATAGGCATCAGTATCGTGCAGCTGCGATATGGATATTCGCAAGCGCGCTGGCGCCAACATTCGACGCCTTAGAAACGAGAAAGGCTGGTCACAAGAAGAACTGGCCGAGCGCACAGGGCTGCATCGCACCTACATCTCAAGCGTCGAGCGTGGGGTGCGGAACCCGACCATCACCGTGATCGAGAAACTCATGATTGCGTTGAAATGCGATGCGAATGCGATCTTTGGGTAGATGTGGAAGTAGGCTAGTAAAGCGCTGTTTCCCCTTCCTTCTCGGTTTCCCCACACATAAAGCCAAACATTGAAACCTGAAAGCGTATATGCTATCATTTTCTTGATGAAACGCGTTGTCATTGATACTAATGTGTTCGTATCCGCGATTATGAACCCACATGGCGCACCAAGGCAGGTGTTGCGTATGGCGGTAAAAAGGAGCATCGCTCCTATCATGGGCGCGGCGCTTTATTGCGAGTATGAAGATGTGCTTGGCCGCGAGGCGTTGTGGGCGAATGGATTATTGGAAAAAGCGGAACGCGAACAGTTATTTGATGCGCTGATGCATGTCTCCATCTGGGTCCAGATCTACTATTTGTGGCGGCCGAACCTGCCGGATGAAGGCGACAATCACCTGCTGGAACTCGCCGTCGCTGGCGGCGCTGATGCGATTATCACGGCGAACAAGAAGGATCTGGATCGCGGGGAATTACGGTTTCCATCGATCAGGATCCAAACAGCAGGAGAGTTTCTGGAAAGGACATGACATGAGCACGCTCACTATCCGTCTACCCAATGATCAACATGATCGCCTGAAAACCTTGGCGGCGCATCGCGGGATCAGCCTGAACAAATTGTTTGAGGAGTTTTCCTCCAGAGCGCTTGCCGAGTTTGATGTCGAAACGCGATTTCGTTTACACGCGGCGAATGGTGATCCGTCAGTTGGTTTGGCGCTCCTGGATAAACTGGACAAGCATTTCGATTCCGAGGGCCAGTAAGCGCCCGCTGCGGCTTTAATGCGTGCATCATTCCTCTATTCGTATCGACCGATACAGCGCCTTTTATAACAACGCGTCTAAATGCTGTCTTTGATGTCAACGGGACGAAATATCTTGGTGACATAATTTCTCGCAGCAGTGCCAGTTTAGATACCAAGAACAAAAGCCACCAACGGAGTGAGTAGCCTTCATGTTTAAACTGCAATTCCGCGCTGAATGATGGATTCCAGTTCAGGCTGCACCCGCCAGTTTCACCAACGGGTCCGCCGTCAATCGTAATGATCTGATGTATGAGTGGCTAAAAGGACCGTTTGGCGAAATTACAAAGGAAGCGAAAAGCCCCAGCTTTCCAATCAAACCCAACTGCGCTTCATGCCCAGTCTGACAGACCCCATCGCCCGGATGCGCGGCTTTGGCCAATATCAATGGCATCTGGATGAGGTCTTCGTTAAAATCAATGGCGAGACACACTACCTTTGGCGCGCCGTCGACCATGAAGGCGAAGTGCTCGAAGCCTATGTCACGAAGTCACGTAACAAACGGGCCGCATTGAAGTTTTTGCGCAAGGTGATGAAGCGATATGGGTCTCCGGAATTCATCGTGACGGATCGATTGCGCAGCTACAAAGCCGCGATGCGTGAGATCGGAAACGAAAGCCGCCAGGTTACAAAGCGCTGGGCGAACAATAGAGCTGAAAACTCGCATCTCCCGCTCCGACGGAGGGGGCAAGCAATGCTCAAGTTCAGGCGAATGCGATCACTTCAGAAGTTCGCCGCTGTCCATTCTTCCGTCTACAATTTGTTCAACCTGGAGCGCCATTTCTAATCAAAAGAGAATTTCAAGAAGAAACGATCAGCCGCCCTCTCCGAATGACGGCAACCCTACGCCGCCTGAAATACTGAGCGTTTCCGCCGTCGTGAGACCAGTTCGCGTTAGTCTGACAGACCCGGTTTGAGCACCGAGCAGCCGAAACAAAAGAACACATCGGTCGGCCCCCTTAAGCACGATGACCAACAGGAAGAGACAATCTAACATAGCGAAATGGGCAATTTCTAATCTTCTGGTCTAACTTTCCGGATTGGCAAAATCGGCCCTTGGCTTTTCAACAGCCCATTCGACAAGCCGCTTGTCTTGCAGAACGATTGAGCGTCCATGGAAGCGATCCAAGCTTGTCCTGTGAGCAACCGATATGACGGTCGTATCCCTCAATCGCTGTTTCATCAGAGTATATGCTTCTTGTTCGAGCTCGGGATCCAGCTGGCTGGTCACCTCATCCAGAAAGGCCAGTGCAGGACGCTGGAGCACAAGTCGGGCAATGGCCAGCCGCTGAACCTCACCCCCGGATAGCCTGCTGAGCCAAACGACTGATCGGTCCTGGAAAGCGAGAAGATGACTGAGGCATAGACGGCTGAAGACTGCTTCGACATCCTCGCGGGATATGTCGTGCGGAAACGATGGATACTTCAGTAGGGAATCTAGACGGCCATTTGGAAGATACGGCCGCTGGGGAATAAACATCTGAGTGCCCTCAGGCACGGCAATTTGTCCGTCGCCATAGGGCCAGAGACCAGCGATCCCCTTCAGGAGGGAGGTTTTGCCGGTGCCGGAACGACCGCGGAGCAATACCCATTCTCGGGGCTGGACGTCAAAGCTGACCTGGTCAAAAAGGACTTCCCCGCCCGGACGCAGCAACGTGAGATTTTTGCATGCCAACGCGTCCGAGCGTGGAACTGTCGAGAACTCAATATGACTTTCTGTGTGTTGCGCCTGATCAACTGCCGCGCAAAAGCGCTCCAGCCTGTCAATCGTTGCGCTATAGCTGGTCAGCTTGGTGTAGTTCTCCACGAACCAGGAAAGATTCTCGACAACCTTGTTGAGGGCATTCGCCGTCTGGAAAACACTGCCGAGCGGAATCTTTCCGGCAAAATAGGCTGGCGCCGCGATGATGAGCGGAATCACAAGATTGGCCTGCGCCAACCCGGTCACTGAAAGCGTAACCCTTTTTGTAAGATTGACGATCTGCAGGAAATTAAACCAAACATTCTCGAATATACCTGTCAGCTCCTTCTGTTCGCGTGCCTCGCCGCGATAGAATGCAACACCTTCCGCATGCTCGCGGAGACGCATCAACGCAGCACGAAAATCCGCTTCGAATCTTTGCTGCCTGAAATGCAGGTCAACCAGGCGGCGCCCCATAAAGTGGGTGATTGCCGTACCCGCAATTGCATACAGCAAGGCAATCCAAACAAGCGATCCGGGCACGGTCCATCCGAAAAAGGACACCGCACTGGAGAGGCTCCACAATAGGACCACAAAAGAAATCATCGAAGCCATCGTCTGGAACAGGCCAACCCCCATCTCCAGGCTTCCCTGCGTAAAGAGGTTTATATCCTCGGATATCCGCTGATCCGGGTTGTCGGTTTCATGTTCCCTGAGCTCAAGGAGGTAATAAGACCGCTCAGTCAGATATCGGCCAACAATATCCGTGGTCATCCACGTTCGCCAACTTAGCTGAAGACGCTGCCGGAGATAGAGGCCGTAGATCGAAGCCAGAACATAGACGACAAGCAGTGGCGTAAACCCGATCGTCAGCACACCTTCCTGACTGATGTCCCAGCTTAGCAACAGCGACAGGAACGCAGGCCAGTCCTTTTGCTCTAGCGCGTTGAACAGGCCTCGCTGCCAGTAGGTGAATAAAACGGATGTGCCTACAATCACCAGCGCACAGGCAAGGGCGCCAGCAAGCAGCCTCAAGGCCAACCATCTTTCCTCGCTTCGAAAGTATGGCTTCGCCAGCGCGCATCCAGACCGGATGGTATACAAGATGTTCTGCCTGTCAGCACTCATGCGCACCCGCCCTCACGCCCCAAAAATATTTCTGTACAGCACTCCTATGAGTCTGCGTATCCGAATCGTTCCTGAAACGACCGGAAGCGGCTTCCAATATCGTCGACAAGGTTCTGAGGAAGCTCCCCTTTCCATCCCCCCACTGTGCCGGAGCGTACATGCCCGGCCTTCAGTCGAGTGCCGATATATGTGTCTGCCTGCCCGTGTGAGTGGTTGATTTCAGAAAATGACGTACGCGATACGGCGCGCTCAATTGATGCCTCATCCACATCAATTCGCCAGAAACTCAACAGCCATTTCAGCGTGCCTGCAGCATCCCCGATCATGTCCTCATACCGGATGAAGGGTATCGCCCGCGCACTCAGATAATTCACCCACCTGCCAAGGTCCCCGAAATGGTATTGGGGATTTCCTTCCACGCGCCCCAGAAAGTAGCCGTAATAGAATGACGAAACGTCCGGGTAGCGGCTCATTCTGAAACCGGATTGTTCATCATTCCTAAGCGCCTCATGATACCAGGAAATCACGACATCGCGCAGATCTCTCACGAGCGCCACGCCACCGATCAAACCGACAGAATGGTATGCCACTTCCACATCGGCCCCGTGCACGAGGTAAAGATGCTTGTCGGTCGAAATATCGAGAACCTCACCGATCATGGCCATCAGCCAGATAGTACCGGACTTCGGAAAACTGTTGATGAACAGGCGTTCCGGGGGCGATATAGCCTCCGGGCTCTTGCGAGCTTGGCTATAGGAGGCGAAGCACTCCTCCACCGGACCGCTCCGCACGAGACCACGCAGGTAATTCTCGCCGGGATTACCGCCCGCCCCTATCGCTTTTAGGTACGCGGGGCCATCGACGACAAATACACGCGATGCGGCGTCGATTTCGGGACGCTCGGCGTCGCCAAAAACCAGAATGACATCGCTCGCCACCGGCGGTGGCGCATCCGGAACGATCTGAACGGCGCCTCCCTGCACCCCCCAGGCGATATATTCGTGGATTGCATCAGGAGTGATCCGGCGAAGTGGCGGGTTCACGCCGACGGCTGATCTTATCCTCGCCAGCACGACATCCAGTTCGTCTTCCAGCGCCACAAAATAAAGATTCATGATTTAAGCTTGCCCAGCATATCCTATCCGGCTTCCCGCCCCAAGAATGGCAATTGGACAGTTTCCGATCAAATGTCCCATTTTGATGTTGCAACGCAAATGGATATTTGCAACCATTTCTGAGGGGACGCACTTTCCTCCTTTGATTAAATATACAGGAGCCAAAAAATGGGCAAAATGACTGCTAAGATCGAAACCGCTCGCAAGGCCTTTGCCGCAGGTCAACTCACGAATTACAAGCCGCTTGCTTCCATGGGTGCGGATTCCGTCAAAGCCACCACGACGGCGTCCTGGGGCCCTGCAATGCGCCGCTAATACATGATTTCGGGTCAGCCACCCCTTCATCCGCAAGGGTGGCTGACTCGGCTTTTCCCATGATTGATACAGGCCGGACTGAGAACTTTCTAGGAAGAGATATTTCCCCCAGATGACCTATGGCCCGATTGAAATGGTCGTCCTTCAGGGCACCTCCTATTGCAATCTGAATTGCAACTACTGCTATCTTTCTGAAGCTAGCCGCCGCAATTCCCAATCCATGTCGATTGAGACGATTGAGGCGGCGTTCCGCGCAATTTTCGACAGCCCCTTTCTTGGGCGCAAACTGAGGGTAAGCTGGCATTCAGGTGAGCCGTTTGTCATGAAGCCAGCCTATTACCGGGAAGCGATTGAAACAATTGACAATCTGCGCCGGAATTCCTCCCGGGAAGATCTCCATGTGGATTTCGATTTCCAGACGAACGGCACGCTGGTCAACGATGCCTGGATCTCGTTCTTCAAGGAGTATGATGGCCGTGCGACACTTGGCATAAGCTGCGATGGGCCGGCCGCCCTTCATGATCGTCACAGAAAGAACTGGTCGGGAAAAGCGTCCCACGCTGCGACTGAAAATGGCATGAAGATGCTCGGCGATGCCGGCATCGATTTCGACATCACGGCTGTCGTTTCACCAGACGGCTTGGACCACCCGGATGAGTTCATTTCGTATTTCGAGCCTTTCTCAGACAGTATCCGGGAGTTCCACTTTAACCTTCACGATGAGTTTTTCATCTCACCGGAAGATACTGATCTGATCGAAAGTTATGCGTCGCGGTACCAGCGGTTTCTGACACGGCTTCTTGAAACCATGTCGGCGCCGGGACGCCGGTATCCGAAGATCCGCAACTTCTCATCCTTCTACAATCGCCTCTTTGTTCCGGAAACCGACCGCCCCCACTATGACGCGCGCAGCATGTGCGCACCGTTCAAGACGATAAGCATCGAGATGAATGGAGATGTCACAACTTTCTACGCCGGCCTGACCCTCGATGAATGCCGGGACCTGAAAGATCTGTATGATGACGACCGAGGCTTTGTGATCGGAAACATCCTGAAACAGAATCTGGAAGAAATCGCCAATTCAGCCAAACTCGGAATGATCGAGCGCGATTTCGATACAAGTCACTCCGCCTGCGAGCGCTCCTGCGAATACTATGATGTCTGCTCCGGCGGCTACAATCTGATCAAGTATCGGCGGTTCGGAAACTTCGACTCAACTGAAACACCGGAGTGCAAGGTGCATGTAAAAGCCTTTGCCGACACAGTTCTCGCGCACATCGAGGATGAACTCGCAGCACACAAAAGCGTTGCGCAATGAGCCGGCGAGCAAACACCAGGTGACGAAACCGGCCAATTCAGGCAGCGCTCATCTCCTACGGCTCAGTGCCGGCGCATGCAAGAACCTTTCGGAAGCGCAGATAAGACAGGAACTGCTGCCCCTTATCCGCTCCAACTTCTATTCTATAGATATTGACCAGCTCAGCGTGTTCATAGACGGGCCGGATACGAGCTATCACAATCTCGACCCTTATCTCGAAATGGGCCTCAGGTATTTTGGCCTTGATCCGGAAACTGACAATGCTGGCTTGTTCTGGTCTTCGGGAGACACATTTGACATCTGCATGGAAGATAGCTGGTGTGGACGGTTTCTTGCAGCTCACTTGCAGACGGCTCCGGGTGACACGCCACTGAACATCATCCATCTAGACGACCATACCGACATGATGTCGACGCTGATGGTTTCCGGTCAGCCGCTGATTAATCCGCTAACCGATCGCATATTCCGGCCCACCGATCCGGCAGATTGGGACGATGCGATCACCTCCGGTGCCATAGGTATAGGTAGCTTTCTGACGGCATTCTATGCGCTGAACCGCCCCGTTCACATAATGCACCTGCGAGATGGGGTAACCGCTTTCGAAAAGTATCAGGTCCTACCGTCGGTCAGGACCCATGAACTGCTGGAAGATGCGTCATTCTTCGACATTCGCCTAAATCAAGAAGCCGACCTGACGGGCCGCACACAGACGTACTCATCATCGAGCCAGATCACAGATTTGTTGAAAGGAACGAACTCCCGGAGGTGTGTTGTCCACATCGACCTTGATTACTTCATCAATGATTTTAATGGAAACCCCGTAGAGTCGGGCTATCGACCAGACGCCAGCCTGCAATCGACTGCCGAACAGAAGATGAAGGTCTTTTTCGACGGATTGCAACAATTTGATATGCAAATTGACAGATGGATGATCGCTACCTCACCCGGCTTCTGTTCCGGGCATCACTGGCAATTCTTGGTGGAAAACCTCACTACAAGGATCAATCAGCTGAACTCAGCTCAACCTCGTCCCCGCCAGACGTAAAGCAGGCCGTAAGCATCCAGATATGTTCCCCGGCCGCAAGCCTCTTCCGCCCATGCATAACCCTAGATCCATAACCTATCATCATGCCCTCAGCCGCAGTTTCGATAGCCTTGGTTTCACTTTCCCCATCTGAACCATAAAGGGTCAGATACAAACCTGACGCTCCAGGGTCCGGGCCAGGTTCGCTTGCATCCAAGTAAAGCAAAAGCGTCACCTCGCAATTGTCAGCCCCGTCCAAGTGCGGATCAAGAAAATCACCTTCGTCATAATAAGTATAGCAGCTGGCATCTTCGCAATATTCAAAGGAACGCCCGAATATCAATTCGAGCACCTCGGAAAAAGCTTGCTCCTTGAGAATCTTCTTACCAAAATCTCCGAGTGGTGCGAGTGATGAACGGTAGGCGAGTTCACCTGACCCTTCCGCTCTTTTCGCTGCGGCTTTTACCTGAACGCACTCAAGCCTCAGCCACGCCAGAATTGCAGAAGGAATTGAGTGCCTGATATATGCAAATCCATCACGCTGTATATCACTTCGCACTGCATCGACCGCCTCCCCGGAGAAACTGAAACCCTCAATCATTCAAAGCTCTTCTCTTCAATGTCTTGTCGTACCTTTATGCATAAACTATTAATGATAGTAAGCAGCGGCCTTCAGAAGACAACCAATAAATGCCAAGTCAGAATCTCCTGCACGACACATCCGACAGGCATGTGCAAGTTGCAATTTTGGGCGGAGGACTCGCCGGTTTGATACTCGCGCGCAAACTCAGCGCGAGCGCCGATGTGATGGTCATCGAGCGTGGTGGCAGCCAGCCCGGAGCCCCCGACCCGGATTCTGCCGAAGGTGAGGCCAGCGGGCTACCCTACCCTTTTGCGGATACTCGCGATTTCCGGCTCGGCGGCTCGACATCAATCTGGGCCGGCTATTGCGCTGAGTTCGATGATTTCGATTTTGCCCCGCGTGACTGGGTGCCTCTGAGCGGGTGGCCAATCTCGAAATCCGATCTCGCGCCCTTCAGAAATGACGCCGCCCGGCTTTTAAATCTTTCCTCCGTAGACTTCAGTCCACAGAATATTGTCAAAAATGCCACGAAGCCGCTTCCGATTGACCTCCCTGGACTGGAGGTAACGGCGTGGAGATTTGGGTGCCCCCAACTCAACATTCTGGAACAATGGGACCTGCAAGACAGGGGCCTGAAGAACGTAAGAATTCAAACCCGTACCCGGGTTATCGACATACAGTTAAGCACGGATCACTCCGCTGTCGATCACGTCCTTTGCCTGACCGACAGCGGGAACACATTCAGACTGCATGCAGATGTATTCGTCCTTGCCATGGGAGGGCTGGAGAGCACCAGATTGCTTCTAACTGCCAGCACACAGCGCCCTGAGGGCGTCGCAAACAGTTCCGGCATGCTTGGAAAATGCTTCTGCGAACATCCACACCTCTCTGTGGACGGCTTTTCAATCCGCCCGGACCATCCGGCAGCATTGCTGGCAGATCGCGGGCTCGATAACCAGGATAGCCCGTTTGCGATCTGCATCGGTGTTCCGGAACACGAACAGATTGAACGAGAAATCCTGAATGCGAGAGCACACATTTACAGAACACCCCAAATGGATTTCCAGGAACCCCCGCGACTTGGAATCTTTCTAGAACAATGCCCGTCCCTTACAAGCGAGTTGTCCTTGTCAAGAAAGCAGGATGACGCCGGCATCCCGCACCTGGCGCTCAACTGGAACATTAATGAACTGGACAAGCACTCATTCATCCAAACGGCGCGCTACGTCTGCGAAGCGCTCGAAGCCGCGGGCGCTGGCAGCATCCTGTCCAGACTGGAGCCAGATGCGATTATGCCGGACATGATCCTGCACTCCAATCACCAGCTTGGGACAACACGAATGAGCGCTGAGCGGGAACTTGGCATCGTGGACGCAGACTGCCGCAGCCATGACCACGATAATCTCTATATCATAAGTGGAAGCGTTTTTCCGACGGTCGGGTGGGCAAATCCAAGCTATACACTTGCTTTGCTTACTCTTCGCCTGGCGCGGCATCTGGAGGCAGAACTGAAAGGAATTTCGTCATGACCGCAGGATTCTCCCATATCGGGCTATCAACGCACGACATGCCAACGACTATCGATTTCTACACGCATGTTCTGGGGTTTCATCGTGCTGCCGACCATCTCACAAAGGTGCGCGAGGGTGGGCAGTTGAGGCAGGTATACATCGACATCGGCCAGAACCAATTTCTGGTCTTCATGGAACCGAAGAATATAGACGGCATACCCGGCGACTACCCAACAGGTATTAATTCTGCGCTGGGCACACCGGCGGGCATGTATCACCTCTCTTTCAGGGTCAATTCCTTGGGAGAACTCGAACGCAAGCGGGACGAGCTACTCGCCGCCGGGATTGACGTCTCTGATTGCATCGACCTAGGGCATGCGATGTCCATATTCTTCACAGATCCGAACGAGCTCCAATTGGAATTTTGCTGTCACACTCGAAGCTTCACGGCCTCTGATCTCTGCCGAGAAGATGAGGCGAGCCTTGCGGTCTAACAACATCGAATTTGCCTATATCGGCACTTCCGTAGGTGACTTGTACAGACACGATCATACTGGCGTGACGGGCAGACCTGCGCTTCTTTGCATTAGGGATAAATTCTCCCCTCAGACCTTGAGCAATGGCTTCGCCAGTTCGGATTGGCCCTTAAAACTGCTGACTGGTCTTCAGTTGATAGATGGAGGTGCCTGGCTTTTCGCCGAGGACCATCAGAATGAGCACACGCTGACATCGGCTGACCTGGAAGATGTTGCCCGTGCCGCTGGACTTGACGGCCCACCCGCTGGCAATGTCCGGTGCTCTTGGCCGATACGGCAGTATTCGAACAAGAATGATGAATCAGGAAATCTCGATTGGTTGAGGTCTCTGCGCACCGCGAACGCAAATGCGCCGGACATTGCTCGCTTGTTGATTAACGCTCTGATCGAACTTTCCGAACAGGTATGTAATGCAGGCGGAACGCTGTACGTTGAGCAACTGAGTATACTGATCAGTAAAGACGCGAATGCGCCAACACGCTGCCTCACACCGGTTATACATGCGGACGAATATTACGGCCTGCGCGAAAGCGCGCTGGTCTCCCTGTCTGAAGCAGGATTTGATGTCAATGGCGGCACGGTGTTCTACCCGACGATCGCGCCGCACCAACTCGGCCAAGCCGGGCGGATGCCGCCGGAAGAATTCAATTCGCGCTTCGCGAGTGCTCCAGCATATCGGGCGCAACACGGTGAGTTCATTATTTACGACGGGATGGCTGGCAAGAACGGCAACCTGAACCTCGATCACGGGACACCACATGTTTCGGGAGATCTAGCGGGCTACTCATCGCGCCTTCTTGTCTTGATGAGACACATTTCGCCCGAATAGGTGCTCGCGCCTGTTTTACAGCTGAAAGCTCCGCCTCAATCATCCAAGCCTTCTATTCTATTAACTAATGATTCCACGGGCGCAGAATTCCACTGAAGGTCAAGATGGATAGGGAAACAAGCACCCACCCCAAAACTGCATATATCGCCTTGAAATATCTGTATATTTCGATCTCATGGAGCCAAACCATTTCGCCCGGTAGCCGGATGCCGGAAAACAGGTCGGCGGCATCATTTGCTACCCCTACTTCACATTTCGATTCCTGGCGCAAATCGATTAAGGGAATGAAGACATCCAAAGCATAAAGAGACGGACGAACAGCATTCCCGCAATTGACGCTCGTTTCGATCTCTCCTTGGACAATAGCGCCAAGCCGATTGTTTTCAACAGAACCAGCTACCGGTTGCTGATCGACAATCAATGCGCCACGTATCAGTGCTAAGCTGAACACAAGCCAACCAATGACAAATGACACTGCTAGTGTCGCAACAGCCTTGTTCGCGCTCAGTCCAAAATCGAACAGCCAACCGAACAAAAGGTTTGCAACAGTGGTCGCCACGTCGCCAGCACCTTTTAAAATGTCCCTCGATCCAATCCTACGGCGACGTTGCTCGATGTCCTTGTATTTCTTGCGTACAAGTATCTCTCTTGCTGCATCCTCGACACTGGTCTGCCCCACCGGAGTGGTCCACCAGATTTATTAGCCCGGCGGTTCCCACGTAGCGGCGTTCATGCCGCTACCTCCCCACAGTAAGGCGGTATGAACGCCGCGGGCAAGATGGCTTGTGGCGCGGGCGGTCGGTAGCCCAGAGAAGAGTGCGGACGCGCGGTGTTGTAATGCCACCGCCAGGTCTCGATCAGGACTTTCGCCTCCCTGAGATCATAGAAGATTTCCCTCGCCAACAACTCGTCTCTGAGCTTGGAGTTGAAGCTCTCGCAGTAGCCGTTCTCCCAAGGCGAACCGGGTTCGATATAGAGCGTCTTCACGCCGATCCGGCCAAGCCACTCGCGCAGGGCCGTGGCGATGAACTCGGGGCCATTGTCGGAACGGATATGCTCCGGCGGGCCATGATGCACGAACAGTTCGCCCAGCGTGTCTAGGACATCGCGGGAGTTGAGCTTGCGTTCGACACGAATGGCGAGGCATTCGCGAGTGAACTCATCAATCACACACAGCATGCGGAACACCTTGCCGTCATGCGTGCGGTCCTGAACGAAGTCATAGGACCAGACATGGCCCTTGTGCATCGGCCTCAGCCGGATGCAGGAGCCGTCATTCAGCCAGAGACGGCCTCTCTTTGGTTGTTTCATTGGCACTTTCAGCCCTTCACGCCGCCAGATGCGATACACCCGCTTCTCGTTCACATGCCAGCCATCCCGTCTCAGCAGGGCCGTGATCCGGCGGTAGCCATACCGGCCGAACCGTTCAGCCAGGGCGATGATGGCCGCTGTCAGCACATCCTCGTCCTGGCGTGGCACACGCGGCTTGCGCTGGGTGGAACGGTGCTGGCCGATCACGCGGCAGGCCCGGCGCTCGGTTGCGCCGAGTGTCTCCACCACATGATCGACCGCCTCGCGCTTGCGTGAAGGGCTCAGAACTTTCCCTTGATGACTTCCTGCAGGATCTGGTTGTCGAGGGTCAGATCAGAAATGGCGCGACGCAGCCGCGCATTCTCCTTCTCGATCTCCTTCAGCCGTTTGGCCTGGCCAACCTGCAGCCCGCCATACTCCTTGCGCCACCGATAGTATGTCTGTTCGGTCACTCCGATCGAACGCACGGCCTGTCCTGTCGTCTCACCGCGCGCGAGGCGAACCTCCACCTCCCGCAGCTTCGCTATGATCTCTTCAGGCGTTGATCTCTTGCCCATGTCTCAGCTCCATATCTGAAGCCGGAACTAACTCAAATAATGGACCACTTTCGTGGGGGCAGACCACCCGGATGCGTGGTTTCGGCCTATATCGGTGGCATCTGGATGCGGTAGTTGTGACCCGAAGGGCCGCGTAGCCAACATCAATGGTGAAACTCACTATCTCTGGCGCGCAATCGATCACGAAGGTGAAGTGCTTGAGGTTTACATCACAAAGACACGTAACAAACGGGCTGCATAGAAGCTTTTACGCCTGGCGATGAAGCGGATATGGGCCGCCAGAGTTCATCGTTACGGATCGATTATGCAACTACAAAACCGCGATGGGTGAGATCGGAAACGAAAGTCGTCAGTTTATAAAACGCAGGGCAAACAATAGAGCTGAAAGCTCGCATCTACCGCTCCGACGAAGAGAGCAAGCAATGCTCAAGTTCAGGCGAATGCGAAGTCTGCAGAAGTTTGCAGCCACCCATTCCTCCGTCGACAACCTGTTCAATCTGGAGCGCCATTTCTACTCAAGAGAGAATTTCAAGAAGAACCGAACCACCGCCCTCTCCGAATGGCGGCAACTCTGCGCCGCCTGAAAACTGGCCGTTCCCGCCTAAGCGAGACCCGTTCGCGTTTGTCTGACACACCCTGAGACCAGTTCGCGTTAGTCTGACACACCCCCGATGGCGGTTTCGCTTGCTTAGCCAACGCGAGCGCCGGATTCATCGATGAGGATGTCGCCATCCTCCTTGTAGAAAGGCCCCGGCGGCAGCCGTTCCAGAAGGTCCAGAACTGTTTCACTCGGTCGGCAGAGCTTCACGCCTTTTCGGCTACACACAATGGGTCGGTTAACCAATACCGCGTGTTCCAGCATGGCTGCGATGATCGTCTCGTCGGTGACCCCCTCTTCGAGCAGACCAAGCTCCTTGGCCGGAGATTTGGTTTCACGCAAAGCTGAGCGAGGCGTAAGATCAGCGGCGGCGAACAGTGCAAGGAGTTGCGGACGCGTCCACCCTTCCTTGAGATACTCCACAATGACAGGTGTTTCGCCGGACGCCTCAATTATCGCCAGGACATTGCGCGATGTACCGCAATCAGGATTGTGATGGATGACAATCATCATTCGACCCTTTCGATGGAAGAAGTTGTAATCTCCTCTTCGGGGAAGCTTGACCGGGTGCGGTTGGCGAATGCGACTAGCGACAACATTACCGGAACTTCCACCAAAACACCGACCACTGTGACCAAGGCTGCTCCAGAATTTAGCCCGAACAGGCCAATGGCAACTGCAACGGCCAATTCGAAGAAGTTGGAGGTTCCGATCAGGGCGCAAGGTGCCGCAATATTGTGCGGCACCTTCCAGACAAATGCAGCACCATAAGCGATAACAAATATGCCATAGGACTGGATCAGGATCGGGACAGCGATCAGTCCGATCAACAATGGACGGTCCGTGATAATCTGCCCTTGAAATCCGAACAGAAGAACGACTGTCGCCAATAGTCCGATGACCGAGAATGGCTTGACAGCGCTGGTGAAGCGCTCGACCCCTCCTTCCCCGCCGTTCTTGATAAGCGCAAATCGTGTTGCAGCGCCCGCCGCAAGTGGAATAATCACATAGAGCGCAACAGATAAAAGCAATGTCTCCCACGGAACATCGACCTCCGTCACGCCGAGCAGCAGCGCCACGATGGGCGCGAACGCGAACACCATGATCACATCGTTGAGAGAAACCTGTACGAGCGTATAGTTAGGATCACCTCTGGTCAGTTGTGACCAGACAAACACCATAGCGGTGCAGGGCGCTGCTCCAAGCAGGATCAGCCCGGCGATGTATTGACCCGCATCCTCCGTCGGGATGAACCCCGAAAACACATGACGGAAGAACAGGACGCCCAAAGCCGCCATCGTGAAAGGTTTGATGAGCCAGTTCACGACCACAGTGATCACCAGCCCCTTTGGGCGACGATGGATGCCTCGCAGACTGGCGAAATCGACAGCTACCATCATCGGATAGACCATTGCCCAGATCAGGACCGCAACGATTAGATTGACATTGGCATATTCGAGCGCCGCCAACGATTTGAATATGCTGGGAACGACCGACCCGAGCACGATGCCCGCGACAATGCATAGCCCTACCCAGATAGACAAATATTTTTCAAAGAAACTCATCACTTGGCCTTAAGACGAAGAAGGTCTGACTCATGCTTTTGGTGGCAAGGCTTGAGCAATGCAGCGCTACGCCATATTCAACCTAGCTACTATAGTCGCGGAATTATCAAAATACAGAAATCCGGGTTTGTGGGGCACGGCACTGTCAGATGAACCAGCCAGTTTCGTCAGTCGGCGTGATCGGCTGCCTCACACGGCAATTCTCAATCTTTTGCTATTTCAAAACCTCGCCGCAAATCATCCGCCTCGCAGTTATGATGTATGTCCGTTTCCCTCTTTCGTTGAGAGGTGTGGAGGACCTATTGCACGAGCGCGGGATTGATATCTGCGACGAAACAGTTCGCCACTAGTGGAATCGCTTCGGCCCTATGTTCGCTGCCGAGGTCCGCAAGAAGCGCGTCGCTTGAATGCGTGGTTTTTATCAGTTCCGATGGCACCTCGACGAGGTGTTTGTGAAAATCAATGGAGAGACACACTATCTCTCGCGCGCCGCCGATCATTAAGGCGAAGTGCTGGATGCCTATGTCGCGACAACCCGTAACTATCGGACTGCATTGAATTTTTTGTACAAAGCGATGAAACGGTATGGTTACCCAGAGTTTATCGTTACCGATCGATTGGGTAATTACAAAGCCGTACTGAAAGAGATCGGGAACGCCCAATTCCAAGTCACGACGCGCTAGGCGAACAATCTGGCGGAGAACTCGCATCTACCGCTCCGACGGAGGGAGCAAGCAATGCTCAAGTTCAGTCGAATGCGACCGCTACAGATGTTCGCCGCCATCCACTCCTCTGTCTAAAATCTGTTTAATCTGGAGCGCCATTTCTACTCAAGAGAGAATTTCAAACGGAACCGAACCACCGCCCTCT
>PAQI01000023.1 GCA_002709235.1 Hirschia sp.
GTGACGGGCATGTTGGAAGAACCCACACATATTATCCATGTTCTGGAGGGTCTGTGCCTGTGACAACTGAAACTGATTTTGACCTCGCTACTTCTTGTGCAAATTATGCTTGGTGGAGTGCATGTGAATTCCATGCCGTTGATGATGTCACCACGGTAGGATGGCAGCTCGATGTCGCCCTTCTTCTCGACCGGGCTCGAACGCGGCTTGGCGAACTGGCCTGCGATACGGCCGACTTTCACCACCGGCCGCTTGGCCGCGAATGTCAGCGTGACTGCCATTTGCAGGATCACGCGGAACGTGTCGCGGATATTATTGGGGTTGAACTCCTTGAAGCTCTCGGCACAGTCGCCGCCCTGGAGCAGGAACGCCTTTCCTTCGGCCACATCGCTGAGGCGTTTCTTAAGCTTGCGCACTTCACCTGCAAAAACCAGCGGTGGATAGCTGGCAAGCGTGGCTTCTACCTCGGCCAGCTTTGCTGCGTCCGGATAGTCTTGCGGGATGTGTTTGGCTGGCAGTGCGCGCCAGCTGTCAGGCGACCAGGTCGTCATGGCTCTTGTCTTCATTTCTGCAAGGATATTTCGGGTACATAGACGCCGCAGCCGGGTTAGCGCAAGACTCATGCGCCAAATTGACAGTAACGCTATCTTGAATGTCGCTTCATGAGCGAACGATCAAGCATGGATCAATAGTCAAAGAGCTTGGCATCACGAGCGGCGCGTTTTTCCGCGAGGGAGACCATTGCTTCGACCAGATCAGCTTTGCGCGCCTTGCCACCAAGTGCGCCGGTAGGGTCTGCATTATGCATGCGCACCATCGCCTTGAGAACCTCGGATGTTTCCTTGTTCAATATCTTTGTCATACCCTCACGACCACCTTCCTTGAAGGCGGCAAAAGGGTTGAATCCCTTGACCTTACGCTCGATCAGGTTGGACTTGTCGAACTGTGCCGCCATCTTGATGATGGCTTCCTGAAGGTCTGCAGCGAAGGCCTGATTGCGGTCTGCTTCTGAAGAGATCACACCAAAAAGAGAGTTGAGCGCCTTTTGCATCATACCAATCCGATCTTTTCCGAAAATTCCGCTGCCAGGGCCCGCACAATCGCGGATGCGTCGCCATATTTCTGTTCGAATGAGCGGGGAATATCAGACCATTCGCCCGCTCGTGCAATATTCTCATTTTGCGGAATGATCGTGTTGAAGGTCGCAAAACTGGCCTGAAGCGACTGCACTTCACTTTCATGCAGCATGATATTGCGGTCGAACTTTGTGATCAGGGTGAAGATGCTGTCTTCGGTAAAGCGGCGCTTTTCCATTGCGCGGACCGCACGCTTGCGAAACGCGAAGATGCCCAGGCGTGACACATAGTCTGGAATGGTCGGGATAATGACATGTTCTGACATCGAGATCGCCGCTTCCGCAAACAGCGAAATTCCCGGCGGACAGTCAAACAGCACCAGATCATAGCGCGATTCCACACTTGCGATGGCCGATGATGTCAGCCGCGCCAGTCGGTCCTGTACGGCGTTGATCAGGAAGCCCTGACGGATGAACTTGTCCAGCGC
Organism: Hirschia sp.; assembly: GCA_002709235.1. Taxonomy (GTDB): domain Bacteria; phylum Pseudomonadota; class Alphaproteobacteria; order Caulobacterales; family Hyphomonadaceae; genus Hirschia. The sequence goes on from PAQI01000023.1 coordinate 1,564, forward strand.
ATCCCGCTCTACATAGCGAAATTCGGGCGTGGCGACGACAAGATCCACCTGTGGTTCATCCATCAGATCGGTGACGCGCGGTGCGATGAACTCATGAAAGCGTCGCGGCTCGGTGCCGTGGACGAACTGGTTGAAGAAGGCATCGAGCGTGCGGTCGGTCTCACGCAGGCGGGACCATTGGTCGAGCCCGGCCAGCATCATGGACGCATTGGACTGAGGATCGAGATCGACGACCAGCACGCGCATGCCACCCTGGGACGCCAATGCCTCGGCCAGCATGCAGACGCTGGTGGACTTGCCCACGCCGCCCTTCATGTTCACGACCGAAACTACCCGCATGATGTGTGCGCTCCTGCATCCTTGCCCGACGCACGAAACACCAAAACAATGCGCGCCGGAACCAGCCAGATAGGTCGGACGGTTTGGCTATGGCGTCAACCTGACAGACCCCGCTAAACTGCGTTTGTTGCTGATATTTCAGAACCCGGCTTTGTATTCACAAGCCTGTTGGTCAATCGCCGTCTGGATCAAAGAGCGTGCGGCTCTCCATGTTCGCTTCGATATCTGATCGTTGCAGCCAGAGTTCGCGATATTGATTGTTCACGAAATGGTCGAGCTGATCGTTGTAATGTGTCGTCCCGGCCTTGCGCGAATTGCCATAGGTCATCAGGCCATAGGCTTTCACCGGATCTGAGAACTCCACCATGGCGACCCATGTCTCGCCATGGATCGGCGTGCGGTATCCTTGCTCATTGAGAGGAGACCAGGTGATGACATTGAAAGATCCAAGATTGCCATAGCCGCCATGGCCCGGCACGTTCTTGCCGTCGATATCAAAGCGCGAGATTTCTCCGAAGGGCCGGTCGATTGCGCCATATTTCTCCTTGGTGGACATGATGGCCTTGCGGAGCATCTCCACGGCCGCTGCCGGGTCTTTCAGCCCGCTGGGTGTGGTCAGCGGTGCGTCTTCACTCCAGGGCTGGGCGAAATTGCTGTCGTCGGCAAAGCGCGGGCCGGTGAACAGCCCCGCCCATTCCTCGAACAGGAGCCCGGCGCGATTGTCGCTGCTGAAACTGCGATCCCATTCGGTCAGCACACTGACCGCTGCCTGCATCTCCGGGTCGGGGTCATCGACAGCAGCAGCAAGCAGGTCATCCAGCACGCGATCGGCCATGCCCGCGCGCTCTGATATTTTCAGCTCGACCAGCTTGTCGAAACTGATCTGGTCATTGTCCGCCATCATCTGAATGGATGCCTGTGCGCGCAGGCTCTCCGGTCCACGCCGCGAGGTATAGGATGGAAAATCATCCGCCGAATATGGCGCAGGCCATGTCGCCAGCCAGGGCGGGTCATTGGAATTCTGGACAAAGCCCGACTCAGGATCAGCCACCCGTGGCAATTCTGCAAAGGGGTGGATATCCGTCCACAGATTATCGGACGTATCGCCCGGCACGAGGCCGGACCAGAACTCCAGATCGCCGCTGTCACGCCGGGGCAGCATGCCATTGTGCAGATACTGGATGTGGCCGTCCTTGTCGGCATAGGTGATGTTGAAGGTCGGCACCTGAAGGCGCGACATCACGGTGTTGAATTCTTCAAAGCTCTTCGATTTCAGCGCGTCAAAATACTGTTTCAGCATGCCGGGACGATCCAGCCCGGCCACGCGCAGCGCGATCACCACGCCATCGTCTCGGGTGAATACGGGGCCATGCACGCTCTTGCGGATGGTCAGGGGCTTGTCGATCAGCGTGCCGTCATCTTGCAGAACCTTGTAGCTGGTTTCGGTTACCTCAAACGGTTTGACCTCTCCATCGAAGACATAGCCTTCATCCTTCAGCGTCAGCGCATAGGAGGTTGAGCCCAGCAGGCTGTTGACCGTGTTGGAGATGCCCATCTGGCTGTTGAAGGCAAAACGGATGACCGGCAGGCCGACTTGTGTGGCCCCATAGATCTCAAAATCCGGTCCGGTGAGATGGGCTTCATAATAGGTGAAGAACCCCGTTGCCCATGGCAGATGGGGGTTCTGGAGCAGCATGGTGTTGCCGCTTTCGGTTTTCGAAGGCGCGATTGCCCATGTGTTGGAGCCCGCCTTCAAGGGCGGTGCTGAAGGCCCGATTGTGCGCGAAGGGTTGGCGACATAGATGAAGTTCATCAGCCGATGGGCATGCGCCACCACATCCACACCCGAGACAGGCAGGACCTTCAACACGTCGGGGTCTATATCGTCAGGATTTGCAGCGGCATAATCATTCATGCCTCTGGCGAAGGCATCCAGATCAGCCTTGAAACCGGGCTCCTGCGCGTCATACCAGTCCTGTGCACGCTCTGGCGTGGAATTGGTCAGCAGCCAGACGGCGGTGTCTTCATAGTCCGCGCCCCAATATTCAGCCCCCTTGCCGCGCGCCTCGCCATAGAGGCGGAAGATAACATCGCCATGGCTTTGCGCCTGTGCCCAGCCATAGCCGTAAAAGACCGCCTGCTCGTCTTCGCCATAGACATGCGGCACGCCATAGCTGTCCCAGAGGATTTCGTTCTGCAGCACAGCCTCTGACGGCGCGGCGAGTGCGGGTGTGTCTGCATTGGGTGCGCAGGCCGCTGGAAAGAAGACAACGCAAAGCGCGGCGAGCGAGAACAGTTGTGTCTTCAAGGTCTGACGTCCTTCTGGAGATGCATATTGTGCATTTCTTGTGAAGCGTGCCGTTCACAATTGAAATGACCATGCCCGGCCAGAAGCGAATGCATCAGGAATTGCTGCAGCAGGCATCATCCTCCTCCCCCAGTGCCCAACCCACACGCATCAAGGACCCAATGTATCCTCACGAGCTTCGCAACTTCAGCTGAATACTATGAGTTGGGAACCTTTTATGGGCCAATGCGTTTGAAACCTGATGGGGTGAATAATATTCATCCGGCTTTTTAAAAACTCTTATAGTTTACTTACGACATTCCAGAGACTAACTCCCTTTCATGCAATCGCTTCGCAATCAACTTCGGTCAGCTACACAGTCACAGCACGTTAAGGTCGACGCTGACTATGGGGCATTGAATCTGCAGAACCGTGATGATCTGGAGCAATTCCTGATATCAATGCATGCAGCCTTCGAGGTCGTCGAAGCCTTTCTGGAAGACGCAAATACCGAAATTTCCCTGCCTCCACGCCAAAGCCTGCTGACTGGCAAGGACCTGAATGAGCTGGGTGTAACCGATCGCATTCCCACACTGGAAAAGCCGACCGCCCTTACGCAGCCACTTGGCGCACTTTATGTGATTGCTGGTGCGAGCATGGGACGCAAGCTACAGCAGCGACAGTGGTTGGAATCCACCGATCCGGACTGTCGCCGCGCAGGGGCCTTCCTGTCGGACACAGGCATGGCGGACTACTGGCGCACCATGCGCTCAGATCTGGACATGCAAAGACCGGCACATCCCGATGAACTGAACTCGGCATCCGCTTGCTTCGAGCTATTCCTGGACGCGCTGAACGCCACGAAACCACAGGTAACGACCTTATGAACGACAAGACGCCAAATTCCGGCGAACAGCATGTAACGGTCGACCTCAGCAATTGTGATCGCGAACCCATACATCTTCTGAGCCGCATACAATCATTTGGCGCACTGATTTCCGTTTCGCTTGACTGGATTGTCAATCACGTCTCCAATAATATCGGCCAGTACCTTGATGTTGATGCTGAAGATCTGATCGGTGCGCCGATTACAGAAATCTTCTCCACCGACGCAATTCACGCCATCCGAACGCGCTTGCAACTGGTCAGGACCGCCAGTTCCGTCGAGCGCTTGTTCGGTGTCACGCTGGACAAATCCGAGAACCTCTTCGACGTGGCGATACATGTGTCGGACCGCTCGATCATCATCGAACTGGAACGCAGCCCCGGTAACAGTCACATTGATTACATGTCGATGGTCCGCCCGATGGTGGACAGGGTTGCCAATACCGAAACGATAGAAGCCTTGTGCGACTCTGCTGCCCGTCAGGTCAGGGCCATGACCGGATTCGACCGTGTCATGGTCTACAAGTTCGAAAAGGACGAGACAGGAACCGTCATTGCCGAGTCCTTGAAGCCGGGTGTCAACAGCTACAAGGGCCTGCGCTACCCAGCCAGTGACATTCCCAAACAGGCGCGCGAGCTTTACCGCCGTAACCCGTTTCGTATCATCAGCGATGTAAACGACCCTTGCGCGAACATTTTTCCACGACTGAACCCGGATGGCGAACCGCTGGATCTGTCGATGAGTGTGCTGCGCGCGGTATCCCCGATCCACATCGAATATCTAAAGAACATGGGCGTGGACGCTTCCATGTCCATTTCGATAGTGGTGCGCGGCAAATTGTGGGGGCTGTTTGCCTGTCACAATTATGAACCGCGAATCCTTGATTACGGATTACGCAGCGCGTCGGAACTGTTCGGGCACCTGTTCTCGTTCCTGCTTGATCAGAAGCAATCGGAGATAGAAGCCAGCGAGAGAAACCGCGCGCAGACCCTGCACGACCAGATCATGGCCCGGCTTGCGGATGGNGCCACCATTTCGGAAAATTTCGAGATGATCGCCGACGCCATCGGTGCCGTGGTCACACATGATGGCATTGTTGGCTGGATTGATGGGAACTATATCGCCCAGGGCGCAACGCCGACACGCGAGGAATTCATGAAGCTGGCCCGGTTTCTGAACACGGCCGCTTCCAGTCGAGTCTATGTGACCGATGCCCTGTCAAAGGTCTATCCTGACGCCGAAGACTTTCCGTCTGAAGTCGCAGGCCTGCTTGCCCTGCCCGTTTCCAGAACGCCACGTGACTATCTTGTCCTGTTCAGGCGCGAAATTGCGCGATCAGTGGTCTGGGCGGGCAATCCGAACAAGCCTGTTGAACCCGGCCCCAATGGTGACCGACTGACCCCACGCAAGAGTTTCGAGACGTGGAAGGAAACCGTACGCGGCACAAGCCAGGACTGGTCTGAATCAGAACGCTATGCAGCTGAATCCCTTCGCGTGACGCTGCTTGAAGTGGTGTTGCGCATGAACGATGCCGCCCTGCGTGAGCGTGCGCAGGCATCGGAAAAGCAGGAAATCCTGATTGCCGAGCTCAACCACCGCGTTCGCAATGTATTGAACCTTATCCGCAGCCTGGTGACACAAAGCGGCGCAGAAGCGCGTTCGGTGCGCGAATATACTGCTGTTGTGGGAGGTCGCATTCACTCTCTGGCGCGCGCCCATGACCAGATCACCCAGCAGCAATGGAACCCATCCTCGCTACAATCGCTCATCCGCACCGAGGCTGAAGCCTATCTCAATGACAAGGCAAACCGCCTGAAATTCAAAGGCGATGATGTCCTGTTGAAACCCGAGGCGTTTTCCACGCTCGCTCTGGTGTTCCACGAGCTGATGACCAATTCGGCCAAATATGGATCGCTGAGTGATGCGTCGGGCTCGGTGCTGGTAACCTTCGACAGCCAGGATGACGGTGCACTGGAGCTGACCTGGCAGGAAACTGGCGGACCGCCCATTCGTACGCCTCCCGTGCGGCGCGGTTTCGGGTCAACGATCATTGAACGGTCGATCCCGTATGAGCTCAAGGGCAAGGCCCATGTGGACTATCAGGTATCTGGTCTAAAGGCCCAGTTCATGATCCCGGCCAGGAATGTCCAGACTGACACGGACAGCGCGAGGGCAGAACGCGCGGAAGCCTTGGCGACCAAGAACCAGGAAACCAATCACAAGGCCGGCCTCTCGGGAGATGTCCTTTTGGTCGAGGACAATATCATCATCGCGCTGGACACTGAAGAAGCGCTGTTGGAACTGGGCGCTACCAGAGTCCATGTTGCTTCTACAGTTGAAAGCGCAATGGAAATCCTGGATGAGCATACGCCCAGTCTTGCACTGCTGGACCTGAACCTTGGTGATGAGACCAGCGAACCCATTGCCGAGCGGCTGGAATCCATGGGCGTGACATTCGTTTTCGGCACAGGCTATGGCGAGCTTGCGCCCGTGAAAGACAGATTCACGAATGTCACCTTCCTGCAAAAGCCCTATGACGTGAAAGATATCCTGAAGATCATCGCCAAATAGGCCTTGTTCTACAGTTCCGGCGGCACCCATTTGTCGCGCATGGTGACGAGTTCCTCGGCCAGCGATGGGTGCAGTGCGCAGGTATTGTCGAAATCCTGCTTAGTGGCGTTCATCTTCACCGCGATGCCGACGGCCTGGATGATCTCTGGTGCATCGGGGCCGACAATGTGGCAGCCCAGCACGACCTGATCGGACTGGCGAACAATCAGCTTCATGAGCACGCGATTGGGATCGCCTGACAGGGCCGACTTCATGGGCTTGAAGCGGGCCTTGTAGATATCGACATCACCATATTTCGCGCGTGCATCATGCTCGGACATCCCTACCGTGCCCACGGGTGGCTGGGTAAAGATCGCGGAAGCGATCTTGTCGTGATCGAAATGGTGCGGCTTTCCGCCAAACTCTGTATCGGCAAAACAATGGCCTTCACGGATCGCCACGGGGGTTAGCGCCACGCGGTCTGTCACGTCACCGACCGCCCAGACACTGTCGACATTGGTCTTAGACCATTCATCGACGACGACCGCGCCGCGTTTGTCCAGCTTGATGCCCACCTTGTCACACCCCAGATTGGCTGTGTAGGGAATGCGCCCCAGCGCGAGCATGACAACATCGGCATTGATGGCGTGGCCATTATCCAGTTCGACGTGGAATTTGCAGGGCCCCTCCGGGGTCTCATTGATCTTTGTGTAGTTTGCATGGGTGATAACGCGCACGCCTGATTCCAGCAGGCCAGAGCGCACGGCTTCGCGAATATCGTCATCAAAGCCGCGCAGGATCAGGTCACCGCGATAGACCAGGCTGGTCTCGACACCCAGACCCGCAAAGATATGCGCGAACTCCACCGCGATATATCCGCCGCCACCAATCGTGATGGAGCGCGGCAGGTCTTCAATGTCGAAGATTTCGTTCGATGTGATGGCGTGCTCGCAACCTTCGATCGTATCGGATGGAATGAAAGGCTCTCCACCGACCGCGATGAGGATCTTTTCCGCGGTGACAGTCTTGTCGGAATTCACAAGGCGCAGCGTGTGGGCATCTTCAAACACAGCACGATCATCGATGACGTCCACGCCTGCATTGTTCAGATTACGCCGGTAAATGCCGGACAGGCGGTCCACTTCCGCGGCGAGAGAGGCGATGAAGCGTGTGTGATCATAGGTCGGCTGTTTGGGGAAGGAGAAACCGAAGCCCTCCGCTTCCTTGAAATGTGTTTTGTATTCAGATGCATAGACCATGAACTTCTTGGGCACACAGCCGCGGATCACACAGGTACCACCGGTACGGAACTCTTCTGCCACTGCGACCTTCGCACCGGACTGTGCCGCGATCCGGGCTGCGCGCACGCCGCCGGAGCCTGCACCGATCACGAAGAGGTCATAGTCATAAGTCATGTCGTATTCCCGCTAACAAGCTACACTCACCACCCGTCGCTATCGGATGAGCGTTTGGGTACCTGTTTCATTTCCAATGATGACCGCATCCGCCAAACCGACAAACAGGCCGTGCTCTACCACGCCAGGTATCTGATCCAGCATTGTCGCAAGTGATGCAACATCGAGGATCTGCCCGCAATGGAGGTCATATATGTGGTGACCACCATCGGTGAATAAAGCAGACCCATCACCATTCGCACGCTGTTTGATGGATATATCCTTCATTCCCAGCATTTCTAATGCATGGGAGATACGCTTTCGAGTGAGCGCCATGCCGAAAGGATTGACCTCGACGGGAAGCGGAAAAGCACCAAGAGTTTCAACCTGTTTGGAAGCATCGGTAATGACAACCATACGCTCGGAATAATCCGCGATAATCTTTTCGCGCAGCAATGCCGCGCCACCACCCTTGATGAGATTCATGTCCGGGTCGAACTCGTCGGCACCGTCAATGGTCAGGTGGATGACGTCTACATCGTCAAGATCCACCAGCGGTATGCCGCACGCCACCGCTTGCTTTTCGGTCTGTATGGAGGTTGGCGCGCCAGACAGTTTCCAGCCCTTGGCTATAAGCTCGCCAACACCATCAACGAAGTGCTTTGCGGTCGAGCCTGTGCCCAGCCCGAGCACCATGCCGTCCTCAACCAGTTTGAGCGCCTCGCGCGCAGCGTTGCGTTTGGCGATATCGGACATGGGATGCGCTCCAGCTTGTTTGACTCTCTGACACGCGCAGGGAGTAGGACGAATCCGAATGGCGGGACAAGGCAAAACTTGAGCCCGACGCTGACCGGCACGTCATTTTGTGTTGTTTGATCAGCCCTTGGCCCTGGCTGCCTTGCGGGCTTTCATGATTGTGCGGAAAGACAATGCCCAGCCTTCCTTTGAGGTCTGACGGCTACGCCCCACGGCCAGATCGCCGGGCTTCACATCCGAGGTGATCACCGAGCCTGAGCCGATCATCGCGCCCTCACCAATGGTGACGGGCGCGACGAGCGCAGAATTAGAGCCGACAAAAGCCCCTTCACCGATCACAGTCTGGTATTTGAAGAAGCCATCATAATTGCAGAAGATCGTACCGGCACCGATATTTGCGCCCGCACCGACCTGCCCGTCGCCCAGATAGGACAGGTGATTGGCCTTGGCACCCTTGCCCATCTTCACATTCTTCACTTCAACGAAATTGCCGACCCGCACATCATTCCCGATCTGTGCACCGGGACGAAGGCGCGCATATGGCCCGATCTGCGCACCGCCCGACACCACGGCCCCCTCCAGATGGCTGAAAGCGCGGATCTGCGCACCGCTTTCGACCGTCACCCCCGGTCCGAACACGACATTGGGCTCGATCTCGACATCATTTGCGATCTGGGTGTCATGGCTGAAAAACACGGTTTCCGGCGCGATCATGCCAACACCTGCTTCGAGCAGTTCATTGCGGCGACGTTTCTGGAACACGGCTTCGGCTTCTGCCAGCTGCACGCGTGAATTGACGCCCAGGACATGCTCTTCATCGCAAGGCGCAGCATGTGCCTTCAATCCGCGGCCTCGTGCCAGAGCGACGAGATCGGTGAGATAGTATTCACCCTTGGCATTGTCGTTCATCACCTCACCCAACAATTCGGCCATGAGTGGCCAGGGACCGGCCATGACGCCTGAATTGCAGAAGGTTACAGCAAGTTCTTCGGGGTTTGCGTCCTTGGCTTCGACGATCCGATCAAGCGATCCATCCTTGCCCAGCACCAGACGCCCATATCCGCCGGGAATTGCTGCATGAAAGCCCAACACGACGATGGATGCGCCTTCGGAGATTGCATCAAACGCGCCGCTCGCGACTTCTGACGGAATGAGGGGCGTGTCAGCGTAAAGCACGATTGCATCGCCGGTAAATCCGGTCATGGCCGGGATCGCCGCCTTCACGGCATCCGCCGTTCCCAACTGGTCCTGCTGGATACAGACATTGGATTCGCCCACCAACGCAGAGGCTGCCTCGCCAACTTGAGGATATTGCGGACCGACGACGATCACTGTCTTTTCGCATCCAAGATTGTTTGCAAGATCGCAGGTCCATTCCAGCATGGACCTGCCGCCCACCTTGTGCAGCACCTTTGGAGTGCTGGACTGCATACGAGTCCCCATACCCGCCGCCAGAATGATCGCCGCTCGCGCCATCTCGCCCTCGCCTTTACATCTCTATTCGCCTAAACACCCGGAAGGTTCGGCGGTGACAATAGGCCAAGCCGCTCATGCTGCAAGACAAGAACGAAAGAACTGTCATGACGCTGCAAGACGCAGGACGGCCGCTTGAAGGCTGCTTGATCGTGTTCGACCTTGATGGAACACTAGTCGATACTGCGCCTGACCTTCATCGCGTGCTCAATATCGTGCTGGAACAGGAAGGCTTTTCCCCCGTCTCACTCGATGATGTGCGCAGCAAGGTTGGTCAAGGTGCGCGGGCGCTGATCAAGCGAAGCGCGCAGGCGCAAGGCCGCCTTCTCACACCGGATGCCCTGACGCGCCTGACCGCGACATATATTGAGGTCTATTCACAGGATATCGCCCAGCTGAGCCGCCCCTTTCCCGGTGTGATCGAGGCGCTCGATGAACTGGAGAAAATGGGCGCAGCATTTTGCGTTTGCACGAAAAAGAAGACGCAGCTGTCTGTACAATTGCTGGAAGCGTTGAAATTGGCACACAGGTTCCGCGCGATCGTCGGTGCTGATTCAGTGAGCAACCGCAAACCGCATGCAGAACATTACCTTCACGCCCTCGCAACAGCGGGAGGTGTGTTGAATCAATCCATCATGATCGGGGATTCCTCAGCCGACGTCGGAACCGCGCGCGCTGCGGGAGCCCCCGTCATTCTGGTGGAGTTTGGATATACCGACATTGCGCCCGAAGCATTGAAGCCGGACGCAATCTTGTCTCACTATTCGGAGTTGTCGGCGATCGCGACGAAGCTGCTTCGTCGCAACCGGATATGATCAATTGAAGAGGGCTTGATTGCCGAAGTTTTCCATTGAACCTCGTCCTGCGGAAACGACGTGACCTCTTGCCTGAGGCATACCGTTCACCATATTTGATCGTACGTCTGTACGTGCAGAACGCATGGCCGGAACGAACCCGGAGTCAACCAGGTTGATGTTGACGTCAAATCCCCGGTTTTTCCAATATTCCTCAATCTTCATCTTGAGGCGTTTGGCTCCATCCGGAGTGCAAAAATCGTTGGTCATTTACTTTCCATCTCCAGTTCTTGATGCCGCGCTTCTTTTCTGGCGTCAGTCCATCAAGTCCTAGTCCCTCTAGGCTCACTAGATATTCCGTTCATGTCGGACAACTGTGAATTTCAATTGCCTTCCGACAACATTGATATAATCCGACAGCAGATGAACTCAATAAAAAAGCAGAAAAATCGCGTTTTTTCGAGATCTTTCCTGAATAGCCGTTAATGTGGCTAAATATTGCCAGAATACTTTGTTCATGTGGCGTTCAGGAACGATTATTCCTTTTAATCGTTATTTGAACTTCACTTATTCTCTTGAGACACCAAGCAATCAAGTTGGTCTGCCAGTCGTCAATTGACCTGTTCTGAGGCGCAGGGTGACATGTCCGCGACAGAACCGGGCGCGTGATCACCTTACCGGGCAGCCACTGATTCAAGACCGCACCGTCTTCATCTTCAGTTTTCGGAAAACTCAGTTGGGTCCGAACCAACCCGACACTTTTGATCAGCTATCCCGACTTGCAATCGACCGATCCAGAGGGCCCGTTCGACTGCTGACAGCCACGCTCACGTCTGTAATGAGCGGCGCAGATGAGGATAGGCTCAACCCAGAAAAGCAAAGGGCAGAACGAGGATCAATCCCGTTCTGCCCTTTGATTATTCCAAGTGGTTCTGGCGCTGGCCTTTCAGCGATCACACCATTCAGACATGATCTGGTCGAGGGGTGTATCAGCGCTTGGTGGCGGGCCGGAGATCTTCGATGGCGTGCGACTGAAGCGCGGTGCCGGCATGGGCTGCATGACGTCTGCGACCTTGTCGAAGATCTTGCGTGCTTTCGCATGCGGATAAACAGCTGCTTCGTCAGGGGTAAGAACGGGCGTCACACAGGCGTCCAGCTCGTCAAAGACCGCTTCCCATTCCTTGCGCGTACGCCCGGCAATGATACCAGCAATGGTTTTCTTCATTTCCGGCCAGGCGCTCTTGTCATGCTGGGCCGGGAAATTATCGCGATCAATTTCCAGTCCCTTCATCAGCTCGGCATAGAATTTGGGCTCGATCGAACCGACGGCCATATATTGTCCATCAGAGGTTTCGTAGACATCGTAGAAAGGTGCGCCACTGTCGAGCAGGTTTGCGCCTCTGTCGTCTGTCCAGCGATCCATGGCCCGATAGCCGTGGATCATGGTCGCCAGCAATGCTGTGCCCTCAGTCATTGAGGCATCGACAATCTGTCCCTGCCCCGATTTCTCGGCTTCCAGCAAAGCACTGACGATACCCAGCGCCATCAGCATGCCGCCTCCACCCATATCCGCAACCATGTTGAGATTGGGATTGGGAACCTCGTCCTTGCGGCCGGTCATGTACAGGCTGCCGGAGATTGCAAAATAATTGATGTCGTGCCCCGCACGATGGGCGAGCGGACCGTCCTGGCCCCAGCCTGTCATGCGTGCGAACACGATCTTGGGGTTGCGCTCAAGGCAGATATCAGGCCCCAGGCCCAGACGCTCCATGACGCCGGGACGATAGCCCTCAAGTACGACATCTGCGTGCTCGACAAGCGAGAGCACGGTTTCGACGGCCTCAGGGTCCTTGAGGTTCAGCGAAATGGTCTGACGACCACGGTGAAGCAGGTTCTTGACCGGATCAATCGGAGGAATGGCCGGAGGTGCACCTTCGCGCTCGACCCGGAGCACTGTTGCCCCCATGTCAGCGAGCATCATTGCGCAAAACGGGCCGGGTCCGACACCAGCGATTTCAAGAATTTTTGTTCCAACCAGTGGACCGCTTTTGGACAATTTCCTGCTCCTGTCTACTTTACTTGACGACAGAGCCCACATCCTTGTCGACATGGGCTCTGACGAATTGGTCATTGATCAACTAGATCTTGGTACGGTCAGCACCCTTCAGATCCAGAATTGCGCGTGCTTCTTCAGGTGTCGCCACTGAAAGCCCCATGGATTCCACGATCCGACGTGCTGTCGTCACCTGCTCGGCATTGGTTTCAGCAAGGCGTCCCGGTCCTGCCCAGAGCGAGTCTTCAAGACCCACACGGACGTTTCCACCCATTGATGCGGCCATTGCAACAATGCTCATCTGACGGGCACCGGCACCAAGGACAGACCATTCATACTGGTCTCCGAACAGGCGGTCAGCGGTACGCTTCATGTGCATGACATCATCGGGGTGGCCACCAATACCGCCGAGAATACCGTGGCATGTCTGGATGAAGAGCGGTGCCTTGACGAGGCCTCTTTCAAGGAAATGCGCCAGATTGTAGAGGTGGCTTGTGTCGTAGCATTCAAACTCGAAGCGCGTGCCCAATGGTGTCATGAGCTCGAGGAGGCCTTCAATGTCCTTATAGGTGTTCTTGAAGACGAGATCACGTGATGCCTCAAGCACCTGTGGTTCCCAATCGTGTTTCCATTCCTTGAAACGCTTCAGCATCGGAAACAGGCCAAAGCCCATCGTTCCCATGTTGAGGCTGACGACTTCAGGCTGGAAACGGGTTGCCGGGCGAAGGCGCTCTTCGAGCGTCATGGACGGGTGACCACCCGTCGTCAGATTGATCACGGCGTCGGAGCGCTGCTTGATCACCTTCAGAAACGGCTCAAAGAGATCCGGGTTCTGGTCAGGGCGACCGTCTACAGGGTTGCGGGCGTGCAAATGGATGACGGCTGCGCCGGCTTCTGCTGCGCCGATCGCTGCATCAGCAATTTCTTCAGCTGTGATCGGCAGGTGCGGTGACATGGAAGGCGTATGAATAGCGCCTGTCACAGCACAGCTGATAATAACTTTTCCCTTTGCCATTCGGCATACTCCTTTTTGTTCGGTGTCGCCAAAACTGCAACCGCCAGCCCGGAACGCCCCTCAGCTTTCCTGCCAGTCACTTACATAATTGGTCCATCCGGTCGCAAGATATTCCACAAAAGCAGGTCCAACCGCCAGTGCATTCAAATGTGCGCATGTAACCGGGAACTGATCGGAGACGAAATTGGCATCAGCAGTCGCCAGTTTCGGAAAGTCCGGATGAAGGATTGCTCCTCGTCCGATAAATACAAAGTCGGCCCCCGCATCCATGCACTGTTTTGCGTCATGCGCTGAAAACAACTTGCCTGCAATGCCAAGGCGAACATTTTTACGGGGCAAGGCACTAAACCAGTCTACCAGGCGTTTGCCGTGATATTCCTCTTCATCGGGCTCCTTGAAACTATCCCATAGTGACATGTCGAGATAGTCCAGCCGCTGATCCTGCAACATTTCAGTCGCAAATCTCAGGGCTTCTTCGAATGGATAGCCATATTTTTCAGGAGAGAACCTCAGCCCCAGCTGGAACTGAGGCCCTGTTGCCTTGCGGATACCTTCAATAATCTCATGATAGACACGCGTGCGGTTCTCATAGGAGCCGCCATACTGGTCGGTGCGGTTATTACGATCCTTGCTCATGAATGCGCAGAGCACATAGCCATGGGCACCATGAAGTTCGACACCGTCAAAGCCGGCCTTTTCACAACGGACAGCCGCATCGATGAAATCCTGAACCATCTGCTCGACTTCAGCTGTCGTCATGGCCCGCACGCCACGTTTTGGAATATCCCAGGGCGCGACCACATCAGTGCCCGACAATTCAGGTTTTGCGCGTTGACCGGCATGTTGCAGCTGGGCTGAAGCGATAGCGCCGGTGGATTTGATACCCGCAGCAAGTCGGGTCAGCCCGTCGATCTGCTCATCTGCAAATGTGCCAAGCTGTCCGGGAAATGCCTGCCCCTGTTTGCTGACATGCGCGGCACAGGTCATCACCAGGCCAAAACCACCCTCACCGCGACGCACGAGAAAGTTATATTCGTCGTCGCCAAGAGTTCCGTCTTCATTGCTTTGCAGGTTCGTCAAAGGTGCCAACGCAAATCGATTGCGCCAATCCGGGCCACGGGCGAAACTGATATTGTCGGCAAGCTTATCGGCCACGGACATTTCTCCTATTGAAAACTGAACCCAACTAGTAATCTAGCGAATTATATTCTGGCAACCACTATCTGGTGTTATTTCAGCGCCCCGTCCATTTTGGCTTGCGCTTTTCGGCGAAGGCACTGGGGCCTTCCTTGATATCTTCACTGGCGCGCCAGGCGATGAATTCAGGATATTCCGCCTGATTTTTCATGGCCTCTTCGACGCTGCTTTCCATCAATCCACGATTGACGACGGCTTTGGATGTGCGCACCGAAACGGGCGAGGCTCGCAATATTTCCTGACACCAGTTTTCAACGCAGGCCATCAGCTCTGCCTGTGGAACGACTTCATTGACCAGGCCATATTTCAACGCGTCTTCCGCTGATATACGACGGGAGGTCAGGATTGCCCCCATGGCCTGTTTCAGCGGCATCTGGCGAGACAGGCGATGCAGACCACCACCCAGCGCCACAGCGCCGACCAGGGGTTCGGGTAGCCCGAATGACGCATTCTCCGAGGCAATGATCAGGTCACACGCCAGCGCGACCTCGAACCCGCCGCCAAGTGCCACGCCATTGACGGCGGCAATGATGGGCTTGTTGCAGTCAAAGCGCTCGATCAGTCCGGCATATCCACTCTTGGGATAGGTCGGCGGTAACCCGGATTTTGCGGCGGCCTTGAGGTCTGATCCAGCACAGAAAGCGCGATCACCTGCCCCTGTCACCACACATACCCACTGGTCAGGGTCCTGCGCGAATTCATCAAACGCGATCTGCAATTCTGCATGCATTTCGACATTTATCGCGTTCATCACTTCCGGACGGTTGAGCGTAACTGTCGTGACAGGACCAGCCCTGGAAATCGTGATGAATTGCATTGTCTGGCTCCTTGACCGAAGAACATCAAAAACTGGTTCGCCAAATCCAACAAACGGAACCCCGCGATGCATGTGCGAGGATCTCCCGATCATTGGCTGTCAGCACGCCCTGTCCGCAATAATGTTTGCTACCACACTATAAGCTTGCGCATTTTTACGCGTGCTAATGGCCTGAGTAAAGCTTGAACATCCTAAAAGTCGATGCATCCCCATTTGCCAATCAAGATCTCCAACCCAATGGAAAAAAGAGCGACCACTGCTGGTCGCTCTTTTCCTTGTCACATCCCCTATGCGCAACTAGCACCGGGTAAACCGGCAATCACTCCTAGAAGTGATAGCCCAATGTCATGCCGTAAGTGCGAGGAGCTGCAGGCGAACCCTTGACCCCGGACGTGCCACTGTTGGCGATGTAGGTGTAGTATTCTTCACCAAGAATGTTGTTCATCCAGAAGCGGAGGTCGAAATTGTCTTCCTCATTGTTCCAGGTGATTGATGCGTTCACCTTGTCCACTGGGTCTTGTTCCACGTACGGGTTGTTGTCCGGCTCGAAGAAGTAGCTGTCAGTGTGCAACCAGTTGACCGACATATCGATGGAACCATTCGGCAGCGGCACTGTGTAGATGGCGCTGATCTGACTGGAGAACGGAATGACCTGAAGCATGTCGTTTCCAGCCAGGTTACACCCACCCGGTACGGCAAGAAGAGGTGCCGCATTCGTGGTTGGGTAGATCGGGCCGCTGCCGTCACCCGGATAGATTGACGGGTTGGCAGAACATGTGTCCGGAATAGCCAGTTGAGGGTTAGGTGCCTGCGGGAAGTATGTCGGTCCATTGTTGAACTCGTCATACGAACCATCGACGATCGAAACAGCCGCAGACAGGGTCAGATTGTCTGTTGCCTGAAGTGTCAGATCGGCTTCGATACCTTGCAATGATGCCTTACCACCATTTCGGATCTCTGTACCCGGCTGACCTGCCAGGTTGTTCTGAACCTGGATGTTCTTGATCTCGTAGTAGAAACCCTCGACGTTCAAACGTGCGCGATTGTCCAGGAATTCGCTTTTGAAACCACCCGAATAAGCATCGATCTCTTCGGGACGAACGGCCGGCACAACGCCAGTGGACTGCACGTTGTAACTAGAGGATGAATAGACACCACTCTTGAAGCCACGGTTATAGGCTGCATAGACCATGAAGTCCTGCGTGACATCGTAGTCAATAGCGAAACGGCCCGTCATCTTGTCGAACTTTTCGCTGTCCGGGAACGGACCCGATGCCTGAAGGACAACAGGACCGGGAACGCCGTTTTCAAGAACGCCGAATTCACCACCATTCTTGTCAACCGAACGATCGTCGGATGTGTAGCGCAGACCCGCGGTGACAGACATGCGGTCGGTCAGATCATAAGTGGTCTCACCGAATACCGAGAAAGAGTCGGTCGTCAGTTCAGCGTGAGAGCTTGAGTACAGCCCTGGTGGCAGAGCGGGACCCAGGTTCATTCCGCCTGTGTCAGTTCCGGCAGCAGGGCCGAGACTGTAGAAGAAACCGTCAAACAGCGCGGTGTCGTGCATGTAGAAACCACCGACGATCCAGTTCAGCCTACCGCCTTCAGGCGACAGCAGCTGGATTTCCTGGGTGTAGGCTTCTTCGTTCTGGTCATAATCTGCGGACAGATTGCCACGATAGGCCGAGATGTCCTGGAACACAGGGTTCTTGGAATCCGTGTAACCGGTGATGCTGACGAGGTTTACAGGTCCAAAGTCATGGGTGAGCTTTGCGCTCAATATCGTGAACTTGGACTGGTAGGTACTTGGACGCTCAACCATGCCATCATAGAAACCGGCACCCGCTTCTTCTGGCGTAATTCCAGCACGTCCGGCAAAACCCATGACGGTTCTTTGGGCGTTACCCTCGTCACCTTCCTGAAAGTTGTAGCTTGCTGTCAGAAGCAGATCAGTATCTGGCGTGAACTCAATCAGGGCCTTGCTGCGAAGTCCCCAGCCTTCGCGCTTGAAGATGTCCTCGCCGGAATAGACGTCATTACCCCAGCCATCTTGCTGATTATTGTAATAGCCAGCGAAATTGAGCGCGATCTTGTCGTTGATCGGCGTGTTGAGGAAGGCTTTTGCAGTTGCCTTGTTGTAGGTGGCATAGCCAACTTCGACATCACCGGTGACTTCATCGAATTCCGGATTGGTCGTGTGCAGGTGGATCACACCACCCGTTGCGTTCCGGCCAAACAGCGTACCTTGCGGACCTTTCAGCACCTCAACCAATGAGATGTTGTTGAAGTCAAACATCGCCGCATTCGCTGTCGGGATATAGATGTCATCAACAAAGATCGCGACGGATGGCTCGTTACCAACAGTCGTGGACTGGTTACCGACACCACGTACGAATGGCTGTGAACCACCGGACTGACGGTTGAACGTGAAGCCTGGAATCACGTCGGTCATGGATGCCAGATCCGTGACACCCATCTTCGCTGCCAGTTCTGGCGTAACAGCGGATACCGCAATCGGAACCTGTTGCAGGTTTTCCTCACGGCGGTTGGCCGTGACGACGATTGTGGACAGTACGTTTGTTGCTTCTGCTGGCTCCTGCTCAACCTGAGCGGCTGGCTCAGCCGGCTCAACCTGTTCCTGTGCGAATGCGTGGCCCACCCCGACCAGACATGTCGTCAGGAGCAGAATGCACTCCTTCGTGTGCGAAAACTTCATGATTTCCTCCCTGGAATTCTCAGTGTGACGCGCAATAAAACACTTTAATACGGCCCCTGATAGTATGCAGGATAACAATTCGTATGGCATATTGCAATCGACCATAACAAACTGCAGGGAGGATTAGTTTCCGTAAGGGAAGCTTAGCAACAAAAACAAGGTGTTAGATAAGGGCGGCGTATCGAACAGGCTCGATTGGCAGGGTAGATACTGTGTTGAAAAAATACAACAATCTACTCAAATCGTTGGGATTCGGCGCTCTAGATTGCGCCTGTTCGGGCAAACTCCATCGAGAACACGATTTTTTTTGAGCGATGATTCCATCGACGCAGAGCGCTGAATCGTCACCTCGGGAACACCATCGAGAACACCATCAAATCGCATGTCAGCAAGACCCGCTTTTCGGCGGGCACCTGCATGCGCGCAAACAAGCAGCACAAAAGCTGCAAAAGGAGGGAGAAACCAACTATGTCGCTAGATCGATACAAGACCCTTGGCAGATCCGGACTGAAAGTCAGTCCGTTTTGCCTTGGGGCCATGACTTTCGGAGTTGAATGGGGCTTCGGAAGTGACGCGGCCGAGGCCATATCCATATTAGATAGCTATGTCGACAAGGGCGGGAACTTTGTCGACACAGCCAATATCTATACTCAAGGCAATTCTGAACGCATTCTGGGAGACTGGTTCGCAGAAGATGCAACACGCCGCGACAAGGTTGTGCTTGCCACCAAGTTCAGCGGCAACATGCAGCCTGGCAATCCGAATGGTGGCGGTGCAAGCCGACGTGCCATCCATGCCTCATGCGATGCGTCCCTCCAGCGCTTGAAGACAGACTATATAGATCTGTACTGGCAGCACTGGTCTGACCCGTTTACCCCCATTGAAGAAACCATGAGTGCGCTGGACGATCTCGTGCGCGCCGGAAAGGTGCGGTATATCGGATTTTCCGACACCCCCGCCTGGAAGGTCGCCGAAGCGCAGACCATCGCCCGCTTTCGCGGATGGGCACCATTGATAGCATTGCAGATCGAATACTCCCTGCTCGAACGGACGGTAGAGGGTGATCTCATTCCGATGGCACAGGATATGGGACTGGGCATAACGCCCTGGTCTCCTCTGCGTTCAGGCATGCTGAGTGGAAAATATGGTCGGGAAAACCAACAAGCTGAGTCAGTGGGCCGCGCAAACAGTCTCGCGCGGAGCACGCGGTGGGCGCCACGAGCAAGGCGGACAAGTGGAAGGCTCACCCGCTGCGCGAGCGCGCGAAAAAATTGCACACGGAGGGCGTGCTCACGATCCGCTTTGAGATGCCCTTCAACGTGCGGTGCACGGGGTGTGACAACCACATTGCCAAGGGCGTCAGGTTCAACGCGGAGAAGAAGACCATCGGAAGATACTTATCGACA
>PAQI01000024.1 GCA_002709235.1 Hirschia sp.
CTCGGGCGGGCGGCCTTCTTCGGCAAGAACCGTCTCGACGATCCTGGCCGTCTCCGCCTTGGAGAAACCCCGCTTGCGGAGGAAGTCGGTGCGGTCATCGTCACTGCGCGCGACGATCCGCTCGCGCGCGGCACGGATGCCTTCGACGAAGGATTGCGGCGACGAGTCCGCGAAGCGGGTCAGCGCCGGCGCCGCCTCGTGCGCGAAGCGATTGGCGGCGTATTTGGAATGCCGGATGCTGATTTCCTGAAAATCCTCGACGCCCCAGAGATTGCGGTTCTGGCAGACGGCGCGCAGATAGAAGCTGGCGATGCCGAGCGTCTTCGCGCCGACTTCAGAATTCCAGCAATAGAAGCCCCGGAAATAGAGATCGGGCGATCCGTCGGGCAGCTTGCCCGCCTCGATCGGGTTCATGTCGTCGACCAGGAAGAGGAAGACGTCTCGGTCAGAGGCGTAGAGCGTGGTCGTATCCTTGGTGATGTCGACCATCGGGTTGTAGACGCCGCTCGACCAGTCGAGCGTGCCGGGCACTTTCCAGCGCGTATCGCCAGTTCCATTCCCCGCGATCTTCTGCACGGCCGCCACGAGTTCGTGGTCGTAGATGCGGCCATAATCCGGGCCGGTGACGGCGCGCAGTTCCGTGCGCCCGTCTTCGGTTTCCAGCGTCTTGATCTGCTCGGCGCGGTGCGAGGTGAGCCCGTATTGCAGGTTGATGCCCGCAAGCGGCGCCGGGAGCTGGCGCAGATAGGCAGCCGGCGCGCTGACCAGGCTGGCGAGCTGGCCGAAGCTCCAATGGGTCGGCGCGACCGGCGCCTCGGCGTCGGGCAGGATGAGCGCCAGGTTTTCCGGATCGTCGCGATGGGCTTCGACGCGGATCACCGCGCTCTCGACCGTCCGCGTGCGGCTGCGCTCGGCGCGGCCTTTCACCGAGGTGTAAAGCTCCGACAGGGACAGATAGCGCTCATCATCCGGCCGGGAAAACCATTCCGAGGAGACGCGGCCGATCCGCTCTCCGCGCGAGATATCAACTTTGTAGCCGCCGCTCGCGTCGCGCCGACCGTCCAGGGTTTCAAGGTTCGTCATGGGTCAATCTCCGTGGACGGGCCGGCCGGGAGACTCTCTCTCGACCTCCAAACCCGTCACGGCGAAAGCCGCCGAACTCTCACTCTCTCTTGCACCGACGAAAGCAGAGAATCTCAGCGTTGCGACACCGCCCCAACAAGAAGGTCGTTGGCAATATGTTGGCGTCCAGACGGCGCATTTGCATCGATATTCGGCACATATTTCCCTAAACTATTGCAAAATATGGCATGAAATTCATAGAATCTATTGACTCAACGCGGCGTAGAAACTACCTGAATTTCAGTGAAGGATGCAGAAGGCGGTGATGGATTGATGTCTGAAGACAGCGAGAAACGGGAGAAGTTTGTTCGGCTGGCCGAGGGGCGGACTCAGTCTGCGCTCGACGCCATTCGGAAACTTGGCAACCTCTCGAACCGCCGGGCTTACGAATACAATGATGCTGACGTGAAGAAGATCATCAAAGCGCTCCGAGATGCGACAGGCGAGATAGAGCGAAAGTTCGGATCGACTTCGGGCGATGGCGCAGACAAGTTCAAGCTGTAGGGGGCGCAATCCATGAAGGCTGAACCACTTAACATTCGCGACAAGCGATTTCTCATAAACCGGCTGATCGAACAGGCGCCCGTGAGCACGCTGGTTCGCGAGTTCTTCAAGAATGCCGACGAAAGCGCTGTTCTGGCGGAAACGGGGAATCGTCGTATCGAAATCTACCCCACGACGATTGATGGCGTACGCAAGCTGACCTTCTGGAACACGGGCGTGGGTATGGACGATAGAGAGTTGAAGCAAGCGACCGATCTATCATCTTCGATCAACAAAGAGATGGCGCTTGATGGCAATTTCGGGATTGGGGCGAAGGTCTCAGGTCTCACCATGTCGCGCGAAGGGATACGCTATCGGTCGTGCAAGAGTGGCATCGTCAACGAAGTCACCATCGGCTTCGATGCTGACGAAGGCACCTATGTCCGCTTCCCTGTCGAATTGCCTGACGGCAGCTCGGACACTGTCTATGACGTTACCGACGTGGCCCGTGAAGCGGGACAGGACACCGCGTTCGACTGGACGGAAGTCGTCCTGCTCGGTCAAAGCGAAGATCACGACACCGTAGCCGAGCCGCTGGGCAAAGGGAAAAGTCTGGACCGAAGCTTCATTCCGTCGGCGATCTTCCGGCGTTTTGCGCGTTTTGGAGAGGGAGTCGAAGTTCGCGTCGATGTCGCCATGACCAAAGGCGGCGGCAAAGGCGAGACAGGTCGTACGCGTCGATTGAAAACGCTGGAAGATGTGGTCGACGAGTTGCCCAACCATGAAAGGGTCGAAGCGCCCGGCGGGGAGGTCATTGTACACTATATCCACGACCCCAAGCATGAGCGGCACAGCCATTCGCTAAGTGCGCTCGCCAATCCGGCGACGAGTTCCACGACATTTTGCGCGCTGGTGCATAAAGGTGAGCGCTATGACATCAAGTCGAAGAAGGCTTGGTCGGCGGCAGCCCCGAACTTCGGTATTCCCTTCGGCTCGAAGGTCCTCACGATCGAAATCGAGCTTGCTGACAATGTCGCCATGCCAAATCAGTATCGTGATGGACTGACCTGGCCCGATGACCGGTCGCCGATGGTCGCTGAGGACTTCGATGCCTATGTGCGCGAGCTCATGCCCGAATGGGTCAGGGAGGTCATTCGTTCCGAGTCACCATCCTCCGACGACAATCTGGATGATCTCCAAACCGACCTTCAGAAACTCCTCGACGAGTTCCGTGTCCCCACGGCGACCCTTAGTCCCTCTCGTCGTCCGATGGCATCCCCGACTGAGGATACTGCTGAGGGCACCGATACGTCCGATCCCGTCGACCTCGATACGGATTTCCCGGAAACGGGCGACGAGCTAGATGAGAACGGGGACAAGCGCGACCCGAGCAAGAGCCAACGCGCCAAGCATAAGAAGGTGCGTAAGGCGCCGGATGGGGCAAAACTTTCCCGTTCCGCCCAGTCGTTGGAGCGCGTGCCGGAGATCAAGATCCTCACCGATCCCGAAGAAATCGCGGAGAAGAATCTGAAAGGCCGCGCGGGACGTTTTTACAAGGATGCCCAAACGCTGTTCGTGAACGGTTTGTACTCTGTCGTGGAACGTATGGCAGTCGAACTCGATGCCGAGCTACGGACGTCCGGCGAGCCGGAAGTAGTGCGCACTGCGATACTAAGGGCCTCTCGCAAGTTCATGGCCTTCCGAGTTGGGAAGGCCACCTGCTACGCCATCAGCAAACGACTCTCTGACGACTGGTCGAGCGACGATCTCGACCGTGCCACCTCGCCCGAATCTCTTTCGCTGGCTGCAGATGACTACAAGCAGAGCATATCTCAGGCCAAGCGCTATGCGAAGGAACTGATCAAGACGGCGGACGTCCCGGAAGAACATGTGGCCTGAATGCGATCTTGCCTGGAAACCCAATTGTCATGATCTGATGTGCGTCCATTCTGGAACGTGCATATGTTAGTGGCATGTCGAAACCGTCGGATGCAGATGGGGCGGATTCCACCCGTCAGAGAGACACTCCCATCCTTGCTGTCGGGATCAGAGCCCAAAGGTCGACTTCAATGTGTTGTCTTTCCTTTCACCGCTCTGCGCGATACAAAACCTCACACTATAAATGCTGAAGTGTGAGAATATATATCGATGCCCCAGACCCGCTCCCAACGCGAGATAGTCCGCGATCTCCTAGCGGCGCGTGGGATTCTACGCCTTGCGGAACTTAGGGACGCCGGTGTCACCGCCGCAACCGTCAGCCGCATGGAGAAGGATGGCGAGGTTATCCGCCTGGCGCGCGGGCTCTACCAGCTCCCTGACGCAGAGCTCGACGCAAACCACAGCCTTGCCGAAGCGGCCAAGCGTTTACCCAAGGGCGTGATCTGCCTCGTCTCGGCGCTCGCCTTTCATGGCCTCGCGGATCAGCTTCCCAAGAAGATATGGATGGCGATTGGCCGGAATGACTGGACGCCGAAGCCAAGCGACATGCAGATTCGTGTGCTGCGCTTCTCGGACGATCTGCTCATCGAAAGCGTCGAAACCCATGTGATCGAAGGCGTATCGGTAAAGGTGTTCGGCGTGGCGAAGACCGTCGCGGACTGCTTCCGCCATCGCGGCAAGATCAGTCTCGCCGTCGCGCTCGAGGGTCTCCAAGAGGCTCTGCGCCAACGCAAATCCACGCCGGCCGAGATCGCTAGGGCAGCGGACACAGGCGGGGTCGGCACGGTGATCCGCCCTTATCTGGAGGCACTGACCACCAATGGCTAAGGCTGGCGGATATGTCTTGCGTCTGACCCATGAGCGGCGCGATGTCTTTCATCATGCCGTGGATGAGTATGGCCGTTTCGCGGAAGCGGTGCCGTTGTTCGGCCACAGCCGCAATGCGCCTCTAGTCTGTTTCATTGTCGATCCGTCTGGCCGTGTCACGCATATCGGGCGGGGACGACGGGGGGTGAACGCGGGAACGCAGCAAAGCCGACTCAACATTGAGGAAATCCATTCGGTCGATGATGTTGTCTCCATTCAAAGCATTATCGGCGGCGTGCCAAATCGCAATCGGAAGGCCGTCGAACAGAGATTCCTTAGTGGCGGCTTGCTTTCGCCAAAGGCGTTCCAGGAAGCGATCGATGTTTTTGTCCGGCTCGCGCCAGGGGCTCGTAGCTTGGTCGATCGTTTCACAACATCGACCCGCCAGCGTCTTGAGCGGCTGAGCGAGCGGGCGCGAGATAGCCTTGCCTATCAGAAGGAAGCTTTGGCCGTTGCCCTGAGCCTCGCCGGGATCGACCGTGCGCCACTGGCTCAGTGGTCGTTGGAGGATGAGGCCCCCGGGTCATTCTTGGACGGGTTGCCGGAGGTTCGCATGCGCGAGGATCCGATGGTTATCCAAGATATGCGACAGGTGCCGGGCTACGATTACCTCCGAGAGATTCCCAATGCTGCCGCTGCCGTTTTCGCTGACGGTGACGACCGCCTTACCGTGATAATGGCCAATCGGCAGCCGCTCGAGGAGCAGACCGGGACTGATCTGATCTACTACAATGAACGGTTCAGGGCGTTCGTCATGGTTCAATACAAGGCCATGGAGGCGGATGACGATTTAGGTGCGATCTTTCGGTTCCCTGAGGCAAAACTCACCGATGAACTTCATCGAATGGACAGGTTTCTCAAGGAGTTGTCCAAGGTAAAAGCCGCCTCGGCACTGGATGATTTTCGCTTTAGCGACAACCCGTTCTTTTTGAAGTTTTGCCCACGAATTCAGTTCGAACCCGATAGCACAGGCCTGACGAAAGGAATGTATATCCCCCATGCCTATTGGAAGCTTCTTGAAAAAGACGACCGATTTAAGGGCCCGCGGGGCGGTCGCCGTCTAGCGTACTCGAATGTGGGTCGATACTTCGACAACACCTCATTCACAATGATGGTCAAGGGCGCATGGGTGGGGACAAACATTCCGCAATCCGAACTTTTGGAAAGGTGGATGCGTGATGTCGTGGCCGCTGGCCGCTCCATCACCTTTGCGGTCAAGCCCGACGATCCGGACCCCGATGGGGACGGTGCGTTAGTCGTGAATCCAAACTTGGATCTAGATGGCTTGGCTGTCGAACACGATAAAGAGCCCGAGCGGGTCCAAATTTCACGCGGGTGAGCCAACGGCCACGTCGCAGTCTTCCGCCTCGCTCCGGAAGCGGCCTCCGAAAAGACATCCTTGGGCTGGAAGTATGAGGTGCCGCCTACCGCAGATGAATACCGTACGCAGACACAAAAAGAGAGGCCGGACGCTTTAGTATTTTTCGAAGCTTGGATTGTAGAATCGATCAGCAAACTCACCCAAGATGGATCGAGATTCTCGCAAAGCGCGCAGTGCGCTCGCACTCGCGATTTCTGGAAGCGGCTTTCGGTCCTGCGCAATCGTTCCGATGACGCGCAGCAAAGTGGCGAATGACTCGCGGATCAGATCCAAGGTGTTTGGCTCACACCACAGATCGCCAAACTCGCGGCGGCGAACCTCGCCCTGCCAACGTGGATTTCGCGAGAACACGAGTGTTGTCTCCATTTTGAAAGAGACGCCATGTGCGATGTTGTGGCGGACAATGAAGCCGGATCGAGCAGCCTTGCACCAAGTCTCCAACATGCTCTGCACGTCATCACCTGCTGCGTTGCCGATATGTTGTTCAAGCATTGCGATCAACTCGCTGATCGGTTTTCCGTCTGTTTTCGGTCGGATGCCTTTGGGATCAACACCATCAAGGACCCAGATGGCGCGTTCAAGGTGGTATTCGATGTTCGCGGCAAAGACGATAATCGATGCCAGCTTCGGGGCGACGACCTGATCCAGGCCCAACGCAGCTTCGAGTTGTTCGGCTCGGCCAAATGCTTGCTTCATGAGGCGCTCCCCTGCTGCTCGGCTGGAGTGTCTTGGTCCGCGCGAGGTGACGGCCCTGTCGTGTTGACCTCTTCTCTCGGTAAGAAGCTTGGCCAGGTGTGCGGTTGCTGATGGAGTATGAGGTGTACGACCTTTTGCTCCAGGGCGCGTTCGAGTGCGCGTCCGAAATTGGTCATGTTGCTCACGACTGCGTCGCGTCTGATCGCGTGACGCCAATTGATCGTCGCACCTTGTGGGAGGTGCCAATGCAGGAGATGTGTCAGGGCCATGTGGCCGAACATCATGCCGTCATCATCGCCGGCAACGAAGCGAAGTTCGATATGCGTGTCGCTGTGTGATTGCTCCTCTGATAGATCCCATGTCGTGAAGAGCGTCGTCACATCTGGGTCTAGGTGCTCAGCTGGCCTGCCCCCGGAGATCATGAAACCAACCTCGTCGATCCTCATTTGCCATTGTTCGGTCACCGTGCCGTCGGTTTCTCGCCGGCTTACGAGTTCTTCCTTCCTGCAGCGGAAGCGCAGCCCCGCACCGGATGCGATCTTGTAAGAAACGTCTCCTGCCAAGATACCAAGCAGATTCTCCTTCATGGCGTCGCCGAACGTGATGTTGAAGTTCTTCTTAGCTTTGGTGAGATGTTTGACTTCGAACAGCACCCAGATGCCATGAAGCTTCCAGGCGATAAGCAAGGGCATGTTGACGAGCTGGGCGTAGGCGTGGAGACGGTCGAGATAGCGCGGCGTGAAGGAGAGCTTCGGTTTCGTCTTTGATTTCACCTCTATGAGGACGGGGCCGCCATGCTCGAACTCCGCCAATAGGTCTGGAACTTGATATAAAAAGCGAGAGGCCACGGGCGCTTGATGCTGGTCAAGTTTGTGAACGAGGCGGGCTCGTCCGAGCCAGCTGCAGATGGCTGTGAACTCGTCCTCTGCTGGTAGGCCTTGGTCGAGCTGCCTGACCTTGTTCGCGATTGTCTTCGGATCCTCATCCCAACCGAGCTCGGAAAGGACCTCCTGAATCAACCGATCGCTATCGTCTGTCCCTGACATCGGCGCGCCTTGGATTGTATGCTAAAGTCCGCGCTAAACGCGGAGTTATCTATATCAAGCTTGCTTGCATTCCAATATCATATTAAAAACTCGGCTGGTAGAGCGGATTTTGAGATATGATACCTGAGCGCACCACCTCCTTGGCGGCCTATGTTGAAGAACTGGCGTCAAGTGGACGCATCAGCTTCACCCGCGAGGATGCAATGGAAGCCCTGGGTGTAAGCCATGGGGCGTTCCTCGATGCGGCCGCACGCCTCAAGAAGCGTGGTCATGTCGTCGTGCCGCGTCGAGGTTTCTACGTGATCACGCCCACGCGCTATCTGAAGTGGGGTGCGCCACCGCCGAGCTGGTACATCGATGCCATGATGAAGGATGCAGAGAGGCCTTACTACGTGGCGCTTCTGAAGGCTGCAGAAGTCCATGGGGCGTCACACCAGGCAGTGATGGAGTTCCAAGTCGTAACCGATCGACAGTGGAAACCCATTCGGGCCGGGCGTTCCAAGCTCGCCTTTTATTTCCGCAAAGACATGGAAAGCATTGAGCAGGGTATCGAGCAAAGAAAGACCGATACAGGTTCGATGCGCGTGTCATCACCGGCTTTGACCGCCTTGGACCTTGTGCGCTATCCACAAGCCAGCGGAGGCATCAGTCATGCGGCAGGTGTTCTTAACGAACTCGCCGCCCAAATTGACCCAGAACGCCTCGACGCGTTGGCGCCGAAGTTTGAGCGGTCTGTCGTTCAGCGCCTCGGATACATTCTCGAACACCTTGGACAAGAGGAGATAGCATCCAGTTTGGAGAGGCATCTCCGTAACGGCAATGTGCCGTGGGTCGAACTCGAACCTGGAGAAGCAAGCGTAATCGCGTCCAGCGACGAACGAGAACGCAGCTCACGCTGGCACGTCATTGTCCGCCGGCCAATTGAGGTCGATGAACAATGATCCCCGAGACGAACATCACCGCCTGGAGTCTGACGGCGCCCTGGGCTGAGCCGAGGCAGGTTGAGCAAGATTTGATCATCTCGCGAGCGCTCGTGGAGATTTTCAATCACGATCTCCTAGGATCTGAGCTGAGGTTCCGAGGTGGTACGGCCCTCAACAAAGTGATCTTTCCGGAACCGCTACGGTATTCCGAAGACATTGATCTCGTTCGGACGACCGCAGGGCCTATCGGCCCCATTCTTGATGCTATGCGAGAGGTGCTGGAACCTTGGTTAGGGCAAGCGAATTTTGCGTCGAGCCAAGTTGCTCCGAAGTTACGCTTTCGTGTGCCGGCCGAGGATGATCCCGAAGCGCAGATTCGTCTGAAGGTCGAGATCAACATTTCAGAGATCGAAGCCTTCGATCCACCGGCTTCAATCCCATATGCCGTTGAGAACCCGTGGTTCAAGGGAAGTACGACCATAGCGTCCTTCTCCGCGGAAGAGCTTCTGGCGACGAAGCTACGTGCCTTGCTGCAACGCGATAAAGGACGCGATCTTTTCGATCTCGATCATGCGCTCAATGCGCTTCCCGATTTGGACATCGAACGGGTCGTCGCGCTTTTTGTGCGCTATCTTGATCAGCAAGGTCAGGCCATCTCCCGGGCTGAAGCAGAACAGCGGATGCTCGCGAAATTCGCGCGACCAGACCTTTTAGGAGATATCCGCGCACTACTCACCCCCGATCGCGCCGACGCACTTGATGCCTCTGCCGGACGCGCCGCATTCATCAGGGTGTTCACAGATGTGATCGAGCGGATTCCTGGTCAGAGGTGGGCGCGTACCGACGAAGTCTCGCATCAACTAAGTCTCTCTGAAATCGCCGAGAGATCGTCGTGAGCACGCATTCATCAATACGACAGACACTCGATAGACCCTATCGGGATGCGAGTGGCAGTAACGCGACGAACGTTTACGCACATAAAAATATGTGGCAAGATACATTAAAATATGTGGCTGAGAATGATATGCCATACGCCGATTTTCTTGTAGAGCTGGGCAAAGCGGGACTGAGCGTTCGCGCGTTCGCCGAGCTTGTCGGTATGAATCCGAATTCGATCTCCAACTATGCGCGTAATGGCGAACTTCCCACACACCTTGCATTGATTGCGGTCCTGATCACAGGGATGAGCGAGCTGGGCGGCGACTATCGCCAGGCTATGTCGAAGGTGGCGCTAACACCGAAGAAGGTTCGCGGCGGTGCCCGGAAAGGCCACTTTGGCGGTGATCGTCAGAGCAGCTTGGATCTCGTCCCATGACCGGAGCCTGCGCCCTTCTGTTCGCTCGACGCACCGCTGATGTGAGGTGCTGTCATGGCTGACCTTCAAAGCAATGCTTCAGCCTTTGGTGCCGATCCCAGATCGTTGCACCTATTCGATAGCGAAAGTCCGGATCTGCTGCCCTATGCCACGCTGCTGACGGCCCGGCGCGCCGGCGACGAAGATTTGGGCATCGTGCGTGCGGTGTACGAGTGGCAAGGGGCACCGCTGATATTTCTTATCGATGCTGACTCAGTCACTGATGAGAGCCAGTTGCATCGCATCAGACGCTTGCTCGCTATGCGCGGTGATGCGCCCTATCTCGGGCTTGTCTCGCCCGGACAACTTCACGTCTATCGACTTGCGCTTGATCGTAAATCCCCGGCGGAGGCTCGCGTCGAGTGGGGGGACGGCGGCGATGAATCAACCGCATTTGCCCGTCTCGGCAACATTCGTCCCCATGCCGCAATCGGCAAGCGGGATTGGATTTCGAACGTTGTCCTCAATCTTCTTACTGGATCAATCGACAAACTGATCAAGGCTGGCGGCGTGTCAGATGAGGACGCCATCTCACTTGTCGGCCGCGCGCTGTTTACGCGGTTCCTTGCAGATCGCGACTTGTTACCCAAGAGCATGGCGGCCCAAACGGTCACACCCAGCCTGTTCGACAATCGTGCGTCTGCAGAAAAGACATCGGCTTGGCTCGACAGAACCTTTAATGGAGATCTTCTGCCACTGTCCGATGATATTTTTTCGCATCTGCCGGATAATGCGTACCAAGTTCTTGGCGACGTCTTGCGGCGCGCGCCGGACAGCCAACTCTTTCTAGGATGGGAAGAGAAGTGGGACAATCTTGATTTCTCACACATTCCGGTGGGGGTTCTTAGTCAGGCATACGAGCTCTATCTACGCAATCACGCCCCAGCCCGGCAGCGTCGTGAAGGTGGATACTACACCCCTCGATCAATAGCCGACCTCCTCGTTCGTGCTTCATTCAGAGCTCTAGAACGGCAGGAGGTAACTCATCTGGCCCGTGTTCTCGATCCAGCAGCTGGGGCGGGCGTTTTCCTCCTTACTGCATTCCGTGAGCTGGTCGCGGAGCGCTGGCGCATTGAAGGGCAAAGACCAGACACTAGCGCTCTTCGTTCGATACTAGACGGCCAAATTGTAGGTTTCGATATCAACGAAGCAGCGCTGAGGTTCGCTGCCTTGGGCTTGTACCTGATGTCGATCGAACTCGACCCAAATCCACGGCCCGTCGACAAATTGCGGTTCAAAAATCTGCGCGGCAAAGTACTGCATCGCATCTCGGCTGAAAGTGAGGTGGCAGGTGCACGGCTTGGAAGCCTTGGTCCACTGGTTGGTGACGAGCATGGCGGATGCTACGACTTGGTGGTCGGAAATCCGCCATGGGCGAGTGGCACGAAACTACCCGATTGGCATTTGGTTTGTGAGACGGTTGCACGGATTGCCGCTGAACGCGGCATCACAGAAGCTCCTCCGTTACCGAACGAAGTCCTCGATATTCCGTTCATTTGGCGAGCCATGGAATGGGCCAAGCCAGGTGGCCAGATTACCTTTGCGCTGCATGCCAGGCTACTATTCCAACAGGGCGATGGCATGGGGGAAGCCCGTCAAGCCTTATTCGATGCACTCGATATTTCGTCGGTCATCAATGGCGTCGAGCTGCGCCAGACCAAAGTCTGGCCCGAAATTTCAGCACCCTTCTGTCTATTATTCGCAACCAATCGGAAACCGGAAAACAGTGCTGGCTTTCGACTAGTCAGCCCACGTATTGAATCGTCACTAAATGAGTCCGGCATTATGCGTATCGATGCATCGAATGCAGAAGTGATTCCGGCGCGCGAGCTTCGCGAGACGCCTGAGATTCTTAAGATATTATTTCGAGGAACGAAGGCCGATCTCGGAATTATTGAGAGGATACGCAGCAAACTACATCCGACGCTGGATACCTTCTGGCGGGAGGCGATTGGGTCTACCGATCGCGGATATCTCAAAGGAAGTGGCAACGGATATCAGAAGCTAAGGCCAAGCAGCCGTATACGTAAGACCGGTGACGGCTTGCCCGGCGTCGATGCGCGCTATTTGCATGGGCTACCGGAAATCACTGCGGCGACGTTTACGGACGTTTCTGTTGATCCGGCGGAGCTAGATTTGTTTTCGCAAGAGAGAATTCATGACCCTCGATCACGTGAGTTATTTGTCGGCCCTCTCCTTGTGGTCCATAAATCACCTCCCGCGATTAGTGGTCGCATTGGCTTAGCCGTCTCCGAAAAGGACGCCGTCTTTAACGAGACCTTTTACGGCTACAGTCCAGGTGACTTTGCAGATCCGCGCGGCCTGACGTCCTATTTGGCCCTCGTCATAGGGAGCAAGCTTGCTGTTTGGTTTGCTCTGATGACTAGTGGTGAATTCGGTTTTGAACGAGAGGTGGTCGAAAAAGCGACGTTAGATCGCATTCCCTTGCCAGATTTTAGAAAATTCAATCGGAAGAAAATAGCTGAGATCGAAAAACTCTACGAAGGTTTGCGCACAGACAATGTAACCTGGCAAGAGGTCGATGAGTGGGTTGTAAATTTGTACGGCCTTGGACGGCGTGACCTGCAAGTGATCTCTGACACCTTGGAGTTCAATTTGCCCTTTGCGCAAAACAAAAGCGATGCCCAAGCTATGCCATCGCGGCAAGAGCAGGTGCGCTTCTGCGAGGTTTTAGCCGAGGAACTCACCCCTTGGAGCAAGCGACTAGGCTCTGAGTTGCATGTTCACTCACTAGATCATTCGACTGCCTTGCCTTGGTATGGGTTGGAGGTGCGGACATCAGAGAGCGAGCTAGACCCCACTTCAAACAGTGACTGGAAAGGTCTCCTGCGTGCTGCAGACGACGCTGCGGCATCCGAGATTTTGGTGCATAGCCGATCGGGAACCTTGCTTATCGGACGGCTTTCCCAGCGGCGATACTGGAGCGAAACTCAAGCCCGTCTACTCGCCCAGCGCATTGTCTGGTCTCACGTGGATTTCCTGCAAGGGACGGCGAAGGGATGAGTTTACCTGCGATCCGGCCGCGTCCTGACCAGATAGCCGAGCTGACACGCGGACTCGAACTCCCGCTCCCGAAACTATCAGCTGTTCACCTTGAAATTATCGCAGAAGGGCTTCTTCACGCTTTCAGTCAGGTTCGCGCCTCTTCCCCCACTATAGTGATGTCTGGAAGCGAAGCGGAAGTTACCGCGCTGCTTGAGGCGCGCCTCAACGGCATGGTTGAGGAGGATCCGCTCTGGCGCCAGCTAGTTTTGTGCGTTGCTCGTGGGAAGGAAAGCGTCAGCT
Organism: Hirschia sp.; assembly: GCA_002709235.1. Taxonomy (GTDB): domain Bacteria; phylum Pseudomonadota; class Alphaproteobacteria; order Caulobacterales; family Hyphomonadaceae; genus Hirschia. The sequence goes on from PAQI01000024.1 coordinate 13,117, forward strand.
ACGACGGTTCGCACCTTGAGAAAAGGCCCGACCTCTCGATTTACCTGTCGGGTAAACACCGTGGATTCCCGCTCGTGGTGGAAGCCAAGATCATCGATGCTGCAAACTCAAAAACGGAAACCCTATACTGTGACAATGGTCTTCGTCGGTTCGTCGATGGCGAATATGCATGGGGTAATCGCGAAGCATATATGATTGCCTATGTTCGCGACGGTTCGTCGATTGGTGCCAAGCTGACGCCCTTCCTCTCCAACGCGATGGCACAATCTCCGCCAGGCTATCTCATCGAAGATCTGCCTGCTGCCATAGGGGCGGGAAAGATGGACTTGGCACATTCGCGCCATGGACGCAATTTCATCTATTGCGGTTCGTCAGCGTTGGCGGCGCAACCTGGTCCGATCTCTGTCTGGCATCTTTGGTTGCTATGAGATGAGAAAGTTGATCGCAGACACGCCAACTCCAACTGCGCGATCATGCTGGCTGCCATATTTGACAGTGAATGCTGTGCTAACTGCCAAATATGCCATTTAGCGCGACATGACTTCGTCGGTGGGGCTCACTTCTGCTGGCCTTGATGCTGTTAGCATTGAAGCGATAGCGCTTCTCCGGGATTGCCGATCCAATGTGTAGGTGTTCCGCCTGAACTCCACGCCTTCCAGCAGTGCTTTCACATAGCCGGACACGGTGTCTGCCGCCATGATCAGTGTAGAATCGAGTGTGTGGACGTATTTGCTCGTGACTGATCCCTTGGCATGACCGATCAGCGCGGCAATCGTGATCTCGGTGAAGCCCAGATCGTTCGCGATGCTCGCGAAACTGTGCCGGAGCACGTGAGGTGTGACGTCCCAGAGCGGTGTGTCCTTGAACAGCTTCTTCCAGCTCTGCGGGAAGTTTCCGACCACGTTGTCGATGCCCTGGCCGGGAAAGACGTAGGTGCCGGTTCTCTGAGGCCGCTCCTCCTCTAGATACTCCACGACGGGGAGCCCAACCGGACGAACCGAGGAGCCTTCCTTGCTGTCGATCAACCGCAGGCAGCTCCCTTCGAGATCGACCTCGCTCCATTTGAGATTGACGATTTCGCCGCGCCGGCAGCCCGTCACCGCGATCAGCCGGAGGATCTCGGCATGTATCCTGTAGCGGTCGCTTCCCTGCGCCTCCCTGAGAATGCTGCCTAGAACCCGATACTCGGCTTCGCTGAGCCGGCGGTCGCGGACCTGATATTTCGGTTTGCGGAGGCCATGCGTGGGATTGTGCTCGATCACCCCAGCCTCGACTGCGTATGAGAAGATGCCGCCAAGCAGACCCATCGTTCGGATCGCGGTTCCGCGGCCGCCGCGGACGATGGCCTTGCCGCGGAGCTTTTCGGTCTTCACGGTCACGCGCGTCTTGCCGGCAATGATGTCCTTCATCAGATTGTTCATGTCCGGCTTGGTGATGTCCCGCACACGTCGTGCCCCGAGAAGAGGAATGATGTGCCTGCGGATACGGCCGACATCGGTGGCGATGGTGGTGTCCTTCTTTGGCCGGCCGCCTTTTCCCAGGATGAGGCCAGCTTCCATGTCGGCGATATACTGCTCGCAGAGCTGCTTGATGGTCAGCGCCTTGCGATCTTCCTCGCGTTCTTCAGCAGGATCGCCGCCATGCGCGACATGTCCGAGCAGGGCCTTGGCTTCGCGGCGCGCGGTCTCGGGCGTCCAGGCGCCATGAAGGCCAATCGTGTAGCGACGTGAACGGCCACGAGAGCGGTACTGGACGATGTAGCTGCGCTTGCCCGAGGGATAGACACGAAGACCGAAGCCCGGCAGTTCGTCATCCCAGATGACGTGACCTTTGCTCTGCGGCTCGGCGGTCTCTACGAACCGTTTGGTCAGTTTGGTCATGCTCCCGTCCCTCGGAAGCCCCGATTTCGAGTAAGCACCACGCAAGCACGCGGGCGGAAATCAAGGCGTATTCTCGGATAGAGACTTCGGAGAGCGGATTCTGAAAATCAATAATTTTCAGGTGGTTATCGTGCTCTGGCGTGCCCTATCGTGCAATTCGGATAGGCCCTTAGACCAGCTCCGAAGGCAGAGGTCAGAGGTTCGAATCCTCTTGGGTGCGCCATATTGTTTTCCGGGTCGTGAAGGCCCTCAGAATCCCCCTTAAGTGATTTAATTACCTGAAAAGGTAGGCTGGGTGTAGCGGTTCTAACACCCTTGCCGCGATCATATATAATCGGCCCTGCGAAGGCCAATTTCAGCACAATATGGCGCAGAGCCGGATCGCCAGAATCCCAAGGTTTTACAGGGTTTAGGAGGAAGTCGAGTGCGGTTCTAAAACACTCCTCGAAGGGTTTTGACGGTTTTGCGGCCCTGTGCGCCTTCTCCTGTAGCAGCAGCTTTTCCGCCTCTAGTGCGGCGATGCGTTTCTCATAGGCCTTGATGACGTGTTTCGAGCTGGACTCGACAATCCGAGCCACCAGATCATCGATGTCCTTTTCAATGCGCTTGATTTCCGTTTTGCCCTCAGCGATCAGGGTTTTCGCCTGCGAGCGGCGTTGATCCCATAAATCCTTGAACATCGCGAAGCCGCATTTGACGAGCGCCGGAGACGGTTGGAGCGATTGGATCACTTCCTCAACTTCACCCTCCAGCATGTCGCGCTTGATCGACTTCCCATAGCTGGTACATTTCGGGTTATAGCAGTGATAGTAAGGGTATTTCTTGGAGCGTCCCTTGGCCCAGCACGCGGTGAGTGGTTGTCCGCAATCCCCACATTCCACGAAACCGCGCAGAGCAAAATCCTTGTAAACCGTGTCGCGCACTGGGGCGACGGGCTTGGCCGCAAGGCGATCCTGTATCTTCTTGAAGGTGGTGAAGCTCACCAACCCTTCATGTTTGCCTTCACGCAAAGACACATCCCAGTTTGGAGCCTCCACCATTCCCGCATAAAGCGGGTTGGTCAGCATCTCCTTGACGCGCTGATAGCGGATGATGCCCCGGCTATCGCGCGGAAAATGCGGCAGGCTTTCCAGATAGCGATGTACTTCGGCCTGCGTTTCAAAACGACCGACCGCGTAGCCTTCCAGACAGGTCTGAATGATGCTGGCCAGCGGTTCATGCCGAATCATCATCTTGCCCTGTCCTGACACGCGCTCATGGCGATAGCCCATCGGCACCCGGAACGGCCAATAGCCGTTCATCACGCGGGCCCGCATACGGTTCTTGGTTTGCTCGCCATTCTTCTGACGCTGGTGTTGCGACACGACCGCCAGCAGATTCTCCACGAGTTGAGAATCTGAATCCTCGCCAAATTCAATCGATGGAGATTCAAGCAAGCCGCCAGCCTCGCTGATGGCTCGGCGCAAAGCGATATGCGCATCCAGCCCACGCGCCAGCCGCGATAGATCATCAATCAAAACAACATGCGGATCATCGCGATGATCGCTCAGAAAGCGCAGCATGTCCGCCATTCCAGGCCGATCAATCAGTGAGCCAGAGATGTCATCCTGAAACACCCGAACGATGCTGTAACCCTTATGCCGCGCAAACTCTTCGCAGCGCGTGACTTGCGAGTTCAGGCCATCCCCGGCCTTTGTCTGCTTGGTCGATGACACACGGGCGTAAATAACGGCGCGTGTCGCAGGCGAGTGAAGCTTGGATGATGTTGTCAGTATCGAAGGCATGGGACTCTCTTTCTCATCCCATGACCGAGATCGGTCATGGAATGGTATTTATTCGTTACTCTACGGAATCCTTGGCGGCGGCGCCAGAATCGACATGCCCTTGTCCACAGCCAGGACTATCGACTTTACCCGTCGATTGACTGTAGGCTTCAGCCGCTTCAAGGACGAGACTCATCGCATCCTGCTTCAGGCCCAAATCAACAAAATGGCCCATGATCTTCCACATGATTTGAAGCAGGTCAGTCGCCTGTTGATCGGTCAGCTCCAGCTCGGCCAGATAAGGGCGATATTTCATCATCGCCTCAACATTTAGACCGTGATCGCAAGCAATCAGCCAGTCGTAATTCTCCGCCGCTGCCGTTGCCGCATCGTTAAGTGCGCCGCTGGTCTGGTTTTCGTTCTGGCTGGTTTCAGGCACAGCCCCGCCCTTGTCATGTTCACACATGAGCACCTCCTGAGTTCTGGGTTTGTCGGTTGAAGTATTCCCGCGCCGGTCAATGGGACCCGTTCCCATTTGTTCCGAATGCGAGAACAATATAAGAACATTATGACAAACAAAATTGGATATAACAAGTAAAAAATGTTTATTATCAATGCTGTATACCATTGTATTCAGTCCCATTCTTGACGAATACTCGGTATGGGCAGCCTCTACGCCGCACCAATACTGACGTTTCAGCGACCGAGAAACGTAAGCAAGGCTCATAAGGATTTCCCCTTGTTGTTGGTCTGGTGGTGTTCGTTCGGCTTGGCCTGAATGCGGTCTTGTTTGATCGCTTCAAGCCGGGCTTTCATGTCGATACGGTTCTGTTTCAGGGCGTCGCGGCCAGCCTGATCGCCCTGCATCCGCATGGCGGTGCCGGGCGGTGGCCTGAGCTGCGGCTGCGGCGCAGGCGGGGTATTGAGTTGCTTTTCGATCTCCCGCGCGCGCTGTTCGAGGCGGCGTTGCTGGTCGCGATAGGTTTCCGGCGCGATGCCGTTAAAGCGCTGTTTCATGGATCAACCCTCTTCATTTTCGGTGTGGTCGCCTGGGATATCGGTCATGCCCCATGTGTCGTAATTGGCGCGGGGAAGCCGCATCGGCTTGCGGCCTGCGATGAACACGAATGCCTCGCCCGACTGGCGGCTCACCAGCTTCTCCGCTTGATCAGGGCGGGCGACCTCGCGCAGCTCCCATGTCGAGGTTGTTGAGCTGCTTTGCCCGCCTTGGGTCGTGGAGATTTTGCGGTACAGCTCCTTACCGAGCCGCCGGGACAAATACTCCTGTGTCGCCAGATCATTATTCGAGAACATGATCAGCGCGCCGGAATTTGCGACGAAGGTTTCCCATGCATCGCCGTAATGCTCCTTGAGCTGGGTCACATCTTGCGCGGCGACTAGGAGCCGGATTCCGAACTTGGCCGCTTCCCCGGCAGCCCTTTGAATGCGCGGCATCTTCCCGAGCAACGGGAACTCATCCAGCACGAACAGCGTGGCAATGTCGGGTTTGGGGATGGTCTGATCCTGCATGGCATCGAATGCCGCATTGAACAGGATACGCAGCCACGCCTTATAGCTGTCGCCCATCCCTGCAGGCAGCACGATATAGATTGAGGTCTGGCCGTCCTTCAGCTCTCGCATGGAGAAGGTCGAGGCGCGGCAAAACCGCTCCATCAGGCCAGAGTCCAGCCATTTCATGGCCGTGCGGGCGACCTCCATGGTCGAGGCCAGCTCCTGCTCACCGCGTCCGACATTGCTCTCGCCAAAGCGGCGGATCAGCCCGTCAAAGGCCTCGTTCTCGGACAGTTCGTTCCACAGCCTGCCCAGATCACCGAGCATCAGCAGATCACGCACAATGCCCAGATGCTGATCCTCGGGCAGCGCTAGCGACCCGATATGTGCGATCATCATCGCCAGCATTTTGCGCGGGGCCTGCACCCAGTATGGGTCAGAGCCACGATCCTCGATCAGGCTCTCGGCCAGCAGATAGGCTTTATCTATCGCAAGCGGGTCGTGGTCGAAATTGATCTCGGCCATCGGATTCCACTGATCGGTCGCATCCCCCGTCACGCCGAATGGGTCGAGCAACACCACTTTCTGCCCCAGAACTTCACGGCGATAGCGGGCGGTTTCGCGATACAGCTCACCCGATGGATCAAAGGCGATGGTCGAGCCCCGCCATTGCGTCAGGTTTGGGATGATATAGGCGCGCCCTTTTCCAGCTCTCGAACCTGCCAGCAGGCAAACATGCCGGTCGTCCTCAAACAGGATCGGACGCGCAGGCTGCGGCGGGAACTGCGTCGGAGGTGCCATGCTCAGGAAGAAGCCATTTTTGTTGGCCGCTTCAGGGAATATCCCCCGCACCACGCGCATCTCGCTGGTGATCGAGGACGCCCAGTCGCGCAGCCACGCACCGCGCTGCAGCCACCAGGCGAGCAGCCCTGCCCACAGACCTTCACGCGTGTAGTAAATCGCCAGCCCAACCAAGAGCAGCGACAGCAGCATCGCCGCCAGAGCGATCAGCAGGCCGATAAGGCCGAACCCCGCAAAGACACCGCCCTGCACCCAGTGCGGCAGCAGGCTGTAAAGCAGGCCCAGCATGATGATGATCAACACCAACAGCGTCATCAATGCCGCGATACCGCACAGCCCCGCCGCGATCATCACCAGCGGTGCAGTCACCAGCCCGCTCGCCTTGAGCAACCGCCACAGACCAGTCAGCGGGGCGAAGGGATTAACGAACCGCAGCCCTCGCAACGCGCGCAGCGGATTGGCCATTGCAAAACGCAATGACCACAGCGCGGATTCAGCGCTGTTCTTCAGTGTTGAGAGAACACCCGGTCGCTCCTGCAATGCAGGCACGCGGCTGGATTCAGAGTGAGCGGCATCGGTCAGTATTCCGCGCATGGAATACGTCCTCCTATTCTACAATAATACTAGAGTTGGACCCATTCAGGGGCGTTCTGCCGCCGTCCTCACTATTGGACGACCGAATCGGGTAAACGCCCAATACCCAAAATGAAAAAAAGTCAAAATATTTTCGAAACCCAATGAAATTCGAAAAAACGAGATTCATCACCTGCTGCCGATGTCTTTCCTTCAAACATCGAACAGGTTTGCATCGGAGGTCTGATTTTCTCTTGATTATTAGGACGTTACCATCGGCCCGGGCTCTAGGCGCAAGCGCCCCAAGCCCACGCAGTGCGCGGTCTTGGCCCATTCGGGTGACGATCCCTAACGCGGCTCGCCTCCGGCTCTCCAAAGGGAACATGGCCCGCTCGCCAGATCACGACACTGCTGCCCGCTCCGTGCGGAAGCTTCAAAAAAGCCCCCCTTTTTTAGTGTGGGGCTTGTTTGAAGCTTCCACCCTGCGCTCCAGCCAGACGGCGGCTCCGAAGGGAACAGCTTCGAACGCTATAACCAGCGGGGTTCGGACATTTCGCCCTGTGTGTCAGGAGAAATCAAATCGGCGAGCGCCACTATCGTCGCGCTGCGTTCTGGAGCTCCCTGCCGCTGAAAATGCACCTCGACACTATTTGCACTATGCCTATTACGATCAGGGTATCGAGCTTCACGCCTCAATTCCTTTGCAGTTCGGTCTGCATAGTCTTGGTCCAAAACATAATCCTTAAGTCTATCTCTAAATTGAGCTGTGACCACTTCATCTGCAGCTATTCCCCATAAATCAACACCCAGCAACGAAATGGCTTTTATACCCTGCTCTAAAATGCCCCATCCAGTCGGCTCGACCGAAGCGCTTAGCGTCCAATCCATCAGCACCTTCATAATTACCTCGGTTACTTCCGGCGCTATTCGAAAATGACTAACTTTCCCGATATCGAAGAGTGTTTCAGTTATCTGGAAATTTTCAAGGTATCGTATCTTTTCCGGAGTCACAGGAAGCCAACTAAACACATAAGCAATGTGCAAAGCTTGCCTTTTTAGGGCGGCGGAATCATCATCAGAGCAAGCCGCAGCGTTTGCTGTGACCAACAAGCATTCGATGTGTAGTTTCAGCCAACTCAACACATGAATTGCGAAGTGAGATTCTTTTTCGATCGCCAAAAGCAAGAGTTCTTTGTCGGAGCGGTCCGCTCCCTTTGACCACTCAATCAAATTTCGAACAGCACGTTTTGCAATCTCGCTGTGTTCATCGGCCTCACACAGCTCATTAACGAACAAGGGTAGCCTCTGATTCAGCGCGCCAGTCCCCAGCCCATAATAATTTCCCAAAAGAAAGCTGTGTATCGAAGAAAATGGCGTGTCATGGATGCTCAAAACAGACTTTGCTACAAACAAATAGTTCGACCTGATCTCTTGTATAACTGGCCCGATTTCATGCAGCGCAGCATCTTCTCGAACCTTCAATAAGGCGAAACTCAAGTTTGATAGAGCTGTCACGCCTGCAATCGCAATTGGTCGCTTATCTTCTCTAAGAGAGGTTACCGCAGAAATGACTGCAACACCTTGATCGATTTTCTGAATTCCTCTCGGTCCTTCTGCATACAGGAACCGCTCACCACATCGTCCCAGAATTCTAACGACCTCAAGATTTACTTCTGTGAGATTAGTGCTAAGAGAAGCTTGTGTTTCATCCCGAAGGTAACCTAACGCCAAATGTGCATGAAATCTGGAATCCAACAGTCCGCCGTATTCAATTCCGATGTAGATATTGATAAGTTGTTCGAATGTTTTGGCGATATGTATAGATAACGCCTCATCACTATCCGATAGCGAGATGCGCAAGCATTCTTTCAGCCCCTCGAGGGTCATATTAATTATGCGGTCTGTGGTAAGAGGGTTGTCAAAGAAAATATTTACAGAAAAGAATGTCTGGCCTTTGACCTGAACGTATAACTTATTAAGGCGCACTACAGCGTTTAGCGCCGAAACACAAACATCATAGTCCGATTGTCTGCCAAAGTAACGGACAAAGGAAAACGTCTGTTTTAGCGATCTTTCAGTAACGAAAGTCCAATTCTGATTGATTTGAAAAAACGCCACCCTAGCAACATCATGATTGCCTGTGAGACCACTTTGAGAAGTCGACGGCTTCCTGTCTCGCAATTCCAACAATGGGGCAGTCTTCTTGATACTCTTTTCCCATTTAGCCGAATCTTTCTCCGCTGCTTTTATAAGAATATTGAGTTGTTTATGAGGGTTGATGAGCGCCAAGGCCCGAAGATATCCAACCAGAAACAAGACCGGCAACAAAGCGGTTACCAGGCTTGCCAACCATAAGATCAACGGTAGCCATTCCCTACTTGGAAACACAGAAGTAGCCGTCAAAGCTACCGCAGAACTAAATGCAAGTCCGAACAGTGAGAGCAGCACTTGGTCGCCGCTCAATGAGCGAAACATACTGTACGGCAGGCGCTCTACATTGACCTGTAGAGCAAAGAGAACCAACGACGAAACAAGCGCAGATGCGCCTATATATCCACCGCCGAGGGTGAGCAGAATGGCTCGCATATGGTCTACAGAATTTGAGCTAAAACTGGCTCTGATTTCACCTCGATAAATATAGAGAACTATGGCCAACACGACGAAAACAAATGAAAATGATCCTACGAGTATCGATTTCCAATTTTTGCTCAATGACACCAAAAATTTAGTCTTGGTGTTCGATGAATACACCCAAAACTTGGCATAGCTACGGCGAATGAAACGAGTAAGACGTTCTCTGTAAGAACGCTGTTTTCGGGACCAATATCGAATGCGGAACGAAGCATACTCAGCCAATGATCTCTTTTTCGACGAACTCTTCATGTCCCAAAGCCTTCAATAGCTGTCCCCTGTCCAGCTTCAAGACTGAATGATCAAAAACGATTCTGCAATTGGTGTCAGATTAGGTTGGCTTTCTGCTCGTGCAATGCCCGTCCCAACGTCCGAACAGATACGCCGTATTCTTTAGCGAGATCGAGCATAGAGATATCGGTCTCCTCAAGACGAAGGCGTGCAGCAGCGACCATTCTGTCGGTCAATTTCCTTGGCCTACCAAGGGTGACGCCGCGTGCTTTTGCGGCGGCAAGGCCTTCGCGGGTGCGGGCGCGGAGCTTTTCCCGCTCCCATTCCGACAAGGCGGCGCGGATCGTAAAGGTGAAGCCGCCATCGGCGGTGGTCAGATCATACTCGCCCGACATGGCCTCAAACCCTACGCCGCGCGTGGTCAGCGCGCGCACCTCAGTCAAAGCATCGATCACCGAGCGATAAGCCCGATCCACATCCCACACCACCAGCGTATCACCGGGCCCCAGCTGCGCCAGCATCGCATCATAGATCGGGCGCGGAGCAGAACTGGCCGACACCCCTTCTTCGATAAATACCAGGTCGCAAGTCTCGCGCAGGCCGTTGATCTGCCGCGCCGGGTTCTGCCGATCCGTCGAGGTCCTAATATATCCAATTCTGCGCCTGCGCGTTTGTTCTATAGAACGCCTGCCTTGTCTGGGTTTCCGGTGTTTTTGCGTCGCCATGCAAGGCCCCTGAAGCGCGGACAAAAACCATCGTTTTTGACCGACAGGGCAAACTGACGACAAGCGAGAGTCTCGCGCCACCCTGTTTTCAATGAAATCAGGATGTTATGAGTCTAGCCGATTGGGGCGGGATCACGCAATCAAAATCATGACAAAAACGATGGTTTTTGTCTATGAATACAGGGCTCTATGCGCGGAGTCCGCGACGTGAGTTTTTTATCCCCCGCCGCTGAAACGACGCTGAATATCGTGGGATTTTCCCTCGCTATCCTCGATTTTACAGGGCTTTCAAGGCGAATCGAAGCGGGTCTTGCGCGCTATCGCGATTGGGAGCGTGACTTCGTCGGATACGCTAAAGATCGAAGAAATTCACTATTCGATTTCAAGCGGATTTGGCCAGATTTCCTGAATGAGACATTCAATATTGGTCTTGGCTTATTGATCGCCGCCGGAATCGTCTTTTTCTTTGGCGACCTTAGTCGCGCTGATCCGTATTTGCCTGACTGGCCACACTGGGTCTGGTGGTCACTTCTTGCCTGCGTGCCGATCTTTTGGGTGATCTACTTCATCATAAATCATTTGATTTCTGGAACATTGATGGTTTGGACATCTGAAATTACATGGCGTGTGTTCTGGGTGCTGTCTCGACCCAAGGCAGGCGTGCTCGGCACCATCGGCCTGGCAATAGCCGCTATCGGATTCATCGCCTAAATTGTATGAGCGGGCGCGGTTCCTGCTGGCCTCAACCGAAGCGCTGCAACAGCAGCCCCCGCCGCCAAGCCTGCTGGCAATCCAGTGAGCAAGCCAACCACTGCAGTGGTTGCAACGACGGTTGCAACCCGGCGCTTCGTTCCAAAAGTTGTATCTTTAAAATCAAATCGTAAAGCTCTCAAATATCCTCACTTGTTATAAGGATATTATGTCATAAACAAACTATAAATTGCAAACTTTTCATAGGCTTGCGCACATGCGTATGTTCCGGCTTTGACCACCCGCCAGGAATCGTTGACTTTGTGACTATATTTCATGGTGGTGGTCGATGAGTGTACAAACGGATCGTTCGGCAGTGGCGCGTATTCAGGGCCAGATTGCTGACCTGCAGAAGAAAGATGCCGCCGAGCAGAAGAAAGAGGCCGATGCTACGCAAAAGGCCAATGCAGCTGCTGAATCAGCCAGGAAAACCAAATCAGTTTCAATCGCCCAGTCAAAAATGCGCGAGTTGGACAGATATAGTAAGCAAGCGGCAGACGCCGCCTCGAAACGCGCGGCAATCTCGAAGCAGATCAGCCAAAAGACAACCGAATTACACCGGGCACAAGACCGCCTTTCCAAGGCAGAAAGAGCCGATAGAGAAAAGGAACTGAAAGGTTATGATCGCAAAATTCGTGACCTCGAAAAGCGAGAAAAAGCTCTTCAGGACAACATGACTCAGCAGGCGATGAACGCAATTGAACTCCATGCCGGACCTGATGAGCAGTATGACGTATTCATCAGCCACGCCTTCGAAGACAAAGAAAGCTTTGTGCGCGAATTCGCCGAAATGCTTCAGGCACGCGGCGTAAAGGTCTGGTACGATGAGACCTCGTTGGTTTGGGGGCAGCGACAAAGGCAAGCTATGGATCGAGGCATCGCCTCATCAAAATTCGGGATCGTTGTTTTATCCAATTTCTTCTTTTCCAAATCTTGGGCCCTGAACGAGCTGGAAGGGCTGATGGCAAATGACGCAAATGGATCATGCCCTCTCTTGCCGATCTGGCATAACATATCAAAGAATGAAGTGTTGAAGGAAAGCCCGATGCTCGCCGGGCGAACTGCCCTACTTACTGCCGCGCACACCGTTGATGAGATTTGCGACAAGGTGGAAGAGATCCTCAAGAGCGCTTCAGGCGACACGCCAAAGTCCGCTTAGGAGGTGGGGCGATAATGTTGTACGCCGAGGGACGCGGCCTTTTAGCTGAAGAAGGTACATATGACTTGGGAAAATAAGGTACATATGACTTGGGAAAATACAGCCATTCGATTGGCGACATTAACGCGCCAACTCCATCATGACATGGCTCGATCACTTGGCGGTGTGCGCGGCGCTGCCGGCATGCTCCGCTATGGCAATTTGCCGCCCGGTGAGCAGCTTCAGGCGGCAAAGCTTTTAGAAAAAGCTTATGAGGATGTGCGTCAGCTCTCTTCCACCATCGAGCGATGGTTTTGTGACGTTCCAGATGAACCATCCAAATGCAACATGCACGAGATGCTACCAACACTACAGGCCGCTGTATCCAGGCAAATAGGTTCCAGCACAAACCTGGAGTGGACCGTCTCAGAAGACTGTCCGCGCCACATCTATTTTGATCAAACCAGATTGGCGCTCGCACTTTCGGAAATCTGGTACCACTCAAATCACGAATCTCTGTGTCGTACAGGTGGCCGGTCAAAAACGCGTTTCACTTGGTCCCGCACGACACCACAAGCCATGACCCAAGACGGTATTCTAGGCTTGGACGAGCGGGACTTTCTGCTGCTGGATATGGAGTTTGGCGGCACAATGCCGCGGAAACTGCAAGACCATGAACATTCCCAATCCGACGGGGCGGATTGGAGGCAGTTCGATGTCAAAGAACCCATGGCATACGCCACACGCTTGATCGCGGAAGGTGGAGGACATTTCTTTACTCGGTTCACCGAACGAGGCGAATTGATCGCACGCGTCCTCCTGCCTGAATATCGCGAACAGCAATCTTCGCCAGAAGGCATCGAGGTCGAGGATCAAACATCTCGCTCCAAGATATTGATCCTGCATTCTCAGGCCGACGCTCTGAGTATCATGGAGCAACGGCTGACATGTGTAGGATTTGAAGTCCGAGTTTTTGAAGACGAAAAATCGCTGCTCGAATTCTTCAAATCGCCGTCGGCTAGGGCTGACGCCTTTATCATTCAGCTCAAGCACGATGATATGTTGACTGATGTGGGGATGTCTAAATCTCTTTGTGAGGTCATCGGGCATTCACCGCTCTTATTCATCCCGGCTCCAGATCATGACGATGATATAGAAGCGGCGGTTCTTGAGCGATTTTCCACCGCCAGAAACCTCGGGAAAGTCTTTACTCTCAACCAGCTTAGAGAGGCGCTAACCGAGGTATTGGCAGAGAACAAATAACCCCGATAACTAAACGCCAAAGCCCGCTTAAGTGCTGGGGCGATATTGTTGCACGCCGAAAGACGCGGCCTTTTGCTGGATGAGGAAGGCATCGCGCGCGGCCTGCATGCGCAGCAGCATGTCCGCATCAATGCCGCAATGACCGAACGCCAGCTCAAACCGCATCGCCATCTCGGGCGAGAGAGCGGATTTCTCGTTCAGCAAATCCGATAGCGTGGCGTGACGCACGCCCATATGCCGCGCGACCTCGCTGATACTCAGGTTCAGCTCGTCAAAGATTTCCACGCGCAAAAACGCCCCCGGATGGGACGGGGCCAATCCGCGTTTTCTGGGTCGTTTTGCAATGGTCTGCGCCATCAGTGGTAATCCTCTAAATCCAGTTCCAATATTTCACCGTTCGCGACAATGAAGGTCAGCCGCCAATTGCCGCTGACCGAGATCGACCAAACCCCGGCCCGATCTCCGCGCAGCTGATGCACCCGCCAGCCAGGCGGTGCATTCAGGCTTTCCATGTCGGCGGCTAATTCCAGCCGCGTGAGCACGTTTTGAATGCGCGGGATCATGTCCTGCCGAACCCGTCGGCTGCGTCCTGTTTCGAATAGCTCTAGCAGGCCGCGATGTTTGATCGTTCCTATCTCCATATACCATACGCCCTTACCGTATAAATTGCAAGTATGATTTGCGTTTCCATGAATTCATGGTGACAGGTCGAAACGCTTTGATTCAAGAAAATTCGGGTTCTAACGAATCCGGATAGTATATCCGAAAACCCTATTAAATTGCGGGTCCTAGGCTCATTTTGATATCGTAGACATTATGCAAGGTATGCGCGGTGTGACCGCGCCCTTGCCGAAGCGCTTTGCGCTTCGTGGAGGGAGGGGAAGGCCCCTCCCGTTACACCCTCCCCGGGAAGCGTTGCATGAGCAGAGCCTTGAACAGCCCATCATGAAACGCTGCGCCATTTGGCAATGTCGCTGTTGTGGTTTCGGGGAACAACGATGCGAGGACGCCATGCCCGAAGGACATATCCCCGAACCCACAAACGGGGTTCAGCCGACACCAGCCAAGGCCAGTGGTTCTGAAACCCGGCAGCGCAATGCCTCCGCATCTGTTCGTTTAACCGCGCCTGAAAAGGATATCCTCACCCAGGCCGCTGATCAGCGGCGCATATCATTGGGCAGCTTTATGCGGGATGCGGCGATGCTCACCGCCGCAACGCAAGGCCTTGTTGATATGCGAGAGGCCGAGGATATGGCGCTTGTACCCAAGCGTAGGCGCGTTTCCAGAACAGAAGGACGGCAGATCGCGCTGGTGCTGGCCTGTATGGCCCGCCTGTCCGATACGCTACAGGCGTTTGAGGCGGCTAGCACAGCCAGTCATCAGGCTTCATCCGAGGAGGTCATCCTGATGATCGCGGCGATGCGCCGCGAGATCATGGATGTGCGCGATGCCTGTTTCACGGCACTGGGACGCACGCCATGATCTTCAAAGGCAATGCGCGCAAAGGTCCGGTCGATCTCGCCCTGCATCTTTCCAATGCAGTCGAGAACGAAAATGTCACGCTGCACAGCTTGCACGGCGCAGCCAGTGACGACCTTTACGGAGCATTCCGGGAGTGGGCGCTGATTGCAGATCAATCGCGCGCGAAAAAGCCGCTCTATTCTCTGTCCATCAACCCCGACCCGGATCAACGCGCCCTCACCCCCGAGGAATGGGCGCGTGCGATTGAAGCAGCTGAGGCAAAGCTCGGCCTCACCGGACAACCTCGTGCCGTAGTCTTTCATGAGAAGATCGGTGAGAGCGATGGCGAGCTGCGCAAGCATTGCCATGTGGTTTGGTCGCGGGTGGACGGCAAGACCCTGAAAGCCATCCCGACCAGTCATGACCGCTACAAGCTTAAGGCCTGCGCCAAGGAGTTGTGCCGGGAGTTTGATCTTGAGCTCCGCGAGGAACGGCGAAAGACTGAAGCCTTTGATCTTGCTATCTCACAGGGAAAGAACCGCGATCCAGAAACTGCCGCCAAGCGGAAAACTACGATCACCACATTATGGCGGGAACATGAGGATCGCGCCGCCTTTGACGGGGCGATGCGTCAGCATGGCTATGTTATCGCCAGAGGCGACAAACGCGCCTTTGTCGTCGTGGATCGGGACGGCGCAACCCACGCCCTCCCCCGTCAGGTCAACGGCGTAAAAACCAAGGACGTGAAAGCCCGGCTTGGCGATCCTGCGGCATTCCCGAATGTAGAAGCCGCCATCGAGGAGCAACGCATTCGCACGGTACAGAACGAACCCGTCATCACGCCCCAGCATCGCATCAGCATGACCCGCCAACAAAAACTGATGCGAAAATATCGCCGCATGGCACAACGCGCCGACCTCCTTTCGGAAACCCGCCGCGCGGCGTTGGCCGAAGAACAGCAGCGCATGATGGATCGGCATAAACAGGAACGCACGCGCTTGCGCCGCATACAGCGGCAGCAAGACACCCGCATCCTCACCAAGCGCCATCGCGACAAACCGAAAGGCGCGCTCGGCATGATCTCAAAACTGATTGGCTATGGCATGCTCATAAACTGGAAACACGCCCAGCAAGACCGCGAGCGGGAACGTCAGTTCGCAATATCTCGCGACGATCTCCGAGCTGCACAAACCCGCGAACGCGCCCGTCTCGACCGGAAGAAAGACCATATCCAGCAACAGGAACAGCGCGAAGCCAGATCCCTCAAGCACCGCTTCGTCTCAATCCAACCCACGCACGACAAACAGAAAGAGGCCCGCCGTAGCGGACCTCTCCTGAATGGGCTCGCTTGAAGCGAACCTGTCACTCTCAACCGCGGTCGTTCAAGCGTTCGAACAGGGTTTTCGTCGTCGCTGTTCGCGGGAATGACACATGATAGTGACCATCCTCGTAAAGCTTGAAGTAGCCGTATGCGAAAGGAGTCTTTTTGCGCGCCGCTTCCATCACGGCGAACGGGACTCCTTTCGTCACGATGTCCGCTGCTTCGTCAACGAGGTGCTGAGAGTATTCAGCTGATTCATCGACAATGCTGTTGTTGGACGCTGATCGGTGGACCTTACCGTCACGATAGCGAAAGCCACCAGACACCCGCAAACCAAAGTCTTCTGTTCCAAGGAGTTCGGCAATCTCGGCGTGAAGCTGAAGGATCGCCACACGCAACGCGCAGTTATTAATGACGATGTTGTCGGGGTTCAGGTTTTTACCCGAGGGCGTGACCAGCTCCACTGAGCATGGTTCATAAAGAACCGGGACCAGCGAAACGGGCTCTTGGTCCTCTGACAAGGCGTTGAAGTTAGCGATGACGGTCGCGGCGGATGCTGCGCAAAGTCCGCGCAGGGAGTTACGATGAACACGCACAGTGCCCCTCCTTTCTGGAAGGAGTGCTTGCGTCGGCCCAATCTTCTTGATAGGAAAGAAAATTCAGGCGCTTACAAGCGTTTGATACAAGGTGCGCTCCGGTGTGAGCATTGTGGTGATGAGCCACCGGAGACGCCCCGCTTTTTCACTCTACAATCAAGATTGGAACGCCCCCGAGCATACCGCCCATGTCGACCCAACCTCAGGGTTAAGGTAACTTAACCAATGAGGAAGTCAATAAAAATCCTGTTCGAATCGGTTTTTTATTTAATTTCGGTACAAGGCTGCGGTCATCAAGTTTCGAATACGTTTCAGTGCCACTTCCGCGTTTGTTGAATTGTCAGCCAGAGCACGTATACGACTATCACTTCGTTCGGCGAGCGTTGGAAGTTCAAAATCAGATGGAAACTCATGATTTTGAGACCAATTGACCAATCCACGATACAGTGAGGAGTCAATTTTTCGTATATGGGCACGAGTTAGCCCTTTTCCTAAGAAATCTCCATAGTGTTCTCGAGTAAATGAAACGGGATCCTGCTCCTTATTAACTCTGTCCTTGTACTTGATTTTCGCGGCCTCTGGTAATTCAGGATTACGTAACGCCTCTGCAAATGCCACTACGAGCATTTGTTCTGAATCATCCAACTTTTCAAATTCTGAAATCAACAAATCTATTCTTTTGTTTTTCGTCAAATTCCCCCCTATTCTTATATATTCTCCATAAAGCGTATCAGGTAATTTGAATTTACTACCATTTTTCTGTTCTTTGTTTCCAGAAAAATCTTTTTCTTTTTTCTTGCTTGCCATTTTTTATTTCCGCTTTGCAGATAATTGTGCAACTTTGCCTTCTGGGTCGAGGCAGTTATAGCTCCAGCACAAGCACCCCAGAACACCAGTGTCAGGCATAGTGCTTCGCTTGATGTATTCGTCCGTATCGTACTGTGCGGCGTAGTTCGGAAACAGCGACACTCTTTCTTCTTCGTCAAAGGAGTTTGACGCTATCAGCTCATAACATACCTGAACCATTTCTAGTAAGTCCGGATGATCCATTACCCGGCCCCCCAGAAGGATGACCGTAGGCGCATAAAAGACGGACAACTGGAAGACCGCTTGGCCGATATAGAACGCAATGGACTGAACGAGATCATGTTCATATTCCAGTTTAGCGATCTCATCAGAGTCCATACCCCAACTCGTTCTCAAGTTAGGCAATCCGATGGTACCCTCCAGACATGAATATTTGTGCGAAAAGCAGGGTGCTGGCTTCAGTCTGTTGTCACGGTGATAAACAGGCATATGTCCCAGCTCAAGTGACGCTTCTCCCCGTACGAACAATCCTCTTTGAAAGACGGCACCGCCGACGCCCTCATCCAACATCAGATAGGCTACGGTATCTCTTCCCATCTGTTTCGCGTTGCGCTTGTTCTGCGCCAGAGCGCTGTTCGAGCGTCGAAACAAATAGTGTTCGCCCAACACATGCGCCTCTGTATCTCCCAGGCATCGGATTGTGGGCACGCTTCCTATTCGCCTCTCGAACTCGCTTTTTACAGCGCCGTAAAGATCAATGCCCTGATCCCATCCCTCTCGCCTTGCTCCTTTTATAATCCTTCCGCCTTCCACCAACCCTGACTTTCCGTCTTCAAATGGACCGATACTGGCCGTTGTTATCGCCCCGATATTCTGCAGGTCGATCTCTTTCGACATCTGATCCAAAGCCGTTCCAAGGTCTGCCAAAGGCGCTGAAGAGGCCTCAAAGCGTCTTGCGCGTGAATGCGGTTCGCGGGGCGAAGTTAAATTTACAAAATCTGGAAAACATTCGAGCGCCATATCGGGAAAGCCCACAGCACGATCAAGCGCTTTTGCAGTACCCCAGATCACATAGTCATCAGCAAAAAATATCCCGGCCAAGTCGTGGTCAAGCGCCATATTGTCATCCCCTAGACCTACAGTCGGCCAGATAGAGGCCCTACCGCGATGAACAGTCTATGCCATATTAGGTCGCTATATGCAGAGGAGCTATAGGGATAACAGAAGTTTATTTTCGACAGAATTTATCTCGACAAACGCATTTCCCACACCTCCAGCTCGTACCACAACTGGTTCAAATCAAATTGGTGGGAGTGCGCCAGTTCACTTGCTGGTGACAGGCATTGCAGCCGCGGATGTATGGTGCGATGTAAGGTCTGGGTTTCAGGCGTCCGGTGCATGAAGTTTTCGAAGATCAAACATTTGCTGGTGGCCATGCTGGTCCTGATTGTCGGGACGCAGCAGGCGATCTGTGCCTGTGCCGGTCATGACAGCCTGACCGACTGGACCGCACCACAAGCTGACAGTGCAACCGCTCAGCACGCGGGTCATTGCGACGAGCCCCCTGCTCCAGATGAGAAGCCCTGCCCGCATTGCGATCTTGATCTGGCCCACGCCACCCTTGCCAGCGTGGATGGACCTGACGCGATCACGGCGCAGGCCACCGCCCTGCCGGATGCACCCCGCCCCGCTGAAATAAATGTGCCGACCCATGCCGCACCGCAGCCCATACCCTTGCAACTGGCGCAGGGACCACCCCGACCTACGCCCATCACGCTGAAAACCCGCCTCCTCAATTGACGCTGATCCACGAGCGCATGCACAGCCACCCCTTCCGGGTGCGGCTGCCTGCTGTCTTTCTGGTTCCAACAGTCTGTTTGAGGTTCGCCCATGTTTTCCCGGCGTCAGTTCCTGCACTCCACCGCGCAAGGCGCAATGTTCACATCCCTGTCCTGCCTGCTGCCCGCCTGGGCACGCTCTGCCAGTGACGGCAATATGGGTGTCTCGCCCGTAACCGCCTCGGCCTTCGACCTGGTAGTCGACACGTTCCCCGTCACCATTGGCGGGCGCACAGGCAAGGCCGTCGGCGTCAATGGCACGCTGCCTGCGCCCCTGATCCGCTTTCGTGAAGGCGAGGAGATCACGCTCAATGTCACCAATGGGCTGGATGAAGACACCTCGATCCACTGGCATGGCCTGCTCGTGCCTTTCCAGATGGACGGCGTTCCGGGTGTCACCTTCCCCGGCATCCGTCCGGGACAGACCTTCACCTATAAATATGCCGTCCCGCAATCAGGCACTTACTGGTATCACTCCCATTCCGGCCTTCAGGAACAACAGGGCCATTACGGGCCAATCATCATCGACCCGAAGGACGCAGATCCCGTCAGCTTTGACCGCGAATATGTGCTGGTGCTGTCGGACTGGAGCTTTACCAGCCCCTACCGGATCTTTGCCGAACTGAAAAAAGCCAGCGACACGCTGAACTATAACAAGCGCACATTACCGGACTTCCTGGCCGACGCCAAAGCCAATGGGCTGGGTACAGCATGGTCCGATCGCGCCATGTGGGGCCAGATGCGCATGTCCCCGCGCGATATCGCCGATGTGACGGGTGAAACCTATCATTACCTCATCAATGGCCACGCCACCTCTGACAACTGGAATGGCGTGTTCAATCCGGGCGAGCGCGTGCGCCTGCGCATCATCAACGCCTCGGCCATGACCCTTTTCAATGTGCGCATGCCTGGCCTTCCCATGACCATCGTCGCCTCTGACGGCCTCAACGTACAGCCGCTTGAAGTGGATGAATTCCAGATGGGTGTCGCTGAAACCTATGATGTGATTATCGAACCCAAAGAGCAGCGCGCCTATGCCTTCGTCGCCGAGAGCATTGACCGGTCCGGTCAGGCCGTCGCGACATTCGGCCCGCGCCCCGGCATGCGTGCGGAAGCCCCGCCATTGCGCGCCGTGCCCACCCTGACCATGAAGGATATGGGCATGGATCACGGGTCCATGTCTGGCGGCGACATGCAGATGGACCACGGTGACATGGATCATTCCACCATGGACCACGCGGCAATGGGCCATGACATGTCCGGCATGGATCACGGCACATCCGAGGCTGACTGGCCGGTTGAAAAACCACACTTCACCAAAGGCCCCGGCATTGCCAATATTGCCATGATGCCGATGAGTCGCCTGGATGAACCGGGCATTGGGCTTGAAGATGTCAGTCATCGCGTCTTGCGCTATTCGCAATTGCGCAGCCTCACCCGCAATCTGGATCTGCGCGCTCCCCAACGCGAAGTTGAAATCCACCTCACCTCCAACATGGAGCGCTATATGTGGTCCTTTGACGGGGTGAAGTTTTCCGAAGTCACCGCCCCCATCACCTTCCATGAAGGCGAGCGCCTGCGGGTGACGCTGGTCAACAACACCATGATGCCCCACCCCATTCACCTGCACGGCATGTTCTTCGATCTGGTCAATGGCGGTGGCGATCATGCCCCGCGCAAGCACACCGTTATCGTCAAGCCCGCGGAGAAACTGTCATTCGATGTCTCAGCCGATCATGTTGGCGACTGGGCGTTTCACTGTCACCTGCTCTATCACATGCATGCCGGTATGATGCAGGTCGTCTCCGTCCTGCCGGATCCTGAGCGCGCTGCGCGGGCCGCAACCGAGCGCATGCATGCCGAACACATGGCAGATGGCAAGATGAGCCATGACCGGATGACGCATGATACCATGAACCATGAGGACATGGACCATGAAGACGGCAGCGGCATGAACGACCACAACATGCACACCGCGCCTGAACAGCCACCACCTTCGGACCATCATTCCATGGATCACACGAAGATGGATCACGGTTCCCATCATGACGGCATGAAGCCCGGCAACATGAAGCACGGCGACATGGATCACAGCCAGATGGACCATTCCACGCATGGGGAGGCCAGATGATGACGAAATTCAGCCAGCTTCTGCTCACCGGCGGCGCGCTTGCAGCCCTCGGTATCGCCTCACCCGCCCTCGCGCAGGACCCCTCACACACGCATCACCATCAGGGCACGACCGACGCACCCTGGTCGCAGGCGGACGCCTATTTTGGCCCTGAGGAGATGGCCGCATCGCGCGCCCATGTGCTCCACCATCATGGCAATGACAGCTATGGCATGATCATGATGGATCGCGCCGAAATCCAGTTTTCCGATGATGGGGAGCTGGGCGTCTGGGACGGTGCCGCCTCCTATGGCGGCGATATCAACCGTCTGATGCTCACCACGGAAGGCGAATATTCATTTGACCATGAAGAATTCGAGGACGCCGAAATCCAGCTTCTGTGGTCGCGCGCCATCTCCACCTATTTTGATGCGCAGGCGGGCCTTCGTTATGACATTGAACCTGATGGACTGGCCCATGCCGTGCTCGGTTTTCAGGGCCTCGCCCCCTATTGGTTCGAGGTCAGCGGTGCAGCCTATCTCAGTGAGGAAGGCGATCTTACAGCCGATTTCGAAGCAGAATATGAGCTGTTCCTCACCCAGCGCCTGATCCTGCAACCGCGCGCCGAACTGAGCCTCGCTGCACAGGATATCCCCGAGCGCTCGCTTGGATCAGGCTTTACCAATATCGAGGCGGGCCTGCGTCTTCGCTATGAGATCAGGCGTGAATTTGCGCCCTATATCGGCGTGGAATATCACAGCGCGCTGGGCAGCACGTCAGATCTTCTCGATCTGGCCGGCGAAGACATGGACCAGACCGTCTGGGTGATCGGCCTGCGCAGCTGGTTCTAGAACGCCAGAAACAAACCAGCCCCGCACTTTCATTGAAAATGCGGGGCTGGAAATTTGAGTCACGTCAGGTCTGATCAGAAGACCTTGGACAGTGTCACCTTCACATTGCGGCCAGGCTCGACATCATAAAGCACAAGCGGACCAAAGACCGGGTGGAAGCTCTCACCCGTCCGCGAGGCGTGCGAGGTATAAGCTTCGTCAAACAGATTATCTACGCCACCCGTCAGCGACAATCCTGTCCAGCCTGCCAGATCATCCAGGCGCAGCGAGATATTGTTCACGCTATAACCCGGCTTGAGTTCACCAGTAGAGGTCGTCTTGTCCATGACCTGCTGGAGGTTCCAATTGGTTGTCAGATTCCAGGGTTCATAAAAATGCGTGGCCTGAAGGCCCAGCTGGTCGCCGATCTCACGAATGCTCTCGGTTGAGACCGAAGACAGGTCCAGCTCGCTGGCGTCGAAATCCGCCGTTGACCAGGTCGCCAGCAGGTCAAGTTCGCCAAAGCCCCAGCCAAGGCTGGCTTCAAAGCCATTGATCGATGCAGTGCCGATATTGGCATCGAATGCAGCACCACCAGCGGATGTTTCCGCGATGTAATTGTCCAGCGTTGTCTCGAACCAATTGGCACCGGCGGTGATCCGTGCTCCGGCGATTTCATTGGCATAGCGCAGGCCGAATTCCACATTGTCACCAGTCTGAGGCTCAAGATCAGGATTCACGATCTTGATCGCCGCACTTGCCCCACCAAATGGTTCGGCCAGCTCCGGGCCCTTGAACAGTTCAGTATAGCTGGCAACAGCGCTGAGGCCGGGAACGATAATGAACTCACCGCCAAGCCCATAGGTGATCTCGTCCCAGGAGCCGCTTTCACCCGTGGCCAGATAGGTCACTTCATAATCGTTGAAGCGCACACCCGGACGGATGAACAGGCGGTCGGCAAAGCCGATTTCGTCTTCCAGGAAAATGCCAAGACTGGTCGCTTCCTGTTCAACAGGCGCGGTCCCCGCCTCCAGGTCAGGGTGATAGGCCAGCTCCTGATCGAAATATTCCACACCATATTTAAGTGTGTGTGAGACCGTCCCGGTCTCAAGTCGCGAAATCGCAAGCAGGTTAACACCCTGATTGTCCGCCTCTGCTTCACGCTTGACCAGCGCGCTGCGCGGAATGAGTGGGCTGGTTTCATCGCGCCAAAGCGACATGGCGTTCATGTAGTAAGTGGCACTCAGATTGAATGCATCACCCAGATCCAGCCCATAGGACAGGTTGACCGTTTCACGGGTATATTCGGTCGGGATCAGGATATCGCCGGTAATCGCGGTATTGGTCAGCACGCCCATATCCGGACGCTGTGTATAGTCGCCTGAATCTTCCAGACGGTCATAGCTCAGCTCGATGCGCTGGTTCTCGGTGATGTCAAAACCGATCTTGCCCAGCCAGTTATCGGTCGTGCCATCGGACCCGATGGTCTCACGGCCTGAGCCATCCTCGAAATTGTCACGGTCGACCCTGTTGAAATAGACAAATACATCCGCACGATCTGCAAAGCGTCCATAGCCGGTACCGGAAAAGCCGGTCTGCGCATTGTCATTATAGGACGCCATCAGACGGCCACCGAACATCCGGCCATCGGCGAGCAGATCTGCAGCATCCTTGGTGTCGAAGCGGACCGACCCGCCAATGCCGCCATGAGTAACGGTGTTCGCACCCAGCTGAACATCTGCGGATTCCAGGATATCCGCATTGATCAGCAGATTGCCCATGTGGTGATAGAGATAGTTGGTCTGCAATGCGCCATCGATATAGACATTGAGATTGCGGTCATCGAGACCACGGATATTGATGCGCGAATTGACTGAATGCGTACCGCCAATATCAACGCCCGGCACAGTGCGCAGCAGGTCGGATAGATGGTCGGCCTGCTTCAGCTCGATCTCGCCTTCGCCAAGATAGAGTGAGTTGGACGTGACTGCCGTTCCCCAGACAACAACCGTGTCCTGAACGGATTCAGCGTCTGCAGCGTCCTGGGCCTGAGCTACGGTCAGGCCGGTCATGAGGGCTGATACGGCAACAAGTCCGAAACAGCTGCGCCCAATGGATACTGACATGAATGTCCCCTTATGAGAATGGTATGCAATTGCATGAGGGGAATAGGATTTGTTGCAAATGACTGTCAACTGCAATTGTCTGAGGCATTATGGTGGCCGACAGGAAAATGCCTCTAGTCCAGCCAGGACCGCGCGGCATCACTCATCGTCACATTGCCCTGCATATCTGTAAATAATGCAACAATATCATTATCTTGAGAGATTTTGATTGCAGCCTCACCCGCGGCAAACAGGGCCGTAGCCCAGCCATCTGCCGACATACAGTCATCGGCCAGAACGCTGACGCATGAGTGTAGATTTCGCGCAGGTGTGTCGTCCTGATCACGGATGATATGGGTATGACGATCTGTATATTTATGCAGCCCCCCACTGGTCGCTAGCGCGCAGTCACACAAGGCGATCCGGACATGCGGCGCAGCTGACACCGGCCGCTCCAGCTCTACCCACCACGGTGCGAGATCCGCGCGAACACCACTACCGGTAAACTCCCCGCCTATCTCCGCCAGAAAAGAGGATATGCCGATCTGCTCCAGTGCCCAGCCCATCTGATCGACGCCATGGCCCTTGGCAATTGCAGACAGGTCCAGCTCAATGCCGCCCGGCTGGCGAATACGTCCGTCATCCAGGCTGATCGGATCATCGTTCCAGCAATGGCGCTCTGAGAACACTGCCAGCCCCTCCCCCTCAGGTCCGAACCCTCGCGCACGCACCTGCGCCCCGTGGCAGGGGTCAAACGCCCCACCCGAGGCATTGGCGATCTGGACCGCACGCGCCCAGACTGTGCTGAAATGATCCGGTGGAACAAATATCTCGCCCGGTGCGGCGCGATTGAAACGACTGATGAAACTGTCGGGCAGCCAGGTGCTCAGCTGCGAGATGATGGCGGAGAACACTGTCTCCACCACCGCCCGCACCTCATCTGCCCTGCCGCGATCGGCATGAGCGCGAAGAGACCATGTGGTGCCCATGGTCTCTCCGGTCAGGTTCAGAATGTCATGTTCAACGGGCCCCACCAGCTGTGTCGCCAACAGCCCCGGAGGGACGAGAACAATCGGTTCACTCAGGGTGCAAGCACTTCGAATGTGGCGACATAGCCATTCATCGCCTTGATCTGCATGCCGTTCAGTTCGGCCGTGCCATCAACGCTGGATGACAACCAATAACGGCCGGGTTCTTCCAATGTGAACGACACTTCGCCATTCTCGTCGGAGACTAGCTCGACCAGCCCCTGATCATCGCGGTAACGGTCCTGCCCCTTGGAGATCTTCACCTCAAGACCGACAGCAGGTTCGCCATCCAGGACGAAGCGGAAAAAGGCTGGCTCTTCGGCATAGACATCATTGGGGTGCGTAACAGGCACCAGTTCCAGCCCCTGACCTGTTGGAGCCAGTGCATCGACCGACGGTGCGCCAAGTGTCACGAAGGTTTCAACACGCCGCGAGGCCTGCATCACCTCCACACCCGGCTTGCCGATCAGACCGTCTGCTTCCAGATCAGCCAGGGAGCCCCGCTTGCGACGCGGTTCGCCATCTTCTTCCCAGCGAGCAAAATAGGAGGCACCGGCTTCACCGATCTTCCATGTGCCCTGCTTGTCCAGTTTCACATCGAAAGCTGAGCGAAACTTGCCCGTCCAACCACCTTCAACCGGGCTCGACACACCATCGGGTGCGGTGACAACCATATTGTCCAGGCGCAGCGGCACATGGTTGGGAAAGAACAGGTCATTGGACACAGCACCATCCACCGTCACCCACTGCTCCTCACCGGACAGGGTAAAGGTGGACGGCAGGATCCACATGCGATGTGCCTGCGCAGGACCGGCGAGCGCGACAATGGCAGCAGCACCGGCGAGAAGATAACGAACAGCTTTCATGGCTGGCTCCTTGGCATTTGAAATCATCATGGCTTGAGCGTCAGGGACACGGTTCCCAGCTCGGTTTCGCCAGACAGCGTTTGAGTGGAAGGGGCATCCGAGCCCCAGGCGAATGGAATCTTCACAAGCTCACGTCCGCCAACTTCACGCGCAGCTTCGACATGCAACACATAGTCTCCGGCGGGCAGGTCCTTGAGCAGGCCCTCATCATCAAAGGTGACAAGGTGCTGACCTGGTGAACGGGTTGGCCCGGATACACCGTCAACCGGCATTTCCAGATTACGACCCGACCGACGCCACCACTGGCGCATATCCTTCAGCCAAGTCTCGCCCTTGCCTTCTGGGCCATCCTCCTGCTGATACCAGACTGCCAGGTTTGCCGCCACGGAATGATCCGCCCGGGCGATCCACACCGCCACATATGGCTTGTGATATTCTGCAACACTGATCTTCGGCAGCTCCACCGAAACAGCCAGTTCCTCAGCTGACGCCACGCCAGCCAATGGCCCGGCCAGCGTGCCGGCAAGAGCGCTGAAACCAGCAAGTTGAAGGATTGCACGCATGAATAACCTCGTCAGTGAACAAACAGGACAAGCACAACGACCGGTATCGCGACACCGATCAGAGTAAGGGGCCAGGTGATCGCTCGCTTGGCCGAATGAATCTGCAACAACCACAGCCCGGTCAGGCAGAAGAATATTGTCGCGACGGAAAACACATCGAGAAACAGCGCCCATGCTGGTCCCGTGTCCCGCCCCTTGTGAAGATCATTGAGATAGGAGATCGCCCCGCGCGATGTGTGCTCATATTCCACCAGCCCGGTCTCGCGGTCGATCGCCAGCCAGCCATCACCACCCGGTCGTGGCAGGCCCACATAGACATCCACATCAGTCCATTCCGCAGCGCGGCCCGATACATTCACGCCCGGATCACGGCGCAATTGGCGGATGATCTCCGGTGGCAGGGCACCGGTCATCCCCTCCTCCGGTTGCGTGGCAAGAATTGATATCATTTCATCGGGCAATTGCGCTTCAACGCTACGCGTCACGGGCTCTGCCGGAATATCGCCCGCGTGATTGAGCGTGATACCTGTGACCGCGAACAGCACCATGCCGACAAGGCATACTGCGCCGGAGATCCAGTGCCAGATCCGCGCTTGTTTCTTCCAGAAATTCTTCGCAGCCTTGCGTGCACGCATGGGTGTCGCAGGAGCAGGCACGTCAGTGCGTTCAATCTGGGCAGTTCGAGAATTCATGAATGTGTGGTCAACCGGGCCATTGAATTGGACGGACCCTAGCACCAGCCCCCGAGAATGCAAACCATTCGCATGTAATTTCTTGCAGTCTCACGAAACAGTGAGCATAGCCTCTATCCGTGGCTATTCATGGAAAAAGCGCCGGACCTTTCGATCCGACGCTTTCTTGTCAAACAGCCGTCGACGAAACTCAGATTTCGCCCTTCAGACGCTTCATCACACTGGAAAAGTCCAGCCCGCCAAAACCGTCTTCATCCAGCTTGGTGTAGAATTCCAAAGCATCATCACCCAGCGGTGTCAGAGCGCCTGCACTATCCGCCGCACCCTTCGCCAGACGCATATCCTTGAGCATCATCGCCACTGCGAAACCGGGCTTATAGTCATTGTTTGCAGGCGATGTCGGCACAGGACCTGGCGACGGACAATAGGATGTCATCGACCAGTTCTGGCCCGAGGCTTTCGAAGAGATATCAAAGAATGTCTGCGCATCCAGGCCCAGCTTCTCGGCAAGGTTGAAGGCCTCGCATGTGCCGATCATGGAGATCCCCAGCAGCATGTTGTTGGCGATCTTGGCGACCTGTCCATTCCCATTGGCACCGGCATGGAAGATATTGCTGCCCATGATTTCCAGATAAGGCTTGGCACGCTCGAAGGCCTGCTCTTCACCGCCGACCATGAAGGTCAGCGTGCCACCTTCGGCCGCAGCTGTTCCGCCAGAAACCGGCGCATCGACCATGTCGAAACCCAGCGCCTTGAGATCGGCGGAGATTGATCGCGCGTCTTCCACGGCAATGGTCGAGCATTCCAGAAACACAGCAGATTTGGGTGCATTGGCGGACACACCATCATCACCCAGATAGACACCGCGCACATGCTTGCCAGCTGGCAGCATGGACACCACGGCATCCACATCCTTCACGGCTTCAGCCACAGAGGAAGCACCCTTGGCACCTGCTTTCTCCACCTTTGCAATCGCATCGGCTGACAGGTCAAATGCCCTTACCTCATGCCCGGCCCTGGCAAGATTGGCGCACATGCCGCCGCCCATGTTTCCAAGACCGATGAACGCTATCTTCGCCATGACTTCCTCCAATTTGCCTTTTGTCCCTTCCGGCTCCTGCCGGAATGAGGACTGATTGCCGAATATCTATCCTGCCCGGATGCGGGCCATCACCGGCCCGCTGTCCGGCTCATACGTCCAGAAATGTCAGTTCTTCATCGACCGGCGCAAAGATCGCATCCAGCGCCGCCTCGGTGACGCCAGACAGTTCGGCCGGTGACCATTTGGGCGCATTGTCCTTCTCGACAACAACCGCACGCACACCCTCGATGAAATCATGGCTGACCACGATGCGGGAGCCGATGCGGTATTCCATGCGCATATTGTCCTCGAAGGTCTTCATCTGCCCGCCCGCACGCAGCTGGCGAAGCGCCACCTTCATTGTCGTCGGTGACTTGGTGGCAAGGGCGGCAAGCTGCTTGTTCGCCCACTCGCTGCCATCCGCCTCAAGCGCTGCAATGATCTCCTCGACACTGTCCTTGCTGAAACAGCTGTCGATGATCGCCCGATATTGTTCAAACCCGCCCTTCGCGGAGGTCTGCAGCCCTTCCAGAGCGCCAACACCTTCAGTGCTCAGTTTTGATTTGAGTGCCTCAAGGCTGTCGGCCGGTGCAAAATGCGTCGCCACACCGGCAGCCAGAACATCCTCGCCCTTCAGCCGCGCGCCAGTCAGCGCCAGCCACATGCCCAGCTCACCATCAAGACGCGGCAGAAACCAGCCGCCACCCACATCAGGGAACAGGCCAATGCCGCTTTCGGGCATGGCGAATGTCGTGTTCGGCGTGGCGATACGGTGCGATCCGTGAACGGAAATGCCCACACCACCGCCCATGGTCACCCCGTCAAGAAACGAGATATAGGGCTTCTTGTAATTGTGGATCAGCGTGTTGAGGCGGTATTCCTCAGCGAAGAAAGCCCGGCCTTCCACGCCATCTTTCTTGCCGCTGTCGGAGAGGAGCTTGATGTCACCCCCGGCACAAAAGCCGCGTGTACCTTCGGCGTGATCGACGATCACCAGGTCTACGGCATCATCATTGGCCCATCCGACCAGCGCATTGGTCATGATCTCGCACATGTCGCGATCCAGCGCATGCAGTGCCTTGGGCTTGTTGAGTGTCAGGCGTCCGGCGCGGCCTTCGATACGGGCGATGACGGGAGCGTTGTCGGTCATGGTCGGTCCTCCTGAGGCGTCTGTTATTTCGTGAGTAATGCGCGCGAGACGATGACGCGCATGATCTCGTTCGTGCCTTCAAGGATCTGGTGCACCCGAAGGTCACGCACGATCCGCTCGACTTCATATTCGGAAAGATAGCCGTAACCGCCATGGATCTGCAGCGCATCATTGGCCACACGAAACCCGGTATCGGTCACGAAACGCTTGGCCCCGGCACAGGCCTGAGTGGCATCATGTGCGCCAGCATCCAGCTTGCTCGCCGCGCTGTATAGATAGCTGCGAGCGGCCTGAAGATCGATTTCCATGTCGGCCAGCTTGAACTGGGTCGCCTGGAAATCGGCTATTGCCTGGCCAAACTGCTTGCGATCCTTGGCATAGTTGACCGCCCGGTCCAGCGCTTCCTGCGCGCCACCCAGCGATCCGGCGGAAATGTTCAACCGCCCGCCATCAAGGCCCGCCATCGCATATTTGAAGCCAGAACCTTCATCACCCACGCGGTTGGAAGCGGGAATGCGGCAATCGTCAAACATCACCATCGCCGTCGGCTGGGCCCGCCAGCCCATCTTTTCCTCGTTCTTGCCGAAGGAAAGCCCCGGCGCATCCTTTTCCACGATGAAGGTGGATATGCCCCGCGCACCCGTATCAGCGGTGCGTGCCATCACGACATAGATATCCGAATAGCCACCCCCGGAAATGAACACCTTGGAGCCATTGAGCACATAGTCATCACCATCGCGCACGGCCTTGGTGCTCAGGCTGGCAGCATCCGAGCCGGCATTGGGCTCGGTCAGGCAATAGGAGGCAATGGTCTGACAGGTGGTCATGTCTGGCAGGAATTTCTTGCGCAGCTCATCGGAACCAAACTTGTCGATCATCGCCGCACACATATTGTGGATCGACAGGAAGGTCGCGTGCGATACGCATCCCTTGGACAATTGCTCGAAGATCAGCACGGCATCCAGACGGCTCAACGCCGACCCACCGACATCCTCTGACACATAGATCCCACCAAAGCCCAGCTCCCCAAGTGATTGCAGGACCTCGCGGTCAAGGCTGTGTGCAGCCTCCCAGCCCGCAGCGCCGGGGCGAAGCACGTCATCGGTGAACTTCGACGCCATGTCGATGATCATGCCCTGTTCTTCGGTGAGTGTGGTCATATCGGTTCTATCCAATTGTCGTTCGTGAGGGGCGCAAACAGGTCCGGCTCGCGCCCGCTTCACATGTCAGGTCAGCTATCCTTGAAATTGGGCGGGCGCTTCTCGACGAATGCCTGCATGCCCTCTTTCTGGTCCTGTGTCGCAAACAGGCCCATGAACAGGCGACGCTCGAACTTGACGCCTTCCGTTGTGGACAATTCCAGCGAGCGGGCAACCATTTCCTTGGCCGCCATCAGAGACGGAATGGAGAATGCCGCCATTTCCTCGGCCACCTTCATGACCTCATCCAGATAGCCTT
Organism: Hirschia sp.; assembly: GCA_002709235.1. GTDB lineage: Bacteria > Pseudomonadota > Alphaproteobacteria > Caulobacterales > Hyphomonadaceae > Hirschia. The sequence continues at coordinate 44,290 of PAQI01000024.1, forward strand.
CCTGCGGAAGTACGCGTGCGACAAGGCCGATACGGTCGGCTTCTGCGGCGTCGATCATGCGGCCGGTCAACACCAGATCCATCGCCTTGGCCTTGCCGATCGCCTTGGTCAGGCGGATCGAACCACCCATGCCCGGCGTCACGCCCAGCTTGATCTCAGGCTGGCCGAACTTGGCCTTTTCCGATGCAATTATCACATCACACATCATGGCCAGCTCACAGCCACCACCCAGTGCGAAACCATTGACCGCAGCAATCACCGGCTTGCGACAGGCCGCGAAACGGTCCCATCCGGCAAAATAGTCATTGAGATACATGTCGGAGAATGATTGCGGCTGCATTTCCTTGATGTCGGCCCCGGCGGCGAAGGCGCGCCCGGCCCCGGTCAGCACGGAGACAGCAATCTCCTTGTCCTGATCGATCCTGGCAAACACATCGGCGACTTCCGACATCACCTCCTGGTTCAGCGCGTTCAGGCTATCGGGGCGGTTCAGTGTCACCAGAGCGATCCGGCCTCGGCGTTCCATTGTAATCGTCGAATAATTGCTCATCATCACAACCGTTCAGTGTCTGTTGAAAAGGATAGTGCGCAGTTGTGCGCAGTTGTGCGCATTGTGTTCGCAAAAGCCACCTGTCGTAAAGCAGGCCATTCTCATGATCTTGCCCCGAACACTCACAAAGGGGCGTCTCGGGGCAAGATCGCAGATCAGCCTGATAATCGGCAGCTCACCGCCGTCAGATGCCGGCTTTTTCCAGCTTCTGGACAACATCGCCAAACAGCACTTCATCCGAAGGCAGGGCCTTGGTCTTTGCCAGCGGCTTGGAGACCCAGGTCTCGTTGATCAGGTCACGCCATGAAATGTTGTTGTTGGTGCCGTTACCACCCCAGGAGCCACAGCCCAGAGAGAAGGTCTGGCGCATGCCGTTCCAGAGGTTACCACTGTTGGATGGAGCCTGAGGCTGGTTGACCATGACACGCGATGTCTTGGTCGCATTGGCCAGCTTCATGATGTTGGCATCATTGTTGGAGTAGATACCGCAGGAGTGGCCCTGGCCCTGATAGGCCTGGATGTTGTTGGTCAGCGCAATGGCTTCGTCAATGTCCTTGGCGCGGTAGAGCGCCATTGTGACAGACATCTTCTCGCCGGAGAACGGGTAGTCAGGACCATAGCCGGTTTCCGGAACGATGAAGAACTGAACCTCATCGGCAACGGAAAAGCCTGCAATCTCTGCGATCTTCTGTGCCGTCTGCGCCACGATGGCGGAGTTGATGTGGCCATCCTTCCAGATCACGTCCTGAAGCTTCTGGCGTTCATCTGCAGTGACCACCTTGCCGCCCTTGGCGACCAGCTTGGCCAGCATCTCGTCATAGATGGCGTCCACCAGGATCACCGCATTGTCGGATGAACAGGAGGCAGCAAGGTCGAGCGTTTTGGACAGGCGGATCTTTTCAGCTGCATCATCAAGGTCAGCGCTCTCATCAACCGTGATAACCGCGTTACCGGCACCCACACCCAGCGCAGGCGTTCCGCTGGAATAGGCGGTCTTGACCATCGCCGCACCACCTGTTGCGAGGATGCGGTCACACTGCTTGAGCAGTTCTTCGGTTTTTTCCATGCTAGGCGTGTCGATGCTGATCACGAGGTCAGCAGGCGCACCCATGGCGACAATTGCTGCACGCATCTTGTCGCAGATCATCTTGTTGGTCAGCTTCGCACGCGGGTGCGGGGCGACGATGATGGAGTTGCGGCCCTTCACCGAGTGGATCGCCTTGATCACGGGTGTGGCTTCAGGGTTCGTCGTCGGGGCCAGCGCACCGATCACACCCACCGGCTTGGCGATCTTGACGATTGCGCGCTCTGGGTCTTCCTCGATGATGCCGACGGATTTGTCGTCGATAATGTCATAAAGGGTCGCGCGGGTCTTGCGGTCGATCTTCAGGAACTTGCCCTGGTAATTGCCCAGCTGGGTTTCCTCGACAGTGAACTTGGCAATCTCGTCGGACACGCCCGGCTTGGCCACGCACCAGACCATGGCGCGGATAAGTTCATCAACCTGTTCCTGGGTGTAGTTCTCGATCTGCGCCTGCGCTGCACGGGAGCGCGCCACAAGTGCTGCAATCTCTTCTTTCGCGGCAATCTGGGCTTCGGTGAGCTGAGGATCTGTTTGAGTTCCCACGTTTGAGTCTCCCTGTGGTTTATGCCGGACATTGATATGCCCGCGCTGCTTTTCTCGATCTGGACGAGACCGCCTGACATGCGCTCTGACCGGAGGATCAACAGGCTCGACGCGTCAGACGTCGCAATCGATCATGTCCAGTTCGTCCAGTATTCCTGAACAATTCGTAATTCGAACGCTGCGAGAAAAGAGCGATCTGAAGGCTTTTCACGCAATATTCTACTCGGCGCGGACTTTATATCTGGCATTTTGTCAGGTCTATAGATAAAAATGCTGATCTTATCCTCATATTTGCAGATGAAAACATGAACTGGGATGATCTCAAACTCCTGCTCCAGGTCAGCCGCACACCCAAGCTGACAGATGCCGCCGAACAGCTGGGCCAGGATGCCACCACGCTGAGCCGTCGCCTGCGCCGACTGGAAACGGATCTGTCCCTGCGCCTTTTTGATCGCACACGCCGCGGCCACATTCTCACACCGGAAGGCCAGGAGATCGCCCAGCGTGCCGAACTGGCCGAACAGACCATGTTCGACATCACCCGCGTGGCCGAAATGCGCGACCAGCAGATCTCGGGGCGGGTGCGGCTGGGCGTCACCGAGGGCCTGGGCACTGCGCTGATCGCCCCCGCTGTCAGCGATTTCACTCGCGCCTATCCCGGTATCAGCCTCGACCTCATCGCCATGTCGGGCTTTGCCAATGTATCCCGGCGCGAAGCCGACATGTCGATCATGCTGGCTCGGCCGACATCGGGCCGCCTCAAGCTGCGCAAGCTGACCGATTATGTCCTGCGCCTCTACAGCACTGAAAAATATCTTGCCGACAAAGCACCCATCACCCGGGTGGAAGACCTCTCCGAGCACGTCCTGATCGGATATATGGATGAGATGATCTATTCCCCGCAGCTGCGCTATTATGACGAGATCTCACCGGGCCTGGTGCCCTTCCTGTCCAGCCCCTCGATCATTGCCCAACAGGAAATGACGCGCTCAGGCGCAGGCGTGGCCATCCTGCCGCAATTCCTTGCCAACAGATATCAGGAACTGGTCCCTGTCCTGCCCGATCATGTCGAGGTCACGCGCTCATTCTGGCTGGTCGTGCATGAGGATGTCGCCGAGATCAGCCGTATCCGTGCGGTCTCGGACTTCTTGACCAAACTTATGGCCACACGCCGCGCCGATCTGGGCACCTGACGCCAGCCACCAATCAATCAACCGCGTAGTCGCGCCAGATCCCGTCCCGCCCGCGCAAGCTCAAACCAGCCTCATCCACCTGCACATCCGGCAAGGCGGCATTGGCCTTGGACACTCCCCCGGGAATGTCGATTACATAGGTCGGAACGCAAAGGCCCGACACATTGTCCCGCAGCGCCTGCATGAGCGCCTGACCGCGCGCGACGGACACCCGAAAATGCGATGTGCCCGGCGCGAGGTCGGTGTGATGCAGGTAATAGGGCTTTACCCCCGCACTTACCAATGCGCGCATCAGATCGGCCAGCGCCTCGAGGTTATCATTCACCCCGGCCAGCAACACGCTTTGCGATAACAGGCCGATCCCGTGACCGGCCAGACGCGCAAATGCAGTGCGCGCAGCCTCTGACAATTCGCGCGCATGGTTCACATGGGCCGCAACATAAACCGCCTTGCCATGACGGCTGGCCAGCGCCGCGCAGACCTCATCACTCAGTCGTTGCGGATCTGCAACGGGCATGCGCGTGTGCCAGCGGATCACTTTCACATGCGAAATGACCCCGATGGCATCGGTGATTTCGGCAATCCGGCGAGGTGACATCATCAGCGGATCACCCCCTGTCAGGATCACCTCCCAGATCTCGTCATGGTCACGGATATAGCCCAGCGCGGCGTTCATTTCGGATACGGACAGAACGCCATCCTTGTCCGGACCGACCATTTCGCGTCTGAAACAAAACCGGCAATAGACCGGACACACCGACACCGGCTTGAACAGCACACGGTCGCGATGGCGATGCACGATCCCCGTCACCGGGCTGTGTGCGTGATCGCCGATCGGGTCTTCGCGCTCTTCAGGCGTGACATTCAGCTCTCGGATATCAGGCACAAACTGCAAGGCAATGGGATCACGGGGATCGGATCGATCCACAAGCGCGGCCAATGCCGGCGTCATCGCAACAGCGTAACGCGCTGTAACCGCTGCCAGATCACCAGCAGCAACCGGCTTAGCCAGACCTGCGACAATGAAATCATCAGGCGCGCGAAGAGATTTGAAATTGGCCATCGCATGGAAGTAGCGGGTTATAGGCGCAGATGGAAGCAATCATCGGGAATGCCTGCTATCCGGGGACCGGAGTAGTGAAACAAGATCTGTTTGTCGCCTTGTGCATTTCAGCACTGACGTCTGGCACGATCACTATCAAGCTCACCATGCCCGACTTGCGCAGTGAGAGCCGAAGAGCCCGAATTATGACGGGATTACTCAATCAGCCAAATTCCCGCATGGGTTGATGTATAGCGCACTATATCAACCGATAGTTTTGTTATATGCGGGTCATCAAACCAACTTTAAATGCACAAAATCCGTCTCGACAAGTTCAGTTTTCCACATCAAAATGGCGATAATTCAACAATCATTGAATTTACATCTACCAGGCCAGACCAACCGTTCTTCAGCGCGTCACGATCAGGATAGATTCTCCGGAATGACAAGATTAAATCGCCTGTCGCGTGAATGGGCCTTCGCCCTTGCAGTCATGATTGGCCTGATCGCCATTAGTGTTCTGATTGGCGGTTGGGGCATGGGTATTGTAGCGATCCGACGCATCAGGCCGGATTTTGCAGCGATGGTTCCCACCACTGCGCTTGTTTTCCTTCTGATCTCCATTGCGATCCTCCTGCAATACAGGCCCGGCCCGCTGACACGGCTGACCCGCATTACGCACATTACGGCGCTCATCGTTTTGGGCGTGGCCATAGCAGATATCGCGGTCATCCTGATGACAGATGCCAATGGGCTGGACATGCTGTTCTGGCCAGGAATGAAGGTATTCCAGACCGACAGCATGGCGATCGCAACAGCAACCTGCATGATCCTCGCAGGAATCTGCCTGTGGCGGATGGAGGGGCAATCCGCTGAGCGAGACCCGATCTATACTGCAGCGGCCACCGTCGGACTTATATTCTCAGGCGTAGCGCTGATCGGCTATATCTTCGATTCTACCGCGCTATATGAAGTCTCCCTGTTCACAGCAATGGCGCTTCATACTTCGATCAGCTTTGTCGCACTGTTCATTGCGCTGATCCTGCTGCGTCAGGAAGCGGGCTGGGCTTCGATCCTGACAGGGGAAGGGGGCGGAAGCGCAGGAGCGCGACGCCTGTTACCCGGAGCAATCATCTTACCCTTCACGCTTTGCCTGATCTCGCTATACGCCACACGCAGCGGCATCATGAATGCCAATTTCAGGATCAGTGTAGTCGCCATCATGATGATGGTACTGCCCGCCGCCGCAGTACTTTATTACGCAAATATCCAGAACAAGATTGAAAGCCGTCTGCGTGCCGCGCTGGATGATCGCGATTTGTTGTTGCGAGAGGTCTATCACCGGGTGAAGAACAATCTCCAGATGACCACTGCCCTGCTCCTCATGGGCAAACGCGCCACCACGGACGAACAGGCGAAAGCTTTGATCTCGGCGACGATCAAACGTGTAGAATCAATCGGTATTGTTCACAGGTTGCTGCTTTCAGCGCGTATCCCATCACAGCTGACCGTATCGGCCTTCCTGAACGAGCTTTGCGACAATATCAGGGAAGCCGGCAATGATACGGTCGGTCAAACCATCGGGATCACTGTCAACTCAAGTGATGATCACATCCATATCGAGACTGCTGTCACCCTGGGCCTGCTGATCAACGAGATTGTCACCAATGCAATCAAGCACGCCTTTCCGGACGGCCGCAACGGACAGATCACGGTTGTCTTTCAACGCCAGGCCGACGGTGATGCCATCCTGCGTGTCGAAGATAATGGCATTGGCTACAACCCCGGCGACACCCCATCAAAAGAAGGTGTGGGCACAGGCATTATCAGCGGACTGGTCGGGCAATTGGACGCCGTGATGTCGATCAATAGCGACGCTGGCACCGCAATCGAAATAAAGATACCTGCGGCAACATTTGACGAAAGAAATTACGATGGATGAGACCAAGACAGTCGTGATTGTGGAGGACGAATTTCTGATCGCAAATTACCTTGAAGGATTGTGCGAGGATATGGGTGTCAAAGTATTGGGCCTGGCCTCCAAGGCCGGCCAGGCAATCGAATTGCTTGAACGCACAGACCCCGAATATGTATTGATGGATGTACGCCTGCAAGGAAAGAGAGACGGTGTCGACATTGCGTTGAAAGTCCACGCCAGACGACCCGAAACGAAGATTATCTTCATTACTGGTTCCAGCGAACCTCCGACCATTGACCGCATCAATACGGACCATCCATACCGCGTCCTGATCAAGCCCATCAATCCCGGCGATCTGAGGGAAGCTTTCAGCTTGTAAGACATGGCAGGATGCGTTCCCTGAAAGCCATCTGTTACCTTCCCTCCAGGGCATCACATAAAGATCATCACCCTGCCAGAAGTGCGCCTGTCGCCTGCACGCCAACATAAAGTGCCACAAGCAATATCATGGCGGCAAACAGGGATCGGGCCAGCGTGATTCGGCTGGACAGGAGGCGCGAGACGAATATCCCCACAATGCCACCCGCTGCGCCACCCGCCAGCAACAGCAAAACCAGGCGCGCATCCACCTGGCCGGATATGGCGTAATTGGCCGATGTTGCCGCTCCGAAGATCACAACAGATACCAGCGAGGAGGCCGTGGCATTGGCCATGGTCATGCCAGCTGCGAGCATCAGCCCCGGAACAATAAGGAAGCCCCCGCCAATGCCAAAGAACCCGGCCGCAATGCCCGTCAGAAGACCCAGAGGGGCCAACCGCGTCATGATACTGGCTGATATGTGAACATCGGGATCACCGGCAAATACCGGCTTGCGAAACATCGAGACCGAAATCGCAGCCATGGCGACGGAGAATCCCAGCAGAAGCAGGTCACCATCCGTCAACTTGGCCAGGCTGGACCCAAGGATAGATCCGATTAGCCCGGCCCCTGCGAATACCACAGCACAGGGCCATTTGACGCGGCCCCCACGCCAGTGTCCCAGCAGGCTGACCAGTGCAATCGCCGCGACCGCCGCCGCAGATGTACCAATCGCCACATGGGTGTCGCGCACCCCCACGACATAGATCAGCAAGGGTGCCGCCAGCACGGATCCACCGCCTCCGAACGTGCCAAGCAGCAGACCGACAAGCGCGCCACTGGCAAGGGTCGTCAGAACAATGGTCAGCGTCATGTCCATCATGATGAAACGGTGTGGTTCACCCGGTTCCAAGGCATATTGGCAAGCAATTGCGCCATGCCGCACCAGCCGGTTATTCCTGCAAACATCAATCCTGCGCCGACAAATCCGGAAATGCCAAGAAAGCCGGCATTCACGAATATTCCAAGCAACACACCCGTCAGGATCAGGGCACCGGCCGTGATCTGCACCTGGCGATTGAGTTCCAGCGGAGCAGATTTGTCAGTGACCGTCGGCAGACCATCAGCTTTCCATGCGTCCAGACCGCCCTCCAGCAGGAAGGCTTCACCTGTCACATGAGCGACAAGCCTGTTGCAATTGGCCTGAGTGCGCATGCCGGACTTGCAATGAAATACGGCCTTCTGATGCGATTGCAGGGTGAGGCTGCCGCTTTCAAGGGCCGACAGGGGCAATGACAGTGCGCTTCCTATATGTTCACGCGCATATTCATCAGGCTCCCTGATATCGATCAGGACGAGTTCACCCGATTTCAGGCCTTTGGCGACCTGGTCCGGTTTGATATTTTCCAGCGTCATCATTTCTCAAGCATCTCCGGGCAATAGATCGCCATCAGTGTCTCGATCACACGGATCGAGGCCTCATCGGCAATTCGGTAATGAATGACTTGCCCTTCCCTGCGCGTGGCGACGATGCCGTCACGACGCAACATGGCCAGATGCTGTGACAGGGCAGATTGGGAAAGATCAAATTCTTCCTGCAACTGTCCTACCGATTGTTCACCCATGCCAAGCCGACACAGGATCATCAGCCGGTGTTCATTCGCCAGGCTGCGCAGAAGGCCGGCTGCCAGGGTGGCCTTTTCCTGAAAGGCTACAGGGGAAGGAAGGTCATTCTGTTTCATGTATCTAATATATTAGCTATTGCTAATTTAGCAAGTCCTAATATATTAGATGGTGAAAGGAATTCGCCATGCCCCATATCAAAGCCTTTTTCGACACCGTCACCGGCACGGTCAGCTATCTGGTCTGGGATAGCGAGACACGCGCAGCCGCGATCATTGATCCGGTCCTGGATTACGAGCCGCATTCGGCAAGCCTGTCGACAGGATCGGCTGACACCATCCTCTCCGCTGCGCGAGAGCTGGATCTCGACATCAGCTGGGTGCTCGAAACCCACGCTCATGCAGACCACCTGACCGCTGCTCATCACATACAGAGCGAAACAGGTGCCAGGATCGGCATCGGTAGACACATCACGGATGTTCAGAAGATCTTCTCGCCCATTTTCGGGGCCTCGGATGTCACGCCGGACGGCCATGTCTTCGATCACCTCTTTGCCGATGGTGACACATTCCAGATCGGCAATCAGGAGGTGCGCGTCCTGCACACGCCCGGCCACACACCCGCTTGTGTGAGTTACCTGATCGGTGATGCTGTCTTTGTCGGCGACACGCTGTTCATGCCGGACTATGGAACTGCGCGTGCAGATTTTCCCGGCGGCGATGCAGCAACGCTCTATCGCTCCATCCAGAAACTGCTCGCCCTGCCACCGCAGACACGCGTCTTTGTCGGACATGACTATCTGCCCGAAGGCCGCGATACCCCTGCATGGGAAACAACAATCGCACAGCAGCGTGCGCAGAACCGCCATGTCCATACCGGCATCAGCGAGGAGGAGTTCGTGAAAATGCGCAGCGCTCGCGACGCAACACTCGCCGCACCTCGCCTGATCCTGCCATCACTACAGGTCAATATCCGCGCAGGTGCCATGCCGCCCCCGGAAGAGGATGGTCATACCTATCTCAAAATTCCGGTGAACAGGCTCTAGCAGGCCCCGTGATCGCCACGAGACAGGCGGTCACGGGCACACTTACCCAAACGGGGTCCAGATCACATCCTCAATGCGCCGTGCCCCTGCAGACAGCATGACCAGCCGTTCAAACCCCAGCGCCACACCGGATGCGTCAGGCATAGTTTCAAGCGCCAGCAGAAACTGCTCATCCAGCGGGTAGCGCACACCATAGATCTGCTCTTTGAGATCCATATCTGCCTCAAACCGCCGGCGCTGTTCCACCGGGTCCGTCAGTTCGCCAAACCCATTGGCCAGTTCCACCCCGCAGGCATAAAGCTCGAACCGCTCGGCAAAGCGCGGATCATCTGGCTGCGGGCGGGCCAATGCGGCCTCACAAACCGGATAGCTGTGAAGGAATGTCAGTCGCCCCTGCCCCAGCCTGTGCTCCACCTTCGACACCAGAACCGCCGAGAAGATGTCCGACCAGCTTGCATCCACTGAAAACGATATTCCCGCCGCGCGCGCCGCCGCCGCGAACGCCTCGCGATCCTCCAGCACAGACTCCAGATCGATCCTGGTATAGCGTTGGAAAGCCTCGCACAGGCTCAGATATTCAGGCTCCATATGAGGATCACACACATCATCGCGCCAGATCAGCTCAGACCGCTCTAGCCTGTCCACTGCCACCCGGCACATCGCAGTGCAATCCTCCATCACCGCGCGCAGATCCGCACCGGCGCGATACCATTCCACCATGGTGAATTCCGGGGAATGCAACGGCCCCGTCTCTCCATTACGCCAGACCCGGGCAAAATCCACGATCTGCGTCTCGCCCGCCGCCAGCAGCTTCTTGCAGGAAAATTCCGGGCTGGTGTGCAGATAGAAGGGCCGCGCACCTTCATAGCCCTCATAGACCGTGGCAAAGGCCTGCAGGTGGGTCTCATTGCCCGGTGAGACCTGTAGCGCCCCGCATTCCACCTCAAGAAAGCCTTCCGCTTCGAACCACACCCGAAGGGCCGATTTCACCCGGTGACGCGCCATCAGGAAGGGCCGCCGATCCGCATGGATATCGGGCTGGTGCCAGTTGCGAATTTCGGGCTCCAGAGCCATGCCTGATATGCCGTCCTGCCAGCGCTTTGAGCGCCCGATATCGCTTCGCACTTGGCGAAACGCCGTTCACTCGTTATGGAGGGCATCAAATCCCCTCATCGGTGCGCGCAGGCTTAGACGCTCCAGCGCGCCCACGCAATAAAGGCCGACCACATGGCAGTCGAAACCGCAGCCAATATCCGCAAGGGCAATGTCATCGAGCACGAAGACGGCCAGCTTTACGTTGTCCTGAAAGCCGAAAGCTACCGTCCTGGCAAGGGCACACCGACAACCACGATCGACATGCGCCGCATCTCCGACGGCATCAAGATCCAGATAACCACCAAGACCGGTGACAAGCTGGAAAAGGCCTTCGTGGAAGATGTGGACTACACCTATCTTTACGAGGATGGCGAGAACTTCGTGTTCATGCACCCTGAGAATTTCGAGCAGGTCATGGTTCCCGCTGCCATGGTCAGCGACAGCGCTCCCTGGCTTCAGGAGAACATGACGGTCGTCCTGCAGATGTTCAACGATGCCCCCGTCTCGATCACCCTGCCCAAATCCGCCGTTGGTGAGATTGTCGAGACCGAGCCCGTCACCAAGGGTCAGACAGCATCCTCTTCCTACAAGCCCGCCACGCTGGACAATGGCGTACGCGTCATGGTCCCGCCCCATATCGGCGTTGGCACCCGTATCGTGGTCAATCTGGAAGACAACACCTACATGACCCGTGAGAAGGACTAGTTCCGGACCGGCGTTACTCCCTTCTCCACCCGGGGAGAAGGGTTGGGGATGAGGGGGCTGATCGCCAGGAGCTTTGCGGTTGGGGGGGGTCTACCCTCACCCCTGCCCCTCTCCCTGCTGGAGAGGGGTTGAGCGACGGGCTTCATACTGCAGACACCAATGGAAACTGTTATCCATGCGCATATGCCTGCATCGTTCTGATTGAGGCTTCTATGGCACCGGTTCCCTTCATCTCAGCGCGTACTCCCTTCTCCACCTGGGGAGAAGGGCTGGGGATGAGGGGGCTGATCGCCGGAAGCTGTGCGGTTTGAGAGGTTCAACCCTCACCCCTGCCCCCCTCCCCGCTGGAGAGGGGTTGAGCGACAGGATTCACACCGCAGATACCAATGAAAACTGATATCCACATAGTATGTGTCTGCATCGTTCTGATTGAGGCTTCTGTGGCGTGGGTTCCAACTTGCGTTGGAACCGGCGGTGGAAAGAATTGTGCAGTACATCGTTTAATTTAGGGAACAACCAATAGGTTTTCAGTATCTTCTTCTTCGAGATCGCTATCGATTAAAGGCCCAATCATTAGTCCAAATATACCCATTCTGAGATGAAAGCTCACCGCAAAGATACCATCAATAGCCGAATACCCCCAGCGATAGTCGAATTGTTGCGAGAGATCTTGTCCATTACGACAAATTTTCGGAGCGTTTTGGAGGAAATTGAGACACAACCATTCGGAGCCTTCATCTTCAATAAGAAATGCGTTTGTATTACACCTTCGAGCAATGAGCGATCCTGATCTCAATATTTTTTGGGTATGTTTGTAATATATTGCACAAAACAATTTTCGAAATATAACATCTAAATATCTGAATGTTTCTTCATCTAATAACGCGATATTATAGTCTATTGAAAATTCATCCGCACTCTTCACTATCCCTGCATTTTTTAGAAGTTTTCTGGCTTCAATAGGACTCGTTACGAGTTCAGGCAGTCGATCCGGACTATTATTTTGAACGCCTTTGAGCCACGGGATAATAGACTCTCGGTCTGCATATTCATCCAAAAGGCTCATCCGTGCAATCAAACCAATGGCTTGATCCGCCAAGCGAGACATTCCATTGCAGTTTTTACATGCGGGAAACTGATATCCTTCCGGCCAATGACGCCCAAAAAACAGTGTACGAGGTGGAACCTCATCTCTCGATTCTGTTCCCGCTTTGCCGCCGCAAAAGCAACATATCGGATGAATTTCTTTAAATTTTTCAAGGCTTCCCATCACTAATTGATCCCTCATCCCCCCTCCAACCGAAACTCCTCGCCTTTCATGTCGGCGAGGAGAAAGTCTTCGGTTTCCTGCAGGATGCTGAGCTTGCCAAAGGCGAAGGCGGTCTTGTCGATGATGATATCGCGCGGGCGCAGTTCGCGGGAGAGTTCAAGCCCATCCAGTGAGCGACAGCGCGAGAAGGCTACATAGGCCTGACCATGGGCGAACATGCCATTGTCAAAATCGATATAGACATTGTCCAGCGTCATGCCCTGGCTCTTGTGGATTGTCACCGCATAGGCCAGCCGCAGCGGCAATTGCCTAAAGGAGCCGACCACCTGACGGTTGACCGCCTTCTTGTCGCTGTCGAATTCATAGCGGTATTTTTCCCAGGCCTGCGGGGCGATGCGGTGGGTCTCGCCATCAATGGAGACAAACGCGTCCTTGTCTGACAGGGCTTCGACCGTGCCGATGGAGCCATTGACCCAGCGCCCCTGCGGATCGTTCTTGATCAGCATCACACGCGCGCCGACCTTCAGTTCCAGTTCAGCCTCGGTGGGAAAGCTGCGCTCATCGAACTGGCCATCCGCCACGCCCTCGAAGATGGAGGGCACGCCGGGCAGTTCCTCAAGGCGCTGCTGGTTGATGCGCCACGCGGCGGCATTATTGGGGGTGAGCACGATATGGGTTTCGGAGGCTTCCGCCGGTGAGCGCCCGGTCACGCGCTTTTTCAGGGTCTCGACCTGATCAGGGGCCAGCCGGGAATTGCGCAATCCATTGAGGATCGCCACGAATTGTGGATCGGCCTGCCGGAACACATGCTTGAGCGCGGCCAGCCGGAACTGCGCGCCGTGAAAGGCTGGCGCCCGGAAGAACCATGGCCCGCCATAGGCATCCTGCAGGATCGGCTCGACCTGGCTTTCCACCACGGGCGGCAGCTGGTGCAGGTCACCGGACAGGATCATCCGCACACCGCCAAAGGGCTCACGGCTGTTGCGGTTCATCTTCAGCATCTCGTCAATGGCCTGAAGCATGTCCGAGCGGACCATGGATATCTCGTCGATGACCATGGTCTCGATGGTCTTGACCAGACGCTGGGCGCGCATCTTCTTGATATCGGCGCGGTCCAGAAGACGCGGGGGAAACTTGAAGAAGGAATGGATGGTCTGCCCGCCCGCATTGACGGCAGCGAGCCCTGTAGGGGCCAGGACGACGGCCTTGTCGCCTGCGCGTTGCAGCACTTTTTTCAGGAGCGTTGTCTTGCCCGTGCCCGCGCGGCCGGTGAGGAAGATGTTGCGCCGCGTGGTCAACAGCTCCTTCATCAGAGGTGCATAGACCGGCGCTTCGCCATTGGCGTCCGTGGGAGAGACATAGATGACCAAGGCGGGATTCCGGTTGCGGCGTGTTCACGAAAGGTTTCTTGTGCCATGCTTCGTGGGTGTGGGCAAATGGGGGGTGAGCGGGTCAAGACCTCCTACTTCGGCAATACGACATGTTCAGTCGGCTTGTACGGTTGCCAGCCAAGTTGATCGAGCATCAGCGAGGCTTCATCGTTTCTGGCTTCGGGCAGTGCGCATGCTGTTTACGTTCGAAATGATCCTGTGAACAATGTCGATCCAAATGGCAAAATGGCATTCACACTCGGAGTCGATATTGATGCCTCAGTCGCAGGGGTTGGCTTCGGTGCTCAGGGAAAAGTTGGATTTTCAGTAACCCGCAATCCTGAAGGAGGCGGGTTGAAATTCCAAGCCGGTGCCGTCGGCAGCTCAAATGTTTCCACTGCTGGAACTGTTTTCGCAAAAGGTTCCGATTCATCTCTTTTGGACAAGGCCGGAGCTCTAGCAACTGGAATATTCACGAATGCAGGAGTTTCTGCCGTTGGTGAAGCTGGTACGTTTACGGGCACAGCCTCCAATCCAGCAGACTTAACTGATCTGGCCGGTTCTTCACTTGAAGCAGGTGGGACAATCGATAAAAAGTTCTTAACCAAAAATCTGCCCGGGGCCTTAAGTAAAGTTGCAGACTATGCTCCCGGAGCTGTAGTTAGCGGGCAATTTGTGGTTGGTGAAGGTGGTATTAAAGGGGTTGAAGTAGGTGGCGGCGCTGCTTGGACCCCTCACAGTCACGCGTCGGGCATAGCACCATCGAGTGACTACACTCCGGACGCGAAAGTTGCAGCCAAGGAGTGGAATACAAATAAATGATAAGAATTGGGAGATCGACGTCTTTAAGTGCAGATATGTTGTCATCGGAAGAATTGGCGGTTATTTCTGCCTTGTTTGAAAGCAACAAACTTAGACATCACTGGCGAGGATTTGGAATAGAAACAGACTTCACTTTGGAAAATGGTTGTTTGCACATCAACACACATATAAATCGCGACATGAGTCGGTTTGTCTTTATTTTTTTAGTTCTTTCAATTTTTATTTTTGGTGTATTTACATTAATACCAGAGGGTAGGGTAAGCCTCAAGGACACCCTTGCAACCGATCCCGCTTCCATTTTTTCTGCTGTCTGCGCGTTATTATTTATTTTTTTTCTTGGTTTCTTTTTACTCAATCTCGCGCACAAAGAAGCCACAAAAACAGCATCGCACTTTCTAGAAGAGCGACTGAATATCCTTTAATTAATTCAATTATATCTCTATATTTACCTAAAATTAGAACAACGAATACAAGAATTCATCGTGCATTATTCTTACTTAATATTCCCTTTGCATGCTTCGGGTGCCATTCCGCCTCAGCCGACTGCACCAAAGATGAGCGTAAAGCCATTAAATGGGCAGTTAGGGCTTATGATCGGCAGTCTGACCAAAACAAACAGGCTCAACATTGGCAAGGGGTAGTTCCTAGCAAGTCATCGGTCAGTAAAATTGCACTAACCCCCGCTGGCAAGGATGGCAAACAGCGGGATTATTGGGTGACATTTTCCAGTCCAAATAACGAATATACTAAGACGGCTATAGTCTACCACGATTGCGAAGTCGGATGGACCGAGTAGTCTTAGTGAACAATCCGAAAAATTGTTGGGTGATACGAGTGCTTTCGCCGTGAAGGGTCACACATTCCACTAGTTGACTGCATTGCAGCGTGGCACCGTTGCTGGAAACCTCTTCATCCAGCTTAAACCGCCGCATCCCGCCTGATCCAATAACCTAAATGCCTCCGGCCCGCTCCATTCGCCGCGCCCTTGATTGGGCGCGTCTCCCGTGTTGTCGGCATTTAGGCTTTGGGGCGGTTTGCTTACGGTAAGACCTAGCGGTGGGTTGATGTTGGCCCTAGGGTTGGGGACGTCAAGTTTGGTTGGAAAAACACAATGCCCCTCTCCCCGCCCCAGATTGAACGCTATGCCCGACACATCATGCTGCGCGAGATTGGTGGGCCGGGCCAGCAGCGTTTGTTGAATGCGCATGTGGCGCTTGTGGGGGCTGGCGGGCTGGGTGGGCCGGCGGCGCTTTATCTGGCGGCGGCGGGCGTGGGGACGATCACGCTGATCGATGATGACGCGGTGAGCCTGTCCAACCTGCAACGGCAGATCCTGTTCTCGACCGGTGAGATCGGTGCGCCCAAAACCAGTATGGGGGCTGCGCGACTGACGGGACTGAACCCGGATGTGCGCGTGATCGAGCGCCGCGCCCGGCTGACAGCGGAGAATGCGGCCGATCTGATCGGCGATGCACAGTTCGTGCTGGATGGATGCGATAATTTTTCAACGCGATTTGTCGTGAATGATTTTTGCCACGCCCATGCCCGCGTGCTGGTGTCAGGCGCGGTGGGTCGCTGGATGGGACAGGTCGGCGTATTTGCATCCGGCGTGATGAAGGATGGACCACAGGACGATCGCCTGCCATGCTATCGCTGTTTGATGCCGGAACTGCCCGAGACCGAGGAAAGCTGCGCGGAGATCGGTGTGGTCGGACCGCTGACCGGCATTGTCGGTGCGCGCATGGCCCTGGAGACGGTGAAGGAAATCACCGGCGCGGGCGATACGCAGGCCGGACGGTTATGGGTGTTTGACGGGCTGACCGGAGATGGCCGCACAGTCCGCCTGCCGCAGGACCCGGCTTGTCCTGTGTGTGGTCAGGCCCCATCTTCATGACACGGATTTAATCTTGGTGCTGGACGCACCCTGAAGTGAAAGGCAGACTATGGGTAACCGCCGAACAGCCAAGGACCCTGCATGGCCTTTCGACAGTTTCTATTAGGGTTTCTCGCCTTCACAATCGTCATTGCGGCGGCTGTGTGGTTCACGCTCAAGCGGGATGACATCCCCTATTCACGGCTTGAAACGGCCTATGGACAGGAAAATTCAATCTTTCTGGACCTGCCGGGCGGACTGCTTGGCCATGTGATAGATGTCGGCCCGCGTGATGCCGAGCATACGCTGGTGCTTGTGCATGGGCTGGGCGATTCGGTCTCAACCTGGTCCGACTGGATCCATGCGCTGCAATCAGATTACCGGCTCGTCGTGATCGATCTTCCCGGGCACGGTCTGACCCGCGCACCCTATACCTATCGGGCCAGCGTGGATGCTGCCGTCGCCTTTGTGGATGATGTTGCCGATGCGATGGAGCTGAAGGATTTCACACTAGTTGGTGCTTCTCTTGGCGGCATGGTCGCATGGACCTACACGCTGGATCATCCTGGCCGGGTCGAAGCGCTGGTACTTGTGGACGCCAAGGGGTGGGAGCTGACGGATGAGGAACTCGGCTCTGATCCACTTTCAGATGCAAAAAACACACAGGACTGGATGCGTCCATTCCTTGAGCGCATGGACATGACGGACATGCTGATCAACCATTTCAAGGCCGCTTTCGAAGACCCCGGACTCGTGACCGACCCCATGAAAAGGCGCATTTCGGAACTGTCGCTTGCACCGGGTCATCGTCGCGCCCTACTGGACTATCAGCTCAGCCCTCATCGCAGCGCCTCGGCTCGCAGGCTGGAGACCATTACCGTGCCGACATTGGTCATGCAGGGCGAGAAGGACCGTATTGTGCCGGAGCGATGCGCCAGGTTGTTCACGGCAGCCATCCCGAATGCTCAGCTCATCATTTATGAAGGGGCCGGACATCTGCCACATCGCGAAGTACCCAACCGGTCCGCAACCGATCTGAAGGCATTCATTGCCTCCCTGCCCGCCCAACGTGCGGATGCTCAGCCCGAAGCGGCCAGTATTGTGGTGAAGCGCTGATTTTTTCGGTCGGACAACATATTTGTCATCCAAAAGAGCGCGGCCTCTGTTAGATTCCTGTTCGCTGGCACACAGTGACGGGTCACTAAGCCGAGGGGATGGAGGCAGAGCAGATGGCTGATCTATATCAAGTAACAGCAAAGCGGGGCCTTTTCCTTCGCAACGCGCCGATTGACGGCGATGTGATCACGTCACTTGCCTATAATGATGTCGTGGAGCGCGTTGGCAGTTCCAATCATGAGGACTGGTGGCAGATACGCGCCTCGGCAGGACGCAATGTGGAAACCGGATTTGCCCATAGGGGCTTTCTGTTTGCCTATGATCCCAAGCCAAAGACCAGGACGTTCAGTTTTTCGAACCTGGAGGCCTCGTTTGATCGGGTACGAAGTTTCGTTGGTGATTTTGCCGAAAGCTATTCGCCCCAGCTGCTGCCCATTTTGAATGATATCCTGACCGACTACGGGATCAACAAGAACCCCAAGCGGTTTTGTCACTTCATGGCGCAGATCGGCCATGAGAGCGCGCATTTCACGACCCTGGAGGAAAATCTCTGGTATTCCTCGAGCGGATTGTGGCGTGTCTTCCGCAAATATTTCGACAGTCCCGAACATGCGGCACAATATGCGCGCCAGCCTGAACGCATTGCCAATCGCGTCTATGCCAATCGCATGGGTAATGGGCCGGAGGAATCAGGTGATGGCTATCGCTATCGCGGGCGCGGTTTCATCCAGCTGACCGGCCGTGACAATTATCGCCGGATCGGCCAGCGCATCGAGCTTGACCTGGAAGGCGACCCGGACATGATCAGACGCGATGTTGCCGTGGCGGTGTTGGTCTCTGCGGACTATTGGGACAGCCGCAATCTCAACAAGGCCGCCGATGTTGACGATATCGAGGCCGTCACGCGTGGTGTAAACGGAGGGTATAATGGGCTGGAAGACCGCAAGACTTTGCTGAAAAGGGCCAAGGCGATCTGGGGGTGACCATTACCCTGGCCGCTCTTGCGGCTGGTGGTCTGGAGGGTGGATTCAGTCCATTTCCGGAGCGACGCAGCCCTCGCCCTTGAAACTGATATCATTGACAGTGTTGTCAGGCGTCACCACGAAATGGGTGTTGCAGTTGTAGCGGGTGGTGTAGGGCGGCACCCAGACCGGGTGACTGTCTGTCACACGGCGCGTCTGACGGTTCCCGTCTGCATCGATATAGCTGTAGCTGCGGTCAACGAACTCATTCGTTGTATAGCCTCCACCATGACGTTCCTCGATGATCTTGTAGACCCAGACCTCTCGACCATCGCTGAGCGCAGTCTTGGTATCAGGCGGCCCCCATTCGATCAGAAGGTCATCCACATGCTGGCCCTGCCAGGCAGAGACCTGCTGGCGGTAGCCTTCCTGCGTCTCACATGCAGCGAGAACGGCAGATGCCGTCAGTGATAAAGCGAGGCCAAGGCCAAGACGCGAAAAGGGTACCATGCGCACAACTCCAAGCATTTCCGGACTGAATATATGATCGGTGAAGACAGAATGTTAGGGCTCAGCGCCGCGTCACGCGTTTCATTCTTGTAGCCAGACATTCCAACAGAGCACTCTAACGATGCACCCTAAATGCGACGAAGAACCAAAAATCCGGATGAGCCATTCCTGTTGTCCCACTCACCGGACAATGTTGTCTGTGCAGCATCCAGACCGCCAATAATCTCCAGAGGTTGCAGCGTATCAGTTCGATGAAGCCAGAGCAGCATAGGCTGGCCAAAGGAACGATCCTCGCCCTCCAGAGTGCAGGCAGTTGGTTCCTTGCAGCTCGGAGCTTCCACCAATCCCTGCCCGACAAACATGCCCGAAGCACGCGCAATATCCAGCGCTACCGCCTGACGCATGCAGTTAGCATCGAGCCCTCGCAGTTCACCGACCCAGCGATGGCTGGGCGTGAAGCGAAATCCGGGATCAAGTTCAAGGCGCGGCGTTGCGCCCCAGCGTTGGTAATATCTGAACATGGACATAAATCGCAGAGCTGGACCAAGATGAAAGCTACGCTGTCTCCGTGCTCAGGGAACCTGGAGAATCAAACAATGCCCCCTTCACCGCCACCCTATATAGGGCAGAATTTTTGCGATTCGACAGTCTTATTTGTGATGGTTGCGAGGATTTAACCCTGCGAGCCGAATTTGATAGCCTAAAGATCGTCGGGGATGACGCGGTCCGGTGCTGAGTGATCATCCAGCACCGTCTTGATATTGATGATTACCTTTTCACCCATATCGATACGCGCTTCGATAGTCGCAGACCCCATATGCGGCAACAACACCACTTTTGGTGATTTCAGCAGTTTCGGGTTCACGGCTGGCTCGTGCTCATAGACATCCAGTCCTGCCCCTGCCAACTCGCCCCTGTCGAGCGCCAATGCCAGCGCGGCCTCATCGATCACTTCACCGCGCGATGTATTCACCAGATAGGCTTCTGGTTTCATCAGCTTCAACCTGCGCGCATGCAGGAGGTGGTAGGTAGCCGGTGTGTGCGGGCAGTTGACCGAGACAATATCCATACGCGAGAGCATCTGGTCGAGGCTTTCCCAATAGGTCGCATCCAGCGCATCCTCGATCATGGGAGATGCAGGTTGGCGATTGTGATAATGGATTTCCAGGCCGAACGCCTTGGCCCGTCGCGCGACGGCGCAACCAATACGACCCATGCCGATAATGCCCAGCTTCTTTCCCCAGATCCTGCGACCCAGCATCCAGGTCGGTGACCAGCCAGAAAACTCACCATTTCTGAGCGCGCCAACACCATCGACGATCCGGCGGGGGGCTGCGAGGATCAACGCCATGGTCATATCGGCCGTGTCCTCGGTAAGCACGCCGGGCGTATTCGTGACAATAATGCCCTTCTTCACAGCAGCCGTGACATCGATATGATCAACCCCTGCGCCAAAATTCGCGATCATCTTCAAGCGGGGGCTAGCGGCGGCAATGACATCTGCATCAATTCGGTCGCCCAGAGTTGGCACAAGAATGTCCGCTTCTGCGACAGCTGCCTTCAATGCAGCCGCATCCATGGGAATGTCGGTTTCGTTAAAAACTGGATCGAAAAGCTCGCTCATGCGGTTTTCAACAGGCTCAGGCAATCTGCGCGTGACGATTACGCGGGTCCGTTCCTGCGTCATGAGCGTAACTCCTTGTCCCCTGTAGCGAATCCTGATTGCTCGCTTTTCGCACCGGCTTTAGCAAAGCGCGCCATCAAAATCCAATCCTGTGACACGAATTGCCGCATTCGGACGAATTTCCTAACGGTTGTTAATGAGTGGTTTACAACGTTTGGCTTTTCTGACGACGCCGCTATTTTTCCGGATCAATCTATCCATGTTCAAGATTTACGCCATCGTCATGAGTGCTGCACTCTGCTTCATTGCGATGCCCCGAACGGCATATGCGCAGCATCAATCCGATAATGCTGCACCAAATATTGAGCCTGTAACCATAACCCGTGAGCTGCGTCTGAAACGCGAACCGCGTATTTCAGATTTTACAGGTCTGCCGGTGCCACGTTTTGCCAGCCTGCGTTATGACGAGGTGAATGGCCGCGCAGGACCTGGGCTGGATTATCCCGTGCAATGGACCTATAGGCGCACCGGCCTGCCCGTATTGGTTGTTCGTGAAAGCCAGGAATGGACCAAGATCCGCGACCCTGAAGGCGATGAAGTCTGGGTCGCGCGCCACATGGTCGGCGGTCGCAGAACCGGCATCACAGCGACCAATGCTCAGATCCATGTCAATCCCGACGATACCAGCCGGATCATTGCCGAAATCGATATTGGCGTTGTGATGGACCTGGCTGACTGCAGGAATGATTGGTGCCATATTCGCGTCGCCGGGCACAAGGGCTGGCTACCGCTCAATGCCCTTTGGGGGGCGGGAGCAACTCAATAAGATTAACATGTTGCGCAGGACGATTGCGCGTGCATCATCCGGCATGCTAGCAAACGCCATTGTTTCGCTGTACGCGTCAGGAAAGATGCGCTTGCGAAAGAGCGCCGATAGAGAGCGCCGCCGACTGGAGTGATTATATGTCCGCTGTTCTTCATGAGCCCAAGAACGCCTACGACTTTGACGACCTGCTGAAATCCGGCAGGGGCGAATTGTTCGGGCCTGAAAATGCACAGCTGCCCGCCCCGCCCATGCTGATGTTCGATCGGATCACCCGCATTGACGACAATGGCGGACCGAACGGCAAGGGATTCATTTCCTCGGAACTTGATATCAATCCAGACCTCTGGTTTTTCCAATGCCACTTCCCCGGTGACCCGGTCATGCCTGGTTGTCTTGGACTTGATGCCATGTGGCAGATGGTCGGCTTCTGGCTTGGCTGGAGCGGATCACCAGGAAAGGGCCGCGCTCTGGGCGTTGGTGATGTCAAGTTTACCGGCCAGGTCACCAATGACATCAAGACAGTTCGTTATGAAATAGACATCAAGCGAGCCATCCGCAGCCGCCTGGTTATGGGTATCGCAGATGGCCGTGTTTATGCTGATGATACGTTGATCTACCAGGCCAAGGATCTCAAGGTTGGGCTGTTCCGCCCTGACAATAGTAAAAAATAGGCTTATATAGCCCTATTGGACCGGAACTATCCTGTGTCCGGGGCAGCACGTAATAATAAAGGACCGTCACATGAGCACACCCGAACTACGCAGGGTGGTGGTTACCGGAATGGGCATCGTGTCGTCGATCGGCGACAGCGTGAAGGAAGTTACCGAGTCGCTGAAGAACGGCGCATCCGGCATCACCTTTTCAGAAGAATATGCCGAACGTGGCTTCAGGTCTCAAGTTCACGGCAAACCACGTCTGAACCCAGCTGACCACATCGAGAAGCGCGCGATGCGTTTCATGGGTGATGGTGCAGGCTATTGCCACATGGCAATGGGCCAGGCGATTGCCGATAGCGGGCTCGAGCAGGACACGATCACCAATGAGCGTACAGGACTGATCGTCGGCACAGGTGGCCCCTCGACACGCGCCATTGTCGCGGCGGCTGATGTCGCTCGCGAAAAGGGCATCAAGCGGATCGGCCCGTTTGCCGTGCCCAAGGCAATGTGTTCGACCGCCTCTGCTGCGCTGTCGACCATGTACAAGATCCTGGGCGTGAACTATTCGATTTCCTCCGCCTGCACGACTTCGCTGCACTGTATTGGTGCGGCTGCCGAGCAGATCCAATGGGGCAAGCAGGATGTGATGTTTGCAGGCGGCGGCGATGAGGTCGACTGGACCTTCTCGTCCCTGTTTGACGCCATGGGCGCGATGTCGTCCAAATATAATGATACGCCCGAAAAGGCCTCGCGCGCCTTTGACGCCAATCGCGATGGTTTCGTCATTTCCGGTGGTGCGGGCATCGTCGTTCTGGAAGAATATGAGCGCGCCAAGAAGCGCGGCGCACCGATCTATGGCGAGATTGTAGGCTATGCCGCAACGTCCGACGGTCATGACATGGTCGCCCCCAATGGTGACGGCGCAATCCGGGCTATGAAGCAGGTTCTGGCCATGACCAAGCGGCTGCCCGATTACCTCAACCCGCACGCGACCTCGACGCCTGCCGGTGATATGGTCGAACTCAATGCCGTGCGCGAAGTCTTCGGACAGCAGGCCGCCGACCAGCCGATGATATCGGCTACCAAATCCATGACCGGACATGCCATGGGTGCGGCAGGCGTGCACGAGATGATCTATTCGATGCTGATGATGAAGGAAAAATTCATCGCACCATCGATCAATATCGAGAATCTGGACCCCCTCGCCTATGGTGTGAACATCATCAAGGAAGCACGCGATGCCGTGCTGGATGTGGTGATGTCCAACTCGTTCGGCTTTGGCGGCACGAACGGATCGGTCGCCGTCGCCAAGGTCTGATTGGCCCGGAAATTTTCATTTTAATCGTTAACGCCATTGTCAGGGCGCGCAGGAATTCTTCATGCGCGCCCTTTTTCCCTTTGCCTTATAGACGCCAACGCCATTTCAACATATAAAGCTATCTTTATATGATTGTGTAAGGCAGGAGCACGCCCGTGCGTCAGAACTATCTCTTCACCAGTGAAAGCGTCTCCGAAGGCCACCCGGACAAGGTGTGCGACCGTATTTCCGATTCCGTCGTGGACCTCTTCATTGGCCGTTTTCCCGAGGCCCGCGTGGCGTGCGAGACCCTGACCACAACCAATCTGATCGTGCTGGCGGGTGAGATGCGCATGCCTGACGATCTGATGCCTTCCATGACCGAGATCGAGGATGTGGTGCGTAATGCCGTGCGCGAGATCGGCTATCACCAGAAGGGATTCCACTGGAAGACAGCCGAACTGATCAACCGGTTGCATGGCCAGTCTGACGATATCGCCATCGGGGTCGATGAAGGCCACAACAAGGAAGAAGGTGCCGGCGACCAGGGCATCATGTTTGGTTTTGCGACCAATGAGACCGCGGAGCTAATGCCCGCGCCGATTACCTATGCCCATCAGATCCTCAAGCGCATGGCCGATCTGCGAAAATCCGGAGAGCAGCCGGAATTTGAGCCAGACGCGAAATCACAGGTCACGCTGCGCTATGAGGATGGCAAGCCTGTGGGTGTTGAAAGCGTGGTTGTGTCCACCCAGCACAAATATGGCTTCACCCCATCCGACATGCGCGACCTGGTGCGCCCGATCGTGACGGACATCCTGCCTGAGGGCTGGTTCCCGCCCGAGGACGAGTTCTATGTCAACCCGACCGGCAATTTCGTGATCGGCGGACCCGATGGCGATGCTGGCCTGACGGGACGCAAGATCATTGTCGACACCTATGGCGGCGCGGCCCCTCATGGCGGCGGCGCGTTTTCCGGCAAGGACCCGACCAAGGTTGACCGTTCGGCTGCTTATGCCTGTCGTTATCTGGCCAAGAATGTCGTGGCGGCCGGACTGGCGGAACGCTGCACGATACAGGTGTCCTACGCCATTGGTGTGGCCAAGCCATTATCGCTCTATGTCAATTGTGATGGCACGGAAAAAGCTGACCCGGCCAAGATCGAGGCCGCCCTGAAGGATCTGATGGATCTCTCCCCCAAGGGCATCCGCACGCATCTTCAGCTAAACAAGCCGATCTATGCGCGCACGGCAGCCTATGGGCATTTCGGCCGCGCGCCAGAGGATGATGGCGGGTTCTCCTGGGAAAAAACAGACCTGGTCGATCAGCTCAAGGGCTTGCTCTGACTGGACAGCTTGCCTATCGAGGCACGCATGGAAGACAAACAGCCAGATAATGCGCCCGGACAGGCCCTTCTGACATTCGGCAAGACCTTTGGTCGTGCCGGAGGTCGCCCCTTGTCGACACGGCAGAAGGGATTTTTCGCCGATCTTTATCCGCGGATCGAGATTCCGATCGCGCCGGCAAACAGCCTGGACCCTTCGACTTTGTTTGATCACGATCCCGCTGAGATCTGGTTCGAGATCGGGTTTGGCGGCGGTGAGCACCTGACCGGACAGGCGCAGCGTCATCCGCAGATCGGCTCTATCGGTGTTGAACCATTCGCGGAGGGTGTGGGCAAGGCGCTGACCCAGATATCGGAGCTTGAGCTGACAAATGTGCGGCTCAATCGCGGGGATGCGCGTGATGTCCTGCTGGGCTTGAAGGATGAGACGCTGGATCGGATCTTCATCATGTTCCCCGATCCCTGGCCCAAGACCCGCCATCACAAGCGCCGCATCGTGCAGCATGACAGCGTGGCGCTGTTTGTCAGCAAGCTGAAACCGGGAGGCCGCCTGCGCTTTGCAACCGATGTGATGCATTATGCTGACTGGGCCCTGGAACGCTTTTGCGCCAATGACCGGCTGGACTGGACCGCAACGGCCGCTGATGACTGGCGCATCCCCCCGCAGGATCATGTGACCACGCGCTATCAGACGAAAAATCTGGGAGATTGCAAGCCAGTCTATTTTGACTTCATCCGGCTTTGACGCCCGCCTGGCTGTGCGCCTGCAAATGCTGTGGAACACAGGTCTCGACAAAGCGATGTGAAGGCCCTATGTTGTCGCCAAGCTGACATTCGAACAGCGGCGGCCCGGGCGACCAGGCCGCCGTTTTTCGTTCTCAGACCTGACCATTGGCACCATCAAACGACCGGAAGACCGCACTTGCGCGCACAGACCGAAATCGAAAGACGCATTCTTGCGATCATCGAGCCCGAGGCAAATGCCCTGGGTTATCAGGTCGTGCGTATTCGCATGATGGGCTCCAGGACGCCGATCCTGCAGATCATGGCGGAAAAAGAAGACGGCACGATGGGTGTTGAAGATTGCGCCAGTTTCTCGCGGGCGATCTCTCCCATTCTGGATGTGGAAGACCCGATCTCAGGCGAATACAATCTTGAAGTGTCCTCGCCGGGCATAGACCGCCCCCTCACCCGTGCCAAGGATTTCGCCAACTGGGTTGGCCATGAGGCACGGCTGGAGATCGGCATGCCGATTGATGGACGTCGACGCTTTCACGGTGTTATCACCGGCGAGAAGGATGGCGTGGCCTTTCTGGACCTCAAGGATGGTGCGACGGCCGAGATTCCGCTGACCGAGATGGTCAAGGCATCACTGGTCCTCACCGATGCGCTGATCGAGGACGCGCGTGGTCGTGGACAGGCCAGCGAATATGACGAAACAGATTTTGACGACATAGACGAAGATGATTCATCCGGCGCTGTTCATTCCGCCGAAGATGACGACGAAGGAGAAGACCGATGAGCAATGTCGGCGTGTCAGCCAACAGGCTGGAAATCCTGCAGATCGCCAATGCCGTGGCAAGCGAGAAGCAGATCGACAAGTCAATCGTCCTGGAAGCCATGGAAGAGGCGATCCAGAAGGCCGCGCGCTCACGCTATGGTCAGGAACACGATATCCGCGTCGAAATCGATGCCAATTCCGGTGAAACCAAGATCTGGCGCGTTCTTACCGTTGCCGAAGAAGTCGAGGACCCGGCTCACCAGCTGACCCTTGCTGAAGGTCAGGACCGTGACCCGGATGCCGAGATCGGGACTGTGTTCAAGGAAGAGCTGCCCCAGTTCGAATTCGGCCGCGTTGCTGCTCAGACGGCGAAGCAGGTCATCACCGGCAAGGTCCGCGAAGCCGAGCGTGACCGCCAGTATGAAGAATTCAAGGACCGTGAAGGCGAAGTCATCAACGGCATCGTCAAGCGCGTTGAGTACAATAATGTGATCGTCGACCTTGGTCGTGGCGAGGGTGTGATCCGCCGCAATGACCAATTGCCGCGCGAGGCCCTGAACCCCGGCGAGCGTGTGCGCGTCCTGCTCTATCGTGTCTCCCGCGAGATGAAGGGCCCCCAGCTCTTCCTGTCACGTGCCCACCCGAATTTCATGATCGCCCTGTTCGCCCAGGAAGTGCCGGAAGTCTATGAAGGCGTGATCGAGATCAAGGCCTGTGCCCGTGACCCGGGATCGCGTGCCAAGATCGCCGTCCTGTCAAATGACAGTTCGATCGACCCTGTCGGTGCCTGTGTGGGTATGCGCGGTGCACGTGTGCAAGCGGTGGTCTCCGAGCTTCAAGGCGAAAAGATCGACATCATTCCATGGTCTGAAGACGATGCGACCTTCATCGTCAACGCCCTTCAGCCTGCCGAGGTCTCCAAGGTGGTGATCGACGAGGAAGAAGAGCGCGTTGAAGTTGTCGTTGAAGACAGCCAGTTCCCGCTGGCAATCGGTCGTCGCGGTCAGAATGTGCGTCTTGCCTCACAGCTGACCGGCTGGCAGATTGACCTGACCACAGAAGCTCAGGATTCAGAACGCCGTCAGAAAGACTTTGCCGAGCGCACATCCCTGTTCATGACAGCGATGGACGCCGATGAGATGCTGGCCCAATTGCTGGCCTCCGAAGGGTTTGAGACGATCGAGGAGATCGCCTATGTGGACCTGGAAGAATTTGCTGCCATTGAGGGCTTTGATGAAGCCGTCGCCCAGGAACTTCAGACGCGTGCGTCCGAATATCTGGAATTGCTGGCCGCCGAACAGGATGCCAAGCGCAAGGAATTGGGCGTGACTGATGAAGTTGCCTATCTGGAAGGCGTCACACCTGCAATGGCTGTGACCTTCGGTGAGGACGGCATCAAGACCATTGACGACCTGGCCGGCCTGGTACCCGATGACCTGATCGGCTGGAAGGAGCCCGGCCCGAATGGCAAGCCACAATGGCAGCCCGGCCTTCTGGCCAAAGGCGAGATGTCTCGCGATGAGGCTGAGCTGTTTGTCCTGCGTTCTCGCGTGGCTGCCGGTTGGGTGGAACCAAGCGTACTGGAAGAAGAACTGGCACGCCGTCACGCTGAACTGGAAGCCGAAGAAGCCGCACTGGAAGGCAATATCGAAGAATTCGATGCTGCCATAGCTGAACTGGAGGGCGGTGAAGATGCAAAACCCGACCCCGGCTCAGAATCGTGATCCCGACGACAGCATAGAGCCCGCAAACGGCTCGTTGGAAGCGACAGAAGCGTCGGAAACCGATAAGGGTCCGCGTGGCGGAGCGGGTGCGGCTGGTTCATCCCAGCGAAAATGCATCGCTACGGGCGAACTGCGTGCGCGTGAAGACATGCTGCGTTTTGTTATCGGTCCGGATGATTGCGTGGTGCCCGATATCGCTGCCAAGCTTCCCGGCCGCGGTGCATGGACGCTCGCCACTCGGGACGCGGTTGACATGGCGGTCAAGAAAAAAGCCTTCAGCCGCGCCTTCAAACAGCAGGTAAAAACCTCTGATTTACTGGCGGATGAGGTAGAATCTCTACTGGTTCGCAGATGTCTTGACCTTTTGGGGTTCGCAAAACGCGCCGGAGACCTTATCTTGGGTTATGAACAGGTGCGCGACACCATAAGGTATGCGTGCCCCGCCAGTGTTGTCGAGGCTTCGGACAGTGCAGCAGATGGGCGCCGCAAAGTGCTCTCTCTCACCCGGGGACTTTATGCATCAGCGGACCAACCGGACGGAACATTCGTGATCGGGTGTTTCACTGCAGATGAATTGGGCATGGCCTTAGGGCGCGACCGTGTGATACACGCAGTCGTAAAACGTGGCCATTTCTCGGCTCCCTGGCTCTCAGAGACCATACGGCTTGGAGGTTTCCGGCCATTGGTTCCGTCAGATTGGCGGGCAACGAACGATTGATTTATCCATGATCCAAGGCAATGACGCCGCGGATCGCAAGAAAAAGCATTGTGAATGAGCGACACGAAAGACGCTAACGGCAACAACACATCCTCTTCCGACGGCAACGGGCGGAAGCCCTTGAGCGTGCCTCGAAAGTCTGACGGCACAGTCAAGCAGAGCTTCTCGCACGGACGCTCCAAGCAGGTTGTTGTGGAGACGAAGAAGAAGAAACGCGTCGTTGTTCCCAACAAGCCCGCGCGTCCTGCTGGCGCACAGCCTGGACCTGGCGGCAAGCCACGGAACAACGCGGCTGCAGCTGCGGCACGAAAACTGGGCCTGTCAGAGGAAGAGCTGCGCGCCCGCCAGGCCGCCTTGTCCAAACGCAAGGCCGAGGAAGAAAAACGCAAGGCTGAACGCGACGCCCTGGAAGAAGCCAGTCGACGCCGTGAGGAAGAAGCCAGGCGTCTTGCTGATGAAGAACGGGTGCGTGACGAGGCAGATGCCCGCCGCAAGGCCGAGGAAGAGGCCCGCATCCAGGCTGAAGCTGATGCAGCCAAGGAACAGGAAGCACCTGCGGCCAAGCCTGAAGGCAAGGCACGCAAGGAAGAGCGTTCGCGAACACCACGCGCTCCCAAGACACCTGAAATTCCGACAATCGATCCTGCCGCTCCTGATCCGCTTCAGGAACTGGGCGGACGGGTCAAGAACAAGCGCGGCAATGATGACGATGCGCGCGGTGACCGCAATCCAACTGTGCGCCCACGAGTTGAACCCAAGCGTCGCCAGGGCAAGCTGACCATCACTGCTGCACTGGGTGATGATGAGGATCGCCAACGTTCCCTGGCTTCGGTGAAACGCGCGCGTGAAAAAGAACGTGTCCGTCGCACAAAGGGTGGCAGCGGCGATGTCGAACGCGCATCGCGTGAGGTCACCGTTCCTGAATCCATCACGGTTCAGGACCTGGCCAACCGCATGAAGGAACGTGTTGCTGACGTCGTGAAATACATGATGAAGCAGGGTGAGATGGTTCGCGCCATCGACACACTGGATCAGGACACGGCAGAGCTGATCGTCGAGGAATTCGGCCACACGATCCGACGCGTTGCGGAAAGTGATGTCGAGATCGGTCTGGAAGGGCCTCCTGATGACGAGAAGGACCTGAAACAGCGTCCGCCTGTCGTCACGATCATGGGCCATGTGGACCACGGCAAGACATCCCTGCTGGATGCCCTTCGTTCGACCGATGTAGTCGGTGGCGAAGCAGGTGGCATTACCCAGCACATTGGTGCCTATCAGGTGAAGCTGAAATCCGGCGAGAAGATTACCTTCCTAGACACGCCAGGCCACGCAGCATTCTCATCAATGCGCGCACGTGGTGCTGATGTCACCGATATCGTGATCCTGGTGGTAGCTGCCGACGATGGCGTGATGCCACAGACCAAGGAAGCCATCAGCCACGCAAAGGCTGCGGGTGCACCGATCATCGTGGCCGTGAACAAGGTGGACAAGCCAGATGTGGACCCCAACAAGGTCCTCACGGAACTTCTGCAATATGACATCCAGGTTGAAGCCATGGGTGGTGATGTGCAGGCTGTGAATGTATCCGCCCTGAAGAAAACCGGGCTGGATGAACTGACAGATGCGATCACGCTTCAGTCTGAACTGCTGGACCTGAAGGCCAACCCGGATCGGGATGCTGACGGTGTGGTCGTCGAAGCCCAGCTCGACAAGGGTCGTGGCCCGGTTGCCACGGTTCTGGTCAATCGCGGAACACTCAAGCGGGGTGACATCATCGTTGCAGGCTCCGAATGGGGCAAGGTTCGCGCATTGATCAATGAGCGCGGCCAACAGATGAAAGAAGCTGGACCGACAGTTCCTGCCGAAGTGCTCGGTCTGTCTGGCGCACCCTCTCCCGGCGACCAATTCGTTGTGGTGGAAAGTGAATCGCGTGCCCGGGAGATCACGGCCTATCGTGATCGCCTGAGGAAACAGAAAGCCAGCCTGGGTCCCGGTGCCCGTGCATCGCTTGAAAACATGCTCGCACGTCTCAAGGACGGCGCGCAGGTTACAGACGAAGCACCCGTTGTCGTCAAAGGCGATGTACAGGGTACAGTCGAAGCGATCACGCAATCGCTGGAGAAGATATCCACCGAAGAAGTTGCAGCCCGTGTGGTTCATGGCGGTGTAGGTGCGATCTCCGAAAGCGACATTCTGCTCGCCAAGGCTTCTGAAGCGCCGATCCTTGCATTCAATGTGCGTCCCAACACGCATGCAAAGAACCTTGCCGAAAAAGAAGGCGTGGAGATTCGGTACTATTCGATCATCTACAACCTTCTCGACGACATGCGCGGTGTGCTGTCTGGCATGCTTCAGCCGGAGCGCAAGGAAACCTTCATCGGCTATGCCGAAGTGCTCAAGGTGTTCAACATCTCCAAGCTGGGCAAGGTGGCCGGGTGTATCATCACCGAAGGTGTTGTCAGGCGCGGTTGTGGTGTCCGCCTGCTGCGCGACAAGGTTGTCATCCACGAAGGCGACCTCTCAACACTTAAACGCTTCAAGGATGAGGTGTCTGAGGTCCAGTCGGGTATGGAATGTGGGATGGGTTTCAAGAACTACCACGACCTGCGCGAGGGCGACGAGATCGAGTGTTTCACTGTCGAGATGCTGGAGCGGTCCCTGCCTGTCGAATAGGACGCTTCCGAAAACCAATTGCAAAAGGCCGCTGGAATCGAGTTCTGGCGGCCTTTTTCATGCGCTCTATTCCACCAACGGGTCAAATCCACACAAGGTCTGCAACTTAATATTCAGCTCAACCTGTTAGCCATTCACTATCGGGATAAGGTCGGCTGTGGGGAATGCAGGCGGCGAGAGGGAGCTACAAATGCGTCACGAAGTACTTTTTGAGCCGCATGACCCTCTCGGCCCCGATCTTCACTATTCCGACAAGGTTGAAGTCAGCGGTCAGTTGCGCGCCAAACAGCTGAGAAAATTTGCAAATGCACGCCGCAGCCGCGCAATGGGTCCGACCACCATCTATTACGCCGGGGTTACGGCTCCTGCTGTGTCCGCAGGTATGGGAACAATCGCCTACTGGACCTTTGACAGCATCTACTGGCCCGCCCAATGGACATTGATGGGATCAACCATCCTTGCGGCAATGGCTGGAATATCCTGGTACATCGTATTCATGCGTCTGGGAAAGCGCACTGGCATTGGCCGCAATGGCGAATTGCAGGACGAAACCCGTATCATTGTGGATGATAGCGGCGTAGATGTAACACGTGGACATGTTCGTACACTTGTGGGGTGGAACGCAGTGTGCGACATCACCATATCCAGAAAATACATAGCCCTGATCATCGATGGCGCAAACGACATTCTCCTCCCAATCGAATGGTTCGAGGATGAAGCTGCCATGAAGGACGCTGCCCGGAAGATCTCGTCTTTACGGCCTCCGCCCTTCTCAAAATAAAGCCTGATGGTGAGCGGGGGACAAATTTGCAGGAGACCCTGTCGTGCCCAGATCCCGTCGCCAGAATGCCAAAGGCCCAAGCCAGCGCCAATTACGCGCCGGAGAGCTGGTGCGTCATGCACTTGTCGACATTCTCGCCCGTGAAGAATTCAACGATCCGGAACTTTCCGGGATATCGATCACTATATCTGAAGTGCGCATGTCTCCGGATTTGCGTCACGCAAGCTGTTTTGTCACGCCATTGGGAGCTGCAGCCGAGGAGCAAGACAAGGTGGCCAAGGCATTGAACCGGGCCTCAAGTTTTCTTCGCGGGCGCCTGGGACATGAGATCGAGATGAAATTCACGCCTCAATTGCGCTTTCTGGTGGATGATTCCTATGAAGAAGCGGGGCGGATAGGTGCTCTTTTGGCATCCCCCTCTGTTGCCAGAGACCTTAATCATGTAGAGAGTTCTGAACTTCTCGGTAAGGATAACGAGAATGACGAAGAGAGTTGACGGCACGATGACGAATGCACGCCTCGGACACGCATGGTTATTTGGATTGTTCGTCATGCTCCTGACGGCGTGCGCCGTGGTGCCAACTCAAACTCAGCAACTGACCGAAGCTACCCCTGAACGTGCCATCGGTTATGAGCGCGACAGGGTACTTGTCATTGCGCATCGCGGGGCATCAGGTCTTCGCCCTGAGCACACGCTGGCAGCCTATCGCCTGGCCATTCGTCAGGGTGCCGATTTCATCGAACCCGATCTCGTCCTGACCAAGGACAATGTGCTGGTGGCGCGGCATGACCCGTGGCTTTCCGACAGCACCAATGTCGCCGATCTGCCGCAATTTGCCGATCGCAAGCGCAGCTTCAAGGGCCCCGATGGCAAGATGATCGATGACTGGTGGGTGTTTGATTTCACACTTGCAGAGATCAAGACACTGAAAGCGCGTCAGGTGCGCCCGAACCGGACCAAGGCGTTTGACGACAAATATGACATCCCGACCTTTGATGAGATCGTCGAACTGGCCCGTGTCGAGAGTGAATTTGAAGGCCGCACCATTGGTCTTTACCCTGAAGCCAAATGGCCTGCACAACATGCCCAGATCGGCCTGGACATGCAGGAGGCCCTGGTTGCCACGCTCAACAAGCACGCGCTGAACAGTGCCGATGCCCCCATCTTCGTTCAGAGCTTTGACCCGCTTTTCCTGATGTCGCTCGACAAGATTTCACCTGTCAAACTGGTGCAGCTGGACTATGAAGACCCCGCCAATCCCGGTGCGCCTATCATTCCGCTGGAGCGCATTGCGCAATATGCCGAGGCTGTAGGTCCGCAAAAGTCACTGCTGATCGATGCATCGACAGGAAAGAACACCGGATATGGTGCGGATGCAGCTAAACTGGGCCTGGGCGTTCATGCCTGGACATTCCGCAATGACGATCTGCCGAAATGGGCCGAGGATACGGAAGTCGAGTTGCACGCCGCCGTGGATGCCGGTGCGACCGGAATCTTCACGGACTTTCCGGGCGATACAATCAGCGCATTGTTTCTGGATTAGTTTTTCTGATCAAATCAGCCACGTTCAAGCCGGGGGCATGCGATTCCATGCATCCAGCGCAGCAATCTTGTAAGCCTCTGCCAATGTGGGATAGTTGAACGTGTTCTCCACGAAATATTCCAGCGTGCCTTTCAGATTGAGCACGGCCTGTCCGATATGGATGAGTTCTGTTGCGCCCTCACCGACGATGTGACAGCCCAGAAGGCGTCGTGTCTTGAGGCTGAAGATCATTTTCAGCAGGCCGGAATTGAGCCCCATGATATGGCCGCGTGAGGTCTCGCGAAACCGTGCAATTCCGCATTCATAGGGAATCTTTCGCTCCTGAACCTCCTTTTCCGTGAGGCCGACAGTCGACATTTCCGGCACAGAATAGATCCCATAGGGAAAGTGCTCGGGCGGCTTGTGAGCCGACATGCCAAGCGCATGGCAGGCGGCAATGCGGCCCTGTTCCATCGAGGTTGAGGCCAGGGATGGAAAGCCGATCACATCACCCGCCGCATAGATATGGCTGACACTGGTGGCGAAGGTCAGCGGATCGACACTCAGCCGACCGCGATGATCAACCTCCAGCCCTGTAGTCGCGAGATCCAGCGTATCGGTGGCCCCCATGCGACCAGCCGCAAACAGGACCATGCGCGAGCGCACGCTGCGTCCACCCTCAAGATCGATCTGGCATCCGCCATTCTCAAGCCGGGCGATGGAGGACACCTTCGAGCCGAACCGCATGTCCACACCGCGATCACGCAGCTGGTAGACGAAATCCTCCACAAGCTCGCGGTCCAGAAAGTCCAGCATGGTATCACGCGGCTCGATCAGCGTGACCTTCACATCAAGCGAGGAGAAGATGGTCGCATATTCCACGCCGATCACCCCTGCCCCGATCACGGCCATGGATTTGGGAAGTTTCCCAAGGTCGAGGATCTCGTCGCTGTCCAGCACTGTTTCGCCATCAAAGGGTACATAATCCGGACGAAAGGGTATTGTACCGACCGCGATGACGAAGCTATCGCCTGAAAACTCGAAGACCTCGCCTTCCTCGCCGGTGACCTTGATATTGTGCGGGCTGGTAAAGCGGGCCTCGCCGCGAATGGTGGCAACCTGGTTACGGGCAAACTGGTGTTCGAGAACTTCGACTTCATGGGTCAGCGTGATCTGCAGACGCGCGCGAAGGTCCTCGGCGGTAATGTCCTGCTTGACGCGATAGGCGCGCCCGTAAAATCCGCGTTCGCGCCACCCTGAAAGATTCAGCGCGGTTTCACGCAGGGTCTTTGACGGGATGGTGCCGGTATGCACCGAGACGCCGCCAACACGACGGCCGCGCTCGACGACAAGAACGTCCTTGCCGAACTTTGCGGCCTGGATGGCTGCCCGGCGCCCTGCCGGTCCCGAGCCGATGACGATCAGATCGTAATGGTCCATGCGCTGCCCCCGACAAGCTGGCAAACTATATCCGCCTCAGGCAACACCATGATTGACGCAATTGCCTCAACGTGATTATCAGCGCGCTTCTTTCTTGGGACGGTTGCCGTAATTCCGACGCTCTGCCCCGCTAAACGCACAATAAACGCCCACGGATCACGCTGCATTTTCTTGCTTAACATCGCGTTATGGTCCGGGCCCCCAACACCCGCATGCGACGTCCGAACCGTCGATGTGGACAGAAAAGGACGAATATGGGCCGCAAACGCAAGAAGGGCCTGCCGGTCAATGGCTGGCTGATCCTCGACAAACCCGATGACATCACCTCGACCCAGGCCGTCGGCAAGACGCGCTGGTTGCTCAATGCCCAGAAGGCCGGACATGGTGGC
Source organism: Hirschia sp. (assembly GCA_002709235.1). GTDB lineage: Bacteria > Pseudomonadota > Alphaproteobacteria > Caulobacterales > Hyphomonadaceae > Hirschia. The sequence goes on from PAQI01000024.1 coordinate 79,866, forward strand.
ACGCTGGACCCTCTGGCAGATGGCATTTTGCCCATCGCCTTTGGCGAGGCGACCAAGACCGTGCCTTTCGTGATGGAGGCTGACAAGGACTATCGTTTCACCATTCGCTGGGGGTCATCGACCACCACGCAGGATCGCGAGGGTGATGTGATTGCTGAATCTGATGTGCGCCCCACAAAAGAGGCCATAGAGACCGCGCTGGCGGGCATGATCGGAGAGATTGACCAGGTGCCGCCGCAGTTCTCCGCGATCAAGGTGGATGGCGAGCGTGCCTATGATCTCGCCCGTGATGGTCAGGAGGTCATACTGGAATCGCGTAAGGTGCACCTGTTTGATGCCAGGCTGGAGAGCACCCCAAGCGAAGATCTTGCCGTGATTTCAGTTACATGCGGCAAAGGTTTCTATATTCGAGCGCTTGTACGCGATCTGGCTGCGCACCTTGGTGCTGAAGGGCATGTTGCAGCCCTTCGCCGCACGCGTGTGGGTGCTTTTGCAGAAAGTGACTCGATTTCCCTAGCCATGTGCGAGGAAATCGGCGATAGAGACGCGCTGGAAGCCAAACTGGTTCCCATCGAGACCGCGCTGGACGACATCCCGGCGCTGGCCATCAATGGGGATGAGGCTTTCAGGCTCAGGCAAGGCCGCGAGATCGTGCTCCTGCCCCATCAAGTCGAGGCGTTCCAGGAGATGCGTCGACCCCGTATCGTGAACGGGGAAGACATGTCGAGGATTTGCCTGGCGATGGAACAGGACAAGGCCGTGGCACTTGGCGAAGTTCGTGCGGGCCGGTTCAAGCCGGTGCGCGTATTCAATCTTTGAACCAGAAGGAAACCCGATGTCGATCAGTATTGAAGACAAAGCAGACATCATCAAGAAATTCGCCACCAAAGAAGGCGATACCGGATCTCCGGAAGTTCAGGTCGCGATCCTCACAACGCGGATCAACAATCTGACCGGACATTTCAAGGACCACAAGAAGGACAACCACTCCCGTCGTGGCCTTCTGAAGATGGTGTCTCAACGCCGTCGCTTGCTCGACTATCTCAAATCCCGCGATGCGGACCGCTATCAGGCCCTCATCAAGGAACTTGGTCTGCGCCGCTAATGGTGCGCCACAAATACCCGCCGGGCCAAGGGGCCCGGCGGTTTTCGTATGTATGAAAGAAACGAAACCGATATGTTTGACATTCAAAAGGTCACAATCGACTGGGCAGGACGCCCACTCACACTCGAAACGGGCCGTGTTGCGCGCCAGGCTGATGGCGCAGTTCTCGCCACTTATGGCGAAACCACTGTTCTGGCGACCGCCGTTGGTGCCAAGTCCGTAAAGCCGGGGATGGATTTCTTCCCCCTCACCGTGAACTACCAGGAAAAATACTTTGCATCCGGCCGCATTCCTGGCGGCTATTTCAAGCGTGAAGGTCGTCCGACCGAAAAAGAAACGCTGACCTCCCGCCTCATCGACCGTCCGATCCGCCCGCTTTTCGTCAAGGGCTTCAAGAACGAGACACAGGTCGTTATCACAGTTTTGTCCTATGACATGGAAAACGACCCGGATGTGATCGGCATGGTTGCCGCATCTGCCGCGCTCGTCCTGTCCGGCCTGCCCTTCATGGGCCCGATCGCCGCTGCGCGCGTGGGCTACAAGGATGGCGAATACATCATCAACCCAACCACCGACCAGATGGAAGACACCGAGCTGGACCTGGTTGTTGCCGGTACGAACGACGCTGTGATGATGGTTGAATCCGAAGCCAAGGAACTTCCCGAGGAAGTCATGCTCGGCGCTGTCATGGCCGGTCACGAGAGCTTCCAGCCTGTCCTCGACGCGATTGTCGACCTGGCTGAACGTGCTGCCAAGGAGCCATGGGACTTCCAGCCAGAAGACAATTCTGCTGAACTTGAAGCCCTTCAGGCGCTTGTGGGCGAAGACATTTCCGCCGCTTACAAGATCAAGGACAAGGGCGACCGTCAGGACGCTCTGGCGCAAGCGCGCACCAAGGCTGCCGAAAAATTCGTGGCGACCGAGGAAAACCCGGAAGGCTGGAGCGAAGTCCTGTTCAAGGATGTGTTCAAGTCAGCTGAAGCAAAGGTTGTTCGCGGCGACATCATCAAGACCGGTGTGCGTATCGATGGCCGTGCGCTGGATCAGGTTCGCCCGATCATTTCCGAAGTGGGCATTCTGCCTCGCACGCACGGCTCTGCCCTGTTCACACGTGGTGAAACTCAGGCCATCTGTGTGGCCACGCTGGGAACCGGTGAAGACGAGCAATATATCGACAGCCTGGACGGGACGCGTAAGGAAAAATTCCTCCTTCACTACAACTTCCCGCCTTACTCTGTGGGTGAAACCGGCCGTATGGGTGGCGCAGGCCGCCGCGAAATCGGTCACGGAAAGCTGGCATGGCGCGCCCTGAAGGCCGTCCTGCCGACACCAACCGACTTCCCTTACACGCTGCGCCTCGTTTCAGAGATCACCGAATCCAATGGTTCATCCTCCATGGCGACCGTCTGTGGTTCCTCGCTGGCAATGATGGATGCCGGTGTGCCGCTGACACGCCCGGTATCGGGTATTGCCATGGGCCTGATCAAGGACCCTGAAGGCGTTGCTGTCCTGTCTGACATCCTGGGTGACGAAGACCACCTTGGCGACATGGACTTCAAGGTTGCCGGCACCACTGAAGGGATCACCTCCCTTCAGATGGACATCAAGATCGCCGGTATCACCAAGGAGATCATGCAGACCGCACTGGACCAGGCCAAAGGCGGCCGCGCCCACATTCTGGATGAGATGAACAAGGCTCTTGACGGATCGCGTGAAGACGTGTCCGGCAATGCCCCACGCATCGTCACCATGCAGATCCCGACGGACAAGATCCGTGACGTGATCGGCACGGGCGGCAAGGTCATCCGTCAGATCGTCGAGGAAACAGGCGCGAAAGTGAATGTTGAAGACGATGGCACGGTGAAGATCTCGGCTGTCGACAAGGAAGCCATCGATGCAGCCTATAGCTGGATCCACGGCCTGACCGCGGAACCGGAAGTCGGCGTGATCTATGAAGGCAAGGTCGTCAAGGTCATGGACTTTGGTGCATTCGTGAACTTCTTCGGTGCCAAGGACGGCCTCGTCCACATCTCCGAGCTGGCACCTGAGCGCGTTAAGGCCACCTCCGATGTCGTCAAGGAAGGCGACATGGTCAAGGTCAAGCTGCTTGGCTTTGATGATCGCGGCAAGGTGCGTCTGTCCATGAAGATGGTCGACCAGGAAACCGGCGAAGAGATCAAGCGCGAAAAATCCGAGGGTGATGATGATGGCGATGACGACAAGCCACGCCGTCGCCCCCGTCGCAAGCGCGATGACGACTAGGGCTTATTAGCCTTTGAAAATCAGCGGCCGCCTCAGCAATGGGGCGGCCGTTTTTGTTGATCATTCCATCATCACCAAGATGTGAGCGGTTTGCCTGGGGTCTGTGCGCGTTGCCACCCTATGTAGGGGAGGACGTAAAAGCAGAAGAACGAGGTGTGTGATGGCAGGACGACTGGTAGATGGCAAATGGCAGACCAGAGACAATTTTGCGGATGAGGATGGTGCCTTCCGCCGTGATGCCTCATCCTTTCGCAACTGGATCACGCCTGATGGGTCACTCGGCCCGGATGGACAGACCGCCGTGCCTGCCGCTGCTGACCGCTTCCATCTTTATGTGTCCTATGCCTNCCCCTGGGCACATCGCACGCTGATAATGCGCAAGTTGAAGGGGCTGGAGGAACTGATCCCCTATTCCGTGGTTCACCCCGACATGCTGGACAAGGGCTGGACACTGGCAGATGACTTTCCCGGTGCCACGGGTGACCCGCTTTACGACAAGGCCTTCCTGCATGAAGTCTATTCGCTCGCCAAAGCCGATTATTCTGGCAAGGTGACCGTGCCCGTGCTCTGGGACCGGCAGGAGCAGACCATCGTCAACAATGAAAGCTCTGAAGTGATCCGAATCTTCAACACGGCTTTCAACCAGATGACCGGCAATACGCTGGACTTCTACCCCGAAGCATTGCGCGAGGAGATCGACGACCTCAACGCGCGCATCTATGAGCCTGTGAACAATGGCGTCTACAAATGCGGGTTTGCTGAAACCCAGACGGTCTATGACAAGAACATCAAGCCATTGTTTGACACGCTGGACTGGCTGGATGCGCGCCTGTCGGATGGCCGCCCCTATCTGACCGGCGATGATCTGACCGAAGCGGATATCCGCCTGTTCACCACGCTGGTACGCTTTGATCCGGTCTATTACGTCCACTTCAAGTGCAATCTGAAGCTGATCCGCACTTATGAGCACCTGTCAGCCTATACGCGCCGGTTATTCGACCAGCCCGCATTTGGCGAGACCACGCATTTTGATCACATCCAGAGGCACTATTTTTACTCCCACAATCACATCAACCCGTTCCGGATCGTGCCTGCCGGTCCGCGTGACATGGTGGGGTGACACCGTCAGTTGTTCGAGAGCCGATCAACTTCCAGCGTGTCCATATATTCACGCAGGGATGTGATCTTTCCATCGCAGATGGTGACGAGGAAATGGTAGGTGTTGTGATAGGCGCGCCCATCCACCCAGTCACCTTCTGCGACAGCCTCGACCGCCACCCGATCGCCTTCCACCGTTGTGCCGATGATCTCATGGCGCATACCATCGGGGAGCACCTTGTGCATGTTCCGGATCATTCTCCTGGCGGCCTGTGGTTCAAGCATGCCGGAAATTCTCAGCCGGTCTGGATTGCCCAGGACCCACCAGTGAAAATCGTCATGAAGCATGGCGATCACCTCTTCGACACGGCCGGAGAATGAATGGTCGAGAAATGTGAGAGCCAAGGCACGCTTGGCTTCGTGTTGTTCACTGCACATGTGAAGGTCTGACCTCGTGATATGGACTCTGGCTTGTCGCAGGTATCCCGATGTCCAATCCTTCCTGCGCCCGGCCTTCATTTTGTCAGAGACATATTCGAAGACAAAATGAAAGTCACATATGTGGCAGCCACAGGATGGACATGGCCCCGAACACGCCCACCGCCATGAGAAGACTTCCAACCAGGACAAGCATGGCCGTACCCGCCTTGACCCATGGCAAATTTGAACGTTTCGCCAGGAAATAGACCTCCAATATCGCCAGGGGGATCAGGTAACTACCGTAATCCAGAAAGATGTCCGCCGGGCCAGACATCTTGCCATTCATGCCCACGGGTCCACCATTGATGATGAGCCAGGCCATGAGGCTGAGCCGAAGGAACCACACACCGCTGACGACGATAAAGGTCCTCATTGCCCATCTGGAATGCGCCACGAAATCGCGCTTGAGTGCATATACCAGCGCCAGTATCGCAAAGACGAGGATCAGGATGCCATTCAGCGAAACCGCGAAGCCTGCTACCAATGACAGATAGGATCCCCGCACCCAGGTGAGCCACAATCCACCCAGCGACATCAATATCGCCATCGCGATGAAAGCACGCCCATTCCAGCGATGCAGTCGTGGGGCGCGCTGGCGGATGGCGGGTATCAACTGGATCAGACCAGACAAGGTCAGGAGGGCAGCTCCGCAGACATGAATGGCAAACATGGTATTGCCAGTATCATCCCCCGCGACATAGCCCGTGATCAGGCGCTTCTCACTCCAGCCAGCAATGTTTCCGGCCAGTATATGCCGGACAAAAAATCCGAGAATGAAGGCGACAAAGGCCAATTGGCCGGCCAGCACGGTGAGGAAGAACACGCGTGAAGACCAATGCAACAACCTGCGGGCAAATCCCGCATCCAGCGCGGGGCGGTGATGTGTAACGTCCATTTGAAACCTCATTATCAAGCCAAACGATGAATGGGTGCAGGCCTGAAACCTGTGCCTTGAATGGCTGATTAGGCGCATGCAGCAGCGCAATCTCGCCGATTTGGAAATCGGCCAGTCTTTTGCTTGCAGGCTTTTCGATATATCCTGAAGATGAGGCCATGCTGATGCTGGCACTATTTGCAGGATGACCGGAATGACAGGACCGAGCGGTCTTGAAACTGTCGCCATTGCATCGCCGCTGGCTGCGATTGCGGCCATGGTGCCATATGTGCGTTCGGGGTTTATCGCTCGCTTGAAAGCACATCACATCTACTGGCTGCTGTTTGCGGTCGCCACTGCCTTCTTCATGCTCGAGACGGCCTTCGGCGCGCGGCTGGGGCTTTTCTGGCCGATTGCATCCTTCATGAGTCTTGCGACCTGTGGCTGGTCCTGGTTGTTGGCGCGATCCCTGTTCCGAGGCAGCGATGGTGAGACCGCATGGCCATTCGTGGTGGTCGGGCTGATTGTCATCTCCCATGGCACCGCAGACCTTTTGATGCTTGCGGATGGGTCGAGTGCCTGGCGCGGCATGCTGATAAGGATGCTGCGCAACACGGGTAGCCTGACAAGTTCGGCCGTACTGGTTCTGGCAGCCATTGAAGCTGTCCGGAACTACAGTCCGGACCTGCCTGCCCCTGAACGCCGTTTTCGCCAGATCTTCGTTGCCGGGTATTGCGGGCTGGTCCTGGTGGCGGTGATCCTGTTCAACCGAGCCGCTCAGCAGGGTGTTGAAGCCCGCCTGGGAGATGCCGTTCGGATCTGTTGTGCATGCCTTGCACTGGCCGGTGCGACGCTTAGCGTATATGTGCGCGACCGCCTGCCGCTGCCTGCCTCCCTTTCTGGCCGCAAGACCATGCGGCGGCGCGCTGCAATCATCGCAGATGACGATATGCAGGGGCTTGGTGTCCGAATCGAGCGTCTGATCGGGGAACAGGTCTACACGCGAAATGACCTGAAGGTTGCCGATATAGCCCGCCTGCTGGGGGAACCGGACTACAAGGTGACTCAATGCATTACCGGTGTGCTCGGGTTTTCCAATTTCAACAGGTTCATCAATCATCACCGAATCAGCCACGCCCGAACGGCCCTGACGGATCCCGCGCAACGCTCAACCTCCATACTGACCATCGCACTTGATAGCGGATTCGGATCGATCGGCCCCTTCAATCGCGCCTTCAAGGCCGAGACCGGCCAGACTCCGCGTGATTACCGCAATGCGCGCATGACTGCTCAGCAGTGACCGCCATTTCCACGCCCAAGCATCACTCAAAGTCGGCAAGCGACTTGATGTGGCGTGAAAACTCAACTCAAATGCACATCTTCATTCTCACCCGGGCCGCATCATGACGTTACCTTTTCTTATTGCCATAACCGGCGGCTCCGGCTCGGGCAAATCAACGCTTGCCGATGTGCTGTTCAATCGGCTCGGCCCGGAAAAGGTGTTGCGGTTTTCAGAGGATGCCTATTACCAGCCACGCGAGTTTCACGGAACGGATGCCCCCCTATGGAGCGCTGCGGAGATGGAGGCGAATGTCGATTTCGACGATCCGCGCTCCAAGGACATGGATTTGTTCGAAGACCAGCTTTCGGCGTTGAAGCGCGGCGAGAGCGTGATGCAGCCCTATTATGACTTCGAGCTACATGACCGCGTCATGGGACGTCATGAGCAACTTGATCCACGCCCCATCATCATTGCCGAAGGCGTGCATGTACTCAGCCAGTTGCGCTATTTCGATCTGTTCGATCTGACCGTCTATGTCGATACGCCGCCGGACCTGCGCCTTGCCCGGCGGATCATGCGCGACACCAAGGAACGCGGGCGCGCCGTTGATCGCGTGATTTCACAATATCTGACCTATGTTCGTCCTGCGCATGGCAGGTTTACAGAGCCTGCCAAGTTTCGGTGTGACCTGGTGATACAGGATGAAGGACCGCTGGCCATGCTGATCGGAAAGCCGGACAAACGCGCACAGGACCGTCTGGCAGCGCCGGTCTGGTCCTTCCTGCAGGATGAGGGCGTGGTTTAGGGCGATCGCTTCTGCAAGGTGCGCTCAGGCGCGAGCGCGGACAACCCAGACCCCGGATTTCAAACAGGCAGAACCACTATCATCACGGCGGTCCTCCAATGCCGCAGTGAAGGCAGCGCGTATCGGGCCTTCATCCAGTTCCTGCGCGTCCACCAATGCCGGAAGCGGGGTATTGTTGTAAAAATCCCTGATATGCTCCGGCGCAACCTTGAGGACCAGATCCTGCGCGGTGATGCTGATATCCGACCAACCTGCCTGTTCAAGCACTTTGCGCGTATAGACTTCATCTGACAATCCAAACGGACCGGGCTCATAAAGATTCTGGGCGGGTGGTGGATATTTCAGAAATGGCGAGATCACCTGCTTGGGCAGAGAGAACAGCTCGGCGAGTTCCGGCCTGTTCCATGTAATTGCGACCATTTCACCACCAGGCTTCAGGGCCTTGCGGATATTGGCGAAGGCCCCAGGCGGATCGTCAAAAAACATCACCCCGAAGCGTGACATCGCAATATCATAAGGTGCAGGCGCAGACCAATGGGCGGCATCGCCATGCTCGAATGTGGCATTGGTCAGCTTCGCGTTTGCCAGACGCCTGCGGGCCTCACCAATGAGTGGACCGGAAACATCAAGCCCCGTGACCATGCCATCAGGGACGACAATCCGGGCTGCGCGCAGGCTGGTCGCCCCTGCCCCGCAGCCAATATCCAGCACGTATTTTCCTGAGGTCGGCCCAGCCTGTTGCAACAAGAGATCACCTGCAGGTGCCAGGACGCTGTCCATCATGTCCGACATGCGAACCCATCGTTCGCCGGTTTCTCCATTCCATGCCGCCGCGTCGTGAACATTCGCCATGTGATCAATCCTCCATGATATCTGTCGCTAGTAGCTGCGTATGGTTCAGAAGGTCCCGGCCCGCAGGATCACCATGGCTGGGCAGAACGATGGTGGCATCTGGAAACCTGGAATCGACATTGGCGATTGCCTGAGCCCAATAACCCAGATCCGCATCATTGGTGTTGCCAAGATTATCGCTAGGTCCTGGCCGGATCAGGCAGCCACCAAACAGGAGCCGGTTTTCGGGATCATAGACAACGATGTTATCCTGGGTATGGCCGCCACCGGGATAAAAGATCTCCAACCCGTCCAGGATCGTCGATGCGCCGATATCACCAAGTGGCAGGTCTTCTTCCGCCGGGCTCACACCGTGCCAAGGCGCATTGGCATTGGATAGCGGATGGGCCAATGTGCGGATACCGCCACGCAAGCGGATCGCGTCAACTCCGCCCATCTTGTCCGAATGGGCATGGGTGAACACGGCTAACGTTATGGGCTGGCCTAGATCCTGTTCGGCCCAGTCGAGAATATCCGTCGTCTGTGCGTCATTCCAGGCAGAATCGATCAGCACGGCATGATCGCCCCGCTCCACAATCATACCGTGAGAGACAACATCGCCCCAGGATTCGACCCGCTTGTAGCTGGTGTGCATCCAGATACCGGGTGCAAGTTCTTCAAAGCTGATCTCGCCGCGTTGAGCGGCGATCTGCGCGGTGGGTATTTGTTCAAGATTGGCAGGCTCTGTCTGCGCGGGCGCACATGCCACAAGACCAGCAACCAGGATCACTCCAACCAGCCTACGCATGTGCACCTCCGCAAATGATAAAAAGATCAGCCTTCTTCGGATGGTTCCGGGACACCCACAACATGGAAACCAGCATCGACGTGCAGGACTTCACCGGTAATGGACTGGCCGATCGGGGACAGGAGGTAGAGCGCAGCACCTGCGACGCCTTCCATTGTCGTGTCTTCCTTCAGGAGCGACCATTCGCGCCCTGTGCTCATCAGGCTCTTGGAGCCCTTGATGCCCATCAGCGCCAATGTGCGCATGGGGCCAGCGGAAATCGCGTTGACACGAATGCCCTGGGTTCCCAGATCGCGTGCGGCATAGCGGGTGGAGGCTTCCAGCCCGGCCTTGGCAACACCCATGACATTATAGGACGGGATCACGCGCTCACTGCCCAGATAGGTCATGTTGATGATGGAACCGCCATCCGGCATCATTTCGGACGCACGGCGGCAAGCATCGATGAAGGAGAAGACAGAGATGTCCATGGCGCGGCGAAAACCCTCACGCGTGGTGTTGGCAACCATGGAACCCTGAAGCTCATCCTTGCCAGCAAAAGCGATGGCGTGGACGAGAAAATCGATCTTGCCCCATTTTTCCTTCAGCGTGGCGAAGGCTGCATCCATCTCTTCATCATTGGTCACGTCTGCGGAGATCATTGTATCCATGCCGATGGATTCAATGAGCGGTCGCACCCGACGCTCAAGAGCTTCACCCTGATAAGTGAACGCCATTTCCGCGCCCTGCGCCGCCAATTGCTGGCTGATCCCCCAGGCAATGGAGTTCTGGTTCGCAACACCCATGACGAGGCCACGCTTGCCCGCCATCAGATCGCCCTTTGGAAACGTCCACTCAGCCATGTCATGCTTCTCCTGTCGAATAGTTTCTCAACTGGCTAGAAGCGCCCGCCCTCCGCGTCAAGCGCGCTGACATGTTTCGCTTTGTTGGCTAACGCTCCATTCAGGCGATTCAAGCATGGGATTGCCCGGGTTAATGCAAAAGCGGATTTTGCTAACTGCTTGGCAACGCTCCGAAAAGACGGCGTTAAACCTTTTGATCTAACTCTGTTGCTCAGAACAAGCCGCAAACAAGCGGAAGCAGTCGTCCAAGAGGCCCCAGCTATTGTCATGCTGAAATTTTTCGACCAACTCCCCATGTCACAAAAACTCATGGCAATGATCGTCGGTTCAGGTGCCGCGCTCAGCATTGCACAAGGTGCATCCAGCGTGCTGCAGGTGACCGACAAGGTAACTGATGACATACATCACACACTTGAGGGCGTAGCTGACAGCCGCCGGGATGCCCTGAAGGCCTATATGTCCTCCCTTGATCAGGACATGAGCACGGTCGCCTCAAATCCCTATACACTGAATGCATTGCGCAGTTTCGAGGAAGGTTGGGATTCACTCCGATCCGCCCAGACCCGCAAACTTCAGCAACTCTATATCAGTGACAACCCACATATCCGCGGTGAAAAACAAAAGCTTGAGGCGGCCGAAGACGGCTCCCTCTATTCAGCTGCGCATGCCGATTTCCACCCCTGGTTTCGTCAGTTCATGGAAGAGCGCGGCTATGCAGATGTCATGATGTTCTCCACACAGGGTAATCTGGTCTATTCTGTCGCCAAAGAGCAGGATTTCGCGACCAATCTGAAAACCGGAGAATGGAAAGACACGGATCTCGGCAAGGCCTTTCAGGCTGGATTGTCCGGAAAACCGGGTGATGTTTTCTTCTTTGACTTCAAACCCTATATACCCAGCAACAATGCACCGAACAGTTTTCTGTCAAGCGCGGTATTGGACGAGAGTGGCAAGGTCGCTGGCGTCATGGTCTTCCAGATGCCGATTGATGGTGTGAACAGCGTCATGTCCTCGATTGGCGGGCTCGGAAAAACCGGCGAAAGTTATGCCGTGGGTCGCGACAATCTGATGCGCACACAGGCTCCGCGCGCCGAAGCGAAGACGCTGCTCAAGGCTGAAGTCAATCCAGAGCTCCTGTCCTGGGATGTCCGGGACACAGTGATTTCCAAGGGCGTCAACTATGATGGCGACACTGTCATCGCCGCCACTGCACCGCTGTCATTCCATGGCACTGAATGGCGTGTTGTGGCCGAGCAGTCAGAAACGGAAACCCTCAGTGCCATTGAGGAAATCCGAAACAAGACAGCCATGCTGGCGCTGGCGATCCTGGCGATCACGACATTGGGCGGATTCCTGCTCTCGCGCCGGATCAGCAAACCGATCTCCCAACTTGCAGACGCAACCAACGCCATCGCCAATGGTGACAAGACGAGACAAGTGCCGGGAACGAACCGCAAGGACGAACTGGGTGCCCTGTCCACTGCGGTTGAATTCTTCCGCAATGAAATGATGGCTGCCGAGAAAAAGGCCGAGCAGGAAAAAGATGACGCTGACATGCGCGCGCTGAATTCTGCCGCCAAGGCCAAGCAGATGGAAGACCTGATCCGCCAGTTCGAGGAAAAGGTCACGACCACGCTCAACCATGTCTCCATTGCGACCGACAATCTGGACAATAATGCCATGTCCATGTCGGCACTGGCGAAGCAATCAGAATCCCAGTCGACTGCAGTGGCGCGGGCATCTCAGTCGGCGTCTGCCAATGTACAGAGCGTCGCAGCAGCGACCGAGGAACTGACGGCCTCGATCGGCGATATCAGTTCCAAGATCGAAGCGTCCGACCGCGCAACCACTCAGGCATCCAAACGCGCCGAGGAAATGCAGGCACGGATCTCCAGCCTGGAAGCCTCGACCAGCTCGATTGGCGAAGTGGTCGAATTGATCACCAATATTGCCGCGCAAACCAATCTTCTGGCGCTCAACGCAACCATTGAGGCCGCGCGCGCTGGTGAAGCCGGCAAGGGGTTTGCCGTGGTAGCATCCGAGGTCAAGACGCTTGCCACACAGACTGCAAAGGCGACCGAAGACATCCAGATGCAGGTCAATGGCATTCAAGGTACAACCAAGGAAACTGTCACAGGTATTCGCGAGATCATGGAGGTTATCCGCGAGCTGGGTGACGCCTCAACAGAGATCGCCGCCGCGATGAGCCAGCAGGCCGCTGCAACATCAGAAATCGCCACATCTGTTCAGCATGCCGCTCAGGGTGTGCAGGATGTCGATTCAAATATCGGTTCAGTAAACAATGCCGCACGCGATGTCGGCGTGAGTTCCAATCAGGTCAAGGATGCAAGCCAGACCTTGTCCGGCCAGTCGAACGAACTACGTGTGACCATAGAAGGCTTCCTCAAATCGATCCGAGCGGCCTGATTCAGTCTTGCAATATCGGGCCCGGCTCGAACAAGTTTCCTCCCCGGAAATATTGACCCCTCTCAGGCTTCGGCATGAGGGGGGATTTTTTTTTGGCTCAAGCATCAGCTTTCGCCGCTCTCCTCACCTGCATCCGTTTCCCGCTGAAGGCTGTCAGGTAGCAGGGCCTCATCCGCGTCACAGACAAGGTGGCGAGCTGTCATGTCTATCTCCGGCACATTCTCACGGGTGAACGCCAACATCCAGCCTTCGCCATTGGGGGCCTCGATATCCAGCAGATCATCAGAACCAAAATTATGGACGTGGCGCACCTCGCCCAGCATACGACCATCAGCGTGAACGATGGTACAGCCAATCAGGTCCTCGATATAGAATTCATCTTCATCGGGTTCTGGCAAATTCTGACGCGGAACATGAAGGTTGGTGCCCTTGAGCGCCTCCCATTCCTCTCGCGTGCGGTCTTCTTGCGGTTCGACGATGAACAGAGCATCTTTCTGCCAGCGGACATGTTCTGGAGTGACCAAGACCTCCCCCTCTGCACTCAGGAGAGGGCCATAGCTGAAACAATCCTCGACCTGATCGGTATAGGAACGGACCTTCATATCGCCGCGCACACCGTGGGCACCTGCGATTTGCGCAATGACGACGAGGTCAGTTACGTCCGCCATATTGTGTCAGCCTGCCGCCTGTGGGTTCAGAACCTTGCGTGTGAGCATGGCGACATGTTTGCCATCGGGCAGCTGCTGATCACCGATGCGGGAAAAGCCCATGCGCTCATGAAATGCCATCGAGACCGGGTTGGGGGGTGTGATGTTCACTTCGGCGGCCAGTTGATCCGCGCCATGTTGTTCGGCCAGTTCCAGTGCTTCGGCATACAGCGCAACGCCCACACCTTTGCGACGGCCGGATTCAGCGACCATTACCCGATCGATATATAGGAAGCTGTCGAGCTCACGCTCGAACCAGCGATAGTTCAGGCTGAAATACTCTCTGCCAGGTGCCAGCACGACCAGTGCGCCAAGGCGTTCACCCTGCCCGTCCTCGGCGATCATCACAGCATGGGACTGATCTTCCAGCGCGCGCAGGCGATCAATATCCAGCGGACCAACAGCCGGTGTATTGGCGGCATTAAGCGCGAGGAACCAGTCTGCGTCCTCTAAAACTGCTTCGCGGATAGTGAGGTCCATGATGGCGACCCTGTATGTCTGGATAAGCGAAAATATCATCCGGGCACGAATGAACGCGCCGGATGCTTCGCCCTCTTTCATCAGCGAATCTGCTGACGTCAAAGGTGGAAGCATCCGGCGACGCTGTAACCGGTTTGGATGGACTTTAGAAGTCCTAGCCTTCAGCTTTTTCTTCAGAAGCGGCCTCTTCAGCAGGTGCTTCTTCAGCCGGGGCTTCTTCTTCGGCAGGCGCAGCAGCGGCAGCAGCGGCGGCTTCCTTGGCGTCGGCTTCAGCCTGCTTCCTGGCTTCTTCCTTTTCCTTCTGCTCTTCGATGCGTTCCATTGCTTTCTGGCCCGGCTTGCCCTTGTTCGGGTTGTTGCCGTGCTCCCACTTCACCAGACCCATGTCTGCGAGGAAACGCGCAACGCGGTCAGTTGGCTTGGCACCTTTTTCGATCCAGGCCTTGGCGGCATCTGCATCGATCTGCACGCGCTCTTCGGAGCCCTTGGGAAGCAGCGGGTTGTAGGTACCGATCTTCTCGATGAAACGACCATCACGCGGTGCGCGGCTGTCGGCGATGACAACACGGTAGAATGGACGCTTCTTGGAGCCACCACGGGCCAGACGGATTTTCAGGGACATATTGGTTTCTTTCTCTTGGCTTCGTTCGTTTGTTTCAATCTTGGTATGAGCACGATGGCTCAAATTCGGTGGGTTGACGGCAGATGGGATGAAAAGATCATTCATCTCCCCGCAATTGCTCATGGTGGCGGATGACTTCCGTCACGATGAAATTCAGGAATTTCTCGGCAAATTCCGGGTCGAGATCGGCATCCTGTGCCATCTGGCGAAGGCGTTCGATCTGGGCGGTTTCGCGGGTCTTGTCCGAGGGCGGCAGATTGTGGGTCGCCTTCAACACACCAACGGCCTGTGTGCACTTGAAGCGTTCGGCCAGCATATGGATCAGCGCATTGTCGATATTGTCGATCGAGGCGCGCAGGCGGGTGAGTTCTTCTGGAATTTGCGTTGTCATCGCCTACCCCTTCTCGAATTTCAGCATGCGCATGGCCAGCGCGCCGAGAAACATCAGCGCCGTGACCGAACCGATGACGCCCATGGCGATGCCGATGCCGGATTTCGGATCGAGCCCGTTCTGCGCAAGGATCGGCACAAGGAAGACCGGGCCGAACAGAATGCCGAAGAAAACCGCCGCATAAAGCCAGAGCTTTGAAGTACCCGTGGCGCGGTAAGGCCCGCTGCAGGCTTCGCACTTGCCGACAAGCGCGATGGAACCCAGCTCAGCCTGGCAATAGGGACACTGGTGGGTCATTTCTTCTTCTTCCCTCCGCCTAGGCCGGGAAGACCCCCGCCGAGACCTGGAAGACCACCGGGCATTCCTCCCCCTAGGCCGGGCATGCCGCCGGGCAGTTTGCCTGCCATTTTCGAGGCAGCCTCCTGCATGGCCGCCGGATCCATGGACTGACCACCCGGCAAGCCGCCAGCACCCATCGCGCCCATGGCCTTGGCCATCTTGGCCATGCCGCCCTTGCCCATCTTCTTCATCATGCCCGCCATCTGCTTGTGCATTTTCAGCACCTTGTTGACTTCGGACACTTCCACGCCGGACCCCGCGGCAATGCGGCGACGGCGTGAGGCATTGAGAAGCGCGGGTTTGGCGCGTTCCTGTCTGGTCATCGAGAGGATGATGGCTTCCTGGCGCTTGAGCACCTTGTCATCCATGCCTTGTGCGGCCATTGCAGCCTTGGCCTGTTTTGCGCCGGGCATCATGCCCATCAGGCCCTGAAGCCCGCCCATGCGCTGCATCTGCTTGAACTGTTCGAGCATGTCTTCAAGATCGAAGACGCCCTTGGCCATTTTCTCGGCGGTCTTCTTCGCCTTTTCCTCGTCGATCTCGGAGGCGGCCTTTTCCACCAGAGAGACGATATCGCCCTGCCCCAGAATGCGGCCTGCGATACGGCGGGCATCAAAGACTTCCAGCCCGTCGGATTTCTCGCCCGTACCGAGGAACTTGATCGGCAGGCCGGTCACCGCGCGCATGGAGAGCGCCGCACCGCCACGTCCGTCACCATCCATACGAGTGAGGATCAGCCCGGTAAGCTTGAGACGCTCATCAAAACGGCGTGCTGTCTCGACTGCATCCTGACCGGTCAGCGCATCGGCCACGAGCAGAGTTTCAGACGGGCTGGCGATGCGCGCAATATCTGCGGCCTCACTCATCATCTGCTCATCCAGCGTGGTGCGACCCGCCGTGTCGAGGATCAACACGTCATAGCCGCCCAGCTTGGCCGCATTGACGGCGCGCTTGGCGATATCCTGCGGAAGTTGTCCGGTGATGATCGGCAGGCTGTCGACGCCGATCTGCTCACCCAGCACCTTGAGTTGTTCCATCGCGGCGGGGCGTCGCACGTCCAGCGAGGCGACGAGTACCTTCTTGCGCTCTTTTTCCTTGAGGCGCTTTGCCAGCTTGCCGGTGGTGGTTGTCTTACCCGAGCCCTGAAGACCGGCCATCATGATGATGGATGGCACATTATCGATGCGCAGGCCTTCGGGTTCACCCTCACCGCCCAGCATCTCGACCAGCGCGTCATGAACGATCTTGACGACCTGCTGGCCCGGCTTGACCGAACGGATGACATTCTCGCCAACGGCCTTGGGGCGTACATCCTCGATGAACTTGCGCACAACCTCCAGCGCGACATCGGCTTCCAGCAGCGCCACGCGGATTTCGCGCAGGGCGGCGCTGACGTCCTTTTCCGAAAGGGCACCCTTGCCGGTCAGGCCGTCAAATACGCCTGAAAGCCTGTCTGTCAGCGCGTCGAACATGCGCATCCTCCATCAATTGCCTGAACCAGTATCGGTCCGGCGCGATATCCAGTTCGCGCCGAAGACCATTCATGACCTAGAATGGTGATTGACGCGACCCGCTGCCACCCTGCTCCGCCTGAATTTCAGAAATCCCGCCCATGCACAAAGCACACAAAGCAAGAGAGCCCCGCTGGGCGCAATGCGCTGAGCGAGGGTCCTTCTGCCGGGCTCATCTGTCTGTGACAGGGTCGTCCCGGTTCAAGGCGTAGCTGTGACTACGCGGAAAGTTGAGGGTGAATAGGCGCAATGCACCCTCAGAGTCAAGCTGGCTGGGGATAAAGCAAGCCATATCATGCGCTGTTGCCGGTGGAGACCCGCCCACGCTTTGAGCAATCACGTAACGACCTTCATCGCAAATGCTCAAAAGGTTAACAAAGTTTACCTTTACGTCATCTGTTCATTGACCAGCCCCCCCTCAGCGCGCGCTGCAATGAGGACTGGCGAGCATCAGATGGGCTGGAGGCAATCACCATGGACGCGCGGAATATCCTTACATCCAACCGGCGGGAATTGTTTATTGGTGCCGGCCTGACGGCGGCGGCAGGATTGTTGTCAGCCTGTTCGCGTGAGGCAGTATCAGCCGAAATGTCGGCACCTGCCGCTCAGGATGGCCTTGCACGACTGGACCTGCGAGAAAATCCGTGGGGATGTTCGCCAGAAGCCGTCGAGGCGGTTCTGGCTCATGCGGACGCCTTGCACCTCAACCGCTATGCCGGAGATGAAAAGCAGGCGCTGATTTCCCATATCGCCACGCAAAACGGTTTGACAGATGACCAGATCGTGCTGGGCAATGGGTCAAAGCCGATATTATCGGCCATGGGTGCCGTATTGGCGCGCAAGGGCGGCGATCTCGTCACGGCAGACCGCACCTACAAGGTACTCTATGAATCGGCCGAAGCCTTTGGTGCCAATCTCGTCCAGATACCGCTCAACGCAGAGCATGACTGGGATTTTGCCACTATGGCCGACAAGCTGGGCCCGCAGACATGCGGCGTTTATCTGTGCAACCCCAATGGCTCGACCGGCCGTCTTGCCGATCATGAGACACTGAAAGCATTCGTCATTCAGGCATCCGAATTTGCACCGGTTGTTGTCGATGAGGCCTATATCGACATGACGCCGGACTATCCGAACAATTCCATGGTGTCGCTGGTGGCTGAGGGGCGCAATGTCGTTGTATCCCGCACATTATCAAAGAAGCACGGACTGGCAGGTCAACGGCTTGGCTATGCCATGGGACCGCCCGAGCTTGTCGAACTGACGCACAAGCTGCTCACAAATCATGTCAATCGCGCCGGGCTGGTCGCCGGACTGGCGAGCCTGCAGGATACAGGCTTTCAAAGCGAGATGGTCACGCGTTTTGATGCTGGTCGTGCCCGACTGGTCAGACTGATCGATGCGGCCGGGTTCGATTATGTTCCCGGCACAATGCATAATGGCGTCTCGTTCAATGCCGGTATGGAAGTGGAGGAATTTCACAAGCTGATGATGGCCGAAAATATCCTCACACCTGCCAAGGGCGATCCACGCTTTCCGGGCATGACGGGACTGTGCGTCGGCACTGAACCGGATATGGACCGACTGGAAACCGCGCTGAAGAAGATCGTGGCTGCCTGAGCGGCACCGCTCCCTAGAAGACGGCCAAAGTCTCGACCTCTTCCGGTGTCAGGCTGATTGATGCCGCCTTGACCAGGCTTTCCAGATGTTGGGCCTTGGTGGCGCTGGCAATTGGCGCGGTCACACCCTCACGGTGGAGCAACCAGGCGATCGCGACTTCCGCCATGGTCGCGGACTTGTTCGACGCCACTTCCTCAAGAACATTGAGAACCTCGATCCCGCCTGTATCGAGATATTTTTCGACCATGCCACCACGCGCATGGTTTGCGACATCCGACTTGCTGCGATATTTTCCGGACAGAAAACCCGAAGCGAGCGAAAAATAGGTGACAACGCCCAGGCCATTATCGATGCAAAATCGCTGAAGTGGGCCTTCAAAGGTGGCGCGGGAGACGAGTGAATATTCCGGCTGCATGACCTGATAGGCCGGAAGGTCTTGCGCCCTGGCAATGTTCAACGCGTCTTCGAGCTGTCCTTCGGTGAAATTGGATGCTCCAATGGCGCGTATCTTTCCTTCATCAATCAGGTCCTTATAGGTGCCCAACGTGTCTTCATGGGGCGTATCGGGATCAAATCGATGCGAGAAATAAAGGTCGATATAATCCGTCTTCAGCCGTGACAGGGACTCTTCGACCGCCTGACGGATCCAGTGAGGCGAGAGGCCGGTCTTGCCTTCCCCCATATCCATGCCGACCTTGGTGAAGATCTGCATCTTCTCGCGCTTGCCCGGATTGGAGGCCAGCCAGTTGCCAATCTGCGTTTCGCTTTCCCCGCCGTGATTACCGGGTTTCCAGCGCGAATAGACGTCAGCTGTATCAATCGTGGTGATCCCGTTGTCATGACAGGCATCGAGCATGGCGAAGCTTTGCGGGCTATCCAATGTCCATCCGAATACATTGCCGCCGAAAACAATTGACGAGATCTCCATGCCGGTGGTGCCGAGTGTGCGTGTCTTCATCATGTGGCCCTTCATTTTGAACTGCTATCAACACGAGATAGGCATTGGCATTGCCCGTTGCGGGTGTCAGGGCGATCACAATTTCCTGAACGCGGAGCACTCCTTGGATCACTCTTCAATTTACCACGGCCGGACAACAGAATAGACTGGCACCGGGAGGACGCCAAAATGTTCATGTCACGAATGATGATCGCTGCGCTGTGTCTGATGACCTGCGCGTGTTCGGGTGAAAAGACCGAGACCCCGACACCAGATGATGTGGCTGCACTCCGTGCGCAGGCTGATCGTCTGGAAGCGCAGATGCGCCAGAACAGCCAAACCGGACCTGCAAAGGCTTCCCCGGCGAAGGATCCCGTCAAGGCAGAGGCCCCCAAGGGCCTGCCAGACAATGCGATACGTCTGGCCCCAAGCGTCATTATGGATTGGACCGGATTCAACCAGCCCATGGTGGCCGCGACAATGTTCGTCCCGCATGGCTGGGTCGCGGAAGGGGGAATCGAATGGGGCAATGACTATGCCTGCACAAATGGCTATGGCTATAAATGGCAATCCAGCTCTCCAGACAAGCTGAAGGGCGTGGTGATCCTGCCGCAACAGAAATGGGAATGGAACGCCACGGGTGCTCCCATGCAACCCGGTTGCCCGGTCGCGCAGATCTCCACGGTGGAAGATTACATCACCACGCTGGTTTCCATTGTCATGCCCGATGCCAGGGTGCTCAAGACCTATCCCCGACCGGATATCGAACGTGAGAATGCGTCGGTCAATTCCCAGAACAATACCGGCTTTCAATACATGAAGACTCAGCTGGATGCCGGTGAAGCCATCATCAGCTATACCGAGAACGGGGTGGAGATGCGCGGCGTTGTCACAGCGGCCGTCGTCTACAACTATATTCGAACGGGCGGTGGGCAGTATGGACCCGCAATCGAATCCTGGTCGGGATATGCTGTTCCGACCTTTGCCGGATTCGCACCCGCCAAGTCGTTCAACCAATCCATGTTTGAGGGCATCAGACACTCATTCACGCCCGATCCGAACTGGGAAGCCGCGATTGCAGGCCATAACGCAACCATGGGCCGGATTGCCAGCAAGGGCATCATGGATCGCGCCCAGATCTCTCGTCAGACCTATGAGGATATTCGTCAGATCAGTCAGTCAGCCTGGGAAAGCCAGCAGAAAAGCTCAGACATACGCGCACGGGAGTTTTCCGAGTATATTCGCGATGTGGAGACCTATGACGATGCTTCTTCAATGACAGGACGCACGGAACTGAACTCAGGATATAACCATGCCTGGCGGATGAATGATGGCACCTATGTGCTGACCGATGACCCCTCCTTCAACCCCTATGGGGCGCTAGGCATGGATGGCCAAGAGCTTGGAATCACGCGTTAAGCCCACTTTAATGCAAACCGGTCATTTTAACCGACAACACCCCTTCAAACCGGGACCAGACACAATGACCCCAGAATTTCGAAGCTCCGCCGCCACCCTGATCATGAGCCTTATCAAGGCTGACGGTGAAATCCGCCGTGAAGAGATCAAGGCCGGATATGACTATCTCGACGCCGATGAAGCATGGGCACCAGGTGCCAATGCTGTTCTCGGTCAACGCAACCAGGGAAACCGCCTGGCAGACGCGCTCGGCTCGCTGCGCTTTTCTCCAGAAGAAGACCGGCTCGATCTGCTAGCCGCTCTATGGGATGTCGCAGGTGCTGATGGCGAAGTCTGCGAATATGAGATGGAATTCGTGGAAAGTGCCGCCGAAGCGCTGGATCTGCCTATGAGCTATGTTGAAATCGTGCGTCCTGCCGGTTTTGCAAAGCTTCTTGCCGCTTCGACCAACGACACTCAACGCGCAGCGAACTGATCTGCAAGGACGGCAAGGTATTCAGCCCCTCGCCGTGCCCCAGTAAAGAAATGAGGCCGGTGCCGACAATTTCGGCGCGCCCTCCATGAAGCCTGTCTGAAGGCTCTCAAAGTGAAAGCCCGCTGCTTCGAACATCTGCCTGGGCGAGCGGGTAAGATGGCAGCCCCCTGCAATGATCTTCTGGATCGGCTCCAACCGTCTTTGCCATCTGGCGATACCTTCATCGGGCGTCAGCCCATGTTCAATGAACAATATCTTGCCGTCCGGCCTCAATACCCTGCGGGCTTCATCCAGTGTTGCCCGCCAGTTCGGTATCGTGCAGAGCACGAAGGTAAAGACCACTGTGTCCACGCTCTTGTCGGCAAATGGCAGAGCTTCTCCACCCGTCTTCATCAACAGGATATCAGGCCGGGTGGTCAGGCTGTCCAGGTGGCGCCTTGCCCGACGCAGCATTTGCGCATTCGGGTCCACGGCATAGACGCGATTGACCTTTAGCGGATCATATAGCGCAAAGTTCGGTCCCGCACCGCAGCCCACTTCCAGTACATCTCCGGTTGCATCCGGCACGACGCGATTTCGCTCTTTCTTGATGAAACTCATCCCGCACGCGCAGTCGATCACTGCTGGCAGGACAAACCGTTCATACAATCCCATTGGCACCTCCCAGTGCTCAGCCCCTAACAGGCTTCTCGGAGGGAAAATGGACACGGAAACGATCTATGTCGAGCGACTTGTGCAGCGCTGGTTCAGCCGCAATAGGCATGTCGGCGGATCAATTGGCGTCCTGACCGGACGTGATGGAAACGGCATTACCCGGCTTACCCGAAGGCGCGCCCCATTTGAGTGCTGCTGCGCGGGCGGCTTCATTCTGAGGGCGTGGCACGAGCCCCGACTGCGTGGCCATCATGTCATAGACCGCCCCGTCTGCCATTGGCGCATAAGACCCGGCACCATAGATCGCATCGACGGCATTGAATTTCTTCATCATCTCATTCTGGCGGGAGAGTTGATAGATATCCAGCCCCGCAGAACGCGCTTCCGGTGCGAGGTCATACGCGATGGGTGGTGTTGCATTTTCCATGGACACCTCATCGAACCGCCCCTGAATACGATCCAGCCGGTAGATCGCATCATAGCCAGCCACATTCGCCCAGGGCCGCCACTTCAGGAAGCGTGCATCCATGCGCATGGCATCTCCGGTCAGCTCGTAATAGCGCGGTTCCCCCATCACGCCTTTGTCATTGGGCACGACGACACTGGCCCGATAAAGGCGCGGACCCAGCTCTTCGAGTGTCACCTGTGCGGCGATGCGTTCATGGGTCAGTCGGGCATAGGTCTGCAGATTCATACCAAACAGCGCCGTAACCATGGCCCCAGCCAGAAACACGCCGCCAAACAGGAACCGTGAGAGACCTGAGGCCATGCGAAGCTTGAACAGACGACCTACCCCGCCAAGAAAAATGACCAGACCGATCAGGCCTGTCAGCGCGGGTATTGTCCACCATATTGAAACGTTCATCTTGCCTGCACCCCGAAAGCCTGTTCACTGACGCGACCACCCCCCTTCAGTCTCGCTGTTAACCTTGCATTAGCACGCATTGGATGCAGTTTTCCACTGCGCTTTTACATATAGCGCAGTAGAGCTTCACTTGTTGCATGAACGATCAGAACGCCTGAGGACGTCGTGGCTGGGCTTTTTCAACGTGAATGCCGCATTCGGTCTTGTCCTGTCCGGCCCAACGACCGGCACGGGCATCTTCGCCTTCCTTTACCGGCGAGGTGCAGGGCCAGCATCCGATAGAGGGATAGCCCTGCTCCACCAATGGGTGTTGTGGTAGGTTACGGGTCTTGAAGAACAGGTTCACGTCTTCAGGAGTCCAGGATGCCAACGGGTTCACCTTGAAGCGCCCATCTGCATATTCAAACACCGGCAGGCGCATGCGGGTTGATCCCTGAAACCGCTTGCGGCCCGTGATCCAGGCATCAAACCCTTCCAGAGCGGGTTCAAGTGAACGCACCTTGCGCAGGGCACAGCAGGCATCCGTGTCGGTCTTCCAAAGATCATTGTTGGGGTCTGTGGCCAGTCGGTCTTCCTCGATGGGATCGATTGTCCGAACATTGGTCAGACCCAGCTTCTCTATCAATTCATCTCGATATTGAAGCGTCTGGAAGAAGTGCATGCCGGTGTCGATGAACAGGACCGGAAAATCCGGGTTCACATCAGCAATGAGCGAGAGCATGACAGCGCTCTCGGCACCAAAGGACGAGACATAGCAGACGCGGTCGCCAAACTCTTCCTGAGCGGCGTGAATGATCGACTGGGCCGGGGCTTCGCGCAACAATTTGTTGAGGCGCGCAAGACGGTGATCGACCGATTCATCGGAGGTGGCTTCAGCATAGGCCATTGCGCATTCCCTCATTGTGCCGTGGATCTGGCACGCGAGCGGGCATGGCGCAGACCGAAGATCGGCGTCGCTCCATTGGCCGCAGGTTGATAGACATTGGCGTAACGTGATGCTTCCTTGATCACGACATCCGCCGGCGCATTGACATCATCTGACAGTTCGAACGCGTCAAATCCGCATCGCACCATCTTGTCGATCTCGTCGCGCAGGACCTGCCCGACGGCTCGGATCTCGCCAGTATAACCATAACGACGGCGCAGCAGCTGGGCCTGCGAAAAACCCCGCCCATCGACATATTTCGGAAAGGTGATCTCGATCAGTTGCAGGCTTTCCAGATGTGGCTCCAGCAGGCTTGCATCATCATCGGGAGCCAGGCGCACGCCGACACTGTTGGTGCCGATGGGCTGAACGCTGTCGTCGAGATAATGCGCGAGCGGCATTGTCACGCCCAGACCTTCCGGCGGCGTCTCGTCCATGTTCTCCAGCGACATGAATGTCCAGGATTGCGCGATGGCTTCTGCGCCTTTTTGCGTCAGCTTAATCAGCGGCATAGAGGGCCTCCTTGAATGGGTCGTGCCCTTCGCGTTCGAGAACGTCGATAAATGCATCATCTGGTGATTTGCGCAGCGCCATGTAGCGATCGACAACACGCGCAAGTGCGGGCGTCACATCTTCCTGTTTCAGGCCAGGACCGGCGATATCACCAATGGTCGCTTTCTCATCGGCGCGGCCGCCAAAGGTGATCTGGTAGAATTCCTCACCCTTCTTGTCGACGCCAAGAATGCCGATATGGCCAACATGGTGATGCCCGCAGGCATTGATGCAGCCGGATATGTTGATGTGCAGTTTGCCCAGCTCCTTGTCGCGCGGGGCCAGCATGTTCTGAATATCCATCGCAACCGGGATCGAGCGCGCATTGGCAAGGTTGCAATAGTCCAGGCCCGGACAGCAGATCAGGTCCGAGCCGTGATCGACATTGGCTGCACCCAGCCCGGCATCATCCAGCGCCAGGAAGACATTATAAAGATCATCCAGCTTAACATGCGCCAGAACGAGGTTCTGGATGTGGGTCACGCGGATATCATCAAAGCTGTAGGCCTTGGCGATATCCGCCATGACGCGCATCTGATCGGAGGTGGCATCGCCCGGTGCGATACCCAGCGGCTTGAGTGAGATGGTGACGGATGTATAGCCGGGCACCTTGTGGGGCTGAAGGTTCATCTCCGCCCAGATTGCGAAGGCCTCATCCTTTGCCTTTGCTTCTTCAAAAGCGGCAGAAGTTTCCGGCAGGGTCTCGAAGGCAGGCGGTGCGAAATAGGCCGCGATGCGATCGATCTCGTCCTGTGGCAGGGCGATCTTCTCATGGTCACGCTGGGCGGCATATTCCGCCTCGACCTGACGGGTGAATTCCTCGGGCGTCAGCTCGTTCACGAGGATCTTGATACGCGCCTTGTACTTGTTGTCACGGCGGCCATGCAGGTTGTAGACGCGCATGATAGCTTCAAGATAGTCCAGCAATTCAGCCTGCGAGACCCAGTCCTTGATTGTCACGCCGATATAGGGTGTACGGCCCAGCCCACCGCCGACGATGACCTCGAAACCGATCTCACCAGCTGCGTTCTTCTTCATGTGCAGGCCGATATCATGCACGCGCACGGCGGCGCGGTCATGCTCGGCTGCGGTCACGGCGATCTTGAACTTGCGCGGCAGAGCGGCAAATTCCGGGTGCACCATCGACCATTGACGCAGGATTTCACACCAGGGGCGCGGGTCCTCGATCTCGTCGGCTGCAGCGCCAGCGAACTGATCCGATGTGACGTTGCGAATGCAGTTTCCGGAAGTCTGGATAGCGTGCATCTCGACAGTTGCAAGCTGTTCCAGAACGTCGGGAATGTCCTTCAGGGCAATCCAGTTATACTGGATGTTCTGGCGGGTGGTGAAATGGCCATAGCCCTTGTCATATTTGTCAGCGATATCCGCCAGCGTGCGAAGCTGGACCGATGACAGCTGGCCATAGGGAATGGCCACCCGCAACATATAGGCATGCAGCTGAAGGTAGACGCCATTTTGCAGGCGTAGCGGCTTGAAGTGCGCCTCGTCCAGCTCACCGGACAGGCGACGTGACACCTGATCGCGAAACTGTGCGACGCGGTCACGGACAAAGCCTTGGTCAAATTCATCGTAGCGATACATGTCGCGTGCAATCCCTTGAAATAGAGTCAGGCGGCCTGAGCGTGTTCAATGTCGAGATCGGTCTCGACGCGCGACACCCAACGGCGCACTGCAGGAAATTCGGAAAGGTCAAAGCCCCCTTCATGGGCCCATCTTGTATAGGCAACGAGCGCCACATCGGCGAGCGTCAGGCTCTCTCCG
Organism: Hirschia sp.; assembly: GCA_002709235.1. Lineage (GTDB taxonomy): Bacteria > Pseudomonadota > Alphaproteobacteria > Caulobacterales > Hyphomonadaceae > Hirschia. Next base: position 105,959 of record PAQI01000024.1, read on the forward strand.
ACCATATAATCGGTATAGGTCAGCTGAAGCTCCATCACACCCAGAGCGCGTCGCCCCTTTGGCAGGAGGCCCGGATCGATATCGTCATCGGACTTGCCCAGCAGATGCTTGTGATAACGACGCACGGCGATAGCGGTTTCATGGGAATATTGTTCCCAGAACAACCAGCTCATCATCTGCCCTCTTGCAAATGGGTCACTGGGTATGAAGCGTTCACCGCCCGGCGTGGTTTCGGCCAGGTAAAGCATGATCGCATTGGACTGGGGCAATATGCGGCCATTGGGCCAACGCGCCAGCGGCACCTGCCCGGCAGGGTTTATCGCCAGGAACTCATCCGTCTGGGTTTCCTTGCCGACGACATTGATTTCGACCCAGTCATAATCCACACCCAGCGCATCGGCGATGAAGCGAGTCTTCATGCAGTTACCGCTTGCGCAGTCACCATAGAGCGTCAGTTTCGTTATCTCGCGCGCTGGCATCAGGCATTCCCCGCTTGCTTGCCCAGATCAGGATGAATTGTCGGACCTTTGGCGCGAATGGTTTCACGCAGAACCTCCCGTCCCGCGATCTGACCATTCTCGTCGACTTCGGTCACATAAGGATCGTTGACGCGCGTCTGGTCTTCTTCAGCAAAGGTCAGCGCGTGATCCGCTGCATCGCCGGTGAAGACCGCTGCATCAGCGATATCCTCTGACCAATCCTCCTGCGCTGTCAGATAGACAGTGCGACCGGTCTGCGTGTTCCAGCCGGTAACAACCTTTGGAATGGCAGGTTTCAGCTTTGGACGTACGGAACTCATGCCTGAGCCTCCTGAATGATGTTTTTCAACGCGCCCTTGCCCAATGTGGCCACCTCTCCGATGATCAGCAGTGCCGGGCCCGTAATGTCGTTATCCGCCAGCAATGTCGCCAGGTCACCCAGCGTGCCATGAACTGTCTTTTCATCTGCGCGCGTGCCATTTTCGATGGCTGCAACGGGCGCATCAGCAGCGCGACCCGCGGCAATGAGGCGGTCGGCAATCATCGGAGCAGCGCCCACACCCATGAAAACCACCACGGTCTGGTTCCCGCGTGCGAGCGCCGCCCAGTCAAGATCCGGTGCTTCTCCCAGCCGGGCATGGCCGGTCACGAAGGTAACAGCCTGCGCCAGCCCGCGATGGGTCAGTGGAATTTCCTGTGATGCCGCACATCCAAGTGCAGAAGTGATACCGGGAATGACTTCAGTGGAGATGCCAGCAAGACGCAGCGCCTCGACCTCTTCTCCGCCGCGCCCGAAGATGAACGGATCACCGCCCTTGAGACGCATAACGCGCTTACCAGAGCGAGCGGCCGCGATCAGGCGCTCATGAATTTCTTCCTGCGGAACGGAATGTTCGCCCTTGGATTTGCCAACATAAACCTGCCTGGCATCTGGATTGATAAAGGCGCGAATGTCATCGGCCACCAGACGATCGCAAAACACGATTTCAGCCTGGGCCATGCGATTGACAGCTTTGAGCGTGAGCAATTCAGGATCGCCCGGCCCGGCACCCACAAGGCATACGCTGCCTGGCGTAAAACCAGCCTTTGCGCCCTTGCCTGAGATGGCGGATACCGACATATTCAAATCCTTTAGTTTTGCTCAACTGAGCGAGGCGTTTTCGACAGTGTGACAAATATGGGAAACAGGTCCGCTTTTCGGAGCCATTCACCCTTCCCGATTTAACTTGGCCCATGACCGGGCACTGAACAATGCAAACCTGCTAAGCAGAACTATTAGGTCACCTACACCATGAGCAATTCAGGCTTTCCACCAGAGCTGCTTCCGCCCCTCAACGCCCTGCGCGCCTTTGAGGCTGCGGCGCGGCGATTGTCCTTTACCAAGGCCGCAGAAGAACTGAAAGTGACGCCGGGTGCGATTTCCCAGCAGATCCGCCAGCTGGAGGACTTTGCTGGTGCCCCCCTGTTTCGACGTACAGGGCGGCAGGTTTTCCTGACTGAAACCGGGCAGGCTGCCCTACCCCTTCTGACGACCGCGTTCGAACAGATGACCGAAGCTGCGCACATGATGCGCGCACCCAAGCGCCGCAACCGGCTGATGGTATCCTGCGCCCCCTCTTTCGCGGCCAAATGGCTGACACACAGGCTGGATAATTTCCAGACGCGCTTTCCGGATGCGGAGATCTGGATCTCCGCAGATCTTGCACTGGTGGACTTTTCAGGACCGGACATAGACCTGGCCATTCGATATGGGCCGGGAGCTTATGAAGGGCTGAAATTTGAAAAGCTGATGTCGGAAAGTGTCCTGCCGGTCTGCTCTCCACAATTATTGACCGGTGAACACAAGATACGCACGCCCGAAGATCTCCAGCACCATGTTCTGCTGCATGATCAGAGCCCGGAGACGGACCCCTCCTGCCCGGATTGGAAAAGCTGGCTGGCGGCCCGCAATGTCAGCGATGTCGATGGTGGGCGCGGCCCGCGCTTCAATCAGGCAGCGCTGGTTGTGGAAGCGGCAGTTGCCGGGCGCGGAGTCGCACTGGCAAAACGGGCAATTGCAGCAGCTGATCTTGAATCTGGCAGGCTGGTGGCCCCCTTTGCTGACGGAGCCCTTGATATCGCCTTCGCCTACTGGACAGTCTGGCCACGCGGGCGGACACAATCGCGTATTGCGCGAGAATTCATCAAATGGCTCAAGTCCGAAGCAGAAGACGAGCAAGTCGTCGGCGTGTGACAATTCCCCAATGAATTGTAAAAATGACCATTAGTCGCCCTGAAATGCGTCTTGTAGAGGCATAAGAGCAACAGGTCTGACTATCTAACCTGAGTTTCACTAGGCGATGTCCCGCATTGGGATTAACCTTATCTAATGGTTATGTTAACTCTGACCTCACGAATTCCACTCAGCGGGCTGTATGGGCGGCGATCATGGCATTTTGGAAGAAATCTGACGAGAATGGTGCACTTGGCAACAAGTTGGTCCGGACTCAGCCAAATTCTGAATATTGGGGAGCGAAGGCAGAAGGCGAAGATGCCGATACGCCCGACATGACCGATATCCCCGCCGATTCCGCAGGCACATCCATGTTCAAGTCGGTGACACCGACCAGCACGCAGGATGATCACCTTCTGGAAGCGTCCGCATATCGTGATGACTCTGACGAACAAAAGGATGACACGATCGGGGACGCCGAATCATTGGCAGAATCGAACGAGGTTGACGAACATCTTGCCGAAGAAGTTGAAGTTCCCGCAGACAATGAGCATTCCGACGATTACTGGGACCACGACGAAGCCGTCGAGGACGAAACCTCAGAAGCAGAATATGCGACTGCTGATACTGAGGCCGGTGACACAGTGCCTTACGCTGCAGCTGTCGAGCCAGACTTTGTTTCAGAGGATGATTACTGGGAAGACGACCAGCCCGAAATCGCGACAACCGAGACGAATGAAAGCCTAGGTCCTTCGACCGAATATGATGATTCAGATGATAGCTCTGATGAATATTGGGATGAACCCACCGAAGCGCAGAAAACAGACATATCCGAAGAGCCAGCAGAATACGCTCCTCAAGAGTTCGAAGCAGAAGCCATTGAGGAAGCGGATAAGATCGGCGACTATGTCGACGAGGAAGCTGACACTGGGGATGTCGAGATTGCAACATCCACCAGCGACCATGGCGACGTCACAGAGGGCTACCTTGACGACGAAGACAATGAGTTTGCTGACGAACCCCAACCCTATCAGTCTGATGCCGACACCACAGTCCACCAGGCAATTGGTGACTATGCTGATGCCGATGCTGATGTCGATGAAGTTGCGCCCGAAGATTATGATGCTTCTGAATATGACGCTGAGGAATCAATCGCCGGTGTCGATAACGACGCGACCGAAGTCGAAACCGTGTATGCTGCAGATGATGTAATCGATGAAGCTGTCATCGAACACGAAACCGCTTCAGATTGGCAGTCTCCTTCCGTCGCTTATGAAGATGATGCGATGGATACAGAGTTGGAAACATCTGCTGAATTTGATGATGGCGAATATTCCGAGACCGAGACCCCGTCCCATGAATCAGCTGATGACTATTACGGTCTCTCCGAAGACGGTGATGAAGCAACCGGCGAGTGGTCGGATGACGCCGATACAGAGTATAGTGATACTGACGGTGAGTATCATGATGATGCGGATGACGCAGATGTCGAGGCCGTAGCTGAAGACACTGACGAAGCCACACAAACCGACGAAAACGCCAATATCATCGCCTGGCCCCTCAACCGCTCGGATGCCACCGATGACGATGGAGATGCGCTTTCGGATGAAGAACGCACCGCAATCGCGTCCGTCTCTGATGATGCAGAGGATGAGAGCGCCGTTGCCTTTGCTCCACCCGTAGAAGACACCGCTGATTTTACCGACGAGCCGGAATATGATTATCGTACAAGTGCGATCGCTGGAGTCGAAGCGGACCAGATCAAAGGCGAAGACAGTAGTGAATATTACTACAGTACAGCTAAGACAGAGCCTCTGACCGCATCGCAAACCGGAGGTGGCGGCGGTCGACGTGCAGCGCTATATCTGGCTGGTGCAGCATCCCTGTCGACCATTTGTGCTGTTGGATATTTCCTCCTCCAGAACGGGGACGGAGACGATGCCAACGCAACAATCCAGACAACGGATGTCACACCAGATTCCGGTTCACCAACCCAGACGGCGAGCAATGAAACCGGCGCGGTTGTAACACCTGAATCCGCCAAGCCGGAAGCGGCGAGCATTCCTGAATTCGATTTCGGGTCCCTGAAGACAACTGATGCAGACAGCGGCGATGCTGTTACTGTGGATGAAGCAGACATTATCGGCACGCAGGATCCAGTCGTCGAAAAAGCGACAACCGGCGCACCCAAAGTGGCCGAACGCGAACTTTCAGGTCCACAGGTTGCACTATCCATTCCGAAGGCTGACAAGCCTGCAGCAACTGCTGATACTGTAGTCGAGAAGGAAGTGCCTCCAACAGTCGTGATGCCCGCACCGGTCGCATCGCCCTCTCCCAAACCTGCACCACCCAAGACACAATTGGCCGACAACCGGACAGCACCGATTGCGCCAAAAGTCGAAAGCAAGCCTGCGCCTGCTCCATCGCCCAAGCCGGTTGCGCCAAGGGTGCCAACAGCTCAGAAAACACCCCCGGTTTCAGTGGCATCCGCGCCCAAGGTTTCGTCGCAGAGCGTAACATCACCCGTTGCGCCACGCGTTCCAGCTGCATCTACGCTTCGTGCTAGCAGCCTGCCTGCTTTTCCTGGCCTGCTGAGCCCCGATTCAATTGCGGCACAAACACTGGATCGTCTTTCAGGTGCCAATGGTTCATTGACATCGGCCCAGCGTGAGAAATTCGCGCAGGACATGCACCGGTCCTTCGAGACCACACGAGACTACGAAAGAACTGCCGTTACCACCGCAAAAGGCGACCGCGCGGTCCTCGATTTTGGTGTGTCACGTTCACAAATGCAGACCATGTCGGTTGAACGTGCAGCGAATACTGCACAATTGCCAATTGGCATGCAGACCAGTTCTGGTTGGTACCAGGCCAATGGCAATGTCCCGCTCATGCTTGAGCCAAGCCGCTCTGCAATGGCCACGACACGCCTTGCGCCCGGTGTAAAGGTTCACCGACTTGGTGTCATTGAGCAAGCCAATGGCGACCGCTGGTATGTCATCGGTCAGGATGGCGTAATCGTCGGATATGCTCACGCATCGGACTTGTCGCCTGCAAGCGCATCAGCGATGACATCCGGTTCCAGTGTGTTGAAACTTCCTGTCGCATCGACTGTTCAGCAGACAGTAATGGTTGAAACGCCTTGCCGTGACCTTACAGTCTCGACAAATAGCGGTGCCATGGCGACAACTGGCTGCCTGTCTGCGTCTGGTCAATGGATCACAACCCGCCCACCTCAGACAGATCTTGCTGCAGCCACCAGTAATTACAGTGGCGGAGTAGCAGGAATTTCTGAAGATGTAGCCGGAATTCTCTTCAGTCCTGTCAGCGAACGGCGCAATCAACGTCACGCACGGACCGAAACCTATGACAGGCTGAGCGACATGATTGGTGCCGGTCGTCCAGTGGCGGTTGCAAATGCAGACGGATCTCAATCCTTGGTTCGGATCACAACAGCAAGTGATGAATCCCTTCGTCCGGTTTCCGAAGCGCAAGCCATCAAGCAGGCTACCTGCCGGACTGCAGCCTATGTTACCGTTGCCGAAACCAAGGAGATCACAGCCTGCCTCCAGCCAAATGGATCGTGGCGCACTGTGTCGCGCCGTGGTGGAGCCTACAAGATGCGCACACTGGCGCGTCTGGGCTAACTAGGTGTGACATTCAATATATGAAAAAGCCGCTGCACATCACTGCAGCGGCTTTTTCATATGCGCTTGTATAAGCTGAAGATCAGAAAAACAGATCCTCTTCCGTCACTTCAGTGGAAAGAGAGCACCCCATGCGATAACAGTTGAGGAGATTTTGCGCGCGTCCATTGGCCATGTCGCGCAGACCTTCGACAATCTTGTCGATCTCCTGCCCTGTCGCGTTCTGTAGATGCAGATATTTTCGGACATCATCATTTTCGATTTGCACATCGACATGACGAAAGTTCACAAGCGCCTTCTCACCCACCAGTTCACCATCAAGGCCACCGACCTCGCTGTTCAGGGTCCAGGGTTTGTGGGAATGAGAGATTGATTGCATCACCATGATGGTGTTTTTCTGGCTCTCATTGATCATGCCCTTCAGCGCTTCGATCCCCTGCTGGGCCGGGGTCTTGTCGATATAGTCTTCCCAATTGTGCCGGTTACGAAATTCGCCTGTGCCAATGGACAGTACAGACAAGTGCTCGGGTCCTGTCTTCCAGTTGAATTTGTAGGACGGCAATGTCGCCACTTTCAACGCAGCGAGTGCCGGGCAATTATGGCCCGAAATTGCACCATCAACAAAGACTCCCCACTCTTCTTCAAATCCTTCACGGCCATCAGAAATCTTGATCTTCACCGATTCCAGAAAACTGGGAGCGGCGGTAGAGGCGCGGATCAGGGACTTGAGCGTATAAAGCCTGTTGGGCAACCAAGTCTGACCAGGCCCCGCATCATAATATTTTGAATCGGGATGATTGGTCAGGATCCAGGCGCTATCAGTATCGATGCGCTTGGCACAGATCAGCAACCCCGTCACAAGTTCAGGCGAACCCAATTTGATCAGATCACCTTTTGCATCCTTCAAATGTTCATCCAGCTTCTTTTCCAGATGTTTGGCATCAAAGCGGAATTTCAGGATCCCTTTAATCCGGTTTGGCTTGAACAGAATCGGGCATAACTCATCATACAGCGCTTTGATCTGGTCCACCGTCCAACCCAGCGCCAGGCCAGTCGCGATGATTGATCCGGTCGACGTACCCGCAATCAGGTCGAAATGATCTGCCAGGACGGCATCAGGATCTCCCGTGGACTCGCGAAAAATGTCTTCCACTCGCTTCAGAACGCCGAGTGTGACCAATCCCCGTACACCGCCACCCGCGAGCGACAGAACACGCTTGTGACCCGAATCCGGGTCCAGATGCTCCTTGAGTGTTCGTTTCACCACCGAACCGACCCCTCTTACATGCCCCTGTTAACGCTATAGCAAGGCCGCAGTACACTTGACCATCTTCTTCGCCTATATGGCTTCTTTAGGGTAGAATGTGTGCTGTTTCAGCCGATAACGTCAAAGCGCCGCTTGTCGAATATGCGCAAGACCTGAGACAGTTCATGGCCCCGTTTGAGAATCTGACCCGTAGCATTGATGACGGCATACGCCCCCTGCCTTCGCGCGAGGTCCGGGCGTTTTTCAATGACATAGCTTGGCGCTTCCGATGAACGGCGAAATATCGAGAACACTGCCCTGTCCTTCAATCCGTCAATGGCATAATCGCGCCACTCACCTGCCGACACCATGCGGCCATACACCCTTAAAATCTGATCGAGTTCTTTTCGTTGAAACCAGATGGTCGGCTTTATCTTCTGTAATTTCTGCTTGTCCGATACTTGCGAATGCAGTTGATTCATCACAATTCCTTCTCGTCCGGGCGTAAATTCGTAATATGGATACGAATTAATGCTTCAAGTCCCGAATTGACGCAGTTTTAGCCTGAACAGCTCTTCCATTTACCCGAATCTCATCCCACATTAAATGCGTCAGGCGGATCAGGGACGAAACCGGCCTTGGACCTAACAGCCCCCCAGCCCCCCCGAGGCTACTTCCACCAGATCTGCCTGACGCATTTTGCCAGACAATCCATCCATGACATTTAGTCAGCTCCTGACATTCCTTGGCAAGCCCTTGCGGTGAGCATTTGTCAGAACGATCAAAACTGATCGAATTAAGGACATGTCATGTGGATCCTTCTTTGATTAATCGAGCAATCGCGTTAAGCCTGCTCTCGCTTGCAAGGGACGCTGCGCGGAAGAAGTAAATGCATGGACCTGCTTAAAGTTGACCGGCTTGTAAAACGTTTTGGCGCAGGCGCGAATCTCAAACATGCGGTTCGCGGCGTCAGCTTCACCGTACCTCGTGGAGAGGTGCTGGCTTTTCTGGGTCCCAATGGCGCAGGCAAGTCCACAACCATGCGCATGGTCACCGGATATCTGGAGCCAGATAGTGGCGATGCATTGATTGCCGGTGCCTCGATCACGCAGGAGCGCCGCGATGCTCAGCTTTCCCTGGGCTATCTGGCCGAAGGCGCGCCTCTATATGGCGACCTGACAGCGCGCGCCTTCCTGATCTTTCTGGCGGGTGCCCATGGGCTGACCAAATCCCAGACGCGCTGGGCTCTGGACCGGGTGATACAGGATGCACGGATTGATAAAGTAATAGACAGGCCAATCGAGACATTGTCGAAGGGGTATAAACGCCGGGTTGGACTGGCAGGCGCGCTGATCCATGATCCGCCTGTGCTGGTGCTGGACGAGCCCACTGACGGGCTTGACCCCAATCAGAAACAGGCTGTGCGTCAGCTGATCGCGCGCATGTCCGAAGACAAGGCAATCCTGATATCCACCCACCAGCTGGATGAGGTCTCCGCCATGTGCCATCGCGCCGTGGTGATCGATGGCGGCTCGATCGTAGCTGACGGAGCGCCCGCGGAACTGATACGTCAGTCGGGTGCTGATACGCTGGAAGGCGCATTCCAGACGCTGACCCGGGAAGAAATCATCTCATGACGCAGGCTCAGTCCGAAACCATGGGCGCAAACCTGAAGACGCCCCCACTGTCTGTGTCGCCAGACAACCATCCACATATGGGCGCCGAGTCGCGTAGACGGTCGACCATTGCCGCCATGACCTCAATTTTCGGTCGCGAGTTGCGAGCCTATTTCTACACGCCACTGGCCTATGTGTTCATTTCAGTATTCCTGTTGGCGCTGGGAGCCTTCACCTTCGAGATCGGACGTTTCTTTGATGCCAATCGTGCTGATCTGTCGATCTTCTTCCTGTTCCACCCCTGGCTCTACCTGGTGTTCCTGCCTGCCGTGTCCATGCGATTATGGGCAGAGGAGATACGCGCAGGAACGCTCGAACTGTTATTGACCCTGCCTGCGCCTGTGTGGTCGCTGGTGGTTGGCAAGTTTCTGGCGGGATGGGCCGTGGCAGGGGCGGCACTTTTATTAACCACCCCGATGTGGATTACGGTCAACTATCTGGGATCACCCGATAATGCCGCCATTGCGCTGGCCTATCTGATGAGTTTCCTGATGGCTGGCGGTTACGTGGCGATGTCCACGGCTTTGTCTGCGCTGGCGGGCAATCAGGTTGTGGCCTTCGTGTTGGCGGTGACAACCGGATTTGTATTCACAGCCATGGGACTGCCACTGGTAGCATCCGGGGTGGCGGAATTGTTCGGACCCACCGCAGCGGAAACCACGCGATTATTTTCCTTCCTCACCCATTTTGAAGCCGCGCAACGTGGCGTCCTGGAATTGCGTGCCCTGCTCTTTTATGTCGGCGTGATCGTACTCTGGCTGGGCCTCAACACGCTTTGGGTGTCACGGCGGAGGGCGAACTGATGGGGCCGCGTGGTTTCACATTTCTGGCATCCTTGATGTCTCTGGCGATCTTTGCCGGCCTGAATATCGCCGCACAGAACTGGCTTTCGCCTGCGCGGCTGGATATGACGCAGAACCATCTCTACACGCTGTCTGATGCAGCACGCGAGGTAACGCAGGATCTGAGCGAACCGGTCGAGCTGGAGCTGGTCTATTCGCGCCAGCTTGCCGCGGAATTTCCTGACATTCGCGCCTATGGTGCGCGCGTGAGAGAGCTGCTGACCGAGATCTCCGCCCGCAGCAATGGCAATGTGCGCATTGTCGAGACCGACCCCGCCCCCTTCACACCGGATGAAGACAGGATCACGGATGCCGGTCTGGAATCGGCACCGACAGCCAAGGGGGACCCCCTGTATTTCGGCATTATCGGGCGCAATTCTGTCGATGACCAGATCATCATTCCATTCCTGGAACCCCAACGCGAAGCGCTGTTGGAATACGATCTAGTCAAGCTGATCTCGCAGCTGGATGATCCCACGCCTCCGCGTGTTGGAATAATCACAGATCTACGCAGCCTGACCGGATATGGACGCAATGCGCGCGACCCTTATATCCTGCGGGAAATGGCGCGCAGTTTCGAGATCGAGCAGATCCCCGAAAATTTTCAGGTTCTGCCCCGGGATCTCGACGCGATCATGATCATCCACCCCCCTGAACTGACTTTGCGCCAGCAATATGAGCTGGACCAGTTCATTTTGCGCGGCGGGCATGCCCTGATTGCGCTGGATCCTGCATCGCGCAGCGTCCTGACATCGCGCGGCCGGCGCACCCGCTTGTCATCCGGACTGGGCAAGGTAGAGACAACCCTTGGCCTGTTACCCTTGCATGACGTTGTGATAGATCGCGAAATCGGCCTTCCAGTTGAGCGTATCGAGAATGGTCGTCGCATTGTCGAGGCCCAGCCCCTGTTCATTGCGCCACCTCCTGCGAACATGTCCAAGACGGACCCTGTGACGACAGAGCTGAGCCGATCCATCAATTTCGGGGCAGCCGGTCGGCTGGTAGCTACCCCACCCATGGAAGCCAGCTTTGAACCGCTGATCTGGACATCTGACGACGCCGCTCTGATCTCATCCCAGAAAGGCGGACGGGATCTGGCACCGCGTGACCTGCTGACCGATTATGCGGCAATCGGTGAAAGCCAGGTACTGGCCGGGCGCCTGTCGGGTCGTTTCACATCCACGTTTACCGCCGATGACATTCCGCCGATAAAGATACCCGATGACCCGGTTGAGGCACGACTTTTGAACATTCCTGAAGTGCTGCCTGAGCACCTGGCCACGGCCGAAGCGGATGCTCAGATCATTCTAGTGAGCGACGCTGACCTTTTTTCTGATGAGTTCTATATTAGCCCGGCCAATGACACCCCCGCAGCCGACAATGCCGCCTTCGTCCTGAATGCAATGGATAATCTGGCGGGTGACGCTGCCCTGGTCCGGCTACGCTCACGCGCCCCCTCGTCGCGGTCCATGACACGTATTGACGGAATGAGGGACGAGGCGCGCAACCGTCTCTACGAAGAACAATCTGTTCTCGAAGACCAGTTGGCGGCTACCGAAGCGCGACTGGAAGAGCTGAAAGCGCAAGGCGCGGCTGGCGGCTTCCTGTCGCAGTCTCGTAACCTGGATGAAGCCCAGGCCGAGGAAATGGCCCGCTTTCGTGCCGATGCCATCGACATTCGTGACCGACTGCGTGGTATCGAACGTGCCTTTCGCGCAGACATAGACCGACTTGAACAACGCATCGTTTTCTTCAACATGTGGCTTCCGCCGATTCTGACAGCATTGCTCGGCATGCTGGTCGTCTTCTGGCGCGCTCGCAGGAAGGGACGATAGATGGCGCAAGCCTCCACGCGGAAGAGAAACCTGATGGTGCTGGCAGGCGTAACAGCCATTGCCGCACTGATGGGCATGTTGTCCATGCTGGACTTTTCCCGCCATGAACAGGCCGAGGAGATTGGCCAGATCGTCCTGCCGCAATTCGAGGCGGATGTGACGCGGGCTGACCGGATCACCGTTAAGACTGCCGAAGAATCCTACACGCTGAGCCGCGATGCGGATGAATGGCTGATGGAGGAAAAGGGCCGCTATCCGATCAAGCTTTCCATGCTGGCAGACCTCTCTGAAGCCCTGGCGGCCATGACCTATTCTCGCGAGATGACGCGCGATCCCCGAAAATTCGACCAATTGGGCCTGGGAGACCCCGAGACAGGCGGTGCAGGCGCCCATATGACGGTGTGGAATGTCCAGAACGAAGAGATTGTCGACCTGATTGTCGGCTTCAAGAATGAAGGGGTGTTTGTCAGGCGTCCTGATGAAACACGCGCATGGGCAGTCGATACCATCTCATTCCCACCCCTTCAGCGGGCTGCACGCTGGCTTGATCTGGATGTGGTGCAGATCGCGGCGGACAATATTGCCAAGGTGGAAATAGAAACCGGTGCTGACCCTATCTACACGTTGGATGCCAAACCGGAATTACCCGGTGAGTTCGTGCTGGGTGCGCCCTACCAGGACAAGGAACTTGTGGCGGACTATGCGCCAAATGCGCCCGGTGCCGCGATGACAGGCTTTGCGCCTCTGGATGTCGTCCCCATGGACAATATGCACGGCAGCTATACGGGGCGTCACCGGGTCTACACCCATGACGGGCTCGTCATCGAAGCCGAATTGTTCGTCGGGGATGATGGCAAGTTCTGGGTGGCTTTTTCGGAAGGTATTGAAGCAGAAACGCCCCAGGCACAGGAAAAGCTGGACGAGATCGAATCTCGAGTGGCCGGCTGGGCGTTTCAGATCTCACGGCTTGATTATTCGATCCTGCAGACCCGCATCACCGATCTGGTAGCTGATCCGCAAGGCGTTCTAACTGACAAATAAAGCGTGGCACGACTAACCGAATATCCTCTGCAATACGCCCAGAACGCCCGTGAATTTCAGGCCCGCATCCGTGACGGCCAGAACCAGACACACACCATCTTCATCCGCGACCGGCCGGTGCATGACATCTGAATCTGCAACGGACAACTCACCCGGCCCGTAAGACCCGCGCTCATCTGAAAATCCGCCCTGAAGACAGAGTGTATATTCGCTACCGCCATGCGTATGAAGCGGTACACCCTGCCCCGGTTGCAGACGGATGATCTGGACATGGGTATCGCCTCCCAGATCCAGATCCATCGAGCGAATACCGGGCCCCGCAAATTTCCAGTCGCGGCTTCCCGTTTGTTCAAGCACGATCTCGCGCAGTGGATCAGGTAGGCGGATGATCTCGTCCAGCGCTGATACCGCTGAACTCGCCGCCTTGCGTTGCGCTGCGGGCCGAGATTCCGGTAGGGCGTCGATGCGCGCCATGACGGTTTCCAGTGCATCGGCAGCGATACTTGCGGGAACCTCCATTTCCAGCAGGGCACCGCTAACGATATCGGCCTGTGCACCAATATCAGGCTTCATCGCAACCATTGTATCGACAAGCAGGGCCACGCCCGGATCGGCGCGACCTGCCATCAGGGCATCACGATCATTCTTTTCAAGTCTGTTGAGAATGTCAGGCGTCATTCTTCTTCCAACTTTCATTCGCGCCGACCTTTGATTTCAAGGCTGAACAGGCGCATTTCACAACTCTTCAGTTCCTAATCTTGATCGAAGCTTCTCGAAGGCAAGTCTGATTCGTGATTTTACTGTTCCAAGCGGCATATCGTACCGCTTTGCGATCTCACTTTGGCTGAGCCCTTCATAATAGGCGGCCCTGACAAGATCGGCCTGCTCTGCGGGCAGCTCAGACAAGGCGGCGCGCACACTTGTCTCGATCTGTGAAAGCGAAACAAGCACATCGGGTTGCGCCAGCTCCGTCGGTTGGAGTGCGGGTTCATGCTCATCCAGGGCCGGTTTGTTATCCCGCCTTGCGATATCAATCCGTCGATTGCGTGCAATCCTGAAAATCCAGGTCCCAACAGACGCCTGACGGCGATCAAACTGTCTTGCCTTGCGCCAGACATTGACCATGACATCCTGTGACAGCTCCTCGGCCTGTGCATCCGAGCATCCCATGCGCAGGAGAAAGCTCTTCACGCGCGGAGTATAATAAGAAAATAGTTCGGCATAAGCTGTCCGATCAGCAAACGCGGCGACACGTTCCAGCAAAAGCGCGAATCGATCCCGCGTGGCAGCATCCAGCCCCTGCCCGGTCGCAGCCTGAACATGATTGTCTTTCATTCGTGTCATGGGACGGTCACACATGGCTGCAATTACAGGACACCCGAAAAGCAGGGCCTGCCTAAAATTAGGCAATCGGCAGCATTTGACCAGAGCAGGACAAGCGAATGCCACCTTAGCACTGCTGTCTATTGGATATTTAAGTTTCGCCAAAGGGTCTTCATGGTTATTCCATTGTCTGGGGGGTGGGGTCACCCATATCAATCCCCATATCAGTCCAAGGCGACAAGCGGAGACATCGTGATGAAATCATCTGTCCAACGGCTATTTGCTGCGGCCCTGTTAGCGGGTTCGGCGTTTATTCCATTCAACGCCAGTGCCGATGCAAATGCAGTGGCCAGTATCAAGGACTGGAAAGTGTTCACCGAAGCGGTCGGCGGAGACACAATCTGCTTTGCCGTGACCGAGGCACGCGACAAGGCCCCGCGTGACGTAACGCATGGGCCCGTGCATTTTTATGTGTCGGCGTGGAAGTCAGGACGCTCCAAGGGCCAGCCATCGCTTCGGGTCGGATATGATCTGCGCGGCGACATGCCACCAGAAGTGGTCGTCTCCGGCAAGAGATGGCGCATGTATGCCGCTGGCGAGGAAGCCTTTCTGGAGGATCGCTTCGAAAAGGATGTGATCAATGCCCTCAAGCGCGGTAGTGAATTGCGGATTGAAGCCGTTTCAGACAAGAACACCCGCACAGCCTATCACTTCTCCCTATCGGGCTCATCTGCCGCTATCGACCGGGCGCTGGAGTCCTGCAAATAGGCGCGCTTAGTCGGAATCAACTTGCTTTCAGCCGACCTATGAAATCCGTGGCGCGCTGTTGCACATTGGCTGCCTGATCACTCATCCGGGCGGTTTCTTCTGAAATGCGCTGAGACGCATCCTGAGTCGTCTTTGCGATTTCAGCGACCTGAGAAATGCTGTCGGATACCGTTCCAGCGGCCTGAGCTGCACCTTCAACACTGCCAGCGATTTCCCGCGTCGTGGCGCTCTGTTCTTCCATCGCAGAGGCGATTGAAGAGGAAATTTCGTTCATCCGCCGAACCACGCTGTCGACCAGTTCGACAGACGTCACCACGCTGTTCGTTGACATGCGTACTTCATTGATCTGGCGCGCCACGTCCTCGGTCGCTCTCGCTGTCTGGGAGGCCAGGCTTTTGACCTCACTTGCAACAACAGCGAAACCACGTCCGGATTCACCCGCCCTTGCCGCCTCGATGGTAGCGTTCAGCGCCAGCAGATTTGTTTGCTCAGCAATGTCCGAGATCAGGCTGACCACAGATTCGATCCGTTCCACCACGCCTGTCAGGGCACCCAGTTGAGATGTCACAGCGGCGTTGGCGTCGGTTCCTTCCAATGCGACTTGGGCGGCCTTGTGCACCTGGCTGGCGATTTCAGCAATGGTCGCAGACATTTCCTCAGCTGCACCTGCAACCGCCGTGATGTTCTGACTGGAAACCTCGGTGGCACCCGTCACCTCGATCGCGCGGTGGCCTGTGATATTGGCACCTTCTGTGAGTTCTTCGGACATTGATTGCAGTGTCATGATTGCCGATGACATGGAGGAGATGGACCCCATCACATCCTGTTCGAAGCTGTTGGCGATGCGCTGCATTGTCTCGCGTTTCTCGGCGTCAGCGCGGGCCTTCGATTCGGTTTGTTCAGCTTCAAGTTGGCGTGTTCGGGATAAGTTGATCTGGAAAACGGCGAGCGCACGAGATAAATCACCAATTTCGTCACCGCGATCCGTTTCGGGGATCTCAACATCCAGTTCACCTTTGGATAGATCCTTCGTGAAGCCGCTGATCCGCGATAGCGGGCGCGAAACGATTCGGTGCATCATGAATCCCATGCCAATTGACGCCGCCAGCGTAGCCAGGACAGCGAAGATTGCGATGAGGAAGATCTGGTGGAGACTGCCTTCGGCAAGGTTAGCGGCATCGGCCGTTCGCGTTGCAAGCCCACCGAGAAGTTCATTCAACGAGTTTGAAACAACGGTCAGGCGCCGACGGCCCTCGCCCTCACCTTCGCGAGCACGTGCAAGGTCGATCCCGTCGGGACGGTTCATCAGCGCGAACTGCTCGCCCATCCACTCATAAGAATAGGCCCGCCAGGCCTCATGTGTGGATTCCATGAGCGTTGTCAGTTCTGGCGCAATCTTCGAGATTTCACGGGTCGCCGCAATGAAACCCTGATCGAGATCGTCCCGAGCCTGTTCATAAGCTATCTGGGCGTCGGCATCAGAGGTCAGAAGGAAGCTGTCACCTTCGAAGGCGTGGCGATTGAGAGCTCTCTCCAGCCCGCCCAGAGTGTCAAGCGTACCTCGAAACGATGCGATATGTTCATTTTGTTGCTTGGCGGAGTTCACATTCATCAATGTCGCTGCGCCGGTCGTGGCGCAAATGGTTGCGATGATGGCAAAGGCTCCAGACGATTTTTGCGTCACCGTAAGTTTGTTCAGCATGTCAGGAAAGTCCCAAAGCGCGACGTCGTTGAAGTTCGGTCAGATTGATTTCAATAGTGCCGGACCCAACAGGTTCACCAGCACTGTCCAATGTAAGATTGACTTGTGCGACCCATATCCCGCGTTCTGAATTGTATTCAGCTTCGTCGATGAAAACCACGCCGGCCCCGACATCAAATGTCTTCTGAACCTTGGCTTCATCGCCCTGCCAATAGTCGCTGGTGACAGTACTCTGCCCGACATTCAGGCCGTTGGCATCCATCACGAAGATTTCAGAATACAGACCACCTGACGCAGATTGAACCCGCAAGAGATAGGTGGATACCGGACTCCCAAGCGCTGTTGCAATCAAGGGCTGCGCACCATCGGCATCGCGCTCCTTGCGCCATTGTGCATCGAGCGACAGTATTTCTTCCTGGGAAATGCCGCTGCGGCGCTTGTTTGCCGCTTTCAGGGACAACGAAACGACTTCATTGCCAAGAAATGTCCGAATATCCTGAATGACCCGATCATTGATCAGAGCGATCGATGGTGTAGTGCTCTCCTGAGCGGCAGCTGTCACGGGTAACCCGATCACGGTGATCAGTGGAAGCGCGAGCAAGAGACGCCGCAAGCCGGTCCTGAAATGGTACATTGCCAATGACTCCCTCGTATCAGCCGATTTCGAACTGCGCTCTTATCACGACGGCGTCAGCGGTTTCATTTCCGTAAATTGGGCTGTCTTCCAGCTCCGAATGTGAATAATTGAGCATGATGCGAAGGTTATTATCGCGATACCATGTCCCACCGAGCACCACTGTATCCTGGCGACCGCCCTGAATGTTGGCATCATTCAAGTCAGCGACATCATATCTGATGGACAATGCATAGGCACCGCCCGGACCGTCCACAACATCGCGCTTGAACAGTCCCGCCTTGTATTTGCGGTGACCGCCCCACATGTAGCTGGCGTCAAGGTAATAGGCCTGCATGATAGGGTCATCAGTGCAAAGCTGATCGCGACAATCGATGGTGGTGTAACCATATTCCGACTGGAATGACAGGCCGCCCAGCACATAGGCACCTTCCAGACCGAGAAAGATGTCACTGTCAGAAATGGCCGGCGTCTTGATTGTCTTTGGCGTGCTTGCAGCGAACGGCTTCTGGGAAAAGCTGAAGGGCGCATCTTCCGCGCCGGTCTTGCGATACCGCGTCGATATCCCCAGGTGCAATACGCTGTCCTTGCCGCTTGGCTGCACGGAATATGTCACCCGGCCGGACGCTGAGAGGACATCCTGATCTCCGGTGTCATTGGCATCTGGCCCGAACAATCCTGCAGAAAAATTGAACGCCCCCTTGCTACGAAACGCACCCACACCGAGCGAACGACCAATGCCATTGATCTTGGCGACCGATGACGCCTCTGTGAATGTGGTTGAATACAGCGACGAGCTCTGCTCCAGTCCGTTCATGACCTTGAAATTGCCGACGCGCAGATTGGTGTCGCCGGAAAATTCGAAGAAAAGATCCTTTATACTGACGGAATCGCCTGCAAAATCGACATTGCTCTTGAATGTTAGATTGTCCTTGCTTCCATTCAGGTCGACACGAAAAACGCGTAGATTGACACCATTTACGAGCTCCTCACCATCTATGGCTGCGTTTTCATAGTCCATGAACGCATGTGCGCCGACCGAGATGTCGACTTCTTCAGCCTGTGCGAGACCGGCGCTCAAGCCGGTAAGCAATCCGAGCACTGCAAATTTTTGTGTGACGTTTGTCATGTCTACCTCTGATAGGGGAGGATCAATTTCCTACCGTGAGTAGCAGGAGCTTGTTTAAGCACATGTTAAAAATTCAAACTTTAATATTAATAAACTATAGATAATTTGAAAATATGGACGCGCTCAATTACGTATATTTAAGTACAGATTTAATTTTTACTTAATCATACTTCAACTTGCTTTCTTCAATCGATTGTGAGCAGTGACACGTCCCAGTCAGCAATCCTGCGTGACGTCACATGCATCTCGCGTTATAAGCTTGACCCATGTCCACAGAACTCGATCTTTCTCGTCGGTCGGCCAGCGCCGCTCCTGCAACACCTGTAAACCTTGCCGGTCTCGGCATTGAGCGCCTGCGCACGCGCCTGGCGGAAATCGGCATTGAACCACGCAAGGTGAAGATGCGCGCCAATCAGGTCTCACGCTGGATCTATCATTACGGCGTGACAAATTTCGATGAGATGACCGATATCGCCAAGGACATGCGCGCTAAACTGGCCGCCGATCATGTGCTGGAGCGCCCGCAGATCGTCGAGCACAAGGTGTCTGTGGACGGCACCCAGAAATGGTTGACGCGCTATGGGCCGAATGTGGAAGGCGAAAGCGTCTATATTCCCGACGTCGGCAAGTCCGGTGCACTATGTGTGTCGTCGCAGGTCGGTTGCACGCTGAACTGCACCTTCTGCCATACGGGAACGCAAAAGCTGGTGCGCAATCTGACGGCTCAGGAAATTGTCAGCCAGGTGCTTATTGCGCGCGATGCGCTGGGCGAATGGCCGACCTCCAATGAAGACCGCAAGCTCACCAATATCGTGTTCATGGGCATGGGTGAGCCGCTCTACAACCTGGACAATGTGGTGGAAGCCATCGACACGCTGAACGATCCTGAAGGCCTGTCCATTGGTCGTCGCCGGATTACAGTCTCAACGGCGGGTGTGGCTCCGAAGATCCCGGAACTGGGAGCGCGCACCAATGCCATGCTGGCAATTTCGCTGCATGCGGTACGTGACGACCTGCGCAATGAGATTGTGCCGATCAACAAGAAATATGACCTCAAAACCCTGTTCGAAGCGATCCGCGCCTATCCGGAAATCGGCAATTCGCGCCGCGTGACCTTTGAATATGTGATGCTCAAGGGTGTGAATGACAGCATGGCCGAAGCGCGTGATCTTGTGCGCCTGCTCAAGGGTGTCCCGGCCAAGATCAATTTGATCCCGTTCAACCCCTGGCCGGGCTCGCCCTATAAATGTTCCGACTGGGAGACCATCGAGACATTCGCGGAAGTGCTCAACCGGGCAGGCTATGCCTCCCCCATCCGCACCCCACGCGGGCGCGATATCTTCGCCGCGTGCGGTCAACTGCGCAGCGAGAGCGTGAAAGAACGCGCAAGCGACAAGCTGAAAGCACGGTTGGCGCAGAGCGAGTCGGCAGCGGAATAGTCAGCGACGCTAGTATGAGGGGGAATCGATGGTCAAAGGCGTTTTTACGCACAGTTCTGAATCAAGATACAATGACCAGCCTGAGCTTCGCTATCACTTTCCTCAGAGATATCTGAAAGCCGCCAATGCCTGCGTGGACGATTGGATAGTATACTATAGTCCTAAGCGAAACTTGGGTCGTGGTACCCTCGGTTATGAAGCAATAGCAAAGCTATCTGACATCAGCAAAGACGTCGAAGACCCTGATATGTTTTATGCAAACATAGCTCCAGGCTCTTTCCTGCCATTTGAATCCTTCGTTCCATATAAAGATGAAAGGGTAGGTTATTTGGAAAGCGGCCTCAACAAAGAAGATGGGTCTGTAAATAAAGGAAAAATGGGCTGGTCTATACGAAGCGTATCTGATTTGGATTTCTTTCGAATAGTCGCCCGGGGCTTTCCCGAAGAAGCGGCAATCCTTCCAAGAGCCGATAATGTCGACTCTGGTCGCTTTCCGACCGTCGGTTTCAAAGAAGAACAAGCTCCATTTGTATTTGAAACAGAACGTACACGCATCGAGCAAACCATCACACGTCCCGTGCGGGATCGAGTTTTCAGAAGTCGTGTTCTCGATGCGTATGATAGCCGTTGCGCGCTTTCAGGTTTCAAATTCATCAATGGGGGTGGACGTGCAGAAGCGGAGGCCGCGCATATCAAACCAGTTCAAGATAATGGACCGGACGCCGTTCAGAACGGAATCGCTCTGTCAGGCACGGTCCACTGGATGTTCGACAGAGGGCTAATTGGGCTGAGGGACAATCTTGAAATCCTCGTTTCAAGACAAGTGAACAACCCCAATGAGATCTGGCAGTTATTCAATGAAGACAAAAAGGCAAGAGCTCCGGCTGACCCCAGTTTAAGGCCCCATCCAAGCTACCTGGCCTGGCACAGAGAAAACTGCTTCAAACATTGAACAGTCACAATTTCATTCACCAGTCTCACTCATACGCCTACTGGCAAAAATGTCGGGAGAGTTCAACATGACATCGCCGCGTTTTGTCCGCCTGACGGGTCTCGTCTATCTTACGCTCGCCATTATTGGTGGATTTGCCTTTTTCACGGTTTCCGAAACGCTTTATTTTCGTGGCGATGCATCCGCTACCGCGATGGCTATTACTGCCAATGAGAGCCTGTTTCGATGGGGCATAGCGGCATACTGGATCATTCTGGGCATTGATGTGCTGTTGGCCTGGATGCTTTTTCGGGTCTTTCGGGACCATGCGCCGGACCTGGCAATATTGGCCGCCTGGTTTCGCCTGGCCTATGTGGCAATTCACGGGGCGGCGATCCTGGAACTGACCAAAATCCTCGCTTTACTGGACGGTGCCATGGCCAGCCAGTCACCAACACTGCGTACAGATTTAATCCAGCACTATATGCAAGCGCATCTGGATGGCTTCCTGTTGTCGCTGATCATATTCGGGCTGCACCTGAACATGATGGGCTGGATCATCATCAGGACACGCCCCCTGCCCGCAATCATTGGTGGATTGGTGATGCTGGCCGGGAGCGCCTATATCATTGACGGCATGGCCTTCATCCTTCTGGAAGACTACGCCGCCTTTTATGCCGCAACGCAAATATGGATCGCCATCATCGCGACTGTCGGGGAAGTTTCATTCCTGTTGTGGCTGCTTGTACGCGGCATTCGAGCACCCATAGGGCGGGTTGAAGCCAAAGGCTGATACCCGCCGATGTCGCCACATCGCCTTTCCCGAGATTGGGAGAGGGGCAAGGGGTGAGGGTAGAGCTCTTTTCGCCACCACCGCTTGTTGGGAAACATTTCACCCTCATCCCTGACCCTTCTCCCTCAAGGGAGAAGGGGTTCGTTCCGCAGCGCATTTCATTTTGCGTGATGTCATTCTATGATGTCCCGGCAATCATAGCTGAAGTACACCCATGACTCACCGCATCTATTCCATGCGTTTTGGTGGCGTTTATGACGCCTATATCGCCAAGGCTGAGCGCAAGGGGCGCACCAGGGCCGAAGTGGATGAGATTCTGGCCTGGCTGACGGGATATGGTGCCGAACAACTCGCCGCGATCCATGAGGGCGACACAACAGTCGAGGCTTTCTTCGATCAGGCCCCCACCATGAATCCGAACCGCGAACTGATCAAGGGCGTCGTCTGCGGCGTGCGGGTAGAAAATGTCGAAGAGCCGCTCATGCGGGAGATCCGCTATCTCGACAAGCTCATCGATGAACTGGCCAAGGGCAAGGCCATGGAAAAGATCCTGCGCGCATCTGCTTTGTGAAACGATTGTGCGATGCTTTCACCTTGAAGACAGTGCCCAACCGATACGACTGGTCCTTGAATGCGCCGACGGAATTTGGGCGGTTGAAGCCGGAAAAGAGCTGCGCACCGAGCCGGTCATCCGGGCTCAGCGGCGCAGTGATTTCCGTACGTGCCGCAAGCGCAAGACCACGAGCCTGCCGCGCCATCGGGCCGACCATCCATGCTGGACATGCAGGCGATAGCGTTCCCGGTTGGCATCAAGGTCGAAGGCGGCGCGCATATCCAACACGGTCACGCCCGGGTTGATGTCAGGCGAAAGCACCCTGCCGGTTGATTGTGCCTGTGCTGCCCCGCAGAGGACCGCAAAGCCCAGTAACCCGGCCGTCAGGTGAATCCTCGTCATGTCAGTCCGCGTCCACATCGGTCAGTGTGATCTCGATGACGTCCACAATCACCATGTCGTCGGAAATGGCAAAGCTGTCGGGTGTATCGGCCCGCACGGAGATGCGTAGTTTTTCCGAAAGGTCCGACCGGCTCCATCTGGGCGACCAATTGGTGCTGACACAAAACTCGGCTTGTTCGCCGGACCGTACATTGCGTTCGTGAAGGTCGGGTTCGCGGTCAATCCGGCGACCATCCGCATGATGAAGTTCTACATCATATTCCTGCATGAGCCGGGTATCATTGAGAACGTCCACGCAGATCGTGACTTCATCATCGCTTATTGCATCCTCGATCAGTGAAATGCGATGCGCGATGATACGACCGCCCGGTCCACCCCCATAGGCGAAGCCGCCATATGTGTTGTTGATCGCTCCAAAATACATGCGCGCATGATGGCGACAAAAGCTAGCCCCTACCAATGGGGCACTATAAAGCCCGCCCGCATTGCCGGTGTCGCAGATCGCATACATTTCATCGCGCATCCGGTCATCGCACCAGGCCTGCGGTTTTTCGCCGAGGCGATAACAGGCATCATGACGCTCACACACCGGGCGAAATGGGCCGTCCGCGAGAGGCTGGACCGCTTTTGCCAGAGCAGCGGGCAGACTGGACTGAATGAACTCCGGGCCGCAGCTGTCGCCATCCACCATCTGTGCCGCTTCGCGTTCGGCATAATCCGCATCTAGCGTTAGTGGCGCATCGATCGTTGCGCATCTGGACAAGCAGAAAATGGCGGCAAACACGACAATCAGAACAGCGATACGCATGAGGGCTCCCCTTGGCCTGAAAGGAAGCCTATCGTGATATGATCATGCTGCACAGGGATGAGATGGCAAAGAACCCGTCCGCTCACTCGGCCTTGTAGACGCGGATATTGTCAAAACACATCACCTGTTCCGGCGTGGCATACTGGCCGGTCGGGGCCGACCCGCCAAAGAAATTGCCCATGTAGAAACCGGAGACACCCTGTACGGGGTCCTTGGTCACACCACCGCAGGATTGGGTTTGCGGTGCCGTGTGAGCGGCTGCATATTTGCCATCGATCCAGGATTCAAACAGGTTTTCTTCAGGATCCACAGAGATTGTCATCTTCGTCCAGTCACCGGCATCCGGCAGATTGCACATGGAGACCTCACTGCCGGAACGCCCGCCCCATTGGCTCTGCTGGGCCTTCCAGTAATAGATATACATCTGGAGATTCAGCCGTTCACCCTTGTCATGGCCATTGCGCACTTCGCAGGCTTCATTGCGGCCGACATAATCATCGCCCCTGAAATTGGAATCGATGATCCCCGGGTTCAGCCACATCACACGATAGCTCATGCCATTGAAGGCGGATTCACTACCGCCGGGATAGCCACGCTTCCACGCCACATCAGAGATCGCGCACGCATCACCGCCGCCAGCGCTGGTATAGCCATGACCGAGGCCGGCCATCTTGCCACCCCACTCCGCCGTGCAATTGCGATTGTCGCCCATGCATTCGGGTACAATGAAATCCCACTCAGCAACGACCTTGTCACTGGAAGGCTCACCATCATCGGCCCAGTGCATATGAAGGAAGTTTTCCTCGATCTTCTCCTGCGCACAATGACGTACACACATCATGCGACCCTGTTCAGGATTCTCATCAAGAAAGACCACATCCTTGCCATTGGGACACTTGCCACCGAAACCGCGATTTCGGGGTCCATTGGTGACTTTTGAGTCTTCATGCAGGTTGTAGGGATCAATGAAGATGGATCGCGCCTTTTCCTCATCTATGGCCTGACCGACCCAATTGTCTGGCAGGTTCTCGAAATCCACGGTGAAGATTTCCTCACGTGCCTGTGGATAGGATGGATCTGCCTCGTCACCATTGTCCTCATCGCCGCCGGTGGGATCGGAACTCGGCGTCGGAGTTGGCGTAGGCGTAGGCGTAGGTGTTGGAGTCGGCGACGCTTCTGCGATGACTATCGGCGTCTCGGTGGCATCCGATGATCCAGAGCCACACGATGACAGTGCAGTGGTCAGCGCCAGAACAGCCACAGATACACAGCTAGCGCCCAAGGTGCGCGGGAAAATACTATACATGAGGTTACATCCGTCTTTGTCACGGGAACCTTATTGTTAACCATGACCCTGAACCAGATAAGTCCATGTAATGCGGTCGGAGACACACGCTGAAGACCCTATAACATGCTGAATTTATGATGATTTATGCATTATTTTGGGTTATATTATATTTTTGTAGTCGACTAACCTGCAAACCGGATGGATTAATTTTCAGATATATCATGATCGCAGATATCTTATGGGGTGACTTGCATCCATACTCGGTGAAATTCTGTCGCATTCCTGTGTAATAAGCACTCACAGGAAATTGCGGCATGACCTCAACCTGGACACTATAAGGGAGACAAGACATGGCCTGCTGGAAGACATCTGGTGCCATTCTGATATTGGCCGTTGTGGCAGCCTGCTCGGCCCGTGAGACAGAAAGTGCAAATGTGCAGACCCCAGACCTCACCAAGGTGCCTGTTGCCAGTTCTGCAACCTCTGAACCTGTCGCAAACCCAGAAACGGATTGCCCGGTTATCGACAGCCGTAACTGGCACGCCTGGGTTGATGTACGCCATGAGGATGGCGAGAAATCCTATGTTCTCAAGGTAGCTGGTCAGGTGGACCTGCCCAAGCCTGGATATACGGTGTCCCTGAAAACCGGGCCGACTGATCGCATGATGCCACCTGGCCAAAGACTGATCATGGAACTTGTGGAGCCTGAAGGCATGGTTGCGCAGGTCATTACGCCAACAGACGTGATGTATAGCGATGCGACATCGTTTCCAGTCTTCAGCCGTGTCATTGTCGGATGCGGTGAAAAGGTGATCGCCGAAATGGTCGATGTAACGCCCATGGAATAATGGCCAGTGTCGGCTTTCTGTCAGAACAGAACTGGTGTGATCAGGCACAAGCCGACAAATGCTTCCAACAGCAGATTGTAGCGATTGAGCCGTGTGTAGGCGTCATCATAGACAAAGGACAACCCACGGCCAAAGCAGGCTCCCAACCACCCCGCGCCTACGGTTGCAGCGCTGACATCCGCGCAAGAGTTCCGGGTCAGCAGCAATATTGCCACTACTGTATGAAGCGCGAAAAACAAGCCCGCAAAACTGGCCCTGAACTCCGAGCGCCCCTCCGGGGCTGTCGCCTGCAACCGTGTGATCTGGGCGATCCATTCAGGTTTGAACAGGCCGTATAGCCCCATTCCGCCCCCGATGAAGCAAGCCAGTAGCGGGGGAAAATCTGACAGTTCCATTGCTCTTGTTACCCATGGCCAATGCGTGATTGCAACTGATCATACGACGGGCTGGCTGTGATGGATCAGTCTTCCGCGCGCGCTATCGACCAGCGCAATATATCCATATTGGTGATCCAGCCGATAACAGGGGCGTTGGCTTCACCGGTTGACGTCACAAACACATCCTGGGCACCGCGGGCATTGTTCTGCATACGTGCCTTGGCATCTTCCAACGTCGCGTTTTGAGATACGAAGGCAGTCGAATCTGCAGCTCGTTCCCGATAGATGTCACTTTCCAGAAAATCTGCAATGCTCACACTATCCGGATGCTTACCCTTGTCCCGAATGATACTCTCATATTTGTAGATGACACTTTCATGCGCGATCGCCCTGAAGAAGAGCGACGCCCCCTTCTGCACGAACATCGGTGCTCTCGTGAAACCACGCGACGACACCACATCTCTTAGCTCGCTAAAGTTGTTTCCTGATCCTGGACGAAGATCTGTGTCTGTGGTTTTGAGAATGATCTTCTTGATACGATCCCGCACCACCATGACTTCCGTCACTGGCACTTGGCGCAGTTTTTCAGACAATGGAATTCCACCGTTCTGAGCCTGCAAAATCTGCTCGCCTCGCGCTTCCGCGGCTCGATCAGAAAAGTAAAACCCCAACACGCCACCGACCCATCCTGACAGAATCGGTAATACGGCCATATAGATGTCCTTGTGATTGAGCGTCGTTTCGTCGATTGAGGCGGCCTTGGCGATGAACGGAAAAAACAACACCAGCAGCGTCATCACGGCAATGAAGCCGAACGACCACTGAAACACTGTGAGACTGAGTTTTTCCCGGAACTCCCGCGACGCACCGGGATCACCGGTCTTGGCTTTTGATGATGTGTCCGTCATACCCCAACTCCTCATGCCCCTGAAATAACACCGGGCCATTATTCGTCCTGTGGAAAAGTTTCACAAGCACGCGCCCAAGCAAACTGGAATTGCCTTGCCGCTTCCCATTATCGCTCTGATCCTGTGCACGACGCTGGGCACATCCTTCCTGTCTGGAATTTTCGGGATGGCAGGTGGACTGATTCTGATGGGTGTTCTGATTGCGGTCATGCCGGTCAGCCAGGCGATGATCGTACATGGCGTCATCCAGATGTTCGCAAATGGATGGCGTGCATTCCTGTTGAGGGATCATATCAAATGGACGCTGATCGTCAGATATTCTGCGGGTGCATCAACAGCATTTGTCGGATTGCTATTCGTGTCCTGGACGCCGGACAAACACTTGCTTTACCTGTTCCTCGGCCTGATACCGATGATCATCTGGCTGCCCAGGCAGTTCTTTCATCTGGATATTTCAAGACGCAATGATGCGCTTCTGGCAGGTCTTGTAGTGTCGGGGCTCAATACGATTGCAGGTGTTGCAGGACCCGTGCTGGACATCTTCTTTGTGCAAAGCGAGATGACGCGGAAGGAGATCGTCGCAAACAAGTCCTTCACCCAGTTGATCGCCCATCTGGTCAAGATAGTTGTGTGGACGGGCCCTGCCATCGCAGCGGCAAAGCAGACGCCACCGCCTCCGCTCTGGCTTTTCATCACCGCGATCCCGATCACCATGCTGGGAACCTGGTTGGGCGGGCGCGTGCTACATCACATGAATGACGTCAATTTCAAGCGCTACATGAAATGGCTTGTGACAGCTATTGGCGTGGTCTTTCTGGGACGAGCGGTGGCATTGTGGTGATGGATACTGACAAGCGAATTGCCATTATCGGCGCAGGCCCTGCCGGCTTGATGGCGGCACAGACTCTGGCCGAGCGCGGTTTTGGTGTGGACGTTTACGACGCCATGCCATCCATGGGCCGCAAGTTCCTGATGGCGGGCAAGAGCGGGTTGAACATCACGCATGGAGAAGATGCCGACAGCTTCCTGTTACGATACATGTCACCGGACGACCGCCTGACCGGTATGGTACGAACCTTCGGTTCCCGGGATGTGATCGCCTGGATGGAAGATCTGTGCATCGGCACCCTGACAGGACCAACCGGGCGTGTTTTTCCATCCATGATGAAGGCCTCTCCCCTGCTGCGCGCATGGCTGTATCTTCTTCAGGAAAAGGGGGTGCGCCTTTTCACACGCCACCGTTGGACCGGATGGACGCCGGAGGGTGCCCTATCCTTCAGGACGCCAGAGGGTGATCGCCTCATTTCAACTGCAGCGACTGTCTTCGCCATGGGCGGAGGTAGCTGGAAGCGCCTTGGATCGGACGGGGCATGGGCCCCGATACTATCTGAAAGAGGCGCATTCATCACGCCCTTCAAACCATCAAATTGCGGATTTGATATCGCGTGGTCGAATCGCATGATGGAGGAATTTGACGGCGCGCCGGTCAAGAACATCCGCATGTCCACCTATACCGAGGATGGAAATGTCGTTAGCCGCGCGGAATTCGTGATCACCAAGCGAGGCGTGGAAAGTGGCGGGATCTACATGCTCTCGTCTGCACTACGGGCCCAGCTTGAGGATCAAGGCACAGCCACCCTCAATATTGATCTGCTACCAGATATTTCCCACGCAGATCTTGCCGCGAGGCTGCACCGTTCACGTGGCAAGCAATCCCGCAGCAATTTCCTCCGCAAGGTGACGGGCCTGACGCGGGTCAAGATGGCGCTGCTGCACGAATTCACACCGAGGGAGGTGATGGATGACACATACGCCCTGGCTGCAGCCATCAAATCTCTGCCCTTGTTCCTGACAGGAACAGCACCATTGGATCAGGCCATTTCAACGGCGGGCGGTGTAGACTGGGCAGCGCTGGACGACAATCTGATGCTCACCGCACTGCCCGGCTGTTTTTGCGCCGGGGAAATGATCGACTGGGATGCACCCACAGGCGGCTATCTGATCACCGCATGCCTGGCAACAGGCCGTGCGGCCGGGATGGGCGTTGCCAACTGGCTGTCACAGAATTGACGTTCTATTTCTTTCGGCGTGAACGGAAAAAATCTTTCAACATGGCTGCTGCCGCTTCAGCATGGGCCTGATCCTGTTCGATCTCAGGTCGCCAATGGCAGGTGGGCTGCGCGAAAAATTGCGGGCCATGCAGCACCGCCCCGCCCTTGGGGTCGTCTGCTGCGAAAACCAGCTTGCGGATGCGCGCAAAGCTGATCGCTCCCGCACACATGGCGCAGGGCTCCAGCGTGACATAAAGATCGAGCCCCGGCAGGCGATAGTTTTCAAGTCTCGCCGCAGCTGCCCTCAGGGCCATGATCTCGGCATGGGCGGTCGGATCACTGCCCGCGATCGGGCGGTTATGACCTTCGCCGACAATATCGCCCGTCTGCGGGTCGACAATGACTGCTCCGACCGGGACCTCTCCTTCGCTGGCAGCCACCTGCGCAAGTTCCAGGGCACGAGACATGAAATGCGACGTCTGATCACTCAAGGATTTTTTCTCTTTTCCAGACCGTTATGCTGGTGCTAATCCACCTCAATGCGCATCGTATCAGGAAAACTCAAGGGCCGCGCCATCGTCACGCCGGATGGCCGCACCACGCGACCGACATCTGACCGGGCACGTGAGGCCATGTTCAACGTGCTCACTCATGCAGATTGGGGTGTGAGCATGGAGGGGCTGCGCGTGATGGACCTTTATGCCGGATCTGGCGCATTGGGGCTTGAAGCGATCTCTCGTGGGGCAGCACATGCCCTGTTTGTCGAAACCGACACACGTGCCCGAGGCATTATTCGCGAGAATATCGAAAAATATGCACTGTTTGGCATTACCCGCATTCACCGGCGCTCGGCCACTGATCTAGGGCCAAAGCCAGCTGGTGCGGGTGATCGCTATGATATCGCCTTCATGGACCCACCCTATGGCTATGACCTGGTCGGCCCCACGCTCGCCCAGCTGGTCAAGGGCAACTGGCTAAAGCCTGATGCACTGATTGTCGCGGAAACATCCAAGGACGAGGCCGTTCCCGAGATGGATGGCTATGAGTTGATGGACAGCCGCGACTATGGAGCCGCGCGGGTATTGTTCCTTCGGCGGATTTGATGGGAATGCCGCTGCACTAGGATCGCGAAAAGTATCTGGATCCCAGCTTTCGCTGGGAAAGTGGCCATCACGCGGACTAGCTGGGTTCGCCTAACCTACCCGCACCGCCCCAATCAAATCAGCTTGTGCTTCGGCAATGGCAGTAGCGATCGCCACATCCCAATCCTTTGCTGTGGCCGCCTCTTGTGCAGCTTGGGGCATAGTTGCGGAGCGTGAGGCATTGACGAGCCCGCCCATCAGCATGTCGTCTTCCGTGACAAATCCAGCAACCGCTTCAGATGCCCCTGCCCCCTGTGCGCCATAGCCGGGCACGAGGAAGGGGCAATCTGGTGTGGCGGCACGCAGGGCCCGCGCTTCTTCCGGTCCGGTCGCACCCGCTACCAGCATCAGTCCGGACCAGTGCGTGTTTTTTCCCTGCAAGCGCTTCGACAGGGGCGCAAGCGCTTCAGCGACCCGCATATAGAGTGGTGCGCCCTCAAGATCACGCGCCTGAAAATCTGCCGAGCCGGGATTGGATGTACGCGCCAGTACCGCAACGCCCTTGTCATACCGCTCGGCGGCATCAATGAAGGGCTCCAAAGTATCGAGGCCCATATAAGGGTTCACTGTGATCGCATCACAATAGGCATCGGCATTGGGACGCATATAGGCTTCGGCATAGCCCACGGCAGTCGAGCCGATATCGCCACGCTTGGCATCCAGCATCACGATCAGCCCGGCTTTATGGGCGGCCTGGCACACTGATTCCAGAGCCGCGACACCCGCAGCCCCCCAACGCTCGAACAAACCAGCCTGGGGCTTCACCATTGCGACCCTGCCCTGGCATTGTGCGACAATTGCCTTGCCCCAGATCGAGATGGCACCGGGCCCCTCAGGTCCGAAGATCTTCGGGATCTTACCGTAATGCGGATCGATACCCACGCATAGCGGGCCCAGCGCGCGAACACTGGTCATCATGCGGTCAGCGAAGCGGTCTTGTGTTGGAGACGGATTGTCGTTTGCGGAGCTCATGCCCCTTTTTCGGCCCGACAGAAGACTTTGACAACTGCCAATTCGGATCGAAGCATATCTGCCTGTGCACCATAATTGTTGATATCGAATGCATAGCGTGTATCGCCGTGGGTTTCTGCCATGCCCGCCAATGAGATAACCTCGTCCAGGCTTTCCGGAGCGGTGGTGTAGATACGGCCTCGACGCGGGCTTTCGGCTACGGTGACACCAATGATCCCGCCATTCTGGTCGAATACCGGCCCACCGCTGATCCCGGCCAGTGTTCCGCGAATATCACGCGTACGGCCCATTTCGGCCCAGGCGAGCACATTCTCTTCATTCCGATAGCGGCCACGCGTGATCAGGCGCGAGCGTGCCAGAAGGCGCGAAGTCGCCTCTCCGGGTCGTCCTTGCGGGAAGCCAACATGAAAGCCCGATTCGCCAACGCGAAGATCTTCGCGATGGGCCAGTTCCAATGCCTTTGGCGCGCGCAATGTGTAAAGCACAGCGATATCAGCATGGGTATCCGTCACCACACGCGTGACGGGCAGCAGGCGGCCATTGGAAACCTGAAGGCCAACATCCGCACAGCCATCCACAACATGGCGGGCTGTCAGCCAGACGCCACGACGATCCATCGCGAAGGCTGTGCCGATCCCATCAGCGGTTTCACCCACCTGCACCAGAACTTCATCGTCAAACTGATTGGGCCCCGGCAGCATCGGGCCGGTTGCTTCCTGCATGATCGGAGGCGCTTCGGGCGCATCGGCGTTCTTGTCGCCGGAAAACAGGGCCCAGAGCACGACACCCAGGATCAGGGAAAAGACGATCCAGTCGGGTATCCGCATCAGCTGAGCCGTGAAAGATTAGGGTCCCACAATGCCGCCGAAATCAGCAATGCAGACGCCAGTTTGACAGCGATCAACAAGATAGCCGCACCTGCTTCATCATTTTCAATGCGACGCGGCAGGTCTCGCAGAAGCAGATCAACAAACCGGAATGCCAATATCTGGATAAGAAGCGACACAACGCCCCAGATCAGAAGATCGGTGAGTGAAACAGACGATGCCAGACAAGACGCCATGGGGATCGCCAGTCCGATAATCACCCCGGCCAGCGCCAGACCGGCGGAGGAATTTCCCGCGCGCAGAAGCTCCAGCTCTTTTTGAGGCGTCAGGGCGATATACAGGACGCAACCAGCAATCAGGAGCGCGCCCGCAGCGCCGGTATAGATAAGAAATGCCGGAAAACCCGCCACAAAGGACTCTACCGCAGCGTTCATTCCGACCCCTTTTATACAATACTCACGCTTTGAACCGGGTCACGACCGCACCCGAAAGTGGACGTACTCAACAGGCCTGATGTGTTCAGGTCAAGGCGCTGACCGCAGCAAAATGTGAACTTGAGTCAAGATTACGGCGAACTGCGGGTCGATGATGAATTCAGCATAGCCTGACCTCGACGAAGCAAGCCGAATGCTGTTGATCAAAAACCCATTGCAGCCAGAACCGCTGCTGCGGCTGCCATGAGGGTCATAATAAGGGTCAGCGATACAGCCACCACACGCTTGCCCTTACGATTTTCTCTCACTCCAGTGACACGAGGCCCTTTTCGAGGTGCCAGTGTCCAGACATTCGTGAGAAAACCCAAGGCTGTCAGCAGGCTGACAACCATTGCAGCTATGGCTCCGCCAAAAATTGCACAAACCGCGGCTCCTCCCAACAGGATGGCCTGGAATGATGCTGCGACCAGCAGAACGCGGCGCAATTGCCGGTCAGCACGGTTATAGTCAAGCCCATCAAAGGCAACATTGGCCACGATCACAGCAACCGTCCAACCTGAAGCAGCTGCGCCCCCTGCAAGCGCTGCACTCATGCCCTGGAAGAAACCGGAAATATCCATGACCTGTCTTACCTTCCATTCTCAAATTCGCACCAGCCAGGATGCGCATTCCGGTCGTACACGTTTGCCTTGAACCGGTCGATCACACCTCTGCTATGGTTTCACGGCGTTAAGGAAAACAAAACCTTTGGAAGATTCCTCGGAATTTTCTTGTTTCAAGCACGCTTGCTCAACACCTGATGCGTAGTGTCGTAGATGAACGGTGTGGATGCAAAACAACTTTAGCGTCCCTTTCCGTGGCTTGAAACTGTCCCCAACGTCGCTCGTCCAGCGACAAGAAAACAGGTCACGTAATGTCCGAAGTCATGTCCCCCCGCGTTTTGATCCACGCCGTTCATTTTCCATCATCTCCATAACGTCAGTGTACGGTCCTGTCATTTCGTTGATCCACCTATCAATGATTTGACGGAGCGGTGAGCTCAACTGTTCATTGACACCTCCCTGGCAGCGTTCCTGGTTCCTCTCTTCTCCCCACCCATCCCAAGAGAACCGGTGCGCCGCTCAGGACCTCCAGGAATACACCCGGAAAGACATGTGCTTTCCGGGTGTTTTCTTGTTTGGCGCAACCTTAACAAATTAGGTTCAATGTATTGTTTTCATTAAATAGTCCCGAAAGATCATAGGCGCATAATTTAAGAAGAAGCGTCGAACGATTAAGGTTTCGGCGATTCTTCTGCGCTTAGCTCAACAAGCTGGCCTGGATATCTTAATACCCAAAGGCTCCTGCAAATCGAGCCGCACCAGATGAGACAATACCAAGAGTTTTCGCCATGCCCATAAACCCAGCAGAGACACCAATCGCTCAACCGCTTCTTTATTCGGAAGCAATGAAACGCATCAATACAGGTGCCAGGCCGGAACCGCTGGGCAAGGACTATGCACGTGGGGTAAAGGAGCCTGCCATTCGCGTGGAGATTTCCGAAAAGGCCCAATTGGCGCAGGCTGCGATCACTGATCGACTGTCTGCTCTGAACGACACAGTGGCTGACAATCAATCACGCCCGGAACTGGATCAGCCCCCCCGGCAGGTTGACACACAACCACAAAGACAGGTTTTCGTTCTTGAGAGTGGCGCACTGTCTTCTGACGCGGAAACAGCTTACCGCTCAGCACAACAGGCCACCTACTAATCATCACGGCCTCGACAGATTACGGTGATTTAATCCCTAAAAGAGGTATAAATCACAATTCGCCGCAATCCATTCACTTTTCATACACCATTAGGGTGCTATGACTTTAACGCAGTAGAGTATGTGTAGATTGAGAGCGGCGGGGAAGTCCTGAATGGATGTCTCCGCCGTTTCTGTTTCCTGCCGCTATTTGGGCGGATTGATCGCCCAGCGATATGCCCTGACATCACATGACGCAAAAAGACCCGCTTTTGCATAAGGGTCATTTTCCGCTATCGCGCGCGCTTCGTGGATATCGTCCACTTCAACCACGATCATGGATCCGGCGGATGTTTCGCCATCTTCCTGCAACATCATGCCTGCAAGCTTCACCTTGTCGCCAACACGACGCAGATATTCCAGGTGAGCAGGACGAGTTTCAGCGCGGATAGCCGGACCATCTGGCCGACGGTCCATGGCGTGTATGACAAAATACGGCATGATCAATTGCTCTTAGAATTCGGAACGGAATGGACGGTTTAAAAGCGCATCTACAGCTTCGGTCAAGGTGGCTTGTCCGCCAAGCACTGCCGCGACCCCCTCACAGATCGGCATATCGACATCAAATCGTGAAGCTAACGACACCACGCCCGGCGCACTTGCCACACCCTCGGTGACCGACTGGCGCTCGGCGAGAATATCAGCTGCAATCCTTCCCTGCCCCAGCGCGTATCCAAAACTCATGTTCCGCGACTGCATCGAAGAGCATGTGAGGACCAGATCACCAAGACCACACAATCCCATCAGGGTTTCCTGCCTGGCACCCATGGCCACGGCCAGTCGAGTCATTTCCGCAAAGCCGCGAGAGATCAGGGCGGCATGAGCGGAACGACCCAATCCCATGCCTTCAACTGCACCACAGGCAATCGCCAGGACATTCTTCACCGCACCGCCAATTTCCGCCCCGATGACATCCGGTGCAAAATAAGGACGAAACTCCGGGCGCCCGATCGCATTCACCCAGGCCTCGCCTTCATCTGTGGAATGTGAGGCCAGCGTCACCGCCGTGGGGAGCCCATGTGCCACATCAATCGCGAATGACGGACCAGACAGAACCGACCCTCTGGCTTCTGGCATGCATTCGGAGAGTACCTCACTCATCAATTTAAGTGTTCCGGCCTCAACTCCCTTGGAACACAACAATATCGACGCATCCTTCTTCACTATGGGTGCAAGTGATTCCATTGCAGCGCGCGCAAACTGAGCTGGCGTCACCATCATAATCGCATCGCATTCAGCCAGATCCTCCAGTCGATCGGTCGCCGAAATGGGCGGCATCGTGACTTCGGGAAAATACCTTGGGTTGCCCTCGCCCCGCGAAAGCTTGCGGGCGACATCAGCTTCACGCGCCCAGATTTTCACTTTGCGACCCGCACGATGAGCATTCAGTGCCAGTGCCGTTCCCCAGGCTCCCGCGCCGATTACGGCGATAGATTCAAATCGAACTGTCATCGCTATCCATTGAAAAAACTATTGATTGTTCAGCGTTCCATACTAAAGCTTGCGCCATGTCAGAGAAACAAGACACCCGCGATACCATACTCGACGCCGCCATGAAGCGTTTTCTTCACTATGGTTACGCCAAAACGACAATGTCGGAAATCGCAACTGATTGCGACATGTCAGCTGGAAATATCTATCGCTTCTTCCCGTCCAAGCTGGATATCGCTGAAGCTATGGCGCGGCGCTTTCAGGCCACGATCAATCAGGAATTTGCTGCCATAGCCCGTGATGGCAACAGGTCAGCGAGTGAGAGGCTGAAAGCCATCTTCAATTATGAGATGGAACGAATTTTTTCTCAAATCCAGGATAATATCAATGTGGTCGCCGTTGTCAGGATCATGACAGACGAACGCCCGCAGTTCATGGAAGAAGGCTTCGCACAACAGCGGATGCATATATCGGCAATCCTGAAAGATGGCTCAAAATCTGGTGAATTCGTGGAAATGGCGGACCCGCTAAGAACAGCTGAAGCGATACAGTTTGCCATGACAAGCTTTACCTCGCCGGAAATGATGCGTGAATCTTCATTTGAAGTCCTTCAGCGCAATCTGGACACGACTCTCGAGCTTCTGCTCAATGGCCTGTACAACCGCTAAGCCGCTTCAATTACCTTAAAATTCCCGCGTGTCATTCTTTGGTTAGAATACCAAATCTGGCCTGTGACAATTTATCACTGAACATTATGCTTATTGTTCAGTGTTTAATGTTCACATTTCGTGTATAGTGGGTGTCATTGGATCGGAGATGTAAATTCTGACTTCTCCAAAACACCTCACCGCCCCAAGGGGCACTGCTAGGAGCACGAACATGACTTTCAAGAATATTCTGGAGACAGATACAGGTCGCGGTATCGCTGGCGCAGCACTTACTTTTCCCATGCTCGGGATCGCGCTTACAGTTATGGCCATCATTCTGGAATTTGCCACGCGCCCGACACTCTAGAACGTCACGCGCATCTACAAGCCCCGAAGGGCGCTCAGGCTTTAGCGCCCTTCTTGCCTGAACCGTAAACCGGCGAGGCGTTAGCAGAGCTGTGATCGAGCGGCCACCTGGCCCGGGCAGGCGTATCCAATACGTCGCTCATGCCTGCTGTCAGTCGCTCTGCGCCCGCCAGCGCAATCATCGCAGCATTGTCCGTACACCACTTCATGGGTGGAACATTGAATTGAAATCCGGCAGCTTTCGCAGCCTCTTCCAGGCATGACCTGATTGTCTGATTGGCCGCCACTCCGCCTGCCACAACGAAACGGCGTGATTGATCAGCGCCCTGTTCAGCCATCATAGCCATGGCCCTGGATGCGCGTTGGCTGAGAATATCCGCCACGGCCATCTGGAAGCTCGCGCATATATCGCTAACACGTTGATCGGTGAGCGGCTCCGCCTGAGCTGCGCGCAGAACAGCGGTTTTCAAGCCCGCAAAGGACATGTCCAGCGTATCTGGTCGATTCATCAGGGGACGCGGCAATGTTACTGCCTTCGAATCCCCCTTTGCCGCAGCGCGTTCGACCGCCGGACCGCCTGGAAACCCAAGCCCCAGCAATTTCGCTGTCTTGTCGAATGCTTCGCCCACAGCATCGTCGATCGTCGACCCCAACCGGCTGTACTGTCCCAGTCCATCTACGCGCAAAAACTGGCAATGACCGCCCGAAACCAGCAAGAGCAGATATGGAAATCCAACAACTTCTGACAATCTTGGTGAGAGCGCGTGCCCTTCAAGATGGTTTGCCGCAATGAAGGGTAAGTCATGCGCCGCCGCAATGGCCTTGCCCGTCATCAACCCGACCATTACGCCACCGATCAAACCTGGTCCGGCCGTAGCTGCGACACCATCGAGATCGGACCAGACAAGACCTGCGTCCGCCATGACCCGCCTGATCAGAAGGTCGACCTTTTCGACATGCGCCCGCGCAGCGATCTCGGGAACGACACCGCCAAATTCGGAATGTTCGGCAATCTGGCTCGCCACCTGCTCGGCCAATACTGTACATTCGCCATTCGCGGAGCGGCGAATGAGCGCGGCGGCGGTTTCGTCGCAGCTGGTTTCGATACCGAGTATGGTGACTGTGTCTTGCATCATGGCCAGCGCGCTTGTACCTCCCAGTGAAGCAAAGGCCAAGCGCTGGACGACATACTGTAGTCCATGAGACGAACACAACTTGCACGAGCTGGCAAAACAGGTCACCTCTCAACGAGATGCATCGGGACGAAACGCGTGTCGAGAACCAATTCTGAACCCAAGACCAATACCCGCACGCAAACCGGCGTAACCACGCGCAAATCTGCGTCGCGCAAGTCACGCACGACCAAGGCCCGCAAGGTCATGCGCCCCAAACCCCATATCGTGAAAGTCGGCACACGCGGTTCTCCACTGGCACTGGCGCAGGCGGAGACCTTTTCCCGTTTGCTGGAAAGTGTCTCCGGCGGTTTGATCTATTGTGAAATCGAAACCTACAAGACTCAAGGCGACCAAATCCAGGACCGCCGCCTGCAGGATGCCGGCGGCAAAGGGCTCTTCACGCGAGAACTGGATATTGTCCAGCAGACCAGTGAAGTCGATGTCTGCGTTCATTCTCTCAAGGATGTTCCTAATGAGCTCGCTGAAGGTCTTGTCATTGGCTGCTATCTGGAACGCGAGGACCCGCGCGACGCATTGATCGGCCCCTACTCTGCGCTGCGTGATCTGCCTCCGGGAGCCCGCTTGGGCACAGCCAGCTTGCGCCGTGCATCTCAGGCATTGTATATTCGCCCTGACCTCGAGATCGTCATGTTTCGCGGATCCGTCCAGACCCGACTAAAAAAGCTTCAGGATGGACTGGCCGACGCGACATTGCTCGCAGCAGCCGGCCTGAACCGGCTGGGTATGACCAACCAGGCCGCAGGCTTCATCCCCGTCACCGACATGATACCCGCTGTAGGTCAGGGTATAGTCTGCGCAACGATCCGCGCAGACGCGCCTGACTGGCTGAAAACGGCCTGCACCGCGATTGACGACAATGCCGCCAGATTGGCTGCAACGGCGGAACGTGCCTTTCTCAAACGGCTGGATGGGTCCTGTCGTACGCCGATTGCAGGCCATTTCTGTCTCACAGACACTGGTGCACACATGGTCGGGGAAGTCCTCGCCGATGATGGATCCACCCGCTGGTGGGCCGAGGGCGTCCTGGACAGAACACCATCCGAACTGGATGCGGCAGAGCTGGGCCTGTGGGTTGCCGAAGATATCGCTGAAGCCCGCAACCGCAAACCGGAGGGAAAGGAACCAACGCCATGACCACCTCCCGCCGAGTCCTTGTTACGCGCGCCATGCCGGGCGCCAATGCAACGGCAGGTCGATTGAAGGAAGCGGGCCTGTCTCCCGTTGTACTGCCACTGCTTCAGCTTCGTCCGCTGCATATTTCCGAATCCCAGGCGAATACCCTGTCCGATTTCGAGGCTGATCTGATATTTACCAGCGCAAATGGCATACGTTTCGCGCCCGGTGATCTGGCAGGTCGTGCCCAACGCGTCTGGTGTGCGGGAGATGCAACCGCTGAAGCCGCGCGTAATGCCGGCTATGACAATGTAATCAGTGCCCATGGTACAGCCCGGGACCTGATAGAGCTCATTCAAAACGAATGTGACCCGAGAC
This sequence comes from Hirschia sp., assembly GCA_002709235.1. Lineage (GTDB taxonomy): Bacteria > Pseudomonadota > Alphaproteobacteria > Caulobacterales > Hyphomonadaceae > Hirschia. The sequence goes on from PAQI01000024.1 coordinate 145,186, forward strand.
TGGTGTCGTTCATCCACCTTGGACACTCCCATCCACGTGGACACATTGTGGAAACGCTGGATGGATTGGGATTTCAGGCAGAGCACATCCCTATCTATGGTGCCCAACCAACACCCAGATATGCATCCCGGCTTGGAAACGAGATTGAAGGGAAATCTGCTATAGATGTCGTGATGATCCATTCTCCTGCAGCCGGACAACGATTTGCCGACCTCTGGAAGGAGAACGATTTGTCGCAGATTGTGACCGGCCTGATTGCCACAATCTCGGAAGCTGCAGCCGAACCATTGCGTCCGTTTGCAGGTCGGCGCATCAAGGTAGCAGAACGCCCGAACGAAACTGCGCTGATTGGCCTGATCCAGACGGGTTGAGCCGACAGGACTCCGTCCTCTATGCTGTGTTGAATTAGACATTCCGGAACCGCCGACATGACCAGTTCGAACGAAACGCCTGAAACCGAGACAACCGAGGGAACTCCCACGGAGCCCGAACCCATTGATGCCGAGTTCGAACCCGCTGACGGACCAGAGCCAGAAGCTGAAAAGCCCGTAAAGTCAGGCATCGGGATGGCAACGCTTGCTGCCTGGAGCATCGGCGCGGCCCTGGCCGGTGGTACGATCGGTGTGATCGGATCAGGTTCGACCAATATCGATACGGCCAAATTCGCGCCCGCTGAACTCGAAACTGACCTGAAGGACCTGTCTTCCAAACAGGGTAACGTTTCCGAAAAGCTCGACAAGGCTTGGGAAACACTCAGCGTGACCGAAGCCCGGCTTGAAGGCCAGGTTGAAAAGTTGAACGCGGAACTGGAAGCTCGAGAGGAAAGCCAGGCCCTGTTGCAATCGGAATTCGATGCACTTGTAGCGCAGTTGGATGCGCTGGTCGGCAGCTCCGGTGACACCGCAAAACTTGCCGAGGGCGAGACGGCTACAGCAGCAGGCAATACCGGTGACACCGCAGGCGCTGCGACAATTCCTCCCCTGCAACGACTGATGACGCGTATCACCTATCTGGAAGAGCGGTTGGCTGAGAGTGACGCCAGCCCTGAAACATCTGGTCAGCTTAAACGCGCACTGACTGATGTATCTGCGCGGGTAGAAAGCCTTGAAGGCGCGAATGACGAAGTTCAACGTGCCATGACAAAACGCGAAGAAGCACTGGCCTCGTTGCAGGCAGGACTGTTCAACGCCAATCAAGCTATCGCTGATGTCGAGGACCGTGTCGTCGAGCTTGCCAAGACTAAAAACTCTGCACCCGAATCCGCCAGTACCAGTGATGTAGAAAAGGAGCTTGCTGCGCTTCGTGAGCAAGTCGCAACGCTTGGCATCGCATCGACAGCAAAAGAGCAACCAGTTCCAAAGCCGACATCATCTGCATCTTCCGGAACCACCCCTGAAACAAAGGTCAGTCCTACACCACAAGACAGCGCAAGCACTGGAATGGCACCTGTGCAACCGGCGTCATCCGACACTACCGATACCCAGACCGCCAAGGCCGCCAAACAGATTTCTGATGCTGCTTTGGCCATGTCGGCACTAGAAAGCCAGTCTGCACGTGGCAAGCCATTCCCATCTGCCTGGGACCGCTTGGATGAGGCCATGCCGGACAATGCCAATGTTCAGGCTATCAAATCCATTTCCCGTCGGGGTGCACCACCCCTATCCGATTTGCGGACCAGTTTCGCTGATGTGAATTCGGTACTCAACAAGCGTATTCAGGATGAAGGCAAGGGCGATGGACTGGACTGGGCCCGGCGAGCATTTGGTGGTGTTGTTTCTGTTCGCAGAACAGATGTAGACGGCGACACACCCGAAGCAGTTCTCAACCGCATCCGCAATGCCCTAGATGATGCCGACCTGACCACCGCCATTGAAAATGCCGACCTGTTGGAAGGTTTCAGCGATACCGAATTTGATGAATGGCTCACGGCAGCGCGGGCACGCCTGACGCTCGATACCAATGTTGCAGCGGTGCGTGAGGAGATTCTTGACAAGAGCGCCGAGCTCTCGGGAAGGAATTAGACCTTGATCCGCAAAGCGCTTTTACTGGCCCTCGTGATTGTCGCAGTGGGCGTCGCACTCTGGGCGGCAAATGCGCCCAAGGATGTGCTTGTCAGATTGCCCGGTTTCGAGGTCGAAACATCCAGAATCCTTCTAGCGCTTCTAATGTTGTTGCTGGGCGCAGTAATCGCATGGGTCTGGGGATTGTTGGCCTCGATATTCAACCTGCCCGGCAAGGTTGCGCGGTCCTCCCGGCAATCACGCATTAATAAGGCACGTGCGGCCCTGTCCGATGGCTTGATCGCTGCTGAAGGGGGTGATGCTGAAGAAGCTGCCAAGCAGGCCAAGCGTGCTGCGGCGCTGGCAAAAATCGGATCACCCGACCGAAAGCTGGCTTTGCTATTGTCTGCTCGCGCCGCCGAGACCAATGACGACTGGATCGAAGCAGAAAAGACTTATGCCGAACTTTCCCGGGAAAAGGGTGCTGAACTGGCCGGATTACGCGGGCTGGCCGCAGCGGCCGTCAAACGCGGTGATCATATGGGCGCAAAGGCACATGCATCAGCTGCGTTCCAGCTGAAATCCAAGGCGGACTGGCCATTTGGCTCCCTGTTCGAACTCCAGACCAAGGCGGCAGACTGGATGGGAGCGGTCGACACGCTGGATGCTGGCCTCAAGCGTGGTGCGATTGATGGTGCCAGCGCTGCACGTCGCCGGGCTGTCCTGCTGTCGGCACAGGCTTACAGGCAAAGGCGCAATGATCCTGCCGAAGCAGAAGCACTGGCCGTTGAAGCGACAAAGGCGTCTGCCGGGTTTCCTCCTGCGGCACTTCTGGCAGGTCGTCTGCAATTGGCCGCGGGACGCGCCGGCAAGGCCCAGTCTGTTGTCGAGGCGGCGTGGCGCACACGTCCCCATCCGGCCCTGTCATTATTGTGGTCTGACCTCAAACCCGGCGAAAGCGCTGACTCCCACGCAGCGCGTATCGACAAGCTGGCCCAGCAAAACCCCGATCACCGCGAAAGCCGTATCCTTAAGGGTGAAGCAGCCATTGCAACTGGCGACTGGATGAAAGCGGCTGAAATTCTCACCCCACTGATCGAGGAAGGTGCGACCGGAAGATTGTGCACACTGATGGAAGCCGTTGCCCGTGGACGTGGCGACCTTGAAGAAGCCAATCGCTGGGCCCGGCTGGCGGCATCTGCGGCGCGTGAACCGGATTGGTCCGATATTGACCCCGACGGGCGCGCTTTTGATTTTTCCGATTCGGATTGGGCCCGCATGATCTACACCTATGGTGATGGTGGTGTACTGATTCACCCCCGTTATGAGGGCTATGGCCGAGAACTGGAAACCATGTCCAGACTGGCGCTTCCGCCAGCAGAATCAACCTCCGCTCCTGATACTTCCGAAATGGAGGATGTACGGGAAGTGTCACGCGTGGGTGCATCCGCACATATTGCACCACCTGTGGATTATGCCCCTGATGATTGAATCAACGACGAAAATCGGTTCATTTTGACCCAGTTCGCGCGTTATCTGCGTTAAATATTCGTCCTTGGCGCATTTATATGTGCAGGACGCTTTCCAAGTTCCTGATCATTTCGATAGAGATGATATTCATCAGCAAGGTCACGTGCATCACCTTGCTGCTACCGCCCTTGAACGCACTCAGAATGCGTCGAGGCATGGTCGCGTAACCTGTAGAGAGGCCCTGTGCCGTGAGTAGTTCTTCCATCCTGTCTGTCAGTGACCTTGTCGTGAATTTCGACACTTCGGACGGTGAAGTAAATGCTGTGAAGGGTTTGAGTTTCGAGGTCGCTGCTGGCGAATGCGTCGGCCTTGTTGGCGAGAGTGGTTCAGGCAAAAGCCAGACAGTTCTCGCCGCGATGGGCCTGATATCGCAAAATGGACACGTAAGTGGTCAGGCGCTGTTCGATGGGCAAGACCTGCTGACCATGCCGACGCCCGCGCTAAACAAGGTGCGTGGTGCGCAGATCTCCATGATCTTCCAGGATCCGTTGACCTCTCTTACCCCACACATGACCATAGGCGCACAAATGCGCGAGGTTTTGCTGCATCACAAGGGACTGAAAGGTGCCGAAGCCGACAAGGTGTGTGTGGAATGGCTGGAGCGGGTGCGCATCCCAGAAGCCCGCAGGCGACTAGACCAGTTTCCTCACGAGCTGTCAGGTGGAATGCGCCAACGCGTGATGATCGCTGCGGCCATGTTGTGCCAGCCGCGCCTGCTATTGGCGGATGAACCCACAACCGCACTGGATGTGACCGTCCAGGCGCAGGTCCTGGAACTGATGGATGATCTCAAACGCGAACATAATGCAGGCCTCGTTCTGATCACGCATGACATGGGAGTTGTCGCGCGGATGTGTGACCGTGTCATTGTGATGCGACATGGCGAACCCGTTGAACGCGGCAATGTCTCCGAGATTTTTGCCAATCCGAAGCACGAATATACCCGCATGTTGCTGGATGCCATGCCACGTCTGGACCGTGAAGACCGAGGTGGTCGACCGACCATCGAACCGATGGATCTGGAAAAGGCTGACCCCATTCTGGTCGCCCGCGATCTCAAGGTGAGTTTCGACGTCGTTGCGTCCAATGGCGGTCTGTTTCCCAAGAAAAAGCCATTACGCGCCGTGGATGGCGTGAGTTTTTCCTTGCTGGAAGGCGAAACACTGGGCGTTGTCGGTGAAAGTGGCTGCGGCAAGTCTACGCTAGCACGCGCCGTACTGCGCCTGATCGAACCCACGGCAGGCGCTGTGACGTGGCTGGGCAAGGACATTGCGCGCGCCGGACAAAAAGAACTGCAGTCTCTGCGAGAAGATCTTCAGATCGTGTTTCAGGATCCTCTCGCCAGCCTTGATCCACGCATGACGATCGGTCAGTCGATTTCAGAACCCATGGGTGTGTTTCGTCCAGACATGAATGGCCGACAAAAAGACGAAGCTGTCCGCAAGATGATGCAGCGTGTCGGGCTCGATGACGCTCTGATCAACCGCTATCCGCATGAACTTTCCGGTGGGCAGAACCAGCGTGTTGGCGTGGGACGCGCAATGATCCTCAACCCGAAGCTGGTAATCTGCGACGAGGCAGTCTCGGCGCTGGACGTATCTGTGCAGGCGCAGATCATTGATCTTCTGATCGATCTTCAGAAGGAATTCGGATTGTCACAGATGTTCATCAGCCATGACCTCAGTGTCGTTCGCGAGGTCGCACATCGCGTCATGGTGCTCTATCTGGGCCGTGTGGTGGAGATGGCAACACGCGAAGAGATCTTCGAGAACCCTATACACCCCTACACCAAGGCACTGATAAATGCGGTGCCGCGTCCTGATCCCGAAATCGAGCGCAATCGCAAGCGTATCCTGCTGGATGGCGACCTGCCCTCCCCGATGGACCCGCGCGCGGGCTTGAGATTCCTGAAATCACGCTTGTCGGAAGCCGGAGAAGATCAATACCGTCCCCTGCTGGTCGAAGTATCACCCGGCCATTTCGTTGCCGAACATGACCCCGTTGCTGATGTCTCAAAGGGCGTTTACGCCTGATCGCGCTGTTTGATCAGATTTCTTCGGTCATACGAATGCAAATTTCATCAAAGCCATGCTAAAGGCCCTCCCAAGGATTGGGACAGGATTGATGCAAGTTGAAGCAATCGAACCGCTCGCGCTTGGGGATAGTGATATCGCTGCCTGGCATGCGCTTCAGGCGTCAGACCGCACGCTTGCGAGCCCTTATCTGACTCCCGACTGGGCAAGACTGGTCAACCGCTACAGACCGGACGCGCGTGTTGTGGTGTTTCGGGAGAATGGAAACCCTGTCGGATTTCTACCGGTTCAGCTCTCTGCTTCCAGTATAGCGCTACCTCTCGGTGGGCCCCTCTGCGACTACCAGGCGATCATCTCCGAACCTGGATCGGTGTTTGACGGGCAAAAAGCCATCGAAGCCCTGGGTGTAAGGCGGATCGATTTCACCTGCGCACTGGCCGATCATTCGGCCACGAAAGATCATGTTTTCATTGAAGACCATGGCCATATCGTGCGGTTTGAAGATGGCTGGAGCGCATACGAGACCGAGCGACGTGAGGCCGGATCGCAAGTGCTGAAACGCACGCGCAAGAAGATGAACAAGTTTCGCCGTGAGTGCGGAAATATCAGCTTTCATCCCTTTGTACGGGACGACAAGGCATTCGAAACATTGCTGGGCTGGAAACGAACACAACATCGCCAGACCGGCTCTACCGACATCCTGTCACGTGCCTGGATCCGTTATGTTGTTGATGCTGTCTATCAGGAACAATCAGAAGAATTCGGTGGCGAGCTATTCCTGCTCCGATCAAATGATGAACTGGTTGCCGGACTGTTTTGCATTCGGGCCGGCAAGACACTTCACGCCTGGTATGTTGGCCATAACCATGATTTCGATACCCATTCTCCCGGCTTGATCCTGTTCACAGAGGCGATAAGGGCTGCGGCTGATGCTGGTTTCACCGAGATGGACCTCGGTGCGGGTGACTATCGCTTCAAACAAAGCCTCGCCAATCATTCGCGTGCATGCGGACCGGGCTATATAGGTGCAGGCGGCCTGTCCAGTGCGTGGCGGGGCATGCAGTTTGGTGTGCGTCAGCAACTTGAGTCCAGAAAAATGGGGCGCTTGAGCCTGCTACCCGGCAAGGCCATGCGGCGGCTTGATGTCTGGCGCTGCATGGCGAAGAGCCGTCCCTAGACCATGGCTACCGGAATGCTTGGCAATTTCCACTTTCCTTGAGACTCGACTTGTCCTGAACGAGGCTGGGCAATAGTGTCCCGCGATCAATGATCCCGAACAGTCTGGAAGATCATTGTCATCATGAACAAGGACAATTTCCCCGTGAGCCAACTTCCCATCTCCTTTGAGGATATCCAGGCCGCCGCACGTGCCATTGAAGGCGCTGTCGAGCGTACGCCCATGCGCCTGTCACGGACGCTATCCTCGATTACCGGAGCCGAAGTCTGGCTGAAGTTTGAAAACCTTCAGTTCACCGCTGCGTTCAAGGAACGCGGCGCGCTGAACAAGCTGATCAATCTCACAGATGCCGAGAAGAAGGCCGGAGTGATCGCCATGTCTGCGGGCAATCATGCCCAGGGAGTTGCCTATCACGCCCAGCGCCTTGGAATTCCCGCGACCATCGTGATGCCGCAGAACACCCCCTTTGTGAAAGTCGAACACACACGCAATTTCGGCGCACGCGTGATCCTACATGGCGACATGCTGACCGAGGCCGACAGCTTTGCTCGCGAAACCGAGAAGAAAGAAGGCCTGACCTTCATCCATCCCTATGACGATCCACTAGTTGTCGCAGGTCAGGGCACTGTCGCCATCGAAATGATGGAAGACGGACCAGAATTCGACGATCTGATAGTTCCCGTGGGGGGCGGTGGCCTGATCGGCGGTATTGCCGTGGCTGCCAAACACATGAATCCCAACATTCGGATCCATGGCTGTGAACCGCTCATGTACCCTTCCCTTCATGCAGCCATGCGTGGAGAAGAAGCGCAAGTCGGCGGCGCAACCATCGCCGAAGGCATCGCGGTCAAGACTGTCGGCAAGATCGGCGCAGCCATCTGTCGTGAATTGATTGAAGACGTCATGTTGCTGGATGAAGCGCATCTTGAACGTGCGATCACATTGTTGCTGACGGTTGAAAAAACAGTCGCCGAAGGTGCAGGCGCGGCAGGTCTCGCTGCTCTGCTTGCCCACCCGGATCGTTTCCGTGGTCGTCGTGTGGGCCTTGTTGTCTGTGGCGGTAATATCGATACGCGCCTTCTGGCATCCGTTCTGACGCGCTCGCTGGTGCGTGAGAAACGTCTGTCGAATATCCGCATCATTGGTGGAGACAATCCGGGCCTGCTGGGCAAGGTTGCAAAGATCATTGGCGATGGTGGCGCAAACATCATCGAGGTTCAGCACAACCGTATCGCACTGGATGTGCCGGCCAAAGGCGCGGAATTCGACATCCTGATCGAAACACGCGACGCACAGCACACCCAGGAAATCTGTTCGGCGCTCGCTGATGAAGGTTTCCCTCCTCGCACGAACTGAACTTATATTTCATGCAATTCGCCCTGTCATGGCGAGCCGGGCGATGGTAGTCCCACGGATGTCAAACCAAGATCGAGACCTCGGGAGGTCCCTGCCATGCGTTCCGGCCTGATCACTGCTGCGATTCTTCTTGCGGCCCTGTCTGCGTGCTCGCCCAATAGCGATACGCCAGACAATTCTGAAACTTCAGCTAAAAGTGAGGCGCAAATGAGCGGTCCTTTCGAACAGTACACACCCTGGGATTCAAGCCGTGAAGGCGTCCACAAGACCGAATCCGGTTTGGAATATATCATCATCAAGTCCGGTGATGCTTCTGGTATTTCCCCTGTTCCAACCGATCAGGTTACAGTCCACTATGACGGTCGTTTGGCTGAAGGCGGCAAGAAATTCGATTCATCCTATGATCGCGGTGCCCCTGCTACCTTCCCGGCAGGCGGCCTGATTCCTGGTTGGGTAGAAGCCCTGCAGCTGATGAAGCCTGGCGATGAATGGCTGCTCTTCATTCCTTCTGACCTTGGATATGGTGCACGTGGCGCAGGCGCTGACATTCCAGCGAATGCCGATCTGATCTTCCACATGGAATTGCTGGACGTGATCAGGCCGCAAGCAGCGGACGAAGAAGCGTGGGCGAAATACACCCCATGGCCCGGTGAAGCCACAGATGTCATGAAAACAGAAAGCGGTCTGGAATACATCATTCTCGACAGTGGTGATGAAAGCCTTGCTCTGCCCGAGGCTGAAGATTTCGTTCTCATACATGCTGAATGCCGTGTCGCAAAAAGCGGTGAGATTGTTGTGTCCTCCTTTCGCGAAGGATCACCCAAACGCCTGCCTGCCGGTGAGCCTGTCCTCGGTGAGGGATGGAAAGAAGCAATCATGATGATGCGCCCAGGCGATCACTGGCTGGTGAAAGTGCCCTATCAGCTTGCCTTTGGCGAAGAAGGTAGCGGACCGATCCCCGAAAAGGCCGATGTGATCTTCGAGATCGACATGCAGCAGGTCATCGACCTCTGATCATCCGCAAATCTTCATGCGCAGCAACAGCATCAGGCCTTTCCGGTCGCCATTGCTGCGCGTGAAAGTGCCTCAAGCAATAACGGAACTTCGATCGGCTTGGACAGATAGTCCGTAATCCCGGCCGAAAGATATCCTTCCCGATCTCCTGTCATGGCATTCGCCGTAATGGCAATGATCGGTACACTTCCCCCACGCCCACCCATCTGCCGAATAGACCGCGCGGCCGTCGGGCCATCCATGACGGGCATCATCACATCCATCAGGATCACATCGAAATCCTGTGTCGCAGCAGCGGCCACAGCGGCCTGCCCGTCACCGACAATGGTGATATCATGACCCAGCGGCTGAAGCAGAGCAGACAATATTTTCTGCATTGCGGGGTTATCATCAGCAGCTAATATCTTCAGCGGCACAGTTGTAAGTGATGGTTCATTCACGACTTCAATCGTCGGACTGGAGGCTCGACTGGCCGGCAGTATGACGCGAAATTCGCTTCCTTGTAGCTTGCGACTTCTCACGTGAATTTCACCATCCAGAAGGTCGACAAGTTGCCGGGTTATTGTAAGCCCCAGTCCCACCCCACCAATTCGACGCGTGATCGCGGTATCAGCCTGGTAAAACTGATCAAAGGCGCTTTCAATCTCTTCCTTCGCCATGCCGATTCCAGTATCCAGAACCTTGATATCTATCTGTTGATTTTCTTGACAAAAATCCACAATTATTCTGACCCCACCCGAGTTTGTGAACTTGACGGCATTGCCAACGATATTGGTGAGAATCTGTCGAATCCGAAGTTCATCGCCTGCGACCCATTCTGGCAGGGATGAGCTATATTCAACGCTGAGATTCAGCCCCTTTTCACAGGCTGCACTCCTGAACAGGGCCATGATATCACTTATCGTCCTGTCGAGTTGGAATGGTTCGCTTACCCGACGAAACTGTGGTGCTTCAAGCAATGAAAGATCGATAACATCATTAAGGATGTGCAAGAGACTACGAGCGGAGCTGATCGCAACATCGACATGTTTATACTGTTCGTGTTGAAGCTCTGATCGCTTGAGTACCTCCAACATTCCGATCACACCATTCATCGGCGTGCGGATTTCGTGACTCATACGAGCCACAAAGTCCTTTTGTGTCTTCAATGCCGCTTCAGCTTCCCGGGACTTCGCCTCCAGGGACATCTGTAACTGCTTTTCCTTGGTGCTTTCGCGGGCCACACCAATGATCTCGACGCCACCATCAATACCGATTTCGCGTCCCATATTCACATCAAAGCTGCGGATCTGACCCCCGATCTCTCGCGACCATGACGTGGACATCGATTCGCCAGTGCGCTGGACACGCATGATCTCGTCCGCGACACGTTGCTGATCGCAAGGCAGCAGATTTGCGAGAAACTCATCAAGTGGTCGAACAATCTGCTTCTGGACCAGAAATTTCTCAGGACAGACCTCATCAAAGGCAAAGGTGTTCTTGTCGACATTGATAGACCAGATTCCAATGCCGCTGAGCTCCAGCGCTGATTTCAGCTTACGAGTGGTGACCGCAATCCGGGTATCCTTCATTTTTTCTTCAGTGACATCCTGAAGAAACCCGATCAGCTTTGAACCCTCTTCCAGGAAATCCATCCTGGCGGTAAGTCTGCACACACGATGCATACCGTCTGGTGTGAAGAAGTCGACCTGCGTATCCACCTTGCCGAAGGCGTTCACCTGCTCAATCAGGTGGGACCTGGTTTGAAGAAACTTCTCCGACCCGAAGAGCATCTTCTGATTTTCTTCAGTCGGTTTGAAACTCCTGTCGATACTCAGGATTTCATAGATCTGAGGAGACCATTCAAAGTCACCCGTCGAAAGCACAATTGACCATGCCCCGATACGCGCCAACCCTGCCATCTCTTCATATGGCCAGATAGTTTGTTTGCGGCGATCCTGATCCGTAGCATCAGGGTCAACTAAACTTGCAATGTTCATTCGCCGCTCATTCAAGTCGTTTTCGTTCCCTGGAAACATGCGCGACCTGAAGCTGTATTCTTTTACAGAGCAGATCAGTTTCGTTGTTTGAGAATGGCTTTCATTGTTAAAGACAAACCCAAGGTAGTGTGTCGAGTATTTACAACGTTAACTATAGTGGATTTGATCTTACTTCAATCCTGAAGGATTCGAAAAGCTAGGGATTTCCACTAGGAAGCGATCATACTTTGGTATGATAATTCGTTGAATTCGACGTTAAGCGCAAAACAGGCCTGCAAATTCGTCCATTTTGATCGGATTATACCTCTTTAGAAAACTTGTTCTATCGAGCTTGTTCAATCGAGACCTTCGGTCTTACGCAATGCCTCGCGGACGCGCCCCCTGAGAACCAATACTTCAACATTCTCAGGATCCAGCTGCATCGCCATGCGCACATCATCTTGTGCACCGCTAAGATCATGCTGACGAAGTTTGGTTTCGGCGCGCAATTGATATGCGATCACGTCGTCACCCCTGATCTCCAGCGCCTTGTCCAGATCAGTTTGCGCTTCATGCCAGCGCTCCTGGAGCAATGTAGACCGGGCACGGGCCAGATATTTGTCAGCATCTGACGGATCGAGTTTGACAGCCTCATCCAGAGCAGTCTGCGCTGCTTCCGGCCTTCTTGCGATTATCCAGGCATTGCCTGCCTGAAAGAAATAATGGGCGCGATCCTCTCGTGACCCTCCATCGGTTGCCATCGCCAGGTTTTCAAGGCGCGCGGCCCCTTCCTCGGGACGGCCCAGCTCGATCAACGCCAATGCGACACAATGCCTGGCCTCGGGGCGATTGCCCTCAGCCTGCCATGTCAGGCCATCCTCATAGGCATTTACCGGATCCTGCTCGAGCTTGACGATACAATCGGCCAGTCGTTCCCTGTCTTCCAGTCTCAACATGTCTCCGGCGCTCATCTGCATGATGAGCGGAGCGATAAGCGCGAACAGGGCAGCCTGCATGATTTTTCATACTCCACGAGATGTCAGGCTTGTCATACCGCCACCAATGGACGATCTCAAATGACATGACTGTTAAATCTTTCATCGGTTTTGGTTTCGGCTATGTCGCGCACGCTCTGGCAGCGCGGCTACTTCAATCATCTCCCGCCTCATCGCCGGACTGGTCAGTTACCGGGACGCACCGAAACCTGTCCGTGGCAAACAATGCAGAAGCATTTGTTCAGATTGAGGCCTTTCCCGGCAGCTGGACTCCGCGAGGCGATGAAACAGCATGGCTGATCTCCATTCCCCCGGATGATGAAGGCTGTCCCGTTTTCAGGGCCTTTGCAGACAAAGCAGACAATGTCTCGTGGATCGGATATCTCTCTTCAACCGGTGTATATGGGGATCTTGGTGGTGGATGGGCCTTTGAGGATATCCCGACAAATGCACAGAGCCGCGAAGCCAAACGACGCGTGATTGCAGAGAACCAATGGCGCGACAAAGGTGCGCATCTGTTCCGCCTTCCTGGAATTTACGGGCCTGGTCGATCTGCATTCGATCGGCTGAGATCAGGTCGCGCGCGCCGTATCATAAAACCCGGGCAGGTTTTCTCCCGCGCGCATGTCGACGATATCGCGGATGTGCTCGTCAGATCGATTGCCAGACCCAATCCAGGCCGTATCTACAATATTGCGGATGACAAACCTGCCCCGGCACAGGATGTCATCAGCTATGCCGCGCATCTGATCGGAATGGACCCTCCCCCCGAAATCGCATTCGAGGATGCCAATCTGCCAGACGCGGCGCAGCGTTTCTATGCCGAATGCAAACGCTTGCCCAATTCCCGGATCAAGGCAGAGCTTGGCTGGCGACCGGCATTTTCCGATTACAAATCCGGACTGGTATCCATACTGGAAGCGGAAAAACTGATGGATTAGGCTTGGCGTCGGTCAACCTTACGGGCCAATGCCTCCGTCGTACGCCGCAGCAAGGCAAGATCCTGCGGACGCGACAATCTGTGATCACCATCCTTGATCAGGGTAAAGCAGATCTCATCACTGGTAATCTGCTCAACCAGCTTCTGGGAATAGTCCCACGGAACCGCATCATCCAGCCTGCCCTGCAGGATGTGTATCGGGATATCCAGCGCGATAGGCTTGTCCATGATCCGCCAGAGTCGGCCATCCTCAATCAGCTCACGTGTGATCGGATAGGGATCTTCATATTCCGAAGGACGCATCCAGAAACCGACTTCTTCGATTTGCTGTCGTGAATCTGCCGGAAGATTATCCCAGAACAGATCCGTGAAATCGGGAGCTGGCGCGATAAGGACCATGCCCTTCACACGCTCCGGGCGGGCCATGGCAGACAATAGTGCCACGCATCCACCCATGGATGACCCGATCAGGACCAAAGGCCCTTCGGTCAGCGAATCGATCATGGTCAGTGCATCTTCGCGCCAGTGCGACAGGACCGTATCCTTGAAATCCACATCACTTTGCCCGTGACCACGATAATCAAACCGAAGACAGGACCGATTGTCAGCGAGGGCCGCGGCATGCAGGAGACTCGCCTTCCCGCCCAGCATGTCTGAGCGCAATCCCGACATCCAGACCAGCGTCGCCTTGTCCCTATCGCCTTGCGTGACGCGATATGCGAGGCGTCCACCATCGGTCTGAAGGTATTGGGTTTCATCAATCGGCATTGGCACCTCCCATCCTGCATGTCATATCACACCAGAGCTCAGCTACGGCGCAGTGTCGACGCGCACACTATTCGGAACCCCTTCATGGTCAAACCCGTTTCGCTTGAGGGCGCAACCTTATTACAGGTCATACCAGATCTGGCCGCGGGCGGTGCTGAGCGTACCGTCATCGAAGTGTGTGAAGCCGTGGTGTCAGCTGGCGGACGCGCAATTGTAGCCAGCGCAGGTGGCCGACTTGAAACCGAGCTGACAGAGACTGGAGCGGTACTGGTGCGCAATGAAAGCCTGCCATCCAAGAACCCCGTAACGATCCGCCGGAATGTTGGCTGGCTCAAGGCATTGATCCAACGCGAACATGTCGATCTGATCCATGCGCGGTCGCGGGCCCCAGCCTGGAGTGCCTATTGGGCGGCCAAATCTACACGCACGCCCTTTGTGACAACCTATCATGGGGCCTATAATGCGAAGAGCAGCTTCAAGCGCTGGTATAATTCGGTAATGGCCCGCGGCGATATCGTGATCGCCAATTCAACCTATATTGCCGCGCACATTGCCCAGACCTATCCGGATGCGACAGCCAGAATTGTCACCATTCCCCGCGGAGTGGACCTGGAAGCGATCCATCCGGATAACATCTCTTCTAACAGAACAGAAATGCTGCAACAACAATGGTTTGGCGATGCATGCCCAGACCGACCCCTCATCCTGTTGCCTGGTCGTTTGACAGCCTGGAAGGGCCAGCAGGATGCAATAAGCGCGATGGCGATACGCCGGGATCGCGGTGCTGACGTATTGGGCACACTGGTTCTAGCTGGCGATGATCAAGGCCGAAGCGGCTATCTTGAAGCCCTGAAAGCACAGATTACATCCCTGAAACTTGACGAATCTGTCTCGATTGTGGGCCATTGTTCCGATATGGGCGCGGCTTACAAGCTGTGCGACATCGTTCTTGCGCCTTCGCGTGAGCCGGAGGCCTTTGGGCGCGTCGCCGCAGAGGCGGGAGCAATGGGTCGACCTGTAATTGCTGCTGCACATGGTGGGCAGCTTGAGATAGTAGATGACAAATTGACCGGACGATTGGTTGCGCCGGGTCAACCGGGGGAGATAGCTGACATGATCGACGACATCCTGAAACTGGATGCTTCACAGCTGTCCGCCTTGTCACAGGCGGCCAGGGAACGTATCGCCAGCCGCTTTTCAAAAGCCAGCCTTCAAGCTGCTACGCTGAATGTCTATGCCCGGTTGCTGGAGCGTGGCCATTGAGCAAACAGGCCGCCATTCCAGATCTGTCCGATTTCACTCCGCCTGCGAATCCAGGTGATACGCTGAAACGCGTGCTTGTCATCAAGCTCGGTGCACTTGGTGATTTTGTTCAGTGCCTTGGTGCCTGCAAGATTGTCCGGGACGTTCACCGCTCAGCGCATATCACATTGCTGACAACCCCTCCCTTTGCAGAATTTGCCCGTGTCTCACCCTATTTCAATGCGGTTGAAGATGACGGACGCGACAAAGAGATGAAATCCCAGGTCGCCATGACCAAGCGGGTGAGGAATGTAGGCTATGACATGGTCTATGACTTTCAGAACAATAGCCGCACCGAACGCTATTGCAGAGCATTTGGCGCGCGTTACTGGTCCGGGTCAGCCAAGGGTGCCTCACACAGGCACATAAACCCCGACCGAGCAGCCATGCACAATTTCGATCGGCTGGGCGAACAGCTATATCATGCCGGGATAGGACCGAACGGCATTATCGATCCTCAACCCTGGCCCGAAGGGAAAGGGCCGCTGCCCGATCTGAGCTGGATCAAATCGGCTTTCCGTAATCCGCCCCATCTGGAACCCGCATTTTTCAGCCTCTATGATCGATATGCGCTGATCATTCCCGGCTCGTCACCAGAACACCCCGAGAAACGCTGGCCACCGGAGCGGTTTGCAGACATCTGCAGGCGTTTGAGTGCGGCTGACATCACACCGGTGCTGATTGGTGGCAAGGCTGAAGGCGATATCGGCAAGGCAATTGCCAGAGATGCGCCTGGCGTCAAGAATTTGATCACCCGAACTGACCTCTTCCAGCTGGCAACACTGGCCGCCGAGGCCGTTTTCACGATAGGCGGTGATACCGGTCCAATGCATCTGGCCGCAGCCACGCGCACACCCGGGGTGTGCCTGTTTGCTCAGGACTGGAATGAAGACATGGAGGACGATCTGGATACGATCTGGAATCCACAAACACGTCTGGGCCGTGCCGCGCCAAAGGGTGGATCTGTCATCGTCATGAACGCCGCATCGCTGGATGAGCTATCCACAGATGATGTCTGGCGATCCATCAAGGCGCTTGGCGTTCTCTGATCTCATTCCCCTTATCCCAGAAACGTCTTGAAATTTGGCGCGTTTTTAGCCATATTTCGCAGCTGAACATTCAACGTTCCAGGCAATCGAAGGAGTATCGCCATAGCACGTCGTCCACATGCGGCCCCGCCGACAAAGAAAAAAGGCCCAAACATCAATGATGAAATCACTGCCTCACGCGTATTGCTGATCGACGAAAGTGGCGAAAAACAGGGGGAAATGCCTCTGGAAGCCGCACTCGACGCTGCACGAGAAGCAGGATTGGACCTGGTGGAAGTCGGTGGTGAAGACCCGATCGTGGTCAAGATCCTGGATTATGGTAAGCTCCGCTTCGAAGAACAGAAGAAAAAAGCCGCTGCTAAAAAGAAGCAGAAATCCGCTGATCTCAAGGAGATCAAGATGCGGCCGAACATCGACACGCATGACTATGAAGTGAAGAAGCGTGCCATGATCCGGTTCTTTGACGATGGCGACAAGGTAAAGGTCACCTTGCGTTTCCGTGGTCGCGAAATGGCACACCAGGAACTGGGAATGGAATTGCTGCAGAAGGTAAAGGCCGAGTTCTCCGAAACCACCAAGGTAGAAGCCGAGCCCAAACTTGAAGGTCGCCAGATGATCATGGTGCTGGCACCGCGCTGACCGTCCTGTCCCACCTCATGGATGGAGACTGATCTGAATTCTGCGCGCGATATCATCGAACATCTCAACCTCCTCCCCCATCCGGAAGGCGGTTGGTATCGTGAGACATGGCGCGCAGCTGCCGTCGAGGGACACCGACCTTCCGGCACAGCGATCTACTATCTTCTCGA
This sequence comes from Hirschia sp., assembly GCA_002709235.1. Taxonomy (GTDB): domain Bacteria; phylum Pseudomonadota; class Alphaproteobacteria; order Caulobacterales; family Hyphomonadaceae; genus Hirschia. The sequence continues at coordinate 162,117 of PAQI01000024.1, forward strand.
AGCGGATGATGTCAGCCATTGGCACAAGGTCGATGCTGTCGAAATATGGCACTGGCATGCTGGTGGACCATTGGCGCTGACCATTTCATCCGATGGAGTAAATGCTGAAAACTACATGCTCGGTCCCGCCCTGCACGCCGGTCAGGAACCTCAACGGATCGTGCCAGCTGACTGGTGGCAATGCGCCGCATCACTGGGTGCATTCACGCTGGTCAGCTGCACAGTCTCTCCAGGATTTCACTTTGGCGGCTTCACGCTCGCACCGCCCGACTGGCGTCCCGGGGCTGGGCCACCTGAGTAAAAGAGCTGAACATTGTCACCTCAGAACAAACCGCTTTTCCAATACGGCATTGAACCTGCATTCCCCTGAAAGACGAATCACCCCTTGCGGATAACCGCTGGGTTCCGATAAGGTAAACAAAGCGTTAAGCAAGAGCCTGCCAATTCAAGACTGGGACTGCTGAAGACGCTATATGGGAGGCAGGACATGACAGCTGGATTTGCAGCATTGGCGCGATTTGCATGCGCAACACTCGGCGCAGCAGGTCTGTTGACCGCCCCCGCGCTCAGCGCAGATACAAAAGATCTTCTTTCCGGGTTCGATTTCCAGACCGGACAAATTCTCATCGTTCCACCTGAAGGCGTAAAGCCGGATTATGACTGGTCGGTCAAATTCGTCATGGAACTTGGTGGTCAACGCGCTCATTCTGCACCATTGCCGATCAATTGGAGCGACGCCTCCAGGGCGGGCCTGCCTGAAAGCGTTCAGGATCAACGCGCATACATACTGAATATAAGCGACGGTGAAGCCGAAAGCGCCGAAACCATGCTGGATGAATACCGCATGATGACATCCATGACGGGGGGCGCACCGATCAAGGTAAAAATCCAGCTCACCGCAGGTTTTCAGTTCAACGAAAGACAGGCCGCGAATATCTGTCGTTTGCACACACCTGCAGCCGTCGATGTCTGGGTGAAACCGGATGCCGGTTCTTCCTGGAGGCAGATGGGGGACCAGGATTCAGCCATGTCGCTGACAAATTTCGTCCGCGCGGCAATCATTGAAGCCTGCCCTGTTGATCAAGAGGCTTGATTCGTTCTCCCAGTTGAGCTTATAAGCGCCCTTTCCGCGCTGGCCGGGCCGACAGGCATGCCTGGAGCCAGCATTGGCGTTCTTTATGAATGCTCACGATCAAGGAGACCGAAATGCCAAAGATGAAGACCAAGAGCGGCGCGAAGAAACGCTTCAAGCTGACCGCAACCGGCAAAGTGAAATCCTCACAGACCGGTAAGCGCCACGGTATGATCAAGCGCACCAACAAGCAGATCCGCCAACAGCGCGGCACAACCGTGATGGAGCCTGAAGAGGCCCGCAAGGTGAAGAGCTTCCTGCCATACGGCCTCTAAGGCCTCCCGCAGACGCTATCAGCTTACATTTACAGCGCTTTTTCTGAAGGAAATCACCTATGCCCCGCGCTCGTGGTAAAGTCCCCGCACACGCCCGTCACAAGAAGATCATCAAGGCCGCCAAAGGCTATTATGGTCGCCGTAAGAATACATTCCGTACAGCAAACTCTGCCGTCCAGAAGGCCGGTCAGTACGCTTATGTCGGCCGCAAGATCAAGAAGCGTGAGTACCGCTCGCTCTGGATCCAGCGCCTGAACGCTGCTGTGCGTGAAATTGACCCGAACCTGAACTATTCCCAGTTCATCAATGGCGTCACCAAGGCTGGTATCGAAGTTGACCGCAAGGTCCTTTCCGATCTCGCTATCCATGAACCAGCTGCCTTCAAGGCAATCGTGGACCAGGCCAAGGCCGCACTGGCCTAAGCGAACAGGAGACGAAGACAATGAAATTCAGCGCGCGCAAGACACGCAAGCAGAACAATCACAAAAACAAGAAGGGCAATGGCCGCAAGAAGGTCAACCGCAACAAGGGCAATAGCCGTTGGAACGGAAAGCGCTTCGCATCCAAGTGATGTACTTGCAGACTGCCTGAAATTGACTCACAAAAGCCCGCCGGTCTCATGATCAGCGGGCTTTTTTGCGGGAAAACGCCATGAACAAGCTCTCTATCGCCCTGCGCATCATCATGGGTGTCGGTGTTGTCCTGTTGGGATTGACAGCAGGCTTCCTCAAGCGTTCACCCTGGATCATACTTCCCCTGGGTGTAGCCTTCACTGTCCTGTTCATTCTCGGCAAGCTGCGCCATTGGCGGATCGGCTATCAGCAGGAAGGCTTAAAAGGCCTTGCTGCTGCCCTGCCTCAGACGATTCTGGTCCAGCTGATACTGGTCGGCTTACTCTATTTCGTTGGGCTGGGGTTCGGCTTCCTTCTCTACCCTGTTGGCTATGTTCAACAATTTGGCCGATTCGACGTAATCTATACGCTGGCAACATTGTGTGGTGCGGGCATGGTTGGTGGTTTGATCGCTTTGATTGAACGCGACCTGCCCGATCCGATACAGCGAGCCTTGTCGCGTTTTGAAAGCGATGTCGATGAGGAAGACGCTTTCTATTCCCGCCACAGCTATCACGAGCGTGATGTGTTGGTGCTTCGCGACTCGATGACACCCGAAGCCCTGTTTCATTCCGACGGCGTACCAGCAAGCCAAGGCGAACTGCGCGCGACGCAAGAACGGCTAGGCTTCCTTTTGCCCGAATCGCTGAGCGCAATCTATCGAGTTCAGAATGGCGGGTTGGTTACAGATATCGTTGTGCCAATGACCGAGGAAGACCCGGAAGATGACCTGTCCGAAGTGCGCCACTGGTTCAATCCCTTTGGCGGCAACAATGAATTGTGGCCGTTGCAGCGCCTGAAAACCCTGTATGATGTAATCTGCGAGCATGCGGATCCCGACGACCCTGACTATGCAGATCAGTTTCCCGCAGGCTGTGAGACAATGATCGTTTTGTCACGATGGTATGACCAGACCCTGTTTCTTGATTATGGCAGCGGCGCTTCGCCAGTTGTCGGCTATGTTGATTTCAAAAAATCAGATTGGATGGAACGGGCGATATACTGGCCTGATTTCGAAACATTTTTTGGCTTGTTACGTCGCCGCGCGGACATTCCGGACTGAGTGGTACCCAATCTGGAAATCCTCGCTTTTTGGTAAACTTGCACCCTGAGGCTTTGACCTGATAAGGCGGACGGGTCTACAGACAGTGCTTGAATGCCTGACGCGTTCATGTTCCCGCTGAATCGACCGTTCCTGTTTCGAGATCCCATGACCGACGTGACCGAAAACCTGCCCGCCCTCAAGGACGAAGCGCTCAACGCCATTGCAGAGGCGTCTGACCTCAGTGCACTGGATGCAGTGCGTGTCGCCGAACTTGGCAAGAAAGGTCGCATTTCCGGCCTGATGAAAACCCTTGGCAAGATGAGCCCGGAAGAGCGTCAGGAAATGGGTCCCAGGCTGAATGGCCTGCGCAATGAAGTTGCAGCGGCGATTGATGCCCGCAAGGCAGCTCTAGAAACAGCTGCACTCAATGCGAAGCTGGAATCAGAGCGCGTCGACCTGACCCTGCCACCTCGTCCGGAACCGGTGGGTGCTCTCCATCCAGTCATGCAGGTCTTCGAGGAAATCGCCGCGATTTTTGGTGAGATGGGATTTGCAGTCGCTGAAGGTCCGGACATCGAAGACGATTTTCACAACTTCACTGCTCTGAACTTTCCCGAGGGCCACCCCGCCCGTGAGGATCACGATACGTTCTTCATGCACCCCGATGAAAATGGTGTCCGCAAGGTGCTGCGCACCCACACCTCACCCGTTCAGATCCGCACCATGATGAGCGAGAAGCCGCCCATTCGCGTGATCATTCCCGGCCGCGTCTACCGCAAGGACTGGGACGCAACGCACACTCCCATGTTCCATCAGGTTGAGGGGCTTGTGATCGACAAGACCACCCATATGGGTCACCTCAAGCAGTGCCTTACAGATTTTCTGGCGGCTTTTTTCGAAGTCGAAACAGCCGAGACGCGTTTTCGCCCGCATTTCTTCCCCTTCACAGAGCCATCGGCGGAGATGGATGTGCGCTGCGACCGTTCGGGCGATACGATCAAGGTGGGTGAGGGTGATAGCTGGCTGGAGATTCTCGGTTCCGGCATGGTTCACCCAAATGTCTTGCGCAATGTCGGTCTGGACCCAGATGAATATCAGGGGTTCGCTTTCGGCATGGGTGTCGACCGGCTTGCCATGCTGAAATATGGCATGCCCGATCTGCGTCCCTATTTCGAGGCTGATGTCGACTGGATCAGCCATTATGGTTTCAAGCCTTGGCTACTGCCATCCTTGAGCGGAGGATTGAGCTGAGATGAGCCTATCCGGCGATGACGCCCGGCAAGCCATACGCTCAACGCGAAAGCGGCTGAAGGATCTGGGTTCAGAGGCCGCCAGGCGTCTGAAGCCTGGACACAAAATTGGCGGAGCCAAACTGGCGCACACATTTCCCGAATTATCTGTTCCTGATGACCTCTATGCATTGTGGCAGGAGACCGATGGAGTGGACCTGGAAGGCGACCCGGCTCTGGATGCCTTGTGGCTGGATGGCATGAACGCATTTCTGTCCGAAGAAGAAGCGATTGACGATTATGTGATGGCCTCGCGATTACAGGCTGATGAACCTGAATTCGGACAATACTGGCCGCGAGGATTTGTACCTGTGGCCTCCCCCGGGGAAGGGTCACGGCTTCTGGTCAATTGCGTGAAGGGATCACCCACCCATGGTGCACTCTATATGCTGGATCACGGCGTTGGCCTGTCTCGTATGACAATCAGTCTGGGGCAGTATTTTGAAACCATTCTGGATTGGGTCGACACCAATTCTCTTCGTATCAATCGAGACGGCGTGGTGGAGCTTAATCTGGACGCGTCCATGAAGGTTGCCCATACCATGAACCCCGGCTGCGATGCATGGGATGACGCGATGCCACCTGCGCATGAAACACGTGACTGGGTGGGGCGCAGGGAGGGCAATTCATGAGCAAGCAGAGCTTTTCATTGCTGGAAGGCGTGATCACGGTCGGGGCGCTGGTGACATCTGCCGCAGCCGTCTATATCGCCTGGGATCAAGCCCAGACCATGCGCGTTGAACAGCATGCATCCGTATTTCCCGCGATCCAGATTGACCCCATAGAAGGTTACTCCAATGGTGGCGGGCTGACAGTTGGCTTTTCTGTCGAAAATGCAGGTGTTGGTCCAGCCTTTATCGGCCACGCCAAACTCTACAAGGGTGCTACCCCCCTTTTGGGCTATGAGGAAATTACCAGAATCGTTCCGTCTGATGTCGATATCCAGTTTGAACAGTTGACTGGCCGCGTCCTTGCGCCCGGCGTTTCCCGCAATGCGCTGAAACTGCATTGGCGCGAATTTGCCATTCCGCAGGAAAAGATTGATGGGGTCTATACCTCCACATCCGACTGGTCGATGGAAGTCTGCTATTGCTCCACCCTGGATCGATGCTGGATCTCCCGGTCCGGCCAGCGTGTTCACCCTCACCGTGTCGAAACATGCGATCAGCCAGATGAAACCGGATTGTTCTGATCACCTGAATTCAAACTCCAGATATTTGCGAATACAATCATGAAATTCTCTCTTTCCTGGCTCCAGGACTATCTGACCACTGATGCATCACTGGATGAGATCGTCGAAGCGATGATCCTAGCTGGTCTGGAAGTGGAAGAAGTCGAGAATCCGGCTGAGAAGCTGGCCGCCTTTACCATTGCCAAGGTCACGAAAGCCGAACAGCACCCGGATGCTGACAAGCTGCGCGTCTGTACGGTCGATACAAAGGACGGCGAAAAGCAGATAGTCTGCGGTGCCCCAAATGCACGCGCCGGGATGACGGCGGTTTATGCCCCTCTGGGTGCCTATATTCCCGGTCTCGACTTTGCGCTGGACGCCAAGCCGCGCAAGCTGCGTGGTGTGGAAAGCCACGGCATGATGTGTTCGGCCAATGAACTGGAAATCGGCGAGGATCATGATGGCATCATCGACCTTGAAGGCGACCACGAAGTTGGCACTCCTATTGCGGAAATTCTGGGCCTCAACGATCCCGTCATTGATTTCGAGGTTACGCCCAACCGGCCTGACTGGCTGGGCGTGACCGGCATTGCACGAGACCTGGCCGCAACCGGCATTGGAAAATTGAAGATTGCCGAGATCAAACCGGTCAAGGGAAATTTCCCCTGCCCCGTGCAGATACGTACTGAAGATGAAACTGCGTGCCCGGTTTTCATGGGTCGTGTCATTCGTGGCGTAAAGAATGGCCCTTCGCCGGAATGGATGCAAAAGCGCCTGAAAGCCATTGGTATCAATCCCAAGACCATGCTGGTGGATGTCACCAATTATGTTTCGTTTGATCGCTGCCGCCCTCTTCACGCCTATGATGCTGGCAAGCTGAAAGGCGATGTGGTCGCCCGGCTCGGTGCTGAGGGTGAAACGCTCGACGCGCTCGACGACAAGACCTATGACATCACACCCGACATGTGCGTAATCGCGGATGAGTCCGGGGTGATTGGCCTTGGCGGCGTTATGGGTGGGCTTTCCACCGCCTCACAGCCCGAAACAGTGGATGTGTTCATTGAAAGCGCCCTGTTCGATCCAATGCGCACGGCACGCACAGGACGTGCAACTGGGATCATCTCTGATGCACGCTACCGCAATGAGCGCGGCATTGATCCCGCATCCTGTCAGGAGGGGCTCGATCTTGCGACACAATTGATCATCGACCAGTGCGGCGGTGAGCCGTCAGAGATTGTTGTTGCGGGCGCTATTCCTGACGCTCAGGAACCCGTTATCTTCAAACCTCGTGACATGAAGCGCTTGACTGGCGTCGACATGACCGCCAAGCGCATGACCCAGATCCTGAAAACGCTTGGTTTTGAGGTGACCCCGGAAACAAAACTCACAGACGATAGCTGGAAAGTATCAGTCCCCTCTTATCGTCGCGATATCGTACAATCTGCTGATATCGTTGAAGAGCTGATCCGCATTGAAGGTTTTGATGCTCTGCCGACCGAAAGCCTACCACGAGAAACAGCCACCACCCGAATGGTTGTGACCCCCATGCAGGCGCGCATTCGTACTGCGCGTCGCGTGATGGCCGCACGCGGCTTTCTGGAAGCTGTCACCTGGAGCTTCATGGACAAGAACAAGGCTGCCTGTTTCACAGGCGGTGCTGACGGCTTGAAAACATCACTGATGGTCGACAATCCGATTGCCAGCGAGCTGAATTATATGCGCCCTTCTGCCATCGCCAATCTCGCAGTGGCCGCACAGAAGAATATCGATCACGGAGCTGACGAGATCCGCCTGTTTGAAGCAGGCCCGATCTATCTGGATGACAGTCCGAAAGGCCAACGCTCTGTGATCACGGCTCTCGTTCGCCCGCGACCTGCCCGGCATTGGGCGGCTGGTGATGCACCCTATGACGTATTTGCAGCCAAGGCAGACCTTTTCGCACTGCTCGGCGCACTGGATCAGCCCGGAGACCGCTTCCAGATCGGCGAGGCACCCAACGCTGCATGGCATCCCGGCCGCGCAGGTGTCCTGAAACTGGGTCCCAAGAATGTCGTCGCGACTTTCGGTGAACTGCATCCGGCCCTGCTCAAAGAACTCGATGTTGATGGTCCGATGATCGGCTTTGAACTGATTCTGGATGCGTTGCCTGTGCCAAAGTCAAAAGGTGGCAAAACCAAGCAAAGGTTGGAGAAAGCAGAACTGACACCCGTGCGCAGGGATTTTGCTTTTCTCGTGAGCAAATCAACAGCTGCCGCTGATCTGGTGCGAGCAGCTGCCGGAGCCGATAAGAAACTGATTACCGGAGCCCGCGTCTTCGATGTGTATACGGGTCAGGGCGTACCTGAGGACAAGGTTTCCATTGCTATCGAAATAGTGCTCCAGCCTCGTGACAAGACATTGACCGATGAAGACATCGATCAAGTATCAAATAACGTGGTTAAAGCGGTCGAAAAGGCGGTTGGCGGCGTTTTGCGGGCCTGAATTACGCAGACTTTACACTTGCAGCCCACTACCCGACCGTGCGAAGAATTACACCTCTTGCTGCAAGGGATGTGTAGCCTTGAGACTTGCTCTTTGATATCGCTGAAGCAGGAAAAAGTAGAATAGTCGGTGAGGCGGTTCTGAACCGGGGGGATCACTCGCGCCATCGTCATTGGAGAGGCAGCAATCTCTCTGGAGTTGGGCATGACGAAAAGAACGCCTGTCGTGGCAGTCGCCAACCTCAAGGGAGGGGTTGGCAAATCGACCACGACTCTCATGTTGGCTGAAGGCCTTGCGTTGCAGTATGGGCTGAACGTGCTCATTTTCGATTTCGATGCACAGGCCAATCTTTCCGAACTGCTACTCACATCTGAAGGCGTCCAGCGCGAGCGTAATCAAGATCGTGGGGTTGCCGCGATTCTGGACACCTTCGTTCCCGGAAAGAACCGCTCGGTTGAAGACCTGCGCATTGTTGTAGAACAATGGAACAGCTGCTGCATCGAGGAACTCGTCCGCAAGAAGAACAGGGATAGTGAAGAAGGCTGGATATCGCTTCTTGCGGCAGACCCTTCCATGCGTTTCCTGGAACCGTTTCTGGAGCGCAGCCCCGGTCAGGGCTGGTATGATATTGGTGAAGAGCTGATCTGGGCTCTGGAAGAAGCCACGCAATTTGAACGCTCGCAGGCGGATATCATACTGATCGATTGCCCGCCGCATGTATCCACACTTTGCCGATCGGCTCTGAAAATGGCCGATTATTACGTCACGCCTACGCTTGCGGAGACGTTGTCGATCTGGGGCCTTCAGCAATTTACGCGCTGGATGACACACACGGACCAGACACCATGGTTCTCGAAACCGGGTCCGAGTTTTAATGAACGTCAGTTTGTTGTCTGCACAAGATTTTCAGCAACATCGCGCAGTCATCAAAAAGCGCTTGAAGACCTCAAGCGCGACTGGTCGGATCGAACCTTTTCCTCTCCCATCGGTGCGAGGGTCTCGCTCAATCGCGAGTTGCCGCGCCGTACGATCAATTCCCTTCACTCATTTGGAAGCCGTTATCGCGGCAAGCTGAAATCGGATGTGATGACTTTAGCCGATGAATTTGTAGGATTCATCCATTCGCGTGAACCACATATCTCCTGGTCACGCTCAAGCACGGCTGGCGGGCTCTTCAACTGATATCGTGATCAATCAGGCCGTGCGATCTTAACAACGTCAGATGCGGCGAACTTGGTGGAATGCGAATGCGGGTAAGCCCTTCTCGCCCCAAGCGCAACACAGCATCGCCAGGGCTTTCGCCTGCATTCATTGTAAATTCGGCATCATATCCTTGCTGCGCGGCATCGACGACCATCAGAGGACGGCCTGTATTCAGAAGCTTGAAGAATCCCTCGACCAACGGAAATGCTTCAGCCCTGCACAACCCGATATCAACTCTGATGCCCGCTGCTTTCAGTTTCGCAAAGCCATCCATCGCCGTGGGATGAGGGTCAGCACTCGCCGCAACCACTCTTGCTACACCCGCATTGATCAACCTGTCTGAACATCCAGGCGCACCGGAAGACCGAGAATGGCAGGGCTCCAGCGTCACATAGGCCGTCGAGCCTTGTGCCTTGTCACCTGCCAGCTCCAGGGCAATCTGCTCTGCATGTGGATGACCGCCCTGTCCCGTCGCGCCTGTGCTGACTACAATATCATTCTTGACCAATACACAACCGACGGCGGGATTCGGAGCCGTCCTGCCAAGCTGAGTATATGCCAGAGCAATTGCCTGGCGCATGAAGGTCAGGTCAAAGGCGTTCGCTTTGTCATCCATAAGCTTGCATTCTCTCTCAGCCTTCCTTGAACTGCTCATAGGCAGTCCACGCATCTGCCGCATACATCAGCGAAGGCCCGCCGCCCATATAGACAGTCATGGCCAGGGTTTCAGCAATTTCTTCTTCTGTCACACCGAGCGAGACCAGTTCCTTGACGTGAAAACCAATACAGCCATCACAATGCGTTGCCACTCCAATGGCCAGAGCGATCAATTCCTTGGTCTTGCGGTCCAGCGCGCCATCCTTGGTCGCACCAGCAGCAAGCGCGGAAAACCCCTTCATCGTTTCAGGAACCCGCGCATGAATCTCCTTCATCCCAGATTTGATGCTTTGCGTAATTTTTCGATAGTCCTTGTGGCCGTCTGTCATGGGGTTTCTCCGTTAACTGATATGTCGTGAAGATAGTGACGGGCGACTGCAAAAGACAGCGGCCACCGGTCACATGTGACGATATCGTACAGATTAAAAAACACCACTCCAGGGTACGGAAAGCCAACTGTGAGAGAGGCATGAAGGCTGCATGGATAGGTCAGCTGTTGAGAAGCTTGCCGACTGGCGCCATAAAGCTACGCAAGCACGCATCCATAAGGTCTTGAGGCTGTTTCGACCTGAAGACAGAACTTGCCACCAAGGGATTGAATTCACATGACCAAACCTGTCCTACTTTGCATCCTTGATGGAGTTGGTCTGGCGAGTCCCGGTCCCGGCAATGCAGTCACACTCGCGGACACGCCGTTCATCGACAAGCTGTTTGAAACTCGTGCTCACTCTGCACTGCGCACAGATGGCCCGTTTGTAGGTCTGCCTGAAGGCCAGATGGGCAATTCGGAAGTTGGCCACATGACGATCGGTTCCGGCCGCATCATTCGCCAGTCTCTGGAACAAGTGCGCCATGATCTTGCAAATGGCACGTTGGAAGCGCTGCCGGGCTATTCTGCGTTCAAGCAGAAAGCAAAAGAGAAACGCGCGATTCACCTGATCGGTCTGATCTCTAGCGGCGGTGTACACAGTCACATGGACCACATTGTGGGCATTGCCAAGAGTCTCAGCAAGCTTGGCAAACCTGTTTATATTCACGGCCTGACTGACGGTCGCGATACAGACCCGCAGGCCGCTAAGGAAGAAATCCCTGCTTTCGTTTCACAGATCGCGGACATTCCCGGTGTTGAACTGGTAAGCCTTGTGGGTCGCTATTACGGCATGGACCGGGATGGCCGCTGGGAACGCATGGAGATTGCCTGGAAACTCTGGACGCAAGGCATTGGCGAGGAAGCCGCCGACTACAATGCAGCGATCGCAAAGGTGCACGAGGCAGGCAAGACGGATGAATTCCTGCCAGCACTCAATCTGATGCCGGGCGACAGGGATGCCCAGATCCAGTCTGGCGATGCCGTCATGGTCTGTAATTTCCGCGCAGACCGTGCACGCCAAATTGTCGAATTGCTCATGCAGACGCAGGACAGCGCGAAGCTTGAACCCGTGGTGAACATTGATGCCATCGCCACACTGACAGAATACAAGTCAGACTTTCCCAAGCCTGTTGATGTGCTTTACCCGAACCGCGAATTTACCGGCCTGCTGGGGGACGTCGTCGCAGCCGCCGGCCTAAAACAGTTGCGCATTTCGGAAACCGAAAAATACGCCCACGTCACCTATTATCTCAATTGCGGTCGCGAAACCCCGTTTGACGGTGAAGACCGCATACTTGTCGATTCACCGCGCGAAGTGGCGACCTATGACGAAAAGCCTGAAATGTCCCTGCCGGAAGTGTCGGAAAAACTGATCGAGCAGATCCACTCAGGCAAATATTCCCTGATCGTCCTGAACATCGCCAATGGCGACCAGGTGGGACATAGCGGCAATATTCCTGCATCTCTCAAGGCGATGGAATTTGTGGATAAATACCTGTCCAACATCGTGACCGAGCTCGAGAAAGCAGGCGGCGAAGGCGTCATCATCGCGGACCACGGCAATATCGAAGAGCTGCTTCAAAATGGCGAAATGTCCACCGCGCACTCAATGAACCCTGTGCCCTGTATCTATATCGGCAATCGCAAAGTCAAACTCCACGATGGTGGCCTGAAGGATGTCGCGCCGACCATGCTTGATCTGATCGGCTTGCCGAAACCTTCCGAGATGGAAGGCAACACGCTGATCGAGAGCTGATTTTCGATCTACTCGCTGTCCAGATAGATTTCGCCATCAAGGTCATCCAGCTTGATCTGGAGATGTTGGCGTACATCCTGAACCGCCTGATTGTAGACGGTTGGGCCGAGTGTCTTGAGCATCAGATCGATCACGGCATCGGCGCGAAACTCCGTCAGGGTCTCATCAAAATCAGAACTGAACAGACGGATCAGGTGATCTCGCAGGGCCTCCCGGCGCTCTTCTGACAGGTCCGGCATCATTCTGAGGCGATAGCTACATTCGAATCGCCATCATCCGAAACCATCTTTCCGGGTGCGCCTTCCCTGCGCTCATAGGCGGCAACCAGTGAGGTATAGGGCGGTGCCCAGGTCCATCCATGTTCAGCAGTGTTGTGCTTGATCTCGAAATGCAGGTGTAGGGTCGTGGGCGTCCCGCCAAAATCATTGGAGACATAGCCAAGCGTATCACCAGCTTTGACCGACTGGCCCAACTGTACTTTCAGTGCCTGCATGTTCATGTGCATATAGCGATAGATCCGGCCACCGGCTCTTACATTCACCGTGTAGCGTCCGACATTGGAAATGACTCCATCTTCGGCCGCAACCACCTCATAACGCTTGCGGTTTGCGGAAGACAATCTGCGCTCGGCATTGCAGCCAGCTGGCGTGCCTACGCGAATGTCCTGCCCAAGATGCACCTTGTTGAGTGGGCAATAGGGGGTGCCATTATTTGTCGAACGCTTTTCGCAATAATTATCCCGCCAAGGATATTCGAAATTGCGCGCATCGCACTGGTCACCACCGCCAATGCCGCCGCCAAACCGATAGACCTGACTTTGTGGATATGCGGGAGCATCCTTGATCGGGAACACCATCTCAGGAACATAGATTGTATCGTCGACAACGCCCTGCCCGCTATTTTCTTCCAGATCGCCCGGTGGGTAATAGAAAAATGCGGGTTCAACAGTCGGCGTCGGTGTCGGCGTGAGGGTCTCTTCCGGCGGGACGGATGGAGTGGGTTCAGGCGTTGAGGTGTCGACCGGTTCGGGTGTCTCCGTTTCTGTAGGAAGCGGCGTTGGAACAATTGGATCACCTTCCATACCGTCGGTCGGTTCAGAAGTCGGGGTACCAGCCTCGTCTGGTGTGTTTGAGGGCGCAGGCACAGGTGTAGGCGTTTGCGCTACCGGCGGAGAAGAACCCTTGGGTTCAAGTATCTGAACCTGGTCACACGCTGCCAACAGCAGGGTCGACACCGATAAAAAGGCACATAAACGCCAGACGGATGATCTGCTGATACTCATATCCGGTCCCTTGGCTCAAAATACAACTGGATCCGCAGTCGGCTTATTCTTCAGCCGCAGCGACGAACAGTCCCTTGGCAACATCCAGAGCCTCTTCCTGGGAGATGCAGTTTTCTTCACCATCCAGGATGCGGCACTCGAATTCGATCAGATAATCCGCCCCATAGCGGGAAAAGGATACCTGCGCACCAGCCTCCATCGCAGTGAAGACCATATTGGCGCGTTCGTCTTCATTCATGTCGGCAGCACTGTCACCAAACACTTCATCAGTACCGTTTACGATGATGTCGTATTTAGGGCCGGGATAATGGGCGAAGTATCCATCTGAAGATGGCGCATAGGTCGGGCTTGCATTTTGAGGCATGACCACACCTGTTGGCAAAAGCACGGGAACAGGGCTTCCGGCACCATTGCTCTGCACCGTTACGATATCAGCCGACTTGCCAGCCTCGATCGCTTCAATACGCGCCTGACGCGCAGCAGCCCAGTCAATCGAACGCGTTTCAGCCTTGGGTGTATCACCGCCGGTCAGCTTTTCGGGCTCCTGTGCTTCCTGACTTTCGCCGCTACAGGCAACCAGCGACAGACAAAGCATGGCGGTGGCGACACTCATGGACAAGCGGATCATTTATCATCCTTTCCCGGCTGGGCAGTTGCATTGGGTTCTGCGTAGGAAACATCCGGGGATTCGCGAAGTTTCCGTGTTGCCTCATAATAACGCGACCGAAGCTCGGAAGATCCCGGCTCAGCATCAATCCCAGACAGATCGAGCACCAATTCATTGGAATAGGTCGCCCGTTTCAATTGCAGACCTTCAAGATAAGGCTTGTTCGCAATGAATGCAGCGAATGCCTCTTGAGCAGCGGCCTTGTCTTTCCAGAACAGGTTGCAGATTTCCTTGACCTCGGCACTATCCTTGAACTTGACGACGATCTCGGGCGAAACAGGAGGCATGCCGCCAGGACGTGGCGGCGCGCCCATTTGTGTCGGACTGACAACGCCGCTTGCGGTATCAGACCCGGACATGGGATCTGGTGCTGCAGTACTCTGATCAGCGATTTCTGTGGACCTGTTGCGCGACTCCTCGCCAGGAGGTGGACCATCTTCTGACAGAAAAAACCCGGTCGCAGCGGCAACACCCAGACCCAGAACAACACCCAATGGACCAGTAACGCGACTACCTGTTCCATCCTGAGCGGTCGGAGCATGTATGCCGGTCATGGCGTCATCTGGATCTGGTTTCGTCATGTCAATCGGCCCCTCCGCCCAACAGGGCAATTACCAATTTACTCCAACGGCGCTTTGGCAAGATCGAGTGTGGCACCACCACAGGGGCGGTAACACATGCCTTCTTCACCTGGAATTGGCGTGGAACCTGGATATTGGGTACATTTTCCCGAGCATTGCAATTGGCTGCGTGGCTGAGTTGCAGTCAAAAGCCGCGATTTGAGCTGATCTGCACTCGCGGCCGGAAACTGTGATTTCAAAAGCGCCAATGCAGCAGATACATGCGGTGCTGCCATCGAAGTTCCGTTTTCATAGGCATAAAAGCAGGTCTCGACGGGCTCTTCAGTCACTGGATCATAGCAATTGTGAGAGGTCTTGGTGGAGAGGATTCCATCCGGCCGACCATCATTATCATCGTCCCGGGACATATCCCCTCCAGGTGCCATGATATCAACGGCGTCTCCATAATTGGAATAATAGGCCAGCTGTCCTCGACCATCACCCGCCGCAACTGTCACGACATTATCGCAACCGCCAGGTGCGTAGTATTTGGTGTCGATGCGTGCATTGCCTGCAGCTGCGACAACAATGGCACCAGATGCGGTAGCGTCATTGATGGCTTCCTGAAGTGAAGCGGGGCAACGCTCGAACAGACCAATTGACAGGTTGATGATATCGGCCGGATTGGCATTCCAGATCTCACTACCAATATCGTCACGCGCCGGAACCACGCCGGCTGCCCAACGGATGGCGTCGTTGATGTCAGACAATTGCCCGCCACATCGTCCCAGGGCACGCACAGGCACAATCGTGACATTCCACGCACCACCAGCAACACCACTTGCATTGTTTGTCGCCGCCACTCCAACAGTTCCGGCTACATGGGTCCCGTGAAAAGTGTCTTCGGAAAGCGGGTCGCTCGGGTCACATGCATCGCCCGGATCTGACGGGTCACTATCGCGCCCGTCACCATCATTTCCCATGAACGGATCTGAAACCATGTCGAAACCAGGTGCCAGATTAGCCGACCCCTTGATGTCGGGATGATCCATCTGCAGGCCGGTATCGACAACGGCCACCGTCACTGCAGCTGATCCTGTCTGGTGCGTGCGGTTCCAGAAATCTGCAAACCCTGCCCCGCCTTCAGACTTGTCATTACCTTTTCCGAATTCTCGGAAATGCCACTGCAAGGACCAAAGCGGATCATTCGGCTTGATGTTGGAAATCGTTGCTGTCGGAGTGTTAGACGGACGGCGCTCAAACTGGTGTGAGAAGATGAAGTCTTTTTCCACATATTCATAATCACCCGACTCCTCGAGTGTCTCGACGACGCAACGCGTGGCCAGTTCAGCATCGGTTTTCATCAATGCCTTTGCGCGCTCACTATTACAGGCCAGGTCGTTAGTGGTGAGTTTCGCAGGCGCAAACCTGTTGCGAATGCGCTGCTCCTTTATTCCCCGAATATCCTGCGAGCCTTCAAGCGGATATTTCGTCGGACTGATATTGACCTGAATGACCATTGAGCCGCCATCACGGGCCTCCACCTGTCCGGGCAGACCGAGCTTTTCAAGACGCTCTCGCGTGCGTTCACGCATGACCACAGCTTTATCCTCATCCAGCATGCGACGCATACGCGGACCAGCGGTATCAGGCATTTTCTCCATTCTTTTCAAGGCTTCCTGAGAAAGCCCGTCGATCTGGCGCAATTTTTCCAACCGCGGTGCATCCGACATTTCCGGCAGTTTTCTCGCCATGGTATCGTCGAGTCGCTTCACAACGGGTGGCTTCATGGCGCGTGCAGATTCACGTAAGGCCTTGAGCGACGGTTCGCGAGCTTCCATCGGAGTTGAACGGCCCTCAATAAAGGGTTCCGGCTCTGGTGCGGACATGATGGCTTCAGGAAGCGGTGCCTGATCAGCTTCCGCGCTGAATTCTTCTTCAACTTCAGCCGCGACTTCGTCTGAGGTGATGATTGCCGACATGTCTTCACGTGGTTTGGCAATCACAGACCCGACAGCGAAATAGCTTTCCGTGCGCAAGGCTTCTTCAAGCGTGACATCCGCAACTCCGGCGCGTTGAACCATGACGCCTGCCAGGGCGCGATCATCCAGAGAAGCAGCCTGCAAAATTTCCTGATCCGTTGGCTCTCCCAGAACATCATGCGTGAGTTGCTCTTGCACCTGTCCGCTAAGTTCTTCAAAATTCTTCTTGCGCTCTTCGACCTTTTCGCAAGCAGCGAGGGTCAGGCAAAACGCCAGCGCTCCACCTGACAAAGCCGTTTTCACAAAGCGAATTCGCATCATTGATGCTCCATCTTCGTTGAGCCCGAAACCTGATTTCATCGACCGATCATCCCTGTCGTAAAACCATTTACCAAGGTCTGTTTACCATGCCTGACGCATATGACGATGACATAACGCCTATTTGTCATGAATTAGGCGACATCAAATATTTTCAGCGGACACCCGTAGCGACACTGATTCCGGTGTAAGGTATTTCCGAGGCATAAAAGACCGGCCCACAGGAAATGGCGAACCTTTAAACGGGATTTGAAGCATGCAGATTGTCATACTCACCGGTGCAGGTATTTCAGCAGAATCGGGGCTCGGCACCTTCCGTGACAAGGACGGCATATGGACTCGGGTCAATCTGGAGGATGTTGCCACGCCTGAAGGCTTTGCCCGCAATCCCGACATGGTCCACGAGTTTTACAACAAGCGCCGAAGCGACCTGACCACCGCAAAGGCCAATCCCGCCCATTTCGCACTTGCACGGCTGGAGCAGCAGATTGGGCAGCTTGCAAAACGTCCTGCAGACGATAGCCGCTTCACCCTCGTCACCCAGAATATCGACAATCTGCACCAACAAGCAGGCTCCAGAAGTGTCATCCACATGCATGGCGAACTGCTCAAGGGCTTATGCACCAATTGTGACTGGCGCGGCGAGTGGTCGGTCGACATGCAAACCGATATGCCCTGCCCTCAATGCGCTCATGATGGACGGATCAGGCCGGATGTCGTGTGGTTCGGCGAAATGCCATATCACATGGATGAAATCTTCGAACGACTGCATAGCTGCGATCTGTTCGTGTCCATAGGCACATCAGGCAGTGTCTATCCGGCGGCGATGTTTGTCGGCGAAGCCAAGCGAGCCGGTGCCATGACGCTGGAACTCAATCTGGAACCTTCGGAAAATGCCGACGAATTCAATGAGGGCCTTTACGGGCCTGCAAGCGAAATCGTCCCCGCATGGGTCGACAAGATGATTGCTGCCAGTTCCTGATCAGGCTGTCGCCAGAACAACCGTGACCAGCGCCACGACCAGCAATGATATGCTTACCATTGCGGCGATCCAGAGAATGAAGGTCCGCAACCCGCCCAACCACCAGGAACTTCCATAAACAACGCAGATCATCCGCCAGAAATAGATCGGCAAGGCAAAGAAATAGATCGAAGTCATCAATGATTGAAGCGAGGTTGGCATCACCATCACAATCGCCGACATGATAAAGGTGAAGGTCTGATAATGCAGTGCCGTGACGATGTGATCATAGATGAAGACATTCTTGCGAAACGGAAAAGCAAGGGCCAATCCCAGCACAGTCAGTGGCACCAGAGCGAGGGATATACGCGGTGCCCATGACTGGATCATCAGCCAGTGACGTCTGGGGTCGTCCACAAAATCCTTGATATTGTTTTCAAGGCGCTTGCCGAACGAAGACAGTTCCTCGTCTGGAATTGTAACAATGTCCGTCCCACTTTTTGAATCGGTGTCTGGCTTTGATATCTCGCCAACATCTGATGGGCTGTCGCTGGACGTTTCAGGTGATGGCAAAGCTGGAGATTCTGGTGCGCCTGGAGATCCCGTGTCGTCAGGGTTAGTCGTGGTTTGTTCAACCGCCGCTCCATTCCCCCTCTCCATTTCAACAAGGCGCGAGATATCTTCTTCGGTTGCGCCGAAACTGAAGAAAACAAAAAAGCAAAGAACACTCACCAGAAGGTAGAGACGAAATGGCGGTACGTAGCGCGCACGCTTGCCATTGATATAATTGCGGGTGACGCGTCCCGGCCGGAAGATCAATGCCGGAATCGTCCGGGCCACCCGGCTGTCGATCGCGAAAAGGTCGGTCGCTCCTTCTCCCAGCAATTTCAAAAAGGGTCGCTGGAAGTTATCATTGACCTGCCCACAGGCATGACAGAACCGCCCCTCAAGCACGGTCTCACAATTGAGGCAGATTTCTCCCGCAGCGGGTTCATGGCCGCCCTTGCGACCCAGTCCACCCGCCGACCCCAGAGCGGCACCTTCCATTTCCTGCGACATCAGCCGATCCCCCTCAGGATGATTGATTGCATGCTGTTACCCTGTCCGATGGCAACAGTCTTTGCCTTGTGTACTTGTCGCGACACCGACTTGTCGGTTACACCCGCGCATTACTCCCACGATACAGACAAATCCAAGAGGTCCAAATGGCCGGCCACTCAAAATGGGCGAATATCCAGCACCGCAAGGGCGCTCAGGACAAGAAAAAGGCAAAGATCTTCTCCAAGCTGTCCAAGGAGATCACAATCGCAGCCAAAATGGGCGGCGGTGACCCCGACATGAATCCCCGCCTGCGTCTGGCAATTGCCAACGCCAAGGGACAGTCCATGCCCAAGGACAATATCCAGCGCGCAATCGACAAGGCAGTCGGCGGCGATGTCGATGCCTATGAAGATATCCGTTATGAAGGGTTCGCTTCGGGCGGTGTCGGGATCATCGTTGAGTGTTCGACTGACAACAAGAACCGCTCGGGCTCAGACGTGCGCACAGCATTCTCCAAGAATGGTGGAAATCTTGGTGAAACAGGTTCTGTTTCATTTGGGTTCGATCAGGTCGGAGAGATTGTCTTTCCCGCAGAGGCTGGAAGTGAAGACGCCATCATGGAAGCAGCTATCGAAGCGGGTGCCGAGGATGTTGTCACAGAAGAAGACGTGCACCTGATCTACACGGCACGAGAAGACCTGATGGAAGTGGCGGGAAATCTGGAAGGCAAGTTCGGGGACATTGAACCTTCCTCCACTGCCCTCATCTGGAAGCCTCAGAATTTGATAGAATGTGATGAGGATGCTGCTGCCAAGGTCCTGAAAATGGTCGAGGCGCTCGAAGATCTTGATGATGTTCAGAATGTCTACGGCAATTATGACATTCCCGATGAAGTCATGGAAAAGCTGGCCGAGGACTAGTGCTCCGTTAGAAAGCCGGTCTTGTGGTCATCAACCACAAGATCGCGAGCACTGCGAAAAACGCCGGGAACCCGCAGGCAAACCAGATCCGGTAAAAGGTGAAATAGCGCGGTGGAAGCTTTGTACCAGCCAGTGCAGATGCACGCGCCATATCTCTGAGTTGTGATTGTATCCACACCACAGGCAGCCAGAAAAGACCTGTCAGGATGTAGAGCCCGACAGAGGCGAGGATCCATGGCGAGCTCAGCGGCCATCCCATCAAATGCGCCAGTATCAGGCCCGTGATAGGTTGGATCACGACAGCAGATGCTGTAAATATCCAATCTGCAATCACAACTGTATTGGCAACATGCGCGATCAGGCGCGCATCGCGCGTGCGGTGTGCCATGACCATGAAGAAAGCGATGCCTGCACCCGTCCCCAGAAGAACGGTTGCCCCTATGATATGCGCCCAGCGCGTCAGTTCCAGGATCATGGTCTCAGCGCTCCGGTTTGATAGCCAATATGGTAAGCGCCAGCCCGATGGCAGGAAACACCTTGACCATGGGTCCAAGCGGATCTGCCCACAAATGGGGTGCAAACAAAGCTGCGCCAACAAGATAACATAGCGCCAGCCCAATGGACGCGACACAGGCCAGACGGCAAAACGGCCTGAACAACATGGCCGCCCCGATTGCGATATCGCCAATCCCTCCACCGATCACACTGGCATTCACCATGCTGGCAGGTAATGTATCGGCCAATACTGCCCGCGCAGCATCTGCCCTGATGAGGCCGATAATACCTGAAGCAATCCAGAACCCCGACAGAAGCATCAGGACAAGCGGAAAGACCAGCATGGCCCGCGCATAGAGCTTTTCCTGAGACGTTGCCGGCAGCGCGGTCATTGTCTGCTTCAGTGGTTTCATAACCTGGCCACTCGCCTCCCGCCAGGGTCCTGCATCACCACTGACTCCCAGTTCGAGCACTTTAAGAGATGTGGTGCGCAATGCGGAACGCCACCCCAACCAACCGGTCAGATCAGCCACCCTCCCCACCAGACGACCGAGCCACAAAGGGGCAGACAAGATAGCAACCGGCCTTCCACCCCCCAGCCATTGCCTGAAAATCAGCACGATCTCTCTGAGGCCATGCCCCTCATCTTCTACAAGATCAAAATCACGCCGGGAAAAGTCTGACGATTCAACGCAGCGGCGAACAGCGTCTGCCACATCCTCAACACTCACCGTCTGGATCTGACGATCGGCAAGCATGACAGGCTGTAGGAAAGGCATTGCTGCCAGCATTCGCAGCAGGCTGGTCCCACCATAGGCCTGGGGTGCAATCACCAGCCCAGGTCGCAGAATCGTCCAGTCCAGCTTGCTGGCGGAGATGCATTTATCGGCCAGTGCCTTGGTCTGGTAAAATTCTGTATTCGACTGCTCCGATACGCCAGGTGCCGAGATATGCACCAGCTTTTTCAGTCCGGTCTCTTCACATGCCGTGACCAGTGCCTTGACGGCCTCAAACTGAACGGCGGAGACATTGTCACTCATTCCATTCTGCAGCAGTCCGGCACAATTGATCACAGCATCCTGTCCGATAAGGTGTCGCTCCCATTTAGCCGGATTGTTGAGATGGGTGAGATCTGCGCCGATCCAACTAATCTGAGGAATGATCATCCGACCTTTCTGGATACTTCGTCCCAGTCCGGTCACCTTGTGTCCTGCACTCTCCAGTTCACGACAAACGGACTGACCGATTAGACCATAGGCTCCAATCACAAGAATATTCATGCCCGCCTCCCGCATTAAACTGCCCAATGACTGGTCTAGAGCATCGACCTGGTCGTGACCATCGGCGCAGATCTTAAGTAACTGCCCAGTTTGCACCTTTAAAATCATTTCAACCAAGCTGGCTTTGGGGTAAAATGAGGATCTTCGTGATGGAGGGGGCCCTCCACGACAATATCAAGGTACAGGAAGGGGACCGCCGGATCATGGCAGCTCCCATCAACAATTATATGACACCCGTCATGCCGGATGAGGAATTTGTCGTCTTCCTGACTGGCATGCGAATCAATCGGTGGTGGAAGCCCTGGAAGTGGATACGCGTCATGTATGACATGCCCCGTATGTGCCGGGAACTTCAGGCCAATCCGGAACACGGCATGATGCATTTTCGCTATCATGTAGGGTTTCGGCAGATGATGGTGGTTCAATACTGGAAAAGTTTTGACCACATACATCGCTGGGCGACATCAAAGACACACACTCATCTGCCTGCCTGGCGCTGGATGAACAAGAATGTCGGCCTTAATGGCGATGTCGGCACCTGGCACGAAACCTATGTCGTCAAGCGCGGATGTTATGAGGCGCTATATGTGAACATGCCTCCACATGGTCTGGGAAATGTCGGTGAGTTGGTCGAAGCCCGGGGCAAGCACCGCACAGCCAGGGGCCGCATGGGTCAGGGCGAGGATGACTGGTCAGACCTTGGAGTCTGAAGACACAGAACGGATCATATAAATGGACGATTTCAATATCGCCGCGCCCGACAATCTGTCCGACAGCATTAAGACCTCACTGCGCGCCATAGCATCGCGTGCACCCGGACCAAGCCATGATTGGGTCCTGATAGGCTCTATGGCAGCGCGGTTGGTTGGCGCAGATATCGAGCCGGAAGATGTTGATATTGTTGCATCCCGCTTCACCATTCAGGCCTTTTTGGATGCTTTCGGGCTCGCAGCCGGTCAACGCGCAGGCCACCCACAGTTCCGGTCTGTCATTTTCAAGCGCGCCAACATAAAAGATGGCCTTCCCATCGAATTCATGGGCGACATGACGCTAATGCGCGAAAATGCCCGCACACCTTTCCAGACAAAGACGCGTTTTCCTGTGACAGGTGATTTCGGGACCGTGTTTGTCCCAAGCGTCGAAGAACAGATCAGCATTTTGCGTCGGTTTGGCCGCGGCAAGGATCTGGCACGTGTCCCCTTATTGCAAGCCGTGCTTGACCAGCAAAGTTGATCGTCAACCGGGTGCTTTCATCCTGATCGCAACCGGACAATGGTCCGATGGCTTTTCGCCGCCACGATCTTCTTCATGGATTGTGTAGCTGCCCATTTCCACCAGTGGCGTTGCGCGTTCATCAGACCAGATATGATCCAGGCGACGACCACGATTGGAGGCTTTCCAGTCACGCGCGCGATAGCTCCACCATGTGTAAAGCTTTTCATCCGGGCCTCGCGCGGCCCGCGCAATATCTGTAAAGCCACCATTTGATATGATGCGTTTCAGGCCATCGACCTCAATGGGTGTGTGGCTGACAACCTTCAGCAATTGCTTGTGAGACCAGACATCATGTTCTTCAGGCGCGATGTTAAGATCTCCGACAACGATCAAGGGATCTGCATTCCCAGCCCGACGTGTCGTATAGATGCTGTCCATACGATCAATGAAATCAAGCTTGTGCGCGAATTTTGGGTTTATTTCAGGGTCGGGCTCATCGCCTCCCGCTGGCACGTAAAGGTTGTGAACCTCAACACCTCTGACCTTCACGGCGACACCACGCGCTTCGCCATGCATGCAAAACTCCGGTGTATCCAAGCGCTGCAGCGGGTAACGCGAGACAGTTGCGACGCCGTGATAGCCCTTCTGGCCGGCGATCTCGACATGTTCATAGCCCGCCTTCTGGAAAGCCTTGAGCGGGTATTCACCTTCCCTGCATTTGATTTCCTGCAGGCACAGGACATCCGGACTGGTGGCATCTAGAAAGCTGCACACCCGATCAATGCGAAGACGAACGGAATTGATATTCCATGTCACGATATGAAGATCTGTCATGAAGGCGGTCTAGGCGGCGTTGTCAGTTCAGACAAGAGTTTTTGCCAGAACTCCAAACAATTACAGCCAGAAATGAATTGCGCGCCTAGCCGCGGGGTCAGCCAGGCGCGCATTCACGCTTTTCAGCGCTCAGCCGGGAGGGGATAAAGCCGGCCAGATCAGAAACAAGAACTCAGCCTGCGGGGGGATATCAAGCTATCTACCGCTTCTGATCTAGTTGCAGAATAGCCACAACAAAAAAAGAAATCAACTTAATCATGTTTTATTTCGATGCGTGATTGAAATGCATCAACCGAATCAGCGACTTGCACTGAAATAAAGTTTGGTATCCGCGCCGCTATCTATCCCGACGGTCATCCTCGTCATCTTCAATCACAAACAGGCGCGGACTGATGTCCACATTCTGCTCCACGCGCGTCAGGTCCACACGGGTCTGGCCACCTGTTTCGTCGAGCGCCAGCCACCCCATCAGATCAAAGCTGTCGCGTGCAAACATCAAGATCAGCTGACCTTCGATTCGGTCTTCCTCAGACGAACGATTGTCTTCCACATAAATCAAATGACGGTCCTGCACCGAACGCACATCGACAACATTTACGCCATCATTCAGGTCAACATCCTTGCCCAGGAACAATTTCAGTGGAGTGGCCTTAAGTGGTATGCGGTCATCAGTTTCCAGTTCCATATCCTGATAGGACACAGTTGATCCGTCAGAGATGACCAGCAATCGCACCGGCGAACCATATTCAAACCTTATCTTGCCTGGTCGACGGATATAGAAATCGCCCGTGACACGATCGCCATAGGTATCTGTCTGAGTGAAGGCTCCACGCGCAGTCTTCGACGCTTTCAAAGCGGCAGAGGCTTTTTCCAGGACCTTTTCACGTGACAATTCAGCCGGTTTTGGCGTGATCAGCTCTGGCTGTTCAGAGAGGTCTGCCTGTGCCAATTGCACAATAGGTGCCTCGGTTTTCACAGACGGCGTAATCTGGGTGTCCTGTTTAGCGGCGGGCGAAGATACAGACAGCTTCGTCTCCTTCACCGCTGGAGCCTCAGCTACAGAGGGTACCGGTGCAATGGCTACCGGCTCATCTGCACTGACAGGTGACATGCCAAGAGCGGCGGCGAGCGGAAAAAGGGATGCGAGCAAGAGTTTCATAACGAGCAAGATCATGCCTGAGCACGGCGAAAACAAGACGGAGCAATGGTATTTTGGCCCTGTTTCGCTGAACGTCTGTTCAGCCTCCCCTTTCACGTATTTTCGTCAGGCTCACCTTCTGATGCCCGGTGTGGTCAAAATTGTTATCGGCCAACCACGTTTGTATGGCTGAACCTATCGCTGGCCATTCATGATCAAGCATTGAGAACCATGCTGTATCGCGGTTCTTTCCCTTTGAAACCATGTCCTGCCTGAAAATACCCTCGAATTGAAAGCCCAGCCTGAGCGCGGCTTTTCGTGAAGGTGCGTTGTTTGCGTCGCACTTCCATTCATAGCGGCGATAACCCAGGTCCTCAAAAACGTGGCGCGCCATCAGATACATGGCTTCTGTTGCTTCCGGCGTACGTTTGAGAGCCTCACCGAAAGCGACACACCCGACTTCCACACTCCCATGTTCTGGTCTCAACCGCATATAGCTGGCCATTCCGACCAGACTTTCATCAGATGCCCGGCGGATCACATAGGTGATCCAGTCATTGCTTCTGGCCTTTTCTCCAAAACCCACCGCAAAATCATCAGCATCCTGGAATCCCGTAAACGGCAGATAGGTCCAGAGCTCCTTGTCGGACAGCGCGATAAAAAGGCCATCCGCATGGATGGTCATGTCCAGGGGCTCCAGTACGACCCTGTCGCCCGTCAGCACAATTCCGCCGGGAGCCTTGCGGGATGTCCACTCCGATAGAGCCATTGATCAGTTCCACATGCAGAAAGAGCGGCCGCACTGGACCGCTCTTTCCGATAATCGATTTGGTCTGAAACCGCTAGGCGGCATCACTGTCTTCACCAAGGATCTGGCGCTTGCCTGCATGGTTAGGACCTGAAATCACGCCCTCCTGCTCCATGCGCTCGATGAGCGAAGCAGCCCGGTTGTAACCGATCTTCAAGCGGCGCTGGACATAGGATGTCGATGCGCGCTTGTCACGTCGAACCACTGCAACAGCTTCGCGGTAAAGGTCTTCTTCCGGGTCGCCTGATGACGTTCCAAAGGCATTGTCAGCCACTGACCCCGCATCTTCATCAACTTCTTCGGTGATCCCTTCAATATAGTCTGGTTCACCCAGCGCCTTGAGATGGGACACGATTGCCTCGACTTCCTCATCCGACACAAACGGACCGTGCAAACGCTGAAGACGCCCACCAGAGGCCTGATACAACAGGTCCCCCTGACCCAGTAGCTGTTCAGCCCCCTGCTCTCCCAGAATGGTGCGCGAGTCGATCTTGGTCGTCACCATATAGGAAATGCGCGTCGGGAAGTTGGCCTTGATCGTACCGGTGATGACATCCACCGACGGACGCTGCGTTGCGGTGATCAAGTGAATACCGGCTGCACGCGCCATCTGCGCCAGGCGCTGAACGAGTGCCTCGATTTCCTTGCCTGCGACAATCATGAGGTCGGCCATCTCATCGATCACGACCACGATGTGCGGCATGTGGCGCATATCGATGATTTCGTTCTCATAGGTGGGCTCGCCCGTATCGGAATTGTATCCAGTCTGCACAGGGCGCGTGAAGACTTCTCCGGTCTTGCGTGCTTCCGAGGCCTTGGCGTTGAAACCGGAAATGTTTCTCACGCCCATCTTGGCCATGACTTCGTAGCGGCTTTCCATCTCGCGAACGACCCATTTGAGCGCTGCAACCGCCTTTTGAGGATCGATCACCACAGGAGACAACAGGTGCGGGATGCCCTCATAGATCGACAATTCCAGCATTTTCGGGTCGATCATGATGAAACGGCATTCTTCCGGCGACAGCTTGTAGAGCAGCGACAGGATCATCGCATTGATCCCCACTGACTTACCCGATCCAGTCGTACCCGCGATCAGCAGGTGAGGCATTTTCGCAAGGTCAGCAACCGTGGGTTCCCCACCGATTGTTTCCCC
Source organism: Hirschia sp. (assembly GCA_002709235.1). Lineage (GTDB taxonomy): Bacteria > Pseudomonadota > Alphaproteobacteria > Caulobacterales > Hyphomonadaceae > Hirschia. The sequence continues at coordinate 188,761 of PAQI01000024.1, forward strand.
AAGCGCCATTGGCAATGCCGCACGGTTACGACGAAATGCCTGCGAAGCCAGAAGATCGCGCAGATAGACGGTTTCCCGATCAGGATTGGGCAGTTCGATACCGATTGCATTACGGCCAGGAACAACCGCGACACGCGCTGATGTTGAACTCATGGAGCGCGCAATATCTTCAGCCAGCGCGATCACGCGAGATGACTTGGTACCCGGCGCAGGTTCAAGTTCGAACAAGGTCACGACCGGACCGGGACGAACTTCCGTAATGCGCCCCTTCACGCCAAAATCGTTCAGGACAATCTGAAGTTCATCTGCCATTTCCAGAAGGCGTTGCTCATCAATGTCAGAGCGACGAGGTGGTGGTGCATCAAGAAGGTCAATCGGCGGCAAGATTCGATCGGCGGGTGAATGTCCTGCCATCGGTGCGGGTGCTGCTGGGCGCTGAACCGGCTTGGCCGGGTTCAAGTTTGGTGCGGGAGAATCTGCACTTCTCTGAATTTGCTGAGCTTTTTCCTGTGTGTCTTCAACGCGCTTGAGAACACCCTTCTCTGCAACGGTGAACTGAGATGCGATATCATCTGCAGGAGCCTCTACTGGCAATTGCGCATCTTGCTGTGCTGTTTTTCGCGTACCCATGTTCTCGAAGAACGAATTTGCACGCTCGCGTAGATCAGACACTTCATTGTTCGACGTTCCAGCGACCTCTACTGGTGCATCGTCCCGCTTGTGTGTAGCAGTGGCGGCGGCTGTAGCAGCAACATTAGCAGTCGCGCGCCCAGCAATGGATAATGAGTGGCGCACTGTACGAAGAACTGCAATGGCATCAGATGCATCCAGGCCCATTGCGATCGCCGCACTGATCATCGCGCCGAGACCACACACAGTTGCCGCCCAAGTGTCAGGTGCCGGCAGTCCCAATGCCGCAAACGGCCTCGACAAAAGATAAAGAAGCCGCTCACCTGCAACACCGCCCAGCCCAGTTTCTGCGGCAAGGGGCCAATTGGCCGGAATGGGCCAGGCTGCCAGGCAGATACCAGCAAAGGTTATTGCTGCTGTTCCCCATACCCAACGCATGCCGCGCCGTGGACCAATCGCAAAAGTGCGACGAAGGCCAGCTGCCATCAGGCCGAAGCCCGCAAGCCAGGCCGTCCAACCAAAGGTCTGCGTTAACAAGTCAGCGGCAATTGCACCGCCCGACCCAAAAAGATTATTGACGGGCCCGTCAGTTGCCGCATTCAGACTGGGGTCGGATGGCATGTAGGAACCACAGGCTCCACAGATGAAGACGCCAATGGAAAATGCCATCACACCGGTCAGAAAGCGCAGCAATGCACTGGGGCGGCGGCCGCCATATTCGGCACTTGCCTGTCTCTGATCGGAATTGTCTGGGCGCTGGGATGACATGTCGGCGTCCTTCTCCGGGGTTTGGGGTTGATCATTTGAGACACACCCTGCCCAAACGCCCTTAACGCCAAGCAAACGACTTGCTTAAAAAGTCGACATTTTAAGTTAACAACGCAGTCATAACTTATCCACAGACACGCATTTGATCCGGGTCACAGGGGCCCCTCCCCCCTTTGAATGTCCCATAAATACAAAAAGGCCCGGAGCTGAGCTCCAGGCCTTTCATCCCCCCGGAAGAACGCCAGCGATTACAAATCGTAGCGCTCTTCTCTAACAATCCGCGACTATTGCTTTCCGAAGTCTGGGTAGGCTTCCAGACCACATTCACCAATGTCGAGACCTTCCATCTCTTCTTCCTCACTCACACGGATACCCATTGTGAATTTGAGAATGAACCAGATAATGGCCGAAAAGACGAGTACAAAGGCACCCACTGAAACAACACCGATCAGCTGAGTGACGAAGCTCGTACCAGAATTGGTGAGCGGAACAGCCATTGTTCCCCAGATACCTGCGAACAGGTGTACAGGGATCGCACCAACAACATCATCGATTTTCAGCTTGTCGAGCAATGGAACCGTGAAGACTACAATTGCCGCACCAACTGCACCGATGAGGATCGCCTGCCACATGACCGGAGTCAGCGGCTCAGCCGTGATCGATACCAGACCTGCAAGCGCACCGTTGAATGCCATGGTGGAATCGACCTTCTTGTAGAGGATCGAGGTCAGAAGCATTGCTGTCACGGTACCAGCTGCAGCAGCTGTGTTTGTGTTCAGGAAGATCATGGACACAGCGTTGATGTCGTCAAACGTGCCTGCAGCAAGCTGCGAACCACCGTTGAAGCCGAACCAACCGAACCACAGGATGAATGTACCCAGAGCGGCCATTGGAATGTTTGAACCCGGCATCGGGTTGACGCGACCATCAACATATTTACCCAGGCGCGGCCCAAGAATGATGGCACCAGCCAGCGCCGCCCAGCCACCTGTGGAGTGCACAAGGGTTGAACCTGCAAAGTCAGAGAAGCCCATTTCGCTGAGGAAACCGCCGCCCCACTGCCAGGAACACTGAATTGGGTAGATGAAACCCGTCAGAACGGCCGTGAAGATCAGGAAAGGCCAAAGTTTGATGCGCTCGGCAACCGTACCAGAAACGATGGAAGCTGCTGTCGCAACAAACACCATCTGGAAGTAGTGGTCTGAACCGGACGAATATCCGGTGGCCAGGTCATCGCCCTGTGCCCACATGGCAGGCATTCCAAGAACGCCCTCAATGATCCATGTTCCCGGGTACAGGATCATGTAACCACATAGGTAGAACATGATACCTGCGATCGAGTAGAGCGCGATGTTCTTTGTTACCTGCGTTGCAGCGTTCTTCTGGCGAACCAGACCGACTTCCAGCATACAGAACCCAGCCGCCATGAACATGACGACAAGTCCTGAAATCAGGAACAGCATTGAGTTATCCACGTAGGCAGCGACTGTTGCCACTTCCTCCGCAGTCTGAGCGAGCGCCGGGGTTGTTCCCGCCACTGCGAGGAGACCAGCAAGGGCTGCTCTTCCTGTCCAACCGGATATATTTTTCATTTAATCCCTCTCCAAGTCCACGTACAGTAACGCCATCAGACGCCTATGACGCACACAGAGGGCCTAGGAGGTGCGCCAACGACAAGTTTTCGGTTGCCATGAACTCTCCGTCATACGAAATTGAGCAAGCGACAGGCGCCCTGATCAATTTTCGCCCAAAGCAGCGGCACCCAGATTAAGCAAAATCATGCCGCAAATGGATTACCAGATGTCCCAACGCGCAAATTCCCGCCCCAAACCAGAGATTTGTATTGTCGGCGCTGGTCCGGTTGGCCTGACGCTGGCACTGGCCCTTGCAGATGCCGGAATCCCCTGCCTTGTCGTGGATCGCGGTACCGCACCCATGTCCCAGTCCACCGATTTTGATGGTCGCGCCTATTCCATTTCTCCCTCCTGCTGGAAAATATGGCAGGCTCTCAATGTTTCTGATGCTCTAGAAGCCCGCACTTTGCGCGTAACTCATATTTCTGCCGAGAGCGCAGGTGGACATCCAATCATCTTCTCTGAAGGTGATCTCGAAGATGAAGGTGGGCCGCTTGGATATATGGTGGAAGCAGATCTGTTGAGCCGGACGCTCTATCGTCGGGTGACGGAACAACCCCTGATCACGATCAAGCAAAAATGTACCTTGTCCGGCATCTCTGTAGCCGGCACGGGCATTGATCTCAAATTCTCAGGAGAGAAAACGCCGACACACGTCTCCTTGCTTGTGGGATGCGATGGACGTGAGTCAACAGTGCGCAAACAGGCGGGTATCCATTGGTTCGGTCATGACTATAACGCCAAGGGCCTCGTTGCCACCGTCGCACTTGAGCGGCCTCACGAAAACGCTGCTCGTCAGTCATTCCTGAAATCCGGGCCCCTCGCCATCCTGCCCCTCATGAACAATATGGCCAATCTTGTCTGGACCGAACATAGCGATGTCGCAGATGTGTTGAGCACCATGTCGGATACGGACTTTGAAGCAGAACTGGCTGAACGCATCGGCGATTTCATTGGCGGGTTCAAACTCACCGGGCCGCGCTATACCTATCCACTGACCATGCGGGTTGCGGAGAACTTCCATGCAGACCGCATCGCAATCGCCGGGGATTCCGCACACACTATTCATCCACTCGCCGGTCAGGGCCTGAACCTGGGCCTGAAGGATGTCGCAGTGATGGCAGAGAAGATTGTCGAAGCAGATCGTGTCGGGCTGGACTTAGGTGCCACTGACATATTGCGTGCCTATGACGATGCCCGCAGACCAGATGTCCTGACCACAGCATTCGCAATGGACGGCTTTGACAAGCTGTTTTCCGCGGCCTCCCCTATTCGCACACTCGCAGCAATCGGGATGGGGATAGTTGGTGATATAAAGCCTGCACGACAATTCCTTGCCCGCCAGACATCTGGAGAACAGGGCGATGCCCCACGACTAATGCGTGGCAAGGCGTTCAGTCTCGGCTAAGACCGGCCTCCGCCAGGCGGTCCAGATAGGCTTTCATCCTGGGCTTGGCATCTGCCGCCAGCTCTCGCAAATAGGGCCAGGTATAAAGCCCCGTCGCATGACCATCATCGAATTCTATACACACGGCATAGCGTCCGACAGGCTGGGCCGATGTTACACCCACGGATTTCTTGCCAGCGGGCGGCGGTGGCATTTCTCCGCCATGACCGCGTGTTTCAGCGCTTGGGCTTTCCACACGCAGGAGCTCAAAGGGGATATCACCCTTGAAGCCATCATCATAAGCCAGCTTCAGCTTGCCCTGCTTCTTGTCGAATCTGAGTTCCAGCGGCCAAGCGCTTCCCATTTCGGACTTGTCAGACCCAAATCCCATCATGTCTCGTCATCCAGAGAGCGTGCTTCATCTTCAAGCATGATCGGCACATTGTCCCGTATAGGGTAAGCCAGCCTTGCTCGTTCGGAGACGAGTTCGTTGGTTTCACGGTCATAGCGTAGCGGGCCGCGTGATGCCGGGCAGATCAACACTTCAAGCAGCCTGGGATCGATACCGCTTTTAACTGATCGAGGACCTGTATGATCATTCACTGCATGGTTCCCCCACTTTGAGATGCGTTGACGCGCAAAAGTGCCGCCAGTGCATCACACCTGTCTTCAAGTGTTCCCGCTTCCAGTAATAACTGCTTTTCAGCTGGTGCAAACGGACATCCGGCTGCCAGTGCATGCACCAGTGTTTCAACAGGTGCGCCATGAACTGCCGACCAATCCGTATTCAGTCCATTACGGCCCAGATATCCTCTCAATGCCACCAATAATTGTTCACGCACGGCATCTTCATCCATTTGCGGTGGAGCGGTCGAAAGATCTCTTTCAAAGGAAGAAAAATCCACTTTTGCACGTCGATAGGGCTTGCCCCCATTGGTTTCTTCGACAAGTCGGAAACGGCAAAGGCCTTTCAATGAGATCAGATAACGACCATCATCGGTTTCCGAATAGCTGACAATTCGTCCAGCACACCCTACCCGTGACAAGGCCGGACATTCATTCTGGATCTGAGCAGAAACTGGTTGGATCATTCCGATCAACCGGTCACCCCGCATGGCATCATCAATCATGTTAAGATAACGCGGCTCGAAAATATTGAGCGGCAGGTTTGCGCGCGGAAACAGCAAGGCACCGCTGAGCGGAAACAATGTGATTGTTTCCGGCAGGTCTGTCGCTTTCCTGTAAACCGGGGCGTTCACGCGCTCTACTCCTGTCTCGGTATTTCCCTAAAGACATGGGTCCAAAACCCGGTGAGTCCAGCCCCCGATACCCGCTCATCTGGTTTTTCTTTGATCTGGCCCACTAGTTGAACAACAATGCCGACAAGCGACGCCGGCCTGATTTGCTGACATCTGCCTTCGGTCCGGCAGCTTCAAAAATCTTCAACAACTGCTCCTTGGCCGCACCTTCATTCCAATCAAGGTCCTTTTCCAGGATCATCAGCAATTGGTCGGCAGCACCCTCATGATCGGATTTTGCCGAGAGCGCCTTGGCCAGCTCAAAGCGGCTTTCACAATCGTCAGGATTGGCCTCTACAGTTGCGCGCAATTCTCCAAGATCATCAGACGAAGTCCCATCGCCAGACAATTCCAATGCGGTCAACACTGATTTGATGGCTGGATCTGACTTCTGATCTTCCGGTGCCATATCAATGATGGCGCGCGCGCGATCTGCATCACCCGAAGCGAAATAAACCCGCGCCAAACCGGCAATGGCCTCGACATTATCCGGCGCAGCCTGGACGATCTGGCTGTAGATTTCCGCTGCCTGTGTGAGATCGCCGCCCTGAAAGGCCTGCTGTGCAACTGCCAGCGCCTGTTCAATCTGCTCGGCCATTCCGCCGCCGCCAATGCGTTTGAGGAAATCCTTGATCTGACTTTCCGACTGCGCACCCTGAAATCCATCAACCGGCTTTCCATCCTTGAAGGCGAACACAGTCGGAACCGAGCGAACCCCCATCTGACCAGCCACGCCCTGGTTTTCATCAATATTGATCTTGACGAGGCGCACTGCCCCACCCGCTTCATTGACCACTTTTTCCAGCGTCGGGGTCAGCTGTTTACAGGGACCACACCAAGGTGCCCAGAAATCGACCAGGACAACCGAGTCCTTGGATGCTTCAATTACATCCTGCATGAAGCGCTGATCTGTGCTGTCCGAAATAAGCGCTCCGGCGACACCGCCAGTTGAAATATCCATGAGAACGGCCTCCAATTCATGTGTATGGCGGATGTATGCTTGTCCCCGCCTGTCATCTTGTTGTCTAGATGGTTTCAATTACACCCGGACGCAATGGGTTCAACGCCTATGGCAAGGTGGAAAAGTCGATGCTTTCCGGTTCGCGGCCCGTTGTCCGAATAAAACGTACCAGGTCGTCACGCGAAATCCGGGTCGTCATGTCGCATCGCAGTGGATGAAAATTCACCCAGTCATATTCCATCAGCTTCGTATCGAGTACGAACTTCACCTCCTGTTCGACATCATGGATCAGGGTAAACGCCGAAACTGATCCCGGCGTAACCTTGAGGACCTCCCACAAGAGGTCTGCTTTCGTGAATGACAGGCGTTGCGTGCCGATCAGCCTGTGCAGCTTGTTGAGTGGCAACTGGCTATGAGCCCAGGCACTGACAAGAACCAGATTGCCCTTCTTGTCCTTCAAAAACAACGTCTTGGTATGCCCTCCTGGCATATCGGCTTTCACATTCGCCGATTCAGCGACCGTGAATGTCGGTGCATGTGTCGTCGTATGATGTTCGATCCCGTGCTGCTCCAGCCAGTCAAACACCTGCTTTTCCGGTGCGCGAGAGAAATCATCGGTCTCGGGTATCAGCATTATTGGGTCTCATCTTTGCGTACCGACGGAACTCATACCTTCAGCACGTTCAACACGGAATCTGGAATTCAGGATCGGAAATACAGCGTTACGAATAAAAGGCTACGGGGCTTGCCGATTTTACGGCATCCTGCTTTTTCGTGGGCTGACAAGCAATGTTTGAGGGATTCATCGCCATGCGCCTTGATTGCTACAAGATACATGAATTCGTACCGGAAATCGTGCCGGGCAATCCCCGCCGTGCCTGGATGGATGCGTTTACTGACCGTCACCCCTATCGCTGCCTGCCGCTGACCATGGCCAATTCAACCGGCTGGGAAATCCTCTGCCAGGTCGGCCTGACCATGGAATGGGATGGTGGCCCAATGGAAGAGAACATCACCATCACTGCTGATGAACACTGGCCGCCCGTCAAGAATGTTGCCGACAGCCATTTCAGAAAAGGCATAGTGACCTTTCACACGGGCCACCTTTTCAAGACACCGCCCGGCTGGGGTGTCTGGGTGTCGGGTCCTCCCAATGAAGCCAAGGATGGCATTGCACCCCTGACTGGGCTGGTCGAGACGGACTGGCTCCCCTTCCCTTTCACAATGAATTGGCAATTCACACGGCCCGGACGCGTTCGCTTTGAAAAGGGCGAGCCCTTCGCCTTCATCACACTGATGGAGCATCACAAGCTGGAAGAGATTCAGCCCACATTACGCATGCTGGACGACAATCGCGTGCTCAAGGAAGAATACAGCGCCTGGTCACTGAGCCGGGGTGACTTCCTCAAGCGTCTGGCCGCAGGTGAGGAAAACGCCAAGAAGGAACGCTGGCAACGCAACTACATGCGCGGGCAGACCGTCACGGGTAAGGAAGGCGAAGGCCACAAGACCAAGCGCCGCCTGAAAGCTCCGAGAAAACCGCTACCGGGGCTTTAGGCCTGCACATTAAAGTCCGCCCGAATATTTCATTCGGACGGACCATCATTCTACTCAAAAGCGGTAAAACTGGCGTCAGGCTGCTTTTGCAATGCGCGGCGCATTTGCCATGCGACGGGCCTGTCGGAAGGTGATCAGCGATTTGCTCGCTTCATCCCACAATGCCAATCCGGTGCATTTCAGTGTTTCGGAAAGTTTCATCCGGCTCATGTCTTCCAGCGCGGGATGATCCTTGATGACTTTTGGCAATCGGTAGAACGGAATACGTGCCGACAGATGGTGGACGTGGTGAATGCCGATATAGCCGGTCAACCATGGCAGAGGACCAGGAAGTACAAGATGAGATGATCCCGTCAGTGCGGCTGCACCCAGATCCCATTCGGCCTGGCGTTCCCAATAAGTATCCTCGAACTGATGCTGCACGTAAAACAGCCAGACACCAATTGATGCTGCCAATATCACCGTCGGCACGAAAATCAGCAGCGCAAGCTGCCAGCCACCGACCATGAACAGTCCGGCCATGAATGCAACCAGCATGATATTGTGAGAGATGGAGTCTGCCCAGACACGCCATCCATCCTTGAACATGCCATAGGGGATGCGGTTTTGCAGGACAAACATGAAGGTCGGCCCCACACCAAACATCACTACAGGGTGACGATATAACCGGTAGCCAAAACGCTTGAGTGGCGACAATGCGCGGTATTCTTCAACGGTCAGCGTATCAACAGCACCCAGCCCGCGACGGTCAAGATTGCCCGATGTGGCGTGGTGTGCGGCGTGAGAGCGCCGCCAATAGCCATGCGGCGTCATCGTCAACACACCCAGAATGCGGCCTGTCCAGTCATTTGCCCAGCGATTGCGGAAATAGGAACGGTGCCCGCAATCATGCTGAATGATGAACAAACGTACGAGGAAGAACCCCGCAGGCAGGCAAAGTGCGAGCGCAATCGGCCAATAGCCCTGAGACACCGCAAACCATGCAGCACCCCAAATGGCGAAAAGTGGAATAACAGTCAGGAAGATTTCCAGTATGGAGCGCTTCAATGACGGTTGCTGATAAGGCGCCAGGGCCTTCCGCCAATGGCGGAGGTCGGTGGTGTTGCTCATCAAAATATACTTTCTTCCCTGATTTCCGGTCTGAGACGGCGTGCATCGCCGCTTTGTTCTTCTTGTCTGATCTCGAAATACAGCAATTTCTTGGCAGTGATAGTCTTCTGATGATTTTCACGCATTATCTTTAACAATCATCAAACATCTGCGCGGACATGCGGTAAAATCTTCACATGAAAGGACAAGGCTGCCAGCAACATGGCATTGGAGCCATCAATTGTATCCATTGAAATGCAGTAATCTGGCAGGCCAATCATATGGTTTACTGAACGACTTGATTGTAATGATTGCGATTTCAGGGACGCATGAAGTGGGTCGGCTGGCACAAGTTCTACGAGCTGTTTGCCGCGCCCGGTCCCGCTCTTCTGCAGCTGGACGGTTGTCAATCTGGCACCCTGAAGCGCTTTCCAGGGTATCAATGCATCGAATGATTTCAGATAAATGCCGCTCTTGTCGACATGAATCATGACGGGTCGCCAGATCATCCGATAGGCCATAAGCACCATGATCAGCGTGCTTATTCCACAGATGAAGACAACCAGACTCAGCGGCAGGATATCCATTTTAAGGTTCAACAACGCAATCAGACACCACACTGCAATTATGCTGGATGCAAAGAAATAAGCAGCGGACTTGCCGAGACCCGCCCGAAACGATTGGCCCTCCAGAACAGATGGCGGTTCCTCATATATAGGCATGCCTAAGCCTGTGTATCCTAAAGGATGAATTTCGACAGATTGGTGTCACCCGCATAATCGCCGACCTTTTCCTGAACATAGTCGGCCGTGATCGAGAACGTCTCACCGGAACGATCCGGGGCCGTGAAGGAAATCTCTTCCAGCAAACGCTCCATGACCGTATGCAGGCGCCTTGCTCCGATATTCTCCACCGTGTCATTCACCTGAACCGCCAGATCAGCAATCTTTTCTATTGCTGCCTCTTCAAATTCGATGGTCATGCCTTCAGCTGCGATCAATGCCTTGTACTGGCGGATCAGGCTGGCTTCCGGCTCGGTTAGAATCCGCCGGAAGTCGTCCCGCGTCAGTGCCTGTAGTTCAACCCTGATCGGCAAGCGGCCCTGTAGTTCCGGCAACAGATCCGATGGTTTGGCTACATGAAATGCGCCCGAAGCGATAAACAGGATATAGTCTGTTTTCACAGCCCCATATTTCGTGGCGACGGTCGTACCTTCTATCAAAGGTAGAAGATCACGCTGGACACCTTCACGCGAGACATCCGCCCCTCCCCTGTCCTTGCGCGCCGCAACCTTGTCGATCTCGTCGAGAAAGACGATGCCATCTTCCTCAACCGCGTGAATGGCTTCGCGCGTGATCATGTCCTGATCAATCAGTTTATCGGATTCTTCTTCTACCAGAGGGCGATAAGCGTCCTTGACGGTCGACGTGATGGTTTTCTTGCGCGCGCCAAACCCCTTGCCGAGAAGATCACCTAGATTGATCATTCCAACCGACGACCCTGGCTGGCCCGGTATATCCATCCCCTGAAGCGGTGAGGCATTATCGGAAACCTCGATCTCGATTTCCTTGTCGTCAAAATCCCCATTGCGAAGCTTGATACGAAAAGCATCACGGGTCTTTGAAGAGGAATCGGCACCTACAATCGCTGAAAGCACGCGTTCCTCGGCAGCACTTTGCGCCTGCGCGCGAACATCCTTACGCTTGGTTTCGCGCACCATGGAAATCGCGGCCTCGACCAGGTCGCGAATGATCTGTTCCACATCGCGCCCGACATAGCCGACTTCCGTGAACTTCGTTGCCTCGACCTTGAGAAAAGGTGCCTGCGCCAGTTTCGCAAGTCGGCGTGAGATCTCAGTCTTGCCCACACCCGTCGGCCCGATCATCAAAATATTCTTGGGCGTGACTTCCTCACGAAGGTCATCTTCCAGCTGCTTGCGGCGCCAGCGATTGCGCAGTGCAAGGGCAACAGCACGCTTGGCGTCTGGCTGGCCAATGATGAACCGATCCAGTTCAGATACGATCTCGCGGGGGGAAAATTCAGTCATGAGGTCTTCGAATTGCCTTTCAACAGGTCTTCGGACGGAAACAATCGGGAAAGCAATGAGTGTTCTGGAATAATCGCCAGCACAATACGCCGGGCCGTACCCCAGCCAGCGCCCAACAGGACCACACTCACGCCGACGATCAGCAATGGCCACATCGCAAGTTCAAATCCGGACAGGCCCGATTGGCGCGCCAATGAGAATACAACCAGGGTAAACGTCACCAATCCGGAGAAAATCAGGGCGCGGCGGTTCAGTGCCAGCGATAACAATCCCACCGCAAGCAATGCCAGCAGCATCACGACAGCAGATGATGATGAACTTTCAATCGAGGGGCCGATGATCATGAATCGCAAGCCGAGCATGATCTGTGGTGCCGCCGCCAGATGCAGCCAGAAAGCATTATCGGACTGCCGCGTCGCACGAGTCGGGTCAAAGGCATCAAAGGTCATTGCAGCTACAAGGGTTGCAAGGCCTGCAGCGAGCATGGCTCCGCCGCCCAGAGTTTCCAGCCCGGCCACATCCGCAAGAAAAGTATAGAACGCCATCGCCCCTATGACCGCGAGAAGGAACAAGGAGAACGGTAGTCGAAACCGAAAATAAAATGCCAGCGCACAAAGCGCCGCACCCAGTTGAGCCCAATATGCACCGGAAATGGCCTGTGCACGGAATAATTTGAAGATTTCCCGTTCTGCGCCGTCACCATTTGCCGCGGCACGAAAGAACTCATTCTTGATGTCACCCAGGCCCATCTTGATAAGCAGGGCACCAAACGCGAGGCCGCCAAAAAAGCAGAACACTGTCGCCAGGGCCATGGTCGGAAGGGACAATCTGCGCTTGCGTCCGAAATATTCGGCCAGCGCCCATGCCACACCCGCAACAACCGTCCCCACAAGGACCGGTATAAGCGCGTAATCCGGCGTCCCCATGAAAATGACCAGAGCCGCGATGAAGACGCCCGTCATCAGGATCATCAGACCTAATGTCAGGAAAATGTCGTTGAAAGATGAGAGGAATTTCAGGTTTTCGGGGTCTTGCCCGCCAAGGGGGTCCCCTCCCCGCGCCAGGTAATGGCGAAGCTGCTCAGCCTGATCTGCAGAGACCACACCGTCTTTTATCGCCTGTTCCAATGCCTCTCGCTCGGACATGGCCTAAAGCTCCAGCATCTCAAGCGTGGTATTCTCATTTGTGTAGACGCAGACATCAGCTGCAATCTTCATCGCTTTCCGGGCAAGGATTTCAGCATCATCTTCATAATCGAACAGGGCCCGACCCGCCGAGAGCGCAAAATTGCCACCTGATCCGATTGCCACCACATCATGTTCGGGCTCCAGAACATCGCCTGAACCGGTCAGAACCAGCGTCACATGCTTGTCCGCAACGATAAGCAATGCTTCCAGCTTTTGAAGATATTTGTCCGTGCGCCAATCTTTCGCCAATTCGACCGCGGCGCGTTGCAATTGCCCCGGAAATCGTTCCAGCTTCAGCTCAAGCCGCTCAAACAGTGTGAATGCGTCCGCAGTTGCACCGGCAAATCCCGCGATGATTTGTCCACCCTCGCCTATTCGACGCACCTTGCGGGCATTGCCCTTCATGACTGTGTTGCCCATCGAAACCTGACCATCACCAATGACGACAAGTTTGCCGGGCTTTCGGACAGCCAGAATGGTTGTGCCGTGCCAGTTCTGAGTAAAGCTGTCAGTCGCCATACCGGATCTCCCGCAATTTGCTCCACCATTAGGTGGACTGCCCGAAGCGGCGGATCAAGTGCACAATGTCGTTCAGGCTGCGCCAGTTAGCCGTGCAGAGCCCGAAGTTGCCTTCCAGTGACGCAGAAAAGCCCGGAACTCATGGCCCGGCAAAGGCGGTGAGAAATAATAGCCTTGACCGATCGTGCAATCGCGCCGTTTCAGGAATTTGTACTGCTCTTCGGTTTCAACTCCCTCGGCGACGGTCTCCTGCCCGAGCGCTTCCGCCATCGCCAGAATCATCTCGATAATGGCAGGCGCATGCGGATCTTCATTGAGCGCTCGTACGAATTGCTGATCGATCTTGAAGACATCAAAGGGTAATCGGGTGACTGTTGTGAAGTTGGAATGACCGGTTCCAAAATCATCTATGGCAAGCCGCACTCCCCTCGCCCGCAGGGGTCGCATGACGCGGGCCACCTTGTCTGGATCTTCCACCGCGACACTTTCGGTGATTTCCAGTTCGAGACGGTCCGGTGACAAACCACTTTCATCCAGGGCTTCATAAATGGCCGGGATGAATTCCGGATCTTCAAACTGATGAGGCGAGACATTCACGGCAATGCGCACATCCTGATTATCACCATGCCATCGCGCCGCTTCCATACATGCATCGCGAAGGACTGCGATCCCGATCTTGGAGATCAGACCCAATTCCTCGGCAATCGGGATGAACCGACCAGGTGAAACCGCTGACCCATCCGCACGGCGCCATCGCGCCAGTGCTTCAGCACCCACAACCTTGTTCGATTCAAATTCGACCTTGGGCTGGAACACAGCAATGAATTCGCCGTTTTCTACACCGCGGCGAATTTCATCTTCCATGCGAACGCGTGAATTGGCTTCTTCGGCCATGGACCGATTATAGAAGAACGGCTTCGTCATACGATCGAACTTGGATCGCTCAAGTGCCATTTCTGCCTGTTTCAGCAAATCAAAGCCGCTGAGCGCATCTCTGGGTGCGATCGCTGCGGCTGTTGAGACTGAAATCTCGATCTTCCTGCCATCAATTTCAAAAGGTTTCAAAAATCCACCGACGACAGAACTGATCATTTCGGTGGCCAGGCTTTCATCAGCCATCGGAATTAGCATGGCAAACTGGTCGCCATTCAACCGACCAAGCTGACAGGGTGCAGTCCCGTACAGGTCCGGGCGAACTGAACGATCCGCAATCTCGACCTGATCGCGCAATCGGCGGCCTATCAATGCGAGAACCTCATCCGCCCGCTTCACACCGATCTGATCATTGAGGCGCCGAAACCGGTTGATATCGATCAAACCAAGTACAACGGATCTATCACCGTATATCTTGATCTTGTCGTCGATCAGATTCATGAAATTGATTCGGTTCATGAGGCCTGTTGCAGGATCGGTTACAGCCGCTCGCTGATGCGTAAAGATCGCGGCTTCATATTGGCCAACCAGAGACATCATGCTTTCGGACAGTTTCGGGTCTATCTCCGAAAGATCATCAAGAACGGTATCAGCACTACCAGGCTTGATCTGCTTGATTGCTGCGGTTGCAAGATCGATGAACGATTTGGAGCGTCGGGACAATGAATAAACAAGCAACGCAGCGAACAGGGCACAGAACAATGCCAGCAAGGCAGATTTCCACATGCCCGATTTTATATGCGCCACACCATAACTGAAGGTCGTTCGAACCAGTATTGTTCCTTGTTGCTCACCTCCCTGATCCATCGGAAGCGCCAGATATATTCGACCGTCACGACTGAATGAACCCGTAGAGGCGTGGATCAAGCGCTGCACATCCGCATCATTTTCAAATGCACCAGGCACTCCGGCGGAAACCCAGACATCCCCTGTCGGTCCGAAAATCCTTATGCTGTCAATATCTGTATCCTTGAGGAATATGCGCGCAATGCGATCAAGTTCAGCAAAGTCAGAGCCGGACTCCGGCGTCTGAAAAAGATCGGACATGATCCGGGCATCACGGTTCAGATTGAGCTGTCCGGATATTGCATCATGGCCGGAATGATCGGCTTCACGCTCCAATGCCACGACAGTCGCAGTCGCCAGCACAATCAGTGCAGCACCTGCCGCATGTTTGGCAGGTCGACTGATTCTGGATAAAAGGGCTTTACCCTTGATCTTCTTAATCCCAAAATCTGCGTTTTCAGGCATCGCACGGTCCGGTCTTAGAAAGGAGTTAAGCCTTGCCCTTTACTCCAGAGCATCGTTTAGACTTCATTTCTTTCACTCAGACCGTAAAAGAGTGAACAGGAAGTAACCACTCCTTAAGGAGACCTTGGAAACAGCATGGCCAAATCTGCCCGTTCAGCTGAAAAATCCCGTGAGACCAAAGAGACGCAGATCAAGGTGCGTGTCGATGTCGATGGTGTCGGCGCTTCGAATATATCAACCGGTATCGGTTTTTTCGACCACATGCTCGAAAGCCTCGCCAAGCATTCCTCCATCGATATGGACATTGAATGCAAAGGCGATCTGCACATCGATTTTCACCATACAATGGAAGATGTCGGTATCGTCCTGGGGGTTGCAATCAGGGAAGCGCTGACCGGCAAGAGCGGTGGATTTTCCGGGATCCAGCGATTCGGGCATGCATATATTCCGATGGATGAAACGCTGGCCCGCGCCACAATGGATCTTTGCAATCGCCCCTATCTGATCTGGCGCGTGGATTTCACACGAGACAAGGTGGGCGATGTCGATACAGAGCTCTTCAAGGAATTCTTCCATGCCTTCGCGATGAATTCCGGTACATGCCTGCATGTTGAATGCCTGTATGGCGTCAACAGTCACCATATCGCCGAAGCCTGTTTCAAGGCCCTCGCACGAGCATTGCGAATGGCTGTGTCACCGGACGAACGCCTCAAGGGTCAGGCTGCATCGACCAAGGGCGCACTCTGAACATAACCTCAAACACGATTGGAGTGTGATTGTGGTGACCACTATAGCGCTGATCGATTATGGCGCTGGCAATGTCAGGTCAGCCTCACGTGCCCTCGCCCGCTCGGCCGAGTTGATCGAACTTGATGCAAAGATCCTGATGACTGCCGACCCGGAAGACATCCTCGGCGCGGACCGCATCGTCTTGCCCGGCGTTGGGCATTATGCCGATTGCATGGCGGGACTTCAGTCTCGCCCCGGCGTCATTGATGCATTGACAGAAGCCGTCAGACACAATGGCCGTCCCTTTCTTGGCATCTGTGTGGGTATGCAATTGCTCGCCAGTCTGGGTCTGGAGGATGGCGAAACAGATGGTTTGGGCTGGATTCCAGGCGTTGTTGATCGTCTTGAGCCGTGGGACAGCGAACTGGCCATTCCTCACATGGGCTGGAACGAAATCTTTCCACGCTCACATGCTGTACTCGCGGATCTGGGCGATAATCCCCATGTCTATTTCACACACAGCTATGCAATGTCCTGCGAAGATGAGAATCACATCGCCGCCACCTTCGACTATGGTGGGTCATTCGTTGCCGCTGTCATGCGCGACAATATGTTCGGTACACAGTTCCACCCGGAAAAAAGCCAGAAAACCGGCCAGAAAATCCTGTCAAACTTCCTGAAATGGAATCCCTAGATTGCCCTTCCCTCGCCTTTGATCTAGACGAGCCGAATGGAACTTTACCCCGCTATAGACCTCAAGGACGGTGCCTGTGTTCGCCTGATCAAAGGTGACATGAACCAGGCCACCACCTTCAACAATGATCCTGCCGATCAGGCCGCGCAATTTGCCAGGATGGGCTTTGGCAATCTGCATGTCGTAGACCTTAATGGTGCCTTTGCTGGCCAGTCCGCGAATACGGGAGCCGTCAAGGCAATATTGTCCGCAACGAACGCTCCTGTGCAATTGGGTGGTGGCATTCGGGACATGGCAGGCGTGGAAAACTGGCTGAATGCCGGCATTTCTCGCGTGATCCTTGGTACTGCTGCCGTGCGTGATCCAGACTTTGTGAAAACAGCAGCACGCACTTTTCCCGGTCAGGTCGCTGTTGGCATTGATGCCATTGGTGGCCATGTCGCCGTCGAAGGCTGGGCTGAAGCCACAGACCTGCCCGTGGTCGATCTGGCCCGGAAATTCGAGGATTGCGGTGTGGCTGCAATCATCTTCACCGATATCGGCCGGGATGGCATGAAGACCGGCGTCAATGTCATGGCAACAGGACAGCTTGCAGATAGTGTTGCCATCCCGATCATTGCTTCGGGCGGTGTGAAGGATGTCGAGGATATTCGCCATCTCATGGCTTATCCTGGCGCAAGGATCCACGGCAGCATATTGGGCCGTGCTCTTTACGATGGCGATATTGATCCCGCCACCGCCATTGAGCTTGCGGCCGGGCACTGACCACCCTCTCCTTCCGAACCCACCTTCGGAACCTTTTTGCCTTCAGTTTGGTTTAACCATGAAACCACCATGGCTGGGAGGCTATACCAATGACGCGCGCTCTACTTGCTGCACCCATGACATTACTCCTGCTCGCTGCCTGTGACGTAAATGGATCAACGGGTCAGGAAACCGCAGTCTCTGAAGCCTGCCTGGATGCCATCACCGACGCATCCATCGGCTTTTGGGAAGGTGGCGGTGCTTCGCGAAACCCCCAAACTGGCGAGAATTCAGCCCGTACGACACGCTATGCGGTCGAACGCTCCAATGATGGTGCACTCGTGAGGCGAGACCTGCTGAATCCTGATGATGTTCGAACGATTGCGCGCGATGGAGCTGTCATCAGCTACATCAAGGGCGATCCCAGCAATCTGGCGACCAGTGGCTTGAAAACATCAAAGATTGTTGCTTGTTTAGGGCCGGATTCCGACGGATCGCTGAGTTGGGCAGAACTGCGTCAGGAAGGCAAGGGAGATTCAGTCTACCAGGTTCTGGAAGCTATTGAAATGAAACAGAATTCTCAATGGAGGGTCCAATATCTTGGTTCCAGCCGGTCTGCAGACACCCAAAATATCATCGGATCATTTGCCTATCAGCGTATCGACAAGAAGCAGGCCTATAATGGTCTGCAAAGCCCTCAAGCAAGTGCAGCCCCCGCCCTTCCAGCCAATGCCGCGACACCAGCAAATTTCGATGTAGACCAGCCAATCATTTCGGAAAATTCAGAGACATTGATGACGCCGGACGAACAGCTTGATCAAACCGAGCCATCCGAGTAGATCCAAAATTCAGGTTCGTCTCGGGAATTTGGACTTGTGACGTTCATCGAAAAACGCCACAACGCTGGTCATGCTGAAAACACGCATCATTCCATGTCTGGACGTAAAGGATGGGCGCACCGTCAAGGGTGTGAACTTCGTGGACCTGCGCGATGCTGGTGACCCGGTTGCGCTTGCCAAGGCCTATGATGAGCAAGGCGCGGATGAACTCTGCTTTCTCGACATCACTGCCAGCCATGAAGGCCGGGCATCCATGCTGGATGTCATTGAGCGCACGGCTGACCAGTGCTTCATGCCGGTTACGGTTGGCGGCGGCGTGCGGTCTCCCGATGACATGGTCACCCTGTTAGCTGCCGGGGCAGACAAATGCGCGATCAATACCGCTGCTGTAACCGATCCCGACCTCGTACGCGCCTGCGCACGCAAGGTTGGTTCACAGGCAGTTGTGATCGCCATTGATGCCCGTCGCGAAGGTGATGGATGGGGCGTCTATACACATGGTGGCCGCAAGTCTTCTGGACGCAATGCCGTGGAATTTGCAAAACTGGTCGCCGAGTTGGGCGCAGGTGAGATCCTTCTTACCTCCATGGATCGCGATGGCACCAAGTCGGGTTTCGACATCGCGCTGACAAAGGCCATCACAGATGCTGTTTCCATCCCTGTCATTGCATCAGGTGGCGCTGGCGGCGTGGATGATTTTGCGCCTGCCATATTGGAAGGCGGTGCCAATGCTGTTCTGGCAGCCTCGATATTTCACTTTGGCGAAGCCACGATAGCCCAGGCGCGTTCAGCCCTGAATGATGCTGGCGCGCCAGTGCGGCCACTGCCCTGACACCTTGTTTCGCCCAGACCTTCCAAGGAGCGACCATGTCCACCCCCCTGTCATCCATTGATCGTCTATCCGGCGCACTCGCCCATCTTGCAACAACCATTGATGCCCGTGCCAGTGATCCACAAACTGACAAGCCATCCTGGACAGCAAAACTGCTGCAGGACGGACCTGTCAAATGCGCGAAAAAGCTGGGTGAAGAAGGTGTGGAAGCAGCGCTTGCCATCGCCGCTGGTACACAAGAGGAAGCCGCCTCGGAAGCCGCTGACCTGCTTTACCACCTGTTTGTGGCGCTCAGGTCACGCGGCGTGTCACTGGATGATGTTGCAAAGGCTCTCGAAGCACGCCAGGGCATTTCCGGTGTCGAGGAAAAGGCCGGTCGCAAGAACACCTAGATATTCTTGCGGCCCGAACTTAATCGCCTGCACAATTCATCAAGTTGTTCGAGCTTGCGGTAGCGAATTCGAAGTTCACCGCCCCGACCATCCTTCTTGCGACGGATCTCGACATCAAGTCCGAGTTTCTCTGCCAGGTCGATTTCCAGTGCCTTGGTATCCACGTCTTCGTCATCAGGCATCGTCTTGGATTGCCGCATCGCACTTCCAACACCGCTTTCCTGGATACGTAGCTGTTGTGCAAACTTTTCGGCCTGGCGCACTGACAGGCCCTTATTCAGCACTTCATCAATAACGATCATCGGATCCGGAGCGGACAAGGCCGCGCGTGCATGACCTGCTGTCACGCTGTCATCCTGCATCATCAACTGACGGGCATCTTCAGGCAGATTCAATAGGCGCAGTGAGTTTGCGATATAGGAGCGGCTTTTACCAACCTGCTCGGCCAGTACGTCCTGGGTATGACCAAAGCGTTTGACCAGCGCATAATAGGCTTCTGCTTCTTCAATCGGGTTCAGATTGGCGCGTTGCACGTTCTCGATAATACCAATCTCGAGAATTTCCAGATCATCCAGCTTGCGAACAACAGCAGGAATGGACTTCAATCCCACGCGCTGAGCTGCACGCCAACGACGTTCACCGGCTACAATCTGGTATTGGCCGTCCTTCTCTGGATCCGGTCTGACCAGAATGGCCTGAATGATCCCCTTGGATTTGACCGAGTTGCTGAGCTCGATGAGATCCTTCTCGTTGAAGACACGGCGCGGTTGTTTAGGGTTTGGCGTAATCGCGTCGATTGGAATCTCGACCGAAGGTCCCAGATTTGCGGCTTCCTTACCGGCTTCAACGGGTCCAGCAGCAATTGCCTGCTCGCCGATCAGGTCCATGAGACCGCGACCAAGACGTGATGGTTTGGCGGATGTCTCGACTATCTTTGGCTGTGTGCTCACGCTGTTTCTCGCTCCCGTTCTCGAGTGATCAATTCGCTTGCAAGCCGAATATATGCTTCGCTGCCTGCACATTTGTGATCATACAACAAAGCAGGTTTACCAAAGCTTGGCGCTTCGGACAGACGAACATTTCTTGGTATGACGGTCTGATAGACCTTCGCCCCAAAGTATGACCGCACATCACTCGCCACCTGATCGGATTGGGAATTGCGCTTGTCATACATGGTCAGAACCACACCCTGGATTTCAAGATCCGGATTCAAAGCACCGCGTACAACCTCCACTGTCCGCATCAATTGGGTCAGTCCCTCCAGCGCCAGAAATTCACACTGGAGCGGAACGAGCACAGCATTTGACCCGGTCATTGCGTTGATCGTGAGAGAACTCAGTGATGGCGGACAATCAATGAAGAAATAATCATAGGCCTTCATCTCCCCGCGCTCGACCGCTTCACGATATGAGCGAACCGCATTGCGAAACCGGTATGATCTTTGAGGATCTGTGGCGAGTTTCGTTTCCACAGCAGCCATGCTGTCATCGGCCGGAATGATATCCAGATTGGGAATCTTCGTCTGAATGATGGCTTGTTGCAGGTCCATCCCGTCGATGATCACGTCATAGGATGTGATATCGCGGGCGTCCTTGGGGACGCCGAGGCCTGTAGAGGCATTTCCCTGGGCATCGAAATCCAGGACCAGAACACGTTTTCCTGTCGCCGCCAGAGCGGTGCTCAGATTGATGGACGTTGTGGTCTTGCCCACGCCGCCCTTTTGGTTCGCAACGGTGATGATACGGGTCATGTCACTTTTCGCGTCAGCTCACGAATGATTAGCACGCGCCCTTCAGGGTCACTTAGACTTGGATGCGTGTCATGTTGAAAGAGCCACGCTTTCTGCGCGTCTCCGACTTCGTCCTCTACGCCTTTCCCTTTCAGGAAAATACAACAACCCTCCGGATCGAGGAATCGATCTGCATAATCAAGGAGTCGCGGCAAACTGGCAAGCGCTCTTGATGAGACATGCTGAAATGTTTCACGTGAAACGCTTTCAATCCGCTCAGATTTGACGGTTACCGATAGATCTGCTTCGCGGCTCGCGGCCCGTAAAAAACTCGCCTTCTTCCCGGACGACTCAACAAGCGTAAAGCTGGAATTTGTGGATGCAGCCATGCATGCCGTTATCAGCCCTGGAAACCCGGCACCTGAACCCAGGTCTATCCAGGCGGAAGTCTCCGCGCAGCGATAAGGCCAAATCTGCACTGAATCCAGCACATGGCGCCTCCACAAATGATCGCGCTCTGACGGCCCTATTAGATTGTAGGTCGTGCGCCAGCGATCCAGAACATTTATGACTGTAGCGATTCGTTCCAATGTTTCACGTGAAACATCTGTCAGGCGCAGAATATCTTCGGCACCAAATCCATCTGCATCACATTCTGGCCAGTTCATGATCCGGTCTTACCGGTCTGCTTTTTGACAAACGGCAGTAGTGCTGCAATCGCACCTGGAGTAACACCTTCAATTCGCGAGGCCTGACCCAATGTCGCTGGACGCGCTGCTGTGAGCTTGGATTTCACCTCATTAGAAAGACCACCAACATCATCATAGTTCAACGCATCCGGGATAACGAGATTTTCGTCCTTGCGAAAAGCGGCAATGTCCATTTCCTGACGCTGCATATATCCAGCATAAAGCGCTTCGATTTCCATCTGCTCGCGAATGGCTGGCGCGATGTCAGACAGTTGCGGCCAGATTAATGCCAGGACATCAAACGACACATCCTTATAGGCCAGCAATTCCATAGCCGTGCGTTTACGCCCATCAAGATTGATCTTGATGTCATGCTTGGCGGCTTCATTCGGTGACAATTTGTTGTCCTGAAGGATCGACCTGCACAAGCTCAATTCGGACTGCTTCTTTTCAAACGCCGCACGGCGAGATGACGAAACGATACCCCAATCCATCGCCATGGGCGTCAACCGCTGATCTGCATTGTCGGCACGCAGGGTCAGCCGATATTCGGCCCGCGAGGTGAACATGCGATATGGCTCAGACACGCCACGCGTAATCAGGTCGTCCACCATCACACCAATATAGGCCTGTGACCGATCAAAGCGAACAGGATCCTGGTTTCCTGCCAGACGCGCCGCATTCAGACCTGCCAGCAATCCTTGCGCACCGGCTTCCTCATATCCGGTTGTTCCATTGATTTGACCTGCCAGGAACAATCCCGCCAATCGCTTGACTTCCAAACTCGCCGTGAGCTCTCGTGGGTCTACATAGTCATATTCTATGGCATAGCCGGGCGTGAGGATTTTCACGTTTTCCAATCCCGGGATGGTCTTGAGAAAGGCTTCCTGAACATTCGCTGGAAGTGAAGTCGAGACACCATTCGGATAGACGCGCTCATCATCAAGTCCCTCGGGCTCTAGGAAAATCTGATGACTGGTACGGTCTGCAAACCGGACAACCTTGTCTTCAATCGATGGACAATAGCGTGGGCCACGTCCGGCAATTGCTCCTGAATAGACCGCCGACTTCTGAAGATTCTCTGCGATGATTCGATGCGTTTCTTCAGTCGTATATGTGATCCCGCAAGCAATTTGCGGGGTTTTGATTTCATCGGTCAGGAATGAAAAGGGCTCTGGACACGCATCCGCTTCCTGCTTTTCCATTCCATCCCAGTTTATAGAGTCCTTGTGGATTCGCGCTGGGGTTCCCGTTTTCAAACGACCCATATCCAGGCCAAGACCATATAGTCGTTCAGCAAGCTTGATAGCGGGCTGCTCTCCAATACGACCAGCAGGTATGCGCTCATCGCCTCGATGGATGATGCCGCGTAAAAATGTGCCGGTCGTCACAACAACGGCACCCGCACTATAGGATTTGCCCGATTCTCCGATGACCCCGGCAACGCGACCATTCTTGACTATCAAATCATCCACGCCGTCTTCGATGATCGTCAAGTTTTCGATGTCAAACAGGATGTCCTGGACAGCCTCACGGTAGAGTTTGCGATCTGCCTGTGTCCTGGGGCCTCGAACGGCCGGCCCCTTGGAGCGGTTCAACATTCTAAACTGGATCCCGCCCGCATCAGCGGCGCGACCCATAACACCATCAAGCGCGTCAATCTCGCGAACAAGATGACCTTTGCCCAAACCGCCAATCGCAGGGTTGCAGGACATTTCGCCGATCGTCGAACGCTTATGGGTCAGAAGAGCTGTACGTGCTCCAGCGCGTGCAGCTGCCGAGGCGGCCTCTGTACCTGCATGGCCTCCGCCCACAATGATGACGTCAAATGAATCCGACATGATTTTTCCGAATGGTTCAGATCAAATATTCTGGTTGATCTCGATATGCGCCATGTAAGGTTCGGGTTCAACCATATTAATGTTTCACGTGAAACACTTCACTTTCCGATGCAGAACTCTCCGAAGATCCGATCGAGAAGATCTTCCACATCAACTGCTCCCGTAATCGCTCCGATTGCACGTGACGCTAAACGTAAATCCTCGGAGACGAGTTCCGGGCCGACACCATTTGACATGGCGTCGAGTGCAGTATCGAGACGGTCCTTGGCACTGGCCAGATGGTGACGATGTCTGTCGCGTGTCACGACTGGAGCCTCCATGACGGACAAGCGCGACGACACTATTTTCGAGAGACTGGCCAGTAGCTCGGTCAAGCTTTCATCAGATCTCACGCTGGTCTGAACAATCTTGAGATCATGTGGGGCCGCATCGTCGAGAAGTCGTGCGGGTGCTTTTCCAAGATCAATCTTGTTGATGACCAGAAGATCTTCTGGCTCAAGTAGCTCCAAGGACCAGTGTTCAGCGCCGACTGGAACCACGAGGATGCGAAGATCGGAATCAGCGGCTTTTGCCAAAGCACGTTTGACACCTTCAGCTTCGATCTGATCCTGTGTTTTGCGAAGACCGGCCGTATCAGATAGCCAGACCACATAGCCATCCAGGTCGAGTCGCACCTCAATGATATCCCGGGTCGTACCGGCAATGTCTGACACAATGGCGGCGTCTCGACCGGCGACCTTGTTCAACAAGCTGGACTTGCCAGCATTCGGCTCGCCCAGGATCGCGATGCGAAAACCATCCCGGATCGCCATGGTTCGGCCCGAATCCTTCAATGCCGTTTCAATATCATCTCGAAGATTTTGGGTAATCTGATAGGCGCGGCCATCAACACCATCAGGCACATCTTCTTCGTCTGGAAAATCAATCGCAGCTTCAAGTGAGGCCATGGCGTCGATAATCTGTGTTCGCCAATCATCGAGCCTTTCCTTCATCTCACCATCATATTGGCGAAAGGCCTGACGGCGCTGTCCTTCGGTTTCCGCATCGACAAGGTCAGCAATCGACTCCGCACGGGTCAGATCCATGCGACCATTTTCAAAGGCCCGTCGTGAAAATTCCCCTGGAAGAGCGGGGCGGCTAAAACCAGTTGCCTCAATCGCTGACAGGACTGCACTCAGGATCGCAACGCCACCGTGAATATGAATTTCTGCACAGTCTTCTCCCGTGAAACTAGCCGGGCCTGGCATCCAGGCAATCAGCGCTTCATCCAGCTTGTCTTGTGCGTTCTGATCATCTGGATGAAAGAGAGACCGCAGAGCCAGATGACGAGGAGAGGGGAGCTCACGCCGCGACAGTTTGGTCAGAACATCTGAAGCGTGCGGTCCTGAAATGCGAAGCACAGCCACACCAGCCTTACCCGGCGCACTTGCAAGCGCATGTATTGTGTCGTTAGCGACGGTCATTATTCACAGACTTTCGTCCACGCTTTGAAAAAAGACAGAAGGAATTTCAAACCCGGATTGTGCTGGATTCGCGTCATGACGTCCATGGCACGAATCAGTGCTCATACGTCAAATCATTTGAATATCAAAAAGTGCCCAGCCAGAATCCGCGTCATCAACCAGCGTTTAACAAGGTCAGATAATTGAGTGTTTCACGTGAAACATTTGCTTCACCAAGATTAACACGAATTAAGATAACGCTCAGCCTGCCAGGGCTTTGACATCCGCCTGTTGTGCAGGCCTGAAACCGACAACCACTTTATCATCCTTGATGAAAACCGGTCGCTTCATGAGGGTAGGGTGCTCCGAAAGAAGAGACAATGCAGCCTTTTCATCAAGATCGGCTTTCACGGAATCATCCAGAGCGCGCCAGGTCGTCGAAGATTTATTGACCAGTTGAGACCAATCGGTCTTCGCCATCAAATCTGACAGTTCAGCCGCACTCAGCTGATCAGACCTGACATCGCGCGGCGTATAGGCGATGCCTTCTGCATCCAGCCATTTCTGGGCTTTCTTGCAGGTGTCACAGGTTTTCAGAACCAAAACTGTCAGCATGATAAAACGTGCGACCCTAGTTCTTCATGCTCTCGAAGAACTCGCCATTGTTCTTGGTCTGCTTGAGCTTGTCGAGAAGGAACTCGATCGCGTCCTGGGCACCCATCGGGTTGAGGATCCGGCGAAGGATGTAGACCTTCTGCAGATCTCTCGCATCGGTGAGCAGCTCTTCTTTCCGCGTACCGGATTTGAGAATGTCGATCGATGGGAAGACACGCTTGTCCGCAACCTTGCGATCCAGAACGATTTCGGAGTTACCCGTTCCCTTGAATTCTTCGAAGATGACTTCATCCATACGCGAACCGGTATCGATCAGCGCCGTTGCAATGATTGTCAGCGAGCCACCTTCTTCAAGGTTACGCGCTGCACCGAAAAAACGCTTCGGACGTTGAAGGGCGTTTGCATCCACACCACCGGTCAGCACTTTACCTGACGATGGCACGACCGTGTTATAGGCGCGACCAAGACGCGTGATCGAATCCAGCAGAATGATCACATCGCGTCCATGCTCAGCCAGACGTTTGGCTTTCTCGATCACCATTTCAGCAACTTGAACGTGACGCGTTGCAGGTTCGTCAAATGTGGAGGAAATAACTTCGCCTTTCACCGACCGTTGCATGTCGGTCACCTCTTCCGGACGCTCGTCGATCAGCAGGACCAGAAGATAGCATTCGGGGTGATTTTCAGCGATGGATTGTGCAATGTTCTGAAGCAGAACGGTCTTACCTGTGCGGGGAGGGGCCACGATCAGAGCGCGCTGACCCTTACCAATTGGCGACACGATATCGATCACACGACCAGAACGATCCTTGCGGGTCGGATCAGCCGTTTCCATGACAAGGCGCTGATCAGGATATAGTGGTGTCAGATTATCAAAGTGAACCTTGTGACGGACGCGCTCTGGGTCCTCGAAGTTCACGGAATAGGTCTTCACCAGGGCAAAATATCGCTCTTCGCCGCGCGGTGCACGAATTTCGCCTTCCACAGTGTCGCCGGTTCGAAGGCCCAGACGCCGGATCTGCTGTGGACTGACATAGATGTCATCCGGTCCAGGCAGATAGTTTGATTGTGGAGACCGCAGGAATCCAAATCCGTCAGACAGAATTTCAACAACACCACCGCCGACGATCTCGACGTCATTGTCAGCCAGTTCCTTCAGGATTGTGAACAACAATTCCTGGGTGCGCAGAGAGGAGGCGTTTTCAATCTCCAGACCTTCTGCGTATGACAAAAGTTCGGTTGGTGTTTTTCGCTTGAGTTCCTCGAGCGTTACGCGCTCGGGGGTTGCGGTGTCGGTTTCGGACATGCCTGTTTTTTCAACTATTGACGTAAAAGCAGCGCTGGATATGCGCGAAGCGGGAGAACCCCGATGCGTAGGCGGAATCAAATTTTATTCCACTCGATCTATATCTCTACGCTTTCCGGCAGGGTCAAGTGTATAATTGATTCAGAGAAAACAAGTTTCATATGCGGACTAGATATAAACAACAGCCGCTATCACCACCATAATCGCGATGACAAATGGTATCTCATTGATAAGGCGTAGTTTTTTAGATGATATATACGATGGCTGCGCGATCACCGCTTTCCTAAGCCGTGTGAAATAAAAATGCACTATGGTCAGTCCAACCACCATGACGATCTTGAACCAGAAAGCAGGTTGATGGTGAATTGATTGCCAGTTTTGCCAGATCAGCAGGCCACCAAAGAGCCAGGTCATGTGCATGGCTGGTGACAGGATGATCTTTTGCAGGCGCAAGGCAGCCTTGTCCATTGCTTCCACAAGACCCGGATTTCCTTCACCTTCAAGACGATAAATGATCAGTCTTGGCAACATGAGCAATCCAGCCATCCAGGCGATGACACTGAGAATATGCGCTGCGCGCAGCCAGTTGTAGTCCAGATGCTCTCGAATGGTATCAAGCCAGTTCATTATTCGCGTTCTCCGGCTAAACGATCATATTCGGGCATTGGGACCAGTTCTTCGGGCAGATACGACCGCCACTGGAGGAGATTATGGACTGATCAGCCGCCAGTGCCGATGCGACCAGTTGAGACAGGCCCTCGATAAAAGCATCGCTGATACTCAGTGCCGGAGCTCTGAGATAGGCAGCTGCGTTTTCTGATTTTGCGATCTCGGCATATTCGATGTCCAGCTCCACAAGCGTTTCGATATGCTCTGATACGAATGCAATCGGGCTGAGGATGATCGCTTTGCCGTCTTTGGCTGCCTGCTCAATCACCTGATCTGTTGGTGGACCAATCCACTTCAACGGTCCAACGCGCGATTGATAACAGATCTGCTTTTCCCATTGTTGAGGCAGTTTTTCAAAAACTGCGGCGCATGTCTGTTCAACCTGCCATTGATAGGGATCACCACCTTCAACAACCTTTTCAGGCAATCCGTGCGCCGAGAACAACACTCTCACATTTTCAGGCGAACCATTGTCTTGCCAGACCTGAAAGATGGAATCTGCATGCGCCTGCACCAGTCCAGACTCGGTTGGATAACAACAGATTGCACGCGCTGCCGGTCCGCCTGCTTTCTGCCAGGCGTCGAGCGATGAAGCCGTAGTCGTCGTGGAAAACTGAGGGTAGAGCGGCAGCAGCACGATTTCATCCGCGCCCCAATCTCTGACCGATGCAACAGCATCTTCCACATATGGCGACCAATACCGCATGGCGATGAAGCATTTCACTTCGTCACCCAGACCAGTCAACTTGTCTTCCAGCGCCGCTGCCTGCTTTTGTGTTTCAGCGAGAAGGGGAGATCCCCCACCCATAAGCGCATAATTTTCCTGGGCAGATGTCTCGCGATTGGACGAAATGAATTTTGCCAGCGCCCATCTGATCGGTCCGGGAACATTGATGATCCGCTTGTCATTGAACAAGTTGAACAGGAAGGGCTTTACATCATCCGGACCATCAGGACCGCCCAGATTGAACAGAACCACCGCCAGTTTTCTTGCCATCAGGTCATCTCCCGCACCGTTTTGACCACCTGCTCGACATGCGCAATCGGTGTTTCCGGCGTAACGCCGTGACCCAGATTGAAGATATGCGGGCGATCCCTGAAAGCATGTACGATCTTTCGAACCCTTTGGGTCAGCATATCGCCACCCGCAATCAACAATAGGGGATCCAGATTGCCCTGAACCGGCATTCCTTGCGGCAAGGCTTCATTGGCCCAGTCCAGCGGTGTCGCACTATCCAGACCAACAGCTGTCACGCCGGTTTCCTGCGCATAGCGTGGTAGCATCACGCCGCTACCGCGAGGAAATCCAATGATCGGCTGTGTCACGCCAAGACTGCGGACCTTGTCGACCACCATTTTCGTTGGCTTGATCACAATCCGTTCGAATACATCATCCGGCAAGCCCTCGGCCCAGCTGTCGAACAGCATGAGTGCATCCACGCCAGCATCAGCCTGTTGCTTGAGATAATAGGCTGTAGCTTCCGCCAGCACTTCCAGCATGGCATCCAGATCCTCAGCATCGGAAAATGCCTTCATCCGGGCAGTCGACTTTGTCGTGCCGCCTTTTCCTTCAATGGCATAAACTGCAACCGTCCAGGGTGAGCCAGCAAAACCGATCAGTGTTGTTTCTTCCGGTAACTGAGATCGAACTCTGGAAACAGTCTCATAAACTGGCGACATGCGCGAGATGACGGTTTCCATAGGAACCACCTTCAAAGCTTCTACACTGTCTGCCACATCCACTCTTGGTCCTTCTCCCTTGATGAACCGGACATTGCGGCCCATCGCGTCCAGGATCAACAGGATGTCTGCAAACAGGATGGCACCATCCATTCCATAACGGCGAATGGGTTGCAGCGTGGCTTCAACAGCCAGGGAAGGGGAGTAGCAAAAATCCAGAAAGTCCCTGGCTCGGCTACGCAGCTCCAGATATTCTGGCAAATGACGACCGGCCTGTCGCATCATCCATATTGGAGGCTGCTCAAACGCTTCACCTTGCAAGGTCCTGAGCAATTTACGGGAAGGTGTAGTCACGTTCATGACTCTTACTTTCTATTTATTAGATTCTAGAATCTAGGAAGGTGATAAGCCGGTGGATGACGGGGAGAAATAGAGCGCGAAGGAATAATGCACAATCTCTCCACAGCCTATTCACTGGTCCTGCGGCCATTTGGCAGTCTTTAACCTTTCGTAAACCATTGAGTTAACAAATGGTTAATGCCTGTCGAGTCGAGCATGCAAGAATCCCGTGAATGAAGACCAGAAAACTTTTTCCCTGTTTGCACATGTAGACAGAGATGTGGAAAAAGGGGGACTGTTTTCACAGGGTCGGGTTCATCCACAACTTGTACACAAGGGGTGGGGATTTCCCGATTGAACCAGAAGATGAGGATCAATCAGAATTCATGGACATCTATTTCAACGTCCACCTTGTCTCGGACTCGACCGGAGAAACACTCAACGCAGTCATGCGGGCGGCCTGTGCCCAGTTTGAGGATGTATCCCCTCTGGAGCACAACTATTACCTTGTTCGTTCCGAACGCCAATTGGAAAGAGTGCTTCGAGAGATCGAAGGTGCTCCCGGTGTCGTGCTCTATACCATTTCTGACGAAAACTTGCGCCGCGAACTGGAAGCGAAGTGTCGCAAGATCGGTGCGCCGACTCTGCCGGTCATTGATCCAGCTGTCGATGTGTTGAGCCGGTATCTGGGCTTGTCGTCCCAACACCGGGTTGCGGGTCAATATCATCTGGACGCCAATTATTTCGAACGCATTGAAGCCATCAATTACACGCTTGCCCATGATGACGGGGCAGGGGTCGCAGATCTCAAACAGGCTGACGTTGTCCTGGTCGGCGTATCTCGAACATCCAAAACGCCCACATGTGTCTATCTCGCAAACAGGGGCGTGAAAGCGGCCAATGTACCGCTAGTGCCTGGTGTGGATCCGCCTGCAGTCCTGTTGGGTCCTGACGCGCCTCTGGTTGTTGGCCTGAAGATCATGCCGGACAGGCTCACTCAGATCAGGCGCCACAGATTGCTGTCCTTGAGCGAGAGCCCTGAAACCGAATATGCAGATGAAGAAGCCGTCAAACGGGAAATCGTACAGGCAAATCGCCTCTTCATTCGTCAGAAATGGCGCACGATAGACATTTCACGCCGATCCGTGGAAGAAACCGCTGCTGCCATCCTGAACATCATCGCCGAGCACCGTCGCACATGAATACTTTCAATACCCGCTTGATTCTCGCGTCACAAAGCAAGTCTCGCGGGGCACTGATGAAGAATGCCGGGCTGGTATTCGAACAGATCCCCGCAAATGTTGACGAAGATGCCGTGAAGGACAGCCTGCGTGCACAGGGTGCCTCAACCCGTGCGCAGGCTGAAAGTCTTGCGGAACTCAAGGCCATGAAACTGTCGAGCCGGGAGAGTGGTATTGTACTGGGCGCGGATCAGATGCTCGATCTTGAAGGCGAGCCCCTGGACAAACCCAAAGGGATGGCCGGCGCGCGCGATCATCTTCAACGCATGCGCGGCAAGACGCATATTTTGGAAACATCGCTCGTTGCCTGTGAAAATGGTCAACCGATCTGGCGCGCCCATACACGACCCAGGCTCACCATGCGCAATTTTTCCGATGCCTTTATCGACCAATATCTCGAATCTGCGGGCGAGGGGATATTGTCCAGCGTCGGGGCCTATCATCTGGAGGGGCTCGGTGCGCAGTTGTTTTCCAATATCGAGGGCGACTATTTTTCTATTCTCGGGCTTCCCCTCATTCAATTGCTAACCTGGCTTCGTGATCGAGAGATGATCGCTTCATGACGATCAGTGGGACAACACGTCTATATGCTGTGATCGGCGATCCCATCGCGCATTCCCTGTCGCCTTGCATTCACAATTTCTGGATCAAGCAGGCGGGCATTGATGCCGCCTATCTTGCCTTACCTGTTGCTGTGGCTGACGCAAAGACGACGATATCCAGCCTGTTCAAGGCAGGCATCAGTGGATTGAACGTCACATCACCCTTCAAGGATGATGCACTCAATGCGGCAGTTGAAGTTTCTGGTATTGCTGAACAGATCGGTGCGTCCAATACGCTGTTGCGCGGGGACAATGGATGGATAGCGCAGAATACAGATTCTGAAGGGTTTCTTTGCGCCCTGACGCATGCGCTGGGTGACGAAGCCTTATGCGGAAAGCACATTGCTTTGATTGGCGCAGGAGGGGCATCGCGCGCAGTCGTCCATGCGCTGCGCGGTGCTGATGTTCAACTGACCATTGTCAATCGTACAATCGCCAGGGCCGATGAACTGGCCGCGTCCCTCATGCCCACTGCACAGACGGCAGGATTGCATGATCTTGTGAAGGTCATTGATCAGGCAGATATCGTGGTCAATGCATCGTCCATGGGGCTTCACGGTGAGGGATTGTCACTTCCGTCTGGCAAGGGACGGCTGTTTTATGACCTCACCTACGGCAAGGCAGCACTGGAAATTCTCGACAAGGCGATCGGACAGGGGTGGAAAACCGAAGACGGGCTGCGCATGTTGGTCGAACAGGCCCGGGTTGCTTTTCGTCATTGGCACGGGATCGACCCGGACGCAGATGCAGCCTTCAGGATTTGTCAGCAAGAGCTGAAAACACGATGATAATTGTTGGATTGACCGGTTCGATCGGGATGGGAAAATCTGCCACCGCGCAGATGTTTCGCGATCTTGGCACACCCGTACATGATGCGGATGCGGCGGTGCATGAGATGTATGGGCCGGGTGGTATAGCGGTCGGGCCAATCGCAGAAGCTTTCCCCGGCGTGGCGACAAACAAGACCGGGGTGGATCGAAACAAGCTGCGTGACATCGTGCTGGACGATCCCACGGCATTGGCCCGGCTTGAGGGAATTGTTCATCCACTGGTCAAGGCGGTGGAAGCAGAGTTTGTCGAAAGCTGCAAACGCGCCGGACATCCGGTTATGATCCTCGATATTCCTCTCCTGTTCGAAAAGGGCGGGGCGGATCGCATGGATTATGTGGTGGTGGTCTCCGCCCCAGCGGATGTGCAAAGACAGCGAGTGCTCGCACGGCTGGGGATGACCGAAGAGGTCTTCGAGTCCATTCTGGCGAAGCAGACACCTGATTCGATCAAACGGGAAAAAGCTGATTTTGTGATCGATACATCCAGAGGCTTTGATCATGCCAGATCGGAAGTCGCGCGCATTCTGGAGATTCTGAAGGACAAGGCACCGGACAAATCAGACGGGACACCATGAGAGAGATTTGCTTCGATACGGAAACCACAGGGCTGGATGCCCACAATGGTGATCGCATTATTGAACTTGGCTGTGTGGAATTGGAAAACCTGATTCCGACTGGCAGGGAGTTTCATCGCTTCATCAATCCAAAGCGTGCCGTCAGTGCCGACACGATCCGCATCACCGGCATTACCGATGACATGCTGGTCGATCAACCGCATTTTGAAGACCCGAATGTCTATCAGGCGTTTCTCGATTTTATCGGAGATGCGCAGCTTGTGGCGCATAATGCGAGTTTTGACCGCGGGTTCATCAATGCAGAACTCGCGCGTGTGGGAATTGCCGAGCTTCCCGAAGAGCGTTTCGTCGATACGCTTGTAACGGCACGAGAAAAATTTCCCGGAGCGAACAACACGCTAGATGGGCTCTGCAAGCGTTTCAATGTCTCGTTAGAAGCACGTGATCTTCACGGGGCTGTGCTCGACTCCAGGCTTTTGGCAGAAGTCTATCTGGAGCTACAGGGCGGACGCGCACGCGCCTTTGATTTTGATGAACGCGAAGAAGGGGAAGATGGTGGCAGGGCGCGTCGTAAACCGCTCAAACCCAGGCCTCGACCATTATTGCCAAGATTGACACAGCAAGAGCGTGCCGCCCATGACGCAATGGTTGCATCACTGGGCGACGAGGCGATCTGGAAGCAATATCTGACCGATTGATCAGGCGTCGCCATTTCCATTTGGAAGGGGCTGGGCTGAAGCAGCTTGATTCTGAGCCGCAGCATTCGCTTTCTGTTGGCGATAAAGACCAATGAAATCAACAGGGTCTATCAATAGTGGCGGGTAACCACCCTCGCGGGTGACTTCAGCAACCAGGCGGCGGGCAAATGGGAACAACAAGCGCGGGCATTCGACCAGAAGGATTGGTTCGATTTCGGCCTGATTATCGGTGTGAAGTTCGAACAGACCAGCATAGACAAGCTCTGCAATAAAGACGACCTTGTCTTCACGCTTGGCCTGGGCAGACAATCTCAATGTCACTTCAAACGCATTGGCCTGGCCCGGATGAGCATCCGCCTTGACGTCGATCCCGAGGTCAATGGCGGGAGCCTGACCACCCCCTGATGTCAGCGGGCTCGGGTTTTCAAAGGAGAGGTCCTTGACATATTGTGCGAGCACGCGAATTGCCGGGCCAGTAGGCGCGGCGGGCTGCGGCGATTGACCTTCTTGGTCCGGCGTGTCGTTCATTCTTAAATCCTACGCAACAATAACAACATACTTTCGGCTATCATGAGGCCGCGCTAGTAACAAGCTTACGTCTTATAACTTGAGCAACTTGGTCTATATGGTTGGGTAGAGCCCGAAAAAAAAGAATTAGAAACATTATGGACATTGAACTCATCATCTTCGCCGCCGTCGCTGTTTTTGTGATCTCGCGGCTTTATTCTGTCCTGGGGACCAAGACAGGTGCGGAACCACCGCAAACGGTTACGCGTGAAACATCGCCGCGTCGCGCCGAGGATTCGGAAGAGGCCCCCCGCAAACCCGGAATTCGGCCTGCATTCACAGGTCCGGGCGCTGCCGGAATGGAAGCCATTGCGGCCATCGACAAGCAGTTCAATCCGCGAGATTTCCTGCAGGGATCGAAGAAGGCATATGAAATGATCGTTGCGGCATTTGCGGATGGCGATCGCAAGATGCTTAAAACCCTGTTGGATGACGATGTTTACGAAGCCTATGAAACTGCTATCGATGAACGCGAGGCAGCAGGACGCGATCCGCTGAGGCTCATGCGTTTGCGTTCTGCAGAGATTGCAGATGCTGAACTGACGCATGATGGTATCGCGCGTGTATCGGTCTCATTTGAAGCATCCCTGAGCGATGGGGAAAACCAGAGGACGGCCAAAGAGATATGGACATTCGAACGGCCCGCCCGCAGTCGCGACCCGAACTGGTTTCTTTCGGAGGTTGCCGAAGCTTCCTGACACTTTTGGGTCTGGTCGGATTGACCATCTCCGGATGTTCAGCGCCGAAGGACAAGACGGTAGACCCACCTCAGCCTGAAATCACACCATCTGTGCAGGTGGGTTCAGGCGCTGCAGACGGGTTTTCACTCATCGCGGCGCAGTTTGACCAATTACCAGGATGGTCCGGATCAGATCCATCTGCAGCTCTCAGCGCCTTTCAGGAAAGTTGCAGACGAATAGAACGAACATCGGAACAAGCACCGATGTCGACACGCGCAGCCTATAATGCAGGTACTGTTGATGATTGGCGCGCTGCATGTACAGCCGCAAGAGTGTCCGATTCATCGACACCGCAGCAGCGTAGGGCACTTTTCGAAACCCATTTTCGTCCGTTCAAAGTGCTGGCTCCATCCGATACCAGCTCCAAGCTGACCGGCTATTTTGAACCCATGTTGAAGGTCAGCGCCGTCAAGACCTTGGAATTTGATACGCCGATTGCCAGCAAGCCTGACGATATCATTACCGTTGATGTGTCCGAATTTCATGGCGCATCCGGGGAGGGGCGCATCGTTGGAAAGCTGGAAGGGTCCAGACTCAAACCCTATGACACCCGTTCCGAGATTTCAGGACAACCCCAAAGTGCCATCGCCTGGGGCAATGCTGCGGATGTCTTCTATTTGCAGATCCAAGGATCAGGACGGCTCCAATTTCCGGATGGGCGTGAATTTCGTGCCGCTTATGCCGCTCATAACGGCCAGCCATTTGTGTCCATCGCAAAGCATCTGATCAATGAGGGCGAAATCGAACCACATCAGGCAGGCATTGATGGTGTAAAGTCCTGGATGGCCAAAGCAGGGCATGACGCGGCCCAGGCGGCCATGAATGTCAATCCGCGCTATGTGTGGTTTGCAGCTGAGGAGATTGCTGACCCTGAGAAAGGGCCAAGAGGCGCGGAAGGTGTAGCACTGACCCCGATGGGTTCAATGGCTGTTGATCCCTCATATCACGCCTATGGAGTACCCATCTTCCTTGACACCCTGGTTCCTCAAAAGCCGGGAGACTGGAAAGGTGAACCATTCCAATCACTTGTCATCGCACAGGATACAGGCGGCGCGATACGAGGTGCGGCGCGGGGTGACCTGTTCTTCGGGTGGGGCGATGTGGCTGGAGGTCGCGCGGGATCAATGAACCACCCCGTTGATATGTGGGTGCTTTTGCCGACACAGCTTGTCTCTCAAGCGGATTGGGCGGGATGAGAAAACGGCGCCTGACCCCGGCAGAACTGCAAGTTTGGAGGAAGGTCGCTCGCACGGTCACACCTTTCAGGCCTCAAAAGCCTGAGCCAGTTGAAGAAGAAGATTTCCCATCACTTCTGGAAGGTCGCCACCATCTGGATGTCACAAGACCGGGTGGTCGAATACCTGTCAGCAGAACAGCTAAAGCATCAGCGCCCCCAAAACCGGCCCAGCCAGAATCATCAAGATTGCAACCCGCAGCAGACCGCGGCGGTGACAGGCGTGTCCGGCGTGGACGTGTCGAGGTTGAGGCCAGTCTGGATCTTCATGGCCATACTCAGGAATCGGCTCACCTTTCCTTACGCGCCTTTCTGGCATTCCACAGATCTCAGGGTGCGCGCTGTGTGCTCGTGATTACAGGAAAGGGTCGCGCAGGGGAGGGTGTTATTCGCAAGCGCTTTCTGGACTGGCTCAATACCCCGGATGTACGCGATCAGGTCGCCTCCTATGCGCAGGCGCATCAACGCCACGGAGGCGGCGGGGCTTTCTATGTCTTCCTGAAACGGCAGAGCAAACGCCAATAGGTGGACGACGCGAGGCTAAACAGCTCGTCTGCTGATAGAATCGATGACCATTTTCAAGGCGGCTTCCGCAGGAGCGCCGCCCTGTTTACATGTCTTTTCGGCTGCGTAGAGCATAGTCAATGCGCGGCTTACCCTGGCAGGGTTCCAGGCTTTCAGCATCTTGTTGAACACTGGCTTTTCAGCATCAGACACGCGTGGCCGCAGAAATCTTTCGCCAGCCAGCGCATCTAACACGCGCAATAATCTGAAGTGCAATGTCCGTAGAGCGCTAACAGCTGATCCGCCGGCCTCAAGAAATCGGTCAGTGGCATTGATGGCGTGTTTTACGTTGCCCGCAAGAGCGGCATCAGCAGCATCGTCAGCGCCAAGCTTTCGTTCGGTCGCGCAAACGATTTCTATATCGTGCAGATCAATGGGGCGGCCCAGATCCAATGCATAAAGCGCCAGCTTTTCCATCTCTGAATTTGCCAGGCGTCTGTCACCGGGAAGTTCTTCGATGAATGCTTCGAGCGCTTCGGGAGCGATCGGTATGTTCTGTGATTTGAGAAACTCCCCGACAATCTCGCCGAGCTTGCCTTCAGTGTCTGCTCTCATGAAGAGCGTGATCACATGAGACGATGATTCCAGTGCAGCCTTGACCTTCGATTTGGCACCAAGATCTCCGGCAGTGATCAGCAGATAGTTCTCGATCGGCAGGCCTTGTTCATCCACCGCCTTGAGAAATTCGGAGAGTGTCTTGGCGAGGCCGTCATTGCCAAGCGACACTCGAACCAGTTGTCGTCCACCAAATAATGGACGCGCAGTGACTGCATCGCCCAACAGGGCAGGGTCACGTTTCACGTCTTCTTCCTGAAGGCGTATGTCGTCTATATTGTCGTCTTCAAGTTTCGACCAGCTGGCGGCGAGGTCTCTGGCAGCATCGACGGCGACACCGGGATCGTCACTATAGATGAATCCGATCCGGTATCTGGGATCCGGCTTTCTGCAAAAAGAGAGCGCCTTGTCACCTTGCAGCTTCAATCGGTTTGTTCCGCTGTCTGAGAAAGGTCGAGTATCAGCTGTTCTCGAATGCGTCGCGCCACAGTCCGGCCAACACGCTCACGAGCGTCAGTCTGTAATGCGATGTCACCATAAGAGGAGGTGGTTGAATCGAAATTGGCGGCAGCATAGGTCGTGCCTTTGGCCAGCAATTCGCCATCGGCTGAATACAATCTGTATTTGGCTTCCACATCATAGGAACTACGGGACACACCATCATCCGGCTTGAGGGGCAGTCGCGTTAGCTTTTCGTCAAGAGAAGTCTCAAGTCGTGCACCGGGTGCGACACCCGGTAGACCGGAGGAAAGAGAAAGCGCCAGCTCCTGACGTACCCTGTGCCCGGTGCGCCCATCGATCTGAGATACCGATATCGGGCCAGAACCGTCTGTTGCATTTCCATAAACAGGGCGAAGTCCGCATGATGTTGCAAAGATTGCCGAAATTACGGTCAGAATAAAAAGTCTCATCAACCCACCACGATGTTTACGATGCGTCCGGGCACCACAATTATCTTACGCACAGTCTTGTCGCTGGTAAAACGCTGAACATCAGTATCAGCCAGGGCGATTGCCTCGATATCATCTTTTGTGGCATCGGCAGAGACAGTGATATCCGAGCGCTTTTTGCCATTGACCTGAACGGGGAGGGTGATGGTGTCCGAGACAAGCATCTCAGGATCAGCCACTGGCCAGTTCGCTTCGATGACAAGGCCATCACCGCCTGTTGCTTCCCAGCATTCCTCCGCAACATGCGGTGCGAAGGGTGCGACGAGTTGAGCAAGTGTCCGAATTCCAAAACGACGCGCCGTCATCATTCCTGGCGCTTTGGATTGCTCAGCTTTTTTCAGAGCATTCGATAGCTCATGGATCTGGGCGACGGACGTATTGAACCTGAATTCATCGATCCCACGCGTCACACCATCCACTGTCTTGTGAATCTGACGGACCAGTTCGAGTGCATCGCCCTCGGATGGGGACCCGTCATCATTATCTGGTGCGGCATCGGCCAGAGACCACAGCTTTTGAACAAATCGCCACGCACCCTCAGCGCCCGATTGTGTCCATTCCACATCACGCTCTGGCGGACTGTCGGAGAGCATGAACCAGCGCGCAACATCGGCACCATAATCCTTGATGATCTGTGTCGGATCGACCGTGTTCTTCTTGGATTTCGACATCTTCTCGATCGCGCCAACCTTGACTGGCTTGCCAGTCGCGATCTCGACCCATGATCCATCACGCTGTTCAACGTCCTCGGGTGACAGCCATGCGCCGCTTTCGGATTTGAAGGTTTCGTGTGTGACCATGCCTTGCGTGAACAAGCCGGCAAAGGGTTCACCGGATGGCAGGTCGATCAGGCCACACGCCTGCATCGCGCGAGTAAAGAACCTTGAATAGAGCAGATGCAGGACGGCATGTTCAACGCCGCCAATATACTGGTCTACCGGCAACCAGTACCGTGCATCATTCAGATCTACAGGCGCGTTTGTCTGGGTGTTGCAGAACCTTGCGAAATACCACGAAGAATCAACGAATGTGTCCAGCGTGTCGGTCTCACGCGTGGCATCGCCCCCACAGGTCGGGCAGGTTGTGAATTTCCAGGTCGGGTGCCTGTCCAGCGGATTACCGGGTTTGGAAAAATCCGGGTCATCGGGGAGTGTTACCGGCAACTGATCCTCCGGCACCGGTACGACGCCGCATTTATCACATCTCACAACGGGGATAGGACATCCCCAATAGCGCTGTCTTGATACACCCCAGTCACGCAGGCGATAGGTCGTCGAGGCATCACCCAGATTGAGCTCAACCAGTCTGGCAATGGCTGCATCAATGGCGTCTGTCGTCGACATGCCATCCAGGAAACCTGAATTATAAATCGTGCCGGGGCCGGTATAGGCTTCATCCGTGATTACATGATCCTCGGCGTTCTTGCCGGGTGGCAAAACAACCGGCTTGACGGGGAGGTCATATTTGCGAGCAAAATCAAGGTCACGCTGGTCGCCAGCCGGCGATCCGAACACTGCGCCAGAGCCATAGGTCGACAAGACGAAGTTAGCTGCCCAGACAGGTATTTCCCATGTCGGATCAAATGGGTGGGTGACTTTGAGGCCAAGATCAACACCCAGTTTCGGTGCTTTTTCAATGGCCTCTTCAGATGTTCCGATCCGTGCTGCTTCCGCAATAAAATCAGCAATGGCCGGATTGTCCTTTGCCAGCTCGCGCGTGATTTCATGATCAGGTGCAAGCGCGATGAAACTGGCACCGAACAAGGTATCAGGGCGGGTCGTGAAGACCTCAATTCCTTTTTCGAACCCACTGGGCGCATTCGATTTGAAGGGCCAGTGAAAAGTGGCCCCCTTCGACTTGCCGATCCAGTTGGCCTGCATGATGCGGACCTTGTCTGGCCAGCGATCCAGCGTGTTCAACCCTTCCAGTAGCTCGTCTGCAAACTGCGTGATCCTGAAGAACCATTGCTCCAGCTCGCGCTGCTCGACCACTGCACCGGAACGCCAGCCCTTGCCATCAATCACCTGTTCATTGGCGAGCACAGTGTGATCGACCGGATCCCAGTTCACCTTGGATTTCTTTCGGAACACCAAGCCATTGCGTAACATGGACAGAAAGATCTTCTGCTGCAGACCATAATAATCCGGCTCGCAGGTCGCCAGCTCCCGGTCCCAATCGAGCGACAGGCCGAGAGGTTCGAACTGCGCGCGCATGGATTCAATGTTTTCACGTGTCCAGCGACCCGGATGCTCACCACGTTCCATGGCGGCATTCTCGGCAGGCATCCCGAAAGCATCCCAACCCATTGGATGCAATACATTATAACCCTTGGCCTTGTGGTAACGCGCCACAACATCGCCCATCGCATAATTGCGGACATGGCCCATATGCAGACGGCCCGAAGGGTAGGGGAACATCTCCAGGACATAGGCCTTGGGAGCGTCACCCGCTTCTTGAGGTGACTTGGTCTTGAATACACCGCTCTCAGCCCAACGGGCCTGCCATTTGGGTTCAACTTCCTGGGCGTTGTAACGCGTGGCCATGATATTCCCTGTCAACAGACGCATTCAATGGCGCGTCGGTCAGTCTATTGAGTATTTAAGAGTCGCCCCTGTTCTGACGCAGCAGGAAACACAGGGGAAGTGGGCTGTTAGTCCAAAGCTGCCAGGCGAAGCTGGCGGGCACGTGTGAGGATGGCATTTTCAATTGCTATGCCCGTGTCAGGCGTGGTCGCGGCGGTAGCCCAGCCATTCTCGGTCAGCGCTTCGCGCGAAACGGCCACAGAAACACCATCTGCTCTCAGACGCTGGTCAAGAATATAGACGGTCAGCTTGAAGCGTTCATCAGGCTTTTCAGGATTGGAAAACCATTCTGTATTGATCACACCGCCCCAGGGGTCAGCTGAAGCCAGCGGCATGAAGCTCACCGTATCCAGAGCCGCACGCCACAGATATCCGTTGACGCCAATACCCTCCTGAAGGTCCGCTTTCGCTGTCGAGCCCTTGTTGGAAGAACATGCAGTCGCGCCGAATACGGCAATGCCGGTCGCCAGTGCGATGAGAATGCGTGAGGCCATGTGCCATTTACTCCGTGAACCATGCGCATCCTCGCGCATTACCAGATCTTTCATTAGCGGTGTGCGTATATCACATGCAAGGCTTGTCCAGCGCGATATACAGGCCGCAACCTATATCAGCCTAGATATACACCCAAGAGGAGCGGGTCCATGAGAAAGAGCTTACTTCTCGCAGTTGTTGGCGCATCCTTGAGCGCAACAAGCCAGGCAGAGGAGATGAGTCTTGACTATGAGGCGACCATTATAGGTGCGGCTCTGGATGATCAGGGCCAGGCAGAAGCAGAAAGCTTTCTGTATGATCTGATGCTGGGCATCGAAAATGATCATCTCTTCGATAATGGTCTTGAACTGGGTTTCAGATTGGGAGGTCGCGTGCAGCAGGATCACGCGCAACGTCCTGGTTTTGCCGGCAATTTTCAGTCTTCAGACACGGATCAGGCGGTGGTGGGTGTCAGAAGCCCGACCACCGGGATTGCCTATGCTGATGCGCCGCTTGACGAAGGGGTCCGCGCCAGACTCGAACAGGCATATATCTATCTGGATGGCGGCTGGGGAGAAGTCAGTGTCGGCCGGGATGTCGGCGTGGCTTCGCGTCTGGATGCGCGCCCTCCAACCTTGCTGGAATCATATCACGGGGGCACATCCCGGCTTGATCCGAGCGGAATCGCCTTTGTAAGGGCACGTAATGACCCGACGGGGCCATCCGCAAAGATTTCCTATTTGTCACCACGCTGGCTGGGTGTGCGCCTTGGCGCCAGCTTCACCCCACAGGCTGATGCCGACAGTGTGGACTTTGATCCTGACACGTCTGTTTCTGGAGTGAACACAGCAGATCTGGAGAATGTCCTTGAATTTGCTGCGTCCTTCTCACGCAAGTTCGGACAGGCTGATCTTGACCTTCGGATCGGACTGAATGGCGCAACAGGCCAAAGCGGATCAAACTTTGCCACCTTCAGGGATTATGAGGCATTCGGCGCCGGAATCGAGATCGAAAAAGGTGCATGGCAATATGGCGTTCGATACCTGTCATCCAACAATGCGGTTGAATCAGGAGATTATACCGCAACCGAGATGTCTGTTGTCCGCCAGTTCGGGGATTGGCGTATAGGGGCCGAATATGGTGTCGCCGAGGATGAATTCCTGAACATGGAAGGATCCAGCTGGCTTGTCGGAATTCACAAAAACATCACTGACCAATTTGCAATCGGTCTGGCATATACTGACAGCGATCTTGATATAAACAATTCCAATATGCCGGAAGGCAGCGCGGCAAAAGGCGTGATTCTGGAACTGACTGTGAGAAATAAGTGACAGCTGACGACCAATATCAGCCAGATCCGCCTGAATAGGGTTTGTTAAGCATTGACCGGGCAGGATGAGCTTGGCGATACTCGATTTTAGAATTATGGGGGATACTATGAAACGCTTAGGAACAAGCCTTGTGCTGGCCGCGCTCTTTTGCGCCCCTGCTTTGGCGGATGACACAACGGAAAAAGAAAGCGCAGTCGAAAGCAGCGTTTTCACGGTTCAGGGTCTGAATGATTCAGATTTGAACTGGTACCGTGGCTATGCATCCAAGATTTCCGACACAAGCGATAGTTTCACCCTGACTGCCCCAGTGGAAACAGATAATTTCGGTGTGACCTGGAAAGGGTCGGGCCGTTGGGGTCTGACACTGGATGTGACGCGCCGTTCCGAAAGCCCGGTTCCGGTTCTTCCTCAGGAAGAAATCGACGCTGGTGCCTATTTCCAGGTAACGCCGCGCCTACGCCTGGGTGGCGGCATTCGCTTTCGCGGCGATGATGTGACCAGTGCAAACCGCTGGGCCGAAACCGATGATCGTGAAACCGACGTTCGTATCGAGTCGGCATTCTCCTTCTAGGCTCACTGTCCGGCCTGTCTGGTCAATTCTCGAATATATCCGCAATGGCTTCAACGCCGGCGAATGCGCTATAGCGGCTGACACTCTGCACATTTAATGCGTTGATCCCACCAAGTGCGATCAGTGATTGTCGCGTGGTCTTGTTGAGCAGAGCATAACGCCGCAAACCCATTGCAGTCGGTGCGCTGTGGCTTTTGCTTCTGAATACAGATGAGACAAATACAGCATCCATACACATTCGGGCAGTCTGAGCGATTTGCCGATGGCTGTGCGCACTGGTCGTCATCAGTCCATGTGGTCGATGGTGGCGTGCAACAGGCCAACTCCAGCGAGGCCAGTGTATGCCGTCCAGATCCAGCCGCAACATTTCAGGATCGTAGGACGCCAGAAGCAAAAGCTTTCGCTGAGCTGCTATTGCTTTCATCTGCATGGCGGTGTCCATGCGGTCAGCTGCACCAAAATGTCGATAGATCACCCCAAATCCACGCGGCAGGGTCCGCATGATTTCAATCGGGTCCGGGGTCCGGTCCGGGTCGGTCAGGAACCAGGCCGGGGGAAGGGTGCCATGTCGTTGTGCGCATCGTACCGCCATCCGCATCTTGCGCTTCTGCGTCAAACGCGTTTCAACGCCTTTCATGACACATGCTCCTGAACCCATGCACTCCGTTGAAGACGAGATCGCCCAGCGCCGCAAAGATGTCCTGGCGCGCATCGCCAAGGCTGCAAGCTCCGTAGGCCGCCAGGCCGGTGACATCACGCTGACTGCGGTCTCGAAGGTCCAGCCTGATGACCGTTTGAATGCCATGCTTTCGGCGGGTCAACGAATATTCGGTGAAAACAGGGTGCAGGAGGCCCAGCAGCACTGGAGCGAACGCCGCGCACTCTATCCCGATCTGAAATTGCGTCTGATCGGGCCGTTGCAATCGAACAAGGCCGAAGATGCCGTGGCGCTGTTTGACGTCATCGAGACGGTGGACCGGCCCAAGATTGCACGCACGCTTGCACAGGCCATGGAAAAGCTTGGCCGTAGCCCAGAGCTTCTGGTTCAGGTCAATACGGGCGAGGAACCTCAGAAATCGGGTATTGCGCCGCGTGAAGCCGACGCCTTCATTCAGGCCATCAGAACAGAGTTCGGGCTCTCGCCGGTCGGTGTGATGTGTATTCCGCCCGCCGATGAACCAGCCGGTCCACATTTCGCATTGCTGCGCAAGATCGCCGACCGCAATGGCCTCGCCCAGATATCGGCAGGCATGAGCAATGATTTTGAAACCGCAATCCGCTTTGGAGCAACTCATGTCCGGGTCGGAAGCGCGTTGTTCGGGGATCGTGTGAATTAGAGCCCTCAAGACGAGATCCTGACGATATCGCCAGCCTTAGCTTCTGCCAGCACGCGCAAAAGGTCGTCGCGGGCCAGCGCAACGCATCCCTCAGTGCCTTCATACTCGCCGCGCTTGAGGTGCATGAAGATCGCGCTTCCACGTCCGGGAATGGCTGGCGAATCATTATGCCCCAGCACGATGATGAAGTCATAGACGTGATCTTCCCTCCATAATCGCTCACATGAATGAGGGAAGGGGAGCAGCACATGACGATTATAGGCTGAACCTGCTTTTACGTCGTCACACCAGCCATCCATTGGGGTAAGTGGG
Organism: Hirschia sp.; assembly: GCA_002709235.1. Classification (GTDB taxonomy): domain Bacteria; phylum Pseudomonadota; class Alphaproteobacteria; order Caulobacterales; family Hyphomonadaceae; genus Hirschia. The sequence continues at coordinate 233,725 of PAQI01000024.1, forward strand.
GCTGATGGAATGTCTGTCTGGGGAACGGATTCTCGGTCAGGTCGGTAGAAAACAAAGCGGATGGGCCAGTCACCAAGCGGACTTTTATTATCTCCCTCGCGTTTTTTGTCGGCAGGAATGACACCCTGTTTTCCCAATGCACACCGGCAATTCCAGTCCGGCGTCTGAAAACGTCCATCTGACATTGCTTCAAAAATACGTGCACTCATGGCATTCACGCCTTTTGTCTGCCAAAAACTTATCTACTTATATGGCCATAAGACATGATGTGTCCGGCGCGAAGCCCGGGGGCCGTCAAATTCAGGGGACGCCTTACAGATGACCCAGTTCAAGAATGTGCTCATCATAGATGATGATCAGGACCTGCGCGACGCACTGGTCGAACAATTCGAACGCCATGAAGGCTTCTCGATCGAAACAGCGCCAACTGCAATGGAAGGTGTGGCGAAGGCAGAAACCGACAAGCCGGATCTCATCATTCTGGATGTAGAGCTGCCTGACATGGATGGGCGCGATGCCTGCAAGCTGATGCGTCGGCATGGAGTGCGCGCTCCCATCATCATGCTTACAGGCCAGAACACGGATGCCGACACGATACTCGGCCTGGATGCCGGTGCGAATGATTATGTCGCCAAGCCGTTCAAGTTCTCGGTGCTTCTGGCGCGCGTAAGGGCCCATCTTCGGACCTTCGAACAAAGTGAAGATGCCACCTTCAGGATCGGACCTTATGAATTCAGGCCCTCTGCCAAGGTTCTCATCGATGATGCCGAGAAGAAAACGCGCCTGACGGAAAAAGAGACCAATATTCTCAAATATCTCTATCGCGCAGCTGGCAAGCCGGTGTCGCGTGATGAGCTATTGTCCGAAGTCTGGGGCTATAATGCGAATGTAACGACACATACGCTGGAAACCCATATCTATCGTTTACGCCAGAAGATCGAACCAGACCCGGCGAATGCACGTATTCTGCTCACTGAAACCGGCGGCTACCGACTTCAGAGCTAAGCTTCCGCTTCTTCATCAAACAGCAGCTCAGGTCGGCCTGACAGCTGCTGTTCTGGAATCCTTGAGCGTTTTGGCCTGCCCGACCCAGTCATCACGCTCGATGCGGCCCTTGAATGCGTTCAGCTTGTCATTGACCCATTCGATCTCTGCATCACCCCATTCGGCGATCTGCCAGAAATAATAGACCCCGATATCATTGAGCAGGGCGCTCAGCATCGGTCCGATACCTGAGATCAGTTCCAGATCATCCGCAGGCCCGAAGGCAGCGTCTTTGAGCAAATTGGCGCGGTCACCTTCCTTCAGGGCGGACCGGATCGGATCATCTGCGGACCGACGCGTGGCATCATCCGAGGCAAAGCGGCTCTCGCGATTGGTGCTGTTTTCACTGCTTCGAGTGGTGAAACTGCGCTGATCGTAATCGCGGCGTATTTCACGGCTGACCGGTGGCCTGTCGCGGATCGCATCATTGCGAGAAGCGGACTGCTCGGCGCGCGCTCGCAACATGTCATGCATGGCTGCCAGTCCATACTCCATCGATGTCAGGCGATTTTCGACTGCGCTGAGATCAATCAGGCGATCATCGATCTTGTAGACGGCATCAATGACCGGGCCCAGATCCATTGGCCGTTTATCCATGCGATGAATGGCATCCAGAACCGGTGACAGATCCACAGACCGATTGTCGATGCGCCCATCCATCCTGTAGATCGCGTCAAGCACGGGACCGAAATCGACGTCGATCTGGTTTTTCTGCTGGCGTAATTCCCGCAGGGAAGCGTCCATTTCGTAAATCTGTCGCTCCAGCGATTCCGAACTGCGATCCTCGCGCACGGCCGAGTGCAGGGACTGGAAGCCACCACGTATATCGTCGAATGCGCCTTCAAGTCCTGACAGGCGCGAGAGGATCGGGGACAGGTCTACGGGATTGCGATCAATGGAGGTGATCGCGCGTTCAAGACCCAGCAACATGGTGTGGATCGGTCTCAGGTCAACAACAGGCGATTCCTGGGTCTCGATGCGCGTGGCGAGCGAAGTGATCCTTGCTGCAAGTGTATCCAGATCCGCCCGGCGTTCGCCGTCATGGCGCTCATTGATTGCTTCCATGCGCTCCAACCTGCTTTCAATGGGCTGGAGGTTGGGCAATTTCATGCCGGATAGCGCGCCAGAGATTTCTGACAGTGTAATCTCGAGTGTTCCAAGACGTGCATTCAGTGTTTCCACATCAGCGCGTGGTGATGCGATCTTCTGTTCCAGACGCTCAATCTGCTCACACACAGGGTTCAGATCGGTTTCGGGCGCTTCGAATGTCAGATCGAGATTGGACAATTTCGTCTCGATGTCCAACAGCCGTTCAGCGATAGGGGAGAGGTCCTGTTCAGGAATGTCCAGATTATCCAGCGTGGAAGACAATGAGGCAAAACGGGAGGTCAGCACCTCCAGATCGGCTTTGCGCGCATTATCGATACGGTCAGACAACAGGGCCAGCTTCGAATCCAGCGTGCGGATCTGGTCGTGGACTGGCTCAAGATTGGGGGATGGCATTTCAAGTCCGTCAATGCCCAGTTCGATAAGGGCGAGACTGGAATGCAGCGGTCCGAGATCCACATCCGGAATAACAATACCATTGACCGCATGTTCGATGCTTTCCAGGCGGCTTTCAACCGGCGACAGGTCAGTCGGCTCTGCGCTGGTGGTATCCAGGGTGTTTGCAATATAGTTCAGCGTTTCTTCCAGCCCGGCAATGCGTGTGTTCACGGCATCAATGCCCGGGTCAGGCTGATTGAGTTGTGCTTCGAGATATTGCAGACGCTCGCTGAGCGGGGAAAGGTCGGTTTCCGGAACGTAGAAGGCTGAAACCTTGTCCTCGATGGAAGACAGTCGCGTCTGAACCGGATCCAGATCGGGCAGGGGAAGATTGTCCATGCGCGTCCCAAAGGCTGATAGATGAGCGTCCAGATCATCCCGTGTCAGCAGGTTATCAGGTACATTCCATCCGCTCGCGCCAGCTTTCAGTTCAGCGTAGCTTTCGGTCACGTCTTCCTGACGATTGGTCATCCACCAATACATGAGCCAGGCACCAAACAGGGCAGCCAGAAGGAGAAGTAGCAGGATCTGGACAATCAGGAACCACATGATGCGTCTCTCATATCTTGAATATATCTGGCTGAAATCATTCTGAAGATCTCACCACCTGGATTTCGATCCGGCGATTGCGGGCGCGACCGGCGGCATTGGAATTTGTTGCAATTGGCTGGCTTGAACCGAAACCCTGGGCAATCAGGCGATTTTCGGAAATGCCGCGATCAACAAGCGCATTGCGTACGGCTTCAGCGCGGTTCTGGCTCAACTCTGCATTCAGGGCGGCTGAGCCGGTATTGTCCGTATGTCCCTCAATGCGCAAGCGACCGGGGCAGGAGCCCACAGCATTGGCAATCTGGTCCAGAAGACTGGCACTGTTGGATGATATCAATGCGCTGGCTGTTGCAAATTCGATGCGGGTTGCAGCCAGGAGATCAGAGAGACTGCGCTCACATGAAGCGACTGCCTCGCGAGGAAGAATCTGTATGTCACCAAGTTCGCCATAAGTCAGCGGCGCGCGCGCCACCGTTTCCAGACGTTCGACATTGGCTTGGCTGAGCTCACAGGAAAGGGAGAATCGGGAACTGTCAAACCGGGTATATCCCGTATCGCAGCGTGAAATTGTCCGCACACCGCGCAGCGCTGTTTCGTCATAAAAGTCAGGTGCTGTAACATTGGCGATGCTCAGGCGATCATCAATGGAGACAATACGGGGTGGATCAATCGAGGCGCGCGCGGCAGCAATGACTTTGTCGCGTGTTTCTGTATCGGGCAGTTCGCCTTCCAGTCGCAGCACGCCATCAGAAAGCGTGAAGATCCAGTCAGGCGCGACAGGCGTGGGTGAAATACTTGCAGAGGGAGTCGCGGACGGTGTCGAGGTGGCCGGGGTTGAAGGTGATGTCCGTGTGAAACGATCAATCACGCGCGTTTCAGGCCCCAATCTCCCGAAAATCGTTTGGGTACGGCTATTACGGACAGCCTCGAGCGCCTTTTGTCCATCTTTTGCAGTTGGCGGACGACCTCTGAGCGTGACCCATTGCCCCGAAACATCTGGCTGTGCCCAACTCGCGCCGGCCTGTGCGAGCGCTTCCTGGGCTGCACGCTCGGTCTTGTTCTGAATGCCGATGGAGAAGGGGACAATGCCGATCAGAAGAGTCCCGATCAGTCCCAGAAGTGGCAGCAATCCATGTGGAACAAAGGGCCGTCGACCTGCCGCAACGCGCCGCACGCGTCGCACCGTGTGGGTGGACGAAGACGCGCTAGTTTGACCACCATCTGAGGTCATGGGGTCTCCTTCGTGAACGTCGGATCCGAATTGCCAGCAGGGCAGATTGAGTATCCGGTATCTCGGTCGCGGGCCGAATGATCATGATTTTCGGTTCCGGAATTGTCTGCCACATTGTCTGAACGACAGGCGCACACCCGATACTGAGTATTCAGATATTCTTTCCACACGGCGCAAGAGTGTTCCAGACAGCCCATCTATTCAAGACAAGAAGCCTCCCGGTTGAATGTATAGCTGCAATTTTCGCCTGAAAGATCAGTTATTAAGGTTAATCTGTTCATGCAGTGCACAGTCAGCGAAATGTTGAGCAAGGCCCAGCGTTGCCATGTCTTCCGACATGACCGACTAATCAAATTTCAGGGTAGGCTGGAAAAATGGAGCGGGCGATGAGATTCGAACTCACGACTTCAACCTTGGCAAGGTTGCGCTCTACCCCTGAGCTACGCCCGCATCCGGTGGGGTAACAGCCCGAAGGCCATCAAGGCAGGCTTTAAAGCGCATCATGGATTGGCTTGCAAGAGGAAAAATCATCCGGCACATGAAATTTGATGCGACACTCATATGCGAACCCGATTACGCCGGACCGAAGGTGGATCGATCCGGCGCAGTTAGCAGGCTGTTCGGGCAACAGGATCAGTCTGCCTGGTCCTTTTTGTATTCCGCCTGACGCTCTATCATCCAGCCAGGGTATTCCGAGGGCAGGGCAGATACAGCGTTCAGCTTTGAAAGCTCGTCGGATGACAGCCTGAGCTCGGCGGCAGCGATATTGTCAAGCAGCTGGTCGCTTGTCTTGGCCCCGATGATCACACTGGTAACGTGCTTCTGGTGCAGCAGCCAGGAAAGCGCGATGCGTGCAACAGATACATCATGTGCAGCGGCAATCTCCCGCATGACATCGATCACATTCCAGCCACGCTCCTGATCAACCGGTGGGAAGTCGAAACTGGCGCGTCGTCCATCGCTGGGACCTGTTCCATCACGATGATATTTGCCTGATAGAAAGCCGCCGGCCAGCGGGCTCCAGGGCAGGATCGCCATCTGTTGATCCTGTGCGAGGGGAACTACCTCCCGCTCCAGGTCACGCCCGGCAATGGAGTAATACATCTGGGCGCTTTCAAACCGGGCCATGCGGTTTTTCTCTGCATAGGCAATTGCTTTCATGATCATCCAGGCCGGCATGTTGCAAAGCCCGACATAACGCACCAACCCCATGCGAACGAGATCGTTCAGTGCCTCGACGGTCTCTTCAATGGGGGTGAGGGGATCGACACCATGAACCTGATAAAGGTCGATATAGTCCAGCTCCAGTCGATCAAGGCTTGCTTCGACGGCATCAAAAATGTGCTTGCGCGATAGCCCGTTCACATTGCGGGCCGAATTGCGCCGTTCAGCTTCTGCCTTTTCAGCGGCTGACGCACTTTCGGGTACGACATCCATGACGCGCGCCAGCACCTTGGTTGCAACGACAATCTCGTCCCGGCGCAGTCCGAGGTCCTCAATGGCGCGGCCTAGCAGGATTTCCGACAATCCATCCGCATAGACATTCGCTGTATCGAAAAAATTGACGCCCTTTGCAAAGGCGGTTTCGACCAGTGTGTTGACGTCATCCTGTGCGAGACTTCCGATCGCGCCCCAGATTCCACCACTGCCTCCAAAGGTCATGGTTCCAAGGCAGATTTCAGATACGAGCAAGCCTGTGCGGCCGAGTTTGCGATAGCGCATGACGGACATCCTTCGGGATCATCAGTGGGGTGTGAATTTGATAATTGGTTTTATGAAATGAATTGCGTCGCGGCCTGTCGCCCACACGCCAAGCTGAAATAGGGATGTCATCGTGACTTTTAAAGAGAGCGTCGCGATCACAGATAATTGAAATCGAGCCGGATCTAAGGCTTGCGCACGCGCCGCAATGTGAGATTGAGACGGCCACCCTGTGACAGAAGGGTTGATGATCCAAACAGGATACGGTCAACGCCGTGATAGGCATCGCGCAGGGGGCCTTCCAGCACCATGACATCGCCTGAATGCAGCTTGAGGCTGCGCGTGGGGTCTCGTCGCGACAGACCTCCCAGCCGGAATATCGCAGTGTCCCCAAGTGAAAGAGACAGAACAGGTGCCTGGCGGTCGTCTTCATCCAGATCCGCATGCAGGCCCATTCTGGCATGCGCGTCATAATAGTTGACAAGACAGGAGTCTGGCAGAGGTTCGCCCTTTGTGATGTCAGTCCAGATGTCGAGCAGCATGTCGGGAATGGCTGGGAAGGGGCGTGCGGTCCCCGGGTGTCGATTGATATATTGGTAGCCCGATGGGGATGCATACCACCCAAACTCACCCAGTGAGGTCATGCGAACGCTCATCGGTTTTGCACTGCGAGGCATGCGTGGTGTGAAGAATGGCGCATTCGCCAGATGACTCTTCAGCCAATCGACTATTGACTCTTGCTGGCTCCTGTCCAGATATCCCGCTTCCAATCGGAAACCTTCGAGCTTTATTGCGGGCATGTTCCTAACCATTACGACAATCCGTCGCGGCATCTAGATCACGTGAAAGTGAGTTTTGCTATTGAGCCGCGAAAAAACCACCCCATATCCCGCATCGAGCCCGGCTTGTTCATAGAGAATTAGCCGATTTCAATTTCCTAAGGGACCGCCTGAACCGGGCGCCGCACTATTCTGGGCCCATCATGGGCGAAGGCGGCCGCCGACTTGAAAGGATTGAGAGAGACTATGGGAAAGATCATCGGTATCGACCTCGGTACGACGAACTCCTGTGTTGCCGTTATGGACGGCAAGAATGCAAAAGTAATCGAAAACGCTGAAGGCGCGCGCACGACGCCGTCCGTTGTTGCGTTTTCTGAAGGTGATGACCGCCTTATCGGGATGCCTGCACGCCGTCAGGCCGTAACCAACCCTGACTATACCTTCTACGCCATCAAGCGTCTGATCGGTCGTCAGTTCGACGATCCAACCGTTCAGAAAGACAAGAAACTTTCTCCGTTCGAGATCGTGAAAGGCCCCAAGGGCGATGCCTGGGTCAAGGGTCGCGACAAGGACTATTCCCCTCAGGAAGTGTCGGCCTTCATCCTGCAAAAGATGAAAGAGACCGCAGAGGCCTATCTGGGCGAAGCTGTCACCGAAGCCGTGATCACCGTTCCTGCATACTTCAATGACAGCCAGCGTCAGGCCACCAAGGATGCAGGCAAGATTGCCGGCCTTGAAGTCAAGCGGATCATCAACGAGCCGACTGCGGCCGCCCTGGCTTATGGCCTTGAGAAATCCGAAGGCAAGACGATTGCCGTTTATGACCTTGGTGGTGGTACTTTCGATGTTTCCATCCTGGAAATCGGTGATGGTGTCTTCGAGGTTCTGTCTACCAATGGTGACACCTTCCTAGGCGGTGAAGACTTTGACCTTCGCGTCGTCGATTATCTTGCTGACGAGTTCAAGAAGGATCAGGGCATTGACCTCAAGACCGACAAGCTTGCGCTTCAGCGTCTGAAGGAAGAAGCCGAGAAGGCCAAGAAAGAGCTGTCTTCGGCCACTCAATATGAAGTGAACCTGCCATTCATCACGGCTGATGCGTCCGGTCCCAAGCACCTGAACATCAAATTGTCCCGTGCCAAGTTCGAGACGCTGGTTGAAGACCTGATCAAGCGTACCATCGAGCCTTGCAAAAAAGCGCTCAAGGATGCTGGCAAGTCCCCCGGCGATATCGATGATGTCGTGCTGGTGGGTGGTATGACCCGCATGCCGAAAGTGCAGGAAGAAGTGAAAAGCTTCTTTGGTCGTGACCCGCACAAGGGCGTCAACCCGGATGAAGTCGTTGCCATCGGTGCTGCGATCCAGGCTGGTGTGCTTCAAGGTGACGTCAAGGATGTTGTCCTGCTGGATGTAACGCCTCTGTCGCTGGGTATCGAAACTCTTGGTGGCGTGTTCACGCGTCTCATCGATCGCAACACCACTATTCCGACCAAGAAGTCTCAGACATTCTCCACCGCTGACGACAATCAGTCGGCTGTGACCATTCGCGTCCTTCAGGGTGAGCGCGAGATGGCGTCTGACAACAAGCTGCTGGGTAACTTCAACCTTGAAGGTATTCCTCCGGCTCCACGCGGCCTGCCGCAGATCGAGGTGACCTTCGATATCGATGCAAACGGTATCGTGTCCGTGTCCGCCAAGGACAAGGCCACAGGCAAGGAACAACAGATCACGATCCAGGCATCTGGTGGACTGTCCGACGACGAGATCGAGAACATGGTCAAGGATGCCGAGGCAAATGCCGACGCGGACAAGGCCAAACGCGAAAGCGTCGAAGTGAAGAACAATGCCGAAGCTCTGGTTCACGGTGTTGAAAAGCAGCTTGAAGAGCATGGCGACAAGGTCGAGCCGGGCGTCAAGGCAGAGATCGAATCTGTACGCGATGAGCTCAAAGCTGCAATCGAGGCAGATGATGTCGCGGAGATCAAATCCAAGACAGAAGCCCTGAACACGGCTCTGATGAAGCTTGGCGAAGCGATCTATGCGAGCCAGCAGACTGCTGACGCGGAGTCAGATGCTGCTTCCGATGCTGCGGCAAGTTCCGACGATGATGATGTGGTCGACGCCGACTTTGAAGAAGTCGACGGCGACTCCAAGAACAGCTAAGTCATCTTAACTGGCATCTGCACCCCGAACATGACCGTTTGGGGTGCAGGTGTTTCGGCCTGTCGCCACACTGACCATCATGGCTGGACGTGGCGGGACCGGATGCCTATCTCCTCAATATGGGTGAGGTGTCGGATAAGGACCGGGAAAGTGTTTCATGAGCAAGACCTGCTATTATGAAGTCCTGGGCGTAGAGCGCTCAGCAGACGGCAAGACGCTGAAATCCGCCTTCCGTAAGAAGGCGATGCAATATCACCCTGATCGCAATCCTGATGATCCAGAATCAGAAGCGCGTTTCAAGGACGTCACAGCGGCCTATGAGGTGCTGTCCGACGCAGACAAGCGCGCAGCCTATGATCGCTTTGGCCACGCAGCCTTCGAAAATGGTGGCATGGGCGGCGGTGCACGCGGTGGGGCACGTCCCGAAGACGCCTTTGCGGATGTGTTTGGCGATGTGTTTTCCGAGTTTTTCGGCGCAAGACGCGGCGGTGGTGGGCGCGCAGGCGTCTCACGCGGCGACGATCTGCGCTATGATTATGAAATCACGCTTGAAGAGGCCTATGCCGGCAAGCAGGTAGAGCTGAGCATCCCCACGACAAAGGGCTGTGATGATTGTGGCGCATCTGGTGCTGCACCCGGATCATCTCCGGAAACCTGTTCCATGTGTGGCGGTGCCGGGCGTGTCCGCGCTCAGCAGGGCTTCTTCACGATGGAGCGCACCTGTTCGCGCTGTCAGGGCAAGGGCCAGACCATTTCCAAGCCGTGCAAGACCTGTTCAGGCCGTGGACGTGTCCGGGCAGAGCGTACGCTCAGCGTGAATATTCCCGCCGGGATCGAGGACGGTCAGAAGATCCGCCTGTCCGGCGAAGGTGACCCAAGTATCAATGGCGGACCTGCGGGTGATCTTTATATTTTCGTGTCTGTAAAAGAGCATGACCTGTTCGAGCGCGACGGTCCTCATCTGTTTGCAAGGGCACCGGTTCCCATGTGCAAGGCGGCTCTGGGAGGCGAGATCGAAATGCCGACCATTGATGGCGGTATGACGCGGATCACGGTTCCCGAAGGGTCTGCGACCGGCAAGCGCATGCGCTTGAAAGGCAAGGGCATGCCGCATCTGCAATCTGGGCAGGTGGGCGACATGTATATCGAGATCTTCGTGGAAACCCCGCGCAATCTGTCATCGCGCCAAAAGGAATTGCTGCGCGAGTTTTCGGATGAATGTAACGATCAGACCAATCCGGAACATGAGAGCTTTCTGGGTAAAGTGAAGCGCTTTTTCGAAGGTGCAGGCTAAGCCATGGGCGAGTTCATCCTTCGCAGCCCTGATTAAACGCGCTATCAATTGGTCATGACTTTGAAACTTGCCATTGCAGGAGTGGCTGGCCGTATGGGCCGCACACTCGTTTCCGCCGCCAGTTCCGCTGACGATCTTGAAGTTGTAGGCGGCACGGAACGTCCCGGCTCAGGTGAGCTGGGCCAGGACCCCGGCGTGCTGGCCGGAATCAGCCCTCTGGGTTTTGACTCGGTCGTCTCCGCCCAGGAAGCTGGCAAGGCGGCAGATGTCTGGATCGATTTCACATCTCCTGTCTCGACACTGGAAGCACTCGACGCCCTGAGCACCACCACTGTGCGTGCCGTGATCATCGGAACCACAGGTTTCAATGACGCTGAAGAGGCTGCTCTTCGAAAACATGCCGAACGGTTCGTGATCGTGAAAGCGGGCAATTTCTCGCTGGGCGTCAACCTGCTTGGCGCACTGGTAGAACAGGCCGCGGCACGCCTGGGTGATGACTGGGACATCGAAATCCTTGAAACCCATCACCGCCGCAAGGTGGATGCGCCATCGGGAACAGCCCTGTTGCTCGGTGAAGCCGCCGCCAAGGGCAGGGGGGCAGATCTTTCAGAGCTTCGCACACCGCCCTATGATGGTATCACAGGTGCGCGCGAACCCGGCCGCATCGGCTTTTCCGTGCGTCGCTCAGGTGGGGTCATCGGTGATCATGAAGTGACGATTGCGTCCGATGACGAGATCCTCACCCTGCAACACACGGCAATGAACCGCTTCATCTTTGCCAATGGTGCATTGCAGGCCTGCCGCTGGACCGCCAAACAATCGCCCGGCTTCTATTCCATGCGTGATGTTCTGAACCTCTGAACGTCAACGCGTGTGGGGACGTGGCGAATATGCAACCGGATCTTTTCACTTCTGCCCGCGACAAGATCGCCGCTATTCGCGATGGCCATGTAACTGCGCGCAAATTGCTTGAAGACAGCCTCCTTCAGTTCCGCCGTATCAATCCAGATATCAACGCTGTTATCCGAACCGATCTGGACACTGCCAGAAAGCATGCGACCCGCCTGGATGAACTGGCAGCTGCTGGTGAATGGATGGGGCCGCTACATGGGCTGCCAATCACGGTCAAGGACACGTTTGACGTTGATGGCATGCCTGCGAGTGCAGGCGCAGAAAAATATGCGCGCCGCGCGCCACATACGCGCGATGCCTATGCTGTGGAGCGGCTGAAATCAGCCGGAGCCGTGATCTGGGGAAAATCAAACACGCCCTATCTCGCGGGCGATAATCAGACATTCAACACCCTGCACGGCATCACCAACAATCCCTATAATCCGGCCTTGACGCCTGGCGGTTCATCAGGTGGCTCGGCTGCGGCGATTGCATCGGGCATCTCGGCTCTGGAGCTGGGGTCCGATATTGGTGGCAGCCTGCGGCTACCGGCCCATTTTTGTGGGGTCTGCGCACTCAAACCCAGCTATGGCAGGATTTCCCAGATCGGACATGTTCCGCCCGAACCGGGCGCACTGTTTGAACGCCAGCTGAATGTTGTCGGACCGCTCGCACGCAATGTTGCAGATCTCAAACTGGCTTTTTCCGTTCTCACCAATGAGGTGCCAATAGAGCAGGACCCGGTGTCCACATCGCTCAGATCGCGGCGCATCGCGATATGGTCCGAAGAGGAGGGGTTTTCCCTTTCGGCAGATTGCGCACAGGCGGTGGAACGTGCAGCACAGGCTGCGCGCAAGGGTGAGGCCAGCGTTGCCAAGGCCAAGCCCGACATTGCAGGCCCACACCTTCTGGATGTCTACCTCAGACTGGTCGTGGCTGTGCTGTCCGAGGACATGCCCGCATCCACACGACGTTTCCTGAGCATGTACCGGCCTATCGCCAAGCTGATTGCCGATGAAAAGCCTTTCTCGCGGGCCAAATGGTCGCTTTATGCCACCAGCCGCTATCGTGATTGGGTTGAGGCCAATGAGATGCGCGCAAAGCTTCTGGTCATCGCAGAGCGTTTCTTTCGCAGCTGGGACGCGATCATTGCGCCGGTCTGTGCTGTCTCGGCCTTTCCGCATGATCATCGAGGTGGGTTGTTCAACCGTCGCATGATCGTTGATGGCCGCAAGGAACCTTATGTGTCCTACCTGTCGTGGATCTCGCTCGCGAGTGCCTGCAATCTGCCTGCAGTCGTAATTCCAGCAGGCCGCACATCAGATGGCATGCCGGTTGGGGTTCAGGTGATCGGTGCCCACGGGCAGGACCAGAAAGTTCTGGATATCGCCGAGGCGCTTGAAGCCAATCTTGGTGGGTTCACCCCGCCGAAGAATTTGCAATCAGTCTGATCGTCTATTTGAGGCGCTTTGCCGGAACTGGCATATCGCAGATATCCACCACTTCAGGCGGTGTATTGTAAAAGAAGGGATCGCGCCGCACGCGCTTTGATCTTTTGGCATTCGCAAAGGAATTGCTGTCGGTCTTCATCACTTCCACAACCGGTCGGGAGTCTTCTGGCATGTCGCTGGCCAGTGTGACGGTGAAGATCCTGTCGCCACTTGCGGGTGCCTGGATCACTCCGGACTCGATCTCACGGTCGCCACGCCGGACCATCTGGACATATTCCATGCCGGAAACCACGCGTCCGAACACGGTCAGATTGCGATCCAGATAGCGCTGGGCATCCAGCACGATGTAATAATCGGCAGCACCTGAATTGGGATCTGTGTCGCGCGCCATGGCAACTGCGCCAGGACAATGCAGCAGCCATTCAGTGCCTGATTCCATGTTTCGTGCTGCTGCAAAGCCGTTCAGATGACCGACTTCAGCGGCGTAAAGGTCAGCATTCCCCAGCGGTGTGAAACTGCCATCAGTCGCAATTGCGCGCTCATTCTCGTTCATCAGGGGCGGATAGTCTTCGGACTTATCATTTCCGTTCAGGCCAGTCTGGGCGACGAAGCCGTCAATGACGCGATAGAATTCCGTATTGTTAAGGGCGCGATCTGTTGCCAGCTTGCGCATGCGTGCGGCGTGGCCGGGAGCAAAATTGGGGTTCAGCTCGATCAGTGTTTCACCATGCGCTGTCTTCAGGACCAGCAGGTTTTCAGGCGCAATCTTTCGCCAGTCCGGCCCGGTTTCAGCCTCGATCATCGCAATTGTTTCTGCGGGCGGAGAGGCAAGGGGTGTTTCCGATTGCGCAGCTTGTGAGCATGCAGTGATGGCGAGTGCCGCCAGGGCAATTGCAATAGGACGTCTCATTACCAGCTCCCGATATTGTCTGCGCTTGCCCAGGGTTCCTGCGGGGCGAGCCGTTCGCCCTTTTGCAGGAGTTCGACTGAAATACCATCCGGTGAACGGACAAACGCCATATAGCCATCGCGCGGTGGACGATTGATCGTCACACCCATTTTCGACAGATGCGCGCAGGTCTCATAGATGTTTTCGACCTCATAGGCGACATGCCCGAAATTGCGTCCGCCGGAATAATCCTCAGGATCCCAGTTATAGGTCAGCTCCAGCATGGGCAGGCCCGATCGCAGCGGATTTTCAGCTGTATTGTCAGATCTGGCGATGTCATCCGGTGCCGCAAGAAACACCAATGTGAAGCGGCCTGCTTCATTGTCCACGCGCCGAAACTCCTTGAGCCCCAAACCATCGCAGAAAAACCGCAAGGTGGCGTCCAGATCACGGACACGGATCATGGTGTGAAGAAAAGCAATGCTCATGAAGTGGCCTTTGGTGTTGATATGTCGTGTCAGGAGCGCGCGACAGTCAGCTGGTCTGTAATTCCCGCGCCAGCTCCTTGTCGAGTGATTTGGGTTTGTTGTGGTGATAGAGCCGCGCAAAGATCCCTGCAATCACAATCCAGAACGCGATGACCAGCAATGTCATGAAGAACAACCAGGGAGCCAGACCGTAATCCATGTCGGCTTCGCGACCGGAGGAGTTCCAGAATATGCCATAGATCCGCTCACTGGCCAGATAGGCGGCGGGCAGGGCCAGCAAAGCTGTCAGCCAGGCCGCAGCCGCATAAATAGCAGGGCGTGGACCATGCGCACGCATATAGACGCTGCCGAAACGATCAGGGCCCAGCTGGGCAAGGCGGGGGTCTTCAGCGTGCGTCGCATCATAGATGGCTTTGGCATCGGCGCGGGTCGTGGCGATGCGATAGAATATGAATGCGCCCCACAAGATCACGGTGGCGAAGATGATGATGTACCAGAAAAGGCCGTAACCATACATGTGTCAGTCCTTTCAGATCATTTGGTCCTGGATCGTGTCGTGCCGCCTATTCGGCAGCGTAGCGTTCTGATTTGGCGTCATGGAGCGCCGAACGCAATGACTTCACGAAATCCTGACGTTCGTCCAGCGTCAGAAACTTGCCGATCAGATAGGCCTTTCCCGAAGCAGCAATACGAATGGCCTGGCCAGGATGAGGCCCGTTGCAGTCAATTTCCACCCGCGCAAATGAGGAGGGCAGGCTGGCTGTGGTTTCACGACCCCTTCCGTCAACATGCCGCAAATCAATGCTTCTGGATGTCACACGAATGAAAGTGCGTTGTTTCTGGTCACGAAAACACAGTTTGAAGCAATACCACAGCGCCAGAACATCCAGTCCGAGAAAGCCGACAATCGGCAGGAATCCCAGCGACAGGAAATAGAGACCCATAAACCCGCAGCATGTGGCCATGATCGCCATGACAATGAAAAATCCGCGCGGGCTCAAGGAGCGCGAAGGCGCGAGTTCGGCATCCATATAGACCGGCATGGCATTCATGGCGTTGGTTCCTCATACCCATCTGCGGAGTATTGAAGATAAATATGCTTTCGCGGCCAGAATTTGCTAGGGCAAAGCGTCGCAAATCAATCACCGCCATCCAAATCGCCCAAGACTGTAGCCATGCCTGACGCCAAGCCTTCCCAACGCAAACGAAAATCGATTCCACGTTCGCGATTGAACAAGGATGAGATCTTTCGACTTTATTCTGCGCTGGCAGAAGACCGGCCAGACCCGAAAACAGAGCTGGAATTCGTCAATCCGTTCACGCTGGTCGTCGCGGTGGCGCTGTCTGCCCAGGCGACGGATGTCGGTGTGAACAAGGCCACGCGCAAACTCTTCGCAATTGCCGACACACCGGAAAAGATGGTCGCGCTGGGTGAGGAGGGCGTGGCCGAACATATCCGCACCATCGGTCTTTGGCGCAACAAGGCCAGGAATGTCGTGGCTTTGTCGAAGATGATTCTTGAAGATTTCGGCGGCGACGTGCCGCAATCACGCGATGATCTGGTCAAACTTCCCGGGGTCGGTCGCAAGACGGCCAATGTGGTGATGAATGAAGCTTTCGGCCATCCGACCGTTGCAGTCGACACTCATATATTTCGTGTTTCCAATCGCACGGGCCTGGCTCCGGGCAAGACACCCGATCACGTCGAGGCATTGCTGGAGCGGGTGACGCCGGACATGTTTCTCAAAGGCGCGCATCACTGGCTGATCCTGCATGGGCGTTATGTCTGCGTTGCGCGAAAACCCAAATGCGCCAGATGTACGATCCATGAAATCTGCAAATTCAAGGAAAAGACGGCCTGACCAGAACGCGCTGATCAGGCCAGCCTGCGTATGATCGCATCTGCCAGCATCCTGCCCAGATCAGGGCCTTGCTGGGGATAAAGATAGGGCTCGATCAGTTCAGCTTCCATCAATAGGAGGTTTCCGTCAGGGCCACGCAACATGTCGATCCGCGCATAAAGCGGACTTTGATCAGGCAGAAGCGTCAAAATCGATTTGGCAGCATCCAGATCGGATTGTTGGGGCTCAACAGCACTTTCCGTTCCGCCATAGGCCGACTGGATGCGATAATCACCGGTTTGCGGACGTTTGATCAACGCGTGTGAGAACGCTCCATCCACGAAGATGAAGGAATATTCGCCCTCGCTGCGTATCTGCGGCAGGAAGGGCTGTAACATGGCGGGTGATGCAAACAGTGCGTTTTCGTCGATATGCGCGTCACGTTCGACCAGTATCTGGTCGCGGGCACCTGCACCGATCTGTTTTTTTACCACAAGTCGGTCGGTATCAAATTGTGCCATGGCGTCATTGATGTTGGTGATGGTCGGACGATCAACCCACTGTGTCGGGATGATCGTGCCGCCCTTTGTCTCAATGGATCTGAGATAGGATTTGTCGATATTCCATTTCACCAATTCGGATGAATTGAAGACCGGCATACGCGCTTCCAGCCATTCCAGCCGGGCGATGAATGCATCCCATTGATCTTCATAATCCCATGTGGTGCCGATAATGGCGGCATCACAATCACCAAAATCGGATTCGGCTGCGCGCCAGTCCAGTTCCACCAGCATTGCATCATGATCGCGCAGGGCAGGGCGCAGGGCTGCGACCTGGAAATCATGTTCAAATGCATCAACGCGTCGGTCAACAGCGCCTGGCAAGGTGCTGTCACAGGCCAGAAAAGCGATTTTCATGGATTTGTATTCTCATTCATTGCATTGGCGCGTGGCACCGGGCGTCCTATAGGGGGGATTCGACCCCGACACCAGAGCGAACGGCCAGATAGAAAGACACAACCCATGACCCAGACCAGATTTGATGTTGCAGCCCTTGGCAATGCAATCATGGATGTGATCGCGAGTGTCGAGGACCGATTTCTCGAAGACATGGATATTCCCAAGGCACGAATGAACATGATCGATGAGACACGTGCGGACATGCTCTATGAGGCTCTGCCCGAAGACCGCATCGAGACATCTGGCGGATCAGCGGGCAATACAATTGCCTGTCTGAGGAGCTTCGGAGCCAGTGCTGCATTCATGGGCAAGGTCGCGCAGGATGCACTGGGCAATGCCTATAGGCAGGACATGGAAAATATCGGTGCCGCATTCTTCGGTGAGCCGCTGGTAAATGGACCCTCGACCGCACGCTCAATGATTGCCGTGACCCCTGATGGCGAACGCTCGATGAACACGTTTCTGGGCGCATCCACGGAATTTGAAGCCAATGACATCAGCGAAGACATCGTCACCAATAGTGACTGGCTATATCTTGAAGGCTATCTGTTCGACAAACCTGCCGCCAAGACGGCTTTTGTCCATGCTTCGGAAATTGCCGTGAAGGCCGGGCGCAAGGTTGCCGTTACATTATCTGATGTTTTCTGCGTGGAACGTCACCGCGATGCGTTCCGGCATCTTGTGCGCACCCATGTCGACCTTGTGTTTGGCAATGAGGCGGAAATCCTCTCGCTTTACGAAACCGACGATTTCGATGCCGCCATTGCGCAACTTCAACAGGAAACGCGCTTTGCTGCGATCACGCGCTCCGAAAAGGGTGCCGTGGTGATCGATGGTGACCGCAAGATCGTTGTTCCCACGGAGCCTGTCGAGAAGGTCATTGATGCGACAGGTGCAGGCGATGCCTATGCGGGCGGCTTCCTGTTTGGACTGTCACGCAATCTGGATCTGGAAACCTGCGCGAAGCTTGGAAATCTGGCGGCTGGCGAGGTAATCCAGCAATATGGCCCGCGTCCAAGCAGAAACCTGCTTGAGATCGCCAGGGGGAGGGGACTGCTTTAACCGGCCTTTTGCAGCGCTTCTTCCACGAATTGAAGTCTGTCCTGCCCAAAGAACATCTCATCGCCGACAAAGAATGTCGGCGTTCCGAAAGCACCGCGATCGACGGCTTCCTGGGTGTGTGACTGGAGGAGTTCCTTGTTGACCGGATCATTTGCCACGCTCCAGAACGCATCCGCGCTGATGCCCGCTTTTTCCAGGAGCTCGTCGAGTGTGGCGCTGTCTGCGACATTGGCACCATCACGCCAGATGGCATTGAAACTTGTATCTAGCAGGGGTTTGAAAAGATCCGTGTGGCGCCAGCCCTCCAATGCACGCTGAATCGGAGCTGTATTCATCGGGAAATGCCTGTTCATGGACATGGGCACACCGGCCGCATTTGCGCAGCGCTGGAAGTCCTTGACCATGTATTTTGCCTTGGCCGGGTTGGCGATCGGCGGTTTGACACCAAGTGTTGTGAACAGTCCCATCAAGCTGATGGGTTTCCAGTCGATCTCGGCCATGGCGCGTTCCGCTATCTTGGGCAATTGGGCCCAGGCCAGGTAGCTGGCGGGACTGACAACATCGAAATAGATCTCGACTCGCGCTGACATGATCGGCATCCTTTTATGAATTCTGTTTCAGAACTGACGTAAGGTCCTTTCTTACATGGGCAAATCAGCTTTATATTACCAGCCATGAAATGGGATGATCTTTCAGACGACTGGTGTCCTGTCGCGCGCACGCTTGGTGTGATCGGCGATCGCTGGACGATTTTGATCGTGCGTGATTGCGTTCTCGGCATTTCACGTTTCGAAGGATTTCAGAAAAGTCTTGGGATCACGCGCCATGTGCTGGCGGATCGTCTCAAGCGCCTTGTAGACGCAGATGTCCTGACAAAGCAGCCCTATCAGACGGGTCCCGTCCGATATGATTATCTGCTGACGGACCGCGGCAAGGATCTGAGCGATGTCCTCTCAGCCCTGCGAGACTGGGGCAGGGAACATGTCCCCCTGCGCCGCCCCTGTGCGACAGCGACCGACCATGAATTGGCGTGCCGCACAGAGACAGAAAAAGTCGTGATCAGGACTGCGCAGGACCAAGACTGACAGCAACCATGGCCGCGCGAAGTGTGCGGTCCTTGATCTTCCAACCTGTCTGGAAAACAGCCGCAATGGTCTGGGCTGGTGCATCGGAGGGAATGCGGCTCACGGCCTCATGCATGTTCGGGTCGAATGGAACGCCCGGTGAAGCGTCCATGGCGACAACATTGTTGCGAGCAAAGATGGCGTGCAGGTTCTTCTGCGTCATCTCGACACCTTCAAGCAGGTTCTTGCCCTTTTCTGACAGAGCCTCGCGGTCTTCCTCACTCAGAACATCAAGCGCACTGGACAAATTGTCTGAGACGGCAAGAAGATCGAGTGCAAATTTCTCAACTGCATAGATGCGAGCATCCGCAACTTCCTTTTGCGACCGCTTGCGGACATTCTCTGTATCAGCAAGCGTGCGCAGCACCTGATCTTTCAGAGTGCTGACTTCAGCTTCCAGTTCCGCGATGCGTGCGGCTTGTGGGTCGATGGATTCGACCGTTGCAGCTTCTGCATCTGTTTCTGCCTCGGACGCGGACGGTTCAATATTTTCCTCGTCCTGCATTTGCGTCTCGTCACTCATATTTGTCCTTTCCTCCGGATACGGTTCGTCCATCCAGCAGCTGGCCGACGATCCGCGCGGTATAATCGACCAGGGGGATTACCCTGGCATAGTTGAGCCGCGTCGGACCAATCACGCCCAGCGCGCCGACAAGCTTGCGTTCCGCGTTCATATAGGGAGCCACAATCGTTGCGGAACCCGACAGGCTGAAGAGATTGCTCTCTGTGCCAATAAAAAGTCTTACCCCATCTGCCTGGCGAGCCTCATCAAGGACCCGAAGCAGGTTCTCCTTCTTGTCGAGTTCCTCGAACAACTGCTTCACGCGGTCAAGGTCTTCTGCTGCGCGGGCGTCGTCTATCAGGTTTGCACGGCCTCTGACAATCAGGGATCGGCCGCGCTGGGGGTCTTCGCCCGTCCAATGGGCAAATCCGTCTTCGATCAGGCGTGTTGCCGTCGCATCCAGCTGAGCCTGGTTTTCCCGCAATTCACTGAGTACACCTTCACGGGCTTCAGACAAGGTGCGACCGACCATGCGGGCATTGAGATAGTTGCGTGCTTCCGTCAGCGTGCTCTGGGGCAGGCCAGGGGGCAGGATCAGCAGACGATTCTCGACATCGCCATCCTCTGACACGATGATCGCAAGTGCACGGTTCTCGGATACCGGCACGAAATCCACCTGCTTGACCGGTGCATCGCGCTTGGGGCTGGAAACCAGCCCGGCACCACCGGCAATCTCGGACAGGAGTTCGGAGGCTTCCCCCATGACATCGCGGGGCGATCCACCCTTGAGTCGCGCCATGTGCCGTTCGACCCGCTGGCGGTCTTCCTCGGCCAGATTGATACGGCCCACTTCCAGCAATCCGTCAACAAACACGCGCAGGCCGGACTGTGTCGGCAGGCGACCCGCAGAGATGTGTGGACTGGCCAGCAGGCCCAGTTCCGTCAGGTCCGACATCACATTGCGTATTGATGCCGGCGACAGCTTCACGCCGCGCCTGGATATCGTTCGCGATCCCACCGGCTCGCCGGTTTCCATATAGGCCTGCATGATCTCATCGAAGATCAGACGCGAGCGCTCATCCATGGCAACAAGCTGTGAAGGTGTCGAAGGGTTAGGTTGGTTTGTCATGACCTGTGTAAACTAGGATGATGTGACATAAGGTTCAACGCGCTTTACGCATCATTGCCAATCTGCCTGCCGATCATGTATCGCCTCTGGACACATGAGAGAGGAAAAATTCATGACCGCATTCACTCGCCCGTCCAAGCGTGAACCCAATTGCCTGCGCGACATCGTATTGGAAACTGGCGTCAATCGCTATGCTGAGGGCTCCTGTATTGCAAAATTCGGCAATACGCATGTGCTGTGCACGGCGACCTGGACGGGGGATGTCCCACGCTGGATGAAGGGCTCCGGCAAGGGATGGGTCACGGCAGAATATGGCATGCTTCCGCGCTCGACCCACACACGCAACCGCCGCGAAGCCGCATCCGGCAAGCAGGGTGGACGGACAATGGAAATCCAGCGCCTCATCGGTCGTGCCTTTCGGTCGGTGACAGATCTCAAGGCACTGGGCGAAAACCAGATCACGATCGACTGCGACGTATTGCAGGCCGATGGCGGCACACGCACCGCGGCGATCACCGGTGGTTATGTCGCGCTGGCACTGGCCTGTCGTTACCTCAAGGATGAGGGCATCATCACCTCCGACCCGCTGACTGCACAGGCAGCCGCGATTTCCTGCGGTATCTTCCAGGACGTGCCCGTGCTGGATCTGGACTATGCAGAAGATTCCTCTGCAATGGTCGATGCCAATTTCGTCATGTCCTCAGACGGTGCCATTATCGAAGTACAGGGAACTGGCGAAGAACGTCCTTTCACCCGCGCCGAATTCAACGCGCTGACCGATCTGGCTGAAAAAGGTTGCAATGAACTCTTTGCCCTCCAAAAAGCCGCGATTGGCGCTGCCTGAATTTAGGTCTCGAATTCCGGTGAAGAGTTGGATATAACTGGTTATAATAGGTTATATCCCGCGTTTTCACCGGAACTTCTTTATGGCTCCGACCTTCCGGCAATTGCAGGCTGCCAAAGCCGTATTGGAGAGTGGATCCTTCAATGGTGCCGCTGCGCGTCTGTGCATGTCCCAGGTCGCGATCAGTCGGCATATCGCAGCGCTGGAAAAACATGTCGGCGCGCGCATCTTTCTGCGCGACAGGGGCCAGGCTGCGCGATTGTCGCAGGCGGGGGAGGTGTTTGTTGCGCAATTTGCGGATCTGCTAAGCCAGACAAGTTCGTTCACACCCGCCACCGATGATGAAGTCGTCAGGGTGTCCTGTGATGCAGTGCTTGGCCAGATCATCACTCAGGATATCTGGCAGCTTCTTGAAACCGATGACGGCCTTGAGATCGCGTTCACGACCGAAGACAATGCAGATATCATCTATAGTCTTAATCCAGATGATTCCGATGGCGCTTCAAACCGGGACATATTGGGAAATGTCGAAACGGCGCTTCTTGTAAGTCCTGATTGTCTGGATGCTCAATGCTGGGCTGAAGGAGAGGTCGATGGATTTGCCATGCTGGCACTTCGCCAATCGCGACTTGACCCGGCATCAGAGGTTCTCAGAAATCATGATGGCCTGCCTTTGCAGTGTAGCGGGCTGCGATATGCACCAGATCTGAGAGCTATGATCGCGCTTGCCTTGCGTGGTTCCGGCGGCATTTGGCTACCGACAGCGCTCGTGCTGGATCACATCGAGACCGGGCATCTGGTCGATCTAGAGATGGACATGCCGCAAATACACTGCGTGCGGCGAAGTGCACCCGGAAGTTCACACAAGCAGGCGATATTGACGGTTCAGGCCGCTATCGATGCGCAATTGCGTAGATGTCTTCAGATGAGCTGAGGGCCAAACAGCCTGTCTTATTCGGCAGCCGCGCCGATACTGCCGGTATCTGCATTGTCTTCTTCATCCCAGATCAGGATATCACCAGGCTGGCATTGCAGTTCTCGGCACAACGCTTCCAGCGTGGAAAAACGTATGGCCTTGGCTTTGCCGGTCTTCAGAATCGATAGGTTTGCAAGCGTGATTCCGACCCGCTCACCCAGTTCGGTGAGAGACATGCGACGGTCCAGGAGGACCCTATCAAGGGTAACGCGAATCGACATCTGTTATCTGTCGCCTATCATGTCTAGATTGTCATCTTCTGGTCTTCACGAAGCCGTGCACCTTCGTCAAAGACCTGAGACAGGACGATGAGAACAAGAACAGCGCCCCAGACCACGAAATTGGTCGCAAATCGCAAAGTCAGTTCGCCTCCGTCATGCATCAACAGATTGATTACAGGCCCGACAAACAGCCGGGCCAGCTCCAGTCCGGCCAGCGCCATTGAGATCTTGCGCAAGCGGACGGCATTTTCCGGAACAAACGGATCGCCTGCAACAAGTGTCTCGAATACGCCGCGCAACAGTGAGGAAATCGCCATCACACCAAGGCATACAATAGACCCAACGACAGTCCAGCTGACCAGGTTCCCTGCGCCATGAATGGAGATCTCTCCAAGAACGCCTGCCTTGAGTTCACCGCCTGCCAGTTGCGCAACAAGGGAAATCGCGGCAATCAGCCAGATAAACCCCAGTGCGGCACATGCAGCCACCCAGGCTGCATCCACCAGAATCTTCAGGACTGAGGACAGGGACCCCTGTCCCAATGCGCGCATCAGCATCATCCGGCCTCGTTTCGATCATCGTCCCGGAGGGACGCGCAATAAACCAATGTGGTTCTCGCCTATAGGGCGAAAGTCATGAATAATCAGTTTGACACGAACCATATCGAAAAACAATATGGATATACACATTCAGATTCGCAAGCCCCAGCAAAGGAAGCAAGATCGATGACCCAGCGCCGCAAACTCGTTCCCGGCCGCATCGTGGCTGCGACGCATAATCCGGGAAAGATCCCGGAACTGACCGCGCTATTCGCACCACATGGCTTTGAAGTCGTGTCCGCCGGAGAGCTTGGCCTGCCTGAGCCAGTCGAAGATGGCGACAGTTTTGAGGCAAACGCGAAAATCAAGGCTTTGGCAGCGGCAAAGGGTGCAAACCTTCCGGCTCTGGCAGATGATTCGGGGCTGGCCGTGGATGCGCTGAATGGCGCGCCGGGCATCTATTCGGCACGCTGGGCCGGGCCGGGCAAGGATTTTGCCGTCGCCATGCAAAGGGTGAATGACGCGCTGGCCGAAGAAGAAGCGGCCGACCGCAGTGCCCGTTTTGTCAGCGCGCTATGTGTCGCCTGGCCGGACGGACATACCGAAACCTTCGTCGGCGATGTCCGCGGTGAACTGGTGTGGCCACCGCGTGGCGAAAAGGGGTTTGGCTATGACCCGATTTTCGTTGCAGAGGGCAAGACGCAGACATTTGCCGAAATGGAACCAGAGGCCAAACACGCCATGAGCCACAGGGCAAACGCGTTCAGCCATTTGCTTTCTGCAATATTGTGACGCTGGAATTTGAGCCTGAACGCGGATTCGGGATCTATCTGCATTGGCCCTATTGCGCAAAGATCTGTCCCTATTGCGATTTTAATGTCTATGCCGCCAAGTCACGCGATACCGCACCGCTTGTATCTGCGCTTCGACATGACCTGACCCATTGGCGCAAGCTGACGGGACCACGACAGGTCGACAGCATTTTCTTTGGTGGCGGTACGCCTTCACTACTGCCACCGGCCCAGATTTCTGAACTGATCGCCCACATCAAGTCCCATTGGGGGCTGGCAGAAGGTGCGGAAATCACGCTGGAAGCCAATCCAGATGACATGTCCCGGTTTGAGGGTGCAGCCGATGCGGGCGTGACCCGGTTATCCTTGGGTGTGCAATCCCTACAGGATGACGAGCTGCGTTTTCTGGGGCGCAATCATGATGCAGGGCTCGCGCGCAAGGCCATAGAGGAAGCCCGGCGGCGCTTTGCGTCTTTGTCCGTGGATTTCATCTATGCATTGCCAGAGCAGACCATTGAAGACTGGTTACGCGCGCTCGATGAGGCCCTGTTACTCGATGCAGATCATCTCTCGCTCTATGAGCTGACAATCGAGCCGGGGGCAGCCTTTGCACGCGCGGTGGCCCGCAAGAACTGGACACCTGCCGATGAGGATATGGCCGCAGATCTTTATGAATTGACGCAGGCAAAAACAGACGCTGCAGGCTATCCCGCTTATGAGATCTCCAATCACGCGCGCGGAGCTGCCCATCAGTCACGCCATAACAGGATTTACTGGCGGTCGGGTGACTGGGTTGGTGTTGGGCCGGGCGCACATGGGCGGTTGACGATTGATGGCGCGCGGCGTGGCTATGTCGCGCAAAAACGACCGGGTGATTATCAGGATCAGATCAGCGCGCATGGCAATGGCATCGCCGAGACAGAACAGCTTTCCATAAAGGATGTAGCAGTCGAACGCCTGATCATGGGCCTGCGTATGAGCGAGGGTCTGGCCCGATCGGATATTGAATCTTTGACAGGTCAGCGCATGCCCGCCGCAGACCTGGATCGTCTTGGCGATGAAGGATTATTGGTCGCGACGCAGGACCATATTCATCTCACCGCACAAGGGCGCTTGCTGGCCGACCACGTTGCGGCGCGCCTCATCGACACGCTCTGAGTGCGCGTCAATCGGTTGGCTCAGGATCCGTCAGCGGCAAAGGAGCGACGAGCGGGGTCAATCGTGGTGACAGTGCCGTTGCGCTTCACCTCAAGCACAGCCAGGCTGCGTTCGGGTGTGCCATCGGCCCTGAAGCGGAACAGGCCATTCGTGCCCAGGAACCCGTCCATGCGTTCAATGGAGGCGCGGCTCACCGTATTGCTGGCAATCATGGCAAGCGCCATCAGGCCCGCATCATATCCCAGTGACGACAGGGAAGGGGGCTGCTCACCATAAAAGCGCACATGCTGGGACTGATAACGCTCCAGTGTTTCGGGCGGCGGAGCAGCAAACACACCACCTGCCAGCGTGGGTTCGCGCCAGACTTCCGGGTCATTCCACAGTCCCGTACCCAACAGCTTCACGCTGTCCACATTCACATCGTAATATTGAAGCAATGGTGCCACGGCGCGCAGCTGGTTGCCACGATCAGGGATCAGAACGGCAACCTTGCCCGGATTATACTTGTCGGCTTCGCGCACAGTGGCCGACAGGATCTGCGCTTCTGCGGTCGGCGCAAGATCTCCGGGCGTGTAATAAACCGATTTGATCAACCGACCACCGCGCCACAAGGCTTCGCGTTCCAGCGCTTTTTCCATGCGACGGCCATAGGCATTGTCCGGTCCGAACATGGCAAATTGCGTGACGCCCTTGAGAGATGCCCAGTCAACGATCCGCGCAACTTCTTCTTCGGCAGGCACGGTGACCAGATAAGCACCATTTCCGGATTTGGTCGGGTCTGTTCCGAACGACAATACCGGCACCTTTGCCTTGGCGGCGACCGTGTTGACCGGCGTGATATTGTGATTGAACAAGGGGCCGAGGATCAGTGTCGCACCATCTGCCAGCGCTTCCTTCGCGGCTTCTTCAGCCGTGGCGGGAACGCCAGCTGTGTCCTTTGGCAAGAGGATGATATTATCCATGCCTGCATTGAAAAGCGCTGCCTCGATCCCTTCCATCACGCCTTCGGCCTGCTTGCGCGCATTGGCATTGGTGGATGAAAACGGCAGCAGGACAGCCACACGTGTCAGCTCCAGCTCATTGCCGGACTGGATGGCCTTGTTTCTCAGATGACGGGGTATGACAGCGCCGCGGCGATCGACCAGATCAGGTTGTTCACCGCCTTGTTCACCCTGCTCGCCGGGTGTGGGCTGGTCCGGTCGCGGCGGACGTGTTGGATCAGGACGCTCTTTACCGCTATAGACAGGCGTGGTCGGTCGCGAAGGCGATGAGGAACATCCGGCCAGTGCAAGAATTCCCAGCCCGAATATCGCTGCCAGCTTGAGGCCAAAGCGGTGCGAACGGGCATTCCGGAAAGTGGAGCTTAGCGTCGATGTCATCTTCAACCCTGTCTGGCGACGGCGATGGTAAACGCCGGGATTCGGTTTTGCGGGAAACTAATCCCCAATCTGGCGAGACACAAGCGACGCCAGCTGAACCTGTCCGACTCTTCAGGATCAATGAAGAGCTGGCAGCGGGCCTCTATATTGTCTCGACGCCCATCGGCAATCTGCGTGACATCACCTTGCGGGCGCTGGATGTGCTCGCTTCGGTTGATCTCCTGCTGGCGGAGGATACGCGGGTCGCGCGCAAGCTCCTGACGGCTTATGGCATCAATGTACAGCTACGCGCATATCATGATCATAATGCGGCAGGCACGCGCCCTTCGATCATTCGGGACCTGGCGGATGGCAAGCGGATCGCCCTGATTTCCGATGCTGGTACGCCGCTGGTATCCGATCCGGGGTTCAAGCTTGCACGCGATGCGATTGCAGAAGGTATCAAGGTTCTGGCGATACCGGGGGCTTCTGCGCCGCTCGCAGCATTGGCTGTGTCAGGTCTGCCCAGTGACCGATTCCTGTTCTCCGGGTTCCTTCCGTCGCGCAGCGGCGCGCGCAAGACATCGCTGAACCAACTCAAATCCACGCCCGCAACACTGATCTTCTTTGAGGGCCCGTCGCGTCTGGGTGAATGCCTTGCCGACATGTGTGAGGTTCTGGGTGACCGTAACGCCGTGATCGCCCGCGAGCTGACCAAGAAATTCGAGGAAGCCCGTCACGGCACCTTGTCGGAACTGGCCGCGGCCATTGCGGAGGAGGGCCCCCCACGCGGTGAAATTGTCGTGTTGGTGGCACCACCCGGCGATGAGACCGAAGCCTCGCAGGATGACATAGACACAGCAATCAGGCAGGCCCTCAAGGACCAGAGCGTCAAACAGGCCTCAGCGGAGATCGCCGCC
The DNA here is from genome assembly GCA_002709235.1 of Hirschia sp. Lineage (GTDB taxonomy): Bacteria > Pseudomonadota > Alphaproteobacteria > Caulobacterales > Hyphomonadaceae > Hirschia. The sequence goes on from PAQI01000024.1 coordinate 261,174, forward strand.
CGGTTCAACCTGCCCAAGCGCGATATCTACAACCGCGCCATCGAGTTGCGCGATGAGTGACAGCCGCCAGACGCGGCAGAGACATGCGCGTGAAAGGCATGGCCGAAATGCCGAAGAACTCGCCAAATGGGCCCTGCGCCTGAAGGGTTATCGGATACTGGCCCATCGTGTTCGGTATAATGTTGGTGAAATCGACCTGATCGCCGCACGGGGCAAGACGCTGGCCTTTGTCGAGGTCAAGGCACGAAGGACGCTGGGGGCTGCACTGGATGCCGTGCGGCCTCAGGCCTGGATGCGTATTGCGCGCACTGCCGAGGCATGGTGTGCGAAACATCCCGATCTGGCCGACCATGATTGGCGCTATGATCTGATGGCGGTCACTCCGTGGCGCTGGCCGACCCATCATCCTGATTACTGGCGACCGGACTGAACCGGACCAGCTGGTCTGAATCATTACAATTGAATCATCTAATTTTATCGGGTCAGCGTAACGGGCGGCTAACCATCCCAAGCTATGAATGAAGCCAACCGGAATTTTCAAACAGGGGAACCTCCCATGAATTCCCACCGCTTGCTTGCCCTTGTCCTGATTGCCTGCGCGCCGATTGCTGGCTGCGCTGTTGTACAGGAGAAAACCATTGGCCAGAGCCTGGATGACGCTTCCTCGTCCAGCCAGGTCAAGGCGCGTCTTCTTGCATCCTCCACCAAGACCTTCAATGAGGTCGATGTCGAGGTTACCAACCGCCTTGTGCTTCTTACGGGCCGCGTCCCAACCCAGCAGGACCGCATTGAAGCCGAGCGCATTGCCTGGTCCGTCAACACGCTTGACGAGGTTGCCAATGAGATCGAGGTCATCGATCAGTCATCGGTCCTTACCAATGTGAATGATGAGTGGATCACCGCCCGCGTGCGCTCTCGCCTGTTGAGCGACCCGGATATCAAGGGTGTGAACTACAATATCGAAACCTTCAACGGTGCGGTCTATCTGCTTGGTACAGCTTTATCCGAACAGGAGCTTCAGGCCGCCGCCACCCATGCCAGCGTGGTCAAGGGTGTGAAGAAGGTGGTGTCCTATGTTGTGGTGCGTGACCGCAATCCACCGAATTTCGCAAATCTCGAAGCCGCTGCAGATCAGCCCTATTCATATGGCGGCTACAGCGCCGAGCCAGCGCCGATTCGCCCGGTCTCCCAGCCCCATATTGACCCGCAACAGAGTGTCTATTCCGACCCTTATGCCGATCCATACGCAGACGCCTATGGCGAATCGTTGGAATCGAACCCATATGCGGATGACGAATACAATGATCTGATCGGCGGCAAGTAACGCACACAGCGTGCTCGCCTTCGAATTGAAGAAGAAGGCAGGGGATGATGACCATGAAGGTCGCTGTGCAGATGGACCCGCTGGAAGGGGTGAACCCCAATGGCGATACAACTTTCGCAATGATGGAAGAGGCGCAGGCGCGCGGTGCTCGCCTGTGGACCTATCAGGTCAAGGATCTGAGCTATGAGACCGGACGTGTCTATGCCTATGCCCGCCCGGCGCGCGTCTTTCGCGACCGCGCGCAGCATTGGGAGCTTGGGGAGGTCGAAAAGCTTGATCTGGCAACAGATGTCGATGTGATCCTGATGCGTCAGGATCCACCCTTTGACCTTGGCTATATCACTGCCGCGCACCTGCTGGACCTGATCAAATCTCAGACACTGGTTGTGAATGATCCAGGCTGGGTCTTGTCCAGCCCGGAAAAGGTCCTGCCGCTGATGTTCCCGGATCTGCAACCCCCCACACTGATCAGCCGTGACCCGCGCGCAATCCACGCCTTTCGTGAGCATCACCAGGACATCGTGGTCAAGCCGCTTTATGGGCATGGCGGGGCAGGGGTACTGCGTGTGAAACCCGATGATGGAAATCTGGAAGCGCTGATTGATCTGTTCCTGAAACAGGGTCCGGAACCCTTCATTGCTCAGGCCTTCCTGCCGTCAGTGACAGAGGGCGACAAGCGCATCATTCTGGTCGATGGCGAAGCATGCGGCGCGATCAATCGCAAGCCACCGGAAGGGGCGATCCGGTCCAACATGGTGGTTGGTGGTGCGGCAGAAGGCGCAGAGCTGACCGACCGTGAGAAACAGATTTGCACAACAATTGGTCCGGAGCTGAAAAAGCGGGGCCTGCTGTTTGTGGGTATTGATGTGATCGGGGGATTGATGACAGAAATAAATGTCACATCTCCGACAGGTGCGCAGGCAATCAAACGTATGACAGGCATCGATCCGGTCGCGCGTATGTGGGATGTTGTGAAAGAGAAGCTTGCAGCACGGGCCTGAACAGGGAAGTATAGCCATATGAAACAGATCTACGCCCCAGCCATGCTCGCTGTCGTGCTGTTGAGCGCGCCAGCCTGCTCCGCAGAAACGCCTGACAAGGCACAAGCGCCTGAAGTCAAGACATCCGCAGATAGCGGATCACCCAAGTTCAATTTCTCGACCCCGGCGGAAGATAGCCAGTCTGCAAATGCAGGCAGCAGCTTCAACTTTACTCCTCCCGGGTCTGAAACGACTCCAACGGGTGGTCTTGGTGCGGTTGAATTGCCGAATGCAGGGACAGAAAACCTGACGGACTTCAAACCGACCCTCACCATACCTGAAGACGAAGAAGGCTGATTGGGTCGACTGATTTGTTCTTGCAATGTTCCCATGATCTGTTAACCTTTGGGCAGATCCTGGGGGAACGCGCATGGTCAGTCGCATCACAACCTTTTCCTTTGAAGGCGTTGAAGCGCGCCCTGTTGATGTGCAGGTGCAGCTCTCCAGCGGCCAGCCTGCATTCCTGATCGTTGGCCTGCCAGACAAGGCAGTTGCCGAGAGCCGCGAACGCATCCGCTCTGCTTTTGCAGCCATTGGTCTGGCCTTTCCACCCAAGCGCATTGTCGTCAATCTGGCTCCTGCTGACCTTCCAAAGGAAGGCAGCCATTATGATCTGCCGATTGCTCTGGCCCTGCTTCAGGCAATCGGTGTTGTGCCGGGCGACGCTTTGCATGGCTATGCGGCCATGGGCGAACTGGCACTTGATGGTGCGCTGGAAGAAACTGTCGGCGCATTGCCCGCGGCGATGGGCGCCGAAAGCATGGGCCTTGCGCTGGTCTGCCCATCCGCCTGCGGGCCGGAGGCTGCCTGGTCAGGCGGAAGGGTTGTACCCGCCAGCAGCCTGATTGGCATGGTCAATCATTTTTCTGGCCAGAATCCCGTTTGCGATGCACGCCCCGGCGAACTCATTGATGCCCCGGCCGGGCCTGATCTCAGGGATGTCAAAGGGCAGGAGGGAGCCAAGCGCGCGCTGGAAATAGCCGCTGCCGGAGGTCATAATCTGTTGATGGTCGGCCCGCCGGGATCCGGTAAATCCATGCTGGCCGAACGTCTTCCCGGATTATTGCCGCCACTGACGGCGCGTGAACTTCTGGAAGTCTCGCAGATCCAGTCCATATCCGGGCATCTGGAACAAGGCCGCCTGTCGCGCTCACGCCCTTTTCGTGCGCCACATCATTCCGCCAGCATGGCTGCAATGGTCGGTGGCGGTGTCAAGGCACGTCCGGGTGAAGCCTCACTGGCTCATCATGGCGTATTGTTTCTTGATGAGCTGCCGGAATTTTCCGCACAGGTGCTCGACAGCTTGCGCCAGCCTCTGGAAAGCGGGCAGGCGGTCATATCCCGTGCCAATCGGCATGTCCGTTATCCCAGCCGTTTCCAGCTCATAGCGGCGGCAAATCCCTGCAAATGCGGCGGCGGTCAGGCAGAGCTGGCTTGCCGCAAAAAGCCTTTCTGCAAGGCGGATTATATGGGCCGGATCTCAGGGCCATTCATGGATCGTATCGATATCTTTGTCGATGTCACCGCGGTCACGCCCGCCGATCTGTCCCTGCCAGCGCCATTGGAAGGCAGTCGCGATGTCGCCGCGCGAATTGCCGGGGCACGCAGGCTACAGGAAGCGCGATTTGAAAATGCCCCCGCCGAACGGCGGCGGCTCAATGTTGACGCCAGCGCGGCTGATATTGATGCATTGTTCAGCGTGGAAAACTCCGCGCAGGAGCTCATGCTTCAGGCCGCTGAGAAAATGGGGCTGAGCGCACGTGGTTATTATCGCACGCTCAAGGTTGCCCGCACCATTGCCGATCTGGAAGGCGGCACTGCCATTGCGCGTCATCACGCAGCTGAAGCGCTGACATATCGACAAAGAAGTGTGGAGCTTCCGACATTACAAACCGCAAGAAGCTGAGCGCGTCTTCATTCATCATTAACCCAATCGTCAGCCAACTCATATCAAGCCCCTTCCAGCGAGAAGATTCGCGCCAGGAGTAACCGAGCAAGAGGCAGTTGAGCATGAGCGCGCATGAAGAAACCGACGCGTCCCAGCGATTTATCGCATCAGTCAGCCATGAGATCAGGACACCGCTGAATGGTATTCTCGGCATGGTGTCATTGCTTGAGGATACAGACCTCAGTGCGGTTCAGAATGAATATGTCGATGCGATCGGAAAATCCGGCTCGCGCCTTCTGGATCTGTTGAACAATATTCTCGATTATTCGCGCCTGGAATCGGGCGAGCTTCCGCTCGCAATTGCGCCTTTCGATCCAAATGAAATGGTGCAGGATGTCGCCGAATTGCTTGCGCCGCGTGCGCATGGGGCCGGGCTGGATCTGGCCGCCGCGCCATCACCCTTTCTCGCACCCGCCTATCTGGGTGATGTTGGCCGGATCCGTCAGATCCTGTTCAATCTCGTTGGCAATGCAATCAAGTTTACAGAACAGGGCGGTGTCCTGATCACCGTGACGGAGAGTGAGGACACCGGCCTGGTGTTCAGTGTTCACGATACCGGGCCCGGCGTTCCGGAAAAAGACAGGGAACGCATCTTCAAGGCATTCGGACAGGTCTCGGCATCAGATGCAGGCCGGGACAGTGGCGTGGGCCTTGGGCTCGCCATTGGTGCGCGCCTCGCCGAAGCGATGGGGGGGAGTGTCAGCCTTGAAAGCCGTGAAGGCGAGGGGGCTGTCTTTCGCCTCAGCCTGCCACTGAAACCAGCAAAAGCATCACGATCAGGCGCACGCCGCCGTCGCCAGCCGAAAAAGCAACTCGCCATACGCCTCAAGGCACCGCATGCGTCCGAATGGACAATCATGTCAGCCCTGGGCCATGAGACAGGTCGTTTCCAGCGTGTGGACAAGACTATCTGCGACGTGGCCATTCTTGATGCCGAAGTCAGCATGCGCACGATCGAGGCGCAGGCCAAAAAGGCACCTACCCTGGTCATCCTCCGGCCGCAGGACCGCAAGCTGATCCCGAAATTCCGGGAGAAAGGCTGCGTCGGCTATCTGATCCGGCCCCTGCGCGCCACCTCTGTTGAAGAGCGCGTCATGCTTGCCGCACGCGGCGTGGATATCGAGGACTTGCCGGTTGATGCCGTCAGTGCACCCAGGGGTGCACGAGCGCTGATTGCTGACGACAATCCCATCAATGCCCTGTTGGCGAAGACGGCATTGTCGGGAGCGGGCTTCGCTGTCGATACGGCGGGTTCCGGTGTGGAAGCTGTCGAGATGGCCGCAAAAGCGCCATATACAATCATCTTCATGGATGTCCGCATGCCCGTCATGGACGGGCTGGAAGCCACGCGCCGCATCCGGGCGCTGGAAACGGAGTCAGCCATGTGTCCCATCATCGCCATCACGGCAGATGTTGATCCCGATCTGGAAACGCGGGCCAGAGCCGCAGGAATCGACCAGATCGCCGCCAAACCGATAGACCCGACGCGCCTGAAAGACCTCGCCCTCAAATGGGTCTCGAAGGGACAAGCGGCATGACGGATGGGAAAATCAAAGCTGGTCATGGATTGATCGAAACACTCAAGGTCTATTCAGAACCGAAAATTGCCATGATGCTGGTTCTTGGTTTTGCTGCCGGTCTTCCTTTTCTGCTTTATTTTTCTACGCTCGGATTCTGGCTGGAAAATTCAGATGTCGATGTTGCGCTGATCGGATTTTTCTCATGGTTCGGGCTGGCATACTCCTTCAAATTCCTGTGGGCACCGATTGTTGACCGATTTGATCCACCTGGATTTGCGCGCATGTTCGGACGCCGCAGGGCGTGGATATTTGTGGCACAGATCGGCGTGGCCGTCGGACTGGCAGGTATTGGGTTGAGTGACCCCACACGAAATCTTGCTGCAACTGCGCTGTTTTCTTTTTTACTTGCCTTCAGCTCTGCTACCCAGGACATCGGTATTGATGCATGGCGTATAGAGGCCGCCTCAAATGATGACGAACAGGGGCCTTTGGCAGCCGCCTATCAATATGGCTACAAGGTCGGCATGATCATTGCCGGAGGTGTGGCCTTGTTCATCGCGGAATTTGCAGGTTTTCCGATTGCCTATATCGCCATGGCGGCCTGCATGATCACTGCTGCGATTGTATTTTCAATTTGGGATCGACCAACTGGTTTGAAGGCTGCTGGTGCTGCGGGCGTGGCCCTTTTGTCGATCGGGCTGTTTTCCGCCTTCGGCGCGCTAGGGGAGCTGCCTCTTTCGCAATGGGCACATTGGCTCATGTTCGGTCTGAAATGGCTCTTCATTATTATTACCGGAATTTCCAGTGTCGGCTTTTTAACCGCGCTGGTCATGGCGTTGATGTCGCCAGGAAATGCTCAGCGATTTCACGCCTTTGACATTTTCAAGGGATTGTTGTTCGCAATAGCGGGAATCGGCGCAATTGGCCTGGTTGCAGCTCTGATTGGAGCCGCCATTCCCGCCTTACTGTCAGTGCTCAGCATCGAGCTGTCAAAAGGTGATGTTGGCAAGATAGCAGTTTATATCGCATTGGCTCCAATAATCGCCTGCCTGATTCTCACACCGCTTATCCGGCGGTTGAAGCCGGATGCACCATTGCTGACGCATCCTGCGCTAGGCGCCTTTGTCGATTTCTTCTGGAGAAATGGCTGGATTGCTGTCCTCATACTGTTGTTTGTTTCTGCATACAGATTGAGCGACATCGTGATGGGGATCATGGCCAAGCCAGCCTATAGCGCCATGGGCTACTCGGCAGGTGAAGTCGGCCTGATGAGTGGAATCTATGGCGTCTGGATTGTCTTTGTCGGCGTAGCTCTGGCTGGAGTCTCGGCAATAAAGCTGGGACTGCGCACTTCACTGGTCATTGGGGCCGTCGTCTCGGTCATTGGCAATATCGCTTTTGCCTGGCTGGTGAATCAGTCTTCAGACAGCCTGTTCCCATTATTTGTAGCCATCACAGCCGACAATATCGCAGGTGGTTTCGCAGGCACGATTTTTGTCGCCTATATGTCAACCCTTGTGAACAAGTCATTTGCGGGGACCCAGTATGCGATATTCTCATCGATCTACAGCCTTGGCCCGAAACTGCTTGCTGGGACATCCGGGCTGATTGTTGCTCAGCACGGATATTCCAATTTTTTCCTGTTCGCTGCCGCATTGGGAATACCGGCAATATTCCTGTCTCTTTTTGCGGACCGCTGGCGACCTCAAACCGGCACCCTCGATGGGTAATACATCAAGTGATGAAATGTCAGTGTCCGGTCAGGTCAGCGAATACCTAACCGCGCATTTCCCACTTCTTGCCATCGGCCTGTGCGTGTGGGTCGAAAGCGGCGAAGGTGGCAAGGTTCACGATATCGGCCACGGTTGAATCCAGCTGCGTGATCTGGATCGGCGCGTTCAGACCCAGCAGCAATGGGCCCACCACAGTGGCATTACCCATTTCAGCTGTCAGCTTGGTCGAGATTGAAGCGGCGTGGATGGCGGGCATGATCATCACATTGACCGGTCCCGTCAGGCGGCAGAAGGGGAATATCTCCTTTGCCCGCTTGTTGTTGAGCGCAATGTCCACGGCGATGTCGCCTTCATATTCAAAGTCCACATCATTGCGTTCATCAAGCACTTCGGCGGCCTGGCGCATGACATCCGCGCGCTCGCCGGTCGGGTAGCCGAATGTCGAATAGGCCATGAACCCAACGCGGGGGATATAACCCAGCCCGCGCACCACCTTGGCGGCCATCATCGCGATCTCCGCCAGTTCATCGGCTTCGGGAAGCTCGGTGATATTGGTGTCGGCGATGAAGAGCGGGCCCTTCTTGGTGATGATGATCGACATACCGATCGTGCGCTCGCCCTTGCGCTCATCCACGACCATGCGGATGTCGGAAAGGGCTGTGTCGAAATTACGGGTCACACCCGTGACCATGCCGTCTGCATCGCCCATCGCGACCATGCAGGCCCCGAACACGTTACGGTCATTGTTCACCAGTCGCTGAACATCACGTTGCAACAGGCCCTGGCGCTTCTGGCGCTCATAGACGTGATCGAAATAGTCAGGATTGCGGTCTGACATGCGCGCATTGATGATTTCAAGCTCACCTTCCGGCACGCCGACAAGCCGCATATTGCGGGTCACCTGTTCCTCACGGCCAATCAGGATCGGATGGCCCAGACCCGCTGTCTTGAAGTTCCATGCGGCGCGGATGACCTGCGGCTCCTCACCTTCTGCAAACACGATACGCTTGGTGTCAGCGCGGCGCAGTTGAACCTGATAGCGCTGCAGGAAGCCAGCCGTCGGATCAAGCCGGCGCTCCAGCTGGTCGCGATAGGCATCCATGTCCTCAATGGGTTTGCGGGCAACACCTGTTTCCATCGCGGCCTTTGCCACGAAGGGGGGAATATAGGAGATCAGGCGTGGGTCGAACGGGGCAGGGATGATATATTCCGGTCCGAATTTCGGGCGCTTGCCATGATAGGCTGTCGCCACTTCATCGGGCACATCCTCGCGCGCCAGCTGGGCCAATGCCTGGGCGCAGGCAACCTTCATCTCTTCATTGATGGCTGATGCGCGCACATCCAGCGCACCCCTGAAGATATAGGGAAAGCCCAATACATTGTTGACCTGGTTGGGATAGTCAGACCGCCCGGTCGCCATGATCGCATCGCCGCGCACTTCCAGCACCTCTTCGGGTGTGATTTCCGGGTCGGGATTGGCCATGGCGAAGATGATCGGGTTCTTGGCCATGGATTTGACCATGGCCTTGGTGACAGCGCCCTTGACCGACAATCCCATGAAACAATCTGCGCCCTTCATGGCATCAGCCAGGGTTCGTTTGTCAGTATCCACGGCGAAGGCCGATTTGAACTGGTCCATGCGTTCGGTCCGGCCCTGATAGATCACGCCGGTGGAATCACAGATCAGGATGTTTTCACGCTTGACGCCCAGACGGTTGATGAGGCCGGAAACGGAAAGCCCGGCGGCACCCGCACCGGAAACGGCAACTTTCACATCCTCAAGCTTGCGGCCCGTGATCTCACAGGCATTGATCAGCCCGGCTGCAGCGATGATCGCGGTGCCGTGCTGGTCGTCATGGAAAACAGGGATGTTCAGCCTTTCGCGCAGTTCCGCTTCGATCTGGAAACATTCGGGGGCCTTGATGTCTTCCAGATTGATACCGCCAAAGGTCGCGCCGAACATGCGCACGGCCTCGATGATCTTGTCCGGGTCTTTCTCATCCAGTTCGATGTCGATGGAATCAACATCGGCAAAACGCTTGAACAGGACGGACTTGCCTTCCATCACCGGCTTGGATGCCATGGCGCCAAGATCACCCAGACCGAGGATCGCGGTCCCATTGGACACCACGGCCACCATGTTTCCCTTGGAGGTGTAATCATAGGCCAGGTCTTCATTCTCGGCGATCGCCTTCACCGGAACAGCAACACCGGGGGAATAGGCTAGCGACAGGTCGCGCTGGGTCGCCATCGGCTTGGTCGCCACCACCGCCAGTTTACCGGGGGTAGGTTCCTGGTGGAAAGCCAGTGCTTCTTCATCGGTGAATGCCGGGCGGTCAGTGCTCATGAGTGCGACTTCCTTGACGATCACTACAGTGCGAGCCGGATTGCAGACCGTAGTTTTGAGTGATTCCAAAAATGTCCTTCTATGCGCCTTGAGCCGCCTTCACAACCACTACAAGGGGTGGGGATGGAGATTGATCCTCAAAGCGGTCGTCCTGGCGCGGAAGGCTGAGGATAACTCCGGCTTTGAATGTGATGAGGCTTGCAGCCATGGCGCGCATGGTTAGCATCCCGCAGCATGTCCTCAACGCCATCTCCATTCATGGTCCAGTATCTGGAAATCAAGGCGCGCCACCCCGATGCGCTTTTGTTTTTCCGCATGGGCGATTTTTACGAGCTCTTCTTCGAGGATGCCGTGCAGGCCGCCGAGGCGCTGGACATCACCCTGACGGCGCGCGGGCACAATCATGATGGTGAAAAAATACCCATGGCAGGCGTGCCGTTCCATGCCGCCGAAGGCTATCTTGCGCGTCTGATCCGGCAGGGCTTTCGCGTGGCTGTGTGTGAGCAGTTGGAAGATCCTGCTGACGCCAAGAAGCGCGGCTATAAATCAGTGGTCAGGCGAGATGTTGTGCGGATCGTCACGCCCGGCACGCTGACCGAAGACAATCTGCTGGAGGCGCGCAGCTCGAACATTCTTGCCGCGATCGGTCTTGAAGCATCAGGCGCAAATGCAGCCATTGCGCTGGCAGATGTCTCCACCGGCCGGTTCGAGGTCTTTGATTGTGCCGCTGAATCCGTTGGTGAAGCGCTGGCTGCCATTGCGCCAAAGGAAATCCTGATCGCGGATAGTGTTCTGGCCCGGCCTCTGTTCGCAGACATGGGTGAGGTCCAGTCCGCCCCGGTCACACCGCGTCCGAAGGTCAAGTCAGACCCGGGCGTAGGGGAGCGTCTGCTCAAGCGGGCATTCGAAGTTTCGGCTCTGGACGGCTTTGGAGATTTCACGAAAGCGGAATTGTCTGCCTGTGCCCTCTTGATGGATTATCTGATCCTGACCCAGGCGGGTGAGGCACCGCGCCTGGACCCGCCTCGTCGCAAACAGGGCGAAGGAGTGATGGCAATCGATCCGGCCACACGCGCCAGTCTGGAAATCGATCAGGCTGTGGCGGGAGGCCGCAAGGGCTCGCTCTTGCACGCCATTGACCGCACATTGACAGCGCCGGGTGCGCGCAGGCTGGCAGACCAGCTGGCGCGGCCATTGCTCGATATCCAGACCATCGCCAATCGTCAGGATGCCATCGCATTCTTTCTGGAAGCGCGCGATATGCGGGCCGAGCTGCGCGACATTCTCAAGCGTGCAGCTGACCTGGAACGCGCCCGCATGCGGTTGAAGCTGGGTCGGGGCGGGCCAAGGGATCTGGCTGCCATCGCCGCCGCCTTACGCACAGGTGCCCAGCTGGCGCAGGCGATGACACCAACGCTTGGCGAACTTCCCGCACTGTTACGCGATGCCAGCCAACAGCTGGACCTTGCCCGCCATGATAATATTCGCGCGCTGGCGGATGACCTCAATGCGGCGATCAGTGAAGATGCACCCGTGCTCGTGCGCGATGGTGGCTTTGTGAATGCGGGCTATGATGAGGTGCTGGATGAATCCCGCAGCCTGCGTGATGACAGCCGCAAGATCATCGCCAGCCTGCAAACCCGATATGCCGAAGACACGGGCGTTTCCACCCTCAAGGTGAAGCACAACAAGGTGCTGGGTTATTTCATCGACGTCACGGCGCGCCATGCCTCGACCCTGCAGGAGGCGCCGCATAATTCCACTTTCATTCACCGCCAGACCATCGCAAGTGCGGTGCGCTTCACAACGCCCGAGCTGGGCGATCTGGATGGCCGCATCGCGCGGGCCGATGAAGATGCGCGCCAGCGTGAGCTTGAAATCTTCAATCGGCTGGTCCTGGCTTGTGAGCGCGAATCCGATGGCCTGCGCGCCTGTGCCGAAGCCCTCGCGGCGATAGATGTTGCCGCAGCGCTGGCTGAATGGGCGCATGAAGCCGATTGCGTGCGGCCCGTGGTGGATGACAGTCTCAGATTCGAGGCGGAAGCCGTGCGCCATCCGGTCGTCGAAGCCGCACTGCGCCAACAGGGCGAAGGCTTCACCGCCAATGATTGCAGGCTGGATGCAGGTGACGCACAGGGACCGCGCCTGTTGATGGTGACCGGCCCTAACATGGCGGGTAAATCCACCTATCTGCGCCAGAATGTCCTGATGGCGATATTGGCGCAGGCGGGTTGTTTTGTCCCGGCGCGAAAGCTGGAAATGGGTCTGGTCGACCGCGTCTATTCACGCGTGGGTGCGTCCGATGACCTGGCCCGCGGGCGGTCTACCTTCATGGTCGAGATGATCGAGACAGCGGCCATCCTCAACCAGTCAACACGTCGCGCCTTTGTCATTCTTGATGAAGTGGGGCGCGGCACGGCAACTTATGACGGACTGGCGATCGCCTGGGCCGCTGTCGAACACCTGCATGAGAAAAACCGCTGCCGGGGCATTTTCGCTACCCATTACCATGAGCTGACCGATCTGGCCGAGCAATTGGACAGTGCTGCCAATGTGTCCCTGCGGGCCAAGGAATGGAATGGCGAACTGGTATTCCTGCACGATGTGAAACCGGGTGCGGCAGACCGGTCCTATGGTGTGCAGGTGGCCAAGCTTGCCGGATTGCCGCGCGCTGCGGTCAAACGCGCAGAGGAAGTGCTGGCACGGCTGGAAGGTGAGGCCCTCAAATCCGGAGCACCATTGGCAGATCTGCCCTTGTTTGCCGCCTTTGCAGAACCAGAGACAGGTAAGCCTTCCAGTGAGGCACAGGCCAATGTACTGCAGGAAAGACTTCTCGAATTGGACCCCGACGAGATGACCCCGCGAGAGGCGCTGGCGGCACTCTATGAACTGCGGGCATTGACCGAGAAAAACTGATCGCGACACAGTGTGATGTTGTGCTGGCAGAGCAAATGGCGCTACTACGCGTGTATGATTGCTCAACCAGATACCTACGCGAAAACCCGGATCAAGCCCAAGAAGTGGCGGATCGCCGACATTGTCGACGGACGCAATCTGCGTGTGCAGCTGACAGCAGCGCATATGGACAATGCCTCGAATGAAATGATGGCTCGCGCCCGGGTGTTGGACCTCCTGCATGGCGCCATGTTCCGCGGACGGATGATTGCGCAGGAACGACTTGAAATGGGAGCCGATGGTCTCGATACGGCACGCTTGCTGTCGGCCGTTATGGATGAGGTTCTCAGCGCGCTTTACGACTATACCATCACACATGTTTTCCGGTCGCGAAATCTCACAGAGGGAGAGCGGATGGCAGTCCTTGCCGTAGGTGGTTATGGGCGCAGTGCGCTGGCACCGTCATCGGATGTCGACCTCCTGTTTGTGCGCACCTACAAACAGACCCCCTGGGCCGAGAGCGTGATTGAATACATGCTCTACATGCTCTGGGATCTGGGCTTGAAGGTCGGCCATTCCTTCAGGACAATTGACGAGTGCATTCGCTTGTCAAAGGAAGATGTCACCATCCAGACAGCCATGCTTGATCGACGGTTCCTGTTTGGTGATGAGCAGATCGCCGACAAGCTGACCGAGCGTTACAACCGGGAAATCGTTGAGGGTGGGGGCGCGGCATTTGTGGCGGCCAAGCTCGAAGAGCGCGACAGGCGTATCGCAAAGCAGGGCGGTTCACGCTATCGGGTCGAGCCAAACATCAAGGACGGCAAGGGCGGTCTGCGAGACCTTCAGACCCTGTTCTGGCTCGCGCGGTTTCTTCATGGCGGGGCAAATTTTGACAAGGTTCTTGCCAATGCGGCGTTCACCCGGCGGGAAGCTGCAGTGTTCAGGCGTGAAGCGCGTTTCTTATGGACTGTAAGATGTCACCTGCATTTCCTGGCCGGGCGCCCCGAAGAGCGTCTGTCATTTGATTTGCAGCCTGAAATGGCTGCACGTCTGGATTTTGTCGACAAGGGTGGCATGTCAGCGGTCGAGCGTTTCATGAAGCGTTACTTCCTTGCCGCCAAGGAGGTTGGCGCATTGACCCGGTTGCTCTGTGCGCGCCTTGAAGCACAGGAGCAGAAGCGACCATCGGGATTGCTGCGCTTTTTGCCCACGCCCGCTCCAAAGCCGCTGAAGGATGATCGTTTCATCCTGGAAGCCGGTCGGGTGTCGGTGACAACAACCGATATTTTCGAGGACGACCCGAAAAACATGTTTCGCCTGTTCATCGAGGCGGACAAGGCGGGCCTGGATGTTCACCCTGAAGCCATGCGCGCGGTGCGAGATTATTCGCGCCGGATCACCAAGACATTCCGCGCGGATAATGAGGCAAAGGAACTGTTCCTGGAACTGGCAACATCCCCCGACCATCCCGGCACCACATTGAAACTGATGAACGAGACTGGCTTGCTGGGTCGCTTCCTGCCGGAATTTGGCCGGATCGTGTGTCAGACCCAGTTCAACATGTATCACCATTTTACCGTGGATGAGCATACGCTGCGCGCCGTTGACATCATGAACGAGATCGAGCGCGGCCGTAAGGCGGAAGACCACCCGCTATCAACCGAGATCTTTCCCAAGATCCGCAATCGCCGGGCGCTTTATCTCGCCATGTTGCTGCATGATACCGGCAAGGGGCAGGGCGACCAGCAGATCGAGGGCGAACGCACGGCGCGCGAGGCATGCCTGAGGCTGGGCCTGCCCAAGGATGAGGCCGAGCTGGTGGCCTGGCTGGTGGGGCATCACCTCGAGATGAGTGACACGGCCCAACGCCGCGATATCTCCGAACCTGTCACGATTGTTGAATTCGCCAAGCTTGTCGGATCGGTAGAAAAGCTGCGTCTGCTGCTTGTCCTGACGGTCTGCGATATCTGCGCGGTTGGTCCGGGTGTCTGGAACGCCTGGAAGGGTCAGTTGCTGCGTGAGCTTTATTATGCTGCCGAAGCCGCATTGAGCAGTGGCGGTGCGGTTGAACAGGCTGTGCGTGATCAGATGCGCGCGCGTGCGGAAGATTCGCGTGCGGCGCTGCGCAAGTCGATTGGTGAAGTCCCAAGAGAGCTGGATGTTCTAGAGGACGCATACTGGAACACGTTTGACGCCGAATATCTGGCCTGGCATGCGCGCACGGTTGGCGGCGTCGGCAATGGCGTTGCGGCGGGTGCACGTGTCGATATCGGACGCGGTATTACCGAAGTCGTGCTCTATGGGTCAGACCGGCCAGCCCTGTTCGCCAATCTCTGTGGCGTACTGACCGCAGCCGGTGCGAACATTCAGGTCGTGCGATTGTTTGCCGGTGAGGGTGGGGCAATCATGGATGTGTTTGATGTGATGGATGCATCCGGTGCGCCTTTCTGTGAAAAGGAGCCATCGCGGCTTCAGGTTCTCACCGATGCCCTGAACGCGGCGGCGCGCGGGGAGCTGGCGGCGGATCAGATCAATACACCGCCACTTCAGGCAACACGCCGCCAGGCGGCCTTCATCATCAAGCCCGAGGTGCATATAGACCGACAATCAGCCACCGAAGCGATCATGATCGAGCTGATGGGCCGCGACCGGCCGGGGCTGATGCATGATATCGCAGTGTGTCTGCTCAAGCATGACCTTTCGATCCAGTCGGCCCATGCGGAAAGCGACAGCATGCTCATCCATGATGTATTCTATGTCCTTGCTTCCGAAGTGGAAGCACTGGACGAGGCCGCGATCAAGGCAGATCTTCTGGCGGTTCTCAAGCGTGAGGAACCAGACGCTCCACGCACACCCATCGGGGCATTGGCCCAGGCCGTCGCCTCTGACGACAGATAAGGTTCGCCGAATATGAGCTTTGCGCGCAATGTGCTGGTCCAGTCTTCGTTCACGCTGGGCAGTCGCATTCTCGGCCTTGGCAGGGAGATGCTGTTCTTTGCAAAGCTGGGCGCAGGCCCGGTGAATGACGCCTATCTGACGGCGCTGCAATTTCCCAATCTGTTTCGGCGCCTGCTCGCGGAAGGGGCATTTTCTCAGGCCTTTGTGCCGATTTATTCGCGGACACAGGCCGAGGAAGGTGACGCGGAAGCCGCCCGCATGGCGACGGAAAGCCTCTCCATGCTGTTCACCGCGACGCTGGTCCTGTGTCTTGCTGCACAATTGGCGATGCCGTGGATCATGATGGTGCTGCAGGCCGGTTACCGCGACGATGAAAAGATCTTCAAGCTCTCTATTCTATTGACGCAGATCACCATGCCCTATCTGACCGGCATGGCATTATCGGCCCTGTTTGCCGGGGTCCTCAATGCTGGCGGACGGTTTATGCTGTCGGCGGCTGCACCAACCCTGCTCAATATCTGTCTGATCACGGTTGCCTTGATCTATAATGACCCAACGGATGTGGCCCTGGCGGGGAGTGTCGCGATCACCGTGTCCGGATTTTTGCAGGCGGCGGCGCTGTTCTGGGGTGTGAGGCGGCAGGGCATTGACCTTCATTTCCGCTTGCCTCGCATGACGCCCGCCGTCAAACGCGTGGTGATGGTTGCTGTTCCGGGTGCGCTTGCGGCCAGTGCGACACAGATCAATATCATTGTCTCCATGTCGATTGCCTCCTTCGAGGAGGGAGCCAAGAGCTGGCTGGCCTCGGCGGACCGGCTCTATCAATTGCCATTGGGCATTATCGGCGTGGCTGTGGGAGTGGCAATCCTTCCCAGATTGTCGCGCGCCATGTCTGCGGCAGGCTCCCCGGAAGAGACTCGCAAGACGATAGATGAAGGCATCGGACTGTCCATGGCGCTGACATTACCCGCCGCCGCGGCATTGGGGGCCATCCCGTTCTTCCTCATCGAAGCCTTGTTCCGGCGCGGCGAATATACGGTGTTCGATGCCCAGATGTCGTCGCTGGCGCTGATGCATTATGCGTGGGGTGTGCCTGCCTTTGTCCTGGTGAAGGTGCTCTCGCCAGCCTTCTTTGCGCGCGAAGATACCGTCACGCCCATGCGCTATGCTGTGATCACCGTTTTGTTCAACACCATAGTGGGGGCAGGGGCGTTCTTCTGGCTGCGCGCACATGACATGGCGGGCTTTCCCGGCCTGGCCGCTGCCACCAGCCTTGCCGCCTGGCTCAATGTGATTTTGCTGTCGATCACGCTCTGGATGCGGGGACATTATCGTCCCACGCCCTTGCTGGTATCACGTCTGGTCAGGGTTCTGATTTCAACGGCAGTTCTGACAGCGGCGCTCGTCATGGCTATCCATTATCGCGTCGAGATCGAAGCCATATTGATGGGATCGAAATTCCTGACACTCATTGCAGTGGTCATCGGTGGTGGGTTGATCTACGCCATTGCCGCCTTTGCGACAGGGGCCATACGAATGTCGGAAATCAGCCGTGCAGTGCGGCGCTGAAGCCAGGCTGGCAATTCCGTCCCTGCAGGGTGCTTGCAACTGAAAGTCTTTCGGCGTTAAACCGCTGGCTCTTTCTGTGACGATAATAAAGGCGTGTCCCGACATGAGCGATGACAGCAAATCCTATGATGGCCCCGAACGGGTTTTCTCCGGAATGCAGCCCTCAGGCGATCTGCATCTGGGTAATTATCTGGGCGCGCTGATCAATTGGGTGCGTCTTCAGGATGAACATGAATGCGTCTATTGCATCGTGGACATGCACGCCATCACCGTGCCGCAGGATCCGAAGAAGCTGGCCAGCCAGACGCGTGAGATCGCTTCCGCATGGTTGGCGGCGGGCATCGATCCCGAGCGCGCCATGGTCTATGCGCAATCTTCTGTTCCGGCCCATGCTCAACTGGCCTGGATCTTCAATTGTGTAGCCCGCATGGGCTGGGTTGAACGCATGACCCAGTTCAAGGACAAGGCTGGCAAGGATTCAGAGCGCGCCTCTGTTGGGCTGTTTACCTATCCGGTCCTGCAGGCGGCAGACATTCTTGCCTTCAAGGGCACACATGTGCCTGTGGGTGAAGACCAGAAACAGCATCTGGAACTGTCGCGCGACATTGCCGAGAAGTTCAATCGAGACTTTGACGCACCGGGCTTCTTCCCCCAGCCGGAACCCCTGATCCAGGGTCCGGGCGCACGCATCATGTCGCTCAAGGACGGTACGAAGAAAATGTCGAAATCCGATCCGTCCGATTTGTCGCGGATCAATCTGATCGATGATGCCGACACAATCGCGAAGAAGATCAAGAAGGCGAAATCCGATTCAGATGCGCTGCCCTCTGAAACAGAAGGGCTGGAAGGGCGGCCGGAAGCGGCAAACCTTGTCGGCATCTATGCGGTGCTGGCCGGGCAGACAACTGCGCAGGTCTTGTCTGAATTTGGCGGTGACGGCTTTGGCAGGTTCAAGCCTGCCCTGGCGGAACTGGCTGTCGAGAAACTCTCCCCCATCACCAGCGCCATGCGTGACTATATGGCTGATCCGGCTCAAGTAGACAGGATACTGGAACAGGGTGCCGCGCGTGCACGCGACATCTCCGAACCGATCCTTGCGGAAGTTCGTCGCATTGTCGGCTTCTGGGGATCATGACCAAGTGCAACCCAGATTGCATTCGATAAAGGGAGAAGCCGTATGAAACAGATCCATCTGGCAATTTTGGCGACATGTCTGGTACTCGGTGCATGTGATCAGGCAAAAGATGAAACTGCACCAGCGCATGGTGAAGATCATGCGGCCGGGCATGGGGCCGAACATGAGCGGCCGCTTCCCGAGATCGACGAGAGTGGTTATGGAATTGCCAGCGCCATGATCCGGCCGCCTCTGGGTGGCCGCGATGTCACGGCGGGCTATCTGGATGTTGTCTCATCGAAGGATGATGCGATCGTCGGTGCGCATTCTGACAATATTGGCAGTATAGAACTTCACACACATGAGATGGATGATGATGGCGTCATGCTTATGCGTCAGGTGGATGATGTCCCACTGGCCGCAGGCAAGCTGGTGTCTTTCCAGCCCAAGGGGCTTCATCTCATGATGTTTGGCGTCTCTCAGCTTGAAACCGGCGATGTGATCAATGTGACGCTTGAATTTGCGTCAGGTGCACAAAAAACTGTTCCATTCGTGGTTGAAACGCCATCTGTCACGCTAAATCAGGAAAATTGATCCAGTTTGGCCGCGAAGTTACTTGCGCGCAGCTACTGGAATCTACAAAGTAAACAAAGATTAAATTCGATACCCGCGTGTTGAGGTGAAGAATATGTCCGTCATCCCGTTTCGTCCCAAGAAGGTCGAAGACGAACATGCTCCTGAGGAATTGGGAAATCCCCTTGCCTTGCGTGGATCACCTCAGCCAGCACCAACCCCGGAAACTATTGCTCTTGCCCGGCAAAGACAGCGATTGCGTCGTTTCGTCATGCTGGTTCCAGCCTTGCTGGTCAGTGCCTACGTGATCTATTGGGCGCTGACGCTCTGGTCGCACAAGGTCGATGACGACCTGTCATTTCCGACAAATGTCCGCCAGACTTGGTCATCTCCCTGGGCTGGCGTCACGGCCTCGATACTGGAACGCGAATATGAATCCAATGGCTGGGCGCCATCCGCCGAAGCCTGGATGCCTGCGGCACGCCTGACGGCCAAACCTGCCTGGCAGACCTCACTTGTCGAAGCGCTCGGCCAGCATGCGGGACTTGCGGCTGAGCAGGCATTGGAATCGGAAGGCGAGGTTGACGCTGATCTGGCCACCGCCGCGCGCCTACTGACCGGCAGCGTCAATCCATCCGAATTGCGAGCAGCCCGCGAGGCCTTTGTCAGCTATGATGGGCGCGTACGCCGCCACCGGATATCAGGCGCAATCTCTTCGGAGCAGTTCAGTCAACGCCTGATGATGATGACCGGCTGGGCAGAAGCCTCCAGCCGGGAATTGATGGATGTGTTTCACACCACCGATTCCTGGCCGCTGGACGATCAGGCTGTTGTCGCGATCTATCGTGCGCGTGCGCGTGGTTATGCAGCGCATCGACTGATCTCTTCGATTGATGGCCAGTATCGCGGCGATGTGCAGGTCTATCGCGATGCTGCCCTGCGCGCCTGGGGCAGGGTTGCACAGTTTTCACCACTGATCATCGTCAATGGATCGCCTGATTCCATGCTGTTCACCTCTCACGCAGCCTCCATGCGGGCCATGTTGCTTGAGGCGGAACGTGAAACGCGCGCCTATGCGCAGGCCATCACGGCAATGAATTCGGCGTCTGAACCTGTTGCGGGAACAGCGGATGCGGACGCAAATTCCATATGAAGCCGGGTTTCTCCGTTTGATTGAGTCCTTGACGGGCCGAACAAGATCAAGCGTCATGTCGCCATGACAGTGCCAAACCGAAAATTTCTGGTGATTTCTGACGAAACCCTTGAGGCCGAAGCAGCCGCAATGTTTGCGGGTATGCGAGCCGCTGCCGTGGGGGTCGGCCTGGTGATCTTGCGCGTGGCGCGGGTATCCGGGTTTGGTCACTGGCGCGGGCTGGACGAGGAGATGCGGACCGAGGCACGCGATTCGGCGCTTTTCGAGGCGCGCGCCCTGGCTGAAAAAGTGGCTGCGCGCACAGGTGTAGAGGCCGAAATTGTCATCAAGGAAGGTGAACCCGTCGCGGCGATCCATGAGACTGTCAAACAGGATGATGCGATCAAGGTACTGGTTCTGGCAGCGGGTCACGGCCGACGAGGTCCGGGACCGCTCGTCTCCCGGATTGGCAAGGGGCGACCTCTGGCTGGCAGACCAATTGCGATCACGGTTGTTCCAGGCGGGTTGAACGATGAGGAGATGGATGAAATGGGCGGGCTCGCCGGATAGGTGAGATCAGGTCGCTTCGTTGATGTTCAACCGATCAAATTGATGTGCACACCCTTGTCTGAAATGAAAAACCGACCCATCTGGAAGGTCTGAGGAGACCTTTTCGCATATGTTCATCCAGACTGAAGCCACACCAAATCCTGACACTCTGAAATTCCTGCCCGGTCGTGAGGTTTCACCCGGCACGCCATTCCAGTTTGATAGTCTGGACGATAGCGCCCCTTCGCCATTGGCCAAGGCACTGTTCCAGCTCAAGAACGTGTCCAGTGTTTTTCTCGGCGCTGATTATGTTGCTGTCTCCAAGACAGAGGCGGCGGACTGGGCTGTCCTGAAGCCACAGGTGCTGGCGGCGATCATGGATCATTTCATGTCGGGTCTTCCGGTTGTCGAGGACAGCGCGCAGGGCGGCAGTTCTCACGATGATGATGAAACCGTCTATGAAGGCGAAGCTGCTGAAATCGTCACCGAGATCAAGGAATTGCTGGAAACCCGGGTGCGCCCGGCGGTTGCCGCAGATGGTGGGGATATCGTGTTCCGCCGGTTCGAGAAGTCATCGGGAATTGTCACGCTGACCATGCGGGGCGCTTGTGCAGGCTGCCCATCCTCGACGATGACGCTCAAGAATGGCATTGAAAACCTGCTGCGCCATTACATTCCTGAAGTTACCGCTGTAGAAGCTACTGAATAATCGTTTCGGGCGCCTGGCGTCCGCCAAGGCAAGACCATGAAAATTCTGGCGATCAATAGTGTCGGTCCGGCCTGTGAAGCTGCGGTCCTGTCGGCAGGCGGCATCCTGTCCTGCATTTCTGAACCAATGCAGCGTGGTCATGATGTGCGACTGCCTGCAGTGGTGAAGGCATCCCTGGCGGGGGCGGCGCAATCCTTTGGTGATATGGATCGGATCGCGGTCGTCATTGGCCCGGGTTCGTTTACCGGCGTGCGTGTCGGAGTGGCCTTTGCGCGTGGGCTCGGGCTGGCGCTGGATCGGGATGTTGTCGGCGTGACGAGCTTGGAAGCTGCCATGCCTGCTGATGATTTGTCTGGGCGTTGGATCGGCGTATTGCCGGCAAAGAAGCGCCTGCCGGATCTGAGCTGGTGGACGCAGGTCTTTGAAGAGGGTGTCGCGCTGGATGAGCCTCAGGAAACGGCACAGGAAAACCTGGGCAAACTGCTGGATCAGGCAAAAGGTGTGTTCGGTGATATCGCCTCGCTGCCGGAGCTGCCATCCGATAGTGCATTGATGCGGGTGGAAACGACGGTCAGCGTGGAGCAGGCGGCCCGGTTTGCAGCGGCGATCACATTCCCACACCAACACCCACCGCGCCCGGCCTATGTGCGCGACCCCGATGCAGTTCCTGCCGCATCGCTCCTCCAGAAAAATGCGGATGGGATCAGCTGATGCCAAGCGAGGTCAAATCCATTGTGATCGGTCGTGGATCTACGCGTCATGCAAAGACCCTGGAATCCGTTCATGCAACCAGCTTTGAATCATCCTGGGATGCCCATTCGATATCAGGATGGATTTCGCACCCTCATGGATTTTCCGCGATGGCGATGGAGCAGCGTCAGTCACCGCCCTTCGCATTTGCACTGGCGCTTGCGGCGGGCGACAATGCAGAATTGTTGACCATTGCCGTCGGACGCGATTATCGCCAGACGGGGGTGGCACGAAAGCTGGTCGCCTTTCTTGATCAGCAGGCCGATGATCTGGGCCTCGAACGGTGGATGCTGGAGGTGGCGCGAGACAATGACGCCGCGAAAAAGCTCTATACCAGCCTTGGTTTCGAGGAGGTTGGAGTCCGGCGAAATTATTACCGGGAGAGCACGGGGGCAGTGGATGCTCTGGTGATGACGGCAGCAGTTGGTCGACTTCAGGTCTAGACAATCAAGGCTCAGCTGCGCATACCGTTAAACAAGAAGAAGGGCCGGAAACAATGATTGAGCAACGTTGTATCGAAAAAGGCTTGCGGATGACCGAGCAGCGCCGGGTCATTGCGCGCATTTTGTCGACTGCCGAAGATCACCCGGATGCAGAAGAACTGCATAAGCGTGCGGTCAAGATCGATTCCAATATCTCGCTGGCCACGGTCTATCGGACGGTGAAGCTTTTCGAGGAAGCCGGAATCATCGAGCGGCTGGACTTTCGCGATGGCCGGTCGCGTTATGAAGAGGCAACGGATGATCACCATGATCATCTGATCAACGTCAAGAGTGGCGAAGTGATCGAGTTTGTCTCCGATGAGATCGAGCGGCTTCAGGAAGAGATTGCCCGCAAGCATGGCTTCCGACTGGTCGATCACCGGCTGGAACTCTATGCGGTTCCGCTGGATGAAAAAGGCTAGTTGGCCTGCGTCTAGGCCGCAATGCCCCAGATCTTGTGGGTCAGCTGACGCCGGAAGATCACCCATTCCTTTGCCAGATCCACGGCGCTGACATTCCAGCCTGCATTCATCCATGCACGTGCCTGAACATGTGAGCCGCCGGTCTCATTGGCCCACCATTCGCGATGCGTGCGGGCACTGGCGGGCAGGGGAGCATCGATAAAGGATTCGATTTCGGCAAAGCTGGCACGAAACTCGTTTCTCCAAAGTTCCGACAGTTTTGTTTCGATGGGTGTGTATTTTGCCATGATGACGACCTGGATGAATTGTTGAACCAAGCATTAACCGGGTTCGTTAAGGTCTGGTGAAGCTATTGTATTTTTGGTGACAATACCCAATTCGTCCTGACGGCACATTGTCTGGACCCTGCGCGTGACATCCACGCGAATCAGAACACTGGCCCTTTTTTCCATTTTGAGTCATAACGCCCCTCATGAACGCTGATCCAAAAGCGCCTGCAAAGCGCCTGTTTATCAAGACCTATGGCTGCCAGATGAATGTCTATGATTCCGAAAGGATGAAGGATGTTCTCAAGCCGCTTGGATACGCCCCGGCAGACAGCCCGGAAGGCGCAGATCTTGTTGTGCTCAACACCTGCCACATTCGCGAGAAGGCGACGGAAAAGGTGTTTTCCGAACTGGGCCAGCTCAAGCGCATGAAACAGGAAACCGGCGGCAGGATGACGATTGCCGTGGCCGGGTGTGTGGCGCAGGCCGAAGGGGCCGAGATCATGCGCCGCCAGCCCGCTGTGGACCTGGTGCTTGGTCCGCAAAGCTATCACAAGCTGCCAGAAATGATCGCGCGCGTCAGTCGCCAGCTCGGTGACAGGCTGGAAACCGATTTCGATGTCGAGGACAAGTTTGACGCGCTTCCAAAGCAGCGTGAAGCCGATGGCCCGGCGGCATTCGTGTCCGTGCAGGAAGGATGCGACAAGTTCTGCACATTCTGCGTGGTGCCCTATACGCGCGGTGCCGAATTTTCCCGCACGGTGGATGATATCGTGCTGGAAACACGCGGACTGGCGGCGCAGGGCGTGAAGGAAATCACCCTGCTGGGTCAGAACGTCAATGCGTTTCATGGCGCAGCTCCCGATGGCAATGGTGAGTGGGGTCTGGGCCAGCTGGTGCGCCACATCTCTAAAATTGGCGGGATTGACCGCATCCGTTACACAACCTCTCATCCGCGTGACATGGATGATGATCTTATCGCAGCACATGGCGAGTTGGATAACATGATGCCCTTCCTGCATCTTCCGGTGCAGTCCGGGTCTGACCGTATCCTGAAGGCGATGAACCGCGGGCACACGGCTGATCATTATCGCGATATCATGCGCAAGGTGCGTGACGCGCGCCCTGACATTGCGCTGGCCTCAGATTTCATCGTCGGCTTTCCCGGTGAGACGGATCAGGACTTTGAAGACACGATGGCTCTCGTGCGCGACATTGATTATGCAATAGCCTATTCGTTCAAATATTCGCGCCGTCCGGGTACGCCCGCCTCCGACATGTTCGCGCAGGTCGATGAGGATGTGAAGAATGAGCGTCTGCAACGCCTGCAGGCCCTGTTGCGTGAACAGCAGGAACGCTTCAACCGTTCCCAGATCGGGCGGACACTTCCTATTCTCGTGACCGCAAAGGGTCGCATGAGCGGACAGGTTCATGGTCGCTCTCCCTATATGCAATCTGTGCATTTTGAAGGTTCAGAAGATCTCATCGGGCAGGTGGCAGACGTGAAGATCGTGGATGCGAGCGTGAATTCGCTGGCAGGACAACTCATTTCCAGAAAAGAGGCGGCAGCTTGAGCGGTAAGAACAAGGGTGCCGCCAGCGGCGGCAAGGATCGTTCGCGGCGCGTCTTCATCGTGGAGAATCCGGCAAGGCTCAGGGAAATCTGTGGCCCGGGTCATCGCCACCTTCAACTGATCGAACAGCTTTTCTCCGATTTCGAACTGCGTGCTGAAAGCCAGGGCGGCGAGATCGTGCTGACGGGGCTGGGCGATGGTCCCAAGCTGGCCGAGGAAACACTGATTGCATTCAGTGACCGTCTGGATGCGGGCATGGAAGCAACTGCCTTCGAGCTGGAAGGTGTTGTGAGGCTGGTGCGCGATGATGCGCCGGTATCGGCTGCGGCAGGGGAGGTGATCCCCGGCCTCAAAAAGCCGATCACGCCGCAAACA
Organism: Hirschia sp.; assembly: GCA_002709235.1. Taxonomy (GTDB): domain Bacteria; phylum Pseudomonadota; class Alphaproteobacteria; order Caulobacterales; family Hyphomonadaceae; genus Hirschia. The sequence continues at coordinate 286,396 of PAQI01000024.1, forward strand.
CCCGGCCAACGCAATTATCTGGCAACCTTGCGGGATGAAGAGGCAGGCCTTGTCTTCGGCACAGGTCCTGCCGGTACGGGCAAGACCTTTCTCGCCGTTGCCGTGGGCGCTTTTGAGCTGAAGGCCGGTTTGCGTGAACGCCTGATCGTGGCGCGCCCGGCTGTCGAGGCAGGCGAGCGACTGGGTTTCCTGCCCGGCGATCTTGAGGACAAGGTTGACCCTTACATGCTTCCGATCTGGGATGCGCTGAATGAACTGCTCGGCGCGCAGGAAGTGGAAAAACGCAAGCTGCGTAAGGAAATCGAGGTCGCACCGCTGGCCTTCATGCGCGGGCGGACACTGAAGAATGCGTTCGTGATCATTGATGAAGCCCAGAATGCGACAGTGCCTCAGATGAAGATGGTGCTCACACGTCTGGGCCGTGGCTCGCGCATGGTGGTCACGGGCGATCCCTCTCAGACGGATCTGCCGGATCGTTCCCCGTCGGGGCTGGCGCATGCCATCGGCATTCTCAAGGGCGTGAAGGGTGTCGCGCAGGCGGCACTGACGGCGCAGGACGTGGTGCGCCATGATCTCGTCGCACGGATCGTCAATGCCTATGACGCAGACGGGGTGTCCGGCTGAAGCGATGAGTGATCTGCCTGTCATCCTCACGATTGATATCCGCATTGAAGATGATGCCTGGCGTGAAGCGCTGGGTGATGTGGAGGCGGTTGTGCAGCAGGCGCTGGAAGCGGCTGCCCAGGCCAAGGGCGTATCCGGCGCGGTTGATCTGTTATTGACCCATGATGCCGACATGCAATCGCTGAATGCCCAATGGCGTGACAAGGATGCGCCCACGGATGTCCTGTCCTTTCCGGCAGACCCCGATGATACACCGCCCGGCGCGCAGCGATTTCTGGGCGATCTGGCGCTGGGATTTGGCGTGACGCAAGGCGATGCCACAAAACTTGAACGCGCATTGGACTTGCATGTGATGCATCTTCTGGTGCACGGTTTCTTGCATCTGTTGGGGCATGACCATATGTCCCCTGCGGAAGCAAGTGAGATGGAAGGGCTTGAGGCGCAGATTTTGATGCCGCTAGGTTTGCCCGACCCATATGGAGATGCGGCATAATCATGCCCGATGACGATTCTGCGATAGATCCCGAGAGTCCCGCGCGCGGCGGCCTTGTAAACCGGCTGACGCGCCTGTTTTCTTCTGATGACTCCGGCGAGGGCAGCGCTTCCACCGCTGTGGTGAATGGTGCGCCCACCCCGACGCCCAGCGAGATGCGCCTGAGGGTTGGCGAGTTCGAGCAGGCACGCGTGCGCGATGTGATGATCCCGCGCATAGAGATTTCCGCTGTTGATATCGACATGCCCCTGGGTGAGCTGCTGGCCTATTTCGCCGAGCATGCGCATTCTCGGGTACCGGTCTATCGTGGCACACTGGACGACCCCGTCGGATTTATTCACCTCAAGGACATCGTGGCGGAGATTTCCCGCGATGGCTCTGATGTGAACATGAAGAGCCAGCCCTTGCAGAGACTGAAGCGGGAAATCCTGTTCGTACCAGCCTCGATGAGACTGCCGGCCCTGATGGTGAAGATGCAGACCACCCGTATCCATATCGCGCTGGTCGTGGATGAATATGGCGGCACGGACGGTCTGGTCTCGCTTGAGGACCTGGTGGAACAGATTGTCGGGGATATCGAGGATGAGCATGACGAGGACACGGCCTATCTCGTGTCCAAGGGTGCCAATATCTGGGAAGCGGATGCGCGTGCCCTGATCGAGGATTTCGAAGCAGAGGCCAATATGCTGCTGGCGCTGGAATCCTTTGAGGACGAGATCGACACGCTGGGTGGGCTGGTATTCGCGCTGGCGGGCAGGGTGCCCCAGCGCGGTGAGATCATCGAGCATCCCGCTGGTGTGGATTTCGAGGTCATCGACGCAGACCCCAGACGGATAAAAACGCTGCGCATTCGTTGCGGACTTGCCCGTTCGCCTGCTACGAGTGCTGAAGACGCTGCCAAGGTTAACGCCGAGGCCGTCATACTGGGGAATTCCGCGGCCGGGGATGCCTGATGACCGAGACGAAATCGCCGGGCGACCTTCGCCAATTGGTGGGTGAAGGCGCGATTACGGCATTCTACAACCGAATTCGTGATCTGACAGGATGGCGCGCGGGGCTTGTGGCCTTTGGTGCCGGGGCGCTGTCCAATCTTTCCTTCGCGCCGACCTATCTGTGGCCGGTCTTTTCATGCGGGCTCATGATCCTTGTCTGGATGCTGGATGGCACGGCGCGCGGCAGGCATCCGCGCAGAGGCGCGTTCTGGCGGGCGTTCTGCTTTGCGCTTGGATTGTTCGGTGTCGGGTTCCACTGGGTGGCCTTTGCCTTTCTGGTCAATCCGGGCACCCATCTGGCCTTCATCTGGATGGCAGCGCTTCTGCCCATCGGCCTCGCGCTGATCTGGGGCGGGGTGGTCCGCGTCATGATAAACTGGTGGAATGAGGGCCCCGGGCGTGTCGTGCTTCTGGGCATCTCATTGTTCATTGCCGAATGGATCAGGGGGCATCTGTTTGGTGGGTTTCCCTGGAACCTTCCCGGCATGGTCTGGGCACCCGGCGGAGCCATTTCACAATCTGCCTCTCTGTTTGGTATCTACGGTCTCAGCCTTCTGACCCTGGTAGCGTTTTGCGGGCCTGCTGCCCTGCTTGACCCGCGTTCCAATATTACCGCCAAGGGCGGGGCGATGGGGCGGGCAATTCCGGTCGTCGCATCGGCTCTGATATTCGGGATGTTGTGGGGATGGGGCGCGCAGAGACTGGGTGATTCGCCGGTGGAACTGACCGAATCTCGGGTGAGACTGGTCGATGTTGGGGCACCGCAGGCAGAAAAATTCGAAAAACATGGCATGGTCTTGCGCAGATATCGGGAATTGACGGGCAGTGAACATCCCGGCGATCCATCCCTGGTGATCTGGCCGGAGGGTGCGCTACCTTATTTGTTGCTTCAGGACCCGGCTGCACTGGATCTGGTGACGGAACGACTTGGCAACCGAAAGTTGATTGCGGGAACCGTGTTCGAGGACCGCCAGCTCATTCCGAAAAAGGCCTATAACGCCCTGGCGGTGCTTGATAGTCAGGCGGTGGTTCGCGGTGCGGAACAGATTTATTACAAACACCGACTGGTGCCTTTTGGCGAATTGGTACCGTTCCGAAATGTTGCCGCGATGATCGGGATCGGTGCCTTGCAGCAATTGGCGACGGATGGCTTTTATTCCGGGCCGAAACCCACCACGCTGAGCGCAAATGGCATGCCGGACTTTCTGCCCCTGATCTGCTATGAAGCTCTGTTTCCCGGGCTATTACCCCGACGCAGGCTGGAAATGCAGGATGATGCGGATTTCGGCCTCGACCCTCAACCCAAATGGCTGGTGAACATTTCCATCGACGCCTGGTTCGGACCATTATGGGCTCCTTATCAGCATATGGAGCATGCCCGCTATCGTGCCATTGAAGAGGGATTGCCGATGGTCAGGGTCGCATCCCGTGGCAAAAGTGGTGTGATTGATGCGCATGGGCGTATAACCGCACTGGCGACAGCGCCCATAGATGACCCAGCCAATCCGCCGGGCTGGAAGCCGCGCTTGCTAGATGCACAAATACCGGCTTCAATACAACCCACAGTGTATGGTCGCTGGCGGGATCTGTGGGTCTGGCTTTGTTTGATCGGCGTATTTTTAGGCATGCTCGTCTTGCCGAGAGATTAGCCGGTTCAATGACTTGAATAGAATTTTTAGATCGCGTACGGGATTTCCCCAGGTTACATTAAGCGATATCAACGTTTTCGGGGGGACGTTCACTCGCGCAAGGTAACAAAAAAAGTGAGTTGCAATATGTAGGTATTCGTCCTGCATATGAGCTGGTTGGGATCCAGGTAGAAGAACGACTATACAGGACGGAACCCCATGACAGATAACAAGCTTCCCAATCTCGTCGACAAACATGTTGGTCGACGATTGCGCTGGCGACGCAGGGAGCTGAGCTTCAGTCAGGAAAAGCTGGGAGAAATGCTGGGTCTGACATTCCAGCAGATTCAGAAATACGAAAAGGGCGTCAACCGGATATCCGCAGGTCGTCTGTTCGAGATCGCAAAACTGCTCGACACCAATATTTCCTATTTCTTCCAGGGCGCGCAGGATTCCGAAACGGCCAAAAGTCGACTTGTTGCCGAAGGTGATTCCAATGATGAGGCCATTACCGGGCTGATCGATGGCGATACGGTTGACCTTGTCACAGCCTTCCAATCCATTCCTGACCCGAAACTTCGCCGTTCCATCCTCACCATGGTACGCAATTCCGCTGAAGCCTTTTCCACCAGCGAAAAACAAACCAAACCGCCGCTGACGGAACCTTCCGAGGGATAGGGCCTTCGCTTTCCAAAGCTGCTGATCCCGGTCAAGGCACTGTTCTGGGCAAGGCATGATCGAGAAGATGCGGTGTGTTTGGCTCATTATAGCCACTATAACCCTTGAGCTGTATCAGGGGGACAAGTTCTGCTTACACATATCCATGATTTGAAATTGGCGGTGTTCGCCTTACAACATGGATGATGACTCAGAAAAACAAACCAACCGACGAGATCCGCTCCAATGCGGACAACATGAACTCACCCGCCTACAAGCTGGCGGCGCTGGATGAGGAATTTCTCCTCGGCGATTCCATGCGCGGTGTCCGCTTCCAGCTGGAATATGCCAAGGCCGAAGAGCATCTGCGAAACTGGGGCGTGGCCTCGACCGTCGTGGTGTTCGGCTCGGCACGGTTCAAACCGGATGGCCCGCTTGATCATGCGCGCTGGTATGAGGAGGCGCGCAAGTTCGGGCGTATCGTCTCTGAAAAGGGCGGGGCGATGATCGACAATGGCCAGCCGCGCCACAATGTCATCGCCACGGGTGGCGGACCGGGCGTCATGGAAGCAGCCAATCGCGGGGCATTCGAGGCGGGCGCACCATCCATCGGCTTCAACATCACATTGCCTCATGAGCAGGAACCCAATCCCTATTCGACGCCGGACCTGACATTCCAGTTCCATTATTTTGCAATGCGTAAAATGCATCTGGCGATGCGGGCCAATGCGCTGGTCGTGTTTCCTGGCGGGTTTGGCACGATGGACGAACTGTTCGAGATCCTGTGCCTGCGCCAGACGCTGAAGATCGAGGACGCACTTCCCATCCTCCTGTTCGACAGGCAGTTCTGGACTTCTGTTGTCAATTTCGAGAAATTTGTGGAAGTCGGCACGGTCAATAAATCGGATCTGGACCTGTTCAGCTTTGCCGATACTGCTGAGGAGGCATGGTCGCAACTGGTCGGACACGAATTGATGGGTGTGCCGGGTCATTAAGAATACCGGGGCGGCTAGACCAGATGTGGCGACATTCCGCCTCAGCGGCGATACGTGTCGTTGGCATGCCATTCTTCGTCTGTAGATTGTAGTACAGTTATCGACACGCCTTGACCTGAAAGGATGTTGCTCGTGCCGGAATTCATGACTGCCGAACTGCTCGCGCGGATCCAGTTTGCGTTTACTGTATCATTTCACATTGTCTTCCCCGCCTTTTCCATCGGGCTGGCCAGCTATCTGTTCGTGCTGGAGGCGCTATGGCTGAAGACCGGCCGCGAGGTTTATCTGAAGCTGTTCAAATACTGGCTGAAGATCTTCGCGGTGGCGTTCGGCATGGGCGTGGTGTCGGGGATTGTGATGTCCTATCAGTTCGGCACCAACTGGTCTGTGTTCTCCGACAAGGCGGGGCCGGTGGTCGGTCCATTGATGGCCTATGAGGTGCTGACGGCCTTCTTCCTCGAGGCCGGGTTCCTGGGCGTGATGATGTTCGGCATGGGCCGGGTGTCGAAGACTTTGCATTTCGTGGCGACCAGCATGGTGGCGTTTGGCACTTTGTTGTCGGCGACATGGATCCTCTCGGTGAACAGCTGGATGCAGACGCCGGCGGGTTTCGGGATCAATGAGGTCGGCCAGTTCATCCCTGAAAACTGGTTCGCCATCGTCTTCAATCCATCCTTTCCCTATCGCCTGTTGCACATGGTGCTGGCGGCCTATCTGACGACGGCCTTTGTGGTGGGGGCAGTGGGTGGGTTCCACCTGTTGAAAGACAAGGCGAATGCTGAAGCGCGCAAGATGTTTTCCATGGCGATGTGGATGGCGGCGATCGTGGCCCCGATCCAGATCTTTGCAGGCGACATGCATGGGCTGAACACGCTGGAGCACCAGCCCATCAAGGTGGCGGCGATGGAGGGGCATTGGGAAAGTCAGCAAGGTGCGCCTCTGATCCTGTTTGCCATACCTGACCAGGATGCGGAAGAAAACCATCTGGAGGTCGCCATTCCCAAACTCTCCGCGCTGATCCTTACCCACCATTGGGACGGCCATACGCCCGGGTTGAAGGATGTTGAACCGCAAGACCGGCCACCGGTTGCGATCGTGTTCTGGAGCTTTCGGATCATGGTCGGCCTTGGCATGCTGATGATGTTGGTTGGGCTCTATAGTTTGTGGCTGCGGTTTCGCGGCAAGCTTTATGACGCGCCTCTGTTTCATCGCGCCGCCATGATGATGGGGCCTGCCGGTTTCATTGCCGTGCTGGCGGGCTGGGTCACGACGGAGGTCGGACGACAGCCCTGGACGGTCTATGGGCTGTTGCGCACATCCGACTCGCTCGCGCCGATTGATGCGCCTGCGGTGGGGGCGTCCTTGCTGGGTTTCATCGTGGTCTATTTCGCGGTCTTCGGAACGGGTATCTGGTATCTCTTCAAGATGTTCGCCAGACCGCCAGGCGGGGTGGGGCCGATCCCCGGCGCACCGGAGCGGGCATCGGGACTGACGCCAGCTGCATCCATGAAACCGAATGAAACGCTTGGCGCGCAGAAAACAGGGGGCGACAATGTTTGATCTTGCGACAATCTGGGCGGGCCTTCTGGCGCTGGCGATCTTTGTCTATGTGATCCTTGATGGCTTCGATCTGGGCATTGGCATATTGTTTCCCTTCCTGGATACCAAGTCCGACAGGGATGTGGCGATGAACTCTGTTGCGCCGGTCTGGGATGGCAATGAGACCTGGCTGGTGCTGGGCGGGGGCGGGTTGATGGCGGCCTTTCCTCTGGCCTATGCCATTGTGATGCCCGCGCTTTACATGCCAATCATCATCATGTTGCTGGCGCTGGTGTTTCGCGGTGTGGCGTTCGAGTTTCGCTGGCGTGATCCGGCGCATGAAATGATCTGGGATCGCAGTTTTCATTATGGATCGGTCGTCGCGACCTTTTCGCAGGGTATTGTTCTGGGGGCTTTCGTTCAGGGCATTGAGGTAACAGGCCGGGCCTATTCCGGCGGCTGGTGGGACTGGCTGACGCCGTTCTCCCTGCTGTGCGGAGTTGCTTTGGTGGTGGGCTATGGATTGCTGGGCGCTTGCTGGCTGATCCTGAAGACCGAGGGTGGATTGCGCGACAAGGCCTATCATCTGGCCCGGCCTGCCATGATCATCACGGCGGCGATGATGGGCATTGTCAGCCTGTGGACACCTTTCCTGTCTCCGGAGATTGCCGCGCGCTGGTTTGATTTCCCGCGCGCTCTTCTGGTGGCACCTGTTCCCGTGATCTCGCTGGGGCTGTTGCTGGCGATGGGGTGGGGCATGTCGAAGAAGAAGGACATGATCCCGTTTCCGGCGGGGATTGGCCTTTTTGCCATGTGCTTTATCGGACTGGGTGTGTCCATCGCGCCTTATGTGGTGCCGCGCGCCGTGACGGTGGAAGCTGCCGCCGCGCCTGATTCCAGCCTCGCCTTCATGCTGGTGGGGGCGGTGATCCTGTTGCCGATCATCATTGGTTACACCGCTTACACTTACTGGGTGTTTCGCGGGAAGATGGATCCGGAGGACGGGTATCACTGATGCTGGAAGGTGACCTGAAAAAGAAGACAGGGCTGAAGGAGATCGGCTGGTTCATCGCGCTCTGGGCGGGCGGGGTTGTTGTCGTTGGGGCCGTTGCCTATGCGATCAGGCTGGCGATCCTGTAAAGGCCAGCGCTTCTGGGCGCACAGGGCCAGCCAGCACGCTCGACAGCATTCATCCGGCCTCTTTCAGGAGGTATCGGGGATGACATTCGGGCGGCGCTTGATGGCGCATACCGCGAAATGTTGGGCATTGGTGATATTGTCATACCAGTCTCCACGCTTGTTGATGCGTGGTAGCTGGATCGCCAGGGGCCAGGGCCTGCGAGCGCTTGTGGGCCGGATGAACCAGCGCGCCATGCGACGGGCATAGCGCTCAGGCTCTGCAATGACTGATTCCAGCGCTTTCATCCTTGCGATGAGGCGGGCCCCGTCCGGGATGGGCTCGGGATCTTGAGGGGGTGGTGCGCCGATCAGGAACCCATCCTGGTCCCATGCCCAGATGCGCGGAGCTGGCCGGGCAAAAGGCTTGCGCTGGCTATAGGGCGTGGTGCTTGGCCAGGGCTCGGTGATTTTGAAACCGGGCAGGGGTTTTTGCGTGGGTGCAGCGCTCTTGCTGCGTTTTTCCAGAATGCGTGGTCTGGCGGGTGGTAATGTCAGGCTGCATGCCATGACCAGCAACATGCGCCGCGCCATCAGCTCTGCGGGCCGGATAATGGCCAGCAGGCGTGAATGACTGGCTCTGGGTAGCCAGATGAGCGCATCGAGACTGGTCTGGTCCATCAGCGCCAGCAAATGACGCAGCATGGCGCGCAATGCCTTCTGGCACTGTGCCAGGAACTGATCCTCATATCGCTCTTCATAGGTCATGCAGTGCAGTATGGCGCAAAGTGCGATGGGGTCGGATTGTCTGGGTGATATCATTCATGCTGGCCCGGCTTTTCGGAGCGGCAATACATGCATGATGGCTGGATTTTACCGACTGGCGAACAGATGACAGCCTCATCTTGTGCGCATCTTCTGAGGTCATAATCTGATACTGACCTACCGAATAGCCCTACCAATCACCCCCATTTGACTTGACCCCAACCCTGTCCTCCGCTCCCATCCGGTCAGCTACTCAACCGGCAAAGGAGCCCTACCATGTGCGATGAAAAGACCGAGCGTGAGAATGAAGCCTGGCTCAAACGCAAGGGACTGACCCGGCGCAGCATGGCGGCCATCGGTATCAGTGCTGGGGCCATTGCAATCTTGCCGGGTTGCGCCAGTCCGGAAGATACTGACGGGGATGGCGGCGACACTGAAGGAGCCTCCATGACCGCACTTACAAAAAGCGACGTTGAAATCACGACGTCTGAAGGTGTTTGCGACGCTTATTTTGTTCATCCCGCCGAGGGTGCGCATGCGGCTGTGCTGGTCTGCCCGGATATTTACGGTCTGCGGCCTGCTTTCCGTCAGATGGCTGACCGGTTGGCATCATCGGGTTATGCCGTGCTGACCTATAACCCGTTTTACCGCTCTGCACCTGCACCTGTGACCCAGCCGGGGGACAGTTTTTCCGATCCTGATACGCGGACCAGACTTTCCGGCTATCGCGCGAAGATGACCGCCAATGGCATTGCCGCTGACGCAAAGACCTTTGCAGACTGGCTCAGCGCGCAGGATGGTGTGGATGCATCCAGAGGCATGGGTGCCACGGGTTATTGCATGGGCGGGCCGGTTGTCCTGCGCACGGTTGCGGCTGTGCCAGACCAGTTCAAGGCGGGCGCGACCTTTCATGGCGGCGGACTGGTCACGCAGGGTGAAGACAGCCCGCATCTGCTTATTCCGCAAATGCAGGCCGGTTTCCTGATCGCCATCGCGGAAAATGACGATGAGAAAGACCCTGAGGCCAAGACCGTCCTGAAGGATACATTCGCCGCCAATGATTTGTCGGCTGAAATCGAGGTCTATGAGGACGCCATGCATGGTTGGTGTCCGCCCGATTCGCACGTCTATAACGAGGAACAGGCGGAAAAGGCATGGTCACGCCTGCTGGCCCTGCTGGACACAAATCTGGCCTGATCTTTCATCGACAGGCAATCTTGCTCAAATCATCCCGGACAGGATGCGCGGCGTCGCTTGGCGGAAAGTGTAAGGGTGCGCTCTTCCTCATGCTGAGGAGGGCGCTTGCGCCTGTCTCGAAGCAGGGTGCGCGCATCCATCCTTCGAGACACGGCTATGGCCGTTCCTCAGGATGAGGACACCAGTCCAGCCATTCCTGTCATCCCGGAATCGACCTTGTCGATATCCGGGACCCACCCGCGCCGAATTCATTTCAAGACATATCGCTTGAGCGGTGGGTCCCCGATCTGCGCTTCGCTGCGTCGGGGATGACAGATGGGAAGGGCATCTCGTCAATCAGATCTCCTCGCACTGATGCCTGAGAGATCCGGGTAAATTTCATCAGAGAATCGAGAAAAACAACGACGTGTGAGCCGGCTCACATCGGCGCGGCGCTTCATGGGGCAAAACATATTCATCGGCCGGACAGAAGCCCCCGGCGACACACAAACCCAATGGAGAAGACCCATGAAATTCGTTCGCACCCTGACCGCCATCGCCGCAGCCACTGTCTGCCTCACCGGTATCGCTTCCGCCCAGGACTATAATGACTGGTCCTCGATCAGCCCCTACGGCCTTGAAATGCAGGACCAGTATGGCGGCATCCACTATGTCGACCCTTACGCCTATGACAGCCAGGTTGATGTCTATGGCAATGTCTATTCAAGCTATGGCTATGAGATGGACCCGGGCCTGGGCATGTATGACCTGACGCCAGCCTGGCAGGACAACAGCTATTCCTCCGGTTCATCCAGCACCTATGTGCCTTACGAGAACCCGGTCGACAGCCACCAGTCCTTCATCAACTCGATCTGGGAATAGTCCCACCCCGCTTTCTCCTCGACTTTCCTGGGAGATTCAACTGGCCCGACACGATGTGTCGGGTCATTTTTTTGGGGAAGTGACATGCGCCAGTAACCCGGCGCTGGCCTGTTCGATGAGGTCCAGCGCCTGATCGAAATCGCGGGTGAAATAGGGGTCGGGCACTTCGCGCAGGGGCTGGTCCGGCGCATAGTCCAGGAATAGCTGGACCGGCGTATCCACATCGCGCGGACGCAGGCGTTCGATATTGGCCAGATTGGACTGATCCATCGCGATGATCAGATCGAAGCGGGAAAAATCCACCTTGCCGAACTGGCGTGCGCGCAGGCGCGAGAGGTCATAACCGCGCTTCTTCGCCGCTGTCTGCATCGGACCATAGGGTGGCTTGCCACTATGCCAGTCACCCGTGCCGGCGCTGTCGATCTGAAGATGGTCCAGACGCGCCTCGCGTGAAAGTTTGCGGAACACGCCTTCGGCTGTCGGCGAGCGGCAGATATTTCCAAGGCAGACAAACAGGATGGAGTGGATCACGTATCGCTCTCGCGTATCTCGTCCCAGCGCTCATATTCATAGGCGATACAGCGGTCTATCATCAAGCGCCAGATCGGTTCGGCGATTTCGGCGGGCAGGCCATGATCTTTTGCCTGTGCCAAGACCTTGGCCACAACGTCTTCAATGCGGTCCTGGTCATGCACCCGGTCACGGCTCTGCTTGATGCGTGCGGCTGCGGTCATATAGGTCACGCGCTCGGCGATGACCTCCACCAGCAGCCGGTCCAGCCGGTCCACCTCATAGCGCACATCGGTCATGTCGGCGCAGTCATCAGAAGATTTGCGCCGGGCAGTGGATGTGTAATGCGTCAGTGATTGGCTGTGGTCGTCGGACGGCATGGCGAAATCCTGGATGGAGGCTGTGTGCTTGTGGAGGTCGGGTTGTGGGTCAGCGAGATCAAGTTTCTAAAAAGTCCTGCTTATTCAGCAATGTAAATTTACAGTAATGGAACGTGATGCGCTGCGCGTCGTTGATTGGGGGTCATTTAACAGATCAAGGAGATTTCTAATGCTTCGTACGCTGATGTCCACTGCCGCCCTTGGTGGCGCTCTTGCAATTTCCGCCTGCGCCGTGACTGCGCCGCCGACGGAAGCTGCTGCAAATAGTGAATATGTCCAGACCGCAGACAATGCCAGCAAGGAAGAAGTGAAGGCACTGAACGATATTGCCTCCATGCTGATCGACGCCACGGCGCTTTATGAAGACGCCGCAGAGCTGCCCGACAGCGACCCCCAGATTTCCACCGCTCTGACCGAGCTGGCCGCCGAACGTGATGCCCAGCGCGAAGACCTTCAGATGCGCATCAAGGCCATGGGTGTCGAAGCCGACACGATGGGTTCGCCAGTCGGCCCGCATGTCAGATTGTTCGGTGACATCCGCACAGCCTTTGAGGATGATTCCGAAGTCGCTGTTGAAGAAGTCCTGCGCAGTGAACGCTACCTTGCCACCAATATTGGTGAGGCGCTGGAGGAAGGCTCCCTCAATCAGTCATCCATCCAGATGCTGACCGAGCTTCGCGACACGATCCAGGTCGAGATTGCAAAGCTGGAAGAGCTTGACCGTCAGATCTGATGATCGGGACAGTCGAGGAAAAGGCCCGCCTTCCCGACCGGAGGCGGGTCTTTTCTATTGGGTCGAGCTTTTATTTCAGGGAATCGATCTGCGCGCGCAGCTTGTGGTCGTCATCGGTGACCAGCGTTTCAAGAACCCGCACGCGTTCTGTCAGCGTGACGACATCCTTGCGCAGGCGGGTCAGCTCCTGTTCCTGATCAGCATTCACGCTGGCACCCTGACGCATCTTGATCCAGTTGTTGAACACGCCCGCGCCAACTGAAATCGCGACGATCAGCACCACCATGGTGAAAGGGCTGTCGATGTCCATGTGCTGTCTCTCCTCTGGGCGCTTTGATCATATCGCTGCGCGGGCCTGCTGGCTAGCGTCCGGTCGATCCGAAACCGCCTGCGCCACGCGCTGTCTCGTCCAGATCCGTGACCTGTTCCCACACACCCTGGGTGACAGGCGCGACCACCATTTGCGCGATACGCTCGCCGCGGGTGATGACGAAATCCTCTGACCCCAGATTGATCAGGATTACCTTCACTTCACCGCGATAATCGGCATCAATAGTGCCCGGCGTGTTCAGGCAGGTCAGCCCATGCTTGGCGGCGAGACCAGAGCGCGGACGGATCTGGGCTTCATATCCGGGCGGAAGGGCGAATGAGAGGCCCGTCGGCACCATGGCGCGTTGCATGGGTTTCAACGTCATCGGTGCGTCTTCAGCCACGGCTGCGCGCAGATCCATTCCGGCGGCCTGATCTGTCTCATAGGCGGGCAGGGCAAGCCCTTCGAAATGGGCGAGCGGTGCGACCTTAATGGAAACGCGGTTGGGCGTGTGGGGCATGATGACATCCGGGAGGTGGTTAAGAATCTCGCTGAATGACTAACCCGTAATTGTGATCAGGCAAATGGCTTGGCCAATGCTTCGATGCCGGTTATCCCCGAAGACCTGATCGAAAGCGCCGCCTGAATGTCATTTATTCAAATTCTGCTGGTCATCGCGCCCGTGTTTCTCGTCATCGGCGTGGGACATGTGGCCGTGCGTGGCGGATTGCTGACAGATGCCGCTGTCGATGGGGTGATGCGTTACGCCAATTATCTGGCCTTTCCCGTCCTGCTGTTCAGCGCGATTGCCCGGATGGACCTTTCGGCAAACTACAATCCGGCGCTGCTGGCGACATTCTATCTGGGCTCCACCAATTCATTTATCCTGGCCATGCTCGGGGCGCGTTATATTTTCAAACGCGACTGGCAGGATGCAGTGGTGATCGGCTTTGGCGGATTGTTCACAAATGCATTCCTGCTCGGCATACCCATATCCGAGCGTGCATTGGGGGCAGATGCATTGGGGCCGAATTTTGCGATCATCTCCGTGCATTCGCCCTATTGCTACACGCTGGGCGTCATCGCGATGGAGATTGCGCGGGCGGAAGGAAAGGGCATTATTGCCACCTTGCGTGCCATTGGTGCGTCGATGATCCGAAACCCGCTGATCATTGCCATTGTCAGCGGGTTTACGGTCAATCTGTCCGGGATTGATCTGCCGAAACTGATCTGGGACGCGGTGGACCTGATTGCGCGCGGGGCCGTGCCTGCCGCATTGGTGGCGCTGGGCGGGGTGTTGACGCGCTATAATTTTGGAAGATCCCTGGGCGCTGCAAGCATGGTGGCGACGCTGTCGCTGATCGTGCATCCCATGATTGTCTTCCTGCTTGGCACCCATGTCTTCCATCTGGATGATGGGGCCTTCAACTCAGCCCTGTTGACCGCCGCGATGGCACCGGGCGTCAATATCTATATATTCGCCACGATCTACCAGCGCGCCATGGGTGCCGCCGCCTCTACCTTGATCCTGGCGACATCCCTGTCGGTGATTACTGTGTCTGCCTGGATGTTGTTGTTGAGATGAGACTTGTCTGGAAGGTATTCACAAGCGCCTTGCTGGCGGCCTTTATCACGCTCTTCCTGTGGGGCTTCAATCACACGATACCGATACATCCGGTTTTCATCTTCCTGCCAGCCTTTGTCCTGATGATGTTCAGATCAAAAGGGCCCGGTGGCGGCGAAAGCGGAAGTTCCGGTGATGATGCCGGCAATTGGGGCGGAGATGGTGGAGACGGCGGAGGGGATGGCGGCGGCGGTGACTGACCTATTCCGCCGCGTCGCGTTCTTCCATCGGGCGGTTGAGTTCCTGGGCGATGCGCTGGGCGAGCTTGATGGCCACCGCGCTCTTGCCCATGCGCGGCCAGCGTTCAAGGCTGGTGCGTGAGATCAATGCGATCTGGTTGTCGCCGCCGCCCATGACATCGCCGGAGACATCATTGGCCACGATCCAGTCACAGCCCTTGCGCGCCAGTTTCTCGCGGGCATGACGCTCGACATCATTGGTCTCGGCGGCAAAGCCTACCACAAGGGTCGGCCGTTTGCGGCGCTTGCCGGAGACGGTTTTCAGGATGTCGGGGTTCTCGACCAGTTCCAGTGCGCCGAGCTTGTCCTCGCCTGCCTTGGCCTTGATCTTCCGGTCCGACCGATTGGCCGGGCGCCAGTCTGCCACCGCAGCCACGGACACGAACACATCGGCAGGCAGCGTCTTGTTGACGGCCTGTAGCATCTCTTCGGCAGTTTCGATCTTTACCGTGGTCACACCCTTGGGCGGGGTGAGGGCGGTCGGTCCCGTTACCAGCGTGACATCGGCACCCAGGCGCGAGAGGGCATAGGCGATCGCATAGCCCTGCTTGCCGGAAGAATGGTTGGAGATATAGCGCACAGGGTCCAGCGGCTCGCGCGTCGGGCCCGCCGTGACAACAGCCGTGCGACCCTTGAGCGGACCATTTGAGGCGTCATGCAGCAGGCCAAGAATATCGGTGACAATGGCGTCGACTTCCGGCAGGCGTCCGGGGCCGAATTCGCCACAGGCCATTGGCCCGACATCGGGCTTCATCACATGCACGCCATCTTCGCGCAGCTGGGCGATATTGCGCTGGGTGGCGGGATGGTCCCACATGCGCACATTCATGGTCGGCACCATCATGACCCGCTTGTCGGTCGCCAGCAGTGCAGTCGAGGCCAGATCATTGGCGTGGCCATTGGCAGCCTTGGCCAGCAGGTCGGCCGTTGCGGGACAGACCACAACCAGATCGGTCGAGCGGGACAGTTCAATATGACCCATTTCGGACTCATCGGTCAGGTCGAACAGGTCCTGAAACACTTTCTCCCCGCACAGGGCTGAGACGGAGAGGGGCGTCACGAATTCACTGCCTGCCTTGGTGAGCACGCAGCGGCACGCCACGCCCTGGCGGCCCAGTTCGCGGATCAGCTCAAGGGATTTATAGGCCGCGATGCCGCCGCCTATGATCAGGAGGACCGATTTGTCTTCCACCAATTCCAACTCCGGCAGGATCAATTCCTGTCTGTCTAGATAACGCTTAAGCATGAAGAATGCACGGATGGCGCCGTGCAGATTTCAGCAAAAGCGATCACAACTCGGTCAGGGGTTGTTGGAAGAGTCGATCGGCTCGCCCGCCAGCGTGTCTGCGGGGACAGCTTCGCGTTCGCCAAGGGGCTGGCGTTTGCCGATGGTGGAATCGCAGGCGGTCTGGCGTTCCAGCTGCACATTCAGTTCAGCCCCGACCAAAAAGATGAAGGCGGTCAGGTAGAACCAGAACATCATGGCGATCACGGCGGCCAGCGGGCCATAGGTTGAATTGAACAGGCCAAACTCGCGCAGCAGGGTGGAGAAGATGATCGAGACCACGATCCAGACCAGCGATCCCAATATTGCACCCGGCCACAACCAGCGCCAGCGCGGCGATTTGCGGTCCGGCCCCCAGCGATAGACGGCCATGGCCAGACCGACGACGATGGAGAACAGGACCAGCCAGCGCAATCCCAGGATTACCAGCTCTGTCTCGTTCTGAAGGCGTACAATGGACAGCCAGACTGGCAGAACGGCCATGGTTGCAATGGCTGCAAGGAAGAAGGTGAGCGCACCCATGGTGAGGCCCAGCGAGATCAGCGTGGCACTGAAGAAACCGCGCCGGGTTGTTTCGCCATGCACAATGGTCAGCGCCTGTGAGAAGGTGCGGATGCCATTATTGGCTGACCACAGGGCAATCAGCGTGGAGAAGATCACGCCGAAGGCGAGCGATCCGTTTTCCTCTACCATCAATCGCGCCATCTGGTTGTGTACCAGATTGACCACATCATCAGGGAAGATGTCGGAGACCGCATCAAGCTGGAGGCTGATCGCGCTTGGGTCACCAAACAGGCCATAAAGCGAAATGGCGGCTGTCAGTCCCGGAAAGACGGCAAGCACGGAGAAGAAGGCTACGCCAGCTGCGATGAGATTGATATTGTCATGGGGTATCTGGCGCAGTGTGCGAAAGGCAACCTGACGAAGGGCATTCAGCTCCATCTGGTCAGGGGCATTTGCATCGCGACCGGGCACGCCTTCATCCAGAAAGTCTTCCGCATCCGGACAGACTTGTGCGGCAGGAGTGCTGTCAGGGAAAGGATCTGTGCGTGTGGTCATTGCTGGATGTTCTAACCGCGTTTCAGGATGAAGGTTCCGTCATCTTCATGAGGGCCTGACATATTCCAGCCCGATTCCCGCGAGCGATATCAGCGTCACGCATATCAGGAGGGACAGGAATGCGAGGAACCACAAATGCCCTGAAGACTTTCGTGGCTCGGGTGGTGGGGCTTCCATCTGGACCAGGGCAGCCTCGAAGCGATCCATCACCTCTGGCAGGCGTTTGAGGCGGTCAGTGGTTTCGGTGATCAATGTGCCCGCCGTGCTGATCGCACCCTGCGGGCCGAACTCACGCGCGACCCAGCGCTCGACAACCGGCCTGGCGGCGTTCCAGATGTCGTGATGCGGATCAATCGTCCGCGCCACGCCTTCGACCTGCACCATTGTCTTCTGAAGCATGACAAGTTCGGGGCGCATCTTCATGCCGAACTGGTGGGTGATATCGAACAATTGCATCAGCAGGCGACCCATTGAGACGCTTTCGGCTGTTTTGCCGAAGATCGGTTCGCCCACGGATCTCAGCGCTTGTGCGAAATCCTCCACCTTGTGTTCGGGCGGTACATAACCAGCGGCGAAATGCACCTTGGCGATGCGGCTATAGTTGCGGGTGATGAAACCGTTCATGATCTCGGCGAGGAACAGGCGCTCCCTGGGGCCGATCCGGCCCATGATGCCGAAATCGATCATCGCCAGCCCATGCAGTTCGCCCTCGCGGGCAGGGGCGGTGAGGATCATGTTGCCCTCATGCACATCGGCATGGAAAAACCCGTGATCCAGCGCCGTCGCCAGAAAGCCACGCGTGACCTTGTTGGCAAGTTCCACACGGTCCACGCCTTCCAGCGCGCCCGGCTGCGTCATCGGGACACCATCCACCCAGCTGGTCGTCAGCACGCGCAGTGATGTGCGGTCCCAGTCGACCTCAGGTGCGCTGTAGAATCCGTCTGCCTTCACGATGTCGGCAAATTCAGATGCGGCACCCGCCTCGAAGCGAAAATCAAGCTCACGCGTCATGGACTGGTGCAGGGTCTTGACGAACTCCACGGCGCGCAGGCGTCGGCCTTCGGCGGAGGATTTTTCCACCACGCGCGCGCCCCTTGCCATGGCGCGAAGTTCCAGAGCGATCTTCTTTTCAACGCCGGGCCGTAACAGTTTGACCGCCTTGAAGCCCTTGGGGGTTTCGATCTTGTGGACCTGCGCGATGGAAGCGGCGGCAATCGGGGTTGGCAGTTTCGGGAACAGTGTTTTGGCGTCGTCACCAAATTCCGACACCAGCAAGGCTTCTGCACGCTTCTGCGAGAAGGGCGGCAGGGCATCTTTCAGGCGTCCAAGATCAGAGGCGGCGTCAAAGCCGATGAGATCCGGGCGGGTGGATAGAAACTGGCCCAGCTTGATATAGGCAGGTCCCATCTTCTCCAGCGCGCGGGCAAAGCGTTCGCCGGGCCGACCCTTGCGGCTGGCACCGGGCAGGGCCCGCAGGATTGCCCCCGCCACCTTGCCGGGCCATGGCAGGCGCGCCTTGATATCGGCAGGCATGACAACGTCATGGCGCGCCATGGTCGCACCCGCTCGCGCAAGGCGGTAATAATCGGCAATCGCCGTCAGCAAACCCATACTCAGCCTCGTCCTAGACCGCCCAGCCCATATGCAGGGCCGACACGCCGCCGGTGTAATTGGTCACCGACACGTTTGAAAACCCCGCCTCGCGGATCATGTCGGCGAAAACATCCTGTTTGGGAAAGCGTCTGATGGATTCAACAAGATATTGATAAGAGTCCCGATCTCCCGTCACCAGCTTGCCCAGTGCAGGGATCACATTGAAGCTATAGGTATCATAGGCTTTTTGCATGCCTTCGGTCGCCATGTGGGAAAATTCCAGACAGGCAAAGCGTCCGCCCGGTTTCAGCACGCGGCGAAATTCACGCAGCGCAGCCGGGATGTCGACCACATTGCGAATGCCGAACGAGATCGTGACGACATCAAAGGTCTTGTCGGGAAAGGGAAGATTGGTGGCATCCGCGCAGGCCCATTGCAGGCCCGCATCGCCGCGCTGTTCCAGCCCGGCGCGCAGCATGGAGTCATTGATGTCGGACACGATCGCCCGTGCCGGTTCGCCCTTGCCACGACGCTTGCGGGTCTTTTCGGCAGCCGCCACGAAGGCGCGTGCAATGTCGCCTGTTCCGCCTGCGCAATCGAGAAGGTATTCGCCGGGCTGGGGATTGAGCCGCGCGATCATGTTGGCTTTCCAGATCCGGTGANCCCCCGCCGACATCAGATCATTCATCAGGTCATATTTGTCGGCGACGGAATGAAACACGCCTTTCACGCGGTCGACTTTCTCGTCGCGCGAAATGTCCTCGAAACCGAAAGAGACCTTGTCGTCCGTCATCCTGGCTGTCCGTCTTCAACTAAATCGTGATTGCCGTGCACGTGACCATAGGCGAAGTGATCATGAAGGGCTATATGCGGACGCCATGCCAGAATTGCCAGAAGTCGAGACCGTTCGTCGCGGTCTGTCCCCCGTCATGGAGGGTGTCGTCATTTCCTCCGTGGAGATGCGCAGGCCGGATCTGCGTTTTGCGATGCCCGAGCGCTTTGTCGAGCGGTTGAGCGGACAGACGATCACGCATCTGGGGCGGCGGGCGAAGTTTCTGATGGCCAGCCTGTCATCTGGCGAGACCTTGATCATGCATCTGGGCATGACCGGGCGGTTCACGATTTCCGGGCGAGGCTTTGATGCTTTCCTGCATGATACAGGATCCAGTCCCAAGCATGACCATGTCGTGTTTCGCATGCAGAGCGGGGCAGTGGTGACGTTTAACGATCCGCGTCGCTTCGGGTTCATGGAGCTTTATGGTGCCGGGGAGGTCGAGACATGTGAACGCCTGGCGCATCTGGGGCCGGAGCCGCATTCCAATGGTTTCTCGGCGGCTTATCTCAATGAGGCGCTGAAGGGCAGGGCAAGTCCGATCAAGGCAGCGCTGCTGGATCAGTCCATCGTGGCAGGGCTGGGCAATATATATGTGTGCGAGGCATTGTTCCGGGCAGGCATCAGCCCGAAGCGTAAATCGGCCACCATTCCGGGCAGGCGTGCCGAGCGGCTGGCACCGATTGTACGCGAGGTGATTGAAGAAGCCATCACGGCGGGTGGTTCGTCGATTTCCGATTACGCCCGCACGGATGGCTCGCTTGGCTATTTCCAGCACAGTTTCCGGGTCTATGGTCGGGAAGGGAAGGATTGTCCGGTCTGCGGGGCGGCCATACAAAGGCTGGTCCAGTCCGGACGGTCGACTTTCTATTGTAGCCAGTGCCAGCGATGAACCGGGGGCGCGGGTTTTTGCAGGCTGTGGGGAAAAACAGCGATTCATCCGTTGACGCATCCCGCCGCTGTTGATATCTACCCGCCTTCGCGCTGGCCCGTCGGCTGGGCGCTTCACAGATTTACTGATCGATTTCGGAGAGAGCCTGATGGCGAATACGAGTTCCGCCAAGAAAATGGTGCGCAAGATTGAGCGCCGCACGGCCGTGAACACGTCCCGTCGTTCCCGCATGCGTACATTCATCCGCAAGGTTGAAGAAGCGATTGTCGGTGGCGACAAGAAGAATGCGGAAGCCGCATTGAAGGCTGCAGAGCCGGAAATCATGCGCGCCGTGTCCAAGGGTGTGATCCACAAGAACACCGGATCCCGCAAGGTCTCCCGCCTCTCCTCTCGCGTGAAGGCGATGGGCTGAGCGCCAGGCGACGATCCAAGCTGATTATTCAAGAGGCGGGCCCAAAAGGCCCGCCTTTTTGATTCCGGCATCGGGTCAATTTAACGTTTGCGTTAATGTCTGAAGATTGCAGGAATCAGCCCATGGATTAACCACCAGGGCCCTATATTTTACAGGCAATGTAGCAGTTATCGAATTCCACAGGAAAGATCCGCCTACGGTGCGTTTTTAATAAGATTTTTCGCTTGATTTTCTCACCGAATTCGGTCCAGCGCGTTAGCTCTCTGAAATTGTTAAGGATTCGTTTTTTTGGAGAAATTTGCCCCCCGATTGACTCTTTTTTTTTTAGGTTTCCGCTGCTGAAAACGCACTCTTGGAATTGACCTTCCCCAGTCGGAATTGGCAGTATGCACCTATCGAAGACACTTCCTTGCACGGAGCTTTTTGGGTGACGTTTTCTTCATGTTTGAAGGAAGCGCATGAGGCTGACTGCGTCTAACGACAGGGTGTGTCATCGCGGTGATGGGTAGCGTACAAGAACCTTGCTAACCACAATATAAAAATGGGGCTGTGGGCTAATGAAAACTCATGGATCGATCGGCCTTAAGGCCGGCTTTACATCAGGTGTAGCGTCTGAAATGGATTTTGCGGCCGATACCGATGTTGAAACCGGTGGTCCGGCGCTCTGGCTGCAGGTGCGGACAATTGTCCGCCAGCAGATCGGCGCAGAATCCTTCGAAAAATGGATCGCATCCATTGTGTTTGTTGCTGAAGTGGATGGTGAGATTCTTCTTGCCGCCGGGTCTTCGGTGGAATGCGATCGTGTCAACAGAGACTATAAGCGTGTGATAGAGGCCGTTTGGCGTCGCCTGGATCCGCGAAAGCGATATATCAGGGTCGTTGCCATCAATGACCTGGATTCATCCATGCGTGAGCTCGCCAATGCCAGCGTGGCTGCGTTGCACAGGGCGACATCGCAGATCAAGCTCGTGGCGGATGCCACAGAGGTTGAGGTCGAGGATTCCTCGGATTCCGAGGAACTGGATGGCGATGACGGCTACGCGCAATCCTTCGAGACGCTTGTGGTCGGTGACTCCAATCGTCTGGCTGTGGGTGTTGCAAAGAAGCTGGCGAATGATCTGGCCGGGCCTGTGTCCGTCATTTTGTTCTATGGTGATCACGGCGTAGGCAAGACGCATGTCATGCGGGCAATCCAGCAGGAGAAATCCCGCCGGACCGGTAAGGCAAGCGTTGTCTATATGAGTGCCGAGGAATTCATGCTGACCTTCATGGAAGGTGTGAAGAACCGCGACACGAGCGATCAGCGCAAGAGGATCAGAAAGGCAAGCGTCGTCCTGCTTGATGATCTTCAGCTGATCCTGTCACGGAAGGGAACGTTGAACGAGTTTTTCTCGCATCTGCGTTTCGTGACAGATCACGGCGGAAAGGTCGTGTTGTCTGCTGATGCGGCACCGACGCGTCTGCAGTGTCTTGACAGTCGCATGAGTGACGAGATCAAGGGTGGGGTTGTAGTAGAGATCGAGCGACCGAATCTGGAGGAGCGTGCAGCCATTGTGCGATCCAAGGTGGAGATCATCGCTCGAGAGTTTCCGGAATTCCATCTTACAGAGGAGTGGGTCGACATGATCGCTGATCGTCTACCTGCATCGGGTCGCGCTCTATATGGCGCGGTACGCAATGTATTCGCCGGCACCGCGCTGATCGATGAACCTGTCACGGAGGCTGCTGTTGAAACGGCTATCCGTCTGCAGGTCGGAGAGCGCCGTGCACCCAAGCTTGAAACAGTCAAGGATGTTGTGGCCAAGCATTACGGCCTGACAAAAGCGGATCTGGAATCGCCGACCCGTCGGCAGACCCTGGTGCGCCCCCGTCAGATCGCAATGTATCTGTGCCGTACGCTGACCACCTGCTCGTTTCCGCAGATTGGCTGGGCCTTTGGCAAGCGTGACCACACAACGGTCATGTATGGCTATCGCAAGGTCAAGAAACTGATCGCGAAAGACCGGGTCTATGCCGAGGAAGTGGCAATGGTCGAGCGCCTGATCATGGAAGGTCCTCGCACTGGCGACGAAGCATAAGCGCGCTATTGTGAACAGAACAGCTGCTGGCTTGCTTAATTTAGAGCGCCAGCGGCTTTTCACAGCGCAAAAACAAGCTAACATCTCCAACCCGCCTTCATCAGGCGGGTCGATTCGTATTGGACGCATCGAGGGGACCCTGCAATCAAGCGCGGGAACAGGAACGACAAGGCAGGTAACGGTTCATGAAGCTGACGATTGACCGCGGCGCATTCATCAAGGCGCTTTCGCATGTTCAGAATGTCGTGGAACGCCGGAACACGATTCCGATCCTGTCCAATGTCCTGCTTGAGGCAGATGGCACGGCATTGCGCCTGACGGCGACGGATCTGGATATCGAGGCATCCGACAGCACGATCGCGCATGTCGAAAAGCCCGGTTCGGTGACGGCCCCCGCACAGACCTTGTTTGATGTGGTCCGCAAGCTGCCGGATGGCGCTGACATTGAATTGATGCTCGACACGGAGAGCGGTCGTCTGTCGATCAAGTCCGGCCGGTCCCGCTTTGCATTGCCGACATTGCCATCGGCAGACTTCCAGACCATGTCGCGCGATGACGTCAATCACACCTTTCAGATCGAGGCTGCGGAATTTCGTCGCCTGATCGA
The DNA here is from genome assembly GCA_002709235.1 of Hirschia sp. GTDB lineage: Bacteria > Pseudomonadota > Alphaproteobacteria > Caulobacterales > Hyphomonadaceae > Hirschia. Next base: position 309,817 of record PAQI01000024.1, read on the forward strand.
CAAGACCCGGTTTGCCATCTCGACGGAAGAGACGCGGTTTTATCTCAATGGTATCTACCTGCATGGCGCAGAAGGCGATAATGGGCGTGTCCTGCGGTCTGTCGCAACCGATGGTCACCGGCTTGCACTGGCCGAGACAAAAGCGCCCAAGGGCGCAGAGGCGCTTCCGGGTATCATCGTGCCGCGCAAGGCAGTTGCAGAGATCCGTCGCCTTCTGGATGATGCGCCCGAGGCAGTGGAAGTATCTGCCTCTGATTCAAAGATCGTGGTGCGGGCAGGCGATGCCGTGCTTGTGTCAAAGCTGATTGATGGGTCGTTCCCGGATTATACGCGCGTCATTCCCAAGGCGAATGAATCGATCATGCTGGTTGATAATGCCGCTTTCCGCAGTGCGGTGGACCGTGTGGCCACGGTGTCGGCCGAGCGTTCGCGTTCAGTGAAGCTGACAGTCGATGACGGCAAGGTCGTGCTCCAGGTGACGAATGCCGAAACCGGGCATGGTGTGGAAGAGGTGGAAGCCGAATTCAGCGCTGCGCCGATCGAGATCGGGTTCAATGCGAAATATCTTCTCGATGTTGCCCAGCAGATCGAGGGTGAGCAGGCCCGGTTTGAATTTGGCGATGCAAATTCCCAGGCACGCGTCATCGATCCGAGTGATCCGTCCGCGCAATATGTACTGATGCCCCTGCGCGTATAGGCCTGCCCGGCCCGGACCTGTTGTTCGGGCTAGCGGGTGGGGCGTAACCAGGAGGCGGTTTCATTGCGTATCACGCGCCTGGCCCTTCAGGATTTCAGGAACCACAAGGAAACCGTGCTCGAACTGGACGGACGGCATGTCTGTCTGTTCGGAGCCAATGGCGCGGGCAAGACCAATCTGCTTGAAGCTGTTTCAATGCTGGGGCCGGGCAAGGGACTGCGTGCAGCTGCATTGCCGGCGCTGGTGCGGATGAATGGCGATGACAAGGCGTCCGGCTGGGCATTGTCAGCGAATGTGGATGATGATGGCCTCAATCGCCGTATTCAGATCGGACTGGAAAACACCCCGGACGGCCGCTCAAAGCGTGTGGCGAAGCTTGATGATGCGCCGGTCAGCCAGACCGAGCTGGCCGAATTGTTGCGGATCGTCTGGCTGACGCCGAGCATGGACCGCGTCTTTGCCGGGCCTGCGGGTGATCGACGAAAATTCTTTGATAGACAGGTACTGGCGCATGCACCGCCACATGGCCGGGCGGCATCCAATTATGAAAAGGCAATGCGTGAGCGCAATGCCCTGCTGGAGCAGCCCAATGCGGCATCGGCATGGTTTGCGGGGCTGGAGGCGCGCCTGGCCGAGAATGGTGCGGTGATGGCCTATAATCGTGCGCGGGCGCTGCGCCGTCTGCAGGCGGCTATTGATGCCAGGCCGGACGGATATTTCCCGAAGGCAGATCTTGCTCTGGATGGGCCCTTCGAGCGCATGGCGCAGGAAGGTGCGAGCCTTGCCGAGATCCAGCAGGCCATGGCCGAAGGGCTGGCAGATGGCAGGGCGCGGGACCGGGCTGCGGGGCGTACGCTGACAGGGCCGCATCGCACGGATCTTCTAGTCATGCATCGGCCGAAAAAGCTGGCCGCAGCGCAGTGTTCGACTGGAGAACAGAAGGCATTGCTGATAGGATTGATTCTGGCGAATGCAAAGGCGCTTTTAGAGGGCGACTTTGCACCTAATCCTTTGCTATTATTGGATGAAGCAGCGGCGCATCTTGATTCGGACAGGCGCGCCGCCTTGTATGATGAACTGGCCGCGCTTGGTGGTCAGGCCTGGTTGACGGGAACGGATGCAGCGCTGTTTGACGCATTTGATGATCGCACGCAGCGCTTCGAGATCGTGGAAGGATCTGCACGAAGCGTGTAGACCCCTGAAATCAGGTGCCTTTTGAAGGTTTGGAGATTCGGTTATGGCTGATGCTATTGACGAGAACGAATATGGCGCGGATTCGATCAAGGTCCTGAAGGGCCTTGAGGCTGTGCGCAAACGTCCCGGCATGTATATCGGCGACACCGATGACGGTTCTGGCCTGCATCACATGATCTATGAGGCCGTTGATAACGCAATCGACGAGGCGCTGGCTGGTCACGCCGATGAGGCATCCGTCATCCTGCATCCTGACGGCTCGGCGGAAATCGTCGACAATGGCCGGGGAATGCCGGTGGACATTCACTCTTCGGAGGGCATTTCCGCCGCCGAGGTGATCATGACCCAGCTGCATGCCGGGGGTAAGTTCGACCAGAATTCCTACAAGGTCTCCGGTGGTCTTCACGGTGTGGGGATCTCGGTGGTGAATGCATTGTCAGACTGGCTGGACCTGCGCATTCATCGTAATGGCAAGGAGCACTATGTGCGCTTTGTTGATGGCGGCACGTCATGGGAGCCGTTGAAAGTGGTCGGCGAGAGCCCGATGCGTGAGAGTGGCAAGCCGCTGACGGGGACAAGCGTGCGCTTCTTCGCGTCACCTGAAACCTTCACCATGACCGAATATGACCGCGCCACGCTGGAGCATCGCCTGCGCGAGCTGGCCTTCCTGAATTCCGGTGCAAAGATCGTGTTCAAGGATCTGCGCGGCGTTGAGCCCTATGAGGTCGTCCTGCAATATGATGGCGGGGTGAAGGCGTTCGTCCAGCACCTTGATCGCCAGCGGACTGCAATCATTTCCGAGGCGATCTACACGGTCGGCGAAAAGGACGGCATGACCGTCGAGGCGGCGCTGGAGTGGAATGACAGCTATCACGAGAACGTCCTGTGTTTCACCAACAATATTCCTCAGCGCGATGGCGGTACGCATCTGGCCGGATTCCGCTCGGCCCTGACACGTGTGATCAACAAATATGCGCAGGAAACCGGGGTCGCAAAGAAGGAAAAGGTCGATATTTCAGGCGATGATGCGCGTGAAGGCCTGACCTGTGTGTTGTCGGTAAAGGTGCCGGACCCGAAATTCTCGTCCCAGACCAAGGACAAGCTGGTCTCCTCCGAAGTGCGTCCCGTGGTGGACAATCTCGTGACCGAAAAGCTGTCGGAATGGTTTGAGGAAAATCCGTCCGAAGCCAAGCTGATCATGCAGAAGATCGTTGAGGCGGCCGCGGCTCGCGAGGCTGCGCGCAAGGCGCGGGAACTGACACGCCGCAAGACGGCGCTGGATATCACATCGCTTCCGGGAAAACTGGCCGATTGCCAGGAAAAGGATCCGGCCAAGTCCGAGCTCTTCATCGTGGAGGGGGATTCTGCTGGTGGTTCTGCAAAGCAGGGGCGTAACCGCGAGAACCAGGCCGTATTGCCCCTGCGAGGCAAGATCCTGAACGTGGAGCGCGCGCGCTTTGATAAGATGCTGTCATCCGATCAGGTCGGCACGCTGATCACGGCGCTTGGAGCGGGGATCGGTCGACGTTCCGAAACCAATCCGAATGAAGGCTTTCGTATCGAGAAATTGCGCTACCACAAGATCATCATCATGACTGACGCGGATGTCGATGGTGCGCATATCCGAACCCTGTTGCTGACCTTCTTCTATCGTCAGATGCCGGAACTGATCGAGCGCGGTCATCTGTTCATCGCCCAGCCGCCGCTCTACAAGGCAGAAAAGGGACGGTCCTCGCGTTATCTGAAGGATGACGCGGAAATGGATGACTTCCTGATCAGTGAGGGGACATCCGGTGAGGTGCTTGTTCTGTCCGATGGTGTGCAGATCTCGGGCGAGGATCTGCGCCAGCATGTGCGTGAAGCTGCAAGCTTCAAGGCATCGCTTGCGCGTCTGTCGCTGAGGGCACCACGTCAGATCCTCGAGCAGGCAGCGCTTGCAGGTGCTGTTGATCTGAATCCCACTGAAGCATCTGTCCAGCTGGCCGCACAGCGCCTCAATCGTATCGCCGAGGAAGGTGAGGACACCTGGGAATCCGTGTATGAGGATGGAGACCTGAAATTCGAGCGCACCGTGCGTGGTGTGACCGACAGGATCGTGCTGGACAAGACATTGCTGGCCCTGCCGGATGCGCGCCGTCTGGCGGAGCGCTCGCAATCGATGCGGGAGCTCTATGCCGAATACAGCACGCTGCGTCATGAGAAGGGTGGAGAGCGGTTGGTTTTCGGCCCGGTGACGCTCCTTGAATCCGTGCTGGCGTCGGGTGCCAAGGGTGTCAAGATCCAACGCTATAAGGGTCTGGGCGAGATGAATCCGGACCAGCTTTGGGAAACCACGCTCGACAAGAATGCCCGTTCGCTTCTTCAGGTCAGGGTGCAACATGCCGACACGGCAGATGAAATGTTCTCCAAGCTGATGGGCGATGTGGTCGAGCCGCGCCGGGAATTCATTCAGGACAATGCGCTTGAGGCTGAGGTGGACGCTTAAGCGTCTGCCAGACCCGCTATTCATGGTGCATTATTTCGGAACTTGCGGGATTAGCGTCGAATATTGCGCGTAATTCGGCATTTGCGAAAGTTATCTGCCCAATTTGCAGGCGATGCCGAAAAAATAAACTTGTGGAATCTGTTGAAGCGGAACTTGTGTGCTCCGTTTCACAGATGCGCTGCCATCATCGCGCAATTGGCGATTGCAGAATAATAGGCCCTTAACCCTAATTTTTGAAGTTTACGTTAGCAATATAATTCTGCCCAAAGCTCGTTTTGAGCATGGTTATTCTAAGAAATGCGATAATTTCCGAAATTGTTGTAATTTTGCCGCAGCTTCTACAATTCAACCTGCGCTGAATGTTTCAGATGTGTGACAGCGTTGACCTAGCTCGAATTATGACAATTCCTTGGCATCAAGTTCGTGCAGCATTGGCTGGGCACATCCGCATGGGGTCGTTTTGGTAGGGCGCGATCATGCTTAGGGAAGTGTCCAGGATCGGTGTTGCGAACGAATGGTAGTGTCAAACCTTCATCGGGGGTCCGAATGAAAAAGAACCAGACCAAGAACTGGCTGTCCCGCACCACAGTGCTGGCCGGTTTCGCCGGCGCGCTGCTCGCGCCAATGTCGTTTGCTCAGGAAGCAGACACGATTGAGCCAGCCGACGCTCCTGTCGAGGAAGCCCGTCAGGCAACGATCACCATCACTGGTACGCGTATCCCGCAAGCCAACCTGATCGGTACAAGCCCGGTCACAGAAATTGGTGCCCAGGAAATCGTCGAGCGCGGTGTCATCCGTGTTGAAGACGTTGTGAACACGCTGCCACAGGCTTTTGCCGCACAGGGTTCTGCTGTTTCAAACGGTGCAACTGGTACCGCGACCGTCAACCTTCGTGGTCTTGGCGCATCCCGGACACTGGTTCTGAAGAACGGCCGTCGTCTTCCTTATGGTTCGCCACAGTCCACACCTTCCGACCTTAACCAGATCCCGGCCGCTCTGATTGAGCGCGTTGATGTTCTGACCGGTGGTGCATCTGCTGTGTACGGTTCCGACGCTATCTCCGGTGTTGTGAACTTCATCATGAAGGATGACTTCGAAGGCGTCCGGATCGATTCCAACTATTCCTTCTACCAGCACAATAACGACAATGGTGCCATGCAGGACTTGAACGAGTCCTATGGTTTTGATGTTCCAAACGGCAATGTCACCACGGGTGAAGCCTTCGACATTACCGGTATCATGGGTGTGAACACCGATGATGGCGCGGGTAACATCACGGCATACATCTCTTACCACAACATCGAGCCCGTTACTCAGGGTGAGTATGACTACGCCAACTGTGCGCTTTCCGGTGCAGCACCAGACTTTGGCTGTGGTGGGTCCTCGACAAACCAGGTTGCCAACCTCCTGAACCTCAACCCTGACATCGATCTGGGCTGGTTCCGTGTTCTTGATGGGGAATTCACAGAGCGTGACTTCACCACGGACATCTTCAACTACAACCCGTACAACTACTACCAGCGTCCCGACGAGCGTTACGCTTTCGGTGCTGCCGGTCACTACGAGTTCAACAAGAATGTTGATGTCTACACAGACATCTCCTTCATGGAGAACCACACCGTTGCCCAGATCGCGCCTTCCGGTATCTTCGGTGGTGGTGTTGCTGGCTACAGTGGTGGCGTGAACTGTGACAACCCGTATCTGTCGGCTCAGCAGGTTGATTACCTGTGTACGGCGAACGGTCTGTCCGGCGGCGACATTGCTGAAGGCGTATTGATCCTACGCCGTAACGTTGAAGGCGGTAACCGCCAGGATGACCTGACACACTCAACCTTCACTGGTATTGTGGGTGTTCGCGGTGAGATCATGGACACCGGCATCCAGTATGATGTCTATGGTAACTACGGCAAGGTGAAGCTGGTCGACAGCTATTTGAACGAGCTGTCCGTCGAGAAGGCCTCCAAGGCGCTTTATGCTGTTGACGACGGATCAGGCAACATTGTCTGTAACGTGAATGTTGATGCAGACGGCAATAATGACGATCCTGCCTGTGTGCCTTACGACATCTTCTCGCCAGCTGGTCCTTCGCAGGCTTCGCTCAACTACATGCAGAGCCCGCTGCTTCTGAACGGTGTAACAACTGTGCAGAACCTGGTTGGTACGATCTCTGGTGATGCCTCTTCCTTTGGCGGCAAGCTGCCAACGGCTGAAGACTTTATCGGTTTCGCTGCTGGTGTTGAATATCGCCGTAACTACCTGAATGTGCAGCCAGACCGCGGCTACATTTCCGGTGATGGTTACGGTCAGGGTGGTCCAACCACACCAGTGTCCGGTTCCGTTGAAGTGTTTGAATATTTCGGCGAACTCGACATTCCGCTGGTTCAGAACATGCCTGGTATCTTCGACCTCGGCATCGACATGGCCTATCGCTTCTCGTCCTACACAGAGCCATCGGTCGACACCAACACCTACAAGGTCGGTGCTGACTATGCTCCGATTGAAGGTCTGCGTTTCCGTGCGTCCTACCAACAAGCCGCACGTGCAGCGAACGTCATCGAACTTTACGACCAGCAAAGTGTTGGCCTGTTCGACCTGACAGAAGGTGACAATGGCCTTTACGACCCGTGTGCTGGAGACACTCCTGCTGCAACGGCTGAGCAGTGTGCTCTTACTGGTGTAACAGCGGCTCAGTACGGCAACATTGCTGACAACCCAGCAGGTCAGTTCAACGCACTGTTTGGTGGTAACGCCGATCTGGATCCAGAAGAATCCGAAACCGTTACGGTTGGTGTTGTCTGGACCCCGACCTTCATTGAAGGTCTTTCAGTGTCTGTCGACTATTTCGACATTACAGTTGAAGGCTTTATCGACACGATCGACCCAAGCTTTGCGCTCAACCAGTGTCTGACAACTGCAAGCGACTATTTCTGTTCGCTGGTAAACCGCGGCAATGGTGGAACACTCTGGGCCAGCCCAACCGGCTACATTCAGGCCACAAACCTGAACACGGGTGAGCTGAAAACCAATGGTTTCGATGTCAACGCTTCTTACCTGTTTGACATTGGTACCATGGGTTCCCTTGGTCTGGACTACACAGCGACAATTCTGGACGAGCTGTCCACCAAGCCGCTGCCGACATCCACAGGCGACGACATCTATGACAGTGTAGGTTACTACTCTGGTCAGGACGGCACGCCGAACCCAGACTACCGCCACAAGGCTCAGGTATCCTGGGAAACGCCGTGGAACGTCTCCACATCGCTGACCTGGCGTCACTTCGCCGGTGTTGAAATTCGCGACAGCGAAAACAACCCGTTCGATGCTCAGGACTATTTCGATGTGTCCGCGAGCTACTCACCGTTTGAAACCACATCGCTTCGCGTTGGTATCAACAACGTGATGGACGAAGAGCCACCCGTATCCTCTTCCGTGGGTGCAGGCTTCGGTAACGGTAACACCTACCCGCAGGTCTATGACGCGCTGGGTCGTTACATCTTCGTTGGTATCACGCAGGACTTCTAATTGCCTGAGTGATCTGAAGATCAGAAACTGGAAAGGCCGGAGCACATGCTTCGGCCTTTTCTTTTTGCGCCTTTTGCTCAGGGGCGCTAAGCATGGCGCGCCATGACCAGACTGACACTGACGACATTCAATTGCGAAAACCTGATGATGCGGTGTGACTTTCGTCGCCTGCATATTCTCGATGCGGCCCGAAAATTCACGGCCGTCAGTGATCAGAGTGATGCAGATGCTGTCGATCGCGTGTTCAATGTGCTGTCAGAAGACGACCGCACCCTGACCGCGCAGGCCCTGTCGGCCTCACAGGCAGATATCTGCTGCCTTCAGGAAGTCGAGAACCTCGTCACGCTGACAGCATTTCACAATCGCTACCTCAAACGCTGGATGCGGCGTGGATATTCGCGGCGGATATTGTGCGAGGGCAATGATACGCGCGGCATAGATGTGGCGCTGCTGGCGCGGGTGAATGTGACGCGGGTGGTCAGCCATGCCGATCTTACCCATCGCGCTATCGGCATTGAGCCCGTAGGTTCAGCCCATTGGGACGGGCGCATTTTCCGCCGTGATTGTCTGGAAGTGGATATCGAGAAGGAGGGGCGTACCCTCACGCTTTTCATTTGTCATTTCAAGAGCATGAATGGTGGCAGACTGGAAACCCGCCCGGTCAGGCACGCCGAGGCGCTGGCGGTGCGCAAGTTGATCGAGGCACGCTTTGATGATCCGGCACAAGCTGACTGGGCGGTGCTGGGCGATTTCAACGACTATCTGGAAATCGATGGCGTGCCTGTGGAGGATCATGGATTGGGGCCGCTGATCGATGGTGGTTTTTCGGTGGATGCCCTGATGATGTTGCAAGCGAATCCAATGGAACGCTGGACGCATTATTATGCGGGGGGAAAGGCCTATACCGCCCTGGATCATATCTTCCTGTCACCAGCCCTTGCGGCACGAAATGCCAGGGCGCGCATCAGGTTGATGCGTGCGGGCCAGCCGCTTCGCGTGCAGAGGTTTGAAGGTCACCGTTTTCCGGGTGTAGGATGGGTCCTGCCAAAGGCGTCTGACCATTGCCCGCTGAGTTTGACGTTGGAACTTTAAGCAGTTCATTGGCTTAAAAAGGATTATTCTGGACGAGCAGGGCTCGACAGCATTGAATTTGCGGGCGAGTTAAGTCTGACTATCATGAAGTCGTTTGCGTAAGATCGGGGCTATGACATGTCTGAAGATGCTAAGCCGGAAACAGTCAGGCGGTTTGACGAGCTGATCGACCGCGCGGCTCTTTATCAGGAACTGGCCAAGGAAAACTATGACCGGGTCAGGCGCATTGCCGAAGGTATTCGTGCGGGGTTCTGTGCGTATCTCGCCTCCAAGGATGGCATTTGCGTCAGGCTGGTGCCGCCTGCGGGGCCGTTTCAGCCCAGGGATTATGGTGACGAGGCGTTTTCAATCCCGCCACGCGGTTTTCGCCATATCGGGCCGATAGCATTCGGACTGGCCGTTCGCGTCACCCATGGAACGGACTGGTTGCGCATGATGGTCGTCTGCGTGAAGCAGGGCGAACATTTCGAAGTGTCGATCGCCGATGGCCCTTCCGCAGAATTCGATCTGCCCTTCAATGAGGCGGATCATCAGGAATTCTACAAGCTTCTCTTTGACCATGTCTTGAGTTGGCTCGATGACCGGATCGAACTCTACAAGAATGGCGATTATGGCTCCAAGCGTACAATCGGATTCGACTTCTCGGATGAAAAGGCACTCGGTGATGGTCTTCATCCGCCAGCAGGGCTGGTCAATCCGTTTCATCCGGGGCTGAGTGATCATCCGATTGAGAGATCTCCCTTTGTGGACGGTCCAAAAGACGAAAACCAGACAAGTTAGCCACGGTTGGGGCAGGGTATATGCATGACAATCTGATCTTCGCCGCGGCCCTGATCGGGGCGCTGGGAATGGGTGCTCAATGGCTGGCCTGGCGCATTCAGGCACCTGCCATCGTGTTGATGAGTGTGGCCGGCCTGATTGTCGGGCCCGTCTGGCATGTCATATTCGGCCATGCCCTGCTGAACCCATCAGAAGTGTTTGCCACGGGTGAGACAGACGAATTGGGCAATCCTGGCACGCTGCTGGGGCCCATCATTTCTTTGGCGGTGGCCGTGATCCTGTTTGAGGGCGGGTTGAACCTGCGCCTGCATGAATTGCGTGAAAGCGGCCGGTCCGTGATGCGGCTGGTCTTTGTCGGCACGCCGATCGCCTGGGGGCTGGGCACGCTCGCCGCGCATTATATCGCGCAATTGAGCTGGGCTACCTCTGCCTTGTTTGCCGGCATTCTGGTGGTGACCGGTCCGACCGTCATCATGCCATTGCTGCGCCAGTCCAAGCTGGGGGGCAAGGTTGGCTCCACGCTGAAATGGGAGGGGATCGTCAACGACCCGGTGGGCGCACTTCTGGCGGTCTTTGTCTATGAAGCGCTGCGGGTTCTCAATGATGGTGACAGCCCATGGCTGGCGACCATCAAGATCTTCGGTGCGGCCTGTGCGGGCGGCCTGATGGGATGGCTGTTCGGCATGTTCATGGCGCGGGCATTCCGCAAGGGCTGGACGCCTGAATATCTCAAGGCACCGATCCTGATGGCGACGGTGATCTTCTGCTACGCGCTGGCTGAAAGCATCGAGCACGAAACCGGCCTGGTGGCGGTAACGGCCTATGGGATGACGCTCGCCAATTCGCGCCTGGCCAGTCTCACGGAGGTGCGTCGGTTCAAGGAAAGCATTGCCGTTCTCCTGATCTCGGCTGTGTTCGTGATCCTCACCGCTGATCTCACGCCGGATGATATAGCATCGGCCTTCAACCTGCCGACGCTGGGCTTTTTGTGCGCCATGTTGTTCATCGTGCGTCCAATCTCCGCTGGACTGTCGACTCTTGGTCCGTTGAGCTGGAAGGAAAGCCTGCTGGTCGGCTGGATCGCGCCGCGTGGTATCGTGGCAGTGGCGATCTCCGGCTTCTTTGCCAATCGCATGGTGCTTGAGGGCTTTGAAGATGCATCCCGACTGACCACGCTGGCATTCTCCATGTCGATCGTGACGGTTGTTCTGCACGGTTTCACAATGGGGCCTCTGGCGCGATATCTGGGACTGGCCCGCAAGGGGCGACCGGGTGTATTGATTGTCGGGGCAACCCCGTGGAGTGTCGGCCTATCCAAGACTTTGCGGGATTCAGGCGTAGAAACCCTGATTGCCGACTCCAATTTCGGGCGATTGCGTGCGGCGCGCCAGGCCAATATTGACCGATTTTACGGCGAAGTGGTCTCCGAAGAGGCAGAGTTCAAACTTGATCATGCCCGGTTTGATACAGTCGTCGCCGTCACGGCCAATGACCCTTACAATGCGCTGGTGTGCTCGCATTTTGCGCCTGAGCTTGGCCGACATTGCGTGTTTCAATTGTCTTCGATCGATCAGGAAGATGATGATCCACGCGCGATCAACATGGCGTCACGCGGGCGTACACTGGCCAAGCGCGGGCGCACCTATGATGCCTTCATGCGGGATGTCTATCGCGGTTGGGTGTTTGCGAAGACGACATTGAGTGAAGAATACACGATGGATGACCTCCTCAGGGATCGGCCCAAGTCAGACCTGATTGCTGAAATCAGGCCAGATGGTACTTTGATTTTCCTTGGTCCTTCTCGTGAAGTGAAAGGTGGGCCGGGTGCAATTGTGATCTCTTTCGGACCGGATATCTCGCCTGAGAAGGAAAAAGCCAAAAACACGGATGGCGAGACAACCGAAGCTTAAAACAAACCCTGTAGAGTGANTTGCATACCGGCAGGAAAGCGAACCATGAACAGGCCCCATATCGTTGTCGATATCACCGCGCATGGTTTTGGCCACCTCGCGCAGATGTCGGTTGTACTGAATCAGCTGATGCGTGCTCAGCCGCAGATTCGGCTGACCGTCAGATGCAATCACTCGCGGGTGATACTTGAGCGATTCATCTTTGCCCCGTTTGAGACCTCCCCGCCACCGGAAGACCCGGGCATGATCATGCACGGGCCATCGCGCATCGATGCCGATGCCAGCCTGGATATCTACAGCTCAATCCTGACGGGCTGGGATGAGATCATCAATGATGAAATGCGGGCGCTGGATGCCCTCAAGCCCGATCTTCTGGTATCCAATGTCGGTTTTTTTGGTGCTGCTGCGGCGGGAAAGCTGGGTGTGAAGGCGATCGGCCTGTGTTCGCTCAACTGGTTGGATATCTTCAGTGCCTATTGCGCGGACAATCCGGCGGCGACACCGATCATTTCCAGACTTGAAGCGGCCTATGGGGCGATGTCCCTGTTCATTCGGCCGACACCTTCCATGCAGATGACCGCTTTTTGTGACCAACAGAGCGTGGGACCGATTTGCCGGGTGAGAGAGCAGGCGAATCCGGCGCAAGTCCGGAAAATTCGGAACATGATCCCGACACCACATATCGCTCTGGCCAGCCTGGGTGGCATTCCGCGCGATACCAGCTGGGATATTCTGCCAAAGGTTGATGGGCTGACCTGGATCACACCTCTGGATGCGCCGCCCGGCCGCAATGATGTCATTGATTGCCAATCATCTGACCTGGCCTATTTCGATGCCTTCTGCGCATCAGATTTGATGGTGACAAAGACCGGATATGGGTCTTTCACCGAGTCTGTCTGCAATGGGGTGAGATTGCTCTATGCCGTGCGCCCGGACTGGCCGGAATCGGAAGCGCTGGAAGGTTGGGCCGCGCAAAATGCCTGCGGGCGAGCCTGTACGCAGGAAGATCTCTATTCAGGCAATTATCTCGACAAGCTCGAGGCGCTGCTCAGCGAAGAGCCGTCTCCCGATACGCCAGATGCAAATGGTGCCGAGGAAGCAGCAGGGATATTGATGAAGTCGCTGAACTGAAGCAGGCTTGCTCAGCTTTTCTTGTCGCTTTTCTTCTTTTTCTTTTTCTTCTTCTTTTTCTTCTCGCCGGTGGTCTTTTGAGAAAGGTCCCCGGTTTCCATCACGCCACGCTGATCGGCGGCAGATGCCAGAAGAAGAAGCAGATCCACAAACGCCTTGCGGCGATTGCGGGGCAGGCGCTCGAGAATGGCTTCATCAGCGGCGACAAGGGCAGGGCGTGACGTATTGAGCATGTCACGGCCCACTTGCGTCAGCCGCACGGATTTGGCGCGTGCATCTTCCTCGGCCGCTTCGCGCGAAACCATGCCCCGGCTCTGCATCCGCGCGATCATGTCCGCGAGTGTGGATCGGTCGATACCGGTGGCGCTGACCAGCTCTGATTGCGACAGGCCTTCGCGCTCTGCAATGGCTGCCAGAACGACCGATTGGCGCTGGGTCACACCGTCTGACAATCCCTTGTCGGCAAAGATCTCTGACGCGAATTGCTGGGCACGACGCAGGAGATGCGCAGGAGATTCCGACAGGCGATAATCTGCCGCTGACGACAGGTCTTCCTGTGACGTTGACGCAGTTTCGTCTGCGTCCTGTCTCTGCTGTACATCAGAATCCATATCGGAAACGCCCACCTTCACCTTCAAAGCGGCATAAGAGGCTGTCCGGCCAAAGGCAAATGAAGTTTTTTTGTCAGTTTGCCGAATCTTGCGATGAGGATTTGGAAAATTGCCGCGAATGTTCCATCTTCATCACCATCATGACAGAGACCTCACCCAGCTTTACCCAGCGTATACCGCCACAGGATGATCGTCCCAGATCGATCTGTGATCATTGTGGTTTCATCGACTATGTGAACCCGCGTATCGTGGCGGGGGCAGTGGTGCGTTTCGAGGACAGGGTCCTCTTGTGTCGCCGGGCTATCGAGCCGCGCAAGGGCTTCTGGACCCTGCCAGCAGGGTTCATGGAAAAAGGTGAAGATGTCGAAGAAGGGGCCCGGCGCGAGGCGCGTGAGGAAGCCTGCGCGGACATTCACATAGATGCATTATTGGGCGTCTATTCTGTGCCCCGGATCTCGCAGGTGCAGATGATGTTCCTGGCGCATCTCAAAGAGCCGGTCTTTGATGTGGGGCCTGAAAGCCTGGAGGTGGGGCTGTTCCGGTGGGAGGAAATTCCGTGGGATGACCTGGCTTTTCCAACGGTTCACTGGGCCCTGAAACATTTTGACAGCCTGCGGGACAAGATCCGTGACGGCATTGCCTTTGCACCCTTCATGAGAACGGCGGGAGAGGCGGACAGACCGCCAGAATGACAGCCTGGAATAGCAGCGTGGAGTGAGTATCGACACATGCAGACCCATCCACCACAGCCACGTCGGGTCCAGCTCGATCCGAATATTGCCAAGGCCGTCGCAACAAGACTGGCGCGTGGCATGCACCCTTCATTGATCGCCACCCAGTTGTCGGGCCTTGGAACGCCGGATCTTATCCAGGCCTATGTCGACAAGGCGTTGAGCGATCCGTTCTTTGTCGGTGCGATGTCGATCGCCGATGATCTGAGAAAACGTGACTGGGTGCTGGAATGCCAGCGCCGGGCCTGGAACCAGCAGGATGATCCACGGTCTGTGGCGCGCCGGGACAAGCTGGCCGCTGACACGTTCAAGGCGGAGTTTGCGTGCAATCAAAGGCCGGCGGTGATTTCCGGGCTGGTTGATGACTGGCCCGCCTTGTCGCTCTGGAACCCGGACTATCTGGAACAAAAGATCGGCGCTGATACATTGGTTGAAGCGCAGAAGGGGCGGTCGAGAGTGGCCAATTATGAGCGCGCCAAGGAGCGGTTACGCTCAACAATACCCTTCAGCGAACTGGCGGCGGCCTTGCGCAGCGAAGAGGCCTCCAATGATATCTATGTCACAGCCAATAATGGATCGGCCAATCGTCAGGCCTTCGATCCGATCTGGTCCGATTTTCATGAAGTGGAGGGCTATACCAGGGACGCGCCCGGCAATGACGGGTTCTTGTGGATAGGCCCCAAGGGGACGGTCACTCCGTTTCACCATGACCTGACGAATAATTTCCTGATCCAGGTCAAGGGCCGCAAGCGTGTTCACATGATCCCCAATTGGGAGGAAGCGCGCATGCGAACGCGCGGAAAGATCTTTTCCGATTGGTCGCTGGAGGATGTTCTCAAGGCCGGGCCAAAAGGGCCGCAGGTGATGGAAACCGAGATCGGGCCGGGCGATGCGCTGTTCATTCCCGTGGGCTGGTGGCACCACATTGTTGCGCTGGATGAAAGCTATTCCGTGCTGTTCACGAATTTCACCTGGCCGAACAATTTCACCAATGCCTATCTGCCGGGGTAAGTCTCAGCCCTTGTCTTCGCTATCCTGATCCAGAGAGTGCTTCATCAGATAAGGATAATTGACGATCATGAAGATCATGCTGGCGGGCAGGACGAGGAAGATCTTTGAGTTTGCCCAGAAATCCTCGGAGAAATTGCGCCAGATCACTTCATTCATGATGGCCAGGAAAATATAGAACAGCCCCCACCGGATGGCGAAAACTCTCCACGCATGATCGGGCAGGTTGAAGGCGTGTTCAAAGGCGATCTTCCAGACATTCTTGCCAAATGCCAGCCCGCCAAAAATCAATCCGGCAAACAAGAGGTTGATGATGGTCGGCTTGTAATAGGCAAATTGCGGACTTTGCAGCCACAAGGTCAGCCCGCCAAATACCATGACGATCACACCCGTCACGATCAGCAGCGGCGACAGACGTTCCTTTCTGGAGAGGGTGTAGGCGAAGACTGCCGCGATGGCTGCCATGAAGATGCCCGTCGCCCAGTAGACGGCATTTTCGCGTGACAGCAGACCGCCGCCCTCCGGAAAGCGTCGCACGACATTATAGCTCACGACAAATGCCAGGACCGGGCCGAGATCGGTCCAGATCTTGGAAGCATTATTGGCGGGTTTGTCTTTTGTATCAGGCGTATCAGTCATGATTTCGATATGGACCGGTGCAGGAGGAATGTCACGGATTAACTCTGCTGGCTGTCACCTGATCGCGCGGATCTGGCGGTTCTGACAAGATCACGCGCGCCCGCAGCATTGAGACCAATCGCGGCCGCGCCGAAGGCGATTGCGCCGACAATGGCTTTGGCGATCAATTCAGGCAGGCCGCCAATTGTCGGAACGAGCAGGGTCGCTCCTGCCATCACCACACAGGCCAGACCGGCCGTGGCGACATCCACAAGCGGAACCGGCAGGCGGGCAAGGCGCTGGCCGATCAAGGCAGACAGGACCAGCGCCAGCGCATAACAGGCGACGGTGGCATAGACGGCTCCCATCAATCCAATGCGTGGCAGCAGGATCATGTTGAGCACGATATTGGCCAGCACGGGTGCCAGCATCATCACGGCGCGCAATCCGGTGCGCTTGGCCAGCACGAAGGCTTCGCCGAAATAATAGATCATCCAGCCATTGAGCAGGCCCGCCACAGCGATCCACGGCATGATATGGGCGGCCTGTGCGCGCAGATCCTCACCCACCATGAATTCAGCCAGCGGTGTTGCGACTAGTGCGATGCCGACGGCGGCGGGCAGGGTGATCAGCACCAGCATGCGAGACATTTGCAGGCCGGGTTCCTGCAGGGCGTTTTGTCCACCCTTTTCCCATGCCGCCAGAAGATGCGGCGCACCGGCCATGGCGGCCCACATGCAAAGCAGGCGTATGGTCTGATCGGCGACGCCATAGCCGGCCGCATAGGCCCCCACGGAGGCTTCATCAAGATAGGCAGCGATCAGGAATCGGTCTCCGGCTGACAGGCCCAGCTCAAGGGCGAGGGCAAAGGAGATGGGTGCACCATAAGTGAGGAATGCGCGGACACGGTCGCTGCGAAATTTTCCGCCCCTTGAGATCTTCCACAGGTCGATGACTTCAAGCGTGGCGATGACCAGGCTGGCAATACCCAGACCTATAAAGGGTGCTGAAGCACCCGCATCGAACCAGTATGCCGCAACAACGCCAAGCGCGAGACCACCCAGTGCGCGCGCAATCGTCATCATCGAGAACCGCTGAACTTCCTGACGGGCCTTGCGGATTTCAAGGCTCATCTGAAGCAGGGTCATGGTTGGCAGGGTGAGGCTGAGCCAGGCAATCGCATGGCGCATGGCAGGATCGGAAACGGCCAGCCAGCCAATCGCGACCACCAGCAAGGCGGGGACACAGGATAGAAGGCACAGGCCAAGCGATGTTCGGATATGGTCTGCCAGTTCGCCCTTTTGAAGCGATTCCTGGGTGAAGCGATAACCGCCTGCCTCAGACCATGTGAGAAACAACGTGTGGGCCAGCTGCATGCCTGCCAGCACCAGCGCATAGCGCCCATAATCATCGGCACCCAGAAGACGCGTGAACACATAGACCGTGCCGAAAGAGGTCAGGCCCATCACCAGATTGGCGGGCAGATATCCGAACAAATGTCGCCAGATCATGCGTATCGTGGCCTTGAGGCTGGGGCTTGGAGAATCACGGAATATGATCCTTACACGAAAAGCTGACGCAAAACTTGCTTCATCCCAATCGCATGAGGATCAATCCGGTGACGAGTGCGAGGGCGGCGAATAGGCGGCGCAGGCCGAACCCTTCCTTCAATATGATCACGCCGATCAGTGCGGCAAAGACAACCGAGGTTTCCCGAAGCGCGGAGATATGAGCAACAGGTGCGATGCGAAATCCCCATAATGCCATGGTGAAGGAGACGATGGAGAGAGCACCGGCGGCGACACCATAGCGCCATTTCAGGCGCATGCCCTCAACCCAGCCGGTTCGCCTCGTCCACAGACAGGCAATGTTGATTCCGATGCTGTCGAGCAGGAAAAGCCAGACAACAAAGGTGGGAACAGTTGGCGCTGCCCTTACGCCATTGGCATCGACGACATTGTAAAGCGCCACGCCGCCGCCGGTCAGAATGGCCCAGAACAAGGCGGCCCGTCTTGTGCGTGAATCAGTGACAATGCCGGTTTCGGGCAGGGCGAAGATGATCGTCGCCGCGGATGCGATGAACAGGCCGAATGTTGCAATAGGTGTGAGCGTTTCCTTTAGCCAGACAAAGGCCAGGATCGCCGTGATCAGAGGCGCAGATCCGCGCATGATCGGAAAGACGAGTGACAGATCTCCACGTGTCATCGCCCGCACAAGTGTTGCCTGGTAAAGCCAGTGCACCGGAATGGAGATGGCGAGCCATTTCCATGTGGTTGCATTGGGCAGGGGCACGAAGAACGCGAAGGGCAAGACCATCAAAGCCGCCGACCCTGACAATGCAGCGCGCGACATCAATATATCGCCCGATGCCTTGATGGATGCATTGGCAAAGGCAAGCGTCACAGCCGAGCCCAGCCCGAGCATCAGACCCAGATGTATTGGGTCCATTATGCTACCCAGTCACATTGTCAGACAATCCGACAAGGGCGGCTGAGAAGGCCTCAGCGGAGAAGGGATGCAGGTCTTCGGCTTTTTCGCCGACGCCTACAAAATGGATGGGGATCTGATGTTGATCAGCGATCGCTACCAGCACACCCCCCTTTGCGGTTCCATCCAGCTTGGTCATGACCAGCCCCGACACGCCAGCTGTGTGCTTGAATGCCTCGACCTGAGACAGGGCGTTCTGGCCGACGGTTGCATCCAGCACCAGGATCACATCATGGGGAGCATCGGCATCGACCTTGCGGATGGCGCGCACGACCTTGGCGAGTTCATCCATCAGCTCGGCACGGTTTTGCAGGCGACCGGCAGTGTCGATCAGCACAATGTCGCGGTTTTCGGCCTTGGCCTGTTTGACGGCATCAAAGGCAAGACCAGCGGAATCAGCCCCCTGTGGCCGGGAGATGAAGCCGCATCCGGCGCGCTCGGACCAGACCTTGAGCTGTTCGACGGCTGCCGCTCGGAAGGTATCGCCCGCCGCGCAGAGGATATCTGCACCCTGTGCGGAAAGCTTTGCAGCGATCTTGCCGATGGTTGTGGTCTTGCCAGAGCCGTTGACACCGACGAAGAGCACAACACGCGGGGAGGGGCCGTCGGAGAGGTCAAGCACTTCCTCGCGCGGTTTGAGCACGCTGGTGATCTCACTGGCCAGGGCCTGCTTGATGTCAGTGTCTGAAACTTCCTTGTCGAACCGGTCCTTGCGGATGTTTTCGCAGATCCGCACGGCAACGCGCGCGCCAAGGTCTGATGAGATCAGGAGGTCTTCAAGGTCTTCCAGCGTTTCATCATCAAGCTTCTTCTTGGTGAAGACAGAAGAAATGCCCTCGGCCAATCGTGAGGATGAGCGGCGCAGGCCCTTGGTCATGCGGGCGAGGAAACCGGCGCTTTTGACCTCCGCCAGTGGATCAGGCTCAGCCGGGATCGCGGGTTCGGGTTGTTCGGCAAGAGGGGCAGAAGGTGGGGGCGTCAAGGCCGTGTCTGGCTGAATATCCGGTTCGGTCGGCGTTTCTTCCGGCGCGATGAATTCCGGTGTGGGATCCATATTGACGGGCTCGACCGCATCTGAGTCGGTTTCTGGCTCTGGCTCTGGCTCTGGCTCTGGCTCTGGCTCTGGGGAGAGCGCGGGTGCGGCTTCTAGGTCCACATCACCTGGCAGGGATACGATCCCGGAGTCGTCTTCTTCGGCGATCTCATCGGGAGATTGAACACCGATGGGCTGTTCGATTGGCTCGGCGTCATCCTGCAAGCCGGTAGGCGAGGCAATCGGCACTTCATCATCTGAAGTGTCCGGTGTTTCGGTTATCGCAGGCGGGGCTTCGTCAGGGGCGGGAGCGGCGTCAGACGTATCCTTGCGACCGAACAGGCCACCAAACAGGCCCTTCTTCTCGGCGGTGTCCTGCGCCGTATTGGCTGTGGCGGCGTCCTCTGCCGGGCGCGCCTCCAGTGGTGTTTCGCCGGTTGCCTCGTCTTTATTCTTTTTCTTGTTGAACCAGAGGATCATAAAGCCGTTCCGATCAGTTCTTCATCCGTGCGCGCATCCAGTCGCAACTCCATCAACGCACCAGATGGCGCATCGGTGCCATCCACGCGAATGGGTGTGAAATCCGGCAGCCTTGCGCGGCCATTGCTTTCCATGAGTGCGGTTTGCTGGGTTCCGACATGACGGTCAAGGCGTAGCGCCAACCTATGACCTCCCAGTTCGCGCAGGCGCGCAGCGCGGGCCTTGATGATATCGCCGTTCAATTGCGGCATGCGCGCGGCGGGCGTGCCGGGCCGGGCCGAATAGGGGAAGACATGCAGATAATCCAGTCCGCATTCTTCCACCGTGCGCAGCGTGTTCTCGAACATGGCATCGGTTTCGGTCGGAAAGCCCGCTATCAGGTCTGCGCCAAAGGCCATGTCAGGACGTTTGTTGCGCAGGTTCTGGCACAGATTGATGGCGTCCTGTCGAGAGTGGCGCCGCTTCATGCGCTTGAGGATCATGTCGTCACCGGCCTGAAGAGACAGGTGCAGATGCGGGGCGATGCGTGGTTCGCCCGTGATCAGGTCGAACAGTTCATCGTCGATCTCGATGGCGTCAATCGAAGACAGCCGCAATTGCTTCAGGTCTGGCACGAGTTTCAGGATGCGCGCGACCAGATTGCCCAGTTTCGGGCTGTTGGGCAGGTCTGCGCCCCATGACGTCAGATCAACGCCAGTCAGGACGACTTCATGAAACCCATTGGCGGCCAGCTGGCGGGCCTGATTGACCACATCACCGGCCGGGACGGACCTTGAATTGCCTCGCCCATAGGGGATGATGCAGAAGGTGCAGCGATGATCACAGCCGGTCTGCACCTGTACAAAGGCGCGGGCGCGGCCTTCCAGCCCCTCCACCAGATGGCCTGCGGTTTCAGTCACCGACATGATGTCATTGACCAGTGCCTTGGGGCCATCCAGATCCAGCAGGAAGCCGGGCTTGAAGGTCTCGACCTTCATCTTTTCCGCATTGCCGATGACGCGTGTAACCTCCGGCATGGCGGCGAACATGTCCGGGTCGATCTGCGCGGCGCAACCGGTCACGATGATCGGAATGTCAGGTTGCTCGCGACGGGTCCTGCGGATGGTCTGGCGGGCTTGTCGTACAGCTTCATTGGTGACGGCGCAGGTATTCACAATGACCGCATCCGTCAGACCAGCCTCGGCGGCATTGGCCCGCATGACCTCGCTTTCATAGCTGTTCAGTCGGCATCCCAGTGTCAGGATGTCGACATGTCCGCTATTGTCAGGTTGGTTTGGCTGGTCGGTCATGGCGGATAGATGCGCTGCATTTCCCGCAATGACAAGGGTTTGGCCAATCGCTATGTGCGGTGGCAGATGTCAGCCCTGCTTGACCAGCAGTTTGCCCATGAAGTCGCGCTTGCCGAGAGGCACGCCCTTCATGCGCAAAATGTCATAGGCTGTTGTCGTGTGAAAATAGAAATTGGGCAGCGAGAACGACATCAGGAAACCTTCTGTATCGAAGGGTATCTTGAAGTCTCCCATGGAAAACATGACATCCTTGCCGGAAAGCGCATTGATCTCATCAGGGGTAAATGCGTTCAGTTCTTCGAGGCTCTGGGAGAGCAGGTCTTCCAGAAAGGCAAAATCCGTATTGTCCAGTGGTGGCGGAGGCGAAAAGCTGCCAGCCTTGATGCCCTTGATTGCGCCCAGCGAGTGGTGGCGGATCGAATTGATCTGAAACGAATAGGGAGCCATGTCGCCACACAGGCGCTCGTCAGAAATGGAATTCACATCCATAGCATTCTGCGAATAATGCTCACGGCCTTTTTGCATGACCTGAAGCGCAGCCTCGGTCAGGCGGATATAGGTGGCGACTGTGATGTCATACAGGGTCAGGCTCATGGCGATGATTTCCGTTTCTTGCTTCCTCGTGACCGGTTTATAGCTGAATTATTCACATCTTGCAGCGCTGATCACACCCAGTTGAAGAATAAACGTCATTTTGCGCGTGTCAGGATAAATGTGGCGGCCGCTCTTAAGAGATATGCGCGCTGACGGCAGGCAGGTATGGAGCTTGCTTTTTATCATTTCAGATGTGTTGCTGGCTGAAGGAAAGTGTCCGGCATGACCCAGATCAGGAACAATGAGGATTTTGCCACCAGCTATGACGCTGTGGTGATCGGATCCGGACCAGGTGGTGCGACGCTGGCGCTGAAACTGGCACAGGCCAATATGAAAGTGCTTGTAGTCGAGCGCGGTGATTACTTCAAACCTGACGAGACAATCGACACCAATGACTTTCTCTATTCACGGGTCAAACCGGGAGAAGATCTGTTTTATGTGGGTGGACGGTCCAAATTCTATGGCGCAGCGCTTTATCGCTATCGTGAGATGGATTTTGACGAGACACATTTTGAGGCGGGCATTTCTCCCGCCTGGCCCATCGATTATGGCGAGATGGAGCGCTATTACTGTGCCGCGGAAAAGCTGTTTCGTGTGCATGGATCGCCCGAGGGAGATCCGTCCGAACCATGGCGCTCGGAACCCTTTCCCCATTCTCCCTTGCCGAATGACCCGCTGATCGAAGCCTTGTCGGTGAAGATGGCGCATGCTGGCACACCAATGGCGGCGATACCGCTGGGTCTGGATTATGGCGACAAGGGCAATTGTGCGCTGTGCTCGCGTTGCGATGCGTTTCACTGCCGGGTCGATGCCAAGATGGATGCCGATGTGGCGGCGCTGCGTCCGGCAATGGCGACGGGCAATGTGGTACTGGCCACTCGCACAGAATGCAAACGGATCAATCTCGACCCGACCGGCCAGCGGGCCGAGGGTGTGACGGTTGTGCGTGATGGACAGACCATTGATATTCATGCACCCATCGTTTCAGTCAGCGCAGGAGCGCCGCACTCTGCATTGCTGCTGCGCCAATCGGCGACGACGCAACATTCCGAAGGGATCGGCAATCATTCCGGCCAGCTGGGCCGTCAGGTGGGGGGCCATTCCACTGGCGCGCTCTTTCCGATCATGAGTGTCGCGCGCGGCATGGGCCAGCGCCACACCAAGACGCTGGCGATCAATGCCTTTTATGAAGGCGATGCTGACTGGCAATTCCCGCTCGGTGTCATCCAGGTGTCAGGTCAGATGCCGTTCTGGATCGGTGCAAATCCGCTGAAGCAGCCCGTGTTCAAGATCATTGCGCAACGCACGCTGACAGTCTTCCACATGACCGAAGCCACGCCTGATGAAGATACGGGCTGGGCATTTGATGGCGATCAGCTGGGTGAATTCACTCCGCCGCGTCACCAGGCGCGCAGCTATGACGAATTACGCCGCCGCACGATCAAGGCATTCGGTGATGCCGGATACCAGGTGTTGCGTCCTAATCGACCCGTTGAATACTGGCATCTGACCGGAGGTGCCGTGATGGGGGCAGACCCGGCGCAATCTGTTGTGGATGTCTCAGGCCAGGTGCATGGCGTGGACGGGCTATATGTGGCGGATGCATCAGTGCCACCAACAGCGGCTGCCGTGAATACAGGGCTGACAATTATCGCGCTTGCCCTGCGCACAGCAGAGAAGATCGCCCAGAAGCAGGGCGCTTCAAGCGCGGTCCTTGTCTAGGCTGAAGCCGTGGGGCCTTAAAGATCGACCTGTTTGTCGACAGCGATCGGGCCGGTCATGATGACGTGATCGTCTATCGTGCGCCAGTCAATGTGAAGCTCGCCGCCATCCACATTCACCTTGCAGCTGCGGTCTATCAGGTTCTTGCGGGCACCGGCGACGACAGCCGCGCATGCGCCGGTGCCACAGGCCTTGGTGAGCCCTGCGCCGCGTTCCCAGACACGCAGGCGGATTTCCTCGCGCGAGATGATCTGCGCAAAGCCCACATTGACCTTCTCAGGAAACATCATGTGTCCCTCCACGAGAGGGCCGACAGCCTCGATATCAACCGTTGAGAGGTCTTCGACGAAGAAGGTGCAGTGTGGATTGCCCATATTCACCGCACCGGGCAGGGACAGATAGGGATTGTCTATCGGGCCGATCTTGATGTCGATGCCGCGCGTGTCCATGCGTTCGGCGAGGGGGATCTCCTCCCATTTCAGGAGCGGCGATCCCATGTCGACGGCGACCTGCATGTGGCCTGTCTTTTCCGCAGACAGCATGCCTGCTTCGGTCTCGATCTTGACGATATCGCGATTGCGTTCCTGCATCACGATCCAGCCGACACAGCGCGTGGCATTCCCACAGGCTGAGACTTCGCTGCCATCATTGTTCCAGATACGCATGAAGACATCACCGCGCATGGAATGTTCCAGCGCGATCACCTGATCGGCGTTTGCGGCCTTTGCGATGCGTGCAATCGCGGGGGCATTCATGTTGAGGCGAGCGCCTCGGCCGTCGAGAATTGCAAAGGCATTCCCGCAGCCATTCATCTGGTAATATTTCATGGACTCGGCGACAGACGATACAACTGACAGGTTAGTTTTGACTTGTATCCTCAAAAAGCCAATTCAAAAAGGGGGATGCTGCGAAGGCAGACAATATCTGCATCAGGACGGATGATCGGATGTCGTACATATGGTGGTCTGAAAATGATTTGTCATTGTTTATATTGAAAAAAACAGAACAGGTCCCGGCCTGCGCTTCAGCCGGCGAACAGGATGAAGCCGATAACCATCATCAGGACATCTGCTGCGGCAATGATGAAAACGAGCCGCAGGCGGTGAAACTTTCTGAGCAGGACCTGTGATGTGGCGGCATTGGCCCGGGCGACAGAGATGATCAGCTGGGAAGCTTCGCTTGTGCGCATGAAATCGGCATGGGCACTGGCGTCATAGGTGTTGCCGGTGAGGGCCAGCCAGGAGAAGCGATTGTCGAGATATAAAGCGTCACGGCTTTGCGGTGCCAGCAGGCGCGGCGCGAGCACCCAAAGGCATAAGAGAATGATCACGGCCTTGGGCAGGAGCATGGCGATCATGAAGAGTTTGATCACTGCAAAATCGGTCTGAACAATTTGTGCAGCGGCAATCCCCATCAGCGCGAGCATGGCGGCGGCCTTGGCATCAGCAATCTGCGTCATCTGGATGATGGAGCGGTTCTGGTCCAGCAGGAATGCAAGCCGTGATCGAGTGATCTGGTCATTTGACAATCCCTCGCCAGAACCGATGGACGTCTCCAGATCCAGCTGTGTGATCATGTCGGACGTCATGTTGTTTCCCCCTGATCGCGCATGATTTACACATGAAAGACCCGCAAACCGGGAACGACAAGCCCCGGTAACAGCCTTGGGCGCTTGTTTCTGCTGCAAAGCCGGTTAACGTCAGGCCGGGATTTGCAAGAGGACATCCATGCGAAAGATCGTTTTATCCATTGCGGCAATGGTGCTGGCCGGGTGTGCCAGTAAGGACAAGGCATCAGATACAGAAGGCGCTGAGATGACCCAAGTTGAATTTCCGGGTTTTGACACAGATGCTCATCTTTATCTTGAAGAGGTTGAAGGCGAGCAGGCGCTGGATTGGGTACGCACTGAAAATGAACGGTCTCTGGCGCGCCTGAAAGCTGATCCCAGATTTGCCGAACTGCAAGCCGAAGCCCTTGCCATCGCCAATGCCAAGGAGCGCATTCCCTATGGCACGGTGCGCGATGGGCAGGTCTATAATTTCTGGCAGGATGAAACCCATGTGCGCGGATTGTGGCGTCGTACACCGCTGGAAAGCTACCGCAGGACAAACCCCGTCTGGGAAACCGTGCTGGATTTCGACAAGCTGGCCGAGGAAGAAGGCAAGAACTGGGTCTATAAGGGCGCAAACTGTTTTCACGAGCATAACAGTACAAAACAATACTGCATGGTCTCGCTGTCGGATGGCGGCAAGGATGCGGTCATTCAGCGCGAATTCGACCTTGAAACCAAGAGCTTTGTGGCTGACGGGTTTGTTACGCCGGAAGCCAAGCAGGCATTGGCCTGGATCAACCGCAATACTGTGCTGATCGGCACGGATTGGGGCGAGGGGACCACGACGGAATCGGGCTATCCCTATATCATCAAGGAATGGAAGCGCGGCACGCCTCTGTCTGATGCCGTCGAGGTCATTCGCGGCGACAAGACTGATGTCGGCGTCTGGCCGATGACAATGAAGCTGGACAATGGCGCAGTGGTGGCGGGGGCGGTCAAAGCCGAGACCTTCTTCACAGCAACCTATTGGTGGCTGCCGGGAACGGAGCCGGTCCAATGGCCGATCCCGATGAAATCCACTCCGCAGGGTCTTTTCCTCGACCAGATGATCCTCACACTGGAAGAAGACTGGGCACCAGAGGGCCAGTCTGAAAGCTTCAAGCAGGGCGATCTTGTCTCGTTTGACGCGGCCTATTTCCTCAAATCCAAGGGCGATATGCCAAAGGTCGAGCTTGTATTCCGTCCGGCAGAGCGCCAGGCCATCGAGGCGGTGTCGCTGACGCAGGATGCGCTTTTGATCACCTATAATGACAATGTCGCCAAGAAGATCACACGCGGCCTGCCGGGCAAATCCGGCTGGGTGTTTTCCGATGTGCCCCTGCCGACTCGCGGGTCAGCCGGTGTCGCGTTTGCGGACAAGGACAGCGACACGGTTTTCCTGAATTATGAGGGCTTTTTGACGCCTGACAGCTATTACGAATATGCGCCGATCGCCAATTCCGTGACGAAGCTCAAATCCCTGCCGGCGCGCTTTGATGCCAGCCCCTATGTGGTCGAGCAGTTCGAGGCGACATCAAGGGATGGGACCCTGGTTCCCTATTTCGTGGTGCGCGCGAAGGATACCGTCATGGATGGGACCACGCCGACGCTGCAATATGCCTATGGTGGGTTTCAGGTCTCGATGAATCCTGGCTATTCGGGATATGTCGGCAAGATGTGGCTCGACAATGGTGGGGCTTATATTCTCGCCAATATCAGGGGCGGGGGCGAATTTGGCCCGGCCTGGCACCAGGCGGGACTGAAGACCAGGCGGCAGGTTGTCTATGATGACTTTATCGCCGTCTCCGAGGACGCAATAGACCGCGGGCTGACCTCACCTGAGAAGCTCGGCATCATGGGCGGCTCCAATGGTGGATTGCTGATGGGCGTGATGTTCATCCAGCGCCCGGATCTGTGGAGCGCGGTGGTCTGCCAGGTGCCCCTGCTGGATATGCTGCGTTACCATCTTTTGTTGGCGGGTGCGTCATGGGTGGATGAATATGGCTCGCCAGATGTGCCCGAAGAACGCGCATGGCTGGAACAGCTGTCGCCCTATCACAATGTTGATCCGGGTACGGACTATCCGGAAATCTTCTTCGTGACCTCCACCAA
The DNA here is from genome assembly GCA_002709235.1 of Hirschia sp. GTDB lineage: Bacteria > Pseudomonadota > Alphaproteobacteria > Caulobacterales > Hyphomonadaceae > Hirschia. The sequence continues at coordinate 336,904 of PAQI01000024.1, forward strand.
GGATGACCGTGTCCACCCCGGCCACGCCCGCAAGATGGCGCATCGACTACAGGATCTGGGCAAGCCCTTCTTGTATTATGAGAACATTGACGGTGGTCACTCAGCGGCCGCCAATCTCACGGAAGCTGCGCATCGGCGCGCACTGGAATACACCTATCTGATGCAGAAGCTGATGGATTAGGGGTGAGATCAAGAACAGCCTCTTGCCATATTGGCGTGTAGGGATTATCGTTATTCGATAATTCAAGCCGGAGACACACGCCATGATCACCCATGCTGACATCATTCGCATCGGCGAAGGGGCCATTGATATCAAGGTAACCACCGAAAAGGACATGCATGTCCTGCAATGGCGGCGTCACATGCTGTTTGACGAGATCCTGCTGGATGGCAAGCGCCAGCAGATCTCCAAGGGTCTGTTCAATCGTGAAAACATCTATGGTCTGGTCTTCGGGCGGGATGATGATGGCAATGGTGGCCAGCGCGTGATCTTCACCATTGATGGTCGTCATGACTGGTCTGATTACACCACGCTGGGGTTCTCCATTGCGCGCGGCATTCGCCTGGAGGCGTCTGACCGGGTGATCCTGGCCTATGGTTCACTGGACCCGCAGCAATTCGAGCGTCCGCAGACATTCCTGGATGCCACCCGCAAGGCGCTAGGCATGCGCTGGGGTAACTGATCGTCTTTTTCATCTTTCTCTCGATTTTGTGAGGAGACCAGATCGAACTTGCTTGCTAGCTTTTGTCGTGAGGGGACAACACGCGCTGCCGGGGTCATATGCGCCATAGACTGGATGGACCACGCCTGATGCTACGTATGTTCACTTCCATTGCCGCTGCTATCACATTGAGCGCACCCGCACTGGCCGAAGCCGGACCTGGCAAGCTCGCACCCGCCTTCAACACAACCGATATCACTGGCGCGAATGTCTCCATTCCTGACCTTGCCGGACGCATGGTCGTTCTGGAGTGGACCAATCATGGCTGCCCCTTCGTCAAGAAGCACTATAATTCGGGAAACATGCAGTCCACACAGGCCTTTGCCGACGATATGGGCGCTGTCTGGATATCCATCGTGTCTTCCGCACCGGGCAAGCAGGGCAATGTCACACCCGGCGAGGCCATGGAGCTGACGACCAGCCGCAATGCCAACCCCTCCCATGTCGTGCTTGATCCAACGGGTCAGATCGGTCGCCTCTATGGTGCCAGGGCGACGCCGCACATGTTCGTCGTGGCCCCGGATGGCAAGGTGGCTTATGCGGGCGCGATAGATTCCATTCCATCAGGCAATCCGGCTGATATCGAGCACGCGGAGAACTATGTGAAATCTGCGCTCACAGCCATTTCAGCGGGTGTACCGGTTAAGACACAGGCAACGCAGGCCTATGGCTGCGATGTGAAGTATGACTGACGGTATGACCCGTGGTCAGACCGGCCAGACAATCGACTATTCCATATCCTGAGTGGGGACGTGGAATATCGGGGGCAGGCGACCATCCCTCTCCGGTCGTCTGCTCCCTTGTTCATTCACTTCCCTTGCGGCGTTTGACGCCGCGTTGTGGCTTGGCGTTGGCGGGATCTTCTGGCCAGTCATGCTTTGGGTAACGTCCGCGCATGTCCTTGCGCATATCGATATATCCCCCCGTCCAGAAATTCGCGATATCATGGGTCAGGGCAATCGGGCGCTGGGCCGGTGACAGCATTTCAAGGCCGAGCGCGACAGTGCCATCTGCCAGCATGGGATGCGTCGTCAGGCCGAAGAATTCCTGTGCCTTGGCGCTCACCCTTGGGCCTCTTTCGTCCTGATAGTTGATGGAGACCTGTCGGTCCGTTGGCGTCGTCCAGTCTGTCGGGGCCAGCTGGTCCAGTTGTCGTATCAGTGACCAATCCAGCAATGTGCGTGCGGCGGCGACAGCCTTCGAAGCCGTCAGACCGTCAAATGAATAGGCGCGGTCCAGCATAGGGGCGAGCCAGTCATCCAGCTTCTCCATCAGGTCTGCGGCGAAATCTTCCGGCCAGTCTGCACCAAATCGCGCATGCAGGAAGGCGATGCGGGCGGTCAATCCGGCCAATGCATCTGCGCAGGGAAGGACCGCCAACCCTTTCTTGCGCACAACATCCAGCAAAGCGGCCTTAGCTGCGGCACCTGAAGGCTTGGGCAGGGGCGTTTCAGACAAGGTAATCGCGCCGAGCCGGGTAACGCGCCTTGCTGTCAGGCGTTTCAGGTCAGGGTCATAGCTGGCGGTTTCTACCGTCTCCACCCCGCCAATTTCCAGGGCTTCGGCTTCGCTGATCGGGGCCGCCAGCTGGATGCGCAGGATGGCTGCACCACCTGTCAGCTCGGCAATTGCCAGCCAGGGTTCGATGGCCAGACGGTCGTCGGCATCCACCCGGCCGGCGCGACCATTGGCGAGCAGGAATTCACCCGGCTTGCCTGGCCTTGCGCGGGCGATGCGATCGGGAAAGCCCCGCGCAATAATGGGGCCGGTTTCTTCTGTATTGGAAGTGCCATTGTTTCCGCCTGCCAGCTTCGCCCAGCGCTTTGCCAGATCCGTCATTGCGCGCGCGCGTGCGGATTTATCGGTGCGAAACCGCGCCAGCCGGTCGCGCAGGTCAATTGACCGTCCGCCAAGGCCGCGTTCAGACATCACCGCTGCGATCTGCGCTGCCAATATGGCATGATCATCTGCTGCGGCATTGATGACCATGGCGGCCAGGCGCGGGGGCAGGGGAAATGCAGCGATCTGCTTTCCGGTCTCGGTGAGCTTGCCGTCCGTCAGTGCGCCGAGCTGTTCGAGCATATCCACCGCTGCGGACCATGCACCGCGTGGGGGCGGGCTTAACCAGTTGAGATCTTCTGCTGATGCAGCGCCCCAACGGGCCGTATCCAGCACCAGCCCGGTGAGGTCTGCCTGAAGGATTTCGGGGTCAGGATATTGCGGCAGGCCGCGCGTCTGCGCTTCATCCCACATGCGATAGCATACGCCCGGCTCTGTGCGGCCTGCGCGGCCACGGCGTTGGTCGGCATTGGCACGCGAGGCGCGAATGGTTTCCAGCCGGGTACTGCCGAGCTGGGCGTCAAAGCGCGGCACACGGGCCAGCCCGGCATCGATGACCACGCGCACGCCATCAATTGTCAGCGAGCTTTCGGCAATGTCAGTGGCGATCACGACCTTTCGTTTGCCCTCAGGTGGTGGGCGAATGGCGGCGTCCTGCTCGGCAGGTGTCAGACCTCCGAAAAGGGGGGTGATCAGAATGTCGTCCGGCAGGTCTGACAGGCGTTCGGCTGTGCGGGATATCTCGGCAGCGCCGGGCAGGAAGACGAGGAGCGATCCGGTCTCTTCGCGCAGGGCCTGGCGGATCACACGGGCGGTTTCATCTTCCAGGCGGGCACGCGGTGCAATGGGGATGTGGCGTGTCTCGACCGGATAGGCCCGGCCTTCAGAGGCGATGACCTCACATCCCAGAAATCCGCCCAATGTGCCGACATCCAGTGTTGCAGACATCGGCATGATGCGCAGGTCTTCGCGCAGTGCTTCCTGCGCCTCAAGCGCCAGCGCCAGGCCCAGATCTGCATCAAGAGAGCGTTCATGGAATTCATCAAACAACACTGCACTGACGCCAGACAATTCCGGATCGTCCAGGATCATGCGGGTGAACACGCCTTCGGTGACGACTTCGATACGCGTGGCTTTGGAAATGCGCACATCCATGCGTGCACGCAGGCCGATAGTGTCGCCGACCTTCTGGTTCAGCGTGCTGGCCATGCGCGTGGCGGCAGCGCGTGCGGCGATACGTCGGGGCTCAAGCACGATGATCCGGCCAGCTTGCGCCCAGTCCTCGTCCAGCAATGCCAGGGGCACGCGCGTGGTCTTACCGGCACCCGGTGGCGCGGCGAGTACGAGCCGGTTCGCGTTGCGCAGGCCATCTCGTATCGCGTCGAGCACGTCATCAATGGGAAGTGGCGCATCAAACTTCATTGGCGCAGCTTTAGGTCGGCAATATCCCTGCGGCAAGATGCGGTCTACAGGAAGTGGACAAGCGCTATAGGCTAGGCTCATGCAAAAGCTGAAGGTCCTTTATAACAGTGTCTGCCCTGTTTGCAGGGAAGGGATATGCGCATTTGAAAGGCGTACCCGTCAGGATGGTGACAAGGTGGCCTATGTCGATGTCTCCCGAACGCCTGATGCCTTCAGGGATATGGGTGTGTCGCTGGATGATGTGCGGTTCAAGCTGCATGCGATCACACCGGAAGGTGAGTTGCTGCGTGGATGGCCAGCCATTGCCCGGCTTTGGCGGGTAACGCCAGGATTTGGCTGGCTGGCAATTGTGGGAGATGCGCCGGGTGTGAACCTGATCAGCGCTGGTCTCTATGATGTGACCGCTCGCTTGTTGCTGGTGTGGAACCGGTTGAACAAGCGCTGGTGATGCCAAGGGGTCAGGCGTGGATCTGGCCGAAATCTTCAGTCGGCAGATCCATATAGCTCAGCGGACCACCCTTGCCACAGCCCGTATCAAGAAAGATCGCGCGTGAACCGCCAGTGCCCTCATGCACAAAGGGTGTCTCGCCGCGAATGTCATGGCCGACAATTGCCGTCAGGCCATCGGGGAGCAGATCAACCCAACTATATGTGCGTACAGGGCGGCCCTCTTCATCGCGTGAGGAACCGTCGGTTTCGCCATAAAGAGCCATGTGCTCGATCTTCTTGCGCAGGCGTGTCGGGCTCAGCGGAAAGTCCGGTGGCTGGAAATGGTAGCGGCTGACCGCGCCATGCGCGAAGACATATTGACCAAAACGGCGCACATGGGGCGTTTCGGCATAGACCTTGATGAAGCGTGTCTTCAGCTCTTCGAAATCCGGGGCCGAGGAGATCTGCCGCATCGTGCTGGACAGTTCACGCGTCATGCGCACGCGATTGCCCTTGAACAGGCGATAGAGCTTGTCGTCATGATTGGAGCGGACCAGAAAGGCGCGACCTGATTCCAGCCATTCCAGCGCCAGCCGCAGCACACCGGCATTATCAGGGCCACGATCAACCAGGTCTCCGAGCAGCAACAGAGTGGATGCATCGCCTGCGGCGGCCTCCATCCGTTCGGAATGTCCGTGGACATCCGCAATGACTCTGATCTTTTCCGCCTGAATATTCATCAATGGAAAATCGGATTTTTGTAGAAAGAAAGCAAGAGGCTTGCATGTGTTGACGGGCTGAAATCGTCCCCTAGTGTCGCATTCCAAGCAAATTATTTCAGGAGGTTCACATGGGCGGCTGGTTCAAGATCACCCTTTGGAAGCGCGTCATGCTGGGCCTTGCCCTTGGTATCATTGTCGGTCTGGGTCTGCATTATGGCCTGGGCGTGGATACCGCACAGCCCATTGGCGATACATGGTTCAAGCCATTTGGCGACATCTTCATCAATCTGGTGAAGATGCTGGTCGTGCCGCTGATCTTCTTCACCCTGGTTTCGGGTGTGACGGCAATGGGCGATCCGTCCAAGCTGGGCTCTCTCGGTGGGCGCGCCATTGCGCTTTATCTGGGCACGACACTGGTGGCTGTGACGCTGGGTCTGGCGATCGGCACAATTGTCAAACCGGGAGAGGGATATGATGTCTCGCAGGTCAGCCCTGATGCTGTTGCCGAGCAACAGCAAAAGCTGGAAGCAGCTGGCGCGTCCAAGGGATTGGGGGAGCGTCTGATCGAGATCATTCCGACCAACCCGGCGGCTGCTCTGGCACAGGGTGAAACGCTGCAGATCATCTTCTTCGCCATCATGTTTGGTGTGGGCTGCCTGATGGCTGGTGACCGGGGCAAGCCGCTCATCGACATCATGGACAGTGCGGCCGATGTGATGATGAAGATCACGCATATCGTCATGGAGACAGCGCCCTTTGGTGTTTTCGCGCTGATGGCCTGGGTGATGGCGGGGCAGGGCTTTTCCGTGCTTACCGTCTTGGGCAAGATGGTGTTTGCGCTCTATCTGGCCTGCGGGCTGCACATGCTGCTCACCTATGGGGGCATTGTGAAATTCGTGCTGCGCCTGCCATTGGTCCGGTTCTTCCGCGGCATCACCGATGCGCAGGCTGTGGCGTTCTCCACCTCATCCTCCAGCGCGACATTGCCGGTGACGATCACCTGTGCGGAAGACAATCTGGGGGTTTCCAAATCTGTTGCTGGGTCGGTGCTTCCGCTGGGCGCGACCATCAACATGGATGGAACAGCTCTCTATCAGGGGCTGATTGCGCTGTTTGCTGCGCAGGCCTTCGGCATTCCGCTGGACATTGGTGACTATTTCCTCGTCGCGATAACGGCGACTCTGGTCTCCATCGGTACGGCGGGTATCCCGTCTGTCAGCCTCTTTCTTGCGACCACCACGCTGGGCGTCATCGGATGTACAGGCGAGCAGACCGTCATCATCCTGGCAATCCTGTTCCCGTTTGATCGCCTGCTCGATATGATGCGAACAGTGACCAATATCACCGGTGATGCCGCCGTGGCTTCCACCGTGGCCAAATGGGAAGGTGAACTGGATGAAGAGGTGTTCCGTCGCGTCCCGACAGTGTGAAAGGTCAAGAGGCATGTGCAATCGGTCAGGCGTGGCGCTGATCGCTCTTCTGAGCGGAGCCTGCGCCAGTTCGGCACCGAATCTCGATGAAGATCACGCATTGATTGTGCAGCCCGGCAAATGGGAGTTCACCCATGGTGGGGAAGGCGAAACTGAGCCCTATATATTCTCCGAATGCCTGGCTGATGGGCGCTATTCCATGTCTGGTGTTCGGGATGCATATCTGATGGGGGCATCTGATGAGGGTTGCACATATCGCGAAACCGAACGCACAAAAACCGTGTTCGCCTTCACCGATACCTGTCAGGCACCGGAGGGTGTTTTCTCTGTCGAGGGCCGCTTTGAATCACTTGGACATGTGATCCATGGCAGCATCACGGCGCATATGACCGGTGAAGGCGTACATGTTCTGACTTATGACGGCCAAAGGATCAGCGAGTGCGACTGACAGATGGGAACGGGTTGACACCGTTTGGCGTAATTCTAGACAACTGGTTACAGATTTTGATGCAGACCGGATAGTCCGGACTGCGCACATGATGGAGACGAGACATGATTGGCAAGAAGGTTCCCCAGGTGACTTTCCGCACTCGCGTGCGTGATGAAAGCATTGGTGGTGACAACCCGTTTCGTTGGGAAGACAAGACATCGGCTGACTATTTCAACAGCAAGAAGGTCGTGCTCTTCTCTCTGCCGGGCGCTTTCACGCCGACCTGCTCGACCTATCAGCTACCTGATTTTGAAAAGCTGTATCCTGAATTCCAGGCCAAGGGTGTGGATGCAATCTACTGTATGTCCGTGAACGATGCCTTTGTGATGAATGCATGGGCCAAGGGTCAGGGCCTCAATCACATCAAGGTCATTCCGGACGGTTCTGGTGAATTTACCCGCAAGATGGGCATGCTGGTCAACAAGGACAATCTGGGTTTCGGCATGCGGTCCTGGCGCTATGCATCGGTGATTGAAGATGGCGTTGTGACCAAATGGTTCGAGGAGCCCGGTTATTCCGATAACTGCCCGGAAGACCCCTATGGCGAAAGCTCACCACAAAACGTATTGAAACATCTTTGATGATGTAACGATCGGGACAATCATTTGCGATTGTCCCGTGATGGTCTTCCATCCATGAAAAAGCGCGCCGGTCCATATGTGAGCGGCGCGCTTTCTTATTGTGTCGAACTGCAAATCGCGCGGGCGTCAGGCGGCGATGGGTTGCTGAGCTGATGTGCCATCTTCTGGTGTTGCGACATCTGGCTTCTGACTGTCGGCGAGGGGTGTCAGATTGCTCATCTTGTAAGGTGCAAGCAATTGCGAAAGGCGTTCATATTCCCGCACGGCGTATAATTCGATGTTGAAGCCAAGTTCGCTATCGCCGAGCTTGAAGGTGGCGACAGATCCGGATTTGCGGAAACGCATACGGTCGATACACGGGCTGAACCAGGATGACAGATCCTGATTGCGACCATCAACAACCATCAGGCGACGATTGGTCAGCGCGTAGGACTGGTGCCACCGGCGGGTCATGCCCGGCCAGACCATCAGACAGCCCAATGCACGCAAAAGACCCATGCCGCCCAGAATGATGATCAGTGATTTGGAAAATTCAGGTCTCAGCCAGACAATGGCGACTGCGGCCATGCTCAGCGTCAGGAAGAAAAGCAAATTGCGAAGACAAAACAGCTTCAGCCGTCTGTAGAGTGCCTGCCGATCAGGAGCTCCGTCCCACAAAACTGTTTCATTTTCAAGGAGTTCTCGACGAATACGATCCTTGGCGGACCGAACGTTTTTCATGCTCATGGCACTCACTCGATAAATTTAATCTACACACATGGAGTAACAATCCATTTACCAAGAATAACCAATCCTTACTCACCTGCAAGTGACATGATCGCAAAGCTGCCCTTTTTTCCGGCTTCAATCAATTTGTAGGCATGGCTGTCTGATTTGCAGCCATGCCCTTTCGCGTCGATATCAAAGGGTTGCCAGCAGGCGGTCGAGCGCTTGTTGCAGGAAGTCGAGCGTGGCTGTGTCGGTCAGCTGGCCATTCTCGATCTTCTCGTGAGCACCGGCCACGCAGACCTGTGGGCCGCCGATCACATGGCAGGCATTGGCGACAAAATTCTGATAGAGCTGGGCATGTGCACGCGCCCCGCCCGTGCTGGCTGGTGAGGCGGACATGATCAGGACCTGCTTGCCCATATATGAACTTTGTCCATAGGGGCGGGAGGTCCAGTCCAGCGCATTTATCAGCGCGCCGGAAGGGCCGTGATTATATTCCGGAGTGGAGATGATGATACCGTCTGCTGCTTTCATGGCGGCACGAAGATCTGCCACGCTCGCTGGCGGCTCACTTTCCAGATCCTGACTGAACATCGGGATATCGTTGAGTGTGCGCACAGTGATATTGGCTTTATCGCCAGATTGGGCTGCCAGGGTTTTCAGCACACTTGTGTTGAAGGATGCAGCACGCAGGCTGCCTGAAATGGCGAGAATTTCCGGTTTTGACATATGTGTTCCTCTGAATGTCCAGGCTTGCCGACTGCATGTTGATCAAATGCAGACAGTTGACGGCTGATATGGAGACGTTCGGAAAGATCCCAAATGCAAGGCCGATCAATATTGCTTGATCTCAGCGTATCGGCGGCTGGCGCAGGGCAAAGAAATAATCGCCATCCCAGGGCGTATGCCGCCAGCTCTTTTCCAGCTCGTCATGCGACAGGTCAATTGCCTTGACATAGCTGTGCATATGAGAGGTCCTGATGCGGGCGCTTTCCAGCAATGGGTTGAGCGCGCGTTCGGTTTCCGGTGAGAAATGCGGCAGGTTGAGCCGGGTCATGCGCATGGCCCGCGCCGCGTCGATTGCAGTCCTGACAAGCGATGGCAACACGTCATTCGTGCTCGCCGACAGGCTGATCAGGTCAACGATTGTCAGGGCGGGCGCGGAAATCTCGCTTTCCTTGGTGATCATCGCGATCAGCCAGCCTTCGACGCCATTGCCGCGATCAAAGGACCACATCAGATGAGGTGCTTTGAGTTCAGGGTCAGACAGGCGCCATGACAGACGTGTGTGATCACGGCGCACGGTGATGAAATCTTCGGCTGCCAGCCTGTGCGCGAATTCTTCGCGGGCGTCGTCTTTCTTCATCGGGTCCTTGACCCGTTGAACATTTGGCTGGGTGCTGAAGTCCTCTGGCAGATCCCGCCATTTGTTCATGCGTTCGCCGGTCAGCCTTGCGAGTTTGTATTTCGTGGCACTGTGAATGCGGCGACCGATGCCTGCGCGATAAAACTGCATCCGGTTGGTGATCCAGCTGGCGCTCTGGTTTGATGTGGTTTCGTGGATCGGTTTTGCGCGCAGGGCGCTGTGAACGCGAGCGGCCATTGCGTTATTGTTCAGGGTGAAAGCCGCAAACCCTTCCGTCTTGCGGATCATGGTTGCGGCCAGTCGGAACCCGGCACCGGTCGCATCAGGCAGGGCGATCATGGTGTGTCCGGTATTGGCGAAAAGATCCTCACCAGCCCGCTTGAAGCCGAGCCGGGTCACGCCGATAAATCCGAGAATCTCGCCTGTATCCGGGGATTGGTAGACATATCCGCCCGGATAGTCGCCCTGGTCCGGGTTCTGGTTGATCAGCCAATGCCAGCTGTTTTCGCTGCGCAGGGGAAACCAGACCGCATCCTGTAGTCGAGTCAGGGCGGCGTAGTCTGTTTCTTCTACGCGACGTATGGTCTGAGACATCAGCAAGAGCTGTCCTGTGCGTTGGCCAACTCGAGATGTCAGGCCTTGTCTTCCACTTTCTGGGGCCTGATCAGGCCTTCCTGGGTGACTGAAGCAACCAGCGTTCCAGATTGGTCGAAGATGTTTCCGCGTGTGAAGCCGCGCGCGCCACCAGAGAAGGGTGAATCCTTCACATAGAGCAGCCATTCATCGGCCTTGACCGGAGCATGAAACCACATGGCGTGGTCCAGGCTGGCCATCTGCACGGTACGCGCCGCCCACGAAACACCATGAGGCCTGACGCTGCTGTCCAGCAAGGTCATGTCAGATGCATATGCGAGCACGCATTGGTGGACAATCGGGTCAACTTCCAAAGGCTTGACGGCCTTGAACCAGACATAGTTCTCATGTGGTTTGGGTTCATCCACAACGATGTCGGGCAGACGGAATTCAACAGATTTGGTTGCCAGAAATTCTTTGAGGTCGCCGCTGAGTGTCATGCCGCGTGATGCGAGAATGTCCGGAACATTGCTCCAGGTGATCGGCATTTCATCCGGGCCGGGAACGTCGGGCATCTTGATCTGATGGGTGAAGCCTTCTTCCTCGATCTGAAAATTTGCCGTCAGTGCGAAGATCTGTTTTCCATGCTGGATCGCAGCAACGCGTCGGGTCGTGAAACTTCTGCCATCGCGCATGCGTTCAACCTGGTAGATGATCGGCACATGCGGATCACCAGGGCGAAGGAAGTAGGCATGCAGAGAATGGCAGTTTCGTTCCTTGACGGTGCGGTAGGCAGCAACAAGCGCCTGACCGATCACCTGACCACCGAACACGCGTTGAACATGGGTATCCGGGCTGTGGCCACGAAACAGATCCACTTCGAGTCGTTCCAGGTCCAGGATTTCAAGTAGCCGCTGAACAGCATCCATAGTCGGTCTCCTCAAGGTGGTCGCAACAGGACAGTCACAACATTGTTTGGAAGTTTTACCTATATTCCAGTATCTTCTGGTAGAGCTTTTCCATAAGCAAATCCAATAAATAGGGAGCAGGGCATGGATATTTGGCGTCGCCTGAAGAGCGATTATGTCTACATCAAGGGTCTGCTCGCCATCTCAGCTACAAGTAAAATGCTGAAAGCAGACGGTGATCTTCTTGTCTCCGATGATCTCGAAGAGAAGTTTGACCAATGGCCGGAGCGTGTCGCTTTCCATTTTGAAGGCAAGGACACCACCTATGCCGAGCTGGAATCACGGGCCAACAGATTCGCCAATTGGGCGCTTTGTGCAGGTCTAGAAAAAGGCGATTGTGTTGCTCTCTACATGGGCAATCAGCCTGACTATGTCGCCTTCTGGATCGGAATGCTCAAGGTCGGCATGACCTGCGCGATGATCAACAACAATCTGACGGGCAAGGGCCTGGCGCATTGCCTTGATATCGTGGACGCACAGACCATTGTGACAACCGCGGACCTGCTGGAAAATGTCGCGACTGCAAAACCCCATGCCAGCAAGCGCCTTCAGATCTGGTCGCTTGGCGGCGCGGTTGGCGATGGTGCACTGGATATGAACGCCCTCATGGGGTCAGTCTCCGACAAGCGCCCCGAGCGTAAATATCGTGAGGGTATCAAGAGCGGCGACATCGCGCTCTATATCTATACATCCGGCACAACCGGCCTGCCAAAGGCGGCCAAGATCACGCATATCCGCACCATTGGCTTCATGCGTACCTTCGTGCCCGCCTGTAATATCACCAAGGAAGACCGGATCTATCTCACCCTGCCATTATATCATGCAACGGGTGGAATCTGCGGCGTCGGGAGCGCGCTTCAGACGGGTGCCGCAATCATTCTCAAGGACAAGTTTTCCGCCTCGTCCTTCTGGAGTGATGCCAAGAAGGGCGCAGCGACCATGTTCGTCTATATCGGCGAATTCGGACGTTACCTGATGAATCAGCCACCATCGCCCGCCGAACGCGACCACAAGATCGTCAAGGCATTCGGCAATGGTCTGCGCGGCGATGTCTGGCGAGAGATCACGGCCCGGACCGGGATCGAGAAGATCGTCGAGTTCTATGGATCAACCGAAGGCAATGTGTCCTTCATCAATCTGGATTCCACGCCGGGGGCGATTGGCCGGGTGCCGCCCTTGCTGACCTTCAAGATGCCGGTCCGCCTGATCAAGATCGATCCGGTGACAGAAGAACCCATGCGCAATGAGGAAGGCTTCTGCATCGATGCGGAAATCGGTGAACCCGGTGAGGCTATCGGTCCGATCAAGAATGATGATCCGCGCCTTCGCTATGATGGCTACAAGGATCAGAAAGCCAGCGAGAAGAAGGTCCTGCATGATGTCTTCGAACTGGGAGACAACTGGTTTCGTACTGGCGATTTGCTGCGCCGTGACAAGCTGAACTATTTTTACTTCGTCGACAGGCTGGGCGATACATATCGCTGGAAGGGCGAGAACGTCTCGACGAATGAAGTCGCCGAAGCCGTGTCTTCCTTCGAGGGCATCGAGATTGCCAATGTATATGGCGTCGAGGTGCCGGGCCGGGAAGGGCGCGCAGGCATGGCTGCGCTGACATTGGACAGGCAAATTGATTACGCAAAATTCTTCGAGCATGTCACGGCAGCCTTGCCGGACTATGCCGTTCCGATTTTCCTGCGAATTCAGACCCAGACGGATACGACCGGGACCATGAAGCTCAAGAAGGTCGATCTGGTGAAGGCCGGATATGATCCGTCCGCGATTACGGATGAGCTGTATTTCCGCGACGAGGACGCGCGCAGCTATGTTCCGATCACGCCGGAGCTTTTCAAGGACATCAATTCCGGCAAGGTCCGGCTCTAGGTGCGGTGTCTGAAATGAAAAGGGCCGATGACGACCTCCGGATCATGTCCAGAGGTCGCCAAGGGCGAGTTGGTCGACAAAGCTGTCACCAACGGGGTTGATATGTTCGTCCCCGCGACGGTGTTGATCCAGCCGTCCCGTGATCGCACCGAGGGCAGCCCCGGTGCGAACGCCGTTTTGGGCGAGGGGCTCGACGATGCGCCGCAATGTGGCCTCATCGAGTTCCTCATTGTCTGGCGCTTCGGCTTCCGCCAGACGCCAACCGGCTGCATCCCAGATCAGGGCCACAGCGGCCGGCGTGCTGTCACGCCAGACATAGACCGCCATGCGACCGCGCGCGACATCATCAGTGAAGTCACGCAGGCAGTTCTGGAACTCCAGCGCCAGCGCATGCAGCATCTTCCGGGTCGTCATCCGACCGAAAGGTGGCGGCAGGTCTGGTGCAGGCTCTGGCGGCCGGAAGACATCCGGTGCCAGATCCTCACTTGCCATCTCGAACAGGCGTTCACGCGTGCGGGCGCTGTTCCAGCGTTCCGCGATGCGCGGTGCAGCCCGTTCGCCACGCATACGCAGCGCTAGGGTGAATGCACGATCCAGATCCTGGGCCGCGACCTTGTTGCCGACATGCGCAAGAATATGTGTCTCACGCAGGATCGGCCGCAAGGCCAGCATGGGTGCAAACTGATCCGGGCGGATCTCCGACATGTGCCGCAAGACACGGCTTGCATGCGGATCTCCCACAAGGCTCAGCAGTCCAGCATAGTCTTCCCGGGTCCAGAGGGTTTCCCCCAGTTTTCCCAGAAGTTTCATGAAGCCGGCAGCCTTGTCACCCACGATTTCACGCGCAATGTCGGCATCACGATCAAACTCGATCATGCTACGCTTGCGTGCATCCGGGATGTGTTGCGTCTCTGCGATATCGCAGAGGATCGCAGCCGCGTGCCGACGCGCCGTGGGAAGGCAGAAAAAGCCTTCATGTGGCGCAGGCCAAAGCTTTGCGAGGCGGGCTGCATGATTGTCCGCGATAAATGCCATCAACGGAGAGATGACATCGGTGCGTCCGGCAAACATGCCCTTGAGTTTTTGTTTCGCAGTCATGGTCGGTCCCCTCGAACATGCCGACGCCGTTCTTCGTCCTGTCGACGGTCGTCGGTAGCATCGCGCAGTCGGGTTCACACAGCTATTGCTGTGCGCGCTGTCGCGTGCCTTGGATTCTGTTTGTCTTGAGTGTCAGACGCCGAGCGGCAAACGCAGGCGGGACGTCGACGCGTCCCCCATCTGCGGAGGACGAGAAATTGAACTGCAATCTCGTCTCATATACCGTTCTCCAGAACGTATTCGAAGAATAAACAACCAGCAAAATCGGGCCTGTAAGCCAGAATGAACCAGTCCTTGCGCGTTAACTGGCATGACTTTGTGTCCAGAATTTGACTTCGAGTAAATTTCACTCGCCGCGTTAAGGTAACGCTTCAGCAATGAACTTTGGACACATTGCGTCCTGCAACTGTTTTGCGAGGAATAAGAGATGGGCTTTGACGCCACCGGTGGAAAACCTTTCAAGTCTGATCAGGATGGTGCCGTCTGGTATGCAGTGGTCGGTGTCGTCGTCATTATTGCCTTTGCTGCGGCATTTATCGGTCCCAAGCTTCTCGGCGGTGGGTCGACCGCAACGATTGAGAAGCTCGTCAAGGGACGCAGCGTTCCGGAAGCCGCTGGCCTGATCAACGCCTATGGTTTCAAGGACCCTCAGACCCAGACCTTTCTCTCGCGTCTTCAGAGCATGGATTCAACGGCACATGCCGAATTGCTGACAGACATGGCGCGGGCCGCCCTCAAGGGAGCGGACCGCCAGCAATTGGCGTCCATGCTGGTCGACTGGTCGCAGAACTATACAATGGTCAATGCCGAATATCTGAGGCATTCCGATCCGCGCTATATCGACAAGATGCTGCCTCTGGCACGCGGTGCGCTCACGGCGATGAACCGCACGGATGCCAGCCTGTGTGAGCTGGACAAGATGATGCGCATAGGCGGTGACCCCGACCTGATGCACAATTACACGCGATATGGCGGACCGCTCTACAACATTACCATGGAGGGCAATAGTCTTCTGGTGGGCATGGTCTCCAATGGCCGCAAGCGCCTGGAAAGCGGAGAGTCCGAAACAGCCTTTGCGGAGGCCGAAAACGTGACCGAGGCCGACAAGAAAGCCGTTGCCGCCGCAATGATGTCCCTGATGGGTGATCCGGATGTGCAGACCCTCATGATGGGCGCGCAATCGGGCGCAGGCGGAATGCCCGAGAATGTGAATGTATGTTCGATCGGTTCAAACATTCTTGGCAAGTTTGAAGGGCTGGACCCTGATGTCAGGCAGCGGATCTGGACATCCGTGCTCAGCGGCAAGATGGATGCGATGAGCTGACGGTCCGACGCAAACTCCGGATCGTCTGAAAAACGCACGCGACGTTCCCTGCCTTCCATGATAAATCACGTGGATTATCGAAGACGGAGCGAATATGTCGCTGCGTTGCGGCTTCCATGTGAGACCAAGCTCAATGCAGGAATCATCCTTCACCAGTTTCTGGGAAAAGCTCGGCATCAAGCGTGACGCCATCCAGATGGACTGGTCGACACAGGTCGTGCGCATGCGCCAGGCGTTCATTCGCGCGGCTCAGTCCATCGAGACAGATGTACCCGAACTGGCCATGATCGAGGATATCTCCGTCGGTGGTGCTGAAAGTTCGCTGGGGGCGAGGGTATATACCCCGCTTGCCGCAGGTGTGCCGCCGGGGCCGGGCATTGTTTTCTATCATGGTGGCGGGTTCGTGCTCGGTGATATCGAGAGCTTCGACACGATCTGCAAACGTCTTGCCGATGCCTCGCGCAGCCGGGTTTTGTCCGTGGGTTACCGCCTTGCACCCGAACACAAGTTTCCGGCGCAGGTTGATGACGCAGTTGCCTCGTTCAAATGGGCCGTTGAAAATGCCGAAAGCTGGGGTGCAGATCCTGAGCGTATCGCGGTTGGGGGCGACAGTGCGGGCGGAAATCTCTGCATCAATATCACCCGTGCTGCCAGCAAGGGTGACTGTCCGATGCCGGCATTCCAGCTATTGGTGTATCCGTTGACGCAGTTTGTGGACATCAAGGAAAAGGGTATCAAGCTTCAGGAAGGCCCGTTCCTGTCGACTGCCTTGTTCGAGTTCTTCCGGTCAGCCTATCTTCACGAGGGGCAGGACAGGATGGATCCGCGCATTTCTCCCTTGTTCATTCAGGAATTCAACGGTCTGCCACCGGCTCACATCATCACCGCCGGATGGGATCCGCTGCGTGATGAGGGCAAGGCATATGCTGCCAAGCTCGCGGCGGCGGGTGTGAAGGTCACGGAACGTGACTATGCGGGACAACCACATGGCTTTTTCAACACCACATCCGTGTCCATGCCAGCGCGTCAGGCGATCGTGGATGCGGGGGAGATCGTGGGGCGTGCCCTTGGTGCGCTGAGAACTTAGTTTGTCCGGCCCCATTCCCTCAGCGCGTCGGGATGTTTATCTTGTCTCTCGTGCCTGATCAAAAATCCCCCATGCCTCATCTGGAGGCCCCGCGTCCTGCAACAGTGATTGATGATGTGCGTGATGTCCTCACACATCCGGTTGCTCCCGCAGACTTTCCCAAAAGCATCCTGCGCTATCGCAATCAGCGCTGGGCGGAAGGTGTTGGCCTTGGCGGGCTGTCCGATGACGACTGGGTGAAGCATTTTGCGCGCTTTGAGCCGCTGGAGGGCAATCTGCCAGAGCCCCTCGCGCTGGCCTATCACGGCCATCAGTTCGGAAACTACAATCCTGACATTGGCGATGGACGCGGCTTTTTGTTTGCCCAACTTGAAGACGGCTATGGCCGGGTGCTTGATCTGGCCACCAAGGGCTCGGGGCAGACGCCGTGGTCGCGCTTTGGCGATGGCAGGCTGACACTCAAGGGCGGTGTTCGCGAGATCCTTGCGGCGAACATGCTCGAAGCGCTGGGGGTCTATACCTCAAAGCCGTTCTCCCTGATCGAGACGGGCGAAGAACTGGCGCGCAATGACGAGCCCAGCCCAACGCGATCATCCGTGCTTGTCAGACTGTCTCATAGCCATATCCGTTTCGGTAGTTTTCAGAGGCTTGCCTATCTCGATGACAAGACGGGCATGGCGACGCTCATCCAGCATTCGGCACGCCGATACTGGCCGCATATCGAAGCGGGCAGTGCCGAGGATATCGCGCCCCATTTGCTTCGGGCAGTGATGAGGGCGACGGCAGACATGATTGCATCCTGGATGCTGGCGGGGTTTGTCCATGGCGTGATGAACACTGACAACATGACGATCACGGGTGAGAGCTTCGACTATGGCCCGTGGCGGTTCATTCAGAAGTCAGACCCGAATTTCACGGCGGCCTATTTCGATTCTGAAGGGCGCTATCGTTTCGGCATGCAGCCGGGAACCGGGCTGTGGAATATTGCGCGGCTGGCGGAATGTCTGGCTGTTGTCTGCGAGCCCGCCCCGCTGGAAGCGGTCTTGTCGGAATATCAGACCGTTTATGGCGAGGCATTCAAGAAACATCTGTTTCGTCGCCTGGGAATTGCGCCCAGCGGTGATGACCAGGCCGATATCGACTTTGCGGCCTCATTGATGACCTGGATGACGGATTCCGGGGCCAGGTGGGAGCAGTTCTTCTTTGACTGGTTCTGTGGAGCAGCGTCCAGCAAGAGGGCGTCAAAAAGCCCGCAGGCTGACATGTACAACCAATCGGGATTCGCAGCTCTCAAGGAGCGCCTGGAAGGATTTTCACCCGTGCAGGCAGACAGGCTGGACCATGTATTCTTTGAGGATGCCGCGCCACCGACACTGATAATTGAAGAGCTCGAAGCGCTGTGGGATGGGATATCGCAGTCTGACGACTGGTCAGAGTTTTCCAGGAAAATCAGTAAAATAGATCAGGCCCGCACCGCCTATCGCTTTGGCGCTGAAGCTCGCTGGTGCAAAGAAGCCGGAATCAATGTTTGAGCTTCAGGTTTGTTAACCCGATTGGTTTAGTTGAATAGAAGAACACAGATGTGTGCCGAGGGGCGCGATGCGCATCTGATAACAATAAACCAAACACTGAAGAGCGTTCGGGTGAAAAATACCTTCAGGCCAGACAAGACAGAGCTCGATCACGAGGCGTTGGAGTATTTCTTCAACTCCGTCAATCGGCTGTTTGTCGTCATCAACCCTGACGGGAGAATTCGTCGGGCAAACCTGTCTTTCAGGCGGTTTACCGGACCCAGCGGAGCTGCAGATGATGTGCGGCTGACCGCTTTTCTCGAACCCAAGAGTGCTGCGCGTTTTGATGACCTGCTCGCCAATCTTGCACCAGGCTCGCATGCCGAAGGACAGATGTTCAGGTTCAAGGTGGGATTTGACCGGTGTGACATTCATGCCGATGTCCTGCGTGCAGAAAGTGGAGAGGTCTATTTTTCTGGCCGCGATGTCACCCGCGAATATAATCTTGAAACCTCCCGCAATGAGGCCTTTTCCAATCTGACGCGCCTTGAAGGCATATTGGGAATAGGACATTGGCGGATCCTCAAGAACCAGCCATCTGAATGGTCATCAGGAATGTACAGGCTCTATGGTCTGGACGAAGAGGATGGCCCCCCTCGCTATGAACAGCTCAAACTGCTCATGTCCGAGGAGGATGGTCAGAATCTGAGCCGGAAGTTCAAGGAATGCATGGACACTGAAATGCCCTTGCAGATGACCTACACCATTGAAACGCCAACCGGCGAACAGCGGGTCATCGAGGTGGCCGGGTCCAGTTCGAAGGATGCCGAGGGGCGCTGCATCGGTTTGCAGGGCATAGCTCTTGACCGTACCGATAGTGTGCGCGGCAAGGATGAGCTACTCAGCAAGGACACGATCACACGGCAATTTCTTGACCATGTGCCAACGGCTATTGTGGTGCTTGATCTGGACCGGCGTGTCTCAATGGTCTCGAACAAATGGCTTCACGACACCGCCAAGACGGAAGTCGAGGTGCTTGGTCGTATTCCCGAGCAGATCTGGCCTGAGCTTTCAGATGGTCTGGTCGAGGCGATCGAACGCGCCAATCAGGGTGAAAAAGTCATCGTAGAGGATGTCGTGGTCTGCCCTCATGGCTATCAGCAGGTCATAAAAATCGTTGCAGAGCCGTGGTATGAGAATGACAGGATCGGTGGATGCATCATCACGCATTCAGACACGACTGAGGCGCTCGCAATGCAGCGTGACCTGGCCAAGACCAGGGATCGGCTGAATATCAGTCTGAACATGATCGACACAGTCGTCTGGGATACGGATCTGGTTGCCCGCCAGCATCATGTGGAAGGCAATTGGAACAGATTTACCGAAAGCGCACCGCCAGTCGATTTCTTTCCACGGCAATATATGTCGAAAGTGGACGAGGCTGACCGCGAGAATGTCCGCCTTGCATGGCACAAACATGCCGCGAAGGGCACGCCGTTTCGTGTCAAGCACCGCATGTCAGATACCGAAGGCCGCTCAGTCCTGGTGGAGACATCTGTTCAACTCTTCAGGAATGAGGAAACCGGTAAACCTGTGCGGATTGTCGGTTGCATCTCCCGGCTGGAACATGCTGCAGAAATGGGTGAGACAAGAGGCAGCACCGCGCAGCCCTTGAAGCCTGTAACTGAAGCCGTTGAAGAGCACGGTGCTTTTGAAAAACCGGTGATCTGCCTGCTGGTTGCCGAGGACAATCCGATGAACAGGCGCATTCTCGCGACCTTGTTCAACCCGCTCGATATCGATGTTCACTTTGTCGAGAATGGCGAGGAAGCAGTCGATGCCGCACGCGATACGCGCTATGATGCCATATTGATGGATCTTCGGATGCCCGTCATGGACGGTTTTGAGGCGACGGCAAAAATCCGGGAACTGGAAGCCTCCCATCACGTCAGTGAACCCACCCCCATATTCGCGCTGACGGCTCATGCCACAAAAGATCACGCGGAACGGGCCAGGAATATCGGAATGACGGACTTTCTCGAAAAGCCCATCAAGCTTGAAGAGCTTTGCCGGCTTCTGGAAAAACACGTCAAGCTGTTCCGGACCACCCAGGCTGAAGACGCAGCTTGAGCCGCATCGCTTGCCGAGGACGAAAACCCGTCAGCCCGCGAAGGCTTTTTCGATCACGAACTGGGCGGGTGATGCGTTGGAGCCTTCGGTGAGATTGGCCTCTTCGCACAAT
>PAQI01000025.1 GCA_002709235.1 Hirschia sp.
GTGGAACGAGGAAAATGACACTATGGAATTCAAGGACCACAGGGAAGAGGGAAGATCAGAACCACAGGGAAGAGGGAAGAGTCGAAGGGAAGAGAGGGATGATGGTCCAGTGGAAGAGAGGGCTGCCCCGCACGC
Organism: Hirschia sp.; assembly: GCA_002709235.1. GTDB lineage: Bacteria > Pseudomonadota > Alphaproteobacteria > Caulobacterales > Hyphomonadaceae > Hirschia. The sequence goes on from PAQI01000025.1 coordinate 136, forward strand.
CGAGAGGCCCAGGGGCCGGCGGATTTGCTTGTTTTTGTGGTCCTGAGCAATACTAGGCAAAAGCGGCGAAGCGGAAGCTGGAGACTCCACCTGCCACCGCTGTGTCGATACGACAGCGCCAAAGCGCCAGCGAACAATGAACGCATACTCAATTCCTCTACCATCGGTCGTCTTCTTGAAGACGCTCTTGATCCTACCGCACCCACTTAAGACAACATGCGAGCGAAAACCTCAAGCACGCCTGTGCGTTTCAGGTCATTCCATGTGACAGCGATAAAGAAAAGTCCAATAACAGCAAGCCCCCCACGCAGTAAGTATTCTTGCACACGCATGGAAACCTGCGATCCCACTATTGTTTCATAAAGACCCAGAATGGCGTGATAGCCGTCAAGCATTGGAATCGGCAGGAGGTTGAAGAAGCCAATACTGACCGAGAACAGTGCCGCCATCGCAGCCATACTGATGAGGGCCCCTCGAAGCCTGTACGCCAACGGCACATCAACCTGCTTCATATGACTATCAACAAGCTTGTCTGCGAAATCTCCGATACCAAGCGGACCGCGCATTTTTTCGATGCTATCCTTGCCTGTGACGAGCCTTGTCAGCACCTTGATTGTCGCCCTGATCAAATTGACGGTCTTTTCGGCTCCGCTTGCCAATGCTGTAATTGGATCTGCGCGCTCAATGCCTGTCGGGCGCTCGAATTGAATACCGATTTGTCCGACTTCCTCTTCGATATCGAGGGCTTCGTTGCGGTTGATCGTGCGGCGTGGAGTCACCGTGATATCGAGATATTCCCCGTTTCTAAGAACACGAAAGAGCAATGCCTCTTCAGCGCTGTACTGAACTGGCAACATCACATCCTCGGGGGTCTTTACGGGCCGGTTTGCAATCTCCACAATGACGTCATCGGGCTTCAATCCAGCCGTAGCCGCGGGGCTGTCCTCCATTACTCTGCTGATGCCGACCCGTTCATAAACGGCTTCACCTAACGTCATCGACAGCACTGCATAGATCAATATTGCAAAGACGAAATTGATCATGGGACCAGCAAGAGAAACAATTACGCGCTGCCAGGCTGCCAGTTCGGAATAGGGCTTCCCTACGACATTTGACTCGGATTTTTGCGAATCTCCTGGTGATTGCATCTCATCCACAAACTTCACGAATCCACCCAGAGGTAGCCAATTTAGACGCCAACGCGTTCCGCGGCCGTCCGTTGTCTCTACAATCGAATCACCAAACCCAAAGGCGAATGATTCTACCCCGGCACCAAAAAAGCGCCCTGCCAGGTAGTGACCAAATTCGTGAACGGTAACGACCACACCGATCAAAAGAATAAAAGGGACTACGGACCCAATTCCCGAAAACAAGGCTTCCATCTAATTTACGTCCTTTCGGAATTGCATCCTGTGGCTTGTCACTCAAGCCGCGTGTGTCTTGAGCAAATCAGAGGCTACTTGTCGAGCGGCACGATCTATTTCGAAAACGTCTTCGAATGATGATGGTGCGTTTGAAGCCCCTGATTGTGACATGAATGCGTCCATAACTTGACGGTTCAACTCGACAATCGACAAGAACCCGATTTCACGCCGCAAAAATGATTCCACCGCAATTTCATTGGCTGCGTTCATCACACATGGAACAACACCGCCAGCGCGAAATGCATCTCTGGCTAGATTGATTGCTGGAAATCTGACGGGGTCATGAGCTTCGAAACTCAATGTTGCGAGCTTGGCAAGGTCGAGGCGCTCCACGCCGGGAACAGGCATTCTGTGGGGCCAGGCTATAGCGTAAGATATTGGTGTTTTCATATCCGGCATGCCCAATTGGGCCAGCACCGATCCATCATCATAGCAAACCATGCTGTGAATGATCGATTGCGGATGAATCAGGACATCTATGTTCCTTTCATCCATTCTGAACAGATAGGCTGCCTCAATGAGCTCCAATCCCTTGTTCATCATGGTCGCACTATCGATCGAAATCTTTGCGCCCATTGTCCAGTTTGGATGTGCAAGAGCCTGATCGGGGCTGACATATATCATGTCTTCAATGTCCAGGGTCCGAAATGGGCCACCAGATGCTGTTAGAATCAGTTTCTCGACTCGCTCTCGTCGATCCAGAACCTGAAATATCGCATTGTGTTCAGAATCTACAGGAAGCAGAGTTGCTCCGTGCGTTTCGCTTTCCTTGAGCAAAAGTTCACCAGCACAAACCAGGCTTTCCTTGTTTGCAAGCGCAACATTCGCCCCCTGGCGAACGGCTTGAAGCGTAGGCGCCAGAGCAGCCGCACCCATAATCGCACTAACAATAGTATCAGCGGGGATAGCAGCCGCTTCATCAATGGCCTGCTGACCGGCTGCAACCTCTGTGGCGGTTCCCTGCAGCGCCCGCTTGAGGTCATCGAACAGGGTTTCGTCCGCGATAACTGCAAGCTCTGCCTGCGTTCTAATAGCGGCTTCCGCCAGTTTTTTCACGTTTGAGTTAGCGGTGAGCGCGACCACTTTAAAGCGGTCATTCGCCCCTTCCTCAGTCAATATCGACAGAGTTGAGTCACCGATAGAGCCCGTCGCGCCCAGTACAGATATCCGTTTCGGATCGTTCAATCTCTCTGTCCTCTTCTGCTACGCAAGTCAGACCTTATCAGCTCAGTCTTAAAGCTGGTATCAAGGCATCGCAAACTGTCAGAACTGATACCGTCGCCATGAGAGAATCCAAACGATCCAAAACTCCACCGTGACCAGGAATTACGCCAGAAGTGTCTTTGACACCGAATTGCCTCTTCCACCACGATTCCATCAGATCGCCGAACTGCGCAACAATGGAAATCACGCCAGCAAACACCCCAAAATGGATCAGGGAGTGATCTGTAAACCTGGATAAGGCCAATCCTGCAACGATAGTACAGAACATTGCACCCAATACGCCCGTCCAGGTCTTGTTGGGGCTGTTATTGGGCGAAAACCTTGGACCTCCAAACCCCTTCCCGGCCAGAAATGCGGCAATATCAGTTGTCCAAACCAGCCCCATGACCAGGATCAAGAACACGCCGCCTTCCGTCCACTCATTGCGGATCAGCACAAATGCACCGAACGGAAACGAGACGTATAGTGCGCCAAATCCATAGGATATGGCTGATCGCTTCATCAAAATGGCTGCAATTGAGATCAGCAGGGCTCCAATCAATGAATAGATCGCCAGATACCCAAATCCATAATGTGCAATCAAGATCGAAATACCGGCGAGCAAAACCAGTGAAGCAGGAAAAACAAGCCCAGCTTTTTTATCTGCTTTCATCGACACCATTCGTGACCATTCTAGTGCCGCAAAAACTGCGCAGACTGCCGTTGCCGCAGCAAGCCAGAATCCCCCCATCAACACCACCCAGATACCGAGCGGTGCCATGATCAGCCCAGCCACAAGGCGGACCATTAACTCATTGTTTTTGTTAGCAGGTTTGCTTGGCTCAGGTTCCGCGCCCATAAAAGTGCTGTTCTCAGCTTGAAGCGAGGCCTCCGTACCGTCTGTCACGGGCTCTGAATGTATCAATGGCTTGTTCCAAATCACGCCGATCGAAATCCGGCCAAAGTACATCGAGAAATATCAGTTCTGAATAGGCAATGTTCCAGAGCAGAAAGTTGCTTATTCTCTGCTCTCCACTGGTCCGCAAGAGAATGTCCGCGTCTGGCAATTCAGAGGACCATAAATTATTGCGGATCAAATTCTCGTCAATTTGATCTATGCTTAGCTTACCTGATTCAGCTGCCGCTGCAATCGACCGAACGGCGTCCACCAGTTCTGCTCGTCCACCATAATTGAATGCGATATTCAGATTAAACGCTGTATTATTGGCAGTCACTTCTTCGCATTCAGTGATCAGCGCGATCAGATCATCTTTCAGTCTCTCTCTCGAGCCGAAAATTCTGATCTTCACCCCCGCCTTGTGAAGCCGCTTGAGATCTCTATGCACATAGAGTCTCAAGAGCCCGAACAAAGCATCAATTTCGTCCGCTGGTCTGCTCCAGTTTTCTGTCGAAAAAGAAAACACGGTCAGGTGTTCGATGCCAAGCTCATTGGCGGCATCAACTGTACGGCGCAGAGCCTCCAAACCCTGCTGGTGTCCAAAGGCACGAGGCTTTCCCCTGGCCTTCGCCCATCGTCCATTGCCATCCATGATGATAGCCACATGGCGAGGTATTTGGCCGGCCTGGTTCATAGATATTTCCACCGCACCCAAGAATCACAAATCACTCAAACAGGTTGCTATACCTGCATGATCTCCTCTTCCTTGTGCTTGAGGGAATCGTCAATTCTGGAGATGAATTTATCCGTTAGCTTTTGAACATCTTCTTCCAAGGACTTTTGTTCATCCTTCGAGATGTCTCCGGCTTTTTCCATTTTCTTGAGAGTGTCCATTCCATCGCGGCGCACATTGCGGATAGCAACACGCGCGCTTTCAGAATATTTACCAGCCATCTTGGCCAGTTCAGCGCGACGTTCTTCATTTAGCGCGGGTATCGGAATTCGTAGATTCTGACCGTCTACAACCGGGTTCAACCCCAGACCGGACTCCCGAATGGCCTTATCTGTCGCTCCGACCAGGGTTTTATCCCAGATATTGACTGTGATCATTCGTGGTTCTGGCACCCCGATGGTGCCGACCTGTGAAATCGGTGTTGGCGAGCCATACGCCATCACATTCACACTATCGAGAAGACTCGCTGACGCTCGCCCCGTACGAAGGCCGGAAAATTCGCCTTTAAGAGAAGAAATAGCACCTTCCATGCGGCGCTCGAGATCTTTCAGATCAAAACTTGCAGACTCATCCGACATATCTTTTCCCTTGTATTATATCGCTTCTTGACCCGGTCCGTTGATTATCGTGAACACGCCACGACCATTCAGTACATCGGCAAGCGATCCTTCCTCATGAATCGAGAAGACCACGATGGGGATTTTATTCTCCCTCATCAAGCTTATAGCAGTTGCGTCCATAACTTTGAGATCTTTTGTCAGAACCTCAAGATAATCCAGCTGGTCATAGCGGGTAGCTTCAGGGTCCAGTTTCGGGTCAGCGGTATAGACGCCATCAACCTGAGTGCCCTTCAAGAGAGCATCGCATCCCATCTCTGCTGCCCGAAGAGCTGCACCGGTGTCTGTTGTAAAAAATGGATTTCCCGTGCCCGCAGCAAAGATAACCACGCGCCCTTTTTCCATATGACGCATGGCTCTGCGTCGAATGAAGGGTTCACACACCTTATTCATTTCAACGGCGCTTTGAACACGCGAAGGCACACCAAGGCTCTCGAGAGCTCCCTGCATGGCAAGCGCATTCATGACAGTGGCAATCATACCCATGCTGTCGGCTTGTGCCCGATCCATGCCCTGACCGACACCTTTGAGCCCTCTGAAAATATTGCCGCCACCAATGACAAGGCAAACTTCGGCACCACTTTCGATAGCTTGCTTGATTTCCAAAGCGATAGATCGACACTCTGCCATATCTATCCCGAAGCCTTCAGGTCCCATCAGCGCTTCTCCTGATATCTTCAGGAGTACTCGCTTGAATTTGAGGTTACCTTGTTCGTCGGTCATCTGGCGTGGCCCCGCTTGCTAACAGCACTCAAAAAAAGAGAGCGAGACCAGCTCGCTCTCCCTGATTTTCCAACTAACCGCCTTTGGTGGCTGCGGCGACTTCTGCCGCGAAGTCTTCTTCTTCTTTTTCAATCCCATCGCCCAATCGGAGCATTCTGAACCCCTTGAATTTGACGGGTGCACCGGCTTGCGCCTTGGCATTTTCGATGTATTGACCGACGGAAACATCCGGATCCATCACGAAAGCCTGTTCGAGCAGAACGACTTCCTTGAAGTATTTTTTCATCCGGCCTTCGATCATCTTTTCGATGACATTGTCGGGCTTGCCTGACTCCCTGGCCTGGTCAGTAAGCACCTGCTTCTCACGCTCGACTTCTTCAGCATCCAGCTCTTCCACAGTTGCAGAAAGCGGGTTGGTTGCAGCAACATGCATGGCCACCTTACGTGCAACTTCTTCCAGCGCGGAAGCATCACCGTCTGATTCAAGCGCAACCAGCACACCAATCTTGCCAAGACCATCGGCGGTAACCGAGTGCACGTATGAGGCAACAACACCTTTATCGACAGACAGAGCTTCTGTGCGACGCAGTGCCATGTTTTCACCGATCTTGGCGATCATGCGCTGCAGCTGATCGGAAATGCTACCGTCTCCGCCGTCTGTTGCAGACATAGCTGCCAGCTTCTCAACATCACCATCTGCAGACAACGCCGCAGTTGCGATATCCTTCACTGCTTTCTGGAAGCCTTCATTGCGTGCAACGAAGTCTGTTTCAGCGTTTACTTCGACCAAAGCACCCTGGCTTCCGTCTGTGGCAACACCGACTAGACCGTCTGCAGCAACACGGCCAGCTTTCTTGCCGGCCTTCGCAATGCCCTTGGCACGAAGCCAATCCATGGCGGCTTCCATGTTACCATCATTTTCTGCAAGCGCCTTCTTGCAGTCCATCATACCGGCGCCGGATTTTTCACGCAGTTCCTTGACTGACGCTGCCGTAATAGCGGCCATGACTGATACCCCTTCAGGTTCGTTTAAACCAATGAGTTGTTTCGACCTTAGCCTTCGGAAGCTTCCGTTTTGACTTCTTCCTTGGCTTCGGACTCTGTCGGAACTTCACCTTCAACGGCAGCGACTTCAGCTGCGGGCGCTGCTTCTTCAGCAACTTCCTCTAGTGCAGGTTCGACGATGAACTCTTCTTCGCCAAGATCCACACCCATAGCGAGGGAAGATTCAGCCAGACCATCAAGAACAGCGTCAGCAAAGAGGTTCATGTAGAGCTGAATTGCGCGAGAGGCGTCGTCATTGCCTGGAATTGGAAAATCGACTTCATCCGGATCGCAGTTCGTATCAACGATAGCGACAACAGGAATACCCAGTTTGCGAGCTTCTTTGACCGCAATGGCTTCCTTGTTGGTGTCGATAACGATCATCAGGGTCGGAATACCACCCATGTTACGAATTCCACCCAGCGCGCGGTGAAGCTTCTCGCGTTCGCGCGTACGGTTCAGAATTTCCTTCTTGGTCAGACCGACGGTCTCTCCACCAAGCAGATCATCAAGTTCACGAAGACGCTTGATCGAGTTCGAAACAGTCGACCAGTTGGTCAGCGTTCCGCCGAGCCAACGGTGGTTCATGTAATATTGCGCACAACGCTCGGCAGCTTCTGCCACAGCATCCGACGCTTGACGTTTTGTTCCAACAAAAAGAACGCGGCCACCTTTTGCAATGGTGTCGCGAATCTGAACCAGAGCCTGGTGCAACAGGGGTACGGTTTGCGAAAGGTCGAGGATGTGAATGCCGGACCGTGCACCAAAGATGTAACGATCCATCTTGGGATTCCAGCGGTGTTCCTGGTGACCGAAGTGAACGCCAGCTTCCAAAAGCTGACGCATGCTGAACTCAGGCAGCGCCATAGTAATTTCTCCTTACCGGTTGGCCGCCGCAGGCAAGCTGATTTAACAGCACCGGAATTGCGCCTGCGTGTCGGGATATTTGAGGGCTTATACTCTTTTTTTTACGGGAAGCAACCCGTGAAGAAGCGTAGATACTACACTCCATCCAACGGTTTGACCTGCGCGATGCCTGGAACCGACTTGATCGCTCTCATCGCAGCAAAATCCATTGGATATCCCTCTCCGAGATCCAATGTGACAACTCGTTGGTCCTGCAATCTCATTTCCACCAACACCTTCCCCCTCGATTGGCAGGGAGCAGACTTGATTCCTTCACATACGGCGGACAATTGACTGATATCGGCATCCTTTCCCAATCGAATCACAAACCCGCTGGGGGCTCCCAGTGCCGCCTTGTCGAGCGGACGTGCACCGTCGATGGAAAATCGCAATTCATCGTCCTTGCGTCTGACCCGGACACGACAATTCACCCGCGCACCGACTTCGAAATAATCACGCGTCTCGGCGAGTGTTTCAGGCGGAACAAACACCTCAAACTCTCCTGATGGATCAGACAGGGTGACATATGCGAATTTACCACCCCATTTCGTGACGGTTTTTCCACTCGCGCCTTGACCACACCGATCATCTCTAGCGCTGCGCGCTGCAAGCCCTTTTCAGCCATTTCCGATGCCAAAGTAATGCGTTCAGCGGCAGGGCCTTCCAGAACGTCATCCAATGGATGGCCTGACAGGTAAAAACCGACACTGGCAAGTTCGAAATCCAGCCGTTCTTCTTCGCTCCACGGTTTTGCCTTGGGCATGGGAGGACGAATGGCTGGTGCATCGCCAAACAGGCTATCCTGATTGGAATTGCGTTCTGTCATTGCGGTATTTGCAGTGGCCGCCAGAAATTCCGCCGCGGCAAAAACACGTGCCCTTGCGGGATCGAGCGTGTCGAACGCACCAGACTTTGCGAGTGCCTCGAACACACGTTTGTTTACCTGGCGCGGATCGACGCGTTCAGCAAAATCGAAAATATCCTTGAACGGTTCACTTGCCCGGGCATTTTCAACTTGCATCATGGCAGGCTTACCGACCCCTTTGATGGCCCCCAAAGCATAATAGATCTTTTGGTCGCGCACATCGAAATCCGAATTACTCGACGTCACATCCGGTGGCACAACCTCGATCTTGAGCTTTTTGGCCTCCTGAAAGAATGCTGCCAGTTTGTCTGTGTTGGTGATATCCAGGCTCATGGATCCTGCTAGGAATTCCACAGGGTGATTGGCGCGCAGATAAGCCGTTTGATAGGCGATCACGGCATATGCTGCAGCGTGAGACTTGTTGAAACCATAGCCGGCGAATTCATTTACCAGCTCAAAGATATATTCAGCGCGTTCCTTGGAAACATCCTTCTTGGCGGCACCTTCAAGGAACCGGACCTTTTGCTTGGCCATCTCTTCAGGCTTCTTCTTACCCATGGCCCGTCGCAGCAGGTCCGCTTCACCTAGCGAATAGCCTGCAAGGATCTGGGCGATCAGCATCACCTGTTCCTGATAGACGATGACGCCGTAAGTTTCCTTCAGGACGGGCTCAAGATCCGGATGGAGGTAATCTGGTGTCTCTCGCCCCTCCTTACGTGCCACATAGGTGTCGATATTCTTCATCGGCCCCGGACGATAAAGAGAGATGAGCGCGATGATATCTTCGATACAATCGGGCTTCACCTTGCGAAGCGTATCTCTCATCCCCTGACTTTCCAGCTGGAACACACCCAGCGTTTCACCAGATGTCAGTAGCTTGTAGACATTGGGATCATCAAAGGTTTTCCAGCGCGCTGTGACCTGCTTGCCCTCCTTCTCAACGAACTGCAGCGCACGCTGAATAACAGTCAGAGTTTTCAGGCCAAGAAAGTCAAACTTGACGAGCCCATTGTGCTCAGCCCATTTCATGTTGAACTGGGTCGCGGGGATGTCGGATTTGGGATCCTTGTAAAGCGGTGCCAACTCGACAAGTGGCCGATCGCCGATCACGACACCAGCAGCGTGCGTACCAGCGTTTCGGTATAGTCCTTCCAGTTGAAGTGCGGTTTCAACCAGGCCCTTGATGCTATCATCTTCTCGCATCAGCTGCTTGAACTTGGGTTCGCCGTCGATAGCTTCCTGAAGTGTTGGAGGGTTGGCCGGATTGAAGGGCACCAGCTTGGACAAGCCATCGACCACCCTGAACGGCAGCTGCATAACCCTCCCGACGTCACGTAGCACAGCTTTCGCCTGCAATGTTCCGAAGGTGATGATCTGCGACACACGGTCCTCACCATATTTGCGCATGGTGTATTCAATGACCTCGCCGCGACGATCCTGGCAGAAATCGACATCGAAGTCTGGCATGGAGACACGTTCAGGGTTCAGGAATCGCTCAAACAGCAAACCAAACCGCATAGGATCCAGATCCGTGATTGTCAGCACCCAGGCAACCACCGATCCGGCACCAGATCCCCGCCCCGGTCCCACAGGTATGTCTTTCATTTTCGCCCATTTGATAAAATCAGAAACGATCAGAAAGTAACCGGGAAACCCCATGTGCTGGATGATCTCCAGCTCATATTTGAGGCGTTCTTCATAGACTGAACGCTCAGCATAAAGAATTCCGTCTGACAGACGCATATCGAGACCTTCCCAGGCCTGACGTTCGAGTTCCGCCGCTTCTCCCCCCTCATCATCCGTAAAGTTGGGCAGAATCGGCTTTCGCCAACTTGGTCGGTATATACAACGGCGTGCAATTTCGAGGGTATTTTGCAAAGCTTCCGGAATATCGGAAAACAAAGCCACCATCTCGGCTTCAGATTTCAAATACTGCTCTTCGGTCATCTTCGGACGATCATCGACCGAGATATAGGTCGAGTTGGCGATGCACATCAGCGCATCATGTGCCTTGTGCTGCTCTCGATGCATGAACCGCGCTTCATTGGTCGCAACCAATGGTAGATCCAACTCATAAGCCAGCTCTACAATCGTTTCTTCGGCACGATCTTCAATGTCTCGTCCATGCCGTTGCAGCTCGATATATAAACGATCCGGAAACGCCGTCGACAAACGTTGTAGGTAAGCTTTCGCTTCCGCTGTCTTTCCGTTAGCACAAAGACGCGCAAGCGTGCCGTCCCCCCCGCCTGTGGTGCAGATCAACCCTTCTGTGTTTTCCAGGACAAAATCGAGAAAGACGCAAGTGGTGGAGCGTGGCGATTCCAAAAAACCTTGTGACGAAATTTTGGAAAGATTGAGATAACCAGTCTCATCCTGAACGAAAAGGCCAAGATCACCGGTTTCTTCGTTCGGATCGTCAGACAACAAAGTGCTGACAGTTGATGCAATTATCGGCTGAACGCCTTCACCCGCCAGCGTCTCAGACAATTCCAGGGCGGCGAACATGTTATTGTCATCAGTAACACCAAGCGCTGGAACCTTGTTCTGTATAGCCCAGCGCATCAATTGCTTGGTGGTCAACATCGATCCAAGCAAAGACAGGGCTGACCGCACACGCAAATGGATGAAACGCGCATTTGCGTTGATACCAAGATCTGAAGCAGCTGCTTTTTGTTCTGATGCTTCTGCCATGACTCACTCCATCTCCGGTATTTCGAGAGCGACCGACGTAGCAAGCGAAATGGATCAACCGAAAAGCCTGCCTAAAGCTCGGCGTCCACCAGCTGTCCGTCACTCAATGTCAGGACGCGATCCATATAGGATGTCAGGTCAAGGTTATGCGTCGCGATGAGAACAGCAACATGTTCAGTGCGTGCCGTGTCGAAAAGGCTCTGGATAACAGTCGCCGATGTCCGTGGATCCAGATTTCCCGTTGGTTCATCAGCGATCAGAACTCGAGGCTTGTTGGCCAGGGATCTTGCAATGGCTACGCGTTGTTGCTCTCCTCCGGACAATTGTCCGGGTTGATGATGCTCCCTGTCTTTCAAGCCCATGGCTTCCAGCAGCTCCTTTGCACGCTCATGAGCCTGGGATTTCTTAACACCATTGATCATCAAGGGAGCCGCGACATTGTCGATGGCGTTGAGTTCGGCAAGCAAATGGTGAAATTGATAGACAAACCCCAGCTTCGCCCTTCGAATCTTCGTACGCGCGCCATCAGACAAGGATTGAGCATCGATGCCTTCAATCTCCACTACACCTTCATCAGGATATTCCAGCAACCCTGCCGTATGGAGCAAGGTCGATTTTCCGGACCCTGATGGCCCAACCAGAGCCGTCATTTCTCCAGGACGAAGATCCAGATTCGCACCCTTCAACACCGTCAGCGACCCCTCACCGGTGTGATAGGTGCGGTGCACATTTTTCAGACGGAGCACAGGGGCCCGCGTATTCAGCGTCTCGGTCATTGGTTGCGCAGTGCCTCCACAGGGTCGAGGCGTGAGGCCCACATTGACGGTATCAGGGTTGTTACGACCGTCATCAGAAATGCCCAGCCGGTGACAATCGCGACCTCAGACCATTGAAGTTGTGCAGGCACAGCATCCAGCATGTAGACCTCTTTCGGGAAGACTTCACAATTGCAGGCAAACTCAACAGCGTGTTGAACTGCGCCGATATTCAATACGAAGGCAACGCCTAACACCAACCCGACAAGAACACCGACACCGCCCAGCAAGGACCCCGTCATGAGGAAGATACGCACGACACCGCCCCGTGTCGCGCCGATGGTTCTCAGAATGGCGATATCCCGCGCCTTGTTCTTCACCAGCATGAGTACGCCGGTGATGATATTCAAAGCCGTGATCATCACCACGATCATCATGATTAGCCGCATGACATTACGCTCAACCACCAAAGCCGACACAAAATGCGCGTTCAGCGTCTTCCAGTCCCAGGCCCGAATCCCAGGATAGATGATTCCAAGCTCTCTGAGTTTGTCGATAAATTGCGGCGAAGCATCCGGATCCTGCAATCTGACCCCGACAGTCCGATAATTCTCACCTGTTCGGAAAAACAGACGTGCCTGATCTATCGGCATGAATACATGCGATCGGTCATAGACCTCATTGCCGACACGAAAGATACCAACAACCCGATAGGTTTTGGATGTCGGCATTTCGCCGAACAGAACGGTGTTTCCCTGTGGTGAGATCAAAGTAAGCTTGGAGCGCAATTCTGAGCCCACAGTAAGCCCCATGGATTCCGCCAGTCCCTCACCGATAACCACAGTGTCTGATCTCTCGCCGCCTTCTCCGAAAGCGCCAAGGTCACCCTGAACCATGCCTTCACCGATCAGATCGATCTGGCGGAGGTCGTCTGGCTTTATGCCTTTGACAACGACACCTTCCTTGCGTCCATTCGCTGACGCAAGCGCCTGATCCGTGACCGCAGGTGCCACATTGATCACACCGGGTACCCGACGAATTTCCTTGGCAAGTGCCTCGGCACCATCGCGTCCGAGATTGCTGACACTGATGTTCACGTGAGGCTCAAAGCCGACAATCTTTGACAGCAATTCCAGGCGAAAGCCGTTCATGATCGACATTATGGTGATCAATGCGAACACTGCCAGGGTCACGCCAATGACAGACACGATTGAAATCAGCGCCAATCCGCCATGCTCTCTCTTGGCTCTGATATAGCGCATTGCGAGCATGCGCTCGAAAGCACCAAAGGGCTGCACACCCTTGGCACCCTCTATTCCCGAATGCACCTGAATGTCCTCAGACGCGCTGGCACCATCTGTTGCAACTGACACTCGATCAGACCCCAGCCGTCAGCTTGTTGAGGGCTGCATCAAGGCTGATCTCTTCGGTTGCGCCCGTTTTGCGGTTGCGCAATTCGACAACTCCGTTTTTCAATCCACGCGGCCCGATCACGATTGCCGAGGGTATTCCAATCAATTCCAGCTTGGAAAGTTTCGCACCGGGTCGGTCATCAGTGTCATCGTATAGCGGATCAAATCCGGCATTGATAAGGCGCTCATATGCTTGTTCACAGGCTGCGTCACAGTCATCATCACCCGCTCTCAGATTGACGACTGCGCAATCGAAAGGTGCAATCTCTTTTGGCCAGATAACACCTTTTTCGTCATGGCAAGCCTCAATGATGCCACCCACGAGACGCGAAACACCAATGCCATAGGACCCCATCTGAACCGCAACTTCTTTACCGTCAGGACCGTTCACCACAGCTTTCATGGCTTTTGAATATTTGTCACCAAAATAGAAAATGTGACCAACTTCTATGCCGCGTGCAGACAGTCTGCGCTCTTCAGGCACCTCGGACAGGAAGCGTGCTTCATCGTGCATTTCTTCTGTCGCCGCATAATACTGTGTGCGCTTTTCGACCTCAGGAAGCAGATCACTCTCAAAATCCAGTTCCGGTCCGGGTGCAGCCATGTTGACCAGATCCGCATCGCAGAACACTGCGCTTTCGCCTGTTTCCGCAAGGATGATGAATTCGTGAGAAAGGTCTCCACCAATAGGCCCTGTATCGGCCCGCATCGGGATCGCCTTCAACCCGAGCCGAGAGAACGTGTTCAGATAGGCGCAGAACATCTTATAATAGGATTTGCGCGCGCTTTCTTCATCGATATCGAAGGAATAAGCGTCCTTCATGAGAAATTCGCGGCCTCTCATAACGCCAAATCTCGGGCGGATCTCATCCCGAAACTTCCACTGAATATGATAGAGGTTCAAAGGCATCTGCTTGTATGAGCGTACATAGCTGCGGAAAAGATCCGTGATCATCTCCTCATTGGTTGGGCCGTACAGCATCTCACGATCATGACGATCCTGAATACGCAGCATTTCCTTGCCATAGGCATCATAACGCCCCGACTCCTGCCACAGCTCTGCGGGCTGGATTGTCGGCATTAACACTTCTATGGCCCCAGCCCGGTTCTGCTCTTCACGAACAATCTTCTCGATCTTGCGAAGGACACGTAGACCAAGTGGAAGCCAGGAATAAATCCCAGCTCCGTTCTGTTTGATCATGCCCGCACGCAACATCAATTGGTGCGAAACGATCTGTGCGTCAGAAGGTGTTTCCTTCAATACAGGTAGAAAAAACCGGGACAGGCGCATAGCCGCCGACTCCTTGGTGTTGAATATATTTGGTTACTGGATAGACGCGCGCGCCATGCAAAGCAATCAATGCCTGCTGGTCAAATGTCCGCGAATGGGGAAAGTGCCCGCAACAATTGGAAAAGCCCTGTCACAGCCGCGATATAGAACAATACCGTGACGACAAGGCCCCCAATACAAGACCAGGCGAACTTCTTCAGAATCATCGGATTTTCAGGTGCCGCAGGTTCAGTGCCCGCTGTAACCTCTCCGGCTTCCTCCTGGCTGCGAACACCAATTCCGACAACAGCAAAGAACACCATCCACGAAGAGATGAAGAACACGATGAGGATTTCGGTCACGCCCATGAGGCTTCCTATTCTCTTGATCTGATATCTGAAAGCAGTGTCGAAAGTTCACCCAAATGGGAAATACGCCTGAATCTTTCGGCATTTTCCGGATCATCGGCGAGTTCCAGTGCCCAGGTTATTTCATATGGCACATGAACTGCCCAGCCACCTGCGTCAAGCATGGGCAGGACATCTGACTTCATGGAATTGCCAACCATGACCGCTCGTTCAGCGCCTTGTCCATATCGCTCGAATATCTGCTGGTAGCTTGCAGCAGTTTTCTCCGATACGACTTCTACGCCTGTGAAATAATCTGCCAGACCGGACTCTGCGAATTTTCGTTCCTGGTCGAACAGATCGCCCTTGGTGATCAGAACAAGTTGGAATTCATCCTCCAGGGCTATCAGTGCATCGCGCACATGTGGGAGAGGCTCCACAGGATGAGAGAGCATCTCCCGGCTCCATGCCAGTATCTGCTTCATGCCACGGCCATCGATCGCGCCATCTGTGAGTTCAAGAGCCGTCTCCATCAATGAGAGAGTGAACCCCTTTACGCCATATCCGTACAGGCGCAGATTCTTGCGCTCGACTTGCAGAAGACGATCTTCAACACATGCAGCATCGATATAGTTCGAAAGCAGATCACAGAAGCGATCATGTGTCAGACGGAAAACACGCTCATTGTGCCAAAGCGTGTCATCAGCATCGAGGCCAATAGTAGTGATCTTCGCCATGGAATGTCACCAATCGCCTCAGTGGTCTTTTGGTGGCTCCATCAGCTCGACAAGGACACCGTTGGAATTTTTCGGATGGACAAAGATCATCAAAGTTCCATGTGCACCAATTCTTGGTTTGCCAATAATGGATGCTCCGCTTGCGATCGCGTCTTCAATGGCCTGGTTCACATCATCAACTTCAAAACACACATGGTGCTGGCCGCCTTTGGGGTTCTTGGCAAGATAGTTGAGAATTGGGGAGTCTTCGCCCAGCGGTTCGATCAACTCGATCTGACTGTTTGGCAGATTGACGAATGCCACCTTCACGCCCTGGGCAGGCATATCAAAAGGTTCTACAAAATCTGTTGCGCCATATAGTGTGCGATATGTCTCCATTGCCTCTTCCAGCGATGGAACCGCGATACCCACATGGTTCAGTTTTCCGACTTTCACCTTATCACCCCTTTTATCACTCTATTCAGTTTACTGTTCAAACACGCAAGACTGTTACATCCACTATAGGCCGTTTACCGAATGTAGCCTCGGCGGAACGTTTTACCGCGCGCATGAGCATTTTTTCAATTTTCTCATCGTCATTCAGGTCTTTTGATGCGACACGTCCGATCGCTGCGTCCGCTGCGTCATCTAGTGCTTCAAGGCTTTCATCAGCCAGGCGACCATCACTTTCCGAAAATCCGCGAACATTCACGTAAGGCCCATCTTTCACGCGTCCCCTTGCGTCGAGCGCTACCGTCACACTTACATGTCCGTTGAAGCTGAGGCGCTTGCGTTCTGACAGTCCACCTGCATTCTCTGGTGTGAGTCTGTTACCATCCAGATAAAGACGGCCAGAAGGCACTTCATCGATGATTTCCGCTTCGCCAGGCCAAAGCCGCACGATCTCACCATTGTTTGGCGTAACCGTCTCATTTACCTGCAATGTACGCGCGAGGCGGGCGTGTTCTGCCAAATGCCGCCGCTCACCATGCACGGGTACAGCAATCTTGGGTCGGGCCCATTGATACATGCGTTTGAGTTCATCGCGACATGGGTGACCGGAGACATGGATCGGTCGCTGTCGATCCGTGATCACCTTCACGCCTTTTTCCGCCAGTGCATTTTGCAGGTCAAAAATGCCGCGTTCATTTCCGGGAATTACGCGTGAGGAAAACAGAATTGTATCTCCCTCACCCAATTCGGCATGCGGATGATCGCCTCTGGCAATTCTGGACAATGCAGCTCGAGCCTCACCCTGAGATCCAGTGCAAAGATATAACACCTTGTCAGGCGGCAAATGCTTTGCCTCTTCCGCTTCGATAAAGTTCACCCCTTT
The DNA here is from genome assembly GCA_002709235.1 of Hirschia sp. GTDB lineage: Bacteria > Pseudomonadota > Alphaproteobacteria > Caulobacterales > Hyphomonadaceae > Hirschia. The sequence goes on from PAQI01000025.1 coordinate 17,076, forward strand.
TAGCAATCCAACGGCTTCGGCTGCACCCGTTATTCGAAACATGGATCGCCCTACCAGGGCGACTGATCTGCCGTTTTCCTTTGCCGCCTCACAGCACGAAGCAAGCCGTGCAACATTTGAAGCAAAGGTTGTAATCGCCACGCGTCCTGTCTGTTCGCCAACAACCCTGATGAGCTCTTCCCTGACGGTCGATTCCGATCCGGATTCACCTTCCTCGAAAACGTTGGTGGAATCACAAACCATTGCCAACACGCCATCATCACCAAGTTTCTTGACGCGCTCGATATCAAAGTCATCTCCAATCATCGGGTTCGGATCAATTTTCCAGTCACCCGTATGAAAGATAACCCCTGCTGGAGTCTTGATCATCAACCCATGCGGCTCAGGAATGGAGTGGGTCAGATGGATATATTCAAATTCAAATGGCCCGACCTTGTAGACTTCACCTGGCACAGCAAGGCGCATTTCCACATCACGCTCCAGCCCCTGCTCCTTCAACTTGTCCTGCACCAGATAGGCTGTGAACGCCGTTGCATAGACGGGCACCTGAAACCTTGGCCAGAGATGCGCTATCGCCCCTATGTGATCTTCATGAGCATGTGTCAGGATAATTGCTTCAATCCGATCACGCTCGGTTTCAAGAAAAGATGGATCGGGCATGATCAAGTCGATACCAGGTGTGTCCGGACCGCCAAATGTCACACCAACATCCACCAGAATCCAGCGGCGGTCTGCCGGCGTCCCAAACGCATAAGCATTCAGGTTCATACCGATTTCCCGACATCCGCCGAGCGGCAGGAATATAAGTTCTTTGTGTTTCATGATTTATTTTCTGAGGATGCGGCCGCAAGATTGCGCTCGTAAAGCACGAGAAGACCGCGAATTGTTAGGTCAGGATCGAAGTGATCAATTGATCGCGTCGCTCCTTCGAAAAGTGAGTGCACACCGCCTGTCGCCACGACAGTCATATCGCGACCATATTCATCCTTGATGCGTCTGATGATACCATCAATCAGTTCCATATATCCCCAGAACACTCCAGAGTGCATCGCAGTTACGGTGTCAGTCCCAATGACCTTGCCCTGATCGGGCTTCTGAATGGCGACACGAGGTAATTTGGCTGAAGCATCGTGAAGGGCCCGCATGGACAAATTTATTCCCGGCGAAATTACGCCCCCCTCAAATGCGCCGTCCGTTCCCACGACATCAAATGTGGTGGCGGTTCCGCTATCAATGATGATCAGGGGGCCTTCATAGCACACCTTGGCCCCAACAGCATTCACCAACCGGTCCGCACCAACTTCACTCGGCTTGGGAATTCTGACTTCGACGCCCAGCACAACGTTTTCTCCGATGACAAATGGTTCAACGCCCAGATAACGTCGCGCAAAATTGCGCATATTGAAAAGGCCCTGAGGCACAACTGTGGAAATGATACAATCGTCGATATCGGACAGTTTCAGATTTTCCATGGTCAACAAAGCCGTCAACCACACAGCATAGTCATCCGCAGTCTTCGTTGAATCTGTCGCACTGCGCCATTGAGCACGCCACTTCTCCCCGTCATGGACGGCAAACAGCGTATTGGTGTTTCCTGTATCGATAGCCAGCAGCATGGAGAGGCTCACCCTATTCTTTAATCGGTATCAGAACCGCTCAATCCGCGATCAATTGCACATCACCTGCCGTAATACGACGTTTTTGGCCATCCTGCATTTGCATAACCAGCGAACCATCCGCATCAAGACCTATAAGAATACCAGAGATTCGCTCAGCACCCACTGTTACGCTAATAGTCTCATTCAAACCTTCTGCATGATCCAACCATTTGAGTCGCGTCTGATCAAATCCATTTGTAAGCAGACTGATCAATTCAGACTTGAAGCACTCAGCAAAAGCCTCCAATAGACCATCTGCCGAAAGGCTGCTTGCTGCAGACGGTAAATTGTTCACGCATGCCGTCTTCTGATCCGTATCCGGTGCACTGATTATATTCACACCAACTCCAACGCACATGGCCAATGCATCCTGTGCAAGTGGTGACGTCTCTATCAGTATGCCGCTTAGTTTGCGTCCTCGCCAACGCAGATCATTTGGCCATTTATACTGTATTTCCGAGACATCCACACCCAGTTCACCGAGAGCAGCTCTAAGAGAAATACATGTTGTAAAGCAGACCAACCCTGCAAAAGCTGGCGACCGTTCCAATGGGAAATATGCTGTGGTAAACAGATTTCCTGTTTCAGAGAGCCACTCACGTCCCCTGCGCCCACGACCAGACGTTTGACTACGCGCAGCGATCCATGTCGGTCCAAGTTCACCACGTGCTATGCGCCGACAGGCCTCTGCATTTGTACTGTCGATCTCCTGAAGCCATATTCGTGGCCAAGGCTGAAGAAGTGCGGTCTCCAGATTTTTGAACATCAGAAGTCGGCACTCACGCCGGTGAAGCATTCATGGCAAGATTATTTAGCCAGGTTATCCAGATAACCAGAACCGGAAAGGCCAGAATCGCTGATCCATAGACGGATAATCGAACAACACCGTCTGTAGCCTCGAAGCTCTCAGCCGCATCCTTCGCCCAAACGGCCCAAATGATCCGCAGATAATAGGCCAAAGATACCACAGATCCGATAATTCCAACCCCTACAAGCCAATAGAGTTCTGCCCGAATTGCAGCCTCAAAGACAAGAAATTTGCCGAGGAAACCTGCAAGTGGCGGAATACCAGCGACCGAAAATACGAGAGCGGTAAGAGCTATCGCCAGACCAGGTTTTCGTTGGGACAGGCCGTTCAGGTCTGAAATATCTTCTACCATTCCCTCGCGGCGACGCATCGCCAGCACGACACCAAAGATACCGAGCGTGGTGAGGACATATATTGTCATATAAGTCAGCGTTGGACTCGCGCCGTAAAGTTCACCGGATGCAATTGCCATAAAGGCAAAACCCACATTACCGATGGATGAATAGGCAAGCAGGCGCTTGATGTTGTTTTGACCCAGACCGCCAAATGCACCGACCAACATCGACAATGCCGCCATGATGCCGACGATGATCCGCCAGGATTCTTCAAAAGCACCAAACACTGTGAACGCTATGTTTGCGAAGACAACAACCGCAGCGATCTTTGGGGCGGTCGAGAAATAAGCCGCGACCGGTGTTGGCGCGCCTTCATAAACATCCGGTGTCCATATGTGGAACGGAGCAGCTGATGCCTTGAACCCCAGGCCGATCAACATCAGAACCATTCCAAAAATCAGGCCGATACTGGATTCCGCCGCAGCAATCTCGGAAAACTGTGTGGAGCCTGTGTATCCATATACGAGTGATGCCCCATACAGCAGAAGCCCCGAAGCCAGTGCACCGAGTACGAAATATTTAAGCCCGGCTTCCGCGGAGCGCCTGCTTTCGCGGTTGAACGCGGCAAGTACATAGGAAGACAGAGACAGCATCTCCACTCCCATATAAAGCGTCATCAGACTGGATGAGGACAACATGATGCCCATTCCACCGGATCCGAAAAGGATCAACAGGGAATATTCGAAGCGATCCATCTGCTCGCGGCCGAGATAGCCGCCGGACATCAGGAGTGCGACCGCAGCAACACCAAATGCAACCGTCTTGGTAAACGCCAGAAACGGCGTGATACGGTAGAGCTCATTGAAAGCATATGCCGGATCGGACCCGATTTGGAACGCAGCAAGCATAGCTGCTGCCGACAAAGCCAGAGCGCCAAACAGGCGCGAAAAGGAATTGAACCCGTTTTTGAGAACGGCTCCAACCAGCACCCCCAGCAATCCCATCGCCAATAGGAGCGATTCCGGTGCTGCAATTGTGATATCGTGGAGGATGTTCATTCCGGACGCCTCTGTGTCACTGCGCTGTGAGCTTCAGGTTCATGATGTCGAGCACATTCTGGGTCGTGCCCTGCGACAGATCAAAGATCAATGATGGCAAAATGCCGAAGAGGAGTGTCGCAACGGCAAGCACAATCAAGATACCAGCTTCGCGAGCATCCACGTCTTTGATGTCGAACAGTTTCTCATTCGTGATCTCGCCAAACACTGTCTCTCTGTAGAGATGGAGCATGTAGACCGCAGAGAAAATCATCCCCAATGCCGCCCCTGCTGCAGCCCATGGTGCCGCCAGGAAACCACCTACCATTGACGTGATTTCTCCGACAAATCCTGATGTCCCGGGAAGGCCGACATTTGCCATTGTGAAGAACAAGAACAGGGCTGCATATAAAGGCATGCGGTGAACGAGCCCGCCATAATAGGCAATATCGCGTGTGTGCTCCCTATCGTAGATCACTCCCACACAAAGGAAGAGCGCCCCGGAAATCAAACCATGGGAGAGCATCTGATAGATCGCCCCCTGCACACCTTGTTCGTTGAATGCAAAAATTCCAAGCGTGACCAAGCCCATGTGAGCAACTGACGAATAGGCAATCAGCTTTTTCATGTCGGTTTGGCGGAAAGCCACGAGTGATGCGTAAACAACAGCGATCACCGACAACGCAAATACAAGCGGTTGAAACAGGTGAGAGGCATCGGGAAACATGGGTAGCGAAAACCGCAACATGCCGTATCCACCCATTTTCAACAGGACACCCGCCAGAATGACAGACCCCGCTGTGGGTGCCTCAACATGCGCATCCGGCAACCAGGTGTGAACCGGCCACATCGGTAGCTTGACCGCAAAAGACGCGAAGAATGCCAACCATAGCCATATCTGCACATTCTCGGCAAAGACATGCTGCTGCAATACTTCGATATCTGTCGTGCCAACGGTTGAATAGATATAGATCAACGCCGCAAGCAGGAACAACGACCCCAGCAATGTGTAGAGGAAGAACTTGAACGATGCATATAATCGGTTCTTGCCACCCCAGATCCCGATAATGATAAACATCGGAATGAGCCCACCTTCAAAGAAGATGTAGAACAGGACCAGGTCCAGCGAGCAGAACACACCCAGCATCAGTGTTTCGAGGACCAGAAACGCAATCATGTAGTCAGCAAGACGGTGAGTAATCGATTTCCAGCTAGCCAGAATACAAAGCGGCATGAGGAAAGTGGTGAGCACTACAAGTAGAATGGACATCCCATCCACGCCGAACTTGAAGTTGATACTTTCAACAGCATTCACGGCCTGCGCATAGTCACGCGCGAACCAGGTATATTCCTCGACAAGTTGGAATGTCGCACCCGAAGACGGATCGAATTCAGACAACGCCCACAGTGACAGGAGAAAAGTCGCAGAAGTGATGACCAGCGCAGCCATGCGAATTGTTCCGCGCGCCTTATCGTCACTTTCTGTTTGTGCCCCGACTGCCATACGGGTCAACAAGATGATCGCAGCCCCTACCAGTGGCAGGAAGGTGATCATGGAAAGAATTGGAAAGGATTCCATCCTATTTGCCTCCCGTTTGGCCAAACACGGCAACCGCCCCGAATGCCACAGCAGCGATCAGAATGACGAAAGCGTAGTGATACAGATATCCGGTGTGGAGTTTGGACAGTCTGCCTGCACCAGCCTTGGTGAGTGATGTCAGTCCATCTGGTCCGAGACCATCGATGAGTTTTCCATCCCCGACTTTCCAGAACAGATCTCCAAGCCCCTTCACGGTTCGCACGATGAAGAAATTGTAGATCTCGTCAAAATACCATTTGTTGTAGAGCAAGGAATGCATCGGACCGGACCGCTGTCCAATGCCTCGTGGTATTGAGGGGGCGAGCAAGTAGAAAATCACAGCCAATGCAAGACCAAATACCCATGCAGAGAATGGTGCCCACAACACCCAGCCTGGCGGATGATGCCCATGCGCATCCTCATGACCACCTTCTTCAGGGTGTTCATTACCGTGTCCGACTGAAGTGCCCGCTTGTTCGTGCGCCTCTGAAGAATGAGTATCAACGACACCGTGTTCTACAGGCTCGCCATGACCGGCTGAAGCACCCTCTATGTCTGCGGCAGCATGATCAGCGGATGCGGAGTAGATCGCATTCCCCCAGAATTCCTGGTTCGGTGTTCCAAGCTGCTTGATGAATGTGGAATAGAATACGACACCAGCAAACACCGCGCCGATCGCCAAAAGGTATAGAGGAATCCTCATCACATTCGGCGCATCGTGAGCATGGTCATAGGTGTGAGAGTCAGCACGCGTCTTGCCCTCGAATGTCATGAACATCAGGCGCCACGAATAAAAGGACGTCAGAATGGCGGCGGTGATACCGCACCAGAACGCATATTTAGAAAACAGGTCACCGGATAGGAAGGCCTCTTCCAGGATCGCATCCTTGGAGAAGAACCCAGCGAATCCCAACGACGTCCCGGGAATACCTACACCGGTAATGGCGAGCGTCCCGATCAGCATCATCAACCATGCAACAGGCATTTTCTTGCGCAGGCCACCCATGTTTCGCATGTCCTGCTCATGATGCATTCCGTGGATCACCGCACCTGCAGTCAGGAACAGCATCGCCTTGAAGAAGGCGTGAGTGAACAGATGAAACATCGCTGCTGAATAGGCACCGACACCAGCAGCGAAGAACATGTATCCAAGCTGAGAGCAGGTTGAATACGCGATCACGCGCTTGATATCGTTCTGTGCCAGACCAACAGTTGCAGCAAACAGTGCCGTTGTCGCACCAACTATTGTGATCATGTTCGCGGCAAAGGTTGTGTACTCATAAACCGACGACGCACGACAAACCAGCACCACACCCGCCGTAACCATGGTCGCTGCGTGGATGAGGGCTGAAACCGGTGTCGGGCCCTCCATCGCATCTGGAAGCCAAACGTGAAGAAGCAACTGGGCCGACTTACCCATGGCACCGATAAACAGCAGTACACCGATAATTTCCAGCGCCGGGGCAGTCAGGCCGAAGATGGAGAGTGACAAGTCCTGCGCATGCCCTGCTTCCCCGAAACTTGAGACAAGCGGTGTCAGCATTGCGTTTTCACGGATCAGATCGAATACGCCGAGTGGTTGCGCTACACCATTGATCTCGGGACGCTGGAAGAACTCGACCGTGCCAAATGTCAGGAAGACGGTCATGATACCAAGGGCTAGTCCGACATCACCTACGCGGTTCGTCACGAACGCCTTGATGGACGCTGAATTTGCCGACGGTTTGCGGTAATAATATCCAATCAAAAGGTATGAGGCCAGGCCTACACCTTCCCAACCGAAGAACAATTGTATGAAGTCATTCGCCGTAACCAGCATCAGCATGGCGAAGGTAAACAATGACAGATAGGAAAAGAACCTCGCCCTGTCTCGTTCATCGGCCATGTAACCCCAGGAATAGAGGTGCACCAACGACGACACACTTGTCACCACGACCAACATCACGATGGAAATTGCATCCAACCGGATTGCCCAGAAGGCCTGCAATGAACCAATGTCCAACCAGCGCGCCAGCACCTGGACCTGATCCAGATGAGCGCCCTGCCATTGCGAGGTGAAAATCGCAATTGATAGGATTGCTGAGGTGAACAAAAGCCCCGTCGTGATCATCATACCGATGTGATCACGTCCGCCCCGCTTGGAGGTGTCGGTTTTCTCGTCCATCGTTACAGCGAGAAACCCGCTGATAATCGCGCCTAGAAGGGGTGCGAAAACGATTATGATTGCTGCAGTCGATTGCCAGCCCACGCCCCGAACTCCTTCTATTGTCAGCCGTGCATCATGTTGACGTCTTCCACGGAGATCTCTCCGCGGTTGCGGAAATAGACAACGAGGATTGCAAGCCCCACCGCCGCTTCAGCCGCAGCAACCGTCAACACCAACATGGCGAACACCTGACCAGCGATCGTGCCTGAGAAGACCGAAAACGCCGCCAGATTCAAGTTTACAGACAACAGGATGAGCTCGATCGCCATAAGAATGACGATGATGTTCTTCCGGTTCACGAAAATTCCAAAAACACCAATGGTGAACAATGCCGCAGACACTGACAGATAATGACCAAGCGTGAGTTCCATCATGATGTGGCTCCCCGTTCACTGTCGCTGGTATCGATACCTTGACCTGGTTGAACATTGACCATTGATACCGCGTCACCTCGATGACGCGCTGTCTGGTCTTCAACCTTCTGGCGTTTGATATGTGTTCTGTGACGAAGCGTCAGCACGATCGCGCCTATCATGGCGATCAGCAGGACGACACCCGCCATTTGAAAGAGGAGAAGATTGTCAGTGTAAAGCACATTTGAGAGAGCTGCGGCATTCGTGTCGGCACCTGGGGAAGGATCAAAATTGGAGATATCTCCCGCGCCAACGGCGCTGGCAACAAATATGATCTCGGCGCACATCAGAACGGCGATAATCCCTCCAATGACGCTGTAATTGAGGAACCCCTGCTTCAGCTCCACGAAATCAACATCCAGCATCATCACAACGAACAAGAACAAGACCGCCACCGCTCCGACATACACCACGACGAGCAGCATAGCCAGAAACTCAGCACCGATCAGCACAAGCAGTCCGGCCGCAGTAAAGAACGACAAGATCAGCCACAAAACCGAATGCACGGGATTTCTGGCAGAAATAACGAACACAGCCGACAACAGGACGACCGTAGAGAGAATGTAAAAAGCGATCAGCTGCACGCGTCCGCCTCTTTCTGTTTGCCTGTTGCCTCACCGGACGGTGAGAACGGGGTGATGCGGATCAATTCCTCAGATCCACTTAATGAGATTCGCGCTCTTTTACCGGTAACGCGCATCAAGTTCCAGATTTCGTGCAATTTCTCGCTCCCAACGGTCACCATTCGCAATCAACCGTTCCTTGTCATAGAACAACTCTTCACGGGTTTCCGTCGAGAATTCGAAATTTGGCCCTTCAACGATCGCATCCACTGGACAGGCTTCCTGACAGAAACCGCAATAAATGCACTTGGTCATATCGATATCGTAGCGTGTCGTACGGCGCGAACCGTCATCACGTGGTTCCGCTTCAATCGTAATAGCCTGCGCCGGACAGACCGCTTCGCATAGCTTACACGCAATACAACGCTCTTCGCCATTTGCATAACGACGCAGGGCATGTTCGCCTCGAAAACGTGGGGACAACGGCCCTTTCTCGAAGGGATAGTTCAATGTCGCCTTGCGCGTAAAGATCTTGCGCATGGCGATGCCCAGTGCCGAAACAAAATCGGTAAGCATGGCACCTTTGACGGCTTGTGCGATACGAGACATTCGAGACTACTCCAATCTAGACCGCGCCGCCGGCGTTTTTGACGAAAACCACATACGCCGATACAGCAACTACGGCAACGAGCGAGGTTGGAAGAAAGACTTTCCACCCCAGTCTCATAAGCTGATCATAGCGATAACGCGGAACGATTGCGCGTACGATGGCGAACATGAAGAACAGGAAAGTGACCTTCACCGCGAATGCCAGGAAATAGATGAAACTGGAAAGCCATGCCGACATACCATCCGGCAAGGATAGAAATGGCAAATTCCATCCCCCCAGGAACAACACGGTCATTAGCGCGCACATCAAGACGATGGCGACCTGTTCAGCCAGATAAAACAACAGGAACGGAGTGGAAGAATACTCTACCTGGTAACCTGCGACCAATTCCGATTCCGCTTCTGGCAAATCAAATGGTGCACGGTTGGTTTCCGCCAGAGCTGACACGAAAAAGATGATGAACATCGGAAACATCACAAGGACCAGCGGAAAGTGATGGAATGCAAATGCATTCCAATTCCAGAAGCCCCCTGCCTGATGCTCTACAATCGTTGTGAGGTTCATGGAACCGGACAACATCAGCACAGTCACGATCACGAAACCGATGGAGACTTCATAAGAGACCATCTGAGCTGCAGAACGCAGACCACCCAGAAACGGATATTTTGAGTTCGAAGCCCATCCACCCATGATGATGCCATACACACCCAATGATGAAACAGCGAACAGGTAGAGTACGCCGATATTAAGGTCAGCTGCGACCCAGCCTGGTGCAACCGGAATGACTGCCCACGCCATCAGAGCTGTCACCGTGGATATGATCGGCGCGAGAATGAAAACCGTCTTGTTTGCGCCTGCCGGAATTATGATTTCCTTCAGAACGAACTTTCCAAAGTCAGCAAAGGATTGCAGCAAACCGAAAGGGCCGACGACGTTCGGGCCTTTACGAAGCATCGATCCAGCCAACACTTTGCGGTCCAACCACAAAAGCAGCGCGATACTGAGTAGCAATACCACCATGAAGGCCAGCACCTGACCGATAGCGAGTAGCGCGGTCAGCCAGGGATTGCCGTTTGTCCATTCAAGAAAAGTTTGCATTCGCCCGCTCCTATTCCGCCGCTACTGCTGGCTTGGCAACAGCAAGCTCAGCGCATTCCGCCATCACTTTGGACGCACGCGCGATCGGATTTGTGAGATAGAAGGAGTCTATAGTTGAACGGAAGACCTCAGAACGCATTTCTCCGGAAACACCATAAGGAGGCTGCGCTGAAGTAGCACTGGGCAGTGGTGCATAGTCCAGGCCCATGAATATCTTGTTGTCGTCACTCATCTGAGTGCGAAGCGCGTCTATGGTATCATATGGAAGCACTTTTCCGACCTTATCGGACAATGCGCGTATTATTGCCCAATCCTCTCGGGCCTCTCCCTTCAGACCGACAGCACGCACTGTGCGCTGAACGCGCCCTTCAGTGTTTACATATGTGGCTGACTTTTCGGTATATGCTGCTCCGGGAAGAATAACATCAGCCCGGTGCGCTCCGGCATCTCCATGCGTTCCCACATAGACAACAAACGCTGAACCAAAATTGGCGGCTGCAATTTCATCCACACCCAGACAGAAGATCGTGTCCATTTCGCCGGACCGTGCAGCTTGAAGGATCGAAATGATGTCCTTGCCGCCTTCTCCTGGAAGAAATCCCAGATCCAGGCCACCGACGCGTGCCGCGGCAGTGTGCAGAACACTGAAACCGTTCCAGCCTTCGTTTTCTCCTTCAGGTGCAGTAAAGCACCCTACATCCGCCGCAAGCTTCGAAATCTCATGGAGTACTGCTGCACCATCGGGCCGAGCCAATGCGCCCTGCCCCACAATGATCATCGGACGCTTTGCGGATTTCAGCAATTCGAAGGTCTTTGATCCCGCCTTCATGACGTCTGACAATGTTCTTGGACCATCACCAAGGTGTTCATATGGATATGAAAGATCAACCGCTTCACCGATCAGCGACACTGGAACATCACGGTTCAACCATGCACCGCGAATTCGAGCATTGAGCACCGGCGCTTCCTTGCGAGGATTGGATCCTATGATCAAAATCGCATCCGCCTCATCCACGCCCATCAGAGTGGCGTTGAAAAGGTAGCTCTCTCGCGGCATCCGGTTGCCATCTGCATCAACGCCCAGGGCGGCACCATCCTGTCGACAATCTGTTGATTGCACGCCCAAAGAGCGCATCAGATCCAATGTGGCTTTCATGCTCTCAGCGCATGCAAGGTCACCAGCCAGAGCAGCAATGCGCGAGGAGTCACCTTTAAGCTTCTCGGCGACAACTTCCAGGGCTTCATTCCAGCTTGCCGGGCGCAGTTTTCCATTTTCACGGATATAAGGCTGATCAAGGCGTTGGCGGCCAAGACCATCCCAGATGAATCGGGACTTATCAGAGATCCACTCTTCGTTGATCTCGTCATTGATGCGAGGCAATATACGCATGACAGCCCCGCCGCGCGCATCGACACGAATGGACGCGCCCATTGCGTCCATGACATCAACGGTTTCAGTTTTCCGCAGCTCCCACGGGCGTGCATTGAACGCGTAGGGTTTGGAGGTCAAAGCGCCAACTGGACAAAGGTCTATGACGTTACCAGAGATTTCAGACGTCAGCGCGCTCTCCAGATAGGTCGTGATCTCGGCGTTTTCACCGCGGCTAACAAGGCCCATCTCTTCAGTGCCGGCAATTTCAGCGACAAAGCGCACGCAACGCGTACACTGAATACAACGCGTCATGATCGTCTTGATCAGCGGGCCGATATATTTGTCGTCTACAGCTCTCTTGGGTTCCTTGTAGCGACTACCGGAACGGCCGTATCCCATTGCCTGATCCTGCAGATCACACTCACCGCCCTGATCACAGATAGGACAATCAAGTGGGTGGTTGATCAGCAGGAATTCCATAACACCATTACGGGCTTTGATAGCCCGTTCTGACTTCGTGAAGATGTTTGGAGGCGATCCATCACGGTTCGGGCGCATATCTCCTACGGCCTGAGCACAGGATGCAATTGGTTTGGGTGCGCCTTCCCAGTCGACGAGACACATGCGGCAATTGCCGGCAATTGAGAGACGTTCGTGATAACAGAAGCGCGGAATTTCTGCTCCCGCCTGCTCACAGGCCTGCAACAACGAGTAATTGCGCGGAACTTCAACTTCGACGCCGTCCACAACGACTTTTGCGGTGTCTGACATCAGGCAAACTCTCTTTCAGGATGCTCTGAAACTTCCGAACCCGGATAGTTCCAACGAATGACAAAATAGCACGCAAGGGCAATCAGGATCCAGAAGCAGACCAATAACCACGCACCAGAGGTAAGATCAGGACTACCCATATATCCAATCACCCAAAGCGCTACGGCTGACTTCATGGTCGCCCCAATGACTGCACCCCATAACAACTTGACCTTGCCCAAAGCCAACAAGGCCGACACGGCCATGACAGCATGAGCCGCCAGATTGACAGCCACAGCCCACCGAACCTGTTGCGACCAGCTCATATACGCGTCTTGAGCCCATGACATGGCAGCGAGCCACGCATTTGTTCCAATCAGAACGGCGCAAAACAGAGCGGTTATTATGGCTTTGGTGAGCTTCAACAATTCACTCCGCCGCCACAGTACCGCCCTGCACATGCGGGCGACCAATACGATAACTTGTAATTCGCTCTTCGATTTCAGATCGAAAATGGCGAATGAGCCCCTGAATGGGCCACGCAGCCGCATCACCCAATGCACAAATCGTGTGACCTTCTATCTGCGTGGAGACATCGAGCAGCATGTCAATTTCAGCTGATTCTGCTTCACCCTTGGCCATGCGAGTCAGAACCCGCCACATCCAGCCGGTCCCCTCACGACATGGCGTGCACTGACCACAGCTTTCGTGTTTGTAGAAATAGGCAATGCGAGCGATGGCCTGGATCACGTCAGTCGATTTGTCCATGACAATGACAGCAGCAGTACCCAGACCAGATCGTACTTCGCGCAGCGCATCAAAATCCATCAGAACATCATCGCAGATATCCTTGGGGAGCATGGGCACAGAAGACCCGCCGGGAATCACCGCCTTCAGGTTTTCCCAACCGCCCCGAACACCACCGCAATGCGTTTCTAGCAAGGTCTTCAGAGGAATCGACATTTCCTCCTCGACATTACATGGGCGATTTACGTGGCCTGATATGCAGAAGACTTTGGTGCCTGCATTATTTTCACGCCCAAATTTCTTGAACCACCCGGAGCCGCGGCGCAGGATTGTTGGCGCGACAGCTATGGATTCCACATTGTTCACAGTTGTCGGACAACCATAAAGGCCGGCATTTGCCGGGAATGGAGGCTTCAGGCGTGGTTGGCCCTTTTTGCCTTCAAGGCTTTCAAGCAGCGCTGTTTCTTCGCCGCAAATATAGGCGCCGGCACCGTGATGGACGTAAACATCGAAATCCCAGCCGGATCCACAGGCATTCTTTCCGACCAGTCCCGCAGCATAAGCCTCATCAATGGCCTGCTGGAGACGCTCACGTTCGAATATGTATTCACCACGCAGATAGATATAGCAGGCATTCGCACGCATCGCGAAGGACGCGATCAGGCACCCTTCAATCAGCAAATGCGGGTCATGGCGCATGATGTCCCGGTCCTTACATGTTCCAGGCTCGGATTCATCCGCGTTTACGACCAGATAATGAGGGCGGTCACGGACTTCCTTTGGCATGAAGGTCCACTTCAAACCAGTTGGAAACCCGGCACCGCCGCGTCCACGCAAGCCTGAATCCTTGATCTGATCACAGATCCATTCAGGACCAAACTGCATCAGCTCCTTGGTGGAGTTCCATGCACCACGTTTCTTCGCACCTTCAAGAGACCAGTCATGATGACCGTAAAGGTTGGTAAAAATTCGATCCTTGTCGAGCAACATCAGTTTTGCCCCTTCCGTGCACGGACCAGTTGGATAACAGCAGGCAGGGAAAAGCCGAGCGATGCAACGACACCAATGACAATCCAGATAACCTTGTCCGTCTGAAACCACATGGCGACACCTCCGCCAATACAAACAATCTCAGCTATTGCCGCAAGCACCAGTGCTTTCAGCAAAGAAGGAGAAAGACTGCCAGGAGAGCTACTCATTTCAACCCTCATCTTTCTTCACGCCCGTTGTCCGTGATGAGAATTGAGTGTCACCGCCAGAGGCGAGCACTTTGGCCTGAGAAATCCACTGTTCACGGTCTATTCTGCCTCGGAACGAAAGATATCCATCGACCCATGCGACGTTGTCTCTGTTCCAGCGGGCAATCTGATCAAAATGAAAAATGCCAAGCTTGTTGAGAACGCCCTCTATCTTCGGACCGATACCCGAAACACGTTTCAGGTCATCTTTTTCGTTCTCGCGCGGCTCGGCCAATGCTTCGGGACGTCGCTCATCATTCAGTGTTGGCTTGGCAGCAGACGCTGACTTGGAGGCCCCTGCACCGCCCAAGCTTGCAGTGCTTTTTCTGGACCTGTCAAAGCTCTTGGTCTTGCCAAAGCCAGCTTTCGGCGCGCCTTCACCCACTGTTGAGTTTACGCTCTTCTCGCCGGCAGTCTCCACCTTCGCTTTGGAAGCTGCTCCGGATATTTCTTTGGAAGCCTCATTCGGCTGACCGGCATTATCCTTGGGCCGGGCTTTCTCAACGGGTTCACTTGGCTCCGGCACCGGAGCATTGGGGATGGATGACAATGACTTTGCACGTGACCCATCATACAGCGTTTCATCCAACAAGGACGTCAGCCCACCAATAGGTGCTGAGGTAATCCGGTCCACCTGTGGTCCTGGCTCTACCTGTTTCCCTGCTTCGAGGTCATTCAGCACTTTGGTGAAGGATTCTTCGCTCAGGTCTTCATAGTAATAGTCGTTTATCTGAACCATCGGCGCGTTTACGCAGGCCCCCAGACATTCCACTTCTTCCCAGGACAACTTACCATTGGCGCTTACGGCACCAATCTTCCCGATTTTCCGTTCGCAAACCTTCTTCAGCGTTTCTGAACCGCGTAGCATGCACGGAGTTGTTCCACACAATTGCACATGCCACTCGCCGACAGGCTGAAGACGGAACATGGTGTAGAAAGTCGCGACCTCATAGACCCTTATATACGCCATTTCCAGTCGTTCGGCGACGGCGCGCATAGCTGGCTCGGATAACCAGCCCGCATTGTCCTTCTGGGCAAGCCAAAGCAACGGAATTACCGCCGACCGCTTTTTGCCTTCGGGGTATTTTGAAAGCCAGAACCCAATCTTGGATTCGGTTTCGCTTTTAAACGAGAAGCTAGTGCCGCCCGCTTCCAGATCAAATCGACGTACACTCATCGGTCGATCTCCCCGAACACAATATCAAGAGACCCAAGTACGGCAGATGCATCAGCCAGCTGGTGCCCTGAACACAGATAATCCATCGCTTGAAGATGCGCATATCC
This sequence comes from Hirschia sp., assembly GCA_002709235.1. Classification (GTDB taxonomy): domain Bacteria; phylum Pseudomonadota; class Alphaproteobacteria; order Caulobacterales; family Hyphomonadaceae; genus Hirschia. Next base: position 32,774 of record PAQI01000025.1, read on the forward strand.
CGGTGCTCGAATTTTAGCGCGGTAAGGACGATTGCTCCCATCCGACACCAGATACACACCGAATTCACCCTTTGGCGCTTCAACACAAGCATAGATTTCTCCAGCCGTGACATGAAAGCCTTCAGTGTAAAGTTTGAAGTGATGGATCAGCGCTTCCATGGATGACTTCATCTCTGCGCGGCGCGGCGGTACATATTTGGAATTCTCTGGAAGAACAGAACCTTGCGGCATTTTATCAATGCATTGCTTTATGATTTTGATGCTCTCGCGCATCTCTTCCATACGGCACACATATCGATCGTAGCAATCACCATGCAGACCGATAGGAATCTCGAAATCCAGCTCTGAATAGACTTCATAAGGCTCTGCGCGGCGCAAATCCCAGGCTAGCCCGGATCCACGCGCCATCACACCAGAGAAGCCCCAATCCAGAACATCTTTCTTGGATACCTTGCCGATATCGACATTGCGCTGCTTGAAAATTCTGTTCTCGGTCAGAAGCCCCTCAACGTCATCGAGCATTTTCAGGAATGGATCACAGAAATTATAGATGTCTTCTATCAGCTCGGGCGGAAGATCCTGATGCACTCCACCTGGGCGAAAATAAGCGGCATGCATCCGTCCACCTGATGCACGCTCATAAAACACCATGAGCTTTTCACGCTCTTCGAATCCCCAGGTGATCGGCGTAAGCGCACCCACATCCATTGCCTGCGTCGTGACGTTCAGGATGTGCGACATCAATCGTCCGATTTCAGAATACAATACCCGAATGAATTGCGCACGTCTCGGCACTTCAATACCCGCGAGACGTTCAATCGCCAGACACCAAGCGTGCTCCTGGTTCATGGGAGCACAATAGTCCAGACGGTCGAAATACGGCATTGCCTGAAGATATGTCTTGTATTCGATCAGCTTCTCGGTGCCGCGATGGAGCAGCCCGATATGAGGATCAACCCGCTCGACAATCTCACCATCCAGTTCAAGCACCATGCGCAGCACACCATGCGCTGCCGGGTGTTGAGGACCGAAATTGATCGTGAATTTGCGGTCGTTGTGATCGCCGTTCTGTGTCGCGCCATCTGCCATTTTATCAGCTCTCCGCGTCCACGGCTTTTTCATCACCTGGAATTACAGCCTGCATGCCCTCCCAGGGAGAAAGGAAGTCGAAATTTCTATATTCCTGGACAAGCTTGACCGGTTGATAAACCACCCGCTTTTCCACTTCATCATATTTCACTTCAACATGACCGGTAAGCGGAAAGTCCTTGCGCAGCGGATGCCCCTCAAAGCCGTAATCAGTAAGTATGCGCCGCAAATCGGGATGGTTGGAAAACAGGATTCCATACATGTCAAAAGCTTCGCGCTCATTCCAGTTCGCAGCCGGAAAAAGATCTACGACACTCGGTACAGGCGTTTCTTCATCTGTTGTGACTTTGACCCGAACGCGCTGCACGAGGCGCATTGAAAGCAGATGATACACCACATCAAAGCGCTCTTTGCGCGCGGGATAATCCACACCACAAATATCCAGGAGCGTCTCGAACTTGCACTGAGCATCATCACGCAGGAAACGTAGCAATTTACCAATCTGATCGCGTTTGGCGTGAATGATCAGCTCACCACGAACAACCTCACATCGCTCTATATAAGCGCTCGGTTCCTGACCGTCCTCAATATAAGCGGCCAGCTCCTTGAGATTGTCGATAGCTTCAGCAGAGAGTGTCATCGGTCAATCGTTCCCTCTCTGCGAATCTTTTTCTGAAGCTGTAGCAGCCCATACATGAGCGCTTCCGCCGTCGGAGGGCATCCGGGAACATAAACGTCTACGGGCACAATCCGATCACAGCCACGCACCACAGAATAGGAATAGTGGTAATATCCACCACCATTGGCACATGAGCCCATCGAAATGACATAGCGCGGCTCTGCCATCTGGTCATAAACCTTGCGCATGGCCGGGGCCATCTTGTTGGTCAGCGTTCCAGCCACAATCATCAGATCTGACTGACGCGGGGTACCGCGCGGGGCCATTCCGAAGCGCTCCATGTCATAGCGTGGATTCGCTGCTTGCATCATCTCGACCGCACAACATGCCAGACCAAAACTCATGAACATGAGCGAACCTGTCCTGGCCCATGCAATGGCATCGTCCAGTTTGGCAACGACGAAACCCTTGTCGGCGATCTCATCCGACAAGCTCGCAAACATGGGGTCGTCCCCGCGAACGCGTGACGGCTCTGTCTTAATGGCAGGAGGAGTTGCGTTGTTCAAATCGCTCATTATTCCCACTCCAATGCGCCGGAACTCCACTCGTATATGAAGCCGATCGTTAGCACACCCAGAAAGACCATCATGGACCAGAATGCAGCCACATTCCCGGCATCAACCTGAAAAATCCAGGGAAATAGAAACGCTACTTCCAAATCGAAGATGATGAACAAAATGGCTACGAGGTAGAACCTCACGTCAAATTTCATGCGTGCATCGTCAAATGCATTGAAGCCGCATTCATATGCAGAAAGCTTCTCAGGGTCCGGGTTCGACGGCGCGAACACGAACGTCACCAAGAGAAAAGCCAAACAGATTGCCAGCGCAAGTACGAAAAAAATCACGACAGGCAGATAGTTGATGATCAACGATTGAATGTCTTGCATTTCAGCGTTCCCAAGTTTGGGGGTTGGCGTAGGACGCTTTGACAACCTATGCAAGGGGCCAAAGGGTCGACTATTCCGGTTTCTGGTGAAAAACCGCATTGAAAGCAGCGAGGTCCGCTCCCTGAACGGCAATTTGTCGCGACTTTACTGACACGAAATTCAACGTTCAGCCGATACGCCCAATACGAACCGATCGAAGACCCAGAGATGAATAGGGTACCCTGACTATATTCAGGCTTTGCAACCCGCGAATCAGCCACCCAGGCAGGCTGAAGTCGCGATCTGCGAATACTCAGCATATTCCGCCAGATTTACCTGCTTTATGGCGGTCAATTCATCGTAACCAAGATGCCCGTCTGTTCCTGGCTCTCCCCAATCGATCCGAACGGAGACACCGAGACGCGGACTGAATGTTGAATAGTCCCTCTCAGCGTAGCTGTTCAATATCTTGACGACATCCAGATCGCCCAGCCGTGCGGTACTTGTCTCAGCCCAGCCCACCACTTCTATATCCATCATCTGACTTAAATCGCCCTGATAGGGAAGCTGCACAGCATCACCAGGCTGAAGCGGCCATAGCTCCACCAATTTGCGCCTTTGATAATCTGTCAAAGGCGGCAATCCACACTCCTGCCAATACAATCCGGAATATTCGATAAAGAAATCACCCGGCCCCTGAAGACCATCGTCGAGGATATTCGCGTAAATCGCATAGTCCTGCCCGGATGCGACGACCAGTTGATTGATCTCAGAATCCTCTTCTCCCTTGAAGACCGATGTCAGAGTCAACATCGTTCCCGGTTTGGGCGCGGTGTATTCTGCGTGTGCGGACAAAGTGTTCTCAACAGCTGTTTCTGCTGGGGGAACAGTGGTCGCAGAGCCAGGACCAATATCATCGCTTGTGGTGCAACTTGCCAGCAATGCACTGCCCACCACAATTGCCGCCAGAATACGCATGCGAGACCTCCAATAGAATAGTGAACAGGTATGGAACCCGATTAGTGACGCAGTTCAACCGATTTCTAGCCGATGGGGACCATATCGCCGATTACATTCTTTTCACGCGCATCGTGGTTAACACCGACGCCACCCTGTATCACCAACGGTCGCAATCCCCGCATGTGCGTCACATGCGGCTCTCAACAATGGAATACAAGCAGCTGCGCCAGCGCCCTCTGTAGTTCGAAGGCCCATATCAAGTAGTGGTTTCTGGCCTAACCGATCCAACAATGCCGGATGGGCAGGTTCGGTTGATAAATGTCCCGCTATGCAATGGTCTGCGGCCCCTGGCTCGATTGCATGGACGATGGCTGCAGCAACGGTTGTCGCGAACACATCCAGAATGACTGGAATTCCCTGGGTACGCGCGGCCACAATAGCGCCGACAAGCGCTGCAATTTCACGCCCCCCAAGCCGATGCAGGATATCCAGTGGGTCTGTCAGATGACCGCGATGCGTTTGCAATGCCTTAGCCACCGCATCAACTCTGCGATCCAATGCGTCAGGCGTGATCCAGTCTCCTGCCCTCACCCAATAGCTCGCATTTCCGCCATATAGGGCACAGGCTACTGCTGCTGCTGCTGTGGCTCCTCCCACGCCGGTCTCGCCAAGTGCCAGCAGGTCTGGTTTCTCGGCTACGGCTTCCATTCCAAAGGCAATGGTTGCAGCACATTCCTTTTGCGACATTGCCGGCTCTTCGGTGAGATCTTTCGTTGGCTGCTCAACAGCCATCTCAAAGACTCTCATTCCCGCACCGGCACTTGCAGCAATGTGGTTGGTTGCAGCCTGGCCGGTCTTCAGCAATTCAACAATTCGGGGCGTCGCATCAGCGGGGTCAGGCGCGACACCATATTTCGCAACACCGTGAGAAGATGCAAACACCGCCACAAGCGGTTCTTCCACTTTTGGCGGATTTCTACCCTGCCATTTCGCCATCCAGATTGCGAGTTCATTGAACCGACCCAGCCCCTGGGGCGGGATCATCAATTCCTCACAGCGCTTGCGTGCGGTAGCTTCAGCCGCAAGATCACCTTGCGGCGCTCCTTTGATAAGCGCGCGAATATCATCGAACGGCGACATAGTGGAACCGATGTTCAAGATTTACATTGTCAGCGAGAGTCCTATATGACCGTTTTTCAAGGGCTTAGCAACCTCCGCATCGCAACCCAGATCCATTGGATACGCTAAATATGACCGACAACGGATCAAAAAACGCTTCACCTGCAATCAGCCCTTGCAATGGCGTCTGCACTATAGACTCCTCAACGGGGTGGTGCCTGGGATGTGGTCGCCTGTTGAACGAAATCGCGAGCTGGGCCACCATCAATCAGGATCAACGAAACCAAATATCAAACCAATTACCGGCACGATTGAAGAATCTCGAGAAAATCGGCAAACGGTGAAGGTGATCACAGCATGTCCCGAATTCTGATCAGTCTCGCTCTGATTTTGATAGCTCTATTGGTCGGTGCGATGCTGACGCAGGATGATTTTGTGCCTCGAATGTCTGACGGTGCCTCATTGCAATCCATTGCACTTCTCACCGGATACCTCATCCTCGTATCCGGCGGACTGGTTGCCGGCTTTCGCACGCAGGGCTGGACCTTGCTCAGATATTTGGCAATCTGGCTTGCCATCGCCTGCCTTATCGCACTTTTCTACAGGATGACCCATTGAGCTCGAATTATATCACAGCTGGCATCATTTCTGTCGGTCTGGTCGTGGCTGCATTTGTAATACGCGACGGGTATATGCGGCCAGAGCATGATGCCAACATCGCCAACCAAAGTGTGGCTGTTGCTGACACCAAGCGTGTCCAGAATCCGGTCTCTGGGTTTGAAGTGGAATATCCAGGCCCATCCGCCGCATCGCTAAAAAAGCAGGCGGACGATTTCTACTGGGCTGAAGCGACGGTCAACGATCGTAGTCACATCAAATTCATGGTGGACACTGGTGCGTCGATTTGCGTTCTGACCGTCAAAGACGCTGACAAACTCGGTATCCAATGGCGCGACCTTCCCAAAGACGTCAAGATCACGACCGCAGGAGGCGTGATATTTGGATCAAGAGTGGTGCTGGATGAAATCAATATCAGTCAGGTGACGATCAAATCCGTGGATGCTGTCGTGCTGGAAGGTGATCTGGAACAATCCTTGTTAGGAATGTCTTTTCTTCAGAAGCTCCGAGAGTGGCGCACGACACCCCAAGCCATCATCATCTATCAGTAGCTTAACCGACATGTTGTTCAGCTTCAGCAACAACCAGCTGTTGAGCAACGCTCTCAAGCGCTTCATCAAAAATAGCTATGCTCTCAACACCTTTGGCTCCTGGAGCTTTCTCTGAAAGCGTCCTGCGCCATTGACGCGCGCCTCCCTTACCGCTGAAGCATCCTATCATATGCCGTGTCATTCCATGAAGATGCACCCCTGCTTCAAGCTGCGCAACCATGTAGGGTCGGTAGGTCTGTAGCGCCTCGAATGCTTCGACGACTGGTGTGTCAGCACCAAAGACTTTTCTATCAACCAGTCCCAGTAATTCGGGCTTGTGATAAGCCGCTCTACCAATCATGACTCCGTCAAAACGGGAAAGATGTTCCAAAGCGGTCTCAAGGGTGCCAAGACCACCATTGAGCACGATTTCAAGATCGGGTCTTTCGGCTTTCAATTTGGCAACCAGATCATAGTCCAGCGGCGGTATGCTGCGGTTCTGCTTCGCTGAAAGCCCTTTAAGCCAGGCTTTTCGCGCATGAACGACAAAATGGCGACATCCTGATTTTGAAACTTCATCCACAAATTCAAACAGTCGCTTATATGGATCATCGTCATCCACACCAATACGGCATTTGACTGTTATTGGTATGTCGCTGACAGCCTCATTCATTGCTGACACACAATCAGATACACGCACGGGGTCCTTCATAAGACACGCGCCAAACGCACCCGATTGCACACGATCTGAAGGACAGCCACAATTCAGATTGATCTCATCATAGCCATAACTCGCACCCAGCTTTGCGGCCAGTGCAAGCTTTTCAGGGTCACTCCCCCCCAACTGCAAGCCAACCGGATGTTCGGTGTCATTGTATGAAAGCAGTCTGTGCTGATCGCCATGCAGAATTGCATCAGCGGTCACCATTTCCGTGTAGAGCAGTGCATGCTTGGTAAAGCAGCGATGAAAAGCTCGACAATGTCGATCCGTCCAATCCATCATCGGGGCAACCGAAAATCTGCTTGGTTTGAATTCCATCAGTTCAGCTGCCTCTATCTCATCTCGGCAATTTCGTCTTCAGCCTGGCACCCCGGGGAAACCAGACTACATAACTGCCTGTCGATCGATCATCCGGTTCATCACACTTAAGGAGAAAGTGGTGGAGGGAGTAGGGTTCGAACCTACGTAGACATACGTCGGCAGATTTACAATCTGCTGCCTTTAACCACTCGGCCATCCCTCCACGGAATGTGGCACTTGCAAAGTGCCTAAAATCGAAGCTTGACGTCAACCTCTCAGAAGAGGATGCCTGTGGCCGTCGATCTGCGGAGCACGCGTTATAATCATGAAGAACAAACCACGCAACAGGGGCAATGCGCCCAATAGCAAGAAATTCACAGACAATCCAAAAAACCGCTCTTTTCAACGTATTGAAGAAGGTTTCGCAACGCTATGGGGGCTACATGCCGTCTCCGCTGCGCTCAATAATCCGGACCGAACCATCAAGAAGGCGGTTTTGAGCCGCAATGCGGCAATCCGCATTGGTCTCGATCCAGACAATCTTCAGACCAACATTCAACTGGCCGAACCAAAAGAAATTGATGCAGCCTTACCAGATGGCGCAGTGCACCAGGGGGCCATGCTGACGGCGGACTTCCTAGAACCGCTGGAATTGGAAAGCGCAATCGAAGATGGCGGGCCGATTGTCATTCTCGATCAGGTGACCGATCCGATGAATGTGGGTGCGATCCTCAGGTCTGCAGCAGCCTTTGGTGTGAGGACAGTGGTCATGCAAACCAGAAAGTCGCCGCCCTTCTCCGGCGTTTTGGCTAAGGCGGCCGTTGGGGCCGTTGAAACAGTAAGAGAGATCCGCGTCGTCAATATTGCACGTACTATTGATGCGCTTTGCCAGGCTCATTGGAATGTTATCGGACTGTCCGGCGACTCAGAAGATGATATCGCGACTGCATTTAACACGAATGCGCCAATTGCGATTGTATTGGGAGCGGAAGGATCCGGGCTCAGACCAGCTGTCGCGAAGGCCTGTACGCAACTCGCTCGAATCCCAATCTCCGGCGCTATGGAAAGCCTGAATGTCTCCAATGCAGCTGCTATCGCCCTTTATGAAATAGGGCGTGCATCGAAACGATGACCACCTGAACGCTGCATATTCAGATCAAACCCATACATAAGTTTCCGCTCGATCATGCACCAAATAGAAACCCTACACGCTTAGTCTATGAGTTGAGCTGGAGATGTCTAAAAACTGACGACCCGCTCAAGAGTGGGGACTCGAGCTTGAACTGTTCAGAAACGTCAACTGTTGATAATGACTCGGTGCTGCTCAACGCTGTGCTGAAGGTTCACGTCAGAACAGCGCTTACCAGATTTTCATTGATCATTATCTGGTCACTCGCCCTGTTTACGGTGGCCCCACCGCTTTACGCAGGCTTGTGGAGCCTCTCCATCGTAATTCTCGCTTTGTTTCTCGGCGGAAGCCAGGCCAAGCAAGCCCGAGTACAGGACATCAACCAACAACAACAATGGCTCAGAATTCAGCGATTGTTGAAACTGGTCTACGCTTCCGCCTGGGCAATTCCGCCTGCTCTGGCACTTTGGTCACCTGACCCAAACGGAGTTATAGTCGGATTGGGAATGGTATTCGGCGGTATGCTGGTGCTTGTCGCCAATTACGGTGTCGTCCCCCGGCGTTTGCTTTTGGAAAGCACCATCTACTTCGCTGTGATGTTTGTCTTTCTGGTCACGCACTGGAAATCTGAAGCATTTCTGGCACTTCTCGCGATCAGCGTTCTCTTGCTGGTTGTTTGCGCTGACTCAACAAACGTACTGCGAAAGACAGGGATGCAGCTCATGCAGACCCAAAGAGATCTGGAAGCGGCAAATGAACGTGCGGAAGCGATTAACAGATCCAGAACGGCCTTCATCGCAGATCTGAACCACGAGATCCGTACACCCTTGAACGGTGTACTCGGTCTGGCGACCGCGTTGAACCAAACGCAACTTTCAATCGCCCAAAAGGAAATGGTCTCGCTGATCGAAACATCGGGCGAAACTCTGGAAAGACTTTTGTCAGACCTCATTGATCTCTCAAGTATCGCCGAGGGGCGGTTTGAGTTGAGAACTTCACCACTCAATCTGCAGGACACAATCGCAAAGTCCGCTGACCTCATGCGAGGTCGAGCTGCGGAAAAAGGACTCGACTTTCGGATAGAATATGGACCTGGAACAGATGGCATATTTGAAGGCGACACCATTCGTATTCGTCAAATCGTAGCCAACCTGACTTCAAACGCTGTAAAATTTACAAGAAGTGGATTTGTCAAAATTCGGCTCGACGCCCTCCCGGATGCAGGTGATGACCGCTCCAGGATCGTAACCGTGACAGTTTCAGACAGTGGCCATGGTATTGATGAAGATCTGCAAAGCCGCCTGTTTCAACGCTACTCCCAAGGCTTTGAACATCATGAAAATGAGGTCAGGGGTGCTGGTCTTGGCCTGGCGATTTCCTTGGCTCTTGCGAAACAGATGGATGGCGGAATCTCCGTAGAGTCAGAATTGGGCGTCGGTAGCAAATTTACATTGTCCATGCGATTGATCCGCTCGGTAACACCCGATGGAGATATTGGCACAAATCAAAAAGCCATCGCGCGCAAACAATCAAATGAACTGAAAATTCTTTTGGTTGAAGATCACCCGGTCAACCAGAAAGTCGTTCAACAGATTCTCATGCCCTTCGGCTCAACGATAACGCTTGCTGAAGACGGAAA
>PAQI01000026.1 GCA_002709235.1 Hirschia sp.
CGTGGGAACGCGAAATTTGGGACGCCGAGCAGCTTCATTCAGCATCGTCAGCAGGCGTGCCCATGCCGCCTCTCTGTTGCGCTCCTGTGTGCGATGTTCATTTGATCGTACAATCAGTTCGCCATCATTGGTGATACGGCTCTGAAGCTGGCGCATGATGCGCGCCTTGGCAGGGGCCTCGATAGTCTCACACTCTGCGAGATTGAATCGAAGCTGTACCGTCGACGCGACCTTGTTGACGTTCTGACCGCCAGGGCCACCACCGCGAATGAAGTTTTCCTCACTCCAGGGTACGATATCGGCTTTTGTGATCGGCATGAGACAAGAACAAGTGCTGACTGATCGCCAGCACTTTCCTCCGTGACCTGCAATCGAACATCAGACCGAGATCGAGTTGCAGTGCTTATTTTTCAAGTACGAATGTGACTTTCATGGTGACACGAAACTCAACAATCTCATCCTTCTCCACCACGACCTTCTGATCCTGTACCCAGGCTCCTGACACGTTCTTCAGTGTCTTGGTCGCGCGTTTGACGCCCTTTTGAATTGCGTCGTCAAAGCTCGTCTTGGATGAAGCTATAATTTCGGTTACGCGTGCGACGGCCATTTCAGTCTCTCCTGTTGATCATTCAAGAACAGATTAAACAGAAGGGCTGACATTACACAATGAAGCATCTGCCATTTACTCATCGACATGGCAGATGCTGGTTTGCTTCCTGAATCTATATACCGAGTTTCGATTTGAGTATTTCATTCACAGCTTGCGGGTTGGCCTTGCCTCCGGAAGCTTTCATGACCTGTCCGACAAACCAGCCCATGGCCTTGGGCTTCTTATGGCCCTCGGCAGCCTGCGCCTTGACCTGCTCTACCTGATCAGGGTTGGCGGACATGATATCGTCGACGACTTTCTCAATCGCGCCGGTATCGGTAACCTGTTTCAACCCGTCGCGTTCGACAACATCGGCTGGCGCAATGCCCTCTTCCTCGATCATCTTGGCAAACACGTCCTTGGCAATCTTGCCGGAAATTGTTCCGTCCGAGATCAGGTCTATCAAACCACCCAATTGCTTTGCCGAGACAGGGCTGTCTGCAAGATCAAGATCGAACTTGTTGAGATAGCCAAACAATTCCTGCGTCACCCAATTGGCTGCCAGCTTGGCGTCGCGTCCCTTTGCGACCTCTTCAAAATAGGCTGCCTTGTCGGCTTCAGCGGCGAGCACACCAGCATCATAGGGCTTCAGACCATATTCGGAAGCAAAACGCGCCTTCTTCTGATCGGGCAATTCCGGTAGGTTCGCCTTGATGTTTTCCACCCATTCAGGCTGCAGAATCAGTGGAAGCAGATCCGGGTCGGGAAAATAGCGATAATCATGGGCATCTTCCTTTGACCGCATCGACCGGGTGACACCGGTTTCTGAATCAAACAACCGTGTCTGCTGGTCGATCACCCCGCCATCCTCAACGACTTCAATCTGACGACGGGCTTCATATTCTGCGGCTTGCTCGATGAACCTGAAGGAGTTGACGTTCTTGATCTCACAACGCGTTCCAAGCACGCCGAAATCGCCTGTCTCCAGGAATTTTTCGTAAGCACCTGGTTTGCAGATGGAGACATTGACGTCTGCTCTCAGTGATCCTTGAGCCATTTCGCCATCACAGGTCCCGAGTGCCACAACGATTGAGCGTAGCTTGCGTACATAGGCAGCCGCTTCCTTTGGGCTGCGGATATGTGGCTTGGACACGATTTCCATCAGCGCCACGCCAGACCTGTTCAGGTCGACAAATGTCGCATTGGGATCAAGATCGTGAATGGATTTTCCGGCGTCCTGCTCCATGTGCAGGCGCTCGATTCCGACGATGAAGGTTGAACCGTCCTCCATTTCCACTTCGATCTCACCCTCGCCCACGATCGGGTATTGGAACTGGGAAATCTGGTAGCCTTGTGGAAGGTCCGGATAGAAATAGTTCTTTCTGTCGAAGCGCGAAAAGAGATTGATCTGGGCATTGAGCCCCAATCCTGTTCGCACCGCCTGTTCGACACAATACTTGTTTATGACCGGAAGCATTCCCGGCATGGCTGCATCAACGAGTGACACATTGCAGTTCGGATCAGCGCCAAAGGATGTGGAAGCGCCGGAGAACAGCTTGGATTTGGATGAGATCTGCGCATGGACCTCAAGCCCCATCACGACTTCCCAGTCGCCTGTCGCTCCAGAGAGTATATATGGTTTTCTGTCGGACATGAATCTCGCCGTTCACTTCATTCCGCTCTGAAGGAATCGCGAGCGGATCAAAACTAGTATCAGGCGACTGTTTGACCCGATGCTGCTTGGAATATCAATCCGGTACGGCGTTATTTCTATGTGTTTGGGCTGTCTTCTTCACGGATTGTAGTGTCAACTGTTGTCAGCGAGCTCAAGCCGGGACTTGCGGTAATGTGATGTCGAGACCTTGCGGGCCAGGCTCCGCCAACCACCGCTGCCCATATATACACCCTGCACTTCATTGGTTTCCGTATCCACGAGCGCAAATGCGGGAACGCCACGTGTCTTGGCCGTGACCTTGCGCCAGATATCATTATAGGAGCCGAAAGCCGTTGGCGTGAGACCCGCCAGGGTTGCGGTTTCCTTGATCACGATGCGGGTATCCTGACCGGCAGCTGTTTGCTTCCAGTCAGGAAGCACCTCGCGCTTCCATTGATTGCAGGCACCGCAGTTTCCGGCTCCGAAATAGACAATCTTATAGTGCTTGGCGGGGGGCGGATTAAGCGTGTTGTAGCCTAATCCGATGGCTCCAATAAAGATTGCAATCAATCCAAAGAGAACTGCCTGACGCACTGTTCCATCCCGTCCACACCACTTCCAAGCTGGCCACTTTAAGCCACAGGCATTGATGTTGGATAATCAGGATGGAACAAATTACGTCTAAATCAATCGAGACCCATGATCACAATCATGCAGCTTCTGACCAGGACGCCGTCTCGTCTGAATGACACAGCACCAGGTTTTCAGACCGCAGATCATAGATCCGTGCCATCGCTTCTGCGGACAGTTCAAATGAGAATATGTCCATGAGTTGTGCGACTTCAGTTTTGTCTACTGGCCTTGGCAGGGCGCAAACACTGTCTTGTTGCATCAACCAACGCATCGCAACCTGTGCCGGTGTGCGATCATATTCGCGCCCTATGTCGATCAGGGTCTCGCTCATGTTCACGGCACCCATCGCTAGCGGAGCATAAGCCAGTAGCGCTGCTCCCCGCTCACGTACAGCCTTGAGTTCATTGTCGCGATTTACGAATGGGTGGTACTCAATTTCATTACAGATCAATGGCTTGTCGCTTTTTGAAGCTGCAAGTTCAAATTGAGCTGCACTGAAATTGGCGACACCGGTAAAGCGCGCGAGACCGCGATCACAAGCTTCTCTTTGTGCGTCCAGCGTACGGTCCAGGCCGAGTTTCGGGTGGACACCATGCAGGAGCAGAAGGTCAACATGATCAAGGCGCAGGCGGTCGAGGCTTTCTCGAACCGACCACAGAAGATCATATGGCTTGTAATCGTTGATCTGAACCTTTGTTACAACGAACAGATCGTCACGGTTGACACCGGACTCACGGATAGCCTGACCCACGGCGATTTCATTGCCATATGCCTGGGCTGTATCAATACAACGCGCGCCGGCTGCGATTGAGTCTGCAATGCGCGTGCGACAGTCCACTCCTCTCAGACGACGGGCGTTAACGCCAAATCTGGGAATGACTGCATCTTGAATTTTTATGTTTTGGGCGACTGTCATTTAACCGCCTCCTTCAAATAAATTATATCACCAGCTTCACGACCGTATGATCAATGCAAAGCTGACAGGATAAGTTCCAATCATTCATATACAACAAACAGCAAACGTATGCAAACTGTATATACGTTTATGTTGGAATATTAATTAAGTGTCTGTTAAAATTGGCCCGCTTCGTCTCACTGACGGTGTTCTGAATCGATGACGTCAGTTCTCGTAATAGGCATCCTCACACAATTCATCGACGGCCCACCGCACCAGCTCATCCGGAGACATGAGGCGTGCCTCTTCTTCTTCACGGTAGAGACGGAGAACTTCCTTTTCTAGAACCTTTGATTGTTTCGCCTCGGACATGCATGTGAACCAGCTGGGCGGTGCTATCATGGTCTGTTTTTCAGCTGCGACCAGCAACTCCACCTCGGTTTTCAAAAAAGCCTTGGCTTCCCGGCGCTGACCATTTTCTCCATCAAGCCCCCCGACCAGAGCGGCAAGGGTCAAGGTGGCGATCAATCCGTTCAACATGTTGCACTATACCCTACTGTTACGCCTCACACTCCCGCTACGGGCGAAAATGCAAATCAGAATACAACCAGTTCAACAATTGCGGACGTGTCTGACAAGTGAAAACCTCACCTATCAGAACGGCCCAATTTTAAAGAGTTGGCTTGTGAGAAAATGCAGCGGCCTTTTCCAGAACGCCGCCTACCTTGAAGCAGCTTGCTTCGTCCAGGGCCTTCCCAATGACCTGCAAACCCAAGGGCAGTCCTTGCGTATCCAGTGCTGCCGGCACGGAGATAGCAGGTAGGCCTGCCAAATTCGCTGTCACGGTAAAGATGTCATTGAGATACATTTCTACCGGGTTTCCAGCCTTCTCTCCAAAACCGAATGCGGCTGACGGACATGTGGGTGTCAGGAGCGCGTCACAGGTGGAAAACACTTCATCGAAATCCATCGCGATGCGTTTTCTGACCTTTTGAGCCTGCAGGTAATAGGCATCATAATAGCCTGCTGACAGCACATAAGCCCCAATCATCAGGCGACGCTGGACTTCTGTTCCAAACCCATCTGCGCGCGTGGTTTCATATGTTTCGATGAGGTCCCCGGAAGTGTGACGATCACCATAGCGCATGCCGTCATAGCGCGCGAGATTGGAGGAGGCTTCAGCGGGAGCGACGATGTAGTAAGCTGGCAGTGCATATTTGGTGTGCGGCAGGGATACATCGACGATCTCAGCGCCTGCTTCCTTCAACCAGGCAACACCCTGCTCCCAGAGTTTTTCGATTTCCGCTGGCATTCCATCAACACGATATTCGCGAGGAACACCGATCTTCATGCCCTTGACGCCCGCTCCAACGTCTTTTGTCCAATTGGGAACAGGGATATGCAGGCTCGTGGAATCCTTGTCATCAGCCGAACACATGATCTCGGTCATGAGTGCAGCATCTTCGACGGTCTTGGCAATCGGACCGGCCTGATCCAGTGAGGATGCGAAGGCGATCATTCCATATCGGCTGGCCCGACCGTAAGTGGGCTTGATCCCGACCATGCCGGTGAAAGCTGCGGGCTGGCGAATGGAGCCACCTGTATCAGAAGCCGTTGCCGCCAGGCACATGTCAGATGCAACAGCTGTCGCCGAACCACCGGAAGATCCGCCCGGCGTCAGTTTCGTGTTTGCCCCATCATTCCGCTTCCAGGGATTTACCACGGGTCCGTAGTGAGAGGTCTCATTGGACGAACCCATTGCGAATTCATCCATGTTGAGCTTGCCCAACATGACAGCGCCCTGATCCCAGAGGTTCTGGGTGACGGTGGATTCATAAGGCGGCGCAAAGTCTCCGAGGATCGCAGAACATGCCGTCGACTTGATGCCCTGCGTACAGAACAGGTCCTTGATGCCCAATGGTGCACCTTCCAGGCGACCACCCTCTCCCTTGGCGATCCGCGCGTCGGACTGATCGGCCATGCCCAATGCCTTTTCACCGGTCACGACGATATAGGCATTCAGGTCCTTGTTGACGGTTTCAATGCGATCAAGAAAAGCCTGGGTGATTTCCCGTGAGGAAAAATCCTTGTTCTTCAGTCCATCGACTGCGGCCTTGAGGGTCAGTTTTGTCAGGTCGCTCACGCGGCGCTCCCGTTATCAACATTAGCCTGAATGGACAGGCGAGGAATCAGGTGGAATTGAAATTGGCAGCTCTACTCGACCACTTTCGGTACGACGAAAAAACCATCTTCCGAACGCGGTGCATTCGCAAGAATCTTGTCCTGGATATTGCCGTCCGTGACAACATCTTCGCGCATCGGCATGCTCAGTTCGACGGCTGATGTCATGGGTTCTATTCCCTCGACATCGACCTCTGCGAGTTGCTCGATCCAGCCCAGAATGCTGTTGAGTTCTTCCGTCATCGGCTCGACGCGCTCTTCCGGCAATTTGATGCGGGACAACCGGGCAACCTTACGGACAGTATCCTTGTCTACGCTCACGAGATCGTTTCTCCAATGAAATTGAACTCGAACGGTTAGGACGCACCGCGTTTCCAATCAAGGCATGATCTGGGAATATGTGAACAGAAATGCTCTGTGGGAGCCATAAACCTCTCAAGATCCAACCTTTGCTCATCAATCTTCTTTCATCCGCGAGGCCATCCCGATAAGGATAGCCGATGGCATTGGTAGACCTTTTCGAACTTCCGCTTTCCGGCGCACTTCTCGGGCTTGATCCGGGGACCAGGACGATTGGCGTCGCTGCATGTGATTCTCTGCGCATCATTGCCTCACCCGTCGAAACCCTCACACGTGTGAAAAAGCTGAAGCCGTCACTCAACAGGCTGTTCGAGATCTATGATGAACGTGGTTGTGTCGGGCTGGTTGTGGGGATGCCTTTCAACATGGATGGCAGCGCAGGCCCCCGCGCCCAATCTGTCAGGGCGTTTGTGCGCAATGTGCTGGAGACCAGGGATATTCCCATTGCCTATTGGGATGAGAGACTGTCGACCGCCGCTGTTGAAAGAACCTTGCTGGATGCCGATGCAAGCCGGGCACGGCGCGCCGAGGTGATCGACAAGATGGCGGCGTCCTACATCCTGCAAGGTGCCATTGACAGGCTCGCTGAAACACGCGGCTGAGAGGACACAATTGCAGGCAAATCCATTCATAGTCAGGTGAGTGCACTTGCTCTCGCGCCGCATCAGAGTTACTCCCGGAAAAATCATGGGGCACAGCCGTGGCGAAAGACTTTGAATATAACTACCCTCATCCACACTTGCTGGGCATTGAGGGCCTGAATCGTCTGGACGTTGAGCAATTGCTCGCATTGGCAGACGACTATGTGGAATTTTCCAGACAAGACCGCAAACATGTCGATGTGCTGAAGGGCATGACGCTTCTCAACCTGTTTTTTGAGAACTCGACGCGCACACAATCATCATTCGAGCTGGCCGGGAAACGTCTTGGTGCCGATGTCGTCAACATGGCGATGCAGAATTCATCGTTGAAGAAGGGCGAAACCCTTATCGACACAGCGATGACGCTGAACGCGATGCGGCCGGACCTTCTGGTAATCCGCCATAATGCGTCAGGTGCGGTCAAGCTACTCTCCAGAAAGGTCGATTGTGCGGTTATCAATGCCGGTGATGGCCAACACGAGCATCCGACACAGGCATTGCTGGACGCGCTGACCATTCGTCGGCGGCTGGGTGATCTGTCTGCATTGCGGATTGCGATCTGCGGTGACATTGCGCATTCACGGGTCGCGCGGTCGAATGTCTTCCTGCTGACCCTGCTCGGTGCCGAAGTGCGCCTGGTTGGGCCATCCCCTCTTATTCCCAAAGGTGCGGATGAATGGGGTGCAGAGGTCTATACAGACATGAAGGAAGGCATTGCTGATTGCGATGTCGTGATGATGCTCAGATTGCAACTTGAGCGCATGGAGGGGGCATTCCTTCCCTCCACTCGCGAGTATTTTCATTTCTATGGTCTGGATCGCGAGAAGCTGAAACTGGCCAAACCGGGTGCGCTCGTCATGCATCCCGGCCCGATGAACCGGGGTGTGGAGATTGAAAGTGCGGTGGCCGACAATCTCGACCGTTCTTTGATCACCACTCAGGTGGAAAATGGTGTCGCCGTCAGGATGGCTGTCCTCCACACACTCTCTCGAAACCTTCTGGATCGACGCGCCAAACAAAATGAGGTGCAGCGATGACTCGTACCGCAATCTACAATGCACGCCTTGTTGATCCAGCTTCCGGAACTGACTGTCAGGGTGGTCTGATCTTTTCGTCTGATGGTGTGATCATCGAATCTGGCGCGCATCTTTTCCAAGCGCCATCCAATGTCGAATTGGCCATTGATGCCCAGGGCCATGTACTTGCACCTGGCGTGATTGATCTGCGCGTCAAGACCGGCGAGCCCGGCAATGAGAACAAGGAAACGCTGGCAACGGCTTCGGCTGCTGCGG
Source organism: Hirschia sp. (assembly GCA_002709235.1). GTDB lineage: Bacteria > Pseudomonadota > Alphaproteobacteria > Caulobacterales > Hyphomonadaceae > Hirschia. The sequence goes on from PAQI01000026.1 coordinate 8,246, forward strand.
CAGCGGGCGGGATCACCTCATTCCTGGTCATGCCTGACACCTCCCCCGTTATCGACACAGTTGCACTGGTGGACTTCATCAATAGGCGCGCAAGAGACACCGCCAAATCGGCGCGCGTCTATGCAGCGGGCGGATTGACTGTTGGCCTCAAGGGCGAACGCATGACCGAGATCGGGCTGATGCTCGAGGCAGGCGCGCGCCTCTTCTCAAACGGAGAGCAGGCCGTTGAGGATATCGGATTGCTGCGTCGGGCCATGCAATATGCGGCAGGGTTCAATGCGATTGTCATGTCTCGCCCAGACATTCATTCCCTGACACGCGGTTCCATGATGAACAGCTCCGCCTTTGCGTCCCGACTGGGATTGAAAGGCGCGCCTCCGCTCGCGGAACTGATGGCGGTAGAGCGTGATCTTATATTGGCAGAAATGACTGGCGTCAGACTATTGGTCGATCAGATCTCCACGGCCAGGGCGCTGGAAGCTGTTGAACGTGCCCGGGATCGTGGTGTGAAAGTGTGGTGTACTGTTTCAGCGAACAATCTCTATTTCAATGAAATGGATGTCGGCGATTACCTTACCTACTGCAAGGTGTTTCCGCCTTTCAGGTCCGAGGAGGACCGTCTGGCCATGATAGACGGTGTGGCGCGTGGTTCGATTGATGCTGTCGTCTCGGCGCATGACCCTCAACCGCCAGAAGACAAGCGCCTGCCCCTTCCTGAAGCGACCTTTGGGGCGGCGGGTCTGGAAACGCTGATTTCGGCGCTGATCAGCCTGGTTCAAGACGAACGGCTGTCCTTGATTGATGCGCTGCGTCCGCTCACATCTGCCCCGGCGGATATTCTGGGAGTGCCGCAAGGTCGTCTGGCTGCCGGAGCACCGGCGGACATGATCCTGGTGGATATCGGAGCACCGTGGGAATGCGTTCGGGAAGATCTGCGTTCGCGGTCCCAGAACTCACCATTTGATGGCCGTCGCTTGCAGGGCCGGGTTGTGCGAACCTTCTTGAACGGGCTGACTGTTTTTGATCGCAAAGCAGAAATGCTTGCGGAGCAAGGAGCGTAAAATGGGAGACCTGCCCTCTTATCTGCCGTTCCTTGTTGCGATCGTGTTGGGATATCTGTTCGGGTCAGTTCCGTTTGGGCTGGTGATTACCAGGCTCGCCGGGCTGGGCGACATTCGTGAAATCGGGTCCGGCAATATTGGCGCGACCAATGTGCTAAGGACAGGCCGCAAGGATCTTGCCCTCGCAACGCTGATACTGGATGCAGGCAAGGCGGGAATTGCGGCCTGTCTTGTATCGCTGCTTTTCCATAATTTTCATGCCGGATTACTGGCAGGCGCAGCAGCGTTTGTTGGCCATTGCTATCCCGTCTGGCTCGGCTTCAAGGGTGGCAAGGGCGTCGCGACTTTCATTGGAATGTTGTTTGGAATCATGTGGAAAGTTGCACTTGCCTTTGCGGTGAGCTGGCTTCTGGTTGCCCTGATCAGTCGATATTCCTCATTGGCCGCACTCGTGACAGCTGCCCTGCTTCCCGTGATCACGTGGTTCATTACCCATGATGTGTTTGCCGTGGTCATTACGGCGGCACTTGCATTGCTGCTGTTCTGGCGTCACCGCGAGAACATAAGACGCCTGCTGAATGGAACCGAGACCCGTATAGGGTCCAAGAAAAAGCAGGATGCGCAGGACGCTGCTGCCCAGTGATGAAGACACGTTCCTTATCAGATCAGGAACGTGTCGCGTGGCTTCGCCTGATCCGAACGGAACGTATCGGCCCCACGACCTTTCAACAGCTCATGGACCGCTTCGGCTGGAACGCCCAGAAAGTGCTTGATGCATTGCCTGAGCTGACAAGGTCACGCAAGGCACCATCGCCCCCACCTCAATCCATGATCGAGGACGAGATTGCCGCCGCACAGAAAATCGGCGTGCGTGTGATTGCATTGTGCGAGCCTGATTATCCTGAAGCCCTTGCAGACATACTAGATGCTCCACCTCTTATTTCTGTGCGTGGGGACATGACTGCATTTCTCAAGCCTGGGATCGCGATGGTCGGTGCCAGAAATGCATCTGCGGCTGGACGGCGGATGGCGCGCGATATCGCCCGAGATCTGAGTGCAGCGGGCTATGTTGTCACATCGGGAATGGCGCGTGGAATTGATGGCGAAGCGCATATGGCCTGCCTGAGAGCCAGGGGTTCGACGATCGGTGTCCTCGCTGGCGGTGTTGATGCGATCTACCCGCCGGAACATGCATCCTTGTATCAAGAGATCATTGAACACGGACTGATTGTTTCTGAGCAACCGCTTGGCTATACGGCAAAGGCCAGAGACTTTCCCAAACGCAACCGGATCATCGGTGGATTGTGCCTGGGTGTACTTGTTGTTGAGGCAGCACGACGTTCCGGGTCGTTGATTTCATCCCGAATGGCGCTTGAACAAGGACGCGTTGTGATGGCTGTTCCAGGCTCTCCCCTGGATGATCGTACGGCCGGCTCCAACGGACTATTGAAACAGGGTGCCTGGCTGATCGAGAACGCTGAAGATGTGATCAATGCGCTGGAAGGCATGGCGACACCGCGAAATCATCAGGTCAATCGTATTGCCAAATCCGGATTGGCCACTGCGGTCTCCGCGCAATCTGCAACAGACAATCGGCAACGCTTGTTGCAGGCGCTATCCCCAACTCCGATACGCCTTGAAGATCTGGCCGCAGCCAGTGGATTGACCATGCCGGTTATACGCGCAACGCTTGCCGAGCTCGAACTGGATGGTGAGGCTGAAAGTCAATCGGGAGGCACTGCGTCCTTGCCGGTCACAAACTGAACTTTCAGCACGACAAGCGCGATTCCGCCTAATAAGCGAATTGACTTTCGCGGAAGCCTCCACCACTTTCCGCCGCTCAACGCGGCAATTTACCTTGTCGCCATTTGAGCCAGAACACATTGCCGGGAGATATTTAAATGCAGGTTGTCGTCGTGGAATCCCCGGCCAAAGCCAAGACGATCAACAAATATCTCGGCAAGGACTACCATGTTCTTGCGTCCTACGGGCACATTCGGGACCTGCCTTCCAAGGATGGTTCTGTTGACCCGGATGCTGACTTTGCAATGAAGTGGGACACGGATTCCAAGTCTGCAAAGCGGATCAACGAGATTGCCGAAGCGGTCAAGAAGGCCGATCGCCTGATACTTGCAACCGACCCCGATCGCGAGGGTGAAGCGATTTCCTGGCATGTTCTTGAAGCGCTGAACAAGAAACGTGGCGTCATGAAAGACGTCGAAGTCGAGCGTGTGGTCTTCAACGCGATCACCAAGAGCTCGATCCTCGAAGCCATGAAGAACCCGCGTGAAATCGATCAGGAACTGGTAGATGCCTATCTCGCCCGACGTGCGCTGGACTATCTGGTTGGGTTCAATCTCTCTCCTGTCCTCTGGCGCAAATTGCCAGGTTCCCGGTCAGCTGGCCGCGTTCAATCAGTATCACTGCGACTGATCTGTGAACGTGAATTGGAAATTGAAAGCTTCGTTTCCGAGGAATACTGGCAGGTAAAGGCCGACATGCTGTCGTCCAGCAAGGACAAGTTTGGCACCCGTCTTTATGAACTGGACGGAAAGAAGGTCCAGAAATTCTCGTTCCGTAACAAGGACGAAGCCGACAAGGCATTGGAAGCGGTCAAAATTGGCGGTTACACGGTATCGTCTGTTGAGGCCAAGCCCCTCAAGCGCAATCCGCCACCGCCATTCACGACATCGACGCTCCAGCAGGAAGCCTCACGCAAACTGGGTTTCAACGCGTCACGGACAATGGGAGCGGCGCAGAAGCTCTACGAAGCTGGCCACATCACCTATATGCGTACTGATGGTGTGGAGATGGCCGAGGAAGCCTATCACGGTGCTCGCGACGAGATCAGCCGGACCTATGGCGACCGTTATGTGCCCGAAAAGCCTCGCCGTTATACGTCCAAGGCCAAGAACGCCCAGGAAGCACACGAAGCCGTCCGCCCAACCGATTTTTCCAAGCACCCCAAAAGTCTTCGACTGGAAGGCGAACTGGCAAAGCTCTATGAATTGATCTGGAAGCGTGCTGTTGCAAGTCAGATGTCGACCGCGCTTTTGGAGCGAACCACGGCTGACATGGTGTCTTCGGATAAACGCGCGACCCTTCGTGCAACCGGCCAAGTCGTGAAGTTCGACGGCTTTCTGACGCTTTATCAGGAAGGCAAGGATGACAGCGATGATGATGGTGACGATGGCCGCCTGCCCGCGCTTTCCGAAGGTGAAGCGATTGAGCTGACCAAGGCAGATGCGACGCAACACTTCACCGAGCCACCGCCGCGCTTCACCGAAGCATCGCTGGTCAAGCGCATGGAAGAGCTCGGCATTGGTCGGCCTTCCACGTATGCATCGACACTCAGCACGCTACGCGACCGCGAATATGTTCACATGGACAAGAACCGGTTCATTCCAGATGATCGCGGGCGGATCGTAACTGTGTTTCTGGAAAAATTCTTCACGCAATATGTGGAGTATGACTTTACGGCCGAACTGGAGGGCCGACTTGACCTGGTCTCCGACGGCAAGCTTGCCTGGAAACAATTGCTTACGGAGTTCTGGAAAGGCTTCAAATCCAAGATTGAAGAAGTCGGCGAATTGCGCGTCACGAATGTGCTCGATGTGCTCAATGATGTGCTGGCGGCCCGGCTATTCCCACCGAAACTGGATGAAAAGACCGGCGAGCCTACAGGTGAAGACCCGCGCCAATGTCCGCTCTGCCATGAAGGCCAGCTTTCATTGAAGCTGGGTCGTCATGGAGCGTTCATTGGGTGCGCCAATTACCCTGAGTGCAAATACACACGTCCCTTCGCGACTGACGGCGCAGAAGCAGAAACGGCGATCAATCCTGACGGCAAGGTTCTGGGTGTCGATCCCGAGACGTCGCAGGAAGTTACCCTGCGCTCGGGTCGGTTTGGTCCCTATGTCCAGCTGGGTGAACCAGAGGGCAAGGAAAAGCCAAAACGATCATCCATTCCCAAGGGCTGGGAAGTGGAGACGCTGGGGCTGGAGAAAGCTCTCATGCTGTTGTCCCTCCCACGCGAGGTCGGCAAGCACCCGGAGGACGGTGAACCCATTCTGGCAAATCTCGGTCGTTATGGGCCGTATGTCCAACACTTGAAGACCTATGCAAATCTGCCGGATGTGAACGAGATCTTTGAGGTGGGTCTTAACAGGGCGGTTTCGCTGATTGCAGAAAAGCGCGCCAATGGTGGACGGCGCGGCTCGGCGGCTGCACCGCTCAAGGAACTGGGCAAGCATCCTGACACGGATGAGACCATCTTCGTCTATGAAGGTCGCTACGGACCATATGTGAAGCATGAAAAGACCAATGCCACTCTGCCCAAGGACGTAACACCAGACACCATCACGCTTGAAAAAGCGGTTGAACTGGTCAACGCCAAGGCTGGAGCATCTGGCAAAAAGAAAGCAGCCGCCAAGAAAAAGGCTCCGGCAAAGAAAAAGGTAACGAAGAAGAAAGCTGACGCTGACTAATTCTCGGGGAACGTCGAGGAGATGATTGATGAGATTTGGTTACGCATTGGGCCTGATCGTCACTTTGCTCTCGGCTTGCGCCAGTTCCACCACTGATTCAGACGACATTCGGGAGATGGCATTCGCCTTCCCCACTCGGCTTGACGTCTGCGCAGGTATGCGGGTCTCAAATCAACCACGAGATCGCTATTCGCAATTCGCGCAGATAACTGACCGCGTTGCACTTGCCCGGGCCCCTGTCGAAACGGGTTGCCTGTCCTCTGGTTTCGGTAAACGGCGATCTGGTTTTCACAAGGGTATCGACCTTCATCATCGCACTGCGGTCGACATTTATGCTGCTGGCAATGGTGTTGTAATGGAGGTCACGAAGCACCGTGATTATGGGCGCACAATTCTGATTTCACATGGCGATGACGTGTTTACGCGCTATGCGCATATCGAATGGATCCCGCCTCGCATTCAACCGGGCTATCAGGTGTCTCTGGGCGAGCCAATTGCGACCACAGGGCATACCGGAAATGCGCGGGCCAGACACCTTCACTATGAAATCCTGTTCGGTGACTATAATAATCCGGCCAAGTCCTTTGGATTGACCCCAATCGATGTTCTGGCAGCCCCGCCGGCGAATTGAACGCAGGAGCACACACATGCCCACAACAGACAAAGCGCTCAGCCGGACAGGCGATCCCATGAAGGATCTGGTTGAGGTCATGCGTCGATTGCGCGAGCCGGATAATGGTTGTCCCTGGGATCTTGAACAGGATTTCCAGTCGATAGCGCCCTATACGCTCGAAGAAGCCTATGAAGTCTATGACGCTATTGAGCGTCATGACATGGCAGACCTGAAGGAAGAACTCGGCGATCTCCTGTTGCAGGTGGTGTTTCATAGCCAGATGGCGAAAGAAGCCGATCAATTCACTTTTGATGATGTCGCTGCGGTCATCGTGGACAAGATGGTGCGGCGTCACCCTCATGTATTCGGTGATGCAGATATCGAAACTTCAGATGCGCAGACGGCGGCATGGGAGGTCGTCAAGGCAAAGGAGCGCGAGCTCAAGGCAGCCACAAAAGGTGTCCCGGAGAGCGCACCCAGCGCCCTGGACGGTGTCGCCCTGGCCTTGCCAGCTTTGACGCGTTCAGAAAAGCTGTTGAAACGAGCTGCTCGAACGGGCTTCGAATGGCCGAATTTTTCCTATCTCAAAGAAAAACTCAATGAAGAGCTTCAGGAAGTCGAAGACGCTGCGAGCGATGGTGATGCTGAGGCGATTGAGGAAGAAGTCGGCGATTTGCTGATCGTCGCTGCCAATATTGCGCGGTATCACAAGGTGGACCCGGAAGCAGCGTTGAGAAAAGCCAATGACAAGTTCGAGCGGCGCTTCAAGGGGATGGAAGCTTTCGCCGCACAATCTGGTCGCCAGTTCAGCGAGCTGGAACTTTCCGAGATGGAGAAGCTCTGGCGAGAGGTCAAATGCACGGAGAAGGATTGACTTTTCGCCTTTGTCCCCAGTCTGATTGAAACAGAGGACAAAGGCACGATTTTCGGCCGGATGTTTATTCCGGTTTGCGATTCATCCTGTTCGCGATGAGATCATCCACGACCTCCGGATCGGCCAGAGTTGATGTATCACCAAGATTGCCGAATTCGTCCTCAGCGATCTTTCTCAGAATGCGGCGCATGATCTTTCCTGAACGCGTCTTGGGAAGGCCGGGCGCAAACTGAAGCTTGTCAGGAGATGCGATGGGGCCGATTTCGGTGCGCACCCATTTGATGAGTTCAGCACGAAGATCTTCACTGCCGCTGATACCTTCAAGTAAAGTTACATAAGCATAGATGCCCTGCCCTTTGATATCGTGCGGATATCCGACAACAGCTGCCTCCGAGACCTTGTCGTGGGCAACGAGTGCGCTTTCGACTTCGGCTGTGCCCATGCGATGGCCAGACACGTTGATCACATCATCCACCCGGCCCGTGATCCAGTAGTAACCATCGGCATCACGGCGGCAGCCATCACCGGTGAAATACTTTCCGGGATATGCAGAGAAATAGGTGTCAATGAAGCGTTGATGGTCGCCATAGACCGTGCGCATCTGACCGGGCCAGCTATCGGCGATGACAAGATTTCCTTCAGTCGCACCTTCAAGCACGGTGCCTTCTGAATCGACGAGCTGAGGCTGGATGCCGAAAAATGGGCGTGTTGCCGAGCCCGGCTTGAGGTCCGTTGCGCCGGGTAATGGCGAGATCATGATACCGCCGGTTTCGGTTTGCCACCAGGTATCAACGATAGGACAACGACCGTCACCGACTACGCGGTGATACCATTCCCAGGCTTCCGGATTGATTGGCTCACCAACTGATCCAAGCAGCCTCAAAGATGCTCTTGAGGTCTTTTTCACATATGCATCACCTGCCCCCATCAGGGCACGAATAGCTGTTGGAGCCGTGTAGAATATATTGACCTTGTGCTTGTCCACGACGTTCCAGAAACGCGACGCATCAGGGTATGTTGGCACGCCTTCAAACATGAGCGTTTGAGCACCATTCGCGAGCGGGCCATAAATGATATAGCTGTGCCCGGTTACCCATCCGACATCTGCCGTACACCAGTAAACATCGCCCGGTTTGTAATCGAAGACATATTCATGTGTCATCGATGCCCAGACGATATACCCACCAGATGTGTGAAGCACGCCCTTGGGTGTGCCAGTGGACCCTGATGTATATAGAATGAAGAGAGGATCCTCTGCATTCATAGGTTCCGGGTCACAATGTGTGGAGGCTGTTTCAGCTGCCTCATGCCACCAGACATCCCGGCCATCCTGCATGTCGATCGATGAACCTGTATGTTTGACGACCAGCACCTTGTCCACGATCGGAGCGCGGGTTACGGCCGCGTCAACATTCTTCTTCAGGGGGACTTTTCTGGCACCGCGAAGTCCCTCATCAGCGGTGATGATGACACGGCTCTCACAGTCATTGATGCGTCCTGCAAGGGCGTCTGGAGAGAACCCGGCAAAGACGATTGAATGCACTGCGCCGATACGCGCACAAGCCAGCATGGCGTATGCTGCAGCGGGAATCATTGGAAGATAGATCGTGACGCGATCCCCCTTCTCCACGCCCAGCGATTTCAGCACNTTGGCGAAGCGACATACGCGTTCATGTAGTTGGCTATATGTGATGTGCTCGGATTGGGAGGGGTCATCACCTTCCCAGATGATGGCGACATCATCCGCCTTTTCCGGCAAGTGACGATCAATGCAGTTCGCCGAGATGTTCAATTCGCCATCTGCGAACCACTTCACATGTAGATCATTCTTGTCCCAGGAAACGTCCTTTACCTGCGTAAAAGGCTTTGACCAGGTAATCCGCATGCCATGTTCGCGCCAGAAGCCATCCGGATCATTGATGGAACGGGCATACATTTCAGCATAGCGGTCATCATCGATCAGCGCATCCTTCGCAAAAGCTTCCGGTACTGGAAATACATGTTCCTCATGACTCATGGCGTTCATCCCGTCTGTTTTGTTCGCGCCTTCTTCAGGACAGTGCCCTTAGGAGAGAAGGTCGTGTTATAAGTATCACCGATGCTCAGTTATCCTGCGTAACAATGCCTTGAGGAAGGCAAAAGCCTATCAAAAATGACGAGGAAGCCCCTGTAATCGTCTCAGATCTGAAACAATCTCGGTTCCAAACCGAATACAGAGAATTTGAGAGCATCTGTGGACTTGCCATCGCATCTTTCGGATCTAGAGCGTTGATGATCAGATTCAGACCAATAACTTCGGAGCCTCATCGATGGCGGTAGTTCAAGTTCCAGCGAGTGATTTCAATCCAATGATTGCAGAAATATCCGACGGGATCGGATTGCTGACATTCTGTAGGCCACAGCAGAAGAATGCTGCAGGTCGACTGTTCTGGAAACGCCTTTCGGCCCAAATAGCTGAATATGATCAAAACCCTGCCATTCATGTCATCGTGCTAACCGGTGGCCCGACCGGTCCTTTTTGTGCGGGGGCCGATATCACGGAATTTACCGAGGTGTTCGCGACTGAAGAAGCAGTCGAGGACTATCTGGATGTAATGGAGAGCGCCATTGCTTCACTTGAACAAAGCCCCAAACCAGTCATAGCGGCGATAGAAGGTGTTTGCATCGGTGCTGGTGTCGCAATCGCAAGCGCTTGTGATGTCAGGGTGTGTGCTCAGGATACAAAATTCGGCGTTACGCCAGCCAATCTGGGTATCATGTATTCAGGAAACGACGTTGAGCGCCTGATCAGACTTGTTGGTGAGGCAAATGCGAAGTTCTTCCTGATGACTGGAAAGCTGGTCGACACTCCCAAAGCTGACCAGATGGGGCTTGTATCCGTGAGCGTCGAACAAGGCCAAGCTCATGAGGAAGCGCTGAAGCTGGCGCAGCACATGGTGAGCCGATCGCAAACCACGCTTCAATTTGTAAAAGCTGTTATCAGGGATATCAGTGGAAATTCGGATTTTAAAACGCCAGCCCGACAATATTTCAAAGAAGCTGTATTTGGTGATGACTTCAAGGAAGGTGTTCGTGCATTCTCTGAGAAGCGAAAGCCTGAATTTCCTTCATCCCGGACATGATCCCTCATGAGATAATGTTCAGAATTCAGTTGCTTGCGGATATAATTCGACACTTCAGGATACGAGAATCAGTTCATGACGAAACCAAACCGAGGGGTGAGTTTTCGTCCCTTTGAATACGGCAATGCGACATCGTAGCCCAAGACTCATCAATTGTATTGACGACAGGCGATGATACAGTCTGTAAAACGATAGAAAAAAACATGGAGCAAGAATTTATGGCGGACGATATTCTTCCTCTGTCGAATGATTTCCCAGAGAGCGATGAATCTCAATGGCTCAAGCTGGTCGACAAGGCACTGAAAGGCGCTCCGCCTGAGAAGCTGAATTCCACGACCAGTGACGGACTGACGGTCAAGGCACTTTATCGGGAAACGGATGCAGCGACTTCTGAAGATCCTTACGGTTTTCCCGGCATAGCGCCCTTCATTCGCGGTGGCGCTCCCCTTCCGGATGAATTCCTGCCCTGGGATATTCGCCAGATCATTGCCCACCCGGATCCCGAAACGGCCAGCTCCGAGATCATGAAGGATCTTGAAAGTGGTGTCAGTTCCATTGAACTTCGTGTCGATGAAGCTGGCGGTCGCGGTGTCTGCATTCGCCACAAGGATGATGTTTCCAAGGTTCTGGATGGCGTCATGCTCGATCTGGCCGCTATCGGTCTGGATGCAACGGGTGAATCCTCTGGTGCCGATCTGGCTGTGGCCGCCATTGTTGCGGCTTCCATTGCCGACAAGGGTGGCGATCTCGCTGCACAGAATGTGGCGTTCAATGTCGATCCAATTGGCACTCTCGTGCGAACCGGATATCTGACAGAAAGTTTCGATGAGAGTGTCAAGAGCGCCCTTTCCTTTGCCAAGGATGCCGGAGCAGATTTTTCATCCGCGACGTTCCTGAGGGTTGATGCCCGTCCGGCACATGAAGCTGGCGGATCGGAAGCGCAGGAGCTGGCACTGCTGGCTACGAGCGCCGTGACCTATCTGCGGTCCGGTCTGGAAGCGGGTATGGACGGTGAGGCAGTTGCCAAGAGCATGCTGTTCACAATGTCCTGTGGTGCTGATGTTCTTCGTGAAATTTCCAAGATCAAGGCTGCACGCCGCATTTGGGGAAAGATCGTAGAAGCCTTTGGCATCGCTCCTGTTCCCATGAAGATTCAGTCGATATCCTCGCGTCGCATGCTGACGGCTCGTGACCCGTGGACCAATATGCTCCGCAATTCCGCTGCGTGTTTTGGCGCAGGTGTGGGTGGCGCAGACATTGTGACGATCCGACCCTTTACGGACGCGCTCGGACTGCCTGCGAGCCTTGGGCGTCGGATTGCCCGCAATACCCAGATCATGGCGCAGGAAGAATCCTTCCTTGGGCGGGTCATGGATCCGACCGGAGGTGCCTGGAGCGTTACCAGACTTTCCGAAGACATGGCGCAGCAAGCATGGGCAGAATTCCAGAAGATCGAAGCTGAAGGTGGCATCGCCAAATCCTTCGAGATCGGGCGTTTCCAGGCTGATGTTTCGACGGTTCGCGCGAAGCGTCAGAAGGATGTTGCGACACGGCGAGAACTGGTTACCGGTGTATCAGACTTTCCCAATCTGGATGAAATCCCGGCTCCTGTCACCGAGGTGGATCTGGATGGCATTCTTGCAAAAGCTGCAAAATCCACCGGCAAGTCTCCTGACGGTAAATCATGGTCCGCTTTGCTGTCCGCAGCCAAGAATGGCGCATGTATCGAAGACCTCAAGTCTGATGAGCATTCTGTAGAAGTCGATTCACTCTGGCCGATGCGATTGTCCAGTCCGTTCGAGCGTTTGAGAGATCATGCTGAGGCATTCGAGACAAAGACAGGCAAGAAGGCAAAGGTTCTTCTGGCGACTCTCGGCCCGCAGTCTGAACATACTGCGCGACTGACCTTTGCTCAAAACCTCTTTGCTGCTGGCGGTATTCACGCGGAAGTCCTGAACGGGACACCTGCAGAGCTTGGCAAAGGTCTTGCGACAACAGGATGTATTCTCGCCTGCTTGTGTGGTTCAGATGATCGCTACGCAGCTGAAGCGGCTGACGCTGCACGGGCCCTTGGGGCGGCAGGTGTGTCTCGCCTCTATCTGGCTGGCAAGCCGGGCGACAAGGAAGCCACGCTGCGCGAAGCAGGCATTGATGAATTCATTCATGTTGGCGTCGATGTCGTAGCTTGCCTGGAAATCGCCCTTTCTGAACTGGGATTGTCTGTCTGAGAGCGGCAATTGGTGCTGACCTCATCAACCCATTGAATATTATTGCTCACCGGAGCCAAATACATGTCCAACACTTCACCGGACTTCACAAAGATTGATCTGAGCAGCTCCCCTTCAACGGGGACCGCAAAGGACTGGGCCAAACTCGCCGGTGGTGACGCTGGAAAAGTGTGGAACACACCAGAAGAACTGCCGGTCAAACCCGTCTATTCTGCTGAAGATGTTTCCCAGCTCGATTTCCTGGATGACTATCCTGGTCTGGCCCCGTTCGGACGTGGCCCCTACCCAACCATGTACACCCAGCGTCCATGGACCATTCGCCAGTATGCTGGTTTTTCGACCGCTGAAGATTCTAATGCATTCTACCGCCGCAACCTGGCAGCGGGTCAGCGCGGGCTGTCGATCGCCTTCGACCTGGCCACGCACCGTGGTTATGACTCGGATCACCCTCGCGTTGTCGGTGATGTCGGCATGGCGGGTGTCGCGATTGACTCCATCCTGGACATGCGCACGCTTTTCTCCGGCATTCCGCTCGACAAGATGTCCGTATCGATGACGATGAACGGTGCTGTACTGCCCGTCATGGCACTCTATATCGTGGCAGCTGAGGAACAGGGTGTGAGCCCTGAAAAGCTGGCGGGAACGATTCAGAACGATGTTCTGAAAGAATTCATGGTGCGTAACACCTATATCTATCCGCCAGTGCCTTCCATGCGGATCATTTCGGACATCTTTGCCTACACGTCGCAGAACATGCCGAAATTCAACTCGATTTCGATTTCCGGCTATCACATGCAGGAAGCAGGTGCGACGGCCGATCTGGAGCTGGCCTATACGCTGGCGGATGGTATCGAATATATCCGCGCTGGTCGTGCAGCGGGACTGGATGTTGATGCCTTTGCGCCTCGTCTCTCGTTTTTCTGGGCGATTGGCATGAACTACTTCATGGAAGTGGCCAAGATGCGTGCCGCACGCATGTTGTGGGCACGACTGGTGAAGCAGTTTGACCCCAAATCCGACAAATCCCTTTCCTTGCGCACACACTCACAGACCTCGGGTTGGTCGCTGACCGCACAGGACGTGTACAACAATGTTGTGCGTACCTGCTATGAGGCCATGGCTGCTGCTGGTGGGCAGACCCAGTCCCTGCACACCAACGCATTCGATGAAGCTCTTGCGCTTCCGACCGATTTCTCGGCGCGGATTGCACGTAACACGCAGATCTTCCTCCAGCAGGAGGCTGGAACCTGTCAGACAATCGATATGTGGGGAGGTTCCTATTATGTTGAACGCCTGACCCACGATCTTGCCCAACGCGCACTCGGACATATCGAGGAAGTCGAAGAAATGGGCGGCATGGCGAAGGCGATTGAAGAAGGCCTGCCCAAGCTCAGGATAGAGGAAGCTGCGGCCAAGACTCAGGCGCGCATCGACTCCGGCGTTCAGACTGTTGTAGGCGTCAACAAGTTCCGTCTGGACGAACCAGAGGACGTGCCTGTTCTCAAGGTCGACAATGACAACGTACGCCGCATGCAGCTGGAAAAACTCGCCAAGCTGAAGGCGGAGCGCAATAATGAGAAAGTCGACCAGACCCTGAAGGCGATCAGTCATTCAGTGGAATCTGGCGAGGGCAATTTGCTTGCTCTGGCGGTGGACGCTGCACGCGCTCATGCGACCGTTGGTGAAATCTCCGAAGCGATCGAGAAGGTCGTGGGTCGTCACAAGGCCGTTATCAAGTCAATTCAGGGAGTTTACGCTGCTGGTATGAGCGCAAAATCCGATCGCGTTGATCGCGCCCGCAAACTTGCTGATGAATTTGAGAACAAGGAAGGTCGTCGTCCACGCATCCTGATCGCCAAGATGGGTCAGGATGGACATGACCGCGGACAGAAAGTTGTGGCGTCAGGCATGGCGGATCTGGGTTGGGATGTCGATATCGGCCCCTTGTTCCAGACACCTGATGAAGCGGCGCGCCAGGCCGTTGAAAATGATGTTCATGTGGTCGCTGCTTCTTCTCTTGCAGCTGGACACCTGACACTCGTACCCGCGCTGAAGGCGGCTTTGGCCGAGCAGGACCGTAGTGATGTCATGATCGTTGTGGGTGGTGTTGTTCCGCCTCAGGACTATGATGCCTTGTATGAATCGGGTGCAACCGCCATCTTTGCACCTGGGACCGTTATCGCAGAAGCAGCCATCGAACTGATCGAAAAGCTGAGGTCTGAACTGGGACATTAATCCAACGCTCAGGAGTAGCTCATGATTGAAGGAACCGAATTGGAACGCTGGTTGGCGGGCCTTGCCGAGACCGTAGGTGAGGTGCTCTGGCGAGATTGGGATCCCTGCGATGTCAATGAAAACCCTGCAAGCGACCAGTATTATGCCGAGTTTGTTCCAGCTGTCATGCGGCTCCTTCTGAACGAAGCGCCCCCTGCAGAGATTGCGGACTTTCTCTGGAGAATGGAGGAAGAGCGGCTGAAACTTTCGGTTTCAACATCTGATACCGTTGATGCCGCAAATATGTTGGTCAATGAGGCACGCATCTATTTTTCAGAGCACCCTCGCCCGGATTTTCCACAGTGAGCTCTTCATTGGCTGGAAATCACAGTCACAGAGAAGGAAGCCTTATGCGCAAACTGATCATCGGGACTGTAAGTGCCCTGCTGCTTGCCAGCTGTGCGTCGGCACCTACCGAATATCAGCCACTCGCCAAGAACGGAGTGGGATACAAGGAAATCCAGATTGAATCGAACCGCTATCGCGTGACCTTTGCAGGGGGCGCAAAAGCAGATCGCCTTGAGACGGAAGCCCTGGCGTTGAGACGCGCCGCTGAACTGACGGTCGAGAACGGCTATGACTGGTTCAGGGTGGTACGGGATGAGAACTGGACAGAAGGCTCCAAAGGCAGCTCCGGTCGTCCTTCAGTGGGCATTGGCGCTTCTGGTGGTTCAGGTGGCGGTGTCGGCGTTGGAATGGGTGTAGGTATTGACCTCACTCCTGACAGAAGTCGGCCGAATACTCTCATCGAGATCCTGATGGGAAAGGGTGAGAAACCTGATGGCGACAGCGATGTGCATGACGCACGCGCTATCCTGACTGCGCAGAATTCATACGAATGAGACAAGCACCAAAGCCAGAAGACGTCAGATCCCGCTCGGGACTTGCTCGCGCTATTACGCTTGTCGAGTCCAAACGGAAGGATCACCAGATCCAGGCAAGAGATCTGCTGGCAAAGGTCATGATGGACACTGGCAAGGCACACCGTATCGGAATTACGGGAGTGCCGGGTGTCGGTAAATCCACATTCATTGATGCATTTGGATCGCTTCTGATTTCAATGGGCAAGAAGGTGGCGGTTCTGGCCGTTGATCCATCCTCACGCCGACATGGCGGGTCCATATTGGGCGACAAGACGCGGATGGACCGCCTTTCAGTTGCTCCCAATGCGTTTGTGCGCCCCTCTCCTGCCGGAGACACTCTGGGCGGCGTTGCGCGCAAGACGCGAGAGACATTGTTACTTTGTGAGGCTGCGGGTTATGACGTCATCCTCGTCGAAACAGTCGGCGTCGGGCAGTCAGAAACCGTTGTCGCCGATATGGTGGATGTATTTCTGGTTTTGATGCTTCCCAATGCAGGTGACGAATTGCAGGGCATCAAGAAAGGCGTGCTTGAAGTCGCGGACATCATTGCCGTCAACAAATCGGATATTGATATTTCCGCGGCCAAACGCGCGGCACGGCACTATCAGAATGCGCTACACATTCTGGAGCCTGTTGACCCCAGCTGGAACCCGCCGGTCGTGACCATTTCAGGTGAAGCTGAACAAGGGTTGGAAGACCTATGGGATCTGCTGGCGCTTCATCGCAAGAAAACCATGGAAAGCGGATCGCACAATAGTCGTCGGTCTGCACAGCAATTGCGTTGGCTGGAAACTCTGATTGACGATGGATTGAGAGAGGCTTTCGCATCCCGACCGGAAACAGCAGCGCTCTATGTGGATATCCGGCAGAAGGTCGCTGCTGGTGAAATGCCCGCCAGCCTGGCGTCAGATGTACTGTTGGAGCAATTCCTCACAACAAACCGAGAGAAGGTCTGATGTCGCAAGACGCAAATCCCGCACTAAAAATATGTGCTGGTGGGTGTCACTGCGGAAATGTCAGATTTGAAGTCCTGTTACCGA
Source organism: Hirschia sp. (assembly GCA_002709235.1). Taxonomy (GTDB): domain Bacteria; phylum Pseudomonadota; class Alphaproteobacteria; order Caulobacterales; family Hyphomonadaceae; genus Hirschia. Next base: position 24,808 of record PAQI01000026.1, read on the forward strand.
ACGAGATCGTCGTTGAAAGCTGCAATTGCTCAATCTGCTTCAAGACCGGCAATGCTCACATCATAGTTCCGACCAGTCGGTTTTCTCTAAAAGCCGGGACATCAGCCCTCACCGAATACCGTTTCAATACCGGGGTCGCGCAACATCTGTTTTGCTCCAACTGCGGTGTGACCAGTTTTTACATCCCAAGATCCAACCCTGATGGGGTCGCTGTGACCCATGCCTGTCTCGACAGACCGGATGACTTCGAAAAGATCAGCGTGAATTTGTTTGACGGCCAGAATTGGGAAGCCAATGCAGGCGCATTGGCTTCACGATCGATCCCGGATTAGACGATATCAGGACTGCTTGCCTTCTCTGTACTTTCGCTGACCATCTGTCTCTTCGCCTTTTGCCAGCAATTTGCACTGATCTATCCAGTTCTCACGACGGATACGGCCCTTGAATGTCAGTCGCTCGTCGACCCAGTCGATTTCCTTCTCTGTACAGGATGCGATCTGGGCGAAGTGGAAAATGCCTAGCTCATGTAGCAGTTTTTCCAGTTTGGGCCCCACACCAGCGATCTCCCGAAGATCGTCAGCCTTGCCACCAAATGCGGCTTTCAATGTTGCTGGTTTACCGTCAGCACCGCTAGCGACATATCCTTCATCCTTCTCGATTGCTGAGAAAAATGCAGCACCGGTAAGACCAGCAATCGAAGCTGTTTCTACGGATGTTTTAGTCGACGTTTTCCTGGACTTCTTGGACTTTTTCTTTGGTTTGGATTCCGCACCGGAAGACAGTTCTTCTGACTTGACCGCATCTTCCTTAACTCCTTCCTTTTCAGATGAAACAGGCATGGAAGCTGTGAATGCAGTTACGCCAAGCGATTTAGAGTTTTCCGGTTTTCGCTGCGCGATGGCGGCGTCTTCTTCCAGATATCGAACACGGCCTTCAAGGTAGCGATTGCGCCACTTCAGACGGGCTTGATCCATGCTGGAGTCCAGCCCTTCATCGCTGCTTGGCTCAGCTCCTGAAGTCTCAGTCCCACCAGGCTCGGTTTCAGCCAGCTTGCCCTCTAGAAAACGCACCCTGCTTTCAAGGTAACGATTGCGCCATTTGATATCGTCCATGCCGTCAGAATCTGTAGCGCCTTCATCTGCATTTCCGACTGCCAAGCCTGTCAGCCCGGTAACTCCTGCTGATCCAGCAGCGGTTGCGGTGGCGAGCTTCGCTTTCAGTCCGGCGATTTCGTCCCGTTCAGCCGCGAGGTCGCTTTCCAGCTGTGTTACGCGTGAATCGGTATTCGAAGTGATGGCACCTCCAGCTCGTAGCGTTTTTGCTTCTGCGACGGCGGTATCCCGCTGTGCCACCAGAGCTTCGGTTTCACGGCTGCATCGACGACACCTGAGTGCCCACCCGATCAATCCGCCGCATAGTGCAGCGAGCAGCATCCAAAGCCACATATGAGCAAATAGATAAAACATTATTCGTCCTCTTCGCCGACGACTTTGAATTCGATACGCCTGTTATTGGCGCGTCCTTCGGGGGTATCATTGGAGTCTGCTGGCCGGTCTGGCCCATAACCGATGGAAGTCATCTGATCAGCCTGCATTCCCTTGGCTATGAAATAATCTCGTACTGCGTCCGCTCGTCTTTGGCTGAGTTCCAGATTAAGCGGACGTGACCCGCGATTGTCGGAATGGCCTTCAACGACAATAGACATTTCAGAGCAGCGCCTTGCCACTTCAACCAATTTGTCCAGCGTTTCTCCGCTCTTGCGGTCGATATCAGCACGTGCCGTCGCAAAGAAAATTCTGTTTGATGACATCACCCTCAGAAAGGCTTTCTGGCAGGCTTCTTCTTTTTCATCGCCAACAACATCAAGATCAATTCCATCAATCTCTTGCATGGCTGGCGCAATTATATTGACGTCAATCTGGGCAGCGAATGGCGCTGGAAGACTTGCGACATCCTCTGTAAGATAAGCATAAGCGCTTTCAGGTGCGTCACCGGTCATGAGGAACGTGTCGCCGATAAGCTTGATGCTGCCGGAATTGAATTTGGCGATATGGCCCAGTCCAATTTCTGCAATAGCAACCCATCCATTGCGCGGACCGATCTTCATCTTATCAAGCACTTCACCGTCAAATGCGTTGCGTGCCACTTGAAGCAGCGAGCGTCTGGCTTCTTCATCCGGAATATATCCATCCAGCACGAGGACATCACCATTGTGACTTGCTGACCAATGATATGGTCCGGTTACATCCGCCTCCGCTGTGAACGGGTGGCTCACGGACATAAGCGCATCGTCTATGTCGCTTATGTTTTCAGGTGAACGCGCCTGACCGGTTATCAAAAGGTCCCGATCTTTCAGAACCGCCTTTCCGGATTCAAGCCCTTCCAATTGGCCAAGCCCCAGCCGAACCATGTCTATCCAACCATCATGTTCGGGAACACCTGATGCCAGGGACATTTCGTCGATAACACCCTCACCAAACTTTTCTGACGCAGTCGAAACGATGGCCTTGAGCGACTCTCTGTCTGGCGCGTGCCCCGATAGAGTGACTAAGCCACCCTTGCGTGTGGCCGACCAGACATAAGGTGAGACCAGCGGTGCAATCTCCATCTTGTCTATGACTTTGGTCACGCCGCCCCGGAACACTCCGCCAGCGCCTGATGCAGTCATTACAGCGTTGATCGCGGCATCTTTCAGGCGCGCAGAAGGTGCCTGGCCAGTCAGACGAACTTTCTGGCCATCAACATCTGCTTTTGCCCAGTCCGAATATCCGTTAGTGCTCAATGCAGAATCGATATCCCGCGTAATTCTGCCTTCAATCTTGCTTGCCGAACTAGAACCCAGATAGATTCCGAAAAGCAATGATAACAGTAATCCCGCTATACCGAGCCAAAGGAGCGGTAAGCACGTATCACGCTTATCCATTATTAAACCCTAGTTCTGCAGAAACGGAACAGACCAATTCCCAGCCATATAAAAACAGAATACACGTCTGACTTGGTTTGAGAATGCAGTTCGCCTTAAAAGCGTCTTCTGAAGCCTTACGAAGAATAATATTCTACTTGCACGAGAACTCCAATCCATGGCCGCTCCCATCGACCACATTACAAGTACATCAAATCCAGTGGTCAAATTTCTTAAAGGGCTCGACCGGAAAAAGAACCGTCGAGAACATGGTGTGTTCCTGGTGGAAGGTGCGCGGCTGATTCAGGAAGGGCTGGACAAGGGATGGGGCCTTCACACTCTGATTGCGGGATCAGCTACAGATAGTGATCACGTCGAGCGGATCATTGAACGTGCATCGAGGACCACTGCCCGCGTTGTGACGACGACACCCAAGGTGCTGGCTGCCGTCTCACGCAAAGACAATCCCCAAACTGTCCTTGCAGCATTTGAACAGCGAGAATTGCCTTTACCTGATCAGCAATTACCTGACCCGGCACGATATATTGCACTCTATCAGGTCAGAGACCCCGGTAATCTTGGCACCATATTGCGAACAGCGGATGCCAGCGGTGTTGCTGGTGTCATCCTGATCGATCAATGCTGCGACCCCTACTCTGTTGAATGTGTAAGGGCGACCATGGGGTCTGTCTTTTCGGTACCGTTTTTCGCGGTTTCGTTCGACGACTTTTCGCACTGGCGTCAGAGGTACCAGCTAAGGGTCACGGCCGCATCCATCAATGGAGTTCTGGCTCATGATGAAGTCACCTATGGAAACAAGAGCGTCCTGATGATGGGCAATGAACAATCCGGATTGCCGGAAACTGTTGAAGCTGTATGCGATGAGTTGATACGTATTCCCATGACCGGTTCGGCAGACAGCCTGAATCTGGCACAAGCGACGGCGATTGCCTCCTATCAGATATGGAAAGAACACGGTTATGACGGCGCAAGGTAGTTCGATTCCAACCGGGAATTTCAGATTGCTGGTCGCGGATGACTGGAAGGACTATGAACTTCTCGATTCCGGTGAAGGCCGCAAGCTTGAGCGCTATGGCGACTACAGGTTTGACCGTCCCGATGCCCAGGCATTATGGCCTTCAACCACGCCGAGAGATTCGTGGAAACCAGATGCCATATTCGCTGCCGGCGGCGACAAGTCTGAAGATGATGAGCGCGGGGCGTGGAGTTTTCCTTCAGGCTCGGTACCGGAAAATTGGCCGGTGGCATGGAACGGGCTGGTCGCGAATGCCCGCTGTGCATCCTTCCGGCATCTGGGGCTTTTTCCTGAACATTCCGTCCACTGGTCGTGGGCAGCGGAGCGGATCAAACGCGCGGCTAGACCTGTCCGTGTATTGAACCTGTTTGGATATACCGGAATGATGAGTCTTGCCTGCGCGCAGGCTGGGGCTGAAGTCGTTCATCTTGATGCCTCACCGAAATCCATTGGTTTTGGACGCGACAATCAGGCCTCTTCTGATCTTGATGATCGTCCCATTCGATGGATCTGCGATGACGCCATGAAGTTCCTTCAGCGTGAGATCAGACGCGGTAGACAATATGACGGGGTGATACTGGATCCCCCGAAATATGGCAGAGGCCCAAAGAAAGAGGTGTGGCAGCTTTCTGAAGGTTTGGATGAGCTGCTCGGCAATGTTCGAACAGTCCTGACGCCTGACCCGCTCTTTGTCATTCTGACAATCTATGCCGTGCGATTGTCTTACCTGTCTGTGGGGCAGACACTGGCATCACACCTATCCGGTTTGGGCGGCGGCCTGGAGTGGGGCGAAATGACGCTCAAGGAATCCCGGAGCGACAGGCTATTGCCGACAGCCGTCTATGCCCGATGGGGAAGCGATCTGTTTGGCCAATACTCTTCCTGATCAGCGAAAGGATTTGGCGCGGGCAACAGGAAGACAGGCAACACGGCCTTCAGCTGACCCTACTGGCATATCCGTGAACCACACACCTTCTGGTCCGCGGCAACTTTGAACGCTTTCTTCACCATTGGCGGTCGAGAAAGTCAGATCCCTGCACGGCACGGTCGCATTTACCGGATCTCTCAATGTCGGACCGGTTATACGATGAAAACGGGTGGCCTGTTCACCTTCATGGGGTTTCAGACCTGCAGGTTCCATATAGCCATAGGCGCGGCCATCATTTCCAACCATATACCAGTTTTCACCGTACATACCGCGCACTCTTCCATAGACTTCAAGTGTTCTTCCGGGCGGTACGTCCTGTATGGCGACATCACCCGCTATGGTCGGTGATGGCCTTAGGGTGGATTCTCGTAGCGTGATGAAACTACCGCGTTCAAGCCGAAAGCTCTCTGGTGTTCGGCCAACTTCCTCCGCGCGTGGAACAGTGACCAATCTGAAGGATGAGTGAGTTCCTGTAGGTTTCAAAACTACGGATTCACCTGAATTGGGCGCAATCCATTCTATCTGACGACCGTCGGAATCCTGCTCAAGCACATGCTGTATTTTCTGGTCCAGAGCGTATTTGTCCACCATCGCAATGGCGGGTGATAATCCCATGAGCATCCGGTTGAACACATAAGTTCCTGCGGACACAGTACCGATTCCCGATAGTCCACCCGCAGCTCCTCGCCCTCGAAGAAACCCGTCATCTCCGATTGCGCATGCCGCCTTTAGCGGTCTGGAGTCGAGGTGATTGTCTGGATCTGCCGCGAATTGGATGGCGGACACCTCCGCCTTTTGATGTGTGGCGCAGCCAGCGCCAGCGAGCGTTGCCACCCCCAACAACAGGCCGCAAATTCGGGTTTCGATACGCAAGGATGAGGCCCCTCTACTCACAACATTCCATTCAACTGTTCTCGTCATGAACAGAATGCAAGACTTCAGCCTACTCAATCATCCCGCGACTGACTAGTTGATGAACAATGCCGCCGGCAGTGCCCCGACCACTGCGCCAGACATACAGGTGGCCAGTGTTCCGGCTAGAAGTGTTTTCCAGGCGAGCGAAAGGAAGACGTCTCTTTTGGTCGGCTCTATAATGCTCAACCCACCAATCAGGATCCCGATTGAGCCGAAATTGGCGAAGCCACAGATTGCATGTGCAAGGATCATCCTGGTGCGCGCGGTCATTTCTGCATCCGGGACATTGGCCAGCCGCTCAAAGGCTATGAATTCGGTGAGAACAGTCTTCACGCCCATCAGAGAGCCAGCCTGTGTAGCTTCACCCATCGGCACCCCAATGATGTACATGAGCGGCGAGAAGATCCAGCCCAGCACGCGTTCCAGTGACAAGGGTGCGCCAAACATGTCGGGTAGAGCTCCCAGGAGTACATTGGCGATGTAGAGCAATGCCAAGGCCGCGATCAGCATGGTTGCAATATTGAGAACAATCTGAAGGCCATCGCTGGCCCCGCGTGCAAATGCATCCATCGTGGACTGGTATTCAAAGTCAGGCTCGTGGGCGCGCTCTGAAGCAGGAGCAGTCTCAGGAACAATCGTCAAGGCAAGTGCCACGGCTGCAGGTGCGGCCATGAAGGATGCTGTCAGAAGTTGAGCCAGTGGGTTGGACATGGCGTCTTCAAGGAAGGTTACATAAACTACCAGTACCGAGCCTGCGATCGTTGCAAACCCAGTCGTCATGAGAATGAATATCTCAGACCTTGTCATGCCCTTGATATATGGTTTCACGAGAATTGGCGCTTCAGTCATTCCCATGAAGATGTTTGCCGAAACAGCCAGGCTGGTCGCGCCGCCCAATCCGAGAATGCGAGCAAACAGGAATGCAAAAACACGCGTGACATACCGCAGAATTTTCCAATGCCACAACATTGCTGAAAGTGCCGCAACAACGATGATTATGGGCAGAATCTGGAAAATGAAGATGGGAGGTATGAAACCTTCCGCTCCTGGAAAGCTGGAATTATCACCAACGTAGCCAAAGACGAATTGCGTTCCCTTGAGCGTTGCGTTCTGTAGCGTCGAAATGATCGGGTTCGACCCCTCTCCTCCGCCAAACAGACTGCTGGCACCAAACAGTTTTGGAACGCCGAACAATAATAGAGCAAAGAAGAACTGGAGCGCCACGGCTCCCAGGACCACCTTCAGCGGAAAAGAACGTCGATTTTCCGAGATCAACCACGCGATCCCGACGATTACGCCAAGCCCGATCAACGCCCTCAGATTATCCCAGCCCCAAACCATGTCATCACCTCACTCGGCCACTTATTCAGCGCCATTCAAGTTGTGCGTTACGATGCAACATCAACAGTTGGAAATTTTTCAAGGAAGCGCGCCAGCACAACCTCATCCAACTCGACTTTCAATTTGATATTGCCGTTTTCATCACCAGTTTCTTCCAGAACATCACCCTGCTCATAGAGCCATGCGCGCGCTTGACCGAGTTTGGGCTCGAGAATGAAATCTTCGACGACGCGTTTGCGGAAGGCGACCTCCTGAATGATATCCAGAAGGTTTTCAAATCCTGCTCCGTCCTTTGACGACACAAGAACGACATCTGATCTATTGGCGGCGCGTGCGTTCAGAATGGCAAGATCATCTTCATTGACCAGGTCAGCCTTGTTCCAGACCTCGATCAGCGGTGGGCGATCCTGTTTCGCATCGGATTCCAGCTGTTGCAGAACGGTTTCAACATCCTCGGCCTGCTGATCCGTCTGCTCTGCGGAGATATCGCGGATATGCAGGAGCATGTCAGCTTCCATGGCTTCTTCGATTGTTGCGCGAAAACTGTCCACCAGTGTTGTAGGAAGTTCGGAAATAAAACCAACTGTATCAATCAGTGCCAGCCGATCACCCGATGGCAAGGTGAATTCACGAATGGTGGGATCGAGTGTCGCAAACGGCATGTCTGCTGAAAAAACGTTCGAATCGGTCAAACGGTTGAACAGTGTGGACTTGCCAGCATTGGTGTAACCTACCAGTGCAACAACCGGTTTTCCGCGCTTGCGGCGTCCCTGCCTTTGGATATTGCGGGTCTTGCGAACGTCTTCGATCGAGACCTTCAGGCGCGCTATCTGCCGATCGAGCATGCGTCGGTCTGCTTCAAGCTGACTTTCACCCGGCCCGGCCAGGAAACCGCGACCTCCTCGTTGACGCTCAAGGTGAGTCCAGGTTCGAACAAGGCGGGATCGCTCGTAGAGTATCCTTGCCATTTCGACCTGAAGCCGACCTTCAGACGTGCGGGCACGTAGACCAAATATCTCGAGAATGAGGCCGGTTCGATCGACGATCTTGACCTGGAGCTGACGCTCCAGATTGCGCTGCTGAACGGGTGTGAGCGCGCAATCAATGACAACCATGTCTACAGAATGGTCGCGAACATGCTGTTCAATGTTGTCGAGTTGACCAGAGCCGAAGAGCTGGCCTGCATTCGGATCGCGTATTTTCAATGCAATCGAAAACCCCAGACGCACGCCCAAGGCTTCAACCAAACCCTCGGTTTCGGTGATGCGGGTCCCATCCGGAATAGGGTTCTCGCCTATACCAGGGACGACAAGGCCCGCAATGATATCAGGCGTTTCTTGTTCGATCAGGTCGCGCGTCACTCTGCAGCGTCGGCTTCCGCAGCTTCAAACAAGCTTACGGGGCTATTCGGAGCAATCGTTGAAATAGCGTGCTTGTAAACCAGTTGCGGTGGACGCCCATCGCCTTTCAGCAGCACGCAAAAATTATCAAACCAGGTCACAACGCCTTGCAGTTTGACGCCGTTTACAAGGAAAATGGTCAGTGGAGTTTTGCTCTTCCGAACTGCATTCAGAAAAGTGTCCTGCAGATTTTGTTTTTTTTCCGAAGACATGGGTAATCAGCCTCTTAGGTGGACTTTAGAAAGTACAATGAAAAAACACACGAACACACCGCTTACCCGGCAGAGCCGCGAATCGCAAATGCTATTGCCATTATCTTCGCCAAAAGTCGGTCGTAAACAGCGGAGCGATTGCCAAGACTTCAATCCTGCCCAGAATTGCACCAAGTGACAGCAACATGACCGCACCTTCTGAAGCATCGCCTCCCGACAAGGCAGGCTGCACCAATGATCCGACATTGGAAATCGCACCCACGGCAGCGCGAAAGGATGTGTCAAACCCCATATCGCTCAGTGTCAGTCCCAGTCCCAGGATTACAGATGTCCCCAGATAGGCCAGGATATAGACCCACACGCCCATCACGATGGAGTCACTTCGTGTTCTTCCCCTGAAGGTGATCTGGGCTGTTGCATGGGAGAATGCCAGTCGTTTGAACTCCGTTCCAGCCCGATTCAACATCAACAATGTCCGCGCAACCTTGATACCACCTGCTGTTGATAGCGCAGAGCCGCCTACGAATGCCAGGATTTCGGGTATCGGTTGCGGCAAGCGCTGAGGCACACCATCGATACCGGTTACACTCATCCCGGACGTCGACAAGAATGATAGAGCTTCTGCAAACAGCCGAAAATCAAACCACCCTCGCAAAAGGCAAAGCCCGAGCCCCACTAATATGATCCCGATTGTAAAGGAGATGAACTCCGGATCGTGACTGTAACTCTTCCATTCGCCTCGTTTGATCAAATCGATATGGAACACGATATTGGTTGCGCCGATATACAAAAGAAAACACACAAACAAGGCCGGAACGGTTGAAAAGGCTGCCGGGTCACCGTCATTGAGCAATGTGCCACTTGTTGTCACCGCTGCGATACTTCGTGTCAGTGCATCAACAATGCTGGCGTTTGCTATTGTCATTGCAACGACGCTCACAAATATCACGGCGGCGTAGACGACCAGGACGTTCAACGCGACACGTTCGAAATGTGAGAAGATATTGTCTCGGTCCAACGTGAAGAAGTGACTTTTCTGAACACCCGCACCTGTCTGGTTCAGTGCTGCAAAAATCACGACCGCTGTTGCAACGCTCCAGACACCGCCAACGAGCTGCAGGCAGGAGCGCCACAATTTCAGCGCATCGGGCAGCGCCAGATCATATAGTGAGGCACCGGTCGTCGTCAGGTTTGAAATGGCTTCAAAAAGCGCTTCCGTCAATGTGGGTGAAATCCCAGACGACCAGAACGCTGGTGTAGCCATCAAAGGGGTGATGACCCAGAATCCAATAACAAACCAGATCGCCTCTCGTGGTCCGGTCTTCGCAGGTATATCCCTGACAAGAACGGCACCACATAACGCAATGAAAATTGCGAACAGACCTGTCAGCAGCAGTCCTCGAGCGGCTTCTGGCTCATCAGTAAGATGTGCAATCAGTGTGCAGAGCATCGCAAGCGCTCCGAGGAAGCCGCTGCTCAATGCGAGTTGCCGCAATACGCCCGATAAATTCACAAAGAAACTCCCGACTTAGTAGAACTCGGGGCGAACGCGATACAAAAGGTCAGCCTGCCGCATTTTATCCTTTTCATTGAACAGAATAACGATGTCGTCTTGCATGACTTTTTCATCCAGGGACATCACTTGCTTGTTTCTGACCAATGCACCGGGTGACACTCCTTCCGGGATATCATCCTTGTGAGACAATCGCATACCTATGAGCTTGGAGGTTTCCCGAACCTTGCCCTCAACAACCTCACCGGCTCCACCTTCGATCGTCTGAAGATTGGTGAGGCGCCCCTGCCTTAGACGCAGCAAGATGCGAGACACCGTTATTGAACGGGGATCCACTATGACATCAACATCAAGATCCGGGCCTATTCGCGCCAAATCCTGATCATTCACCAGCGCCACCACCTTCTGAGCATTGAGATTCTTGCACAATGCCCCCAGGAGCAGATTGGCCTTGTCGTCACTGGTCAGGCCGATCACAGTGGAATCTGGACCTACACCTGCCTCTTCCAGCAAGGCCGAGTTCAATCCATCACCATGTATGACAATTGAGCGCCGAAGCTTTTCTGCTGCCGCCTCTGCGCGTTTTTCGTCGCCCTCGATCACGCGGACAGACAAGCCACGCTTTTCCAGGGCTTCCGCGACGTACAGTCCGATATTACCACCACCGACTATAACGACAGTCTGTCCTTTTTCTTCCGGTGTTCCCAGCACTCGAAACAGTTTGTCGATGGAATCGACTGCGGCGACGACGTATATACGGTCGCCCGCGTTTAACGTGTCACGCTCATGAGGGGCCCAGACCTTGTTTTGCCCACCTTCTCGCCTGGCAAGCGCAACCACTTTCAGATTATCGTCGTCAAACAGCTCCTGGATATCCTTGAGCGTCGCCCCAACAAAGCTGGACCTGGACGACAGCTCTATACCGAGAAATTTCACGGCTCCTTCGGCCAGTTCCGCCGTCAGGAATGCACCCGGTGTCAGATAACGCTGTATAATCGAATTTCCGACTTCGATCTCTGGAGAGATATGCATGTCGACGGGCAAATTGTCTTGTGTAAACAATTTCGCATAGGTTGGCTTGAGATAGGCCTGACTTCTGATCCGGGCGATTTTAGTGGTTATCTTGAACAATGAGTGCGCCACCTGACAGGTGATCATGTTCACTTCATCAGAATGAGTGACTGCAATGATCATCTCGGCGCTTTCAGCACCCGCCTTGCGAAGAACGCCAGGATGAGCAGCATGGCCAACGATGCCATTCACTTCATATTGGTTCGCAACCTGATCGATGAGCTCAGGGTTTTCATCGATGATCGTGACGTGATTGTCTGCTGCCAGCCGTTGAGCGATTCCCTGCCCCACACGGCCTGCACCGCAAATGATAATGCGCATGTAAGACCTCTAGAACTCGCTATCTATCCACTAGTGCTGACCGATGTATCAACACCGAGTGCCTTCAGTTTCCGATGAAGAGCAGACCGCTCCATTCCAATGAAAGCCGCTGTCCGGGAGATGTTCCCGCCGAACCGCGTGATTTGCAAGGAAAGATATTCCCGCTCGAATTGTTCACGTGCATCGCGTAATGGCATGGCGATCATTTCCATGGATGCACCTGCCCCTCCCGAAGAGTTGTCCTCTTGTGGCAAATGATCAGGCGTGATTGCAGCAGAAGGCTCTCCACCGGCCAGGATCAGGATGCGTTCAACAACGTTTCTCAACTGGCGAACATTTCCAGGCCAGTTGGAGGTTTGTAGGACAGCAATTGCTTCATCTGAAAAGCGTCTGATCGGCATCCCTGATGATTGAGAAATCAGTTTTGTGAAGTGTTCTATCAATTCAGGGATATCCTGCCGCCTTTTATCCATGGCGGGTACTTCAAGAGGAACAACACTCAAGCGATAGAAAAGGTCTTCCCGGAACCGGCCAGCCCTGATTTCTTCATTCAAATCGCGAGCTGTGGATGAAATCACACGCACATCAACGGCTACCTCTGACTGCCCGTTGAGACGCTTGAAATGTTGGTCGACCAGGACACGAAGTATCTTGGACTGTGTCCCGGCTGGCATGTCCGCAACTTCATCCAGCAGCAATGTCCCGCTATGCGCGCGCTCGAAAAGACCGATTTTCCGGGGCCGACCATTCTCGTCTTCTTCGCCGAACAATTCAGCTTCCATGCGATCCGCTTCAATACTGGCTGCGCTGACCACAACGAAGGGACCGTCTGATCGTCCGGACGCTTCATGAATACTACGAGCGACGAGTTCCTTGCCGACTCCTGGCGGACCGGAGATGAGAATGCGGCTATTGGCCGGTGCCACTTTAAGAATGGTAGAGCGCAAGTGCTGAATGGCCGGACTGTCGCCAATCAGCTGACTGGAACTGGTCGACATGTTCTGGAGGCGCGCATTCTCCCTGCGCAAGACTGCGTTTTCCAGTGCGCGCTGAACGACGAGCAGCAATTTGTCAGCCTTGAATGGCTTTTCGATATAGTCATATGCGCCGCGACGTATTGCAGTCACGGCGGTTTCGACCGAACCGTGACCAGAAATGATAATCACAGGGAGTATCGGGTCGAGTTCCTTGAGCATTTTGAGAATGTCGAGACCGTCAAACTCTGACCCTTTCAACCAAACATCCAGAATGACCAGGTTTGGAGCGCGAGACTTAACCTGCTGCAAAGCCTGGTCAGCATCGGCTGCTGTCCTTACCGCGTAACCTTCATCTTCAAGAATCCCGCCGACGAGTTCTCGGATATCCATCTCATCGTCAACTACGAGTATTTCGTAAGCCATTACACTACTCCTGCGTCAGCGTGTTCTGCGCCGTTATCATTGTTATCGGGAACGAGCGGCAGTGTGATATCCACACGCGCGCCGCCACCTTCATTGTCACCAAGACCGATGCTTCCGCCATGATCGACTATAATCCTGTTCACAATAGCCAATCCAAGGCCCACGCCGGATTCGCGGGTGGTCACATAAGGCTCCAGAAGCCGGTCTCGTCCTTCTTTTGGAAAGCCTGGGCCGGTATCGCTGATCGTTATACGCGCGCGGTCATCATCTGAGGCCAAAGTCACAGTGACACTTCCCTCCTTGATCTCACCGGCTTCCACATGACGTTCCACGGCTTCACAGGCGTTCTTGATGACATTGGTCAATGCCTGTCCCAGCAAGCGATCATCGCCCAGTGCTTTGAGATATCCGTCCGGAACCTGAACTGAAACCTTGATACCCGGTGCTGCCAGCTTTCTGGCAAAAGCGACATTGCGGACGAGTTCACATACATCGAATGTTGAAAAGACGGGTTTCGGCATGCGTGCAAAACTGGAAAATTCCTCGACCATTCGGCCAATGTCACCCACCTGCCTCAGGATCGTTGCGATGCATTTGTCGAAGATCTCACGATCAGTCGTGATCTGGTCTCCAAAGCGACGCCTGATACGTTCAGTTGATAGCTGAATAGGCGTCAATGGATTTCGGATTTCATGTGCGATCCGACGGGCAACATCTTTCCAGGCGGCCTGGCGCTGGCCGACAGCAAGACGCGTGGTGTCATGGAAGGTGATCACACACCCTGCATTGTCGATTTCTGGTGCGATCCGAGCATGGATTTCCCTGACACCATCATCCGTGGATCGCTTGATATTGGCTCCCTGCGTGCTCCCGGTTTCCAGCGCAAATCTGAGAGTCGGCAGAAATTCCGGGGCGACATCAGCAATTGTGGATGCATTCAGCTTGTCGAGTTCCACATTGAGAAGCCTGGAAGCCGACGCATTGGCGATTGTCACATTGAATGCCGGGTCCACTCTGATAACGCCGGCTTCAACACTTTCCAGTACAGCTTCAATGAACAGTGATCGCGTTTCAGCATCCACTCTGGCACGTTCCAGATCCCTTGTCTGACGTGACAGTCTCATTGTCATCTGATTGAAGGCTTCGGTCAGGTCATCAATTTCATCATGAATGACAGGACGTTCCAGTCGAACGGAAAGATCGCCGTCCCTAACTGCTCGTGCTGCACCGGCCAGCGTCCCGATGGGACTTGCAATACGTCGTGCCGCTGACATACCCAGCCATGCCGTCATCAGGAGTACAAGAAGCGCTGCTTCTACGTAAGATAGCGTAAATACAGCCCGCAATTCGTTTTTCCGGGCATCAGCTTCACGATAGGCGGTCAGACCATCGGAGGTTGCGCGCAATTGATCGGCCACCGATTGAGGTCCTTGGCGAGCTGCGTAGATGTAGAGGTCGTCATAGGCCTGCAGGCGCAATATTGCAGAAACGACGAAATCTTCACTTACATAGACGGCCGGGCGTCCATTTCGCGCGGCGATCCAGTTGGTTTCGGTATGAGGTACATATTCTGGGCCATTTTCTTCGGTCTGTACCTTCATCTGAACCTCACGGTCGCCGTTCAGAATGTAGAGAGTTGTGAGGTTCCTGAACTTCGCCATTGTTCCAAGAGATACCCAGAACGTGTTTGGATCAGACGTGTAGACTTCGACATATTCTGGTTCGTTGAGGTCCAGGGCGGCTTCATTCAGATCAAAGAGCAGATCATCCACGATGGCGCGCTGTGAGGCCTCAGCAACCTTGGAAGCGCTTTCAACCGCTGACCTGACCTTGTCGGAAAACCAGATCTCGACACTCCGGTTGATCAATACCCCCAAAAAACCAGCGACGACAAAAGTTGGCAACATTGCTGCCAAACCGAACAAGGCAATAATTCGCAATCGGAGGCGCGCGCTTCCGCTGGTCTGGCGGTTTTCCTGATACAGCCGCCAGATTGGAACAAGAAGGGAGGCACCCAGCACCAGTATCAGGGCCAGATTTCCCAGCAGCATCCACATGAGAACGGATGAACCACCCGCGGCGGTTCGACCCGTTTCGCTGACCGACATGTAAGTCGAAAATGCTGCGATGGCCGCTGACAGAATGAACAGAACAATCAGGACGGGCTTTCCAACCGGACCGAACTTCATGCTTGTTTTCAGCCTGTCGCCGAACTGATTCATACGCATCACCACTCAAACTGTGTCCATATGAACACAGCGCGACAATGATACAACATTAAAATTGATTCAACACAGTTGACTTATTCAGTGTCTGACAATCGCAGTCCGTTGATTTTTGAACGAAGCGTATTGCGGTTGAGCCCGAGAATGGACGCCGCCCTCACCTTGTTTCCACGTGTCGCTGCAAGAGCAAGTTTGATCAGTGGGCGCTCAACCTGTTCAATGACAGAAGAATAAATCTCGCCATCCGCTCCATCTATAGCACTCAAACGTGCGAGAAAATGGCGCGAGAGCAGAGCTTCGACTTCCGCTTCGAATTCTCCGGCAGACTGCTCTTTCTTGGCGACCGGACGCATTTCGCGCTCGATCTCACGCGCCGTGATGACGGGTTCGGGACTCAAGGCTGCGACGCGGCGGATCAGGTTTTCAAGTTCTCTGACATTTCCCGGCCAATCATAGGCCGACAGAAGATCAAAGGCAGACTTATCCAATTGCTTTTCAGGTAGCCCTTCCCGGCGCGCTCGTACCAGAAATGCAGAAGCCAGTTCAAGAATGTCTTCCTTGCGGTCAACGAGAGGAGGCAATTTGAGAGAAACAACATTCAGGCGATAATAGAGGTCTTCCCTGAAGCCCCCCTGGTCTACCAGGGTTTGAAGGTCATGCTTGGTGGATGCGATAATCCGAACATCCGATTGGCGCACATCGCCTCCACCAAATGGTGAAAACTTTCCGTCCTGGAGAAAGCGAAGCAATCGGGTTTGGGCTTCGATCGGCATATCGCCGACTTCATCCAGATAAAGCGTTCCGCCGTCTGCTTCTTCCACGCGCCCGGTCTTGCCCACTCCGGACTCCGTGCTGACGCCGAACAGGTCTGCTTCTACCTGTTCTTTTTGTAGGGCTGCCAAGGAAACTGCCACAAAAGGACCGTCCTTGCGTTTGCCGAGGTCATGGATGGCCTTGGCGCAAAGGTCCTTTCCGGTTCCGCTTTCACCTTCGATCAGAACTGTCAGGTCAGTGTTCATCACGCGTGCAATGACGCGATAGACATTCTGCATTGGGGTCGAGCGCCCAATCAAAGGTAAGGCTTCGTCTTTTTCAGCTTTACGACTGCTTGGCGCGACGCCTTTTACAGTGCGCTTCTGAAGAGCTCGCTTGACGGCATCTGACAGATTATCGATGTCAAAGGGTTTGGGAAGATAGTCATAGACACCGTGATCTGATGCCATTGTTGCGGTCAGAACCGTGCTTTGACCGGAAATCACGATAATTGGCAGTTCGGGCCGCTCATGACGAATGTCACCCATCACATCGAATATCGACTTGTCTGGCATATATACGTCTGTGATCAGCAGATCACCTTCACCGGACTGGATCCATTTCCACAATGTGGCGACGGAATTGGTGGCTCTGACGTGATAGCCTTCCTGCGCCAAAGTCTGGCTGATTACCAACCTGACGCTTGAATCATCGTCGGCCACCAAAATTGTTGGACCCTTCATCACTCGCTACCTCAATCCTGACGACTACCCAGCGGGAACAGAAGACGGAAACATGCACCGCCCTCTCCACTGTCAACCTCAACAAACCCGCCATGAGCGGACAAAATTTCTGCGACCACCGCAAGGCCGACACCGTCGCCCGATTCCTTTGTGGTGTAGAATGGTGAAAACATCTGCTCTTGTACTTCGGCAGGTATTCCAGGTCCATTATCGCAGATAGATACCTCAAACGCACCGCGCTGTTTGTTGCCATTCTCGGCGTTGGTCAAGCGAACTCCAGGGCGATATCTTGTCTCGACAATGACACGGTCACCTACTCCTGTCTCGGAGATAGCCTCACACGCATTCTTCATCAGGTTGAGAAACGCCTCGTGCAGGTGATCCGGGTCTGCCGCTACTTCTGGCAATGATGGGTCGTACCTGATCTCGACTTCAATATTGTGCGCGTAGCTTGCACGGCATAGTTCGACCACTTCGCCAAGAACGCGATGGACATTTGTCGGCGCAAGTCTCGGACGAAAAAAGGTTTCAAACGCAACAAAGCGATCAAGAATGCGACCGATACGGCCCCCTTCTTCCTTGATCAGGCTCAACAAGGCCTGCTGATCATCTCGCGCCTTTCGCGCAAGCAACTGGGCTGCACCCATCATACCAGCCAGCGGGTTCTTGACTTCATGACCCAGAATTCGAGCCACTTCCGCCATCGTTGCGCTTTGCCCTTTGGGGTCAGCTTCTCCCGGCCCTCGCAAAGGCGTGAGACTAACCACGACTGTATTCGTATCCAGGCTTAAAGCTGCGCTCGCGCTGACTTCTTCTACCGACAATGTGGGGCCAACCAGTTTCAAGCCGCGAACTGAAACGGATCCTCCATTCTCATGGACGGTTGCCACGAGTGTTTCCAGCTCAGATCCCTTGGACAAGACTTCATCCAATCGTTTGCCCCGCAACAAGGACAAGCTGCGGCCGAGAAGGTTTTCGGCCATCTGATTGACCATAGAAATCTGATAGTTGCTATCCACGCACAACACGCCGACAGGCAAATTATCCAGAACATTGGCAGCGTTGTTATCGTCCAGGCTCTTCGTCAGCATGCGACCTCCAGGGTCCTGGAGCCATCACATCTTTCAGGAAAATTGTTCAGTTCCTCAATCAGAGTATCTGGACATGGGATGCGGCAATAGTGTCGTTTCAGAGACTTGCGCGTCACGTCGTCTTTGATGTGATCGCAAGTTTCCAGATATTCAGAGATATGCTTGCGCACGACCCTCACTCCCAGCGAACGCCCATAAAGCGTACAGGCATCATCGACCAGCTCCACAAGAATATTGAGTTGGGCTTCCAGGCTGAAAATTCTGATTTCCCGTCCGTTCAACGCTGCGGAAACCTGTCCTGGCAACCAGGGTCGCCCCACAGCTGCGCGCCCGACCATGACGCCGTCTGCTCCTGACATCTCCATGGCTCGCCGCGCGTTAGCCGCGTTGGATATGTCTCCGTTGACGATCACAGGTATACTGACAGCATCAACGACATCGCGAACCATGGACCAGTCGGCATGTCCTTCATAAAACTGATTACGCGTGCGTCCATGAACCGTGATCATGGATACCCCCTCAGCCTGGGCGATAGATGCCAGTTCCGGAGAATTGATGGAATCCACATCCCAACCGAGACGCATTTTCAGAGTAACGGCTCCATCAGCGCCTTCCATAGTGGCTGCGATCAATGAACGCGCAATATCCAGATCCCGCATGAGTGCCGCGCCGGAGCGACCGCCTGTGACCTTTCTGGCCGGACATCCCATGTTTATATCAATCACCTCTGCACCAGCAGCCTTGCATTGCTGTGCAGCCAGTTTCATCCAGTGCGCTTCACGACCTGCCAGTTGTACAATGAAAGGCCCCGCTTCATCGACGAACCGATACAGTCTTCGTTGGGAAGCCAAGTTGCCTGTTGCCAGTTCTCCGCTGGCGACCATCTCGGTGACAACAACATCTGCCCCAAGTCTGCTGGCATGCCGACGAAAGGCTCCATCGGTCGTTCCTGACATCGGAGCCAGAAAAACCGGGCAATCAAAATGGTGGTTCCCGACTAACATGATTGGCTACTGCCAGAATCCCGTGTAACGCCTAATTATTGTGCAAACTAAACACAGCGGGAAATGACACAAGTCCCACTCTCTATGTGAAGTGCATTGAAGAACGAATAAATCCGAAGGCGACTCAATTATGTCACGTAATATTGGGGTCATTGTAGCTGCAGGTAAGGGCCTCAGATCCGGTTTCAGTGAACCAAAGCAATTCGTCAGACTTCTGGGAAAGCCTGTTTTGTTATGGTCAGTGGACTGTTTCCTGGAACATCCGGCCATAGAAGAAGTGATAGTTGTCGCCGCGAGCGACTATATCGAGCGTATCGCCAAACTCGTTGGTCAAAATGACAAGCTGACCATCGTGCCTGGAGGGGCTGAGCGGGCTGATTCAGTACGGGCAGCCTTGAACCGGATCGGGCCTGCTAACGATTCCGATACGCGTATTCTGATCCATGATGCCGCGCGTCCTGGAATCACGACTCGGATCATACACGACCTGATCGATGCGCTTGATGATGTAGAAGCCGCTGCGCCGGCGCTTGAAGTTGCTGACGCCCTCAAACGAGAGGCGGAATCTGAATTGACCTCTGTGGATCGGTCGAACCTTTATCGGGTGCAAACCCCTCAGGCATTCCGATATGATGCGATCAAGGCGGCGCATTCCGAACTATCCACACAGGATCTGGTTGACGATCTGGAAGCAGCTCAAGCCTCCGGTCTGAAGGTCAAACTGATCTCGGGCGAAGAGCGTCTGATGAAACTTACCTTTCCAAAGGATTTTGAAGTGGCTGAAAAACTGCTGTCTCTCCCCTCACTGCCGCGTATTGGAATGGGATATGATGTACATGCATTTGAAGCAGGATCATCGGTACATCTGTGCGGCGTGGAGATCGCTCATAGTGCCGCACTCAAAGGACATTCGGATGCTGATGTTGCCTGGCATGCGCTGACAGACGCAATTCTTGGGGCGTTGGCTGAAGGTGATATTGGCGATCACTTTCCACCCTCGGATCCACAATGGAAGGGGGAACCCTCCATCACCTTTCTGGCCCATGCAAACTCACTCGCCCAGAAGGCTGGATATGTCTTGTCGAATGTAGATATCACCCTGATCTGTGAAGCACCCAAAATCAAACCACATCGAGACAAGATGCGTATCAGGACCGCTGAAGTTCTGGGAATTCCCGTCGAAAGAGTAAGCGTTAAGGCGACAACAACGGAGGGACTCGGTTATACTGGGCGGCAAGAAGGCATCGCTTCACAAGCCTGCGTGATTCTGGTGGGCCGCTGAAATCAAGGGACCAAAGACATGTTTCAAGAACAAATGCTGGTGATGTCTCGCGCCCTGATCGATAAGGCTCGTGAAAAAGGAGTCAAGCTGGCGGCGGCTGAGAGTTGCACGGGCGGATTGCTAAGCGCTCTGTTGACCGAAATACCGGGGTCATCCAAGGCTTTCGAGCGCGGGTTTGTTGTCTATTCCAACAGGGCCAAGCAGGAAATGTTGGGCGTCCCGGGTGAAATCATCGCGGACCACGGCGCGGTCTCGGAAACAGTCGCTATCGCTATGGCTGAGGGTGCCATCAGCGCATCCAGAGCTGACTATGCTGTATCCATCACCGGTGTTGCAGGACCATCCGGCGGTACCGCACTCAAGCCTGTAGGATTGGTGCACTTTGGATTGGCATCCAAGAACGGGTTGATCCTGTCCGAGGTCTGCAAGTTTGGTGATGTTGGGCGCGCGGAAGTCAGGCGCAAGAGCCTCATCAAGGCGATGGACTTGTTGTCTGAGGCAATCGACAGGGGTTAAGCCCCGCTCTGTAGATTCTTGCCATATCTGCGGTGGGCTTCATCCGTGAAGATCGAAATCAGTATGCGAACAGCACGCTCGAAATTGGCTTTCAGCAACATCTTCAGGATGAAATTGGAAAACTCGAAATCAATGAAGAACCTGATCTCGCATCCCTCATCCGTGCTTTCAAATTTCCATTGATTTTCAAGATGTCGGAAGGGGCCACTGACGAGGTGAACATTGATCTCGTGAGATAGCTTGTCAGACGATACATCTGTCGTGAACCGCTCTGAAAATCCCTTGAAGCCAACGGTTGCCTGCGCACGCCCTTTCCAGCTTGTGTCATCCGCCAACTCATTGCGGACCGTCAGCGATTTTATCCAACTTATGAATGCGGGATAGCTTTTCACATCAGCGACAAGTGTCTGCATCTGCTCAGCTGTGTATGGCACGCTTACGCTGCACGAATATTGGGTCATCGAATTTCGCCGTGCTGCTCAGTGTTGAGCAGCACGCGCCTCGCGCAGCTTCTGGAAATCCTCGCCAGCATGATAGGAAGATCGCGTCAGCGGGCTGGAGGAGACCATCAGGAATCCTTTGGCCCTTGCAATCGTTTCATAGGCTGCAAACTCATCCGGAGTCACATAGCGGTCGATGGCTGCGTGCTTGCGGGTGGGTTGGAGATATTGGCCAATCGTCAGGAAATCGATTCCTGCTGAACGCATATCATCCATGACCTGCATCACTTCTTCCTTGCTTTCGCCAAGGCCAACCATGAGGCCGGATTTGGTAAATTGCAGAGGATCGCGTTCCTTGACCCGCTCCAGCAGACGGAGCGAATGATAATATCTCGATCCCGGACGGATCGAGAGATAAAGTCTCGGAACTGTTTCCAGATTGTGATTGAATACATCGGGCTTGGCATCGATGACCAGATTGGCTGCATCACCCTTGCGTAGAAAATCCGGTGTCAAAATCTCGATTGTTGCGTTGGGTGCCGCCTCGCGAATAGCCAGAACGGTTTGCGCCAGATGCTCTGCCCCACCATCAGCCAGATCATCACGATCTACGGACGTGATGACAACATGTTCAAGACCCATCGTTGCAACAGCCTGAGCAACACGTCGCGGCTCATCGATATCAAGTGGGGCCGGCCGACCTGTCCGAACATTGCAAAAAGCACAGGCCCGTGTGCAGGTATCACCCATGACCATCATCGTCGCATGCTTTTTGGTCCAGCATTCTCCGATATTCGGACAGCCAGCCTCTTCACATACGGTGTTCAGCCCGGCTTCTTTGACGATCCGGCTGGTTTCGGTGAACCCCTTGCCTATTGGAGCCTTTACCCGAATCCAGCTGGGCTTCTTCAAAACAGGCGTATCGGGCCGGTTCTGCTTCTCCGGGTGACGTACAGCGCTGCGATTGGCGGCTTTCAATGTATTTACAATTTCGACCATGCCGGGAAAATGCTCTCACGCTGCTGCAGTATCAAGTGTTCAATGTTCAGATACACCACGTAGCACACATAAATAATCATGAGCACAACGTCTGATCATTCCAAATCAGCCTGTGACCATACTATATAACGTAAAGTGTCAGGGAGAAACGCGTCATGGGCTCGAATTCAAGTACCTTTGAAAAATCTCGAGCAGAAATGAACGTGTTTGAAGCTCTTCTGAAGGCCAGATCCAAGTTTGGTGGCAAACGCGAGGTGATTCTCGACGCCGATGACCGCGTTTTGACCTATGATGAACTGGTTCTCGCCAGTTTTGCGCTAGGATCGGCACTGAAGCAATCTGCAGGAAGCGGAAAATCTGTAGGCGTCATGCTGCCGACAGGAGCTGGGTCCATAATCTCTTTTTTTGCGCTTTCGGCTTATGGACGCGTTCCAGCGATGTTGAACTTCACTTCAGGCATCAGAAATCTTCGAGGAGCGATCCGGGCTGGACAAATCACTCATGTCGTGACGGCTCACAAATTCATTGAATTGGCAGAGCTAGGCGGCCTGGTCGAGGCCCTTCAGGATGATGTGACATTTATCTATCTTGAAGACGTCAGGGAAAACCTGAAACCAGTCGACAAGATCCGTGGTGCAATCGGAACTGTAGCCCCCTGGCTGATAAGATCCAAACCAAGTCCCGACGCAACATGCGTCATACTTTTTACATCTGGAACTGAAGGCGACCCGAAAGGTGTTGCGTTATCCCACACCAATATAGTGTCCAACGTACAGCAAGTGGTCGCTCATGTGTCGGATATTCTGACGCCGGATCAGATCATCTTCAATCCTTTGCCAACATTTCATTGTTTTGGACTGACCGCAGGAGCCATTCTTCCAATTCTGAGTGGCATCAAGACAGTCCTTTACCCTTCTCCATTACATGTGAAGGAAATCCCAAAACGTATCGCCGAAACAGGGGCGACCATTCTGTTCGCAACAGACACGTTTATCAGTCAGTATGTTCGTGCGAGTGGAGGTGATGATCTGAAGGGGCTACAATATGCGGTTTGCGGTGCAGAAAGAGTCAAGGATGAAACCCGTCAATTGGTGTCGCGTGTCAGTGGCGTCGTCATCATAGAAGGCTATGGGGTGACGGAAGCATCTCCTGTTGTCGCAGTGAACCAACCCGCCCGTAATCGACCGGGCACAGTCGGTACTCCCCTGGCAGGTGTTGAGCTCGATTTCCGACCGGTAGAAGGAATTCGAGATGCCGGATGTTTGTTGATACGCGGTCCGAACATCATGAAAGGTTATATCCTTGGAGAGGAACCGGGACGTGTGCAACCGCTGAAAGATGGCTGGCACGATACTGGAGACGTCGTGGGCAAGGATGAAGAAGGCTGCCTGGTCGTCAAAGGGCGTATCAAGCGTTTTGCAAAATTGGGCGGCGAAATGGTTTCGCTGACGGTCGTCGAAAACTGCGCGTCAGCTGTATGGCCGGATCATAACCATGCCGCTGCTGTTTTGCCGGACAAGCGCAAAGGCGAGCAGATTATCCTTTTGAGCACCAATCCCAATGCTGACCGCGCAGACATGAGTCACTGGATTCAAAACCATGGCGTGACTGAGCTTTCTATTCCACGTCGTATATTCTACGTGGAAGAAATCCCGCTTCTGGGCTCAGGCAAGATGGACATTGGAAGCGTTCAAAGGATCGCAGCTGATCTGCTACGCAAACTAACACCCACGCCGAGCATGTAGGACTTGGAACGTTAGATGTGTATCGCCCTGTCGAACGCATCCAGCACGCTCTCATGCATCATTTCAGAAAGCGTCGGATGGGCAAATATGGTTTCCATCAGCTCTGCTTCGGTCAACTCTGCCTGCCGGGCGATGACAAAGCCCTGGATGAGTTCTGTGACTTCCGCGCCGACCATGTGAGCTCCCAGCAAAGCCCCGGATTCAGCGTCGAAGATTGTCTTGATCATTCCATTGGAATCGCCAAGCGCAATGGCCTTGCCATTTCCGATATACGGAAAACGACCGATCTTGAGTTTCTTACCTGTCGCCTTTGCCTTTTCTTCGGTCAGACCGACAGAAGCAATTTGCGGCATGCTGTAGGTGCAGCCCGGTATGTTGTCGTTCTTGAAAGCGTGAGGCTTCTGGCCAGCAATATTCTCGACACAGATAACACCCTCATGCGTGGCCTTGTGAGCCAACCAAGGAGGTCCTGCTATATCGCCAATGGCATACAGACCGGGCACACCTGTACGTCCAAAACCATCTACCACTATGTGTGTTTTTTCGATCTTTGCACCTAGAGCTTCAAGCCCGAGATTTTCCACGTTACCGACAATACCAACAGCCAGAATAACTCGATCCGTCTTGATGGTTTCGGTCTTTCCATCCTTGAGAGATATCGTGGCTGTGACATCCTTGGCGGATTTCTTGAGAGATTTGACCTGGGCACCCTTCAGAAACTTCATACCCTGTTTGGTGAACTGTTGTTCTGCCAGGGTTGAAATCTCCACGTCTTCAACAGGCAAAATTCGGTCGACCGCTTCGACAACGGTAACATCAACGCCAAGTGTTTTGTAGAAACTTGCAAACTCGATCCCGATGGCCCCAGAACCAATGACCAGAAGGCTTTTGGGCATTTCCTTGGGCGTCATGGCTTCGCGATATGTCCAGATTCGTTCCCCATCGGGCTCCAGTCCAGCGGCTGGAATTGTACGCGCCCTTGCACCTGTCGCGACGATGACGTGCTTGGCACTGTATTCACCCGCACCTTTTCCATCCTTGACGACAACTTGGGGAGCTGGTTTGCCCGGCTTCAGTGATCCGGTGCCCTCGATCACAGTCACCTTGTTCTTCTTCATCAGGAATGCAACGCCGTTTGACAATTGCTTGGCAACGCCTCGCGACCGTTCGACAATCTTGCCGATATGGGCCTCAGGTTTCACCTTGCCGAGACCGAACGCTTCCGCACTCTCCATCAGATGAAATACTTCTGATGTCCGCAGCAGCGCCTTTGTGGGAATACAGCCCCAATTCAAGCATACGCCACCCAAAGCATCACGCTCGACAATCGCTGTTTTCATGCCCAGCTGAGAGGACCTGATTGCGGTGGCATAGCCGCCAGGGCCGGACCCGATGATGATGACATCGAACTGATTGGCTGAATTGGCCATATCTTGCTTCCTCAAATTCGGTTGGGCTCGGATCAGAGCAGCATGGATTCCGGTGATTCTACATAGCGCTTGAACGCCAGTATCCACTTTGCACCTTCAGCACCACCAATCACACGATGGTCACAGGAAAGCGTGACGCTCATGACTGTTGCGATTTCAAGATCGTTTTCATCTGTCACTACCGGGCGCTTTTCGCCTGCGCCGACGGAGAGAATCATACCCTCAGGAGGGTTGATGATCGAACCAAAAGATTTGATCCCGAACATGCCCAAGTTCGAGATGGAGAACGTACCGCCCATATATTCCTGGGGTTTCAGTTTACGTTCCTTGGCGCGTGTGGCCAGGTCCTTCATTTCACGGGATATTTCAGCAAGCCCCTTGCGTTCGGCATTGCGAATAACAGGCGTGATCAATCCGCCATCAATGGCGACTGCAACAGATATATGCGCAGACTTGTGATAGGCGATTCCATTATCACTATAACTGGCATTACAATCCGGCTCATCCATGAGAGCAAGCGCTGCCGCCTTGATGAGCATGTCATTGACTGAGATCTTTACACCTTCCGGTGCAGATTTGTTGATACCTGCGCGTGCCGCAAGAAGTCCATCCAGGCGAATATCCACGTTCAGCGGGAAGTGCGGAACCTGCATGAAGCTTTCGGTCAGTCGACGCGCAACAGTGCGCCGCATGCCATCCAACGGCTTCAGTTCATAGCTGTCTGGGGCATAGACGCGGTCATCAAGCACCTGCGGCATGATCAGCGATCCATCGCCAGC
Source organism: Hirschia sp. (assembly GCA_002709235.1). Lineage (GTDB taxonomy): Bacteria > Pseudomonadota > Alphaproteobacteria > Caulobacterales > Hyphomonadaceae > Hirschia. Next base: position 50,854 of record PAQI01000026.1, read on the forward strand.
CGGAACAGAGGCTGAGGAAGCTATTGACGCAGTGATCTTTCCTTGCTCAGCCGCTTCGACGTCCTTTTCAACAATCCGCCCACGGGGACCAGATCCCTTCAGTGTGGAAAGATCGATATTCTTTTTGGCGGCAAGCCTTTTGGCCAATGGGCTGGCAAATATCCGCCCTCCTTTCGTATCTGACGAAGGTGTTTCAGATGGTGGAGTGGCTTTGGGAGCAGCCTTCGTTGCGCTCGCCTCTTTTTCTTTTGGGGCGGGCTTCGACGGTTTGGTATCAGCAGGTTTCGCTACTTGCTTAGCGGGGCCGGTAATTGATTTGGCGTCCTCGCCCTCTTCAGCGAGAATGGCAATTACAGCATTCACCTTCACGCCTTCGCTTCCAGCGTCGACAAGTATTTTTGCGACCGTACCTTCATCAACCGCCTCGACTTCCATCGTGGCTTTGTCGGTTTCGATCTCGGCGATGATGTCACCCGGCTCAACCGTGTCGCCAACCTTGACGTTCCACTTGGCGAGTTTGCCCTCTTCCATTGTTGGAGAAAGCGCCGGCATGGTTATGTTGATGGGCATCTAACGCGCCTCCACGAATTTGAAATCTCAGATGCTTGGCCGAAGTCAGTCGACGTAGCAGACTTTTTTCGCCGCCTCGATGATGTCTTCGACACCAGCCAAGGAGAGCTTTTCAAGATTGGCCGCATAGGGCAACGGAACATCTTTCTGGTGGACACGCGCAGGCGGTGCATCAAGGAAATCAAATGCTTCCTCCACCACAACAGACGCTATTTCACTACCCACACCAAAACGGCCCCAGCCTTCTTCACAACACACGATACGGTTGGTCTTGCGAACACTTTCCAGAACGGTTTCGGTATCGAGAGGACGAATTGTGCGAAGGTCAATGACCTCGGCATCGATGCCCTGCTCGGCCAACGCATTCGCCGCTTCCAGTGCAAAACCGACCATACGGGAATGGGCAACGAGTGTCACATCTGATCCAATCCGACGGACTTTCGCCTTCCCGATTGGCAAGACATAGTCATCCAGATCTGGAACATCGAAGCTCTCCCCGTAGAGTAGCTCATGTTCAAGGAAGACCACGGGGTTGGGATCACGAATAGCCGCTTTGAGCAAGGCCTTGGCATCGGCGGCATCATAAGGAGCGATTACCTTCAGTCCGGGGACATGACCATACCAGGCGCTATAATCCTGTGAGTGCTGTGCGCCGACTCTGGATGCTGCACCGTTTGGACCGCGAAAAACGATGGGACAGCCCATCTGCCCACCTGACATGTAAAGTGTTTTCGCAGCCGAGTTGATGATCTGGTCAATAGCCTGCATCGCAAAATTGAATGTCATGAATTCAACGACTGGCTTGAGTCCAGCGAATGCTGCTCCGACCCCGAGGCCTGCGAAGCCATGTTCGGTGATCGGGGTATCCACGACCCGCTTGTCACCAAATTCCTGAAGCAGCTCGCGCGTGACCTTATAAGCACCTTGATATTGTGCGACCTCTTCGCCCATCACGAAGACGTCCTTGTCGCGTCGCATTTCCTCAGCCATGGCATCGCGCAAAGCGTCACGAACAGTCGTCGAAGTGAAAGTGGCACCTTCCGGTATTTCCGGATCATTCGGAATTTCAAGACTCGGCCGGGCTCCTGCCCAATTATGGCCAACACCAGAAGACTCAGCGGGGGCGCTTGATTCTGGTTCTGGGGCGGGTTCCGCAGCTGCTGCATCTGTAGAGACGGAAACGTCTGAGATCTCTTCGCCTTCTTCGGCCATGAGCGCGATAACCGCATTCACCTTGACGCCTGAAGATCCTTCTGGAACCAGAATCTTGGCAAGGATCCCTTCGTCAACGGCTTCGACTTCCATAGTCGCCTTGTCGGTTTCGATTTCGGCAATCACATCGCCGGAAGTGACGGTGTCACCTTCCTTTTTAAGCCATTTTGCGAGCGTGCCTTCCTCCATGGTCGGAGAGAGGGCTGGCATTCTGATTTCGACTGACATGTTCTCAGCCCTCCCGCAACACATCTGTCCATAGTTCGGACGGATCCGGCTCAGGACTGGATTGTGCAAATTCTGCACTCTTGTTCACGATCGCTCTGATTTCCTTGTCGATCGCCTTCAACTCATCTTCTGTCGAAATCCCATCCTTCAGGAGCTTGCCCTTCAGGCCCTCTATCGGGTCACGATGCGAACGAATGTCGTCAACTTCTTCGCGTTTGCGGTATTTTGCTGGATCAGACATTGAATGCCCACGATAGCGATAGGTTTTCATCTCGAGAATGTATGGGCCCTCCCCAGCACGGATCTTCTCAATTGCAGCCTTGGCTTCTGCCTTGACCTTGAGAACATCCATCCCGTCGACTTCCTTGCCAGGAATTTCGAATGAAATCCCTCGCTTGTGAAGCTCGGTTTCTGCGGAAGCACGCTCTACGGCTGTTCCCATTGCGTATTGGTTGTTTTCGATGACGTAGAGAACAGGCAACTTCCACAAAGAGGCCATGTTGAATGCCTCATAAACTTGCCCCTGATTGGCAGCACCATCCCCGAAATAGGCGACTGATACATTGTCATTGCCGCGATATCTGTTCGCGAAAGCCAAGCCAGTGCCAATCGGAACCTGCGCCCCCACGATCCCATGCCCGCCATAAAAGTTCTTTTCACGGCTGAACATGTGCATGGAACCACCCTTGCCTCGTGAATAGCCACCTTCGCGGCCAGTAAGCTCGGCCATGACTCCATTGGCTTCCATTCCCGCAGCCAGCATATGCCCATGGTCACGGTAGCCGGTGACGATCTGATCGCCCTCTTTCAATTCTGATTGAACACCGACGACCACTGCTTCTTGTCCAATATACAGGTGACAGAAGCCAGCGATCAGGCCCATTCCGTAAAGCTGACCCGATTTTTCCTCAAATCGTCGAATCATCAACATGTCACGATAATAACGGAGCAGTTCGTCCTTGTTCGCCATGCGTTTAGCCTTATCGGAATAACGTCTGTTCCTGATCGGAACCGATGTATTTTTGACCTAGGGAAGTGCGAACGATACTTTGTTCGCCATACGAATTTCTTGTTTGATTAGAACTAGATGACACACAACGTCCAGTCAGACCAGCTATGCATTCACGATGCTGTGGAGCAACATTTTTTGAACCAGTTATGCTGCACTGCACGCTACTCAATAGATTCCCGATAGACGATGAGTTCGTCTTGCCTGGCAAATGCCAATTTCTCTCTGGAAAGCTCTTCAACAAAATCTAGGTCCAGTCGGTCTGCTTGCAACCGCTTGATTTGAGATTTTATCCGGATTTTTTCGGCATCCAGATCAGATATTTCTGCCGCTAACTCACGTTCCTGTTTTTGAAGGCGTGTCCATTCTGCGAGTCCCTGTTTTCCGGACATGGCGTGGTAGGCGAAATATAGAAGAACGCCGCAAGCTCCGATCTGCGCAATGATTAGTTTCATCATCAGGGCTTTCGCTTAACCATGATAACAGACCTGACCATATTCGATTAAAGTTCTGTTTACGCAAATGTAAAAAAGCCCGGCATGGATGCATACCGGGCTTTTGATCAATTATTGACCGAAATCGAAGATCAACAGCGAATCAAGCGTGAACCTGCATAAATGGCCTGCTCATCAAGTTCTTCATTGATCCGCAGAAGCTGGTTGTATTTTGCCAGGCGATCTGAACGCGCCAATGAGCCTGTTTTGATCTGACCGCAATTGGTGGCAACTGCCAGATCAGCAATCGTTGAATCTTCGGTTTCGCCAGAGCGGTGAGACATCACGGCTCCATAACCACTAGTCATGGCCAGGTTTACAGCATCCAGAGTCTCTGTAAGCGTCCCGATCTGGTTGACCTTCACCAGGATTGCATTGCCCGCCTTGGCTTCAATACCGCGTGCCAGACGTGCTGAGTTCGTTACAAACAGATCATCACCGACAAGCTGGCATTTGTTACCGATCGCTTGTGTGAGCGCTGCCCAACCTTCCCAATCATCTTCGTCCATTCCGTCTTCGATGGAGATGATCGGGTATTTGTTGACCAGGTTTTCAAGGTAGCGAACCATTTCGTCCGAACCAAGCGACTTGCCTTCGCCAGCGAGGACGTATTTTCCGTCCTTGTAGAATTCGGTTGCGGCAGCATCGAGCGCCAGCATGCAATCTTCACCCGGACGATATCCAGCCGCTTCAATCGACTTCATGATGAAGGAAATAGCATCCTCAGTGGATGACAGATTAGGTGCAAAACCACCCTCATCTCCAACAGCCGTATTGTGACCAGCGTCTTTCAGGCTCTTTTTCAGGGAATGGAAGATCTCGGTTCCCATGCGCAGCGCTTCAGGAAAGCTCTCCGCCCCTACAGGCATGACCATGAATTCCTGAATATCGATCGGGTTGTCAGCATGTTCACCGCCATTGATGATGTTCATCATGGGCGTTGGAAGAATGTGGGCGTTAGAGCCACCAACATAACGGAAAAGAGGAAGACCAGCAGCATCAGCAGCGGCCTTCGCATTGGCCATCGACACTCCGAGAATGGAGTTTGCGCCAAGACGGGATTTGTTTTCGGTACCGTCCAGCTCGCACATGGTGATGTCGAGACGTCGTTGATCCTCGGCATCCATCCCGATCAGGGCTTGATAGATCTCGGTGTTGACTGCATCTACCGCAGACAAAACGCCCTTGCCACCAAAGCGGGACGCGTCACCATCGCGGAGTTCATGCGCTTCATATGCGCCAGTTGATGCGCCTGATGGAACAGCTGCGCGGCCCATTGAGCCGTCTTCCAGCGTCACATCGACTTCTACTGTTGGATTACCGCGGCTGTCGAGAATTTCTCGAGCAAAAACATCTACGATCTCTGTCATTGTCTGTCCCGTCATTGTTGCAAAGGGCACCCGCCCGATAAATCTACCGGGCGACTTGCAACGTCGGGGCCGACCGGATCGCACCTCGAACCGCTGCGTTCACGAGGAACGCAATTGATCCGCTTTAGTCTTCTTTGGGCTCGAGAACCTGCTTGCCGCGGTACATGCCTGATTTCAGGTCAATGTGGTGCGGACGGCGAAGTTCGCCAGAGTCTTTGTCTTCGATGTAAGTCGCGCCTTTTAGGCGATCATGCGAACGACGCATACCGCGCTTGGATGGCGTGGTTTTCCGCTTGGGAACAGCCATAGTCTTTGCCTCAAACTGAAAAGGCGGCATTGCGCCGCCGGTGATTAGCGCGCTTAATACGCAAAGGTGCGCCAAGACGCAAGACCCTTCGCCCGCAATTAAACCATTCGTTCCTGAGATTTAGCGGCCTCAATGAATGAACGGAACAAGGGATGCGGTTCAAACGGTCTTGATTTCAGTTCTGGATGGAACTGAACTCCTATGAACCAGGGGTGGTCTTCAACTTCGACAATCTCTGGCAACACCCCGTCTGGAGATACTCCCGAGAACTTCAGTCCCGCAGCTTCCAGTTGCTCCATATAGCCAATATTCACTTCGTAGCGATGCCTGTGGCGCTCTTCTATCGCATTGGTGCCATAGATTTCTGCCACTTTGGAACCGGGTTTCAGGATGGCAGGATAGGCACCAAGTCTCATCGTGCCGCCCATATCACCGTCCACTGCACGCGTTTCAACAGTGTTGCCCTTGACCCATTGCTGCATGATGCCGACGACTGGATGAGTAGGCTGTCCAAATTCCGTTGTTCCGGCGTCCTTTATGCCGGCCATGTTCCTGGCGGCCTCTACGACTGCCATCTGCATACCGTAACAGATACCAAAACAAGGAATCTTGCGTTCTCGAGCATATTGCGCAGCGCGCATTTTTCCTGTGGCACCCCGCTCTCCAAATCCCCCTGGAAGCAAGATGCCATGAACGCCTGACAATTCGCTTTCCAGATCCGCATCAGGATTGTCGAACCCTTCTGACGACACCCATCGAATATTGACCTTGACCTTGTTGGCCAATCCACCGTGATTGAGTGCTTCAATCACAGATTTGTATGCATCTGGGAGGATCACATATTTGCCGACAATCGCAATGGTCACAGAACCATCGGGTTTGCGAAGTGATTCGGATATTCCGGTCCAGCGGGTTAAATCCGGCAGAGGTGCCTCATTGACCATTCCAAAATGACGCAAGACCTCGCTGTCCAGCCCACGTGAATGGTATTCCAGAGGCACTTCATAAATATGCTGAGCATCAAGCGCCTCAATGACGCTGCCCTCTCTTACGTTGCAGAACAACGCAATCTTGCGGCGCTCGTCTGCAGGAATCGGGCGTTCTGAACGACACAGAAGAATATTGGGAAGGATACCAATCGATCTCAACTCCTTGACGGAGTGTTGAGTCGGCTTGGTCTTCATCTCTCCTGCAGTCGCAATATAGGGCAACAGCGTAAGATGAACGAATACGGCTTGTTGGGGTTCAAGCTCCTGCCCCAATTGTCTGATTGCCTCGAAGAAAGGAAGCCCCTCGATGTCTCCTACCGTTCCGCCGATTTCGCAAAGAACGAAATCGACATCACCGGCATCGGAGAGCACAAACTCCTTGATGGCATTGGTGACGTGAGGAATGACCTGAATCGTCGCGCCGAGGTAATTACCCTTGCGTTCCTTTTCCAGAATTGTCTGATAGATACGACCCGTCGTTATGTTGTCGGACTGGCGCGCACTTACACCCGTGAAACGCTCATAATGGCCCAGATCGAGATCGGTCTCGGCACCATCATCAGTCACATAGACTTCACCATGCTGATATGGAGACATGGTTCCAGGGTCGACATTCAGATATGGGTCAAGCTTTCTGAGCCTTACCTTGTATCCCCTCGCCTGCAGCAATGCACCCAGTGCCGCCGATGCGATCCCCTTCCCTAAAGAAGAGACAACACCGCCGGTGATGAATATATATCTTGTCATCATGCTAAGAACGTAACTTGGATTTGGCGCTCAGGTGCGAAAGCTGTTTCATGACGTTCCTCCTCAACACGATCAAGGTTGATCAGGATTGGCAGGATCGGCTTCAGATGTCGGCAATTCAACGTTGTCAGCAGGTGCCACATCACTGCCTATGTTGGAATCATCAAAAAGGTCAGCTGGCGGAGCATCAATTACTGTCTCTGGTGTGCTCGTTGATTCTATAAGATCAGATGGCGTGGTCGGGACGCCTTGTTCAAGCGTCCTGATGACATCTGAAGAATCGCGGCTATTGTCAGCGGCGATACGTGTCAACGCCAGACACGACACAAAGAAAATGGCCGCAAGGACCATTGTAACATGAACAAGCGTATCTGCTGCGCCGCGTCCGGACATCAGGCCACCGCCACCGCCGCCGCCTCCCATTCCGAGCGCACCACCTTCGGAGCGTTGAATGAGAACTGCAACGATTAGCGCAATGCAGCACAGCAGACTGACGACGAGGAGTACGTTTTCCATGACGGCGCGAATACCTTGTATAAATACCAAGCCGCCTCAAAAGCATTTTAAAGCTTCGAGGCCAAGCCCCAAGCCTGCGATTTAAGTATCAATTTTGTGAAACGCTTCGCGGCTACCTTGGAAACTGCCCCAAGAGTAGCCGCGAAATCAGGCTGTTCAAGCCGCGCGAATGATCTGCAGGAAATCGGACGCTTTCAAGCTTGCACCACCCACCAATGCACCATCCACATCATTGGTGGCGAGAATGTCCTTGGCATTAGCAGGTTTGACCGATCCACCATACAATAGGGGTGTTGTTGCGGCCATTGCACCAATTTCATTGGTCAGTGCCTTACGCATGAATGCATGCGCCTCACCAATCTGCTCCAATGTTGGGGTATGTCCGGTACCGATTGCCCATAGTGGCTCATAGGCCACCACGATCGCGGTATTTTTCGCTTCTGATGGAATGCACCCAGCGATTTGTTCCCCCAGGACATCCAGTGTTTTTCCGGCTTCTCGCTCTGCGAGCGATTCGCCAATACAAATGATGGGCGTCAGGCCCGCACGAATCGCTGCGGCCGCCTTGGCTTTGACGATTGCATTGTCTTCCCGATAATATTCACGGCGCTCGGAATGACCGACGATGACATATTCGGCACCAAGATCGGTCCATTTTTCTGCACTGATATCGCCGGTGAATGCGCCCGCTGCTTCAGCATGACAGTCCTGTCCGCCAATCTTTACCGGTTTGCCTGCGACCAGGTCTACTGCCAATGCAGCAAGTGTCGCAGGCGGACATACCGCCACATCGCCGTCAAATGCCTCGGCTTCAAGACTTTCAGCCAGAGTTGAAATTTCGGCGAGGTCGGCTCTCAAGCCATTCATTTTCCAATTGCCAGCAATCAGCTTTCGAGCGCTTGTCATGTATATTGTCCCATTTTATTTTCTGTCTTTCGATCAAGGCGGATGGCCTTGCCGGGCATGTCTATCTTGGCATGACAGAGTGTTTCACCTTGCCATGACTGTTCGGCTCGCCTAGCAAGCAGTGTTTTTCGCTGCAAGTCTTATGCGCAATCGCCGCCATTCAAAAGAGACGATGCACGAACCGGGATTGAAGGAGATTTGACTGATGCTGTCACTGCTGCGCGGTTTCGCTAGATCAAAAGTTGCTATGATCATCATCGGTCTGCTTGTTGTTGGGCTGGCAGCTTACGCACTTCCCAACGTTTTCAGTGGCGGACAACCTCGTGGTATGATCAGTGCCGGTGATAGATTTGTGGTGAAAGGTGCTCTGGATCAGCGTATCGACAATTATATCCAGGCCTCCTTCACTCAGAATCAGCAACGAATTTCCAGGCAGGATGTCGCCCAATCTGGCGTTGCGGAACAGATCATTCAGTATGTTGCTGGCGAAACAGCTCAACTTGCCTATGCTGATGAAGAACGCATAAAGGCAACCCGGTTTGCAGTCTCGAACTTTGTTGCGTCTGCGCCGCGGTTTCGTGATCCAATTACCGGTGAATTTTCGGCGGAGACCTACCGAAGCGAAGTGTTGCGGCAAAGCCGAAGTATCGAGGATTTCGAAAAAGAGCTGCGCGACAGTCTGACAACGGACTATGTCAAGGGAGCCGTGATTGCGGGCGCAGATGTGCCGGATGCGCTGTCCAAAGCCTGGGCACTTGGTCAATCGGAAGAACGCTTCATTTCATATGTGAATGTTCCCAACAGTGTCGCAGACGAGATCGAACCTCCTACGGAAGTCGAACTTGTGAGCTTCTATGACGAACGCAAGCAAATGTTTGAGAAACCCCAAAGACGTGCGGTCTCGATCCTTTCAATTTCGGCGGACGATTTTGTCGATGACGCGAAAGTCAGCGAAGAAGACATACGAGCGTTCTATGACTTTCGCATCAAGGACTACTCCTCACCTGAGACACGCATTGTCATGCAGCTAAGCTCAACAGACAGGTCCGTGGCTCAGCGCGCGGCGGATGAAATCGGTGTGGGCGGAGATCCCAAAATGGTTGCTGCGGGGATCGAAGGGCTTTCAATCCGCGAACGCACAGTGCAACCAGACGATATCGCAAATCAGCAATATGCTGATGTTCTGTTTGCCTTGCCTGAAGGTGAAGTCTTTGGACCTATGCAAGTCGATGACCAATGGGTGACCGCCAAGATCGTTGACATCACTCCAGGTATTCCTCAGCCATTTGAAAGCGTATCTGAAGAGATTTCACAGCTATTGGCACAAGAAGCAGCACAAGACATTTACGAGGCCTCCCTCGAAAACTTCTTCGATCTTATTGGTGGCGGGTTTTCACTTGAAGAAGCAGGTGAACAGATCGGTGCCCCTGTCATGCATTTCCAGCCAGTTGATCGTACTGGGCGAACAGCACAAGGTCGCCAGCTTGGCGCATTCATGGCGCGCCAGGGTGCCATGACAATCATCAACAATCTCGCCTTTGAAGGTGAGACAAGCGATGTTCTGGATGACCCTGCTGATGGTGGCATGATGGTTTATCGGCTTGACTATATTGAGCCTGCAAACATACCCGAATTTGCTGACATCCGTGATTCAGTTGAAGCGGCTTATATGGTGATGAAGAAAAACGAGGCTGTTGAAACAATTGCCGCTGCAATCATTCAAAGCGCCAGAGAAAGTGGTGACCTTGATGCTGCTGCAGCGGAACAGAAATTGACGGTTGTAGACCCTGGTCAGGCGCTGACACGGCGTCAGCTACCTGAAGGAATCAGTCGTTCCGTCTACATGACAACCTTCAATGCGGCCCAGGATCAGTTCATTGAAGCCAATGAGCAAGATGGGTCCCGGACCATTGTCCACGTCAAGAAGATATCGACTGCGACTCCTGAAAACCTTGCGATCATGGCCCCTGCCGGTAAGCGCGTTCTGCAGGATCCGCTTTTTTCCGATATGGAAAATGCGTTTTACGGCTCTGTTTATGAGGATATTGATTTGCAATTCAATTCCCAGCAGATCAGCGAATATTTGAAAGCGATGGCGGGAGTCGAATGAGTGCACCCTTTCCCAAACTACTGATCCGACGACGCCTGGACGATATTGAAACTCCTGTTTCAGCCATGCTCAAACTTGGACATGATGAGCCCGGCTCATTCCTGTTTGAATCAGTGCAAGGTGGTGAACAGCGAGGAAGATTTTCTTTCATAGGTCTCAAACCTGACCTCTGGTGGAGGGTCAATAACGGAATTGCTGAAACAGCGACGACACATCTGTTTACAGATATCGTGCGGTCCAGCGATGACCCGATCAGTGATCTGAGGAACTTCATTTCTGACTGCAAAGTGGATTTGGATGCTTCGATTCCACCAATGGCGGCCGGAGCCTTCGGTTATCTGGGCTACGACATGATCCGGTATGTTGAAGAGCTACCGCCAGCTCCTGAGGATGTATTGCACATCCCGGAAGCCATCATGATGCGTCCGACCGTGGTCTTGATCTTCGACTCGGTTAAACAGGAAATCATTCTGGCAACGCCTGTGCACGGCTCAGACGATGAAGCCAATGCGCGTCTGGATGCAATAGAGGCTCAACTTGATGAGCCTCTGGGACCATCACGACCGGTAGATTGCGATGCAAAGCCTTTGGATTTTGTCTCCAATACGTCTCATACACGCTATATGGAGATGGTCGAGAAAGCCAAAAGCTATATTCGAGCAGGCGATATCTTCCAGGTTGTGCCAAGCCAGCGCTTTACCGCCCCTTTTGAGTTGTCACCCTTCTCGCTTTACCGGGCCTTGAGGCGTCTTAATCCGTCACCTTTCCTGTTCTATGTGAATCTGGGAGACTTCCAGGTAACGGGTTCGAGCCCGGAGATTTTGGTGCGTCTCAGAGATGGTGACGTATCGGTGCGCCCTATTGCAGGCACACTTCCACGCGGGGTGACAGCTGCCGAAGATGAAGCAAATGAAAAAGCACTGTTAGCGGACCCAAAAGAAAGAGCCGAACACCTCATGCTGCTGGATCTTGGCAGAAATGATGTCGGTCGCGTCGCAAGATATGGAACAGTCAACGTGACTGAATCCTTTGTCATTGAGCGCTACAGCCACGTCATGCATATCGTTTCAAATGTAGAAGGCGAATTGCGCGATGGTGAAGATGCTGTTTCCGCTTTGATGGGCGGCTTTCCCGCCGGCACGGTGTCAGGCGCTCCAAAGATCCGAGCGATGGAAATCATCAATGAAATGGAAACCCACAAGAGAGGCGTCTACGCTGGTGGGATCGGCTATTTCGGCGCAAATGGCGATATGGATACTTGTATTGCCCTGCGCACCGCTGTTGTCAAAGATGGTTTGCTTCACGTTCAGGCAGGTGGCGGTGTGGTTTTGGATAGCGACCCGGAAAGTGAATTTCGCGAGACTCAGCACAAGGCCGGAGCCTTGTTTCGAGCCGCAGCTGAAGCGATCAGGTATGAGGGAGGCAACCGATGAAAGCTTCTACTTACCGACCAAAGATCCTGGTTGTAGACAATTATGACAGTTTCACCTGGAACCTGGTTCACTATCTGGAAGAGCTTGGGGCTGAGACATCGGTGATCAGAAACGATGCCGTTACTGTCGAAGAGGTTCTGGCTTCTGGATATGATGGCATCGTGATTTCCCCCGGGCCTTGCACGCCCAATGAAGCCGGAATCAGCGTTGAGCTTGTCGAGAAAGCACCGAATGAGCTTCCAATATTTGGCGTATGTCTCGGGCACCAGTCCATTGCGCAGGCCTATGGTGGAACAGTCTCGTCGGCAATGGAAATTCTGCACGGGAAAACCTCTGCGATCACCCATGAAGGTGGAGACATGTTCAAAGGCATTCCAAGAATGTTCTCAGCCGTCAGATATCACTCCCTGGCAATCTTGCCGGAAGGCTTCCCAGATAGTTTGAAGGTTGAAGCGCGCACGGATGACGGAGAGATCATGGCCGTTTCTCACACTGACCGACCGGTTTTCGGGGTGCAGTTTCATCCTGAATCCATCGGTTCAGAACATGGCCACAGACTGCTTGACAACTTTCTGCGTCTCACGCGAGCGACCGCCACATCATGAATGATATAGTTCGAAACGCTGTTTCCAGGCTTGCAGAATTACAATCTCCCTCTCCGACAGAGGTAGAAGCGTCGATCAATGCTATCTTGAATGGCGACGTGGAACCTGTGCTGATTTCCGCTTTCCTTATGGGATTGCGCATGAAAGGTGAAAGTGTTGACGACATTACTGCCGCAGCGACAGTAATGAGACGCCATGCACACAAACTCCCCGCACCTGCGGATGCCGTGGATACTTGCGGGACCGGTGGCCTGGGATGGACCACACTCAATACGTCGACCGCATCAGCCATTGTCGCTGCTGCCGCTGGCGCAAAAATTACTAAACACGGAAACCGCTCAGTTCCACCCAAGACAGGGTCAGCGGATGTGCTTGAGAAGCTTGGGGTCAATCTGAAAACCAATAATGCCCAATACCAGCAATGTCTCGATGAAGCCGGTGTCGCATTCATGTTTGCCCAAACCCATCATTCGGCAATGAAGAATGTTGCTCCCGTTAGGAAGATGCTTGGGCTCCGGACCATTTTCAACCTGATTGGCCCGCTGTCGAACCCCGCTGGTGCCAAACGTCAGGTCCTGGGTGTGTTTTCAAAAGACTGGGTCGAGCCCCTCGCAGAAGTTCTGCAGCGCCTGGGAACTGAAAAGGCCTGGGTGGTGCACGGTGATGATGGGTTGGACGAGCTGACGGTCAGCAGCTATTCGACAGTAGCCGAGGTGACGCCTCAAGACATTACCTTGAGCCGTATATCTCCCGAAGATGTGGGATTGCGTCTGCATGATGTAAAATCTCTGGCCGGTGGAACACCAGAGTTCAATGCCGAGGCAATCTCCAACATGCTGGATGGGCAGCCCGGCGCATTCAGAGACATAGTAGCTCTGAATGCAGGCGCAGCGCTTTATGTCGGTGACGTCAGCCAAACGCTCGAGCTCGGAGTCCAGCAATGCCTGGAGGCAATCGATAATGGTCAGGCCAAAGCGACTCTGGATTGCCTGATCAAATGTTCTAATGGGAATAGCAGAATATGACCACGGCCCTGGATCGCATCCTGGAATACAAGGCTGACGAAGTGGCCGAATTGAAACGCACACGATCCATGTCAGCACTGGAGCGTGAGGCTAGCCTTGCCGATCCTTGCCGCGGCTTTAGCGACAGAATGTTTTCCGTAGCTGAAAAGGGCCGCAATGCGGTGATTTGTGAAATCAAGCGAAGAAGCCCCTCCGCTGGACAGATCAAGGATATTGCAAGCCCCAATGAAGCAGCCCGTGCCTATGAGACCGGAGGTGCGGCTTGCATATCCGTGCTGACTGATGGACCAAGCTTCGGCGGTTCAAACGATGATCTGCGTGCCGTGCGTAGTTCCGTGAAATTGCCAGTATTGCGCAAGGACTTCATGATTGACGTTTCCCAGGTATTGGAAGCCCGCTCCATTGGTGCGGATGCCATTTTGGTGATCATGGCGGCTGTTGATGATGAACTCGCACTGGACCTGCATGCAGCAGCACAAGATCTTGGAATGTCGGTCCTCATCGAAGTACATGATGAAGTGGAATTGGAAAGAGCTATGAAGCTTTCCAGTCCGCTTCTCGGCGTGAATAACAGGGACCTGAAGACATTCACCACTGATCTTGGCATTACGGAACGCCTGTCCAAGTATATTCCCAATGATAGGCTGCTGATCGCCGAAAGTGGTGTGAGAGATGCTGAAGACGTCAAGCGTTTGAGAAAGTCCAACGCACGTGGTTTTCTGGTCGGAGAAAGCGTCATGCGCGCTGAAAACACTTCAGATGCAGTACAAGCATTGGTCAATGTGCGCTAATCTGCACAGATGATAATTGACCCAAAACAAGAACACATGTAGAACTTTCTGCGAATCAAATAGTTTGCAGGCCTCAACATGCTCACCAAGAAACAACGTGAACTTCTTCTCTTCATCCATCAGAGCATCAAGGAGACAGGTGTCTCCCCTTCATTTGATGAGATGAAAGAAGCGGCCAACCTTGCATCGAAGTCTGGTATTCACCGACTCATTACCGCCCTGGAAGAGCGCGGCTTCGTGAGGCGACTTGCGCACAGAGCACGCGCTATTGAAGTTCTGAAACTTCCCGACAGCGCTACGCCGTCTGCGCCCCCTCTTGGACGCACAAGTTTCAAGCCTGCTCTCGTCAACGCATCCGGTGTCAGTTCTCAGCGTTCTGCAAGAGACACTATACCCGTTTTGGGCAGGATCGCTGCTGGTGTACCTATCGAAGCTATCCAGACAGAAACGGACCGCATTACCTCGCCGGAAGCAGGTATGAATGAAGATGATTTTTACGCCCTGGAAGTTCGCGGTGACTCGATGATCAATGCGGGTATACTTGATGGTGATATCGTCATTCTGAAAAAGGGCGATGATGCCTCTTCTGGCGATATCGTGGTGGCGTTGATTGATGAAGAGGAAGCGACACTCAAGCGTATTCGCAAGCGTGGCCAGACCATTGCTCTGGAAGCTGCAAATCCCGATTACGAGACGCGAATTTTTGGGCCCGACAGAGTTCGCATCCAGGGCAAGCTTTCAGCCCTCATAAGACGCTATTCATGATTGATCCCTGCCCTGGAATTTGTAGAAAACCAGGGCCTGGATGATGGGTGCAGCGATTGCCGTTCGATCTTGCCATTTCTACTGACGACGATCCTGACCGGATGATTGATATCCTGAAAGTTCAGATGATGTTTGATCAATGTGCCTGAAGATTGCTGATCGGTGTCTATGATAGCTGCGGCAAAAGGTAAGTTGGGATCAGTACGTATATGTAACGAGGCTTGTTTCAGCTGGATGTTGCACGCCTCTATTCTACAATCATGCTCTGTCAGATCATCTGAGATCTGAAGCGGTGGTAAGCTCTTTTTGGTATTTTCGATGGTTTTGATGTGGATCCAACCATCTGGAGAATGAACGTAAACCTGTCGATGCGCATCGACTATTGCGATCGGTAATGGACTTGCAAGCCAGGCGATGGAAGCCACTGCCATCGGTATAGATGATAGCCAACGCCACCTTCCATTCAAAATGACAAAACAGCTCGTGGCGACAATGAACCCGGCGAATGCCATAGTTCCCATAGGGCGTAGATCTCCACCTTCTCCTGAAGACATTAAAGTGGCTATCATCAGGATGACTTCGAGTGCTTTTCCAAGACTTTTCAGAAATATTTCTTCACCACCAAACGGAAAGGTTACCCCCGCGAGAGCAGCTGAAGGTGCCGCCCAGAATGAGATAATCGGCGTGGTAAGAATATTTGCAGGTATGGACAGGCTAGCGACCCTGTTGAAGTGAAATGCTGCAAATGGTGCTGTTGCAAGTGATGCTGTCAAAGAGGCGAAGGCTATGCCCCAGAAAAATCGCCATCCTCTGATCACGACGCCACTTCCTGTTTTTCTCTTCTGAGTGGTCTCATAAACAGCGATCAACGCGGCTGTTGCAGCAAATGACATCTGATAACCAGGTGAAACGACCGTTTCCGGTTGAACAAGAGTCACAAGAACCATTGCGATCGCCAAGCTTCTCAGGCTGAGAGCCGGTTGGTCAAAGACCTTTGCAGAGAACGCAATAACGGCCATGATATAAGCGCGCTGAGTAGCAACCGAGGCTCCCGAAATCAGAAGATAAGCAGTGCAGGCTGCCAGTGCAAAGCATGCAGCTACTCGAGGTGGGGGCCAGCGTAAGGCTAATGGCTCAACAAGAGTCAGAAGTCTGAGCGCACCCCAGAAGAACACCCCACCAGCCAGCCCCATATGTAATCCGGATATCGCGAGCAGATGAGCCAGGCCAGACGCACGCAGAACCTCAACTTGGTCAGCCGGCATCAAGCTTCTGTCGCCAGAGATCATTGCCGCGACCATCCCGCCAGACTTTTCACCTGAGGCTGCGCTTACATGAAGAGCAATCTTGCGACGTAACGCGCCTAAATGATCTTGAAATTTGCCCAGCCAGCCACGCTGCGTCAGGTCAAACGATATCGGTTGGCATTCACCCAGCACAAATCCCACTCCTCCCAATTGTTGGAAATATGCCTGTCTGGGAAAATTGAAATCACCGGGCAGAGCCGAATAAGGTGGAGGTGCCAGCATTGCAAGACAACGAATAGGCCTACCAGGGTCCAGCCTTGATGGCCGCCTTTGAGTGACACGAACATATCTCGGCGTTTCCTGCCGTGTCATACCAGATATTGCACTCGCCCGTATGCGAAGACGATTTCCCTTCGCCCCGTGCTCTATGGACGTCAGCACCCCCTCGATCCTAACAATGCCAACATCCGAATCGAGCATGGGTGACTTTACAAGGTCGCACTTCAATTTCGCTGCACTGAATCCTGCGCCAAACGCAAAAACGAAAATAATCAGCAAGTCTGCAAATGGAATCCGATTGAGTTTGAAGCACCCCGCAATAATGGAAACCAAAATCGGAATGGTTACGAACAGCCAATCCGGCTCATAAGGCAGTTCCAGATAGACAGCCGCCCCAAAAGCCATGCAAAGCGGCGCTGCCAATGTCCAGCGCAGAGCATTGTCGTCAAGAAAGCGAGTGAATAATGCCCTTAACAACCGGAAACCGCTCCTTTATCGAAACATTTCCGACGACAGCACTTGCAGTGAAGGGGCCGATTGTGGTCTTGAATGCGCAAACGCCGTTGAAACGCATTACTATTTTGCGTTTGACGCCATAAGAAAATGGTAACTGAATCTGACATGACAGTGGTCACGCGATTTGCCCCCTCACCCACTGGCTACCTTCATATCGGAGGTGCCCGAACAGCATTGTTCAACTGGCTTTACGCAAAAGCCAAGGGTGGAAAATTTCTTCTTCGTATAGAAGACACCGACCGAGAGCGTTCTACAACTGAGGCTGTTGATGCTTTATTGGCTGGACTGCAGTGGATGGGAATAGAGTGGGACGATCCCCCTGTCTATCAACATGAACGCGCCAACCGACATCGCGAAGTTGCTGAAGCACTTATTGCTACCGGACATGCATTTCGGTGTTACGTCACACAGGAGGAACTGACCGAACGGCGCGAAGCGGGGCAGGAAAAGCGTGTAGCTGCGAAGGCTGCTGAAGGCGCTGGTAATGTCGAAGAGGCTGCGCAACTACGCGCACAAGCTGATGAGCTGCTCGCAGCCTATAGATCGCCTTATCGTGACGGGGCCGTTCCCGAGAACAGTTCCGCTCCTCATGTCGTGCGTCTCAAGGCACCAGATCAAGGTCGCATTTCGTTCACCGACGCAGTTCAAGGGGATGTCGGCGTCGATGCTGCAAGCATTGATGATCTGGTTCTTCTTCGTGCGGATGGAACGCCGACCTATATGTTGGCCGTTGTGGTTGATGATCACGATATGGGCGTGACGCAGATCATCCGTGGCGATGACCATCTTACAAACACATATCGACAGTTGCCGATATATTCAGCCATGAAATGGACTGCGCCCAACTTTGCCCATGTACCCCTGATTCACGGCCCTGATGGCAAGAAGCTCTCCAAACGTCATGGCGCTCTCGGTGTCGAAGCCTATCGGGAGCTGGGCTATCTGCCCGAATCTTTGCGAAATTACCTTTTGAGATTGGGCTGGTCTCATGGAGATGATGAAATCATCTCTGATACCCAGGCGATGGAGTGGTTTGATCTGCCGGGATTGGGGCGCTCACCTGCCCGCCTGGATCTGGATAAACTCTCCCATATAAATGCTCATTATATGACCATGGCTGACGACAGCCGCCTGTTTAGCGAACTTCTCAAGCTAGATGGAATGTCTGAATTGGATGATGCGGTTCTCAAGCGTGTCAAAACCGCAATATCCGGATTGAAAGCTCGATCGTCCACGATATGTGACATGAGAGATCAAGCAGGATTTTTATTTGATATTCGTCCAATTGAACTCAGTGGAAAACTGCGTAAGAAGGTAGATGACGAAGCCTTGGAACGATTGGCCCGTCTTCGGGTGCTGTTATCCGAGATCAGTGATTGGTCTGTGGATCCACTTGAAGCAACGCTTTCTGGATTCTGTGCCGACGAGGGTATAGGAATGGGAAAGATTGGGCCCGCTCTTCGAGCTGCTCTCACCGGAGGCGCTCCGTCACCAGATTTGAGTGTTGTGCTGTACTGGTTAGGTCAGGACGAAACGCTCGCTCGCATAAACGATCAGATTACTAAGGCCGCCTAAAAACGCAAAGAAACAACAGGCCATATCTAACTTAGGGGCTGAAAAGCATGCAAAACAAAGTCAAACCGAACGGTACCGCCACTCTTACAGTCAAGGGTACTACAGCAGAACTCCCAGTCTATTCAGGTACGCTGGGCCCCGATGTCATAGATATAGCGACACTGAACAAACAGACCGATCATTTTACTCTGGACCCAGGTTTCACCTCTACAGGTAGTTGTGAGAGCCAGATTACCTTCATTGATGGCGACAAGGGCATTCTGCTTCACCGCGGTTACCCAATTGACCAATTGGCTGAAAAATCGAACTACCTCGAAGTCTGCTACCTGCTTTTGAACGGTGAGCTACCGACAGCTTCAGAACTGGAAGATTACACAACATCTATAACCATGCATACCATGCTGCATGCCCAGTTCGACCGCTTCTTCGAAGGTTTCCGTCGTGACGCGCACCCAATGGCAATCATGGTTGGTGCAGTAGGCGCACTTTCCGCTTTCTACCATGACTCCACCGACATCACCGACCCTTACCAGCGTCTGGTGGCTGCCCACCGCATGATTGCAAAAATGCCGACGATTGCAGGGCGCGCCCACAAATACTCGATCGGTCAGCCTTTCATCTCTCCACGCAATGAGCTGGACTACGCATCCAATTTCCTGCGGATGTGTTTCGCAGTGCCCGCAGAAGACTATCAGGTACAGGAAGTCATGGCGCGAGCCATGGACAAGATCTTCATCCTTCACGCTGACCACGAGCAGAATGCATCCACATCCACAGTGCGTCTGGCCGGATCCTCGGGAGCCAACCCTTTTGCTTGTATTGCAGCAGGTATTGCTTGCCTGTGGGGTCCTTCCCATGGGGGTGCAAATGAAGCTGCACTCAACATGCTTCAGGAAATCGGTACTGTTGACCGCATTCCTGAATATGTCGCGCGCGCAAAAGACAAATCAGATCCGTTCCGTCTGATGGGCTTTGGCCACCGCGTTTACAAGAATTACGACCCACGCGCCAAAGTGATGCAAAAGACCTGTCATGAGGTACTGGAAGCAGTTGGGCACAATAACGACCCATTGCTTCAGGTAGCGATGGAGCTCGAGAAGATTGCGCTTGAAGACCCATACTTCATTGACAAGAAACTTTACCCGAACATCGACTTCTATTCAGGTATCACCCTCAAAGCGATGGGTTTCCCGACAGAGATGTTCACGGTTCTTTTTGCCTTGGCACGTACAGTTGGCTGGATTGCTCAATGGCAGGAAATGATTGAGGACCCAACCCAACGTATCGGGCGTCCCCGTCAGATCTATACCGGTGCCCCCATGCGCGACTACAAGCCAGTCGGCGCGCGGTAATCCCGTTCTGAATTCTTGAGATAAGAGCCGTTCCTGGAAGACAGGTGCGGCTCTTTTTCATTGACTGGAGGCGAGCTTCAAAATCGTCTCTGCCGCAATATCGGCGGCCGCACGCCCACCTCGCCCCATTGTATCGAGCGCTTCAAATTGTGCTGCAATTTGGGCTTTTCGCTTCGACGTGTTTGACAAAATCTTTTCAGCTGCCGCGCTGACTCGATCAGGCGTGAGTTTTGTCTGAATAAACTCAGGGGCGACCGGCCGCCCAGCAGCCACATTCAGTAAGGTAAGATAGGGAGACTTCATCAGGAATGCGCGTGCAATCGCCCATGTGATCCATCCAATCTTATAGCCAACCACGATTGGGGTTCCCTGTAGTGCAACTTCCGTTGTCACAGTTCCCGAACATGTTAGTGCAACATCCATCGCCGAAAACGCATCTGCCTTCTCGGTATCTCCGCTGACAAGAAGATGAGGGAAGGTCCACTCTGATGAGCTTTTCCTGAGGGTATCCGACACGGCATCGGCAGCGAAGCAGACGACCACCCTATCTGGTCGATTGTCGCAAAGTTTCGAAGCAGCCGCTTCTAGTACCGGCAATACTCTTCGCATTTCAGAAAGCCGACTACCGGGCAACAACCCGATAACTTCCTTACCTGTAATGCCATGGCGTTGTTTGAAATCTGCTTTGTCGCCCAGATCAGTACGCGACACTGCCGGATTGCCGATGACCGTCGTTGGCAGGTCATAGGGTTCGTAGAAGGGAGTCTCGAACTGATGAATACAGAGTAAGTGATCAACATGCTGCGCGAGGATTTTCGCTCGCCCCGCTCTCGTCGCCCAAACTTGGGGTCCGACAAGTTTGACCCTCAGCGCATCACTGCCCAGTTCCTTCATTCGCTGACCAACGCGCCACATAAAGCCCCAGCTATCGATCAGGACTACAACGTCCGGTTTGGACTTCATGATATCTTCAGCTGCAATTTCCACGTGCTTTTTTACTGTTTTGTACGCACGTAAACCTTCGATCAAACCAATGACAGACAAGCTGTCTATATTGAATAGAGACGGCACTCCGCGCCTGGCCATGGCAGGACCGCCAATGCCCGCAAACTCTATATCGCAATCCTGCTTTCTAAGGGCATCAATAAGGTCTGCGCCGAGCGCATCCCCTGACGGTTCCGCAGCAACAATATAGATTTTCAATGTCACGATTTTTCGCTTCTGGAGACTTCTTCATTGGTAAAGCCATAGATCCAGATCCCCAGATCATTGGCTTCCGCAACCAATTCAGCCTGATCAAGGATCAACGCGTTAGATGCCTCCAGCGCTATTCCAGCCAGGCCAGCTGCTGCAACACCTCGCAATGTACTCAAGCCAATAGTTGGAAGATCAATTCGTCTTTCCTGAACTGGCTTGGGGCGCTTTACAAGAACGCCGTCCCGCTTGTCCGCACGTCCTCTCAACTCTTCTGGAAGGCCTGCACATCTTTGTAGCATCAGGTCTGTGCCCTCCTGGGCCTCTACCGCTAGGACAAGTCCTCTACAGCAGACCGCGCCTTGTCCAATATCCAACTGCCCGATCTCGGCCGCAATAAAAGCTGCTTTGCGAATATCAGCCATGTTGCTTTCACTGGGCTTTAGTTCGGTCAAAGCGCCCTGAGGCACTAATAGCGATTCCAGGACATCATCAGCGCCCACCACCTTGAAGCCCTCTCTTTCGAACACAGCGAGGATTGCACGCAATAGTGCGTCATCGCCTTTTCGAGCCGCAGCAACAATCTTGGGCAGGGCTTTCAAGCCCCTACTGTCTACCTTGAAGGATTTGAAATCAGGCCGATGCACGATTCCAGCAAAACAGAGTTCTTCAACACCTGCGTCTCTTAGAGCGCGGATCTGCTTTCCGGTTTCACCGACAGAAAGTTCTATGCCCTGATATGCCTTCAACAGGTCCGGTTCCACGAACCCCTTGACACCCACTATATAGACTTCCCGGCCTTGAGCTATCGCGCCCGAGGCTATGACTGCAGGCAGATTTCCTCCCCCTGCTATCAATCCCAATTTTGCCGGTACTTCACTCATGGTGCTTTCGGAATGCATAGATGGCGTATTGAACTGTGCTTGATGAATTCAACCATTTCCATCACCAGCTCCTGATGCTCATATAGCCGAACTGCATCATTGATACGCTCCTGAAATGTACCTTCAGACGCAAAAAACAAGCGATAAGCCGTTCGCAGATCGTTGATCGAATCCCGGTTGAAACCGCGACGTTTGAGTCCAACGAGGTTCAGGCCGGCCAATCGTCCATGATTATCCACCATTCCATAAGGTATGACGTCTCCAGTTACCGCGGCTCCGCCGCCGAGAAATGCATGACGCCCAATTCGGCAATGCTGATGCACGGCCGAGAGCCCACCTAGAATAACCTGGTCTCCAACAACGACATGACCGCCCAAAGTGGCACTGTTTGCGAATGTTACATTGTTCCCGACAATGCAATCATGCCCCACATGCGAGCCAACCATAAAATAGCAACTATCACCCACAACGGTCTGACCACGGCCTGAAGGCGTCCCAAGGTGCATGGTTGCATGCTCACGAACCGTGACATGGTCACCGATGATCAAGGTTGTGTCTTCACCATCATATTTGAAGTCCTGCGGAGGATGACCCAATGCGGCGAATGGATAGATGGTGGCATCAGTACCAATCGTTGTGGATCCCGCGATTGACACATGACTTATCAACCGTCCCCCATCCCCGATTTTTACACCAGACCCGACTATGCAAGCTGGTCCGATATCGACATTCTCCCCCAGCTCTGCGCCTTTTTCGACAATTGCACTGGGATGAACTTGGACGCCCATGTTAATTCCTCATCGGGGGTTGGAGATGCAAGACAAGACAACTTCGTAAACAGGCAGTTTCAGGATTTTCCTGATGCAGCCTTTGCAAGCCATGCAACTTCTCGAAAGAACATCTTGAGGGGTTTTGCCGGGACTCCCACCCAAGTCTCGCCGGGGGGAACGTCTTTCATTGTCGCTGCACCCGCACCCAATCGAGCACCTGTACCAACATTGATATGATCAGCGACCCCCACTCTACCGCCCATCATGACCCCAGCACCAATATTTGCTGAACCTGCCAATCCTGCAAAGGCTGCCATGACGGTATTTGGACCGACTTTTACATTGTGGGCGATCTGACTCAAATTATCAATTTTGACGTTTGTTCCGATCTCGGTGTCTTCGAACAAGCCTCGATCAATCGTAACGCATGAACCGATAGAGACGCCATCTTGTATGATCACGCGGCCAAAATGCGGTGTATCCAACAAACCTTCCGCGCTTTCTGCCAGACCGAATCCAGAATCACCGATCACACTGCCGGACAGAATAGTTACCCCGTCTCCAATATGAGCGAAGGAGATGGTGCAATTAGAGCCGATGCTACAATCACGACCGATTGTCACGCCTGTGCTAATAACAGTACCGGGTGAGATCCTTGTTCCTGCCCCAATTCTGACATTTGGCCCAATGGTTACATTCGGCGCGAGAATAACATTGTCCTCGAGCACTGCACTGGGATCTATCAATTGGGTCGATGACCACCCCCATTTGGGAGTGACCACTTGCTTGGCTGCTTTTGCGAATGCACCACGTGGAAAGCGTGTTTCGATCAACAAAGCCGGTCCGCTGTAGTCTGTGCTCGCACCTACTGGTGCAAAACAGACAACAGCCTCATCACAATCATTCAATTGTTTGGCTTTTTCCACGAATGTCAGGTCAAATTCGCGCGCATTTTCGAATGCTGCAACAGATTTGATGACTGCTTTTTGGAGGTCATGTTCGCCAGAAAAGCTGTCAGCGCCCGCTATATCCGAGGCGCTGACTTCGTTCACATCATAGAATGTTGCGTCTATCACAGGGGCCGCCCTATCAAGACAGATAAATGATCTGCTTATTGTTGCTGTTTTGGCAATGTCTGTTTTGTCACTGCAATGGATGGCGTCGTTGCATCCAGCTTTGCAATGACGGCTGCTGTTTTGTCGATACTATCAGATGCATGTACAGCCGCACTGCGGTCCAGAACTACGTCTGCATTGTTTTCCGCAATAACCGCTTCCAGAGCTGGCCCCAGAGCTTCAAAGAACTTGTTCCAGGCATCACGGCTGGTCAGTTCTATTTCAGCAGCACGGGTTTGACGTTTTACTTCAAACTCCTGCGCGCGCTTTTGAAAGCTTTTGATCCTGTCGAGCAGCGCCGCATCCTGACGTATGGCAGCCTGGTTCAAGGGTTTAACCTTGTCGTTCAGACTCTTCTCTTCTTTTTGCAACGCTTCAGCGGCAGGCTTCAGCTCATTGCCAATTTGCTCAGAAATTGTGTTGAGCTTGGAGGCAATATCCTTGCCTGCCTTGCTGTCACGCATGATCTTGGCCTGATCAATAACAATGACATTGGTTTCGGCATATGCCTGCATCAGTGAGCTGAATGCAAAAACCGACGCCGCTAAGGCAAAAAATAGGTTACGCAATTTCATGAGTTACTTTCCTAAAACTGGGTGCTCGTGCTGAAGCGGAAGCTTTCGGTTCGGTCGTAGTCTTCTTTAGACAGGACCTGTGAAAAGTCGAATCGAATCGGCCCAAAGGGTGAGTCCCAGAAAATACTAACGCCCACGCTACCACGAAGGCTGAGGTCGTCTTCTATGAGAGTTCTTGAACCGAAGCTCTCTGCTAGTCTGTCCGTGTCCCGATCGTCCAGGGACCCAAGCGTTCCAAACTCCGTAAACAATGCGCCATCCAGCCCAAGCCCTTCTGGAGCATACGGTATGGGGAATGACAACTCCAAGGCGCCAATTGCAAATAGTTTTCCGCCCTGTGCGTTTCCGCGAATGATTTCAGTAACTGGTACGCCATCTTCATCTAGCTGAATAACGTTAAATGCGAGCGGGTCACCGTCACCCGCCGGTGAGAACACTCGCGCACCTGTGTCATCGATAGTGAACGTTCCGGCAATCGCACCAGCAGCTGTACTGTCATATGTTCCGCTGTAGGTCGTCTCTCCATCATTATCGACAGGAACAACATAGAGTTGCTGATAATATTGTGGATCTGGCAGAGCACCGGTGTCGTCGTAAAGGCCCAAAACCGTCTCGTTGCGGTAGGTCACAATTCGAGGACCAAGACCTGCCGTATCAAACCCTCGGAAGGTATTTCCACCTTTGAAGAACCGGTTGTTGATGCGAACCACATCTCCGTTCCAGCCATCTATGTAACCGGCGTCCAGAGATCCTGTGAGTGTGAATCCGGGGAATAATCCACGATAGGCTGACCCACGAAACTCATTTCTCAGATAGTTCACGTCACCGCCAATACCGGCCACGTCCTGCATCCAGGTCGCACGGTATCCACGTGTCGGATTAATCGGATCGTTTCTGCGATCCCGTATCAATGAATAACCGATCGCAGAGGTCAATCTCGCGCCGCGCTGGTCACAAATCGGAGAAGGAAATTCTGATGCATCACAGATGCTGACGACATCTCCGCTTGAATTCAGCGTATCACCAACCGACACATCATCCTGTCTGAGATTGTATCGCAGGCCCAGTTGGGTGCGATCACCCAATGGGAAGCCAAGTCTTAGCCCTGTACCGATAGAGCTGTTCTCGAAACCGGCCAGATCGAAATAGTCAGATTGGGAGGCGAAAAGATCAACACCCGCCGCCAGATTGCGGCCATTGAACTTTGGTTCAGTGAAATGGAAGTTGAATTCCTGTTCTCTGGACGTCGTCTGAATGCGCGCCGACAATGATTGGCCGCGACCGCGAAAGTTTCGCTGGCTTGCAGAAACCGAAAACAGGAAAGAGTCCGCAGAAGAGAAACCAGCAGAAAATGCCAGTTCGCCGGTAGGCTGCTCTTCAACCTTTACTTTCACGACTGTCTTGTCAGGCGCAGATCCAGGCTCTTCAGTAATTTCAACTGACTTGAAGAAGCCCAATGCTCGAATATAGTTTCGGGACTGATCGAGAAGAATCCGGTTGAATGCGTCACCTTCTGCCAGACGCACTTCCCTACGCACCACCTTGTCCAGTGTCTGCGTATTTCCTTCGATATCCAGTCGCTCGATATAGACCCTCGGTCCTTCATCAACGACAAAAGTGATGTCGATCGTCTGATCCTCTGGGTTGCGATCCAGTCGCTGGCGCACGTCAACGGTCGCATAACCCGCCGTCCCTGCAGCGAAGGTGATATTGTCGACCGCATCTTCAATCGCCTGAGACCGAAACAGGTCGCCTTCCCTGATTCCCAGTATTCGTTCCAGACCGTCGGAAGACAATTTTTCCAAAGCCGTTTCGACCTTGATGTCCCCAAAGTCATACTGCGTGCCTTCATCGACCGTGAAGGTGATAAAGAAGTCTTCCTGATCCGGTGTGAGTTCAGCCACAGCCGATGTCACGCGAAAGTCTGCGTAACCTTCATTGGAATAGAACTGACGCAACAGATCGCGGTCATATTCCAGGCGGTCAGGGTCGTAATTGTCGTTAGAATCAAAGAACCGCCACCAGCGGGACTGACGTGTCACAACTTCTGTTCGAAGCTTGTCGTCCCCGAATTCTTCATTGCCGATAAAGTTAATGCCGCGCACGCCCGTCTTTGGGCCTTCTGAAATCTCGAAGATCAGGTCAACCCGGTTTTGAGCAAGCGGCTTGAAGGTCGGCGTTACTGTCGCTGCAAAACGACCGCCGCGACGATAGAGTTCAATAATCCGTTGAACATCCTGCTGCACGCGAGCTTGTGTAAAGACTTCACGAGGCGCAGCTTCGGTTTCCTCGGTCAGCTTCTCTTCGCGGATGGATCGATTACCCTCAAAGATCACCTGGTTGATTATCGGGTTTTCTGAAACGCGAACGATCAGATCATTGCCCTCGCGTTCCAGCAAAACGTCAGCAAACAATTGGGTGGCAAACAGGGTCTTAAGTGAAAGGTCCAGTCTTTCCGTATCGAATGCGTCGCCAGGTTCAACAAGTAAATAGGACTGTATCGTGCGCGCTTCGACACGCTGATTTCCGCGAACGATGATTCTGGAAATCACGCCTTCTTCAACTTGTTGAGCATAAGCAACAGAGTGACCGGATAGATCAAAGCCCGTCTGCAATGC
>PAQI01000027.1 GCA_002709235.1 Hirschia sp.
AGGGCACAACACCAAGACCGAATGCGAACGAGGTCATGATGATCGGACGGAACCGCATTCTGGCCGCTTCCAGTGTTGCCTCGACAAGTTCCTTGCCCTGCTCTTCCAGAAGCTTCGCAAACTCCACGATCAGGATAGCGTTCTTCGAGGCCAGGCCAATTGTTGTCAGAAGGCCAACCTGGAAGAAGACATCGTTCGACAGTCCGCGCATCATCGCAAATGCCAGCGCTCCACCAACACCCAATGGCGCAACAAGCAACACCGAGATTGGTACCGTCCAGCTTTCATAAAGAGCTGCAAGACACAGGAACACGACCATCACTGAAAGGATGTACAAAATGGTCGATTGATCGCCGGATTCGCGCTCCTGCGCCGAAATCCCACTCCATTCCGAAGCAACACCTTCGGGCAATTGAGCGATGAGTCGTTCCATCTCGTTCATCGCTGCACCCGAGCTGACCCCCGGAGCGGGCTGGCCCTGAATATTGAACGCCGACAAGCCATTGTAACGTTCAAGCTGAGGCGCGCCATAAATCCACTCTGTTGTGATGAACTCCTCAATGGGTGTCATTTCACCTGACGCGTTCCTGACTTGCCAGGCTCCGAAATCTTCTTCTTGCATGCGATATTTGGCATCGCCCTGGACATAGACCTTCTTGATCCGTCCACGGTCGATGAAGTCATTTACATAGCGACCACCAATACCGATGGACATCAGCGAGGTAATATCACTCGACGATACCCCAAGTGCCTGAGCTTTCTGGTAGTCGATATTGATCTTGAACTGAGGACTGTCTTCCTGCCCGTTGGGACGCACACCTGACAACAGGTCACTTTGCGCCGCCATGCCCAGCAATTGATTGCGCGCCTGAAGCAACGCATCATGTCCCAGACCGCCCTGATCCTGAATATAGAGGTTGAAGCCCGACGAGTTCCCCAGCGCCGGGATGGGGGCTGGCGTAATCGGATAGATCTGGGCATCCGGATTCCCCATGAAAGCCCTGAAGGCACGCCCGGCAATGGCCTGAGCCGTTACACCGGGGCGCTCCTCCCAATCCATCAATCGGACAAACGCGACAGCCATGTTCTGCCCCTGGCCGGCATAGGAATATCCGGAAATGGTCATGACATGCTTGATGGCGTCTTCATTATCCCGGTAATAATGCTGGAGATCTTCCATTACAGTCGCCGTCCGTTCGAGACTTGCGCCGACGGGCAATTGAACGAGCGTCATGACCGCACCCTGGTCTTCATCAGGCAGAAATGATGTCGGCAAGCGCACAAAGCCGAATCCGATCACGGCAACAATGGCAACAAACGCTCCCATCATGATCCATTTGATCCCGATGAGACGCGCAACAATGCTCTCATATCCGCCGCGAACATGGTTGAAAAACCTGTTGAAGACCTTGCCCGGACGCGCCAGGAGCGGTCGCCGTCCCTCTTCATGGGGGGCTTTTAGAATCGTTGCACACAAAGCCGGCGACAGGATGATCGCTACCAGAACCGAAAGAACCATTGCTGCTACGATGGTGACAGAGAACTGACGATAGATCACGCCCGTCGAGCCGGGAAAGAACGCCATCGGCACAAACACTGCTGACAGCACCACGGCAATACCAACCAGCGCACCCGTAATCTGGCCCATGGATTTGCGGGTAGCTTCCCGAGGCCCCAGTTCATCCTCTTCCATGACCCGCTCGACATTCTCCACGACAACAATCGCGTCATCCACGAGCAGGCCGATAGCCAGAACCAAAGCGAACATGGTCAGCGTGTTAATCGTGTATCCGAGTAATGCAAAAACAGCCAGGGTACCGAGAAGCACAACAGGAACCGCGATCATCGGAATGATGACCGACCGGAAATTCTGCAGGAATATCAGGACAACGACAAACACGAGAAAGACAGCTTCATAGAGTGTCTTTTCCACTTCGTGCAGAGAGGCTTCAATAAACGGCGTGGAGTCATATGGGATCACAGGCTCCACCCCGGCTGGCAGTTGAGGTGCCAACTCGTGAAGCTTTTCCTTGATGGCATCGGCCGTGGCCAGAGCATTTGCACCCGATGACATTGAAATGGCGAAAGGAGCCGCCGGTTTGCCATTATATCTGGCGATGAACGAATAGGTCTCCGCGCCCATTTCCACACGCGCCACATCACCAAGGCGTATGGTCTGGCCACCTTCACTCGTCCTAATCGGCAGGTTGGAGAATTCCTCGGGTGTCGACAATAGTGACTGCAATGTTATCGTGGCAGTGATCTGCTGGCCCGGAATCGCTGGAGAGCCACCCAGAGACCCTGATGACACCTGAGTGTTCTGCGCACTGATCACCGAGACGATATCACTGGGAACGAGCTCGTATTGTGTGAGCTTGTCGGCATCCAACCAGATGCGCATGGCATAGGGTGAGCCGAACATGCGCACATCGCCGACACCATCAATTCGGCTGATCGGATCGAAATAGATGTTGCGGACAAGGTCGGCCAGATCGATTTGGGATTGATCTTCATTGTCCGATGTCAATGCAGAGACCAACAGAAAGCCCGCCGACGCCTTGTTCACCAGAACACCCTGACGCTGTACGGTTTCCGGTAGCAGAGGTGTCGCCAACGAGACCTTGTTCTGTACCTGAACCTGCGCAACATCCGGGTTTGTTCCTGTCCTGAAGGTCAATGTAACAGTCGACAATCCAGATGAGGACGAATTGGATGTGATGTAATCAAGACCGTCCAGGCCGGTCAATTGTTGCTCGATGACCTGTGTGACCGAATCCTCGACAGCCTTTGCCGATGCCCCCGGATAGGTTGAGGTGACCCAGATGGTGGGCGGCGCGATGTCCGGATATTGCTCCAGAGGCAGGGTTCGCAACGCAATCACACCAGCAAGCATGGTGATCAATGCGATCACCCATGCGAACACGGGTCGATCAACGAAAAAGTTGGCCATTTCATGTGCCTTCTTGAATTTTGTCGGTCAGACTCATCGCAATAAAATGCGACTAGCCCTGTTGAAGAGTTGCGAGGCGTTCGGCATCAACCTGCTTGGGAGTGACGCTCATGCCCTCCTTGATGGACTGCATTCCGGACACGACAATTGCATCCCCTTCCTGCAAACCGGCAGTCACCACCCATTTGTTCTCGATCGCCTGCGCCAATGTAAGCGTGCGTGTTTCGACCTTGTTCTCGTCGTTCACGACATAGACAATCGCATCACCACGCGGCGTGCGGGACACAACGGCCTGAGGCAGCAGGAAAACACTCTTGTATTCACCCGCGCGTATCGCGGTCTTTACAAACATACCCGGCAGCAACAATCCGTCGGGATTGGCTACCTTGGCGCGCAGCACAACGGATCCGGTGGATTCCTCGACACTGACTTCCGTGAATTCAAGCTCTCCCAGATGCGGATAGGTTTCTCCGTTTTCCAGAATGACTGACACAGTCACCGCACCGTTCTCACCGGTCTGAATACGGCCATCATTTACAGCCTGCCTCCAGTTCAGCATCTGGGTGCTTGAAGCTGTCNGGTCCACATAAACAGGGTCCAGCTGAACAACACGCGCCAGCGTTGTTGCCTGGTTCTGAGTGACGAGCGCACCCGGCGTAACCGAAGAGCGACCGATCCGACCCGAAATCGGCGAGGTGACCGTCGTTCGCTCAAGATTGATCCAGGCGGTGCGAAGTGCCGCCGTGTTCATCCCGACATCGGCCTCTGCTGCTTTCAGGGATGCTAGCGCATTGTCATAATCCTGCTGGGAAACAGCATTGATATCGGCGAGACGCTCATAGCGTTGCATCGTCTCCTTTGCTGCCAGCGCATTGGCTTCTGCTCTGGCCAGTGACGCTTTCGCACTTGCATAGGCTGCGGCATATTCCGCCTTGTCGATCTGATAGAGCGCCTGCCCCTTTTCGACAGTTTCGCCTTCTGTGAAAAGGCGCTCTTCGATCAGACCTGTTACCTGCGGACGTATTTCCGCTTCGCGAGAAGCGCGCACGCGCCCAGGCAATTGCTGTGTGTTGGCAACGGTCTGTGCAGCCGCGTACATGACCTCCACCGACTTCGCCGCCGGGGCCTGATGTTCGCCCGATGCCGCTTCGGCCGCGGCATCGTCGGAGCCGCCACAGGCTGTAAGCGCCAACACCCCTGCCCCGAGCAAGGTCGCTGCCGCGATTCGCGCCACGGCAAAACCACGCGGCGACCTTCCGGGCCGGGCTAGATTGTCTTGAGTCATCGTCGAGTGATCCTTGACGGTAGTGTTTACAGAACGTACTACTTACACAATTAGAATGAACGTTCAATCTATATGATTGTACAAATCATCGTGAACACGAAAAAAGGGAGATGAAAATTCATGAGGAAACGGAAGCGCACATGACAAACGAACAGCATAATTGTGCAGAATCATTAACGCCTCAGGAAACTCGCCAGGAAATCAGACGCTCCCAGATCCTTGACGCTGCCTCCAACTGCTTTGTGAGCTTCGGTTTTCACAATGCCGGCATGGCGCGTATTGCACGCGCGGCAAAGATGAGTGTCGGCCACATCTACCATTATTATGAGAACAAGGATGCGATCATTGCCGCCATCGTCGAGCGGCATTTTCAGGAATATTCCGAAGCCGTAGAACGTTTCGGCCGGGCACCTGACGAAGACTTCATCGACACACTGGTTCGAGAAGCTGGTGAATCGATTACGCGCAAATCTGATATCTTCAATACCACGCTGACCCTGGAAATTCTCGCGGAGTGCAATCGTTCGCCAACCATCTCCAGAATCGTCTGGGAGAGCGACCTCAAGATCAAAACTCGATTTGCACAGATCCTTCAGGAAAAAACCGGCTACACAGATGCAATCGAGAGAATGGAAGCCCTGTTCACCCTGTTCGGGGGCCTGACCGAGCGCGTTACCCGAAATCCGGATCTCAACCCGGAGAAACTCACGCCATATCTGCGCGCGGCGATTCAATCCATTCTCGCCCCTGACATGATCGACGAACAACCGAACGAGACCATTGATTGAACGCTCTCAGAACACGCCCCCAGACGACGCACCCCACCAATTGCCCACGATCCAATGTCTTCGATCACGTCCAACTACGCTCATGAGGGGCCCAGACGCGCTCGTCTCCACCGAGCTGGACCACTTGTTTTGTTAGACTGGTGGTTTCCACTTAGCAGCATTCATACCTGCACTTCACCACAGCAAGGCAATATGAATGCCACAGGCAAGATGACCTGCAATGCTGGTGACCAGCACCCCAGAGCAAAATGTGAACGTGCGGCGTTGTAACGCCCCCCAGGTTTCAATCAGGGTGTATCGCATTGTAAACATACAATATTTCATGAGCCATCAACTCGTCTCCGAGCTTACAGTTGTAGCTTTAGCAGCATTCGTTTTCCTATGGATTGTGCGGCTCGATATAGAGCTTCTTTGACGCCAATCACGCGCACATCTTGATTAACTCTCTCGCCTTGCGCGGAGCGAAACGCTACCTCCCGCAGCTTCACAATGATCTCTTCAGGCGTCGCGATCTCATGGCCATATCTCAGCTCATTATTTGAAGCTGGGACTAACTCAAATAATAGACCACTTTTTTGGAAGCAGACTACACAGCAAAATTTTAGACACAGAATTCTGGCAACAACCAACGACACCCAAACGCTATCGCCTCAGATTTCAGAAGCAACACTTATAGCGCATTGTAATATATGAAAAAGAATGGTGGGCGGTACAAGGTTCGAACTTGTGACCCCTACGATGTCAACGTAGTGCTCTACCACTGAGCTAACCGCCCCCGGCCTGAAAGGACCGACATGATGCAGGCACGATTACAGCGCCTACCATGCGAAGAACGCGTAACTAGTTGAAACCGAGCAGGCTTGTCAATCTTCCAGTCCGGCTTTGTCGAAGAATCTTCTTCCAACCGGCTACTGAAGACCCTCCTCACTTCACCCGCTGATACCACGCGCGGAAACATGACTTGGGCAAGGCTTTGGAAAGAATATTGCTTCGAGAGTAAACGGCCACTTCGAAATTTCAACTCTGAATACACCTGCACTTCATTCCCCCCCTGTAAAAGCGAGGATCACAATTACATGGGGAAACAGAATGCAACCCTTACGGTTCGGGAGATCCGCGCTGATAGCGCTCGCGCTCTCGATCAATATCACAGCTTCGGCAGCTACGGATGACACCCCTCTTGCGGACCTCAGTCTGGAAGAGTTGATCACGCTGGAAGTGACATCTGTCGCCAAGAAACCCCAGAAACCCGAAGAAGCGGCAGCCGCCATTACCGTGATCACCGCAGAGGATCTGCGGCGTGCTGGCGTAACAAGCTTGCCCGAAGCCCTGCGTCTCGCACCGGGGGTGGAAGTCGCCGAAATCGATGGCAACATAACAGCAGTCACTATTCGCGGCTTCAACTGGAGGTTCTCTTCAAAGCTTCTGGTACTGGTAGATGGGCGCGCGATCTATTCACCATCCCTGACGGGCCTGTTCTGGGATCAGCAACTCGTACCGGTAGAGAATATCCAGCGTATCGAACTCGTGCGGGGCCCCGGGGCAACCATGTGGGGTGCAAATGCCGTGAACGGTGTGATCAACATCGTCACCAAACATGCCGCTGATACACAGGAAGGACTGGCATCCGTCGAAGCCAGCACGCACGAGGCGTCACGTGTCTTCGGTCGCTATGGTTTCCGTCTGGGAGACACAGGTGCCGTTCGCGCTTATGGTGTTCAACGCACGACGCCAGCTCTGGCAGACTCGAATGGCTCTGCATACAATGATGGATCCGACGCTTGGCAAGCAGGGTTCCGAATGGATCTGGAACCCACATTCCAGGACAGCGTCACGCTTCAGGGCGATATTCAAAAGCTTGAGTTTCAAACCACAATCGACACCACCCTGGTCGGTGAAATACTCTATGCTGGGACTCAGGATGATCAGGCCGAAGGATATAATCTCCTGGGCCGGTGGGTGCACTCATTCTCCAATGACCACACGGTGACCGTTCAGGGTTATGTCGACCACATATTGCGCAATGAGTTTGATTCCGAATTTGACGTTACGGTGTACGACCTGGATCTGAATCACCATTTCAAACCATTCGACAATCTGGACGTAGTGTGGGGTCTCAATACGCGCAAAGTTGAAGACAAGATCGAGGGCAACTTCCAGTTTGAACCTGCAGAATATTCCTATGACTGGTTCAGCGGGTTTGCCCAGGTAGAACTGGAGGCAATTCCAGAACGTCTGCGCTTTACACTGGGTGCCAAAGTCGAAGACAACTCATTTACCGGCATGGAAACCCAGCCCAGCCTACGTGCTATCTGGCTTGGCCAGAGCAATTGGGCCCTATGGGGCGCTGTTTCCAAAGCTGTCAGAACACCTTCCCGGTTCGAGCGTCATATCAACTCGCTGATCACCGCTTTTGATCCGTATACGGAGTTCAATCAGACACCCCTGCCGATCAATGTATATCTTGTGGGCAGTTCGGACTTTGATATCGAAAAAATGGTCGCCTATGAAATCGGCTTTCGCAAGACCTTCGAAAATGGTGCAGCATTAGACCTGACCGCCTACCAACAGGACTATAGCGAGCTACTGACTCCTCGCACGAGTGAGCCAGTTGTCAATTTTGGATATCCATTCGGACCAGACGGTCCGGCATTACCCGTTTCGGTTGATCAGGCCGTTATCCTGGTCAATGGCGATGGTGGCTCGATAAGCGGCGTAGAAGCCTCGCTCACTTTCAAGCCTTTGAAGAACTGGACCCTGACAGCCCTCGCAGATGTTCGCGACCCTGATCTGCCTTCATCTACATTCTCAAGCAATGACGCAGCACTCGTGCAGTTTGCCGGTGCGTCTCCCAGTTGGCAGGCACAATTACGCTCGCATCACGAAATTTCCGACAAGGTTGACCTGACGTGGACAGTCCGTCAGGTCAGTGAACTGGAAGGCGGAATTGCCGATGCTTATACCGATCTTGATATCCGTGCGTCCTGGCAGGTTACGAACAAACTTGAATTGAGCCTGATTGGCGAGAACCTTGCCGAAGAATATCGCGCTGAAACCGAGAGCGGCGTTTATCCTGCTCCCACTGGTTATGTGGAACGACGCGTCCTGTTGCGAGCCGGCCTGCGGTTTTAGGAAGGGGTATATTGATCATGTCCCTTCTTTCTCTCGCCCTGCGCTTTGCCTTGGCAGGCATTGCAGCAATATCACTGGCATTTACAGCACATGCACAAAGTGCTGACGATCGTGACAACCAGATCCGTGCAGCCATGGTGTTCAATTTTGTGCGTTATGCTGAATGGCATACGCTCAAACCCACGAATTCACTGGTACTTTGCGTGTCTGAGGATGCAAGGATCCTTGACGAACTGCGAGCATTATCAAATCGCGAGGTCAATGGAAAAACACTGACGGTTCACCTTCTTTCCGGTGTTTCCGAAGAAGATTGTCACCTTGCCTATTTGTCCGAGACCCACGCCCTCGATGAAAAGGCTTTCAGCCTTTTCCAGAGGGGAGTGCTGACGATATCCTCAGTGCCTGACTTTACCAGCCACGGCATGATTGAACTGGTCACGATTGGACGGCAAACTCGATTTTCCATCAACAATTCAATCGCTAACGAGGCCGGCGTGAGTTTCTCCTCACGCCTGCTGAGACTGGCTGTCACGGTGCGATGATGTCATTCCTCTCCATTTATAGAAAACGGAATCTGCAGGGAAAGGTCGCATTTGCAGGCGCAGCAACGGCGTTTATCGCATTGTGTTTCGCCGTATCGATTTTCATTGTCTTTGACTGGACTACAGAACGTGAAGAATTGCGCGAAGAACGCAGTGTCACGACATCCATCCTGGCGTCAAATGTAGCCGCAGCACTGCTATTTAACGACCAGCCCGCAGCTGAAGAAACACTGATGCCGCTGTCCAATCTGGCCAGTGTACAGACTGTCATTCTGCTCGATCTGGATGGCGCAGTCTTCTTCATTGACGGGGACATGGATGATTTCGTTCAGGCAGCAGACAGTCCTACCGGCTTTTCCCGTGGACTGCTGATCAGCCAGGCAGCCGTGACGAGCGGTGGTGATAAAATTGGTGAACTGATCGTCGTTTCGAATCTGAACGACTTTCATGCCGCACTGAAGATGCTCGGAGCAACAACCGTTCTGTTGATGTTTGTGGGTACAGGCATAGCCATTATCCTATCCAGCCACCTGTCTGGCATCATCATGAAGCCAGTGACCAAACTCACGCTGATGATGGATCATGTCAGACAATCAGGTGACCTTACCGCACGGCTTGATGTCAATTCCAGGGATGAACTAGGGCGCTTGTCAGCACGGTTCAACGATCTTCTGGAACAGATTTCGTCCAATGAAGATGCCCTGCAATCCACCATGAATGCACTTGTGGCAGCACGTGATGAAGCAGAGGCAGCCAACCTCGCCAAATCAAGTTTTCTGGCCAATATGAGCCATGAATTACGCACACCACTCAACGCAGTCATCGGCTATTCCAACCTCCTCAAGGAAGACCTGGCTGTCGATGGGAATACGGAAGCGGTTGAAGATCTGGATCGTATTCTACGCGCAGGCAAACACCTTTTGGGATTGATCAACGAAGTCCTGGACCTGTCAAAGATCGAAGCCGGACGTATTGACCTCGAACTGATGGAGGTCGACCTGCATTCAATGGCGCGCGATACCGTTGCAACTGTCGAACCCGCCGCCAAGCAGCGCAATAATCGCCTGTCGATCGACATCGACACGACCCTTTCGACCATCACGACGGACTCAACGCGCCTGCGTCAATGCTTGCTCAACCTGCTGTCAAACGCCTGCAAGTTTACAAAGGATGGTGATGTCAGTTTGAAGGTATCACGCCGTGCTCTGGATGGTGAACCCATGATCGCATTCGATGTCGCAGACACCGGCATCGGTATGTCGCAGGAACAGATGCAGCGTTTGTTTGAAGCTTTCACCCAAGCCGACGCCTCCGTTACCCGCAGGTTTGGCGGTACAGGCCTTGGGCTGGCAATCACCCGGAAACTGGCCCGTCTCCTGGGTGGCGAAGTCCAGGTCGTGTCAGAAGTTGGAACAGGCTCAACCTTCTCCCTCTTCGTTCCGCTGACGTCACCACGCCAACCAGAAGATGACAGCGACACATCTTCACCTGATGACGCACATGTCCTCTCCACACTGAACGTTAATACCCCAGAGCGTGAGACCATTATCGCTACTGCTGTTGAATATCAGCGTACTGCTCTGATTGTCGAAAATGATCCTGATGCAATCGAACTTATCAGCCGCTGGCTGGAACCCATGGGATACCGGACCCACAGCGCCTTCAATGGGGAAGAAGGCATCAAAAAGGCTCGCGAAATCGGCCCGGACATCATCCTCATGGATGTACACATGCCAGTAAAAACCGGCTGGGAATTATTGAGCGACCTCTCTCGTGATCCATTATTGGCGAGCATCCCCACTGTTGTGGTCTCAATCGACGACAATCGGCGGATCAGCCTGGAAAACGGTGCCTGCGAACATCTGATGAAGCCGGTTAGCGAAAAGCAACTGGCAGAAGTGATGCAAGTCTACAAACGCGATATATGCGGTGATATCCTGATTATTGAAGACGATGACGACGCCGCTACCCTCGCTCTGCGCGCCGCTTCGCAGGCGGGATTTTCCGCACGCCGCGCCTCCAATGGCATAGATGGACTTTTACTTGCGAGGGAGCGACGTCCATCCGCGATGATCCTCGACCTCAATATGCCCGGCATGGACGGATTCGATCTTCTCACCATCCTGCGCAAGGACGACGCCCTCAAGCATGTGCCCGTTGTAGTGGTCACTGCCCAGACACTGGACCATGCCCAGCGAGCCGATCTGGAAGCGTCAACAAACGCCATCTACACCAAGGGCGCAGCTTCGCCCCGTCAAATCATAGCCACGGTACAAAACGCCATCCTTAAGGAAAGGACACCCGCATGAATGTGCTCATCGTAGACGATGTCGCTGACAATGCAGAACTTCTGAGGCGTTTCATCACGCGTCGTGGCCATACTGTTTTTGTTGCATCTAATGGACTTGAGGGTGTGGACATGACCCTGGCGCATCGGCCCGACATGATCTTCATGGATATCTCCATGCCGATCATGAGTGGACTGGAGGCGACACAAATCATCCGTCAGAATCCGAATGTGTGCAATACTCCGATTATCGCACTGACTGCCCACGCAATGGCGCAGGACCGGGACGATTGCCTCAAGGCCGGATGTGATGGCTTCGCAACAAAGCCGATCGATTTTCAGGATATTAACGGCTTTCTTGTAGAGTACGCGCCTGAATCATTTCCTCCGGCGAGGTCAGTATCATGACCCAGTCTTCACGCATCCTTATCGTTGATGACGAAGAAAACAATGTCGACCTGCTGTCGCGATATGTCCAACGTGCGGGCTATCAGGTCACGACCGCAACAAATGGTGCTGATGCGATCGATCAGGCCGTGGAAAACCCGCCAGACCTGGTTTTGCTCGATTGGATGATGCCTGAACTTTCCGGTATCGATGTGCTGAGAGCATTGCGCGAACAATATGACGTCAACCAGATGCCTATCATCATGTGCACGGCGCTTGATGAAGCCGATCACGTTGTTGCGGCCCTGTCTGAAGGTGCCAATGATTTCGTATCCAAGCCAATCAATCCCGTCATTCTGCGCGCCCGCATGACGGCGCAACTTGAACGTCGTGACGGTATGGCAGCGCTTGGCGACCTCAACAGCCGCCTTGAATCACTGGTCGCAGAACGCACGCGCGCCCTCGCTCGCATGAGTGAGACAGCACATAGCAAATCAGGTTTCAGACCGGATGACATGAAGGATCTGAACACGATCCTCGACGCGGTCGCCTTTGGACGCTCAACTGACATATTTGCCTTGAGATCAGACGCCGAGCGTCTCCTCAATCTGCTGACCACCGACGCCACCCCCGATTCACAAGAGGCAGGCATTGGAACTTGAAGCAGTCATAATCACAACGTCACTTGCGGCAATCGCTGTAACTGCCATCGTCTTTTTGACGCGATCATATCGCCTGTCAGAAAGACTGTCGGAGGCACGTCAGCAGGCTGACACCGACACGCTTACAGGGCTTCTGAATCGCGGAGCCCTGAACAACGCCCTGCGTGACGCCTTCAGTGCACCCGGAGCTCTCCAGCTCGTTTATATCGACCTTGCCAACTTCAAGGATGTCAATGATACAGCCGGGCATGAAGCTGGCGATGCAGTACTGGAAAAGGTTGCTGATACGCTAAGGCGGCACGCGCCTTCTACGGCGAGCATCTCCAGAATGGGGGGTGACGAATTCTGTGTTCTCCTTCCAGATCATACCGATCTGGAAGCACTTGAATTCTGCGAACGCGTCTGCACCTCGCTGAAAACACGCAGCGACCTTCCCGACGGCGTGGAAAGTGTTGACCTCAGCGCTGGCGTAGCCTCACGCTCTGAGGACTGCCAGTCGGCAGAAGAACTTCTGAGACGCGGCGACCGGGCGATGTATCATTCCAAATCATGCCGCCTCGGACCAGAGCTCTACTCTGCAAATCTGGATGAGAGCCTGCGCGTACGTCGAGAAATCCGGTCAGAACTCGGAACCGCGTTCAATGCCGGTCGTCTTCAGCTCGCCTATCAACCGCTCGTCAATGCTCGCACAGGGGAACTTGCCGGAGCAGAAGCCCTCTTGCGATGGCCGGACAAGATCGGACGTGCTGGATCTCCCGGAGAGTTTATCCCCATCGCAGAAGAAACCGGTTTGATTGTCGACATTGGCAAATGGGTCATTCAGGAAGCACTCGCCCAGATCGCCCGAATGGACAACAAGATCGCGATAGCCGTGAACGTCTCCACACGTCAGTTTCTGGATACCGATTTTTCAACTCTCGTTGCAGATTCCATAATCGAAGCCGGCGTGCCACCTAATCTGCTGAAGATCGAAATTACCGAAAGCGTCTTGATCACCTACACCGAGAAAGCGGCACGTATTCTCAGAGAGCTGCGGGATATTGGTGTTCAGATCCTTCTCGATGATTTTGGGACTGGCTATTCCAGCCTGAGTTATATCCAGAAGTTCGACTTCGACATGCTCAAGATCGACCGCGCATTTGTGCGCGCAATGGACAAGTCACGCGCCGGTGGCGACCTGTTGAGATCAATCATCAATATGGGGCATAGCCTGGACATGGAAGTTGTCGCAGAAGGTGTTGAAACCCGCCGCCAGGCAGCCATGCTGCAACTATTGGGTGTGGACTATCTTCAGGGATTTGCGCTCGGGGCACCCGGCACGGCCGACAAGCTTCTGAATTTCCAACCGTCTGAAACTTTGACCAAATCATCAAATGACATTCAAATTCAGACTGAGGATTCGAAAATCAAACCTTCGTCGGTCGCATGATATCAATTCATGATATCCAACGCATTCAGATAAATCTCAGAGTTGCTTTCGTAATCAGCTTTATACCTGCACTTGAAGCTGCAAGTTTCTATATTTCAAACACGATTTCAACGAAATATTGATGACCTTGGCGTTAACCTCAACCTATGGGACCAAGGATCGCCATCTTTCAGCAATTCTTCAACTTGCTTCAACAAAGCAAGCCCGGAGAAGTTGCGCGTATGTCTGTCGATGAACAGACGGGCCTTCTGACACGCCTGGCCTTGAGAGACCGCCTTGCAGACACCATCGCCACGACAGATGATATCGGCATAATCGTATTTACAGCCGGTATTGAGCGTCATGAGCATATCAGGGCGATGATCGGTTACGAGGCTATGACCGAGATAGTGTCTGGTCTTGGGCAACGCGCGCTTGCAATGGATGAAATCACACATGTGGCCCGCATCGCACCGGATACGATTGCGGGCTTTTTCGTGGGCGATTCAGCACTTGCAAACGACATGATGTCTCGCCTGCATCTCGGGTTTGAAGAACACACCAAGGTGACAGGCGGCACGATAAGTGTAGACACAACAATCGGTTTTGCACTGGGCGGACGAAAATCAAGTGCCGAGCAATTACTGCAACAGGCGGAACTTGCATTGGGACAGGCCCGCGCGAACTGGCGACGGACCTGGTTGTTTTCACAGTCGGAATATGGGTCCCCGGAAAAGAAACTCGGCATCATGTCTGAGCTTCGTCGTGGGCTGGAAGCCGGAGAGTTCGATCTTCACTACCAGCCGCAAGTGCAGGCGCGCACAGGTGCCGTCAAGAGCGTAGAAGCCCTGCTCCGCTGGACGCATGGCCGCCCACAACAGTTTTCTATCGGTCAGCTGATCGAGCTGGCGGAAGGTACCGGCGACATCCGCCACATCACCCGCTGGGCCATCCAACGCGCCATGCACGATATCGAAGCATTGAACTGGGAAGGCTATGACATCCGTGTCGCGATCAACCTTTCCGGTCAACTGATCTGCGAAGATGACTTCATTGCCGAGATGATCGAACTTGGTGGCGACCAACTACACAGATTGCAGGCTGAGATCACCGAAACGGCAATGCTGCGCAATCCGGATCGCGCCCTGGTAAACCTCCAGAAACTTGCAGAACTTGGTGTCGAGATTTCCATGGATGATTACGGCACGGGTTATTCATCCCTGTCGCAGATCCAGAATCTGCCGATCACCGAACTCAAGATCGACCAGCGCTTCATCAAGAATCTGACGGCTACCAATCGTGATCCGTTAATTGTCCGGTCGACAATAGATCTCGCGCATGCGCTGGAAATGAAGATCGTCGCTGAAGGCGTTGAAGATGCCGCCACATACGCTCTTCTGAAAGCAATGGGCTGCGATATCCTGCAGGGATATTTCATCGCACGCCCCCTTCCCCTCGAGGAACTGGTTGTTTTTCTCAAGGATACGGACGGAATTGCTGCCAAGAATGACGGCCCGCTTCTGAACTTCCTTACTCAATTGAAATAAGGTCTGGGCACTACCGGAAACAGGTAAATTCCTAATACCCGGTGAGTATTGATTAACCTTTCTCAATTGGTAACTCCCCTCCCTTCATTTCCTTTAACATTTGGTAACGCCGTGAAACCTGTCTCAACACCCCTGTGAGATAGTGATGTCATCGACGATCTATTTTGCGCTTCTGCGCGAGGGGAATGGGAAAATGAAACTGCGTCAGCTGCTTAGCACATCTGCCGTCTCGATAGCGCTGATAGCGCTCACGCCCTGGCAAGCAATTGCCCAGACATCTCCAGACAGTAGCGACGGCTCCGAGACCAAGACACTTGAAGCATTTAGCGCCTGGCGAGACATCGAAGCCTTCAGCGGAGAATGGAAAAATATCGACCCGTTCAGCGCGTGGCGCGATATCGAGGCGTTCAGCGCCTGGCGCGATATTGAAGCTTTCCGTGCATGGCGCGACATCGAAGCTTTCTCGGCATGGCGTGATATTGAAGCGTTCGGCGCATGGCGTGACATCGAGGCATTCAGCGCATGGCGCGACATTGAAGCTTTTGGTGATGGTCTGAACGCGTTCTGGGGTGGGCTGGGTACGCAATGGCAACAGATCGCTGGCTCCGACGACAACGCTGTCAAACTGGACCTTCTCAAAGATATCATCGCTGACTCAGAAGCTTTCTGGGGGGAAGCGGTCAACGAACAGACCGGCCTTTCCTTTTCAGATGGCTTCTCCGACGCACTGCTCGCAGAGTACGGGATCGATTTGAACGATCCATCCAGCCTTGATGATTTCGACCTCGCCGACCTCGTCTATTTCCACTTTGACTGGCATGACGGCCTCATGGGCTTTACCGGAATGGATCAGGTTGACTGGTGGATGCCGGTCGCAAACTGGAATCCTGACCTCACAACGGCCTATGGTGGCGGTGACAACACACTTGTCGGTCTGATCGATTTTTCTATCAATGGCTTTGAAGACCTTGAAGACAATCTTATCAAAGCCAAGGGCTCAGACGATGCCTATAAGGGCCATGGTGGCGCAGTCGCCAGCCT
This sequence comes from Hirschia sp., assembly GCA_002709235.1. Lineage (GTDB taxonomy): Bacteria > Pseudomonadota > Alphaproteobacteria > Caulobacterales > Hyphomonadaceae > Hirschia. The sequence continues at coordinate 16,030 of PAQI01000027.1, forward strand.
GATCGCTGGTGCACATGACGGTAAAGGTGTCATGGGTATCGCGCCGCAGGTTTCAGTTGTGGCCTACAACCCGTTCGACGAAGAAGGGCGTGCCAGCTGGGATACGGTCCAAAAAGGCGTCAAGGAAGTCTCGAAAGCAGGTGCCAGCGTGGTCAACCTGTCGCTGGGAATTCCAGGCGCGACCTTCGACTCTGGCTGGTCTGAACTTTATCAGGACCAGGAGATAGAACTTCTGACTCACCACACGGTGTTCGTGCACGCGGCAGGTAACGATGGCGTTGTACAGACAGAAGACGTCAATTGGGGTACGGACATTGTACCACCTGTATTGATCGTGGTGGGTTCCGTCGGGTTCGACAGCGAGATTTCCAGCTTCTCAAACACACCGGGTGAAGTTTGCCTGATGCAAAACGCTGTTGGCGACTGTAGCACCCAGCTCAAGGATGTTTTCGTTGTGGCCCCGGGTGAGTTCCTGCTTGTTGCCGATATCGATGGTGGCGTGACCCGTGCAAGCGGGACGTCATTCGCAGCACCCATCGTGTCAGGCGCGGTCGCCCTGATGCATGACCGCTGGCCGTGGCTGAAACAACACCCTAAAGAGTCTGCAGACCTGATCTTCAAGACGGCTAAAGACCTTGGCGAGCCCGGCGTGGACGCTGTCTATGGTCATGGTCTCATCGACATCGAAGCCTCTCAGATGCCACTTAACTGGGACGACATCTATGTCTACCAGCAGGATGGTGATCAACTGATCCAGACACCTGTCGACACCGCGCTGGAATCCGGTGCAACACACACGATCTGGAATCTGGAAGACGGCTATTTCACAGTCTTTGAAAATATCGGCACCACTTATCGCGACTTTCAGGTCCCATTGGAGGAAACGCTGGTCAACACGGTCGAAACCGTTGTTGAGCCCGTCCAACAGCTGGAAGAAGCCATTTCCTCGAATTTCCTGCTTCAAATCGAAACCTCGCTGATCTCGGTGGGTTGGGGCAAAAGCAAAAGCAAATGGTTCACGCCAGACTTTGCCTGGACCAGCGCGAACGGTACTGAAATGACAGTGCAGTTCGCAGCGCTTGGCTTGAATGACAGCGCAGATGACCTCTTGCCCTACCGCGCAGAATTGATGGGCATGACCCAATCCGGTAAATCATTCCGGATTGGCCAGGGAGATGGTGCCAGCCGCGTAGGTTTCGCCTTTGGTGGAACGGAAGGCTCAGCCAACCCGGTTACGGGCGGTGCCAACCCGATCATGGGTTTCGCTTCCGGTGGTGCCTATGGTCAGCTAGAGATGCCGATCAGCGAAGGCGTGAGCCTGTCATTCGGCGCAAGTGAGCGCAAGGTCGAGCAATCCTACAAGGACCCGAACAGCCAGGAGCGCATCAAGATCTATGAAGACCTTGCTGACTATCGCTCCCAAGCTGTCAACATGGCGCTTACCAGCCGTTTGAATGACCGCCTGGCCATGACTGTCAGCTACACGGCACTGTCGGAAAGTGAAGGCCTGCTGGGTATGCAGACACTCGACCAGTCCGGTTTCGGTGACGGGTCAATGACCCATGCTGCAACCGCCGGCGCCATGTTCCGTGCAGGTAACGACATCGCCATCACGGCAAGCGCCACTTACGGTGCAACATCCAGCCGGGACTCCAACGCGGCATTCGCCGCAGATGACATCTCCACCTCGGCCTTCGAGATTGCGGTTGCAAAACTGGGCGTCTTCTCTGCCAGGGATGCCATGCGTCTCTCGCTCGTCCAGCCCATGCATGTCGAGAACGGCGCGTTGAATGTCGACAGTTATGATGTCATTGACCGCACCACCGGCGAGATAGGCGAAGTCCAGAACAGCTTCGACTTCACCAATGGCGACCGCAAGCTGGCACTTGAAGCCCGCTATGGTGCTCGCTTCAACGACGACAAAACCGAACTGTCCGCCTTTGTCCGAATGGAAGGTGCACGCGGCGACAGCTCTGTCGCAGAGATGGAGCACATGGTCGGTGGCCGTATGGCCTACACCTTCTGATCACCAAACTGCCCAGGTCGCCGGATACAATCCGGTGGCTTGGGAAATTTCAAACATCAGTTTGAACCAATATTAAATATGTTCGCCCATGCTGGTGGTCAGATCTCAATCCGAGGGGACCAGATATCATGCGCGCTGTGCTCACCGCCATACTGCTCGCGGCCTTGCCTTTAACATCGATTACAGCTCAGGCTCAATCGACCTCGTCGGATATCGCGGACGCTGAAACGGCTTTCGACCACGCAATCGGCCAGGCCAAACGCGCAGTTATGTCCAGTCCCCAGGATGCCCTCAGACACGCCACCGAAGCGGAAGCTCTGTCCGAAGGAGACCCGATCAGAGCGGCCACCGCCAAATGGTTGCAAAGTGAAGCCCTCAAGCGCATGCACCGTATTGCTGATGCGCGCACTCAGGTAAGAGAAGCGCTGAACGTTGTCGAACAGGGCGCAGAGAATACAAAACTTCACGGCGACCTTCTCAAGGCTCTTGCCGGTATTGCAAAATCAGAAGGCGATTATGCCCTCGCCCTCCGGAGCCTGCATGAAGCACATGATATATATGCTGAGATCGAGGACCCGCGCAGTCAGGCCATCGTCCTGCAACAGACCGGCTCGATCTATATCGATGCCAGCCAATTCGAAAAAGCGATAGACTATTATAACCGCGCCGGAACCATATGGAACGACGACATCGCGCTCGATCTGGCCCGCCTGAACAATGTGGCAAATGCCGAAATTGAACTTGGGCGTTATAAACAGGCTGTTGAAGGATATTCTGCTGCCCTTGCAATCGCGGAGAAAATTGACGCCACGCAATTGCGGGCGCAGATCCTCACCAATATCGCGCATGCGCAGATCGGCGACGAAGACTATTTGACCGCAAGATCAACCCTGGATCAGGCACGCGCGCTTACACAGACTGAAGAAGGCGAAGGCTGGGCGCTATTCGTCGACGGTGTCGATGCGGAACTGGCATTTCATCTGGGTGATATCGATCAGGCCCGCCATCTCCTGGAGCGCATGTTCGAAGGAATTCCCTTTGATGAAACAGACATGCTTTTCTCTGATTTTCACGAACTGGGATACAAGATCTATTCACAGATCGGTGACACAGACACTGCGCTCCTTCATCTGAAGGCCTTCAAGCGTCTTGATGATGAAGCCCGCAATGTCGCAGCATCTGCCAATACTGCGCTGATCTCAGCCGAATTCGATTTCGCTACGCAAAAGCTGGAAATCGCCAATCTTCGCGCCGAGACACTGGAACAGGAAGTCGAGATCCGCGAATCCCAGGCCCGTCAGCGTATGGTGGTTTTTACCAGCGCGGGTGCTATCGCCCTCATTCTGCTTGTCGGCCTGAGCGCAAGCTATGTCTCCATACGCCGTAGCCGCAACAAGGTACGCGACGCCAACGAACAACTCTCCGAGACCAATGTCGAACTAGAGCGTGCGCTCAAGGTGAAATCCGAATTTCTGGCCACAACAAGCCATGAAATCCGCACGCCGTTGAACGGAATCATTGGCATGACCGAAGTGCTTTTGCGCGGTGGTAAGCTGGATGAGAGCACCTATGACCGCCTCGACGCCATCCATGGCTCAAGCCAGACCATGAAGGCCATTGTCGATGACATTCTGGATGTTTCCAAAATGGAGAGCGGCATTGTTACCGTTACTCCAGAGGAATTCGCTCTTGCTCCGGCTCTGAAGGATATCGAGCGCGTATGGCGGGACAGCGCTGCAAACAAGGGATTGAGCCTGAGCCTGACTGCCGATGATTGTCCCGCACGCATCACCGCAGATCCACAACGACTGCGTCAGATCGCTTTCAATCTGGCATCGAACGCCATAAAGTTCACAGAAGCCGGCGAGGTTTCCATCTCCTGCCACACTGATTGCGGGGACGAAGCTGACTGGTTCATCCTGAAGGTAACGGACACCGGCATCGGCATTCCCGAAGATGAGCTGGAACGTATTTTCGAACCCTTCCACCAGGTCGATGGCGGAACGACCCGAGCACAGGGCGGAACGGGCCTGGGCCTCACAATTTGTCGCAATTTCGCACGCGCCATGGGAGGTGACGTTACTGTTACCAGCACATCCGGAGAAGGCTCTGAGTTCACCCTGAGAATTCCTGTCGGCATTTCCGCCGGAAAGATTGGCGCGAGCACAGACATCAATGCGTTGGCTATTGAGCCCAATCTGATGAAGCAACATCTGATCAAGGCGCTTTTCAAGGATCGGGAAGAAACATTGGTTTGCTGCGACACACTCGAGGTAACGCAGCAATGGCTAGCTGAAAATCACCCCCCGGTTTCGATCATCCTGTCTGCATCCAGCCTTGGGCAGAGTGTAGGCGATGGCATGGCTGCCATGATGGCACTTCGTAAGACAGCACCTGAAACAATGATTATTGTTTTTTGTGACTGCGACTGGGCGCAGCCTCCCATGATGAAGCTCAGCGGAGCGAACAAGGTGGTCGACAGAGCATTCGACCCTACCGCACTTCTTGGCGCACTGGCGGACGAGGACACCGAAAACGGCGTTAAAACAGCGTAGCTCCGATAGCGATTTGTTAGCTTACCTTTGCTAGTCTGCGGACTGGGAGCTCCGAGTGACGGGAACTGGAAGATGCACGTTCTATTCGTAGATGATGACACGATGAACCGACGCGTCGTGCGTGACATGCTCGAAATTGCGGGCGTCAAGATGGATGAAGCCGCAGATGGCCCATCCGGACTCGCACTCATCGAAAGCGCCGACTACGCACTCATCCTCATGGATCTGAGAATGCCCGGAATGGACGGCCTCACGGCGATCAAGCACATTCGTGAACGAAATGACGCAAAGGCAGCCCTCCCCATTCTGGTCGTCACGGCTGATACATCATTGGACATTCGTGAGCGTTGTATCGCCAACGGAGCAGATGATCTGCTGCAAAAGCCAGTCGCCATGAATTCTCTTTATGAAGCGATGGCCATGACGATTGCCAATCGCGCACAAGCCAAGGCCAGCTGACACAGGGACATTTGTTCCCCCATTCACATGGTTTGGGCGATAGAAGGCCTCAAACTCGGATATGTGAATACGACTTTGCTACAGTTTGTTGATCGCCTCTGCCGTGTCAAAGCGCAGACGATCTCTTCTTATCAGCTGCAACAGGTTAACCCTCTTTAATATATTAATAACCATTGGGTAAACAGTATCTAATGGAGAGAGAACGAGCGATTCTAATTGATGGATCATTGCTCTGAGGGAAATGCAGTGCAACTCTATTACGTCGACGATAACAAGGCCGATATCTATGTGATGTCGAAGCTTTTCAGAAGCGAAGAGGCTGTTCAGCTCAACAGTTCTTCCTGCCTTGAAAGTCTGCTGGAAATTGATGGACTGAGCGATGCGGACTGTGTGTTTCTCGATGTAATGCGGCCAGATTCCTTCTCGATGGAAGCAGACCTGGCAGCCTTGCGAACTGTTACGGATGCGCCGGTCTATTTTATCACGAGCTGTGAATCCGCTCCTGTACGGGAACGCGCGATCAAGTCTGGTGCCGAAGGTTTGATCGAAAAAGGACGCCTCAACAAAGAAGTAATTTTTCAGATCGCTTCCAATGCAATTGCAAGAAGACGCTCGTGTGAGGCCGTGCATGCAAAATCCCCTGACATGACGCCAACTCGATCAACCCGAAACTCTGACAATGACGCATTTGTTCTGGCCGCTCGAACATTGTCTTCCAATCTGAGCCTGGTGCATGGCGCGATTGAAGACGAACCTGTTTCCAGGGAATTACGCGGCAAGATCAAGGACGCCGCAGAGCTGGCCGATGCATTGGACAATCTGCAAATGCGTGAAGTCGACACGCTTGAACGTGTTAATTTACGGGATGTTTGTGCAAGTGTTCAATCGGATGTCGAAGAAAGCGCCACGCGGAATGGAGTCACATTCGTCTGGGATGTGAAGCCGAGCTGCTATCTTCAAAAAGGGTCGATGTTGCAAGCGCGGTCTGCTGTGAGACATCTTTGCAAGGCTGCCATTAGCCTGGCAGAAGACAATGCATCCATACTGTTCACTGCCATGCCCACTGAAGATGGCAATCATGCCCTGATACAGCTATACAGCGCGAACTTCCGGCTTCCCAGCAACTGGAGCAAGGCTTCGCCCTGTACACAGACCCGACCCGCTCCGATGGAACTTCAGGCATCGCTCGCCATGGCACTGGAATTGTTCAACCTTCCCCCAGATCAGTTGAACATACTCTATACGCATTCATCCAGCATCATTCAGTTGAAAATCTGACTTCGTCTGACCGCATGGAAAGTCAAACACACAGCTATCCGAAAGCAGCTGATTCATGCGGTTTTTTCAGTTGAATGCCGCGGCAACCAGAAAGAGAAGATCGACCCTTCTCCCGGCTTTGATGTCACCCATATCCGTCCTTCATGGCGCTGTATGATCGCCTGGCATGTTGCAAGGCCAAGACCTGTGCCCTCGAACTTGGAAGCTGCACGCAGTCTCTGAAAAGGTTGGAACACCTTGAGGCTGTCTTCTTCCGCTATTCCGATACCATTATCCTGCACCATGACATTCACGCCATCCTGATCAGCCTCCGCAAACACATGCACACGTGGCAAGGCGGCGTCACAATATTTGATCCCATTCCCAATCAGGTTCTGCAATAGCTGAGTAATCATGGGAGGGCTTGCCGTAATCACCGGCAAGTCTTTGGCAAAAGTCACCTTGGCTCCGCGCTTTTGCAACTCACTGTCCAGATTCTTCATGGCGTCAGACACTGCCGTACTCAAGGTGAAGGTCTGAAACACGACATCTTCCGATTGTGCCTGATTATATGAACTCAGAACGCTGATCAGATCGTCCATACGCTGAGTGGACTCTACAAGGAAATTGGACAGGTTTTCAGCCTCTGAGTAGTCCTTGCTCTTTATGGCATCAGACAGCATTTCACCAATGAGCCTTGTTTGGTTGATCGGTGTTTTGAGATCATGCGCCAGGACATAAGCGAAACTCTCAAGGGAGCGCTGCTGCTCCTCGAGCTTGCGCTGCAGAACAGTCATCTCCAGCACGTGGTCTATTGTCCGCCTCAAAGTCTCGGATGTAACTTCGCGTTTGGGAATATAATCAGACGCGCCGCTTTTGAGCGCTTTTCGCGCAAGCGTTTCATCGCCCTGCCCCGTCACCATCACAATTGGTGTTGGCGGTTCGATGAGCGTCAGTTCCGACAATGCGTGCAACCCGTTCATCAGGGGCAAACCAAAGTCCAGAAAGATGATATCGTACTGTTTTTTTTCCAGATATTCGAGAGCCGCAAGCATATCCACGGCATGATCTGTTTCTGTCGGCAGCCCGCAAGACAACAAGGTGCGTTTCAGGGTCTTGAAATCACCGATATCATCTTCAACTGCAAGAATTCTGATTGTCATTCAGCACAAGCCAATCACTGCACCACTGCTTATTCCGGCAATTCCACAACTCTCCAGTAATTGCCGAGCAAGCTGACAAGTTCCAGAAAATCCCTACCTGCAGTCTCTTTAAGGATATATCCGGCGACATTGAGGTCATACGCTCTGGATTTGTCCTCCTCGCTCTTGGAGGTTGTCAGTATGAACACGACCTGTCGCTTGTAGCGCGGATCCTTACGCAATTCCTTCACCAGCTGAATGCCATCCATGCGCGGCATCTTTAGATCGACCAACATGATGAAGGGAGACGGCGGAGGGTTATCACCACGCAGGATTTCAAGAGCTTGCACACCGTCTACAGCGCGATAGACAGGGTTGGCCAGTTTGGCCTGCTTGAATGCCCGCATGACAGCTTTCGCATCGCCATCATCGTCTTCCACCACAAAAATGTTGATGGGACGACTGTCCACTGAATTGTCCATTCTTTCCATATATGCTCCAAAAACAGGACGGACCAACCGATAGCAATACTTGGTCAATTCTGCCTGATATGCCCGGATTGGCTCTGCATGCAGGGATTCGGCATTCTGCTGCCGACGTTTCTGACCGTCCTGATTAACCCTATCATGAGGTATGATTAGCTTTCAACGCTGCACCAGATTGTTTGGGCCAGGTGATCGTAAATGTGCATCCCTCACCAACTGAGGATGCAAGAGTAATGGTTCCGCCTCGATATTTGACGTGTTTATAGACAACAGCCAACCCCATACCACTCCCCTCGACCTCGTCACGCGGCTTTAGTGTCGTGAACATCTGAAAGATCTGTTCATGGTATTGTGGATCAATCCCCGGACCATTGTCTTTCACTGTGAAGATGAACTCTGCTTCATTTTCCGCTACACCGACTTCGACCCGTCCGTTTGGCTGGTCATGGTGCTTTACCGCGTTTCCGATCAGGTTCAACAACATCTGTTGCAGTGGCATACGTGGCACCTGAATGTCCGCAAATGCTGGATCTATTTCAACAGAAAACCCGCTCGGCAGGTCAAGCAGCAACAGAACATCATCCATCAACCGGTCACCCTTGATTATGTCGGATGTGTCCCGATCCGTAGTCCGGCCGATACGAGAATATGAGAGCAAGTCATCCAGCAACGCCTCCATACGTGTCGCGCGACTTCGGATGAGATCGATATTTTCCTGACTGTCCTCGTCGAGCTGATCACCAAGGTCTTCCTTGAGCCAGCGCGAGGCATTGTCGATCACACGCAAGGGAGCTTTGAGATCATGAGACGCGATATAGGCAAACTCATCAAGCTCCTTGTTGGAGCGGGCGAGTTGCTCGATCAATTCTTCGCGTTCTGTCACATCACGCGCAATGCCCAGAATGAACGCATCACCACTGGCGTTCTCAAACCGTATCTTCTGGGTAAACAGGATGCGGGTTGCCCCAGATTTTTGTATCTCTTCCAGAATCTCTGAATACCCTTCATCGAAGGCTTTTTGATCCATTTCAAGAAAGAGCTTTGCCTCTTCCTCGCTGAATTCTTCGACGGTCGTGTATCCTATGACCTTATCTCGCGCGTCTTCGGGAAAGAGGGAAAGAAACGCTACGTTTGCCTGCACAATCCGAAAGGCGTCATCCTTGACAAAGATCAGGTCAGGCATGCTGTCCATGATCAATTTGAGAAACCTCGACTGCTCGGTAACGCGACGTTCCTTAGCAGTAAGTTCGAAGGACATGTCACTGAAGGCCTTCGCGAGCGCCCCTATCTCATCCTGCCGCTCGACCGGAAGGCCCAGCGTCTCGTCGCCTTTTTTATGCGTGGTTATGGCCTGGGTCATGTCATTGAGCGGCGCTGTCAGTGGTCTTGCCAGCAACAATCCGACAATCGTTGTCAGAAGAACAAGAAACAAACTCAACAACAGCGCATCACGGAGTGTCGCCTGCACTGGCACAAGAAGCCGCGACTTGGATAGGCTCAGCCCGACAAAAGTGTGATCTGCCAGGTTCAGATCATTCTCGTGAATGCGCACTATGTAGGTGACTTCTCCTGCATTATCGAGAACATATTCTGTCTGATTGTCGTGAATGTTGCTGGTCAGATAATGCTTTGTTGCGCCAGGTGCCTCCGAGTGTATTTGAAAATGTCCGATCTCACCATTTTCATCAGTCCCCATGAAGTCCCCCGCTGAATTGAAGATGAAGGCCTCCTTGTCATCCTGAATCTTCAATAGCATTTCGGAGAGAAATCCGGGGTAATCGACATTGATAACCACCACCCCGAATATCTTGCCGGACGCATCATTGACCGGCGTGACAGCGCGCAAAACCGGCATGCGTTCGGCTGTCTCAACGCCATTCTCCCGATTGATCGATATTGGTGAGAAATAGACTTCGCCTGGAGCAAGCTCCGCTGCCGCCACCATATAAGGCTCTTCTCCTTTATCCTGCAGTAGATCCGAACGAACAATCTCAAACTCGTTCTCATGCCGATTTATTCGAGCCAGTTCTCGCCCCCCCTCATCGAGTTCGATGAGGCGCATCTGCACATAATGCGGACGGCTGGCGAGAATCGACATGAAGATCGTCTCAAGCCGGGATCTCCATTCATCGACGGAGACTGCCTCTACAGTTTTTGAATCATCGTTCCTGGTAGCGCGAATAATACCGGGCACAGGTGGAGTGCGCGCTACGATAAGCGCATCCTGCTTCATCTGGACAAAGGCATCGGTAAGCGCCAATGCCCCGAGACGCGTTTCTCCCGCCAATCGATCAATCGCCGCAGACCGGGCATTGGCGAGTAGACGAGCATAGGAAAATGACCCGACACATATCGCGGCGAACCCCGTGCAAACACACACAAGCAGCACAATCTTGCTACTGAGTTTCCTGATCACGGGGCGATTCGAATCTCGCATTCGCTGCCTTTCAACGGAAATATTCAACCGGAACAGTCAGAAGACACAAACTGCTGATTCGTGTCGATAGGAACATATTCGTGGCAGATTGAACACGCCTTGCACGTTTGCTGGCGACTATACTGGGAGAAGAGAAAGCGATGCCCGATGCGACATCGAATTCGTTCCATATTAACTTGAAGCATGGTATTTAAAGCCAATGATTGCTCTTTGCCGCATACGTCTGCTTCATGTCTGGACCGTTCTGATAATGGTCGGGATGCTTGCGGTATCGCAAACGGCTGCTGCCGTGCATGCCGAATTTGGCGAGGACGCCATTGTCCATACGCATCACGTCGACGCTTCTTCTGACGAAGGCCTACAAGACGGACATCACATACATTCATGTGGTACCTGCCACTTTCATGTGATTGGTCAGTTAAATGACACGTCGACCGTGACGCGTCTTAACATCATGTCCAGACACAGCTGGTCCAATCAGGGATCAACGCTGAAGCGTATCATAACGCCCTTCCGCCCCCCCATTTCCTAGTCCCGATCCAAGTAAGCAATGTGTCCGCCATGCGCTGACGCCAACGCCCCTTTCGATCCGGACAAGGACCAGAAATTCCAATGAACAACAAATCCAGAACAGGGCTTGCTGCCCTGTTGCTCGCTTGTGCGCCCGGCGCATTTGCAAGCCCCTGCGCAATGGAAACCCAGAACGCCTCCACCATTTCAACCGCGTCGACATCCCCCATGCGGCTCGTCGACATCATCAACACTGTTCGCCAGTCATCGCCTGCAATACGCATAGCTGCGCTGGAACGACTTGCGGCACAGGCAAACGCAGCGCAAGCAGAGCGATGGGCCAACCCTTCGATGGGCTTCGAAATCGAAGATTTTGGTGGAACGCGATCACTCGGCGGGCTGGATCAAAGCGAACAGACACTCGCCTATTCCCAACCCTTCGAACTAGGTGGCAAACGAACGAAAAGGATTGATGCAGCAAACGCAAGATCCGCCCTCGCGACAGCCAACTGCGACCTGATTCAGCGCGAAACAGAACTTCAGGCCAGCCTTGGCTATGTAGAACTCTCAACAGCTCAGGCGCTTCACCACCTTGCATTGGAAAGCCTCGACCTGGCCAAACAACTGCAGGACAAGGCAGCCAGACGCGTAGACGCCGGCGCAGCCGCTCCGCCAGAACTTTCCCGGGCACGATCGGACCGTGCAAGACTGGAAGCCCAGGCTATCGGACTTGAAGCTCAAATAGAACGAGAACGCGCGAACCTGGCCCAATTCTGGGGCGGTAGAACAGTAATACTTGCCGAAGAAACATCCAGTTTCTTATCAGTTTCCGACTCCCCCCAGCCTCCCCTGAAGACAATCCATCCGACCGTTCTTCAAGCCCAGGCAATGGTCAAAGCCGCCGAAGCCGATGCTCGCTATGAGCGCTCAAACTCCGCGCCAGACCTGGACCTGACCCTCGGCGTAAAGCACTTCGAAGCGACCGATGAACAGGCTTTGATTGCGGGTGTCGCAATCACCCTACCATTGTTTGATCGCAATCAAGACAATGCACGTGCATCAGACTATCGCGCACAAGGCGCACGCATAAGACGGTAATCATCCCCTTTTTAAGGGAGTTGGTTGTTAGAGTTCAGGCAGCCATCTTGAGTTTCAGAGCGGGCGGCACGCCGCCGATCGCCATGTTGGGTCGTTCATTGTTGTAGGTCCAGAGCCAGCGCGTGGCTTGCTCCTGCGCTTCCTCTATCGATTGGAAGATATATTGCCCGAGCCATTCCTGCCGGACCGTCCGGTTGTAGCGCTCGACATAGGCGTTCTGTTGCGGCTTGCCGGGCTGGATGTAACTGAGCCCGATGCCTCGCTTCTGTGCCCAGACCTGAAGCACGGCGCTGACGTATTCGGGGCCGTTATCGACCCTGATGGACATAGGCTTGCCGCGCCATTCGATGATCCGCTCCAGTGTTCGCACAACACGTAATGCCGGCAGAGAGATGTCGACCTCGATGCCTAGGCCTTCGCGGTTGAAGTCGTCGAGCACGTTGAGCGTGCGGAAGCTGCGACCATCCGCGAGTTGGTCGGACATGAAGTCCATCGACCAGGTCTCGTTCGGCCTGTCGGGAACGGCCAGGGGCTCCGGCTTTTCCCTGACAAGTCTCTTCTTCGGCTTGATCCGCAGGTTGAGTTCCAGCTCGCGATAGATCCGACGCACCCGCTTGTGGTTCCATTCGAAGCCCTTGACGTTGCGTAGGTAGAGAAAACAGAGGCCGAAGCCCCATGTCCTGTGTGTGCTGGTTAGCCTCTCAAGCCAATCGGCGATCTCCTGATTCTCTTCGTTCTGTTCTGGCCTGTAGCGATAACAGGTCTCGCTGACGCCGAACGTGCGACAGGCCAGCGCAATGCTCACCCCTCGCTGGAGGACTGCGTTCCGGGCCATCTCCCGCCTTCGAGATGGCCTCAGGGCTTTTTTCCCAGGGCGTCTTTCAGCAGCTCGTTTTGCATCGCCATCTCGGCGTACATCTTCTTCAGACGACGGTTTTCCTCCGCCATCGCTTTCATTTCGGCCATCAAGGACGCATCCATCCCACCGAATTTGGATCGCCAATTGTAATAGGTCGCGTTGCTGATCCCGTGTTCTCGGCACAGGTCCGCAACCGGCACGCCGTTCTCGCCCTGCTTGAGGATCGCCATGATCTGGGCGTCCGTGAATCGTGACTTCTTCATCGTCTGTCTCCTGCTTCATTGAAGCCTGAGAACTCTATTTTTCAACCCGCTTTTTGCAGGGGACGATTACCAGACGACAAGCCACTGAACATGCCCTTCAAAACGATATACGTACCGAAGGCGCTGCAGTTCGAGCTGCCGCTAGAGAGGTGGACATGCTGGAAACGCAATCTGTTCCTGATGCACGTTCGGCTTATGACGCTTCCATTCGCGGATATGAGATTGGGCGCTTCAGCCTGACAGATACACTGGATGCACGCAGATCGCTGATTGAAGCGCAAATTGCACTCATCGAAGCCAAGCGCACACTTCTCATTCACCAATTACGGCTCGCCAGCCTTGTCGGTGCGGCTCCCTTCAGTGAAGGAGGCCAATCATGAGCAACAATACAAGTACTTGGTTGAGTGCGCTCCTGCTGAGCGCCACCATGAGCGCTTGCGGACCCGCCACTTCACCGGATGACAAGAGTGCGGCGGCTAACGCTCCAATCAGTGATGATCATGGACAAGATGAATCAGACACCCATGGCGATCATGACTCGCATGAAAACGAGCATGCCGACGAGGTCGACCTGTCACCCGAACAGATCCGGCAACTAGGCATTACCGTGGAAACAGCATCGAAAACGATGTCCGGTGAACACCTTGAACTCCCAGCCGAGATCCGTATCGACGCCGACCGGATTGCACGCTTGCAACCTCCCGTCTCAGGTCTTGTAGAAAAGCTATTCAAGGCCGAAGGCGACATTGTGGAACCAGGCGAAACACTCGCGCTTGTTTCCAGCCGCGAACTGGCAGGACTCAAAGCTGATTACCTCGAAGCCCAGTCCGATGAAGGGCTGGCAAAACAGGAGTTTGAGCGCGAAGAAAAGCTCTTCAACGAAAAGGTGACAGCACAAGCGGATTTGCTCACTGCACGCGCAACACTGGAACGCGCGAGTGCAAGGCGCGCAGCCGCCGAGACCAAGCTGCATGCTCTGGGTGTGGACCATGACATTCTCGACAACCTACCCCACGCACGCGATGGTGCTCATTCCGCATTTTATATGAAATCTCCCATTGCAGGTCAGGTCGCCGCGCGATCGCTTTCACTTGGTGCAGCTGTCTCCCCTGACGGCGAGCCCGCTTTCGTCATTGTGGACACATCCCGCTTGTGGGCCGATATCGCAGTCTTCAAGGATGACCTCTCGCGAATCCGAATTGGTGCCCCCGTCACTTTTCTGAATGCTGACAGCACCCAGATCGCTGCAGGTGAGATCGGGTTTGTTTCGCCGCTTATCAATGAACGCACGCGCACTGCGACTGCACGCGTCGTTCTGGACAATCCAGATGGGAAACTCAGACCCGGTCAGTTCGTCACAGCGCGCATCGCAATCGGGTCAAGGTCGACCATTCTTGTTCCGTCTGAGGCCATTCAGGCGGTTGAAGGCAACACAGCGGTGTTCATACCCACCGATCATGGTTTCTCAATCCAGCCAGTCAGAACGGGTTCCACAATCGGCAATCAGACCGAAATCACACATGGCCTGAGCGAAGGACAACCCTTCGTATCCACAGGCGCATTTTCCCTGAAAGCCGAGCTGGAAAAATCCGCTTTCGGCGATGGCCACGCGCATTAGGAAGCGGACATGACACATTTCATACGCGCCATTTGCAGCGCCAGACTCATCGCAATCGCACTATTGATCATCTCGGTCGGCGGTGGGATCTACGCCTTCAACAAACTCCCCGTCGACGCGTTTCCGGATGTCTCTCCTTCGCTCGTTCAGGTCTTCACCGAAACCGAAGGTCTCGCCCCCGAAGAGGTCGAGCGCTATGTAACCTTCCCAGTAGAGACAGCCATGTCGGGCCTGCCAAAACTGGAACGCATCCGGTCCGTCTCCAATTTCGGATTGTCCGTGGTGAACATATATTTCGAAGATGGAACAGATGTCTATTTCGCCCGGCAAGTCGTCGCCGAGCGCCTGTCTGAAGCGCGCGAAGCCATTCCGGAGGGCTTTGGTGAACCCGTCATGGGTCCGATTTCATCAGGACTTGGAATCATTCTCTATTTCAAACTGGAAGACGAGACCGGCACGCGTGACCTCGTGGAAATGCGCGAGATCCAGGACTGGATCATCAAGTTCCAGCTCCAGACCGTTCCTGGCGTCACCGAAGTCCTGTCGCTAGGCGGTTATGAAAAGCAATATCAGGTGCAGGTCGATCCCGCCGCCCTGCTGCGCTATGACGTGACCATCCCCCAGATCGTCGAAGCGCTCAAACGCGGCAATCGCACTGAAGGGGCCCAGTTCATCAATATCGGCGCGGAACAATTCACCGTGCGCGGCGTCGGACTGGCGCACTCCATCACGGATCTGGAAGATACCATTGTACGATCCGAAGACGGCACACCTGTGCGTATCAGGGATGTGGCGAAAGTCGTCACAGGTGGCGGCGTCCGGCAAGGTCTGGCTACATCCAATGGCGAAGGCGAAGTCGTCGCCGCCCTCACCCTCAAACTCTATGGAGAGAACACATCAGATGTGATCAGTCGTGTGCGCGAACGCTTTGATCAGATCAATGCCAGCCTGCCGGATGGCGTGAAAGCCATCCCCTATTATGATCAGGCCGCACTGGTCGATCGAGCATCGACGACAGTAATCACCGCCCTCTGGCAAGGCGCATTGCTGGTGGCGGTCGTGATCGTTGCCTTTCTTGGCGGCTGGCGACCCAGCCTTGTCGTGGTGATGTCGATCCCATTCTCCGTCGGCTTTGCCTTCATCGCCATGTATGCGCTGGGCATCGGCGCCAATCTCATGACGCTGGGCGGTGTCGCTATCGCCATCGGCATGATGGTGGATGGCGCCATCGTCATCACGGAGAATGTCGACCGTTTCTCAAAGGAGCAACCGGATCGAACAATGTCCGACATCGTAACGCTCGCCACGGCGGAGGTCATCGCCCCGCTGGCGGCGGCAGTCATCGTCGTGATCGTGGTCTTCCTGCCGCTCTTTGCCCTGCAAGGCGTGGAGGGCAAGACATTCCGCCCCCTGGCCGCTTCCGCCGCCCTGGCCATGACAGGATCGCTGATCTACGCGGTCTTCATCGCACCGGCGCTCGCCGCGCTCGCCATGCGCAGCCACCGATCCAAGCGACAGGACCCATCCGCCCCCTCGCGGATCGCCAGAACCGTCCGGCGGGCGGCGTCCCCCTTCATGGCCCATAGATGGCTGGCCTTCGCCCTCGCCGGATGCCTTCTGGTGCTTGGCGGCGTGTCCGCCTCCCGCCTCGGGTCGGAATTCACACCCGCCCTGGAAGAAGGCGATATCCTGCTGCGTCTGACCATGGCCCCCTCCATCTCGCTGGATGAAGCCAGCGCCACCACCACGCGAGTGGAAAAGGCATTGCTCGCAAACTTCCCGGAGATCGAGACCATCGTCTCCCGGATCGGACGCGGCGAAGTCGGGGCCCATGCCGACCCGACCAATAGTGCTGAAGCCTTCGTCGCCCTCAAACCACGGTCAGAATGGCGAAAGGGGCTGACCCCTCAAAGCCTGCGCGATGCACTGTCGGAATTTCTCGAACAGCAACCCGGCATTGTCGGCAATGTCGGCCAACCCATCGCCATGTCTGTCGACGAACTGATCACCGGCGCCCGCGCCGAACTGGCGATCAAGATCTTCGGGCCCAACACAGATGTGCTGATTGAAAAGTCAGCCCTTTTGCAATCCATCTTGAAAACGATGGACGGCGTCGCCGACCTGCAGGTCGACCAGGTCACCGGTGCCCCGCAATTGGTTGTTCAGGTCGACCGCAAGGCCATCGGCCGTTATGGCCTGACGGTGGAAGACGCCCTGGACGCCTTGCGGGCGGGTGTCGGTGGTGTCCAGGCAGGCGTTCTGTTCGAAGGCGTGCGCCAATTTCCCATCATGGTGCGCTATCGTGAGCAGGATCGCTCGTCCATCGACGCGATCAGGCGCGTCATCCTGACATCGCCTTCCGGTGAGCAGGTGCCGCTGGAAGCCGTCGCCCGTGTTGAAACGGTCATCGGGCCGCGTCAGATCACGCGGGAGGATGGCGAGAGGTTCATCACCGTCCAGACCAATGTGCGCGGCCGCGATATCGGGTCATTCGTCGAGGAAGGCCGCAGCCTGGTCGCAAATCGGCTCGATCTGCCGCCGGGATATCGCATTGCGTGGGGCGGACAGTTCGAGCTTCAGGAACAAGCCAACAAACGCTTCGCCCTGGTCATCCCGATCACGCTTGGCATTGTCTTCTTCATCCTGCTGCTGACCTATGGACGGCTCAAATCCGCCCTGCTGATCCTCATCAACATCCCCTTCGCCCTTACAGGTGGAGCCATCGCCCTGTGGCTGGCCGGACTTCCCATGTCGGTGCCGTCAACGGTCGGCTTCATCGCCCTGTTCGGCATTGCATTGGGCAATGGCATGGTGCTGGTCAGTTTCATGGATGGCTTTGCACTCAGGGGCCGCAATGCCGATGAGCTGGCCCTGGACGCCGCCGCTCTGCGGGCGCGTCCTGTCCTGATGACAGCCATGACGACCGCGTTGGGTCTGGCGCCGCTATTGTTCGCCTCAGGCGTCGGCGCAGAAGTCCAGCGACCACTCGCAGTGGTCGTCACAGGTGGCCTGTTCACGTCATGCTTGCTGACACTTCTGGTCCTGCCGTCCTTGCACAAATGGTTCGCCCCTCTCCCGGCACGCTGAACAAAAGGTCTCGCCGTTCATCAAACGGCGAGACCTACTACTTCACTTCCGCAAAACCTGAAATTGGATCAAAAGGCGCCCGCGCACCATTTCTCCAGCACCATACCCTGAACATGCCGCATCTTGCATTGGTTGAAACAACCCACGAGGGAATCGGCTTGTAAAGCCTTTGGATGTGACCCTGAAATTCAACTCCAAATGGCACGGCGATTGCTGGGCGTCGCAATATTTCATTTCGGTTGGGGAATTCAAAATGGCAGATGGCACAAACGGCGCGTTCACCATCGAAGCTGAAGACATCATCTTCGGGGATTATGTCGCTGAAAATCAGCAAGCAGCTTCCGGTGGACAAGTCGCCTCGCTCTATAATGGTGCAGTTGCCACATCTCCGACCAGGGGCGAATTGCGATATCAGTTTGCCGGTGAAACCGGAACATATGACCTCGACATCTCCGTTTTCGATGAGAACGATGGCGCGGGTTCATTCGAGGTCTTCGTCAATGGAGAGCTTGTCTTCTCATACAAGCTCGATGCCGATCTGGGTTATGGCGGCGTCAAGATCGATAACCGTGTTATCGTCTCGATTGAAGATCTTGACCTTGCAACCGGAGATGTCGTGTCCATTGTGGGACAAGCCGACAGCGCCGAATGGACACGTATCGACGCGCTAACCTTCACACCTATTCATTCTTCCACTCCAACTCCAACTCCAACACCGGACCCCACCCCCGAGCCTGCACCAATTGACTTCACTGTCGAAGCCGAAAGCATGGTCTCAGATGGCTTTGGACTTGAAACGCAATCGATCGCTTCCAACGGCACCATTGTCAGCCTTTACAATGGCGGCGACAGCAACAGTACCGGCACGCTCACCTATACCTTCGACCAGACTAAAGGAACTTATGACGTCGTCCTCACCGCACATGACGAACATGACGGTGCCGGATCTATCGAGTTCAGACTGAACGGCGTTCTGCTCGATACGCTGGTTCTGGATCAGTATACAAAATCCGATTACCCCGTCACTGCCGCCAATCGTGTGACTTTGGACCTGACAGGCGTGGAATTCTCACAAGGCGATGTGATCGAGATTACCGGTTACTCAGATGGCGGTGAATGGGCGCGCATTGACAAGCTCGACTTTGTCGCTGTCACAGACCCTGTTGAGGAAGAACCCGAACCCACGAACAATGCACCCACAGGTGACATTGACGATGTGCAAATTGAAATCGGCACGCCACTGACGCTCGACCTGACCACGCTGTTCTCCGACATTGATGGTGACGCGCTCACATTCTTCCTCTCCGGAGCTGGCGCATCTGCCGCCACGCTGGACGGGTCCCTGCTGACAATTGATCCTCAGGCCGAGGGCGCTTTCGAGATCACGGTCACCGCCAATGATGGTCGCCTGGACTCTGCACCGATCAGNTTCACGGTCACATCTGTCGAACCTCCGCCCGTCTCAGAAGTGCCAGCCGATTTCACCATCGAAGCCGAAGACATCATCACCTCCGGCTTTACCGTAGAGACTGGCCGCACAGTTGCCTCCGGCAATGCGGTTGTGGGCCTGTACAATGGTGGTGGTGAAGCACCGTCAGGCGTGCTCACCTACACATTCGATCAGACCGATGGGATGTATGACCTGACGCTCGTCGCCCATGATGAGAACGATGGCGCGGGCCACATCGAAATCCGTGTCAATGGCGTGTTGCTCGACACGCTGGTCATGGATCAGAATACCACCAGCGGCGGTGTCGTGACCGACGCCAACCGCGTCACCCTCACCCTCTCCGACCAGGAGCTCCACGCCGGCGATGTGATCCAAGTCACCGGCTACTCCGACGGCGGTGAATGGGCGCGTATCGACAGGCTGGATTTTACAGGCGTCGCAGGTTTGGCAGAAAATGCAACCAACAATGCTCCAGTTGCCAGTGATGACTTCAATCTGCAATCAGTCGCCCCCAACGAAATTCTGGTCAACTCGATCGTAGAGGATAACCAGAGTGACCCTGAAATCGCCACGCTCGCGAACGGTGACCTAGTTGTGGTCTGGAAGTCCAATGACGATGGCGATCTCGATATCAGAGCGGCAATATTCGGCGCTGACGGGGAGAAGAAGACCGAAGACATACGCGTCAATGAAAACAATAATTCCTACGACCAGTTGCCAGAAGTGACCGCACTCGATGACGGAGGCTTTGTCATCACCTGGTCCCATAGCGACCGTGACGGCTATACAGTCATGGCCAGATTTTTTGATGGCAATGCGTCCCCGACCAGCGACGAGTTCATGGTGAATTATTTCACCGCAAACCAGCGATGGTCATCTTCCACGACCCAACTTGCGAACGGCAACGTTGCATTCAGCTGGGAAAGCTATGACGCAAAGCTTGAAGATACTTTCGGCTCAGCAGTCAAGGTGCGCGTTTTCGACATTGGTGGCGAAGAAGTAGTCGGGGAATTTCAAGTCAACCAATTGCCGGAGGGGGACCAATTCGACCCTGACATTATCTCCATTGGCGACAACAAACTGCTTGTGACTTGGTTCTCCGCTCCCTTTGACGGACTCGCCATCAAGGGACGCGTGTTTGATGGCACGACGGGCTCTGCATTGACCGACGAATTCACGATAAGCCAAGGCTCAGTCAGCAACGAACCGCGTCCGCAAGCGGCGCTATTGGGCAATGGAAATGTCGTCGTCACATGGTGGGGTGCTTTCAATGATGTGGACAGCACCTACTACACTGTTCAGGCGCGCATCTTTGATCCATCCGGTGAACCAGTAACTGACTCATTCAAGCTGTCTGAAACCATCTCTGCGTTCGGCGAGGAATCAACCATCGCCAGCTCGCCTGACGGCGGCTTTGTGGTGACCTGGTGGGACACGACGAGCTCGTTGCAGATCCGGCGATTTGATGCTGATGGCGTTCCCACATCGGATGAGATCCAGGCCAATGTATACAGCGCCGACGCCTTTCCCTTCCGAAATGATGATCACCTGTCGTCGATCACCAGCCTGCCGGATGGTGGAATCGCCGTGGTCTGGGAAGCAGAGGAAAACAGCATACTCCCCGGAAAATGGGTCGACATTCACGCCCGAATTTTCAATGCAGATGGCTCACCGCGCGATATTCATCCTGTCAGGGAAGACTCCATCAGCAAGTTCTCAGTCGAAGATCTCTTATCGAACGATACTGATGAGGACAATGACGCTATTTCGGTCATCTCTGTGGACTCACTCAGTGCGAACGGCGCTTCTGTCGTATTGAACAGCGATGGGACCATCCAATACGACCCGACCAACGCTGCAATGATTCAGGCGATCGCAGCCGGAGAAACACTGACCGACAGTTTCGTCTACACGATCTCCGATGGACACGGCGGACACTCTTCTGCAATCGCCTCTTTTACAGTTGAGGGTGCCAATGATAGTCCGACAGCAAACCCAACGCAGGGAATCTCAGGTGAATCCGGTTCTGAGTTGATCTTGACCTCTGAACAATTGCTTGAGGGTGTTTCGGACATAGATGGCGATGAACTATCGATCAATTTTTCAACGTTCGGACTTCCTACCGAACTGCGAAATGTAACAGACAACGGAGATGGCACCTGGTCGGTACTCGTTCCTGACGGGTATACGACTGAGCCAGGAGCATGGCTCTACTATTTCGTATACGACGTCGATGGAGGGATTCAGGTCAATCGGGATTTGACGATCACCGCACCAATCATCGTTATCAACTCCCCTCCCGTCATCACACCCGACGCCACCATCGTCGTTGGAGAGGACGATCTGGTCACGATCGACCTGCGCGATTACGTGACCGATGCGGACGGCGACGATCTGACCTTTGAAACCACGTCATTCACATTCGATGACGGCTCCAGCACCGATCCGCTCTTCCACTTCGAGAGCGACACGCCGGATTATCTCATCCAACAACGTTGGGAATATTACCTCGACGATCTCTATATCGGCGAGTCCGCCACGCTGGAAATCGGCTTCATGGTTTCCGACGGCGAGGCGACAAGTTCCGGCGTGATCAGCGTGATCTATGAAGGCGCGAACGAGGCGCCGGCCGGGCCGTCCACCATCGTCACGCCTTCGCCGCTTTATTTCGGCCAGTCGTTTGTCATCACGGAAGCGGACGTTCTGGCCAACAAGACGGACGCTGAAGGCCACGCGCTTTCAGTCGTCGGAACGCCGCAAATGGACGGCGCCGTCATCACTGACAATGGCGACGGTAGCTGGACCGTGCAGCTCCCCGATACTCGGTTCGCGGACCCGGTTTACAGCGACTTCCAGGGCGGCACGGCTTTCGACCTCGTGGCGATCACTTACGACATTCAGGACGAAATTGGAGCCACTGCAAGTTTCACCGCCAGCCAGACCATCTATTGGAACACCGCTCCAAGCGGCGGCGATACAGACGACTCCGTAGCGTGGAACGGCGTGTTCGAGTTCACCACCGCGGACCTTCTTGTCGGCGTGGTCGATCCCGACACCACGCCGGACGCACCAGGATATGGCTTGCAAAGCCTGCAAGTGGAAAGCATCACCGTCAACAATGCCACGCTGACATCAGGATGGCGCGACGACGGCGGAATATCTTACGTCTATTCCGCAGACCCGACCGGCGCCGACTCCGTCAACTTCATCACGCTGACATATGATGTGGTCGATGGTGCTGGCGGTGTCTTGTCCATATCGCGCCAGATCGCAGTTTTCGAACAGGATGGACATCGTCCCGCGACGCTGCCGTTGGATGCCGGTGATTTCACCCCTGCCTCTGACGCAATCACGATCGATCTGGCCGGGCAAGTTTACACGACATTCGGCAGCACGATCGGCATATTCGATATCGTAATCGAAGCGTCCAACGGTGCGGTCGTCGTCTTCACGGACAATGGCGATGGCACGATCACCATTGATCCCGCCCAGTTTGAAGACGACCTCAACAGCTTCGCAGCTGTCGACCTTACGGTGACCTACGGGGCGACGAACTATGACGGCGGAACGACAGGAACCGTCACACTCTCTGTGATCGGCGACACCTCTCCCTCCCCGACCGATTTCACCATCGAAGCAGAGGACATCATCACCTCCGGCTATGTGGTCGAAACGAAAGCGATTGCATCGGAGGGTGAACTAGTCACGCTCTACACGCCTGACATGGATGTGACCGAAGGTACGCTGTCCTACACATTCGATCAGGCGGACGGCATTTATGACCTGCAAATCACCGCGCATGACGAACATGACGGATCCTCGCCCATCGACGTTTTCGTCAATGGCGAAATGGTTGCGCAGTTTCTATTGAACGAATTTACCACCGTTGATTATCCGGTCGTAGAGGCCAACCGCACCGTCTTCACCCTGGAAGGGTTGGAGCTGTCAGGAGGTGATGTAATCGAAATTGTCGGCTATACTGACGGTGGCGAATGGGCGCGTATCGACAAGCTCGACTTTATCGCGGTCGATGGTGCAGAAGAAACTGCAGGCGCAATGTCTGAGCACCAGATGGCGATGATAGGCGACAAGTTCATGCTCGAAACCGACAGCATTGCCCCCCCAATCATCGTGCAAAGCGCAGAGATTGTATCTGCTCCAGCCATGGCTGAGGCAACGCAGCCCATGTTCTCCGAAGACCTCGACCATGGCCTGACCGCTTTGCCCGACTGGATAGATGAAGGTCTTTTTTGATCGACCTCTGCCTGATCAGATTTTAGAAGCCCTGCACGGAGTCTTCACCAATAGATTTCAGCCATGGTCGCCGTTTTCGGTAGACAATGGCGGAGAGACAGGGATTCGAACCCTGGGAACCCGTGAAGGCTCAACGGTTTTCGAGACCGTCCCGTTCGACCACTCCGGCACCTCTCCCATTGGAAGCGCGCTGAATAGCGCAAGCCTTTGCGCGAGGCAAGGCCCGCTTTTTCAATTGCGCTCTGTCTCGGCGATCACATAGAAAACCACCTTCAAATATATAATGAAGCAATGACAGTGTGAGACCGAATCATCGTTAATATACCTACCAGACGGCGATCTATACTCAATCTCCAGAAGAATGGCATGGAAATATCTGCAATCTTTACTTAGTCTTGTTTGCGAATTTCAAAACCGATTGAACATTGATCGCCCCAGGACAGGAATACTACATGTCTCGCCGCCTTCCCCTCGTTGGGATATCACTTCTGACAATTAGCCTCGCCTTGCCTGCTCTTGCTCAGAATGACCTTCCACCAGACTCTGCCAAACCAGGTGAATGCTACGCGAAGGTCCTCGTTCCGGCGCAATTCCAGACCGCAATCCAGCGTGTGCAGACCAAGCCTGAAAGCACCCGCACCCGCACCATCGAAGCCGAATATGATCTCGTTCAGGAAACCGTCCTCGTCCAGGAAGCCTCATTCGAATATGTGCCGATTCCGCCACAATATGAGACCATACAGGAAAAGGTCCTCGTCTCCCCTGAAAAGGTCGATCAAATCGTCATTCCTGCACGGTACGACACTGTGACGGAAAAAATCATGACCTCCCCCGCCCGTGTGGAATGGAAAGCAGGTCGCGGTGCCTATGAGCGCGTCGATGACGCAACTGGTGAGATCATGTGCCGCGTGGAAATCCCAGCCCAATACAAGACCGTGGAAAAAACCGTCCTGGTCGAGCCTGAAAGAGTCGAAGAAAAGATAGTCCCGGCACGCTTTGAGACCATCACCAAGAGAATACTTGTAAAGGAAGCCGCCGTGGAGCGCCGCGAAATTCCGGCCAAATACGACACTCGTACCACGCGTCGCCTGGTTACACCTGAACGCACTGTCGTCGAAACTGTACCTGCAACCTTCGATACACTGGAACAGCGCGTCAAGGTCAGCGACGAGACAATGGAGTGGCGCCAGATCCTGTGTGAGACAAACACTTCAGCTGGCAAAATCCGAAACATCCAGCGCTCTCTTCGCAAAGAAGGTTATGACCCTGGCCCGATTGACGGCAAATGGGGCAAGAAAACCCAACGTGCAATCTATGCATTTCAACGCAAGAAAGGCCTACCCACGGGTGGTTTGACTCTTGCCACGCTGGAATCGCTGGGTGTTGAACACTAGGATCTGCGGGCCATAAGCGCTCAGCAGTCGGCAGCAAGCGCCGGTTGGCATGCTGTCATTTACCATCACCCAAATATCATGTGGGTTTCACATTGAACTGCGTTGGGAACTGACCGGGAATCCACCTGTCTTCAACTTACAAAACGCGCGTTGCAGATTCTCTTCAGGAATTGTTTGACTTTCAGCCAGCGAGACGTCTATATGCGCGCTTCGCGCTCGCTGAAGTCACTTTGGCGGGCTGCTAGGATTTTCTGGAAGCATTCGCGCCAATTGGCAAGCACGCTTCGGCAAACAAGGTCGAGGAATATCATGTTCGCGGTAATCAAGACCGGCGGTAAACAATACAAGGTCGCTCAGGATGATGTCCTGGTCGTAGAGAAGCTGGAAGCTGACGCCGGTTCTGAATTTGTATTCGATAGCGTCCTTATGATGGGCGATGGCGACAAGATCGAGATGGGCGCTCCTACTGTGTCCGGTGCTCAGGTCGTCGCTGAAGTTGTGGAACAACGCAAAGGCGCGAAGGTCATCATCTTCAAAAAACGCCAACGTAACACCTATCGGCGCAAGAAGGGCCACCGCCAGCATGAAACAGTGATCAAGATCACTGAAATTCTTGCCAAGGGCGGAAAGAAGGCTGCAGCCAAGAAGGCCGAGCCTGCCAAGGCTGAAGCGCCAAAAGTCGCTGCTCCAAAAACAGAAGCTGCGCCCAAGGCAGCCCCTGCTCCAACAGCTGAAGCCGGGTCCGACGACCTGACCAAGCTGACAGGCATTGGCAAGGTAGCAGCAGGCAAGCTGGTTGAAGCCGGTTTCACCACCTACGCACAGTTGGCATCGCTTTCCGATGCTGATTTTGCCAAGCTGGATGAAGATATTTTCAAGGGCCGTGTGCCACAGGATCAACTGACGTCCGAAGCCAAAGAGCTTCAGGGCTGATTTAAATGTCCCTATGCTGCCGATTGGGCGCATTCGCGGACAGATGAGATGTAAGGGAGAGCTGATATGGCTCATAAAAAATCTGGTGGTTCATCCCGCAACGGTCGCGATTCAGAATCCAAGCGCCTTGGCGTGAAGAAATATGGCGGTGAGCTGGTAATCCCCGGCAACATCATCATTCGTCAGCGCGGCACCCAGTACTACCCTGGCGACAATGTCGGCATGGGCAAGGACCACACACTGTTTGCAAAGACAGAGGGCCACGTATCCTTCCGTGTTCGTGCGGGCGGCCGTCAATATGTAAACATCATCCCGGCAGCCCCGGCTGAAGCCGCCGAATAGGCCGCGCCAGATTCAGGCGGGCCGCCATGAACTGGCCCGCAGATATTTCTTGAAAAGGGGAAGCGGGCGAACCGCTTCCCCTTTTTCGTTTTTCATTCGCATAGGTCTTGATCTCCAGGGGACGCGGACATGAGCAATGCAGTTGAATTACCCAGGGGATGGCCTGATACGCCGCCCCTACTCATCAGTGAGAGGCTGACTTTGCGGGCATTCAGGCAACAAGATGCCTCCGCGATTCACAAACTGTTTTCTTCGCCACAGACCGCTCGGATGGCCAGCTCCATCCCGGTGCCATTTCATCCGCATGCCGCAAATGGATGGATCAGTTGCCGGTCCGGATATTTTGCCCGCGGGCAAGGTATATCCTGGGCTGTCGTCGAATCCAGTTCAGGCCTGACGATTGGAGATATCGGACTTTTTGTTCGCACAGGGCACGAAAACTGGGAGATCGGCTATGCCATCATGGAAGAGTTTGCAGGCAACGGATATGCAACCGAAGCCAGCCGGACAGTCATGCAATGGGGCGCGAGCACTTTGGGTTTTCGAACAGTAACGGCAGGACATTTTGCCGACAATCCAGCATCTGGCCGCGTTCTTCAGAAGACAGGCTTTGTGCCAACAGGTGAGAGCCAGATGTGGTATTCACTGGCCCGAGGTGAAAAATCTCTCGGCCTGAGTTATATCTGGACTGCGGATGACACTACCGCCCCTTCACGCCAATCAGCTTCCTGATGCGCGTTTGAACAATTGAAAGCAACGACACGATGAAGTTTCTCGATCAATGCAAGCTTTTTGTCGCCGCCGGCGCAGGCGGTGACGGCTGCGTGTCGTTTCGGCGCGAGAAATACGTCGCTTTCGGTGGTCCTGATGGCGGAGATGGCGGCAAAGGAGGTAGCGTCTGGGTCGAGGCTGTTGAAGGCCTCAACACGCTGATTGACTATCGCTACAAACAACATTTCCAGGCCCAGCGCGGCATACACGGCATGGGACGAAATCGTACCGGTGCACAGGGTGAGGAAATCGTGCTGCAAGTCCCGATCGGCACGCAGATCTTCGAAGAAGATCAGGAAACCCTGATTGCGGATCTGACGGAAACAGGTCAGCGTGTCCTGCTGGCAGAAGGCGGTTCTGGCGGTTGGGGAAATCTGCGCTTCAAATCCGCCGTCAACCAGGCCCCTCGCCGCTTCAACCCCGGCCTTGAAGGCGATGAACGCTGGATCTGGTTGCGCCTCAAGCTGATCGCAGATGCCGGGCTTGTCGGATTGCCCAATGCGGGCAAATCGACCTTCCTTTCTGCCGTATCCGCCGCACGTCCCAAGATCGCAGACTACCCCTTCACAACACTGACCCCCCAACTTGGCGTGGTGTCACTGGGGCCCGGTTCGAGCTTCGTACTGGCCGACATTCCCGGACTGATCGAAGGTGCCGCAGACGGTGCAGGCATCGGCACACGTTTTCTAGGACATATAGAACGTTGCGCGGTCCTCCTTCACCTGATCGATTGCACGCAGGACGATCCTGGTGAAGCCTATCGCGTCATTCGCGAAGAGCTGGCCGCCTATGGTGCTGGCCTGGAAGACAAGCCGGAAATCCTGGCGTTGAACAAGACTGACGCCCTCAATGAAGAGCTGGTGGAAGAACAATCACGGCTCCTGCAGGAAGCCAGCGGCAAGGCTCCCCTACTCGTCTCCGGCGCGACCGGTGAAGGCGTACAGGATGTGTTGTCGATCCTCTATTCCGTCGTGATGGAAACCAGACAGTCTGAAAAGGCAGCTATCGAAGCCGCAGCTCGGATCGAAAGCGGGGAAGACGAAAGCTGGACGCCATGACGATACTGCCTGCCGCACAGCGTTTTCGCGCCGCGCGGCGCGTGGTGATCAAGCTGGGATCGGCCCAGATTGTAGACAAGGAAGGCGTTGCCAATGCGCCTGTCCTGGCCGCCATCGCTGCTGACATTGCCGCATTGGTCAAGGAGGGCAAGCAGGTCGTCATCGTGTCTTCCGGTGCTGTCGCACTGGGCCGAAACGCGCTGGGACTGCCTTCCGGTGTCTTGAAGCTGGAAGAAAAACAAGCCGCTGCGGCCGCAGGCCAGACCCGCCTCATGCGTGCCTGGGAGGACGCCCTCAGCGCTCACTCCGCACCCGTCGCGCAGGCCCTGCTGACAATAGATGACACAGAGATCCGCCGACGCTGGCTCAATGCACGCGCCACGCTGAACACGCTGATTGATGCGGGCGCCATCCCTATCGTCAATGAGAATGACACGGTCGCGACCGAAGAAATCCGCTATGGTGACAATGACCGCCTGGCCGCCCGCGTCGCACAGATGATCGGTGCTGATATCCTTGTTCTTCTGTCTGACATTGACGGTCTGTATAGCGCAGACCCGCGCAAGGATATGTCTGCCCATCATATTCCTGTGGTCGAAGACTTGTCAGCCGACATCATGGCCATGGGCGGAAGCGCCAATGCCGTTGCAGGCATGGGGTCCGGCGGCATGGCGACAAAACTGGAAGCCGCCCGCATTGCCCTCACCGCCGGATGTTCCACAGTGATCGCGATGGGACGAGAGGAAAACGGCACAGGTCCCATCTCGACGATGATCAATGGCGGCTTGTGCACGTGGTTTGTTTCGAACATTTCACCCGAAACAGCCCGCAGGCAATGGCTCTCCGGCAACCTCAATCCATCTGGTGTGATCACCATAGATGACGGCGCAGTCAAAGCCCTGCTCTCGGGCAAGAGCCTGCTTCATGCTGGTGTGACTCAGGTGACTGGGCGCTTTGAACGCGGCGATGCCATCGAAATTCGCGCATCGGACGACAAGATCGTTGCGCGCGGAATTTCCGCCTATTCCAACGACGATGCCCAACGCATCATGGGACGCCAATCGGCAGATATCGAAGCTGTGCTTGGCTATAAGGGACGCCCTGCCCTGATCCACCGGGACGACCTGGTCTTGATCGCAGCCCAACCCACGCTTACCACAATTGAAGACTGATGATTGCAGGATAGAAAAATGAAGACCGATGCCTCCCTCGCCTTGACCATGAACGACCTTGGCAAACGCGCCCGCAAGGCATCGGCCGCGCTCGCCAAAGCAGGCCCACAGGCGCGAACCAAGGCGCTGCAGGCCATGGCCGCGCGATTACGAGAGAATGCCGACCACATTCTCGCCGCCAATGCGGTGGACATGGAAGCCGGTCGCGCCAAGGATCTCACACCTGCCCTGCTGGATCGTCTCGAACTGACTGCTGAACGTCTTGAAGGCGTCGCAAAGGGTCTGGAAGCTGTTTCTGAACTTGATGACCCTGTCGGCGATGTCCTGGCCAGCTGGGACCGGCCCAACGGTCTCAATATCTCTCGTGTACGCGGGCCTATTGGTGTAATCGGCATCATCTATGAAAGTCGCCCCAATGTAACCGCCGATGCCGGTGCCTTGTGTGTCCGTGCCGCCAATGCCGCCATTTTGCGCGGCGGATCGGAAAGCGCCAATTCATCAGCCGCGATTGCTGTTGCCCTGCGTCAGGGCCTGGCCGATGCCGGACTGCCTCAGGACGCCATCCAGATGGTGCCCACCACAGACCGCGCCGCTGTCGGGATGATGCTGAAAGGGCTGGACGGCAATCTGGATATCGTCGTTCCGCGCGGCGGCAAGTCTCTAGTGGCCCGCGTTCAGGACGAAGCACGTATCCCCGTGATCGGCCATCTTGAAGGGCTGGTGCATATCTATGTCCATGAAAGCGCCGATTCCGACATGGCCATTGATGTCGTGGCCAATGCCAAGATGCGCCGCACCGGCATTTGCGGAGCTGCCGAAACCCTGCTGATCGATGCATCAGTCGCCAGTTCCCTGCTCCCGAAAATCGCCGCTGTGCTGACCGACAAGGGTTGTGTCCTGCGCGGTGATGCAGCCACTCGAGACATTTTGCCCGATATCGAAGCTGCCAGCGAAGAAGATTGGAGCACAGAATATCTGGACTCCATCAT
>PAQI01000028.1 GCA_002709235.1 Hirschia sp.
CATCCGAAACCAGACCGCGGCTGGTTTCCGGGTCCATCCGTGGCAGATTGCCGGCGTCAGGGTCTCCGTTGGGGTTGCCGTTAGCGACGTCGAACAGGAGGACGAAATCATAACGGTTTACGATGGCGGTCATTGGGCGGTCTCCTGAGTTTGCGCTGCGTCGTCCTTCTTGCGCGTGCGCTGATGGTAATAGCCGAGGTTGAATAGGGCCTGTTCAGACAGTGAAAGGGTGGTCGGAAAAGGGGCGTCCCCTGGAGACAGAAGTCCCATGATCTCTTCAATCTGGCTATCGAAATAGTGGCGTAGACCGCCCGACGTCTTGCCGAGTTTGGACAAATGGTGCTGCGCGTTTCTGATGATGAGCGGAAACACCTTTTGCGGCTGTGCGGAGGCGGCGCCATAGAACCTGTCCTTGATGGTGGCGTTCACGTTCCCCAGCGCTGCGGTCTGGATGCGTTCATATACGGCGAACAGGCGCCCCAGGAGGTAGCCTTTGTCCGTGAAGTCAGGGTCGAGCGCCACGGGCGTCTCCTTCTTGTTACAGTTACGAATGAGCAGGGCCTTGAGAATGCCGACGCGATAGGCGTTCACATCCTTGTCGGCGCGGATTCGCATCAGCACGGTTGAGAAAAGCGTTTGCGGATAGCGTGTTCCGGTCAGGATTGACCGGAACCAGTCGCCCGCGAGCTTGGGCGGAATGTTCTCGCGCTTGTGCTGCGTGGCGGTTTCCAGAACATATCTCCAGAGTGCGGGATAGGGCTCCCGAGGCGGCGGAGAGATTTTCAATTCCGAGACATATTTTTGGTAATTGCGCGTGATCGCCGTAAAATCGTCCTCGATCCAGAAGCGGATCGAGATACGGGCTGCGTTGGGGGCGAGGCCTAGGACGTAAAAACGCATGCCTTGCGCCAGGTCAGGATTCAGGTCCTTGAGCGGTCGGCCTTCACGCAAGCCCTGCAACACCTCGCCGACCCGCTTGGATTGGATGTTGTCATCTTCAGTGTTGTCGTCATCCGCCAACATTTTGGCGAATAGATCCTCGCTAAATTCGGATGACTTAATGTCGGACGCATCCGCCCAGACGACAGTGGACGCATCGCCGATCTGGATGCGATGGCCGCTGTCCTTGCCTAAAAAGATGTTCAGAGCGGTGGTGTACTTGAACGCAGCGAGTTCGGAGACGGGCGCGTTGTCGCCCTGCTGGTGTCCATAGGATTCATAGGCCTCGGCGTTGAAGGCGACGATGGACCCGCCAGAAGATTGCCCGCCCCAGACGCCCTTGATCGCAGGATGGAGGCGCGCAATTGCGCGTTGTTCGCCGTCCACAAGGCAGGCAGCGGTCGCGGCGTCTTTGGCCGCTCTCATTTGGGACCATAACTTGCGTGCGGCCGGACGCTCATGGATTCGAATATGCTGATGACGTTCGCTCTCCAGAACGAATGCAACATTCTGATCCTTCATCTCCTCCGGCCAGCCGAGAGCGTTGAATGTTTCCGGCGTCCAGGTTTCGAGAAAACGTCGGAAAGCCACGAGTCCAGGGTCTGTTTCAGCGCTTAAAATTTCCAGATGACGGTTTTTGAATGCGACGCGTTCTTCTGAAAGTCGTCTTCCTTCGCCGGCAGTCACCCCCAGAACATAGGAGGTCTTGTCCCACAGAAAATTGGGCGCAATGCCCGATGTCCTTTTGGCGCCCTGGGGAACGAACATGGGTCGCGGGGCCTTCTTGGCACCTTCGCCAACCCGCCAGTCGGTCACGTTCGCAACGGTGCCATCCTCGTACAGTGAGATAAGAAAACCAATCTTCTCGGATGAATAGCCGAAGGGTGGCGCATCAGGCAGGCGGTCATAGGCGTTGGCAAGAGATGCGAGGATCGTCATCTCAGGATCTCCTCCGATCCGGGATGCGGAATGCGCATCACGCCGTTGTCGAGCCGGGCGCGGAAGAACAGGGAGGGTTTGCCCTTTTCCTGGTGAGCGATGTCCCAGAGCATGATCCCCAGATCGCGCGGAACGCCAAATCCCAGTTCCGGCGTCTGATGTTCCGGAGCCGCCCGAGGCGGCTGAGCCAATGGATCGAGAAGCTCGAATTTTGCATCAAACTCACGCGTTCCAAGGCAGGGCTGGTGGAAGCATTGTCCGCGCGCCGCTCGGCGGTTGAAGATGTCAAGGTGCTTGCCTTCATTGTCGTCGGCGCTGGCTTTTGTCGTCATCACGAAATGCGCTTCGATCACATAGGCGACGTCGACCAGCACATTCGCCGCGCGTTGTTGGCGGTGATCGTCGATCAATAGCTGAAGATCTCCGACATCTCCCCGGTTCATCGCGGTCTGGAGATTCCGCGCCGACGCCTTGGCGCCGACTTCATTGCGGCGGATAGACTGAAAGCGAATGGGTTTTAGGACATGGATAGCGTCCACTACCCAGCGGATCGCCGGTTTCCAGTGAATGGCCTCCAGAACACCGCGCGCCGCTGAAGGCGTCATCACGTCGTAAGAGACTCTCTCCACCTTCATCTCCGGTCGTGTAAAACAGGCGCGTTCGCCTGAGACCAGCAGTTTGACTCCGTAGGTCATATCGATCCTTCCTGTTCACATTTGCCAGCTTTCAAAACCGAGATAGTCAGCATTCTCCCACAGCAGGCCTGTCTCATCGCTGTACAAAGGCGTGTCGCCATCCAGCGCCGCCTCGTTGAGAACGGCGAATTGGTCGCCGCGCAGGTCGGGATGGCGAAACGCGACATGGCCATTCTTGATCAGCAGATCGCGCGCCTTGGGCGGAACCTGCACAATGAAAAGCTGCAGATCGCGGGCGAGTGTGCCTGAAGGGATTTTCTCTATGGCCAGGCGGTCAACCGCCTCTTTGGCCTTGTCGTCGCGTGGAATGATCACCGGCGCCATGCCGCTTTCGATCATGCGGAATCTCTCCGCAGCCGTACGGTAGTGAAAATCCGTACCTGACGCCGGGGTGGCTTTGAACAGGCCGACAATGCCGTGATTGTCGAGCCCTTCGCGCCCCACGCGCCAGTATGTCTCCTCGAAGTAGGCCTGCATGGCGGATGGTGAGAGAAGGTCGTCCTTGTGCTCGATGAACATGCGAGACATGTCGCCGCTCAGTCCAGCGATTTCGGTGGGAGGTGGAAAGTCCGGTGATGTGAATACGGATACCAGGCTGTCCTCGATGGGGCGGAGCCCCTCCCGGTTGCAGCGTCCGGCCGCCTGAGCGATCTGATCGAGACCTGCTTCTGCGCGCCAGACGCGGGGGAAATCCAAGTCTACGCCAGCTTCAACCAGCGATGTCGCGATGACGCGGCAAGGGCGGTCATCATCGGCCGAGAGGCGCGCTCGTATGTCGCCGAGAATGCGTTTGCGATGTGCCGCGTATTGACGGGTCGTGAGGTGGATCAACCCTTCCAGGCCGGCAGCTTTGGCGTCCTGGTAAAGCGCAAGAGCGTGCTTGCGCGAATTGACGATGACCAGTCCCTGATGCGTCTCGGCGAGCTCTTTTACGAGTTCATCATTGCTTCGCTCTCCAATAAACTTCAACGATACGCGCGCCAGCTGTTTTGCAAGTTCAGGCGGGTCGGGTGCGAGTTCTCTGTCATCGGATAGATCGAGCCCCTCCTGGCGTTGGCTTCTGCTTGCGAGGGGCGAGAAATGACGTCTATCCAGCGCTGGTTGCGTCGCTGTGCAGAGGATGATGGAGCACCCATAGTTGCGCGACAATTCCTCCAGCATGCGCATGCATGGGATGAGCAGTCCGCGCGGCAGCGTCTGGGCTTCGTCCAGAATGATCACACTGCGTGCGATATTGTGCAGTTTTCGGCAACGTGAAGGACGCGCGGCGAACAGGCTCTCGAAAAGTTGAACATTGGTGGTGACCACGACAGGTGCCGCCCAGTCTTGCATAGCGAGTTTGAGTTTTTCCAAACCGCTTCTTTTCTGATCAAGGGAGCGATCATCGTTTCCGCGCTTCAAGTTAGCATCTTCGATGGCGGAATGGTGCTCGAGCACATTGTCGTTGCCGAGTATGTCTTTGAAGATTGCCGCCGTCTGGTCGATGATGGACGTAAATGGAGCGGCGTATATGATCCGGTCGAGCCGGTGGGCTGATGCGTGGTGCAATGCGAAGCCTAGAGAGGCGAGGGTTTTGCCGCCTCCCGTCGGCACTGTCAGCGTAAACAGGCCTGGAGATTCGGCCGCTTGAGCAAGAACATGATGAAGTATTTCACTGCGGAGCTTGTTGATCGGCGTTTCGGTCGTGAAGGATGCAATCTTTGCATGGAAAGACGCTCGCATCGTCGGCAATACAGATTGCAGGTCGGACCAGTCACGCGCTGATACGCGCCCCTCCGCCTTATCAAAGAACGCCTCGGTGTCCTTGAAATCAGCATCGACGAGACAGGAAAAAATCATGCGTCCCAGAACGGATAGCTGGAAGTCGAAACATTGACGATCCATCACCTTTAGCCGGGGCTGAATATCATCAAAGGATGGGTGGATGTCTTCGGTCCACGATGGATCGAGGACGCAGAAGTCAAAGTCGGATAGCCTTTGATTGAGCGTCCACCCGCCGCCGGCTGACCCGCTCATGTCCGGCAGGCCGGCATGGTGGCCGGCGATGCAATAGGAAATGAGCTGGCTGACTAGATTTTGAGACGGAGGAGCGTTGTTCTTGATCCAAACAGCACCGGCCGTAGAGTGTTCGACGCGCAGCGTGGGGTCGGTAAGGCGTCGCTGAAAATTCGGATCATACTTTCCAAGATCGTGAAGCAGTCCGGCCAAGGCTGCTGCGCTTTCTAGGCCTATACCCAGACGAACGGCGAACTTGTGGCATTTAGTAGATGTGCCTCGAAGATGATCTGGCAAAGTATGCCAGTGTGCTTTTGGAAGATCCTTCAACGAATGTGCGTAGAACAAATTCGGCCCCCCCATACCAAACTTTTTTGAATGAGGTGAAGATTCTGTTCTGCCGTCAAGTTTTGACCCAGATGACTATTGTAGTGTATTTTTTAAGAAAAGCGATTTCAGACAGATTCTGTCGAAATAAAAACTCTAGAATCTTGAGACGGCATCCACAATTTGAGCTGAGATTGAAGACCGAATTGACGCAGATCTCTTTTTTCTGTCGTGTTTGATCTCGGCTGGGACGGTTCTCTGCACCATTGGCGAAAATTGTACGTCGTTTACGGTGATTGCAATGTCGATTTATTCTCGCTTGGGTAACGTGCGCAATGTCAACTCAATCACTGCGTTAGAGGTTTTATGTAAAGGCCTTCAATAGTGACATTGTCGAGATGCTTGTCAGCATGGCAGCCGTAGATCCCTTTGCCGACTTCAGCAAGCGAGTCTCGCTGTCCGCGGTCGAACAACAATTGAAATAGGTAAAATCATCTGATTCCTTTTCCGCGAAAGGTCCTCAGCGAGTAAGTATTTACATTACACCGGGGCAAAACGCACGATTCAGTTCCGCATCATATGGACTGCCACGCCG
Organism: Hirschia sp.; assembly: GCA_002709235.1. Taxonomy (GTDB): domain Bacteria; phylum Pseudomonadota; class Alphaproteobacteria; order Caulobacterales; family Hyphomonadaceae; genus Hirschia. The sequence goes on from PAQI01000028.1 coordinate 5,491, forward strand.
TTTCGAGCGTTCGTGCCGGTATGGACAGATTGGACCAAGCACGAGAGTTGATAGCGAAGGCGACCGCCTTGTTGGAGGACGCCGCGACAGCTGCGGTTGAGGGGCAAGGCGCATCCTCCGGCGCTGACATATGCGATGCTGCAGCGCTTGTAATCACGCTTTCAAACAGTGCTATCGCCGCCGCTCAAAGCGCAGCGGATCTTTTCACTGAATAGTCGCTGATCCGACTGGACTTCAGTCGTCAAACGAGCGGTAGTGAAGGCACGCAAGGACACTGCGCTTCGCTGGAGATCTCATGATCCACCGGCCTTCAGTCAGTGGAAGCAAAGAGCGCTTCTGTTTTTTTGAAGGAGCAATTCATGTCCACATCATCGACGACACAACCCAAAACCAGGAACCAGGAATTTATAGCGTTGCTGCGCTGTAAGAACGGAATCTCGATCGCCGAGCTCGCAGCCGCCATGAACTGGAAGCCGCACACGACGCGGGCGGGGCTGACGCGGTTGCGACAGGCGGGTTGGACCATCGAGAAGCTTGATCCAGCCAGCGGCGAACGCGCATCGCGTTATCGCATCGCAAAGGCCCGGTCATGAGTTTGGAGACGTTAAAAAGCGCTTCAAGGTCAGAGCTGATCGAGCGTTGGACCGCACTGTTTGACCAATCACCGCCCTCAGGGCTCAGCCAGCCCATGCTGGTTCGCATTCTTGCCTGGGAGACCCAGGCGAGAATACATGGCGGATTAAGCAAGCGCACGCGCAACCGCCTCAAGGCGGTTGTGAAAGGCAAGGCCAAAGTAAAACCTGTCACCAGCGCGCCAGCTGGCGCGCGTCTGGTGCGTGAATGGAATGGCGTCAGCCATGTGGTCGATGTGAGTGAGGATGGCGTGCTCTATCGCGGCGAGCGTTATGCGTCCTTGTCCGCTGTCGCACGGCGTATCACAGGCGCGCATTGGTCGGGTCCTCGTTTCTTCGGTCTCAATACGCGCAAGGTCACCTCATGAACCGGCGGACCATTCGCTGCGCGGTTTACACGCGCAAATCCTCAGAGGAGGGGCTGGATCAGGACTTCAACTCTCTGGACGCACAATATGAAGCCTGCGCCGCCTATATCGCCAGTCAAAAGCATGAAGGCTGGAAACTGCTTGCACAGCGTTTCGACGATGGCGGTGTCTCGGGCGGGACGCTGGAGCGACAGGACCTACAGCGATTGCTCGCGGATGTGGACGCCGGCCTGATCGACATGATCGTGGTCTACAAGATAGACCGGCTAACGCGCAGCCTGTCTGACTTCTCACGACTGGTTGAACGGCTCGAGAAAGCAAACTGCTCATTTGTCTCCGTGACGCAGAGCTTTAACACCTCGACCTCAATGGGCCGGCTGACACTCAACGTCCTCCTGTCCTTCGCCCAATTCGAGCGTGAGGTCACTGGCGAACGCATCCGGGACAAGATCGCAGCGTCGAAGAAGAGGGGGATGTGGGTCGGCGGTTGGCCGCCGCTGGGCTACGACGTCAAAGCGCGACCTGAGCGCGGGCTCGTCGTCAATGATGCGGAGGCGAGGGTGGTTCGAACACTCTTCAATCTTTATAGCGAGCTTGGCTGCCTTAGCGCAGTCCAACAGGAAGCAGAGCGGTTTGGCTTTCGGTCCAAGCACCGGACGTTCAAGAACGGCCGCAATATCGGCGGCAATGTCATGTCACGCGGTCAGATCCATTTCTTGCTGACCAACCCGATCTATGTCGGGTTGATCCGACATCGGAAGGAAACACATCCAGGACAACACGAACCTATTATCGATCAGGAGCTCTGGGATCGGGTGCAGACAAAGCTGCAGCAAGCGAGCACGCGCCCGCGGAACATCACCAAAAGCGGAGAAACCTCGCTACTGGCTGGAAAGCTCTTTGATGACCATGGACGCCTGACGCCGACGCATGCTCAGAAGGGTAAGCGTCGGCATCGTTACTATGTCTCCACCCATCTTGTGAAAGGCACCGCTCGGGACAATGGAACGGGCTGGCGTTTACCGGCGGTGCCTCTTGAGCGAATTGTCGTCGAAGCCGTTCGCCAACATCTTGAAGGCAACATGCACAAATTAGTGCAATCGCCAGATATTGCAGCCATCCAACATGCGAATGCGCGTGTGCTGGAATTTGTGCAAGGCACAGAATTTTGTGCATCGCTCATTGAGCGGATCGAGGTCAAACAGGACGCTTTGACGATCAATCTCGCGGCGGAGGTGCTCGCGAATTCACTAGAGGCGTCCATTGCGGAACTGGATGCATCCTATCTCATCTTCTCGGTGCCGTTTTCCGTTCGTCGACGTGGCGTTGAGCAGAAGCTCTTATCCGGCGTGGCCAGTTCTCAACCCGACCAGATTTTCATTCGCGCTATCGCGCAAGCGCATGACTGGCTGGACCAGATCAAGGCGGGCAAATCGATCAAGGCGATCGCCAGAGAGCAAGGCGTTACAGACGGTCCAATCCGCAAGCGACTGATGCTGGCGTTTCTGTCCCCACGCATCGTTGAAGCCGTCTTGTGTGGCGAGCAGCCCACGCAGCTGACGCTGTTCCAGATCCTGGAAAACCCCGTCTCAAAATGCTGGGAGCAGCAGGAAAAAGAACTTGGATTTTCGGTTCCCTGATAGGTTCGCCGGCGTTCCCTGTTTTCCCTGATCGCTTCCCTGATACGGCGATTTTCGTTCCCTGTTATGAAGAGCAGGGAATATCTCACCTAATGCACTGATATCATTACCCTAAACTACACACACGCAAGCGGTTGACGCCCGATATTGCAGAAATACGCTGTTATTCCACCCATAACAGGGTAACCGGCAAAGCGCTCCGGCTTACTTGGGCGGTAGAGATTTCATGAGAAAATGGCGCGGATTTGAGCGATGCGTTCGGTCTCTACCGCGCAGTGGATCCGCAAGCGCCGGAATAGTCGGGACAATTTCTGAAGAGACCGCTCAGGTCCGAAAACTGGGAAATCCGTGGCGGATGAGGAGGGATTCGAACCCCCGGAACCCGTGAAGGCTCAACGGTTTTCAAGACCGCCGCATTCGACCACTCTGCCACTCATCCGCGAAGAAGCCTTGATAGAACAAGCCGGGCTGTAAAGAAAAGGGTAAAAGTGAATTCTGGCCAAATTCTCTGCAAATCTAAGCGATTAACCAAGCTAGGTCCCGATTCCCCAGAAATAGCAGAATGGTGAGGGAAGGGCGGTTAACCTTTAAGCCAAAAGAAGATTGCGATCTGATTCATATTTGGCTCAACCATCGAATTTCTAAAGCAATTCCGCTGTCTTCTTAACCTAATTCCAAGCCCCCGAAGGTATAAAGGATGCATAAGCTCAGAAAATTGAGCACTCTCTCATGCGGATGATCGGTCTGTTTGAGACACCTTTAAAACAAGGGAAGACCAGACCCATGGCTAACGCCGAACAATCGCTTCGCACCTCCGGTGCAGCTCTTGGAAAGTCAGTATTACGAGTCACCGTCGGAATCGCAGGGCTTACAGTCCTCTTATATGCGCCGATGACACCAGCTCAGGCTCAGGCACCGATTCAATACGCTTCATCGTCCAAATCGCCCGGTTCCAGCGCTCATCGCTACCAGCAGATCGCATCGGCACCATCGGCAAGTGCGGCTGTAACACCAGCAGGAAACCGCGTTGAATATCGTTATCCCGATCAGCCAGACATGGTCTTTGGCGCATATGGCCCGCGGAAACTGGAAAACGGCGCAGCACCAATGGCGTTTTCATCGTCCGAAGCGGCTGTCAACGTCAACACGGCGCGGCAGGTAACGGGTGTAACGGCTGAATATGATACGCGTCAGGCTTCCCTGCAGCCAGTATCCATGACGTCGAACACTCCCCCACATGCCCGTCATGCAGCATCTGGAACGGCTGTTCAAAAGGTCGGCTCACCCTATCAGATCCAGGGGCGCTGGTATGTGCCCGCTGAGGAGCCAGACTATAATGAGGTCGGCATCGGCTCCTGGTATGGTCCCCAGTTTCACGGCAAGGACACCGCCAATGGTGAGGTTTTCGACCAGAACGCCATGACCGCAGCCCACACCACGCTGCCTATTCCTTCCATTGCACGCGTAACCAATCTGGAAAACGGCAAGACCATCATTGTTCGCATCAATGACCGTGGCCCCTTCATCGACAACCGGATCATCGACCTGTCGAAAAAGGCTGCTGATGTCATCGGCTATCAGGATGAAGGCAAGGCGCGGGTTCGTGTCGAATATATTGGCCCGGCTCCTGCCGCGCACAATTCTCTGCCAGCTGAGGCTGTTGCCTTCAACAAGCGCACAGAGATGCAGGCAACGCCACGCAAGCAACTGGTCAAGGCTCAAACGCAATTGCCAGCGCAGCCACAACTGGCGACAGATGCCTTCCTTTTGCAGGCTGGCTCCTTCTCTGAACTGGGCAATGCCCACGCCATGCGTGCCAATCTTCAAAGTGTCGGCCCGGTCTTCGTGAAGGAAGCCCGTGTCAAAGGTCGCGATTATTTCCGCGTGATGCTTGGCCCCTGGCCATCCAAATCTGAAGCCGAAGCTGCTCGCATGCACCTTCGTGGACAAGGTCTGGATACAGTGGTCGTCGCCGCCAAATAGCCACAACCAATCAATAGCACTTACAATCTGAATGGGCGGAGACGTTGACGTCTCCGCCCAAACTGTACTTGTGTCTGACAATATCTTTCTGTCGGCCCCGAAGTGAGTGCGATGATGAAACCTAGAACTCTCCTGTCCCTTTGCGCAGCCATGATCGCCTTAGGCGGAATGGCGCATGCTGATGTCATGACGACGGAAGCGGATTTCGCCTACATCATGGATGCGGATACCGGCACAACGCTCTATTCAAAAAACGGCGAAACCCCAATGGTTCCGGCCTCCATGACCAAGCTCATGACGGTTCACATCGTGCTGGAACGCATCCGGGATGGCCGTCTGTCACTCGATGACGAATTCACCGTTTCAGAAAATGCATGGCGCAAGGGTGGGTCCTCTTCTGGAGGGTCGACCATGTTCCTTGAGCCGCGTTCAAAGGTGCGAATCGAAGATTTGCTACGTGGCGTTATCATTCAATCGGGAAATGATGCCTGTATCACGATTGCCGAAGGCATTTCCGGATCCGAAGAAGCCTTTGCCGATCTCATGACCCAGCGCGCCCATGAGCTGGGCCTGGCAACGGCATCTTTCAAGAACTCTACGGGCCTATATGTCGAAGATCACGTTATCAGCGCCATGGATCTGGCACGGCTCGCGCGGATGACCATCAATGATTTTCCGGAGTTCTATAGCCTCTACAGCGAAACAGACTTCACCTGGAATGGCATCAAACAGCCAAACCGGAACCCGCTGCTTGGCGAAGTGGAAGGTGCAGATGGGCTGAAAACCGGCCATCTGGACATTTCGGGCTATGGTCTTGTCGGTTCCGCTGTGCGCGATGGTGAAAGGCGTATCATCGTGCTGAACGGTCTCAACAGCATTTCCGAACGCGCAAGTGAAGCCCAGCGAGTCATGCGGGCTGCATTTGTTGATTTTCGTACGTTCACATTCGCTGATGCAGGTGCTGTTGTCGGTCAGGCAGATGTCTGGATGGGCGAACAGGACAAGGTTGACCTGACCGTCGATGAGACACTGACGGGCATTGTTCATCTTGATTCAGCCCGGCAGGTTCGGATTTTCGTGGAGTATAAAGGCCCGCTCCATGCTCCTGTAGCCGCCGGACAGGTCGTCGGTGACCTGGTGGTGGAAGCGCCTGGCCTCGACACAATTCGAGTTCCGCTCAAGGCCAAGGATGCCGTCGCCAAGAAAGGTCTCGTGGCACGCGCATTGGTGGGTCTTGGACTTGGCGGCTGACACGGTGGCAGCGCGCGGAAGATTTATCACGCTTGAAGGAGGCGAAGGTGTCGGAAAATCGACACTGATCAAGTCTCTGACGCAGTATTTGCGTGATGCAGGCACCGATGTCGTCGTCACACGTGAGCCTGGCGGAACTCCGGGTGCGGAAGCTGTGCGTTCACTCCTGTTGAATCCGCCAGAAGATTGTAACTGGTCACCCTTGTCCCAGACGCTCCTGTTCTATGCGGCACGTGCCCAGCATCTGGAGCAGGTGATCCTGCCAGCGTTGGAACAAGGCCGCTGGGTGATCTGTGATCGGTTCTCTGATTCCACGCGCGCTTATCAGATCGTCGCTGGTGGTCTCGATATTGGCACGCTGGATGAGATCGACAGGATGGTTGTGAGCCACCATCAACCTGATTTGACATTGATCCTCGATCTGCCAGTCGAAGACGCTGCAAAAAGGCGATCTGACCGCGGTGAGCCGGATGATGTGTTCGAACGCAAGGGCGTTGCCTTTCATCGTTCTGTGCGGGAAGCCTTTCTTGAGATCGCCCGCAATCATGCTGACCGATGTGCAATTATAGATGCGTCAGGCAGCCCGGATGAAATTCTTGACGAGAGTGTCAGGCTGATCAGGGAACGTCTGACATGAGTGCAACAGACACAATACAATCAGGGTTGGGGCCACTGATTGGCCATGCGGAGGCCGTCGCTGATCTGGAGCACGCCATCAAGGATGACCGCATGCATCATGGATGGATGTTTTCCGGTCCACGAGGCATTGGCAAGGCACGGCTGGCGCTCTTGTTTGCAACAGCCATTCTCAGTGGTCGCAAGACATTGGAATATGTTCTAGACGACAAGACCACACATCTCATTGAAACCGGCGCTCATCCTGATTTCAAACTCATCGCCCGGCCATTTGACGACAAGGGCAAGCAGAAAACGGAAATCCCGGTAGAGAGTATCCGCAAGCTCTCCCATTTTTACAGCTTGCGTCCGGCAATGGGCGGATGGCGCGTGGCGGTGATCGACAGCATGGATGAGCTGAACAAATCCAGCGCCAATGCGCTTTTGAAGACCCTCGAGGAACCGCCCGGAAAATCATTGTTGATCCTGCTGTCTCATGGTGAGGCTCCGATACTGCCAACATTGAAAAGCCGTTGCAGGAAATTGCGTCTTGAACCGCTGGAGGAAGCCGCAGCGGTCAAGGTCCTGGCTGCAAATGGCGTCAGCACCGCAGATGCCCGATCCTTGCTGTCCCTGGCACCAGGCAGGCCTGGACGTGCGCTGGCAATGACCGACAAGCTGGTCAGAGATGCTGCAGCCGCCATGAGGCGCGCCGTGAACAGTGATGCGGGAGCCAAGGCAGTCTCCACAGCCATGAGTACAGCATCACGATCACCTGATGCATTCGACGCAGCTTTTGCGCTCATCTGTGATGAGGCGCGTCAGGCAGCCAATTCCAGCGAAAACGCCATTCAGGCCGGAGACTGGGCCAGGCTCTACACAGAGCTCCAGACATTGGGCGCAGAAACCCGTGGATTGAACATGGACAAATCCCAGGCTGTCGCCAGTGCCGTTTTATTATTTCAAAAACAGCGCAGGGCGGGCTAGAACCTGCCTATGACATTTCTGATCGATACACATGTAAACCTGCACGGCGAACAATATGACGACGACCGCGAAGAGGTTCTCCTTCGTGCGCGTGAGTCTGGTATTGGCGGCTTCATCTCGATCTGTGATCGGCTGGAAAATTTCGACAAGATACATGCGCTCACCATGGCCAATGATGACATATGGTGCTCCGTTGGTGTTCACCCGCATTATGCCAAGGATTTCCCGGATCTGAGTGCCGGACACCTTGTCGATCTGGCGCAGCGGTCCAGGGTGTGCGGTATCGGCGAGACCGGGCTGGATCTGCATTACGGTTACAGCCCCCTTGAAGATCAGGTCGCATGCTTCCGACAACATGTCCTGGCGGCGCAGGAAACCGGCCTGCCACTGATCATTCATACCCGTGAAGCCGATACGCAGATGGGCGACATCATGGAGGAGATGATGGCGCAGGCTCCGTTCAGACCGCTGATGCATTGTTATACAAGCGGAATAGAGCTTGCCCGCCGCGCCATCGCGCTGGACGCATATTTCTCGATCTCGGGTATCGTCACTTTCAAGAAAGCCGAGGATGTGCGTGAAGTTGTCCGTATCATGCCGGATGATCGCATCATTCTTGAAACCGATTGCCCATATCTGGCACCCATGCCTCACAGGGGACGTCGCAATGAACCGGCTTATCTCAATGACATCTGTGACTATGTGGCCAATATGAAGGGGATGAGTCGCGAGGAATTGGCGGCTCTCACCACACAAAATGCCAGAACCCTGTTCAAGACGGTGTCCATATGAAGCAGGCAGACACAATCGAAGTACGCATATTGGGGTGCGGGTCGTCAGGTGGAGTGCCGCGTCTTGATGGCGACTGGGGCGATTGTGATCCATATGAGGCGAAGAATCATCGATCAAGATGCTCAATTCTGGTGACAGGCCGTTCAAGCGGCACAGATGCCGTGACGCGGGTGCTGATCGATACCTCACCAGACCTGCGCGCGCAGTTTCTCTCATCCGGCGCGAGCCATCTGGACGCGGTTCTGTTCACGCATGATCACGCCGATCAGTGTCACGGAATAGATGACCTGCGTGCCTTGGCTTACCGGATGAAGAAGCTGATTCCTGTCTATCTGGATGCGCCCACGCACCAGTCATTGACCCATCGCTTTGCTTATTGTTTTGAAGGCCGAGGCGGTTACCCACCCATTCTGGACGCTAGGCTCGCTTTGGAGCCGCTGGAACCGATCACCGTTGAAGGCGCAGGCGGCGCTATCGAATTCCTGCCAGTAGACCAGGAACACGGCCGCATTCGCTCTCTCGGATTTCGGTTTGGAAGTTTCGGTTACTGTAATGACGTCAACATCCTGCCGGAGGAAAGCCTGGAAGCGTTGCGGGGCGTGGATGTGTTTATTGTCGACGCCTTACGCTATACGCCGCATCCCAGCCACGCGCATCTCGAATTGGCTCTGGAATGGATCAGGCGCATAAATCCGCGTCAGGCATATCTGACAAATCTGCATATCGACATGGACTATCGCACCTTGCTGAACGAGCTGCCATCAAATGTCATTCCCGCATTTGATGGTCTGACCCTCACCGCCTGACCCATTCTCTCAGCACTGACGATAACTTATAAAATTGCACATAATGTAGATTATGCGAATCGTAGATAAGTTGATATATGGCGTGCGCTATGAGGCTATCTGATTGAATATCAAGGAAATGGCGACCCCTGCAGGACTCGAACCTGCAACCGTCGGATTAGAAGTCCGGTGCTCTATCCAATTGAGCTAAGGGGCCGATGAGGCCTGACCACTGAATTCAGTGCGTCCAGGGAACCTTGCGGTCAGCCGAGAAATTGTCGGCATAGGTCTTGATGACGCGCTTTGGTTCACGCGGTGTCACGACCTGGAAGTTCAGCCCTTCACGTTCGCAATATGCAATTGCATCTTCACGTGAGTTGAAACCCATGCGGATCTGCTGTTCGGTCGAATCCGTGGACGTCCAGCCCATCAGCGGATCAATCGAACGATCAGCATTGGTCTCGAGTTCAAGAACCCAGACTTTGGTTTTGGCGCGACCGGACTGCATGGCGGTCCGTGATGGCTTGTAGATCTTGGCGAGCACGATGAACGCGCCTCCCCTTATTCGATTCAAGGTATCAGCTTTGTGCACCTGATAGCGCAGAAGATCAATCAACTGAAGCCCAGTGTTCAAGACTTCGTTTGATTTCCGTCTCCAACAGGTCTGCAAGCCCATAATGGTCACCAATGATTGACGCCCCACAGCAAGCATCACCGGCCGCCCTGGTGATGCTCTCAAAATCTTCGCCGCCATGAAGCCCGGCTTCCAGGAACAATCCCATCACATGCATCTTGGTGCCTGACGCCTGCGCCTGACTGGCAAGGTCGACTGCATAAGGTGACTGCTCCAGAAATCCACAGATGACATTGCTGCTTGAGACCTGCTCGATGAGCAGTGCAAGCGCCCGTGTTGCATTGGCCGATGCATCTGACTTTCCTGAGCCATGCCCCACAAGCAAGATATCCTTCCCGCCTGCAGCGTCTGCAACAAGCCTTGCAAGAGCGGCGTTCTCGACAAAGGGAGATAAGATGATTGCGCTGTCAGATGCTTGAGCTGCGATGCTGGCGATCTTCTGGGTGAAGAAATAGCCCTTTGAAAACAGAAGAGACACCACAATGGCATGAGGATTTGCCCGCAATGCTTCAGATAGCGCACCATCATCAGAGATTGTAACCGCAGACAACTGACACTCGCTAAAGCGGGCCTGAAGCTGTTTTTGAAGGGATTTCAGCCGCGCATCCCGCAGCACATCATCAGACGCGTCTCCGCGATCTCCATGAGATACGAGAACGATCTGCGGTTTGTTGTGAATGGGTTTGTTACCGGGCATCGCTCACGCTTTATCATATCAAGCAGTGAAATTGGTCGGGGCGGCTGGATTCGAACCAACGACCCTCTGTTCCCAAAACAGATGCGCTACCAGACTGCGCCACGCCCCGACCTGAGCGAAAGCCTTCTCTACAGACAAGCTTCCGCGAATTCCAGTTTTTTATTGCCCTAAATGCAGAAAAATTCAGTTTTACTCGCCAACATTCCCAAAGAATGGGTGATGCACGACATCGCCGGGAGCAATCTCAAGCTCTGACGTCAGTCCACCATTCAGTTCCAGCACACCGGATACCGGCATTCCGGGCGTCACATGGCGCAGTGAGTGAGGTTGTGTGTTCTCGGCGATCGCCAGAATGATTCCGTTCTCGTCGATGAACAGCATGTCCAGCGGGATGAGCGTGTTCTTCATCCACATGCCGGGCTCACGTTGTTGTTCGAAGGTGAACAGCATGCCGTGATCGCGTGCCATTGATTCACGAAACATCAGGCCGCGTGCGCGTTCTTCGGCTTCATCGGCCAGTTCGATGTTGAAACTATGTGTTGCGCCAGCAGATTGGATCGTAAGCGGCTCTGTTTGCAGAACCTGTTGAACGTCTGCGTCCTGTGCCTCCACTGGGGTCGAGGACAAGGCTCCAAAAAGCGATAGAGCCAGAATGGCGGCGGGTGCAAGATAGGTTTTCATGGGATTCCTACTAGCCCAACGAGCAATTCAGGCCAAGCATTCTTGTCACCAATATGGGAAAACTATTCTGCCGGCTTCAAATCTGCGACATGACGACCTTTAGGCCCCTTGGCAATCGACGCAAGGAAGGTCTGCCCCGGAATCACTTCCTCCAGGCCGAGACGACGAATCGTCACGACATGCAGGAAGATGTCTTCTTCATCATTGGGAAGCTGTACAAAGCCATATCCCTTGGTCCGATTGAACCATTTGACGACGACAGGCTCCATCGGGCTGTCAGCAGGCGGAGGTTCGGTCTCGCCTTGGTCCAGAGCCAGAATCTCGATGACCTGCAAACCGCGCTCGCGCCTTGCAATCACGCAATCGATCTTCATGCCTTCTGCTGCTGTTTCCACACCGAATGTCTTCAGGATGGAAATGTGAAGCAAGGCGTCATTGGTGTCCAAGGCGTGAAGCGGAACGACAAAGCCGAATCCTTTTACAGGGTCGAACCATTTGATCCGCCCTTCTACACGTTCGCCCTTGTCTTCCTGGTCGAGCATGTCGCTAGAAATCTGCAGCCCCATATTCATACGTTTCCCCGGAATGAACGGCTGTAGCACGCATCTACAACTCAACACAAATTCATCATCCAAGATGTTACAGGAATACGACCCAATCGTCTGATCATCAACATGCATGATGGTAAATGCTCACCAGAAGTTGACAAAATGACCAAAAACCAATCAGCGCAACATTCATGCAACAGATTAGGTTTTGACGATAAATCGCTGTATTTTCGAGATTAATGGCACTCCCTAGGGGAATCGAACCCCTCTTTCTAGGTTGAAAACCTAGCGTCCTAACCGATAGACGAAGGGAGCGCACTGGTTGGAGAACGCGTGTATACTGAGGCGGGTTTTCAGACGCAAGACCTTTTTTGAGAAAAATCAGTCTTGAGACAAGGCCCCATCGATTACCTCGAATTGAACAGCACGCCCACCACGCCATTCATCCGCCTTGAGCTTTCCTGCGAGGTTCACCCGGTTTCCGGCAAAAACGTTTTCTCCCAAGGTGTTATCGGCGGATCTGAATGCAATTGCTCGCAATTTGGATCCATCTTCCCCCAGAATTTCAAAACTGAGATGGTCGGCACCCACACGCCGCGCATTGACGGGTTGGAGATTTGCCATTGCAAAGATTGGTTCCGGAGAATCAGCACCATGCGGGCCTGTACGGTCCAGGAGCTCCAGCAGGTCACGATTTGCGGCAGAGGGCGACAATACACCATCAAGGACGAGAATGCGGGCCTCTGCGCGTTCTTGAACCTTCTCCGCAGTGTGGCGTTCCATGAAGGCTCTGAAACCATCAAGCTGGTCTGGCATCAATGAGAGCCCTGCCGCCATGGCGTGTCCTCCGCCAGACAGGATCACACCTTCTCTGGATGCCTGTGCGATAAGATCACCCAGATTGACACCTTCAATCGATCGCCCTGAGCCCTTTGCCACGGGACCAAGTGAATCACCCCATCCGATAACAATGGCTGGTCTATGGAAGGCCTCTTTCAAACGTCCTGCAACGATACCGATCACGCCAGGATGCCATCCTTCGGCACCGACAACGATCACACCAGCATCAGGATTGGTCTCCAGATGCTGTTCAGCCATGATTTTGGCCTGCCCCAGAATATCCGCTTCCATCCCCTTACGTGCTTCATTGAGCGCGTGGAGCCGTTCGGCCAGGGCAATGGCTTCCTTGCGGTCTTCACACGCCAATAATTTCGTCGCCAGCCAGGGATCACCAATCCGCCCGCCTGCATTCAGGCGCGGCCCCAGCATGAACGTCGCATGATAGACGCTGCGAGGCGCTTCAATACCGGCGACCTGTGCAAGGGCCTGCAATCCGATATTGGCTTGCTGCTGGAGTATTCTGAGGCCCTGATTGACGAATGCGCGATTGACGCCACGCAGCGGAGCCATGTCACACAGCGTACCCAATGCACACAGATCCAGCCATTCGCGCTGATCCGGAAGCCCGCCTTCAGGACTGACACCTCTGGCACGCGCCAATCGGTTCAACCCGGCGACCATCACAAAGACAACACCAGCCGCAGCCAGATGACCGCATCCAGATTCACAATCCGGCCGGTTCGGGTTGACGACCGCCAATGCCGGCGGTGGCTTGCTTTGCATCAGATGATGGTCCAGCACCACGATATCGAGGCCAATATCGTCAGCGGCTTCCAGTGCTTCAACAGCGGCCGCACCGCAATCGACCGTAATCACCAGTTCCGCACCAGCATCCTTCATGCGCTTGAAGGCCTCGGGAGATGGTCCATATCCTTCGGTCAGGCGATCAGGCACATACAGATTTGGTTCAACGCCCCAATGACGAAAATAACGGGTCAGCGTGGCTGCAGACGTACCACCATCAACATCATAGTCGGCGAAGATGCCGATACAGCGCTTTGCCAGCAGTGCATCGAGCACAGCCTCGCAGGCTGCATCCATGTCTGCAAAACTTGATGGGTCAGGAAACAGCGCCTTCAGGGTGGGATTGAGAAAATCCTCTACTGCATCCGGCGCAACATTGCGACCAGCCAGGATGCGTCCCATCAGGTCGGGCGCATTCAGAGCACGTGCATGTGCCGTTGCCAGCGCATCATCAACAGGTCGGGCCTGCCATTTTCGTCCGGAAAAGGAGTCCTCGACACCTAGAAAAGCCTGTTCTGTCGAAGCCATGGACAATCAGGAAACAGGTGTAACAGACGTCACCGTCCGAACCACGCCATCAAACGAAGACATCACTAGCGATTGCGTGTGGATCTTGTCCCCAACGCGTTTCACACCGTTGAGCAGATTTCCGGAGGTCACACCGGTCGCGGCGAAGATGACGTCTTTCGAACACATGTCCTGAAGGTCGTATTTCTTGTCGAAATCCTTGATACCCATACGTTTGGCACGCGTTTTCTCGTCATCGTTTCGGAATATCAACCTGCCTTGAATCTGTCCTCCGACACATTTGAGGGCTGCAGCGGCCAGCACACCTTCAGGCGCGCCTCCAGAACCCATGTAAAGATCGATACATGTGGTTGGATCCGTCGTTGCGATCACGCCAGCAATATCCCCATCAGTGATGAGCTTGATCCGCACGCCCATTTCACGAAGGTCGAAGATGATCTTCTGATGACGCGGTCGATCAAGGACACAGACATTCAGTTGGTCGACTGATACGCCCTTGGCATCGGCAAGCGCGTTTACATTATCGGCAATCGACATATCCAGATCAACGATCCCGTCTGGCAGTCCGGGGCCCACAGCAATCTTGTCCATATAGACATCAGGCGCATACAACAAACCATCACGAGGTGCGCATGCGATAACGGTCAATGCATCCGGCATGGCTTTGGCGGTGAGTGTTGTTCCTTCGAGAGGGTCAAGCGCAATATCGATTTCCGGGCCATTCCCTGTGCCGACTTCCTCGCCGATAAAGAGCATGGGCGCTTCGTCGCGCTCACCTTCGCCAATGACGATTCGGCCTCGCATCTCGATTTCGTTGAGAGCTGTACGCATGGCATCGACAGCAGCCTGATCGGCTGCCATCTCATCGCCGCGACCAGCCAGCATCTGCGCTGCGATCGCCGCCCGCTCTGCAACACGCACCATGGCGTCTGCATGCGCTGGCGTGAGAATGGTTGCAGTCATTGGAACTCCCTGAATACAGTCTTCGCTGCTTCAAATAAGAATTGTAACGTCTTTTGCTATGCCTCGATCCGTATCAGCTGCGGTGCATCAACACTTGCGGGCAATGTTGCAATCTTCTCTATCACAGATTCTGCAGTATTTCTGCTACAAGCATGTGTCACGATCGCTATGGGCGCAACTCCGGTCTCTCCGGCCGAATCCTGGATGAGCTTGTCGACGGAAACCCTTGCACCGGCAAGAGCGTCAGACAATTGGGCCAATGTACCGGATCGGTCTGCCAGATTTGCACGGATGAACCAGCGTGAAACCATCCCTTCGCCCGTTGGTTCGGCAAATATATCGTCCAGTCCTGACGTGTTGACGCCAAAAGGTGGGGTGGCCGGGCCCTGGTTCAGGCGGGCAATATCGCCCATGACAGCCGATGCCGTCGGCCCCTCGCCTGCACCTGGCCCTGTCAATGTCAGACGTCCAACCGGGTCGCCCTCGATCAATACGGCATTGGTTGGCCCCGTCACCAGAGCGAGCGGATGATCCGTCGCAAAGAGAGTTGGCGCTGTGAAGCATCGGACCTTGCCACCAGATTGGACAGCTTCAGCCACCAGCCGGATGCGATATCCCAGCTTGGACGACAGCAGGATATCCTGATCCGTGATGTCATTGATGCCCTTGACCCTGACCTTGGAAAAATCAGGTGCGGCTCCAAATGCGATCGCAGCCAGAATAGCAATCTTGTGCGCGGCATCCATGCCGGACACATCAAGCCAGGGGTCTGCTTCCGCATAGCCCAGGCGTTGGGCCTGCTTGACCACCTGCTCGTAGGGAGAACCGCTATCGAGCATCTCGGTGAGAATGTAATTACACGTGCCGTTCAATATACCTGAAATCCGGTCGATCCGTACGCCAGACAGGCTGTCGCGTACGGCTCGCACAACCGGCACACCGCCCGCGACGGCGGCTTCAAACAGCAGATGCACGCCCTTTTTCTCGGCGATCTTGGCGAGTTCACAACCATGTTCGGCAATCAGCGCCTTGTTGGCCGTAACCACATGTTTGCCCGCCTCCAACGCAGCCTCGACGGTTTGTTTGGCCAGGCCTTCACTTCCGCCGATCAGTTCCACATAGACATCGACATCGTCGGCAAGTGCCAGCGACATGGCGTCGTCACACCAGCGATACCCGGAAATATCTATCCCGCGGTCGCGTGTACGAGAGCGCGCACTGACGCCGACAATTTCCAGCTTGCTCGTCAGGCGCAAGGTTTCCTGCCCCTGAACCAGCTTGACCAGTCCAACGCCGACATTACCCAATCCGGCTACGCCGAGGCGCAATGTTTTACTCATGATAGTTCTGAACCTTTGTTCGGTTATTCGGCGGCGTCAGCGACTTTTGCGCTGCTATCCGGCCCGGCTTCCAGAAAACGGCGTACGTTTCTTGCGGCCTGTCGGATTCGTTGCTCGTTTTCAACCAGTGCAATCCGCACATAATCATCACCATATTCACCGAAGCCCACGCCCGGGGCGACGGCGACATGTGCCTGTTCAATCAGGCGAAGCGTGAATTCTAGTGATCCAAGATGCTTGAAAGCATCAGGGATCGGTGCCCATGCGAACATTGACGCAGCGGGTTTTGGAACGTGAAATCCAGCCCGGCCAAAGCTCTCGCAAAGTGCGTCACGGCGCTGGTGGTAGATCTCGCGCATTTCATCGACACAGTCCTGCGGGCCGTTCAATGCTGCTGCGGCAGCCACCTGCACAGGCGTGTAAGCGCCATAATCGAGATAGGACTTCACGCGTGCAAGAGCGGCAATCAGGCGCTCATTGCCTGCTGCAAATCCGATACGCCATCCAGCCATCGCATAGGTCTTCGACATGGAGGTCGTTTCGACTGCAATGTCCTTGGCACCATTCACCTGAAGGACGGATGGCGGCGGTTCGTCAAAATAGATTTCCGTATAGGCAAGATCCGAGAGGATCCAGATTTCGTGCTTTTTCGCAATGCGAACAGCTTCCTTGTAGAAATCCAGATCAACCGTATGCGCTGTCGGGTTGGCAGGATAGCACAACACCGTGGCCGTCGGCTTGGGCACGGAATGGCGAACAGCTGTTTCAATGTTCGACAGATATTCCTCGGGCGACAACGCCTTGACGTGTCTGACAGCAGCGCCGGCTATCAGAAAGCCGAAAGTGTGCAGCGGGTAGGATGGGTTCGGCGCAATAATCACATCGCCAGGTGCTGCAATGGCCTGAGCGAGGTTCGCAAAGCCTTCCTTGGAGCCCAATGTCGCCACGACTTCTGTGTCCGGATTCAGTTTTACACCGAATCGACGGTCGTAATAACCTGCCAGAGCCTTGCGAAGCCCGGGAATACCGCGTGAGGCAGAATAGCGGTTCGTCTTTGGCTTATAGGCTGTCTCGCACAGCTTATCGATGATGTGCTTGGGCGTGGGAAGATCTGGATTGCCCATCCCAAGATCAATGATATCCGCACCTTCCGCTCGAAGTGCCGCCGCCTTGCGGTTCACCTGCTCGAAAACATAAGGAGGGAGTCGTCGTATCTTGTGAAATTCCAGTTTCATCACTGCACCAAAACAATCTTCGCCGGTCTATGGCCCGGCACTGATATGCCTCTCATGCCTGCTGATGCAAACTGTTTTAGGCAAAATAAATCACTCGGCGGTTTGTGGCTCGCGGACTTCTTCCTCATCGGGGAATTCCGCCCGGACTCTGTTCGCCCATTCAGTCGGGCTTTCGCGCCCTGTTTCAATCCCGCTTTTTGCCAGCGAATCGGCTTCAAGATCTTTTGCTTCTATCTGAAGCTGATCCTGTTCGGATTCGATTTGCTTGAGTTCCGCAACGCTTGTCTTTTTTGGTGTTGGCGGAATAGCAGACAGTTCCGGATACCCATTGCCAGCAACTTCCTCGCGCCGTTCATCGAACCAGTCAGGTGCGCTTGCGAGTGCTGTGCTCATGGTCTTGCTGACGGAATTTGCGCAACCGCCAGCTCCCAGCGTTGCAGCAAGGGCAAGGTAGACGCCCGCATTCCTAATCATCATTTCTGACCCGATCATGTCTCGCCATTGAATGGAATCCATCCTAGTGATGCAATGCAATTTTGGCGAGAGTATAGCAAGAGTGAGCGACAGGTCGGATAAAGGCAATTTCGAAGATGCGCACATCCTGACAGAAAGGATGGCGTCGATTGGTCGTGATTTGCAGCAGATATTGGCGGGTCTGGCCAGCAAGCCGCGCTTGTCCCTGATAGACTTTGCGCCAGTCAATCAGGCGGCCATGAACCTGATGCAGGCCCTCAAGGCCGACCCCGAAAAGCTCGCGGCCGCGCAGGCAGACCTGGCCAGACGTTTCATGGGTGTCTTGCAGGAACTGACTGAAGAAATTCCCGACGAAACACTCGATACATCCAGTCGCTACTCAGATCCCGCCTGGCGCGACAATCCTTTTTTCGATATGTCACGCAGAATGCACGAATCCTTTGCGGGCTGGCTGATGGATCTGCCGGAAACCACGCCAGGTCTTGAGGAGAATGAACGAAAGGTTCTGCGTTTCTGGTTCAAGCAGGTCACGTCCTCCCTGTCTCCGGCAAACAATCCCGTAACGAATCCTCGAGCTGCAACGGCTTATCTTCAAAGTGGTGGGAAATCACTTGCGACTGGCGTGACGGCCATGACGAAAGCTATCGATCCTAAAACAGGTCGATTGAATATCGCTCAGACCGATGTGAACGCCTTCAAGATCGGAGAGAGCGTGGCAGCCACGCCCGGTAAGGTCGTCTTCCAGAACGAGCTGATAGAGTTGATCTGCTATTCCGCGACGACAGATGAGGTCCACACACGTCCTGTGCTGATCATCCCTCCGTGGATCAACAAATATTACGTTCTGGACCTGACCGCCCGGAAATCCTTTGCAGGCTGGATACGTGATCAGGGCGTGACGACATACATGATTTCCTGGAGACAAGGCTGTGCAGATATCTGCGAGTTTGGATGGTCTGACTATCTGGACAAGGGCCTGATCGCTGCGCTGGATTTCATCAGGAAGCGTCATGATACTTCCGTAAACGCAGTCGGCTATTGTGCAGGCGGGTCCCTCCTCGCCTCTTTCGCGGCCTATCAGGATCAGACAAGTAACGATTCAATCGCCAGCATAACCCTGATGGCCGCTCAGACCGATTTTTCTCACCCTGGAGATCTGAGCGTTTATATTACGCCTCGATCAGTCGAATTGCTGGAAGCCGAGATTGCGCGTTCTGGTGGGATCATGCGCGGTGAGTTGATCGCTGATGCATTCAACCTGTTGCGCCCTGAAGACCTGATATGGCGTCCCATTGAAGAGCGTTACCTTCTGGGCATCGAACCAGAAGCGTTCGATATCCTTTTCTGGAACTCTGATTACACCCATATACCCGGTCCTCTCCTGCTCGATTGTCTCAGACGGCTATACATGCAGAACGCAATTGCAGCCGGTGAGTTTGAAGTTTTCGGACGCAATGTGGGGCTACACGACATCAACACGCCTGCATTTGTGCAGTCATCGGAACGTGACCACATTTCTCCGTCTGAATCGGTATTTCGTGGCGCACAGCTCATGTCCGGGCCGGTCAAATATCTTGTCGCCGAATCCGGTCATATCGCCGGTGTGATCAATCCCCCAGGCTCTGGAAAATATGGATATTGGAGCGGTTCTGGCGTGAAGAATGCCCATAGTGCCCGCGTATGGGCCGCGCTGGGGACACATACGAAAGGCTCATGGTGGCCAGAATGGATGGAATGGCTTGAGCAATATTCCGGCGGGACGACTAAACCGAAGAAGCTTTCAAGCCGTTTGCCGGACGCGCCAGGCAATTATGTGCGTGAACGCTATATAGACGGCTAGTGGCGCATTAAAGACCGCTATCTTCAGCCAGCCCAAGAGCGATGTTCAGATTTTGCACGGCCGCGCCTGATGCACCCTTCCCGAGATTGTCCAACAGCGCGATCAATCGAACCTGACCCGCATCATCGCTGCCCAGAACATGCAGATTCAGCTGATTGGTTCCTGCCAGGCAGCATGGATCCAATGCTTCAACATACCCCATGGCACCAGCCCTGCTGGATTTCAATTCAACGTCATCGGCACGCGATGCAACGCTCACAAAGCGCTCATTTTCATAGGCGGCCTGCAATGTGTTTCTAAGGTCCTCAACAGTGGGGCTTTTGGAGAGTGCCTTCAATTGCAATGGTATATCCACCAGCATGCCTTGCGCAAAACGGCCGACAGCCGGTGCGAAGACAGGCGCGTGATCCAACCCGGAATACAGGGTCATTTCCGGCAAATGCTTGTGCGTAAAGGAAAAGCCGTAAAGCCGAAGACTGTCGCGCTCGTCCGCAGGGTCATGCTGCTCATATTCAGCGATCAGTCCCTTGCCGCCGCCCGTATATCCCGACACGGCATTCACACTGACCGGGTAGTCACTCTGGATCAGGCCTGCCTGAACCAGCGGCCGCATCAGTGAAATGAACCCCGTTGGGTAACACCCCGGATTGGAGATCCTGCGACTGCTCTTGATGGCGTTGCGCTGGTTCTTGTCCATCTCGGGGAAACCATATGTCCAGCCCTCTGCTGTTCTGTGGGCAGACGAGGCGTCGATGACGATAGTATCACTATCCGCCAACATGCTCACCGCCTCTCTGGCGGCGTCATCCGGCAGGCACAGGATGACCACATCCGCCGACTGCATCAGCCGGAGGCGTTCACCAGCGTCCTTGCGCAGGTCACTGGCAATCGAAACAAGCTCGATATCGGTGCGGTCCCGCAGCCTGTCCAAAATCTGGAGCCCGGTTGTTCCCGCTTCGCCGTCGATGAATACCTTGGAGGACAATGTGCCAGCCTCTTCATTGGGGACAAAATAGAAAAAGGGCGCACCGATAATTCGACGCGCCCTTTCGAAATGCTTGAAATCGTGTGTCGCGTTTAGCGTTTGGAGAACTGGAAGGAACGGCGAGCTTTTGCGCGACCGTACTTCTTGCGTTCAACTTCACGACTGTCACGTGTCAGGAAGCCGTGCGGCTTCAGAACAGCACGAATGCCGGGCTCATATGCAACGAGCGCGCGCGAAATGCCGTGACGAACTGCACCAGCCTGACCGGACAGGCCAGAACCAGTAACTGTGCAGACAACGTCAAACTCGGTGCGACGGTCAGCTGCCAGAAGTGGCTGTTCGATGATCAGACGCAGAACAGGACGCGCGAAATATTGCTCCTGATCCTTGCCGTTAATGGTGATCTTGCCGGTGCCACGCTTCAACCAGACGCGTGCAATAGCCGATTTGCGGCGGCCGGTTCCATAGGAGCGACCGTGCTCATCGATCTGAGGCTCAACGGGTGTAGCTACCGGCTGGGCGACTGATGTATCTGCACCAAGGGTCTTGATGTCTTCCAGGCTATCAACGGCGTCGGACATATTTATGCGGCTTTCGTGTTTTTCGAGTTCATCGTTGCGAAATCGATCACTTCGGGCTTCTGAGCCTCGTGCGGGTGCTCGGTTCCAGCGTAGACGCGGAGTTTCGCAAGTTGGGCGCGTGCCAGGGAGCTTTCCTTTGGCATCATGCGTTGGATGGCCTTTTGAATGACACGCTCAGGAAAGCGGCCGCTCAGGATTTCCTCGGCACGACGGGACTTGATGCCGCCTGGGTAACCAGTGTGGCGGTAGTAGGTCTTGTCGCGGGTCTTGTTGCCGGTCAAAACAGCCTTGTCCGCGTTGATGATTACAACGTGGTCGCCCGTGTCGATGTGTGGGGTGAAATCAGCGCGGTGCTTGCCACGCAGGCGTTTGGCGACGTAAGAGGCTAGGCGTCCTACGACAACGCCTTTGGCGTCGATTACGACCCACTTGTATTCGACCTCGGAAGGTTTTGCAAAATAGGTTTTCATAGCTCCTTCACGGGGCCTCTCAAAGAAAGTTGTTGTTCTGATGAACGAGCGCGTGTGGCTACAGGCCGATACTTCTCTTGTCAACAAGTTCCTTGCGGGTTTGGCGGCAATATTCGTTTTTCTTTCAGTCGCTGCCTGCTCTCGCAATGAAACCGACACGTCTTCTGAAACAGAAGCGAAAAGTCAGCCCGGTGACCCATCAGAAACGAGTCACCATTCGCAGAGGGGTGTAACCGCAATTTGGGAAAGTGAAAAGCTCCCTGCCCGAATTGAACATCTTGCATTGTCCTCTTCAACCTCTGGACAGGCCTTTGCACTGGCGATCACGGTGGACGGCCAGGCCCATCTGATCGATCTTGATGGCGCGATTGCCGCAATCGGCCAATTGCCACTGGCAGCAGACATCACCAATGGGTTCGCAACACAGGTCGAAGATCAGTTCCTGATCGCTTTTCCCACGATCAACTGGTCTGATGACGATGGCGCAATACCCAAGCTCACCCTCGCCTCGCCCATCGCCAAGGCCATCGTGCAAACCGATCTGGATACCAATGGTACGCAAATATCAAAGCTGGCTTCGAGCAGTGTCTCGTCTTCAACAGTGTGTGTGATTAGCAATGACAAGACGCCCGCCTCCGCCGAACTGGATTTCCTGAACGAGTCCGCAACGCTGATCCTGTCTGACCAGCAGGACATTTGCCCAGAAACTCATGATGCGCCCCTCGCCATGACCATTGGTGACAATGATATCGCATTGAAGATCGGTGCTGATGATGACCTTGTTGCCATCAATGGTGATGACCCACTCATCATCACCCTGACAGACGGTCTTTCCGTTTCAGCACCACAATCCATTGATGCAATTGCCGCACTTGAGGGGCGAGTATCCGTGGATTACCCCAATGGCCTGATCGTCCTCGCGGGGATCAATGACCGCAACGAACCGCGCCTGACCTTTCTCAGCGCGAGGGATGTTGCGCACGCCATGGGGCTGACAGTGACGGAAGAACAGTTCACGCCGCCCACTTTACCTGACACGCTCGATTGATCAGGTCCGCTCAGCACTGAAACATCTTTTGGTGATCACGATTGAAATGATCAGCACAATGGTTCCCAGCGCCTGATGAGACAGTCCCAGATGCAAGGGGGCCGCATTTATCAGCGTGACAATGCCAAGAACGGACTGCGCGACCACACCAATGGCCAGCCATTTGAACCATCCACCTGCAGCACGCGCATGCCGCCAACCGGCAATCAGGCAGAGCACGAGAATAACATAAGCCAAGGTGCGATGATTGAACTGCGTGGTTGCTGCATTCTCGATAAGATTGTGCAATCCGCCTTCGTCCCAGTAATAGCGCGGTATGAAGTGACCATTCATCAAGGGCCAGTCCGTATAGGTGCGGCCAGCATCCAGACCCGCGACCAGTGCGCCAAACATCATCTGTATCGAGATCAGTACAAGTAACAGGAGTGACCAATGCCGCGAGGCCTTGCTGCTTGTGTCACCTTGTCGATGACCAAGCTCCAGCCAGACCCACACTGACAGTCCGATAATGAAAAGTGCCAAGGAGAAATGTGTCATCAGCCTGTAGGCGGCCACATCTGTCCGGTGCGTATCACCTACCCCGGACGACACCATCCACCAGCCAATCGCGCCCTGTAATCCACCCAGCACAAAAAGCGCCCATAAGCGTCGCCTCAATCGGGCTGTTGTCCAACCAAGTGCCCAGAACGTCAGGAACGGTAGCAGGAACACAACGCCGACCAGACGCCCTAACAGGCGATGCCCCCACTCCCACCAGTAGATCGATTTGAATTCGTTTAGCGACATACCCTTGTTCTGCAGGCGATATTCTGCCGTCATGGATTGGTACTTGCTGAATTCAGATTGCCAGTCATCAGCGTTCATTGGAGGCACCGATCCTGTCACCGGCTTCCACTCTGTAATGGACAATCCAGAATCAGTGAGTCGGGTCGCGCCTCCGACCAGAATCATCGCGTAGACCATCGCTGCGATGATCAACAACCAGATACGAACCGCCCGAGCGCCCTTGGTTGGAATCAGTGGACTGGTAGGAAGATGTGCGGTGTCCTGATGTTGCATCACAAGACCTTTGGTATATGTCGAAACGTGAAACTGACGGGTGACAGCCCCTATTGCCACACTGACTAGTCCGGAGCCACCATCATGCGCAAATTGTTCGGCATGTTCATTTTACTGACTTTTCTGGCTATCTACATTCTTGCTGTGGTGTCACTGGGGGCGCGGATCGCTGAATCTCATTGGGCGATAAACCTGGTTTTCTACAGCATAGCTGGTGTGGCCTGGGCATTTCCATTGAAGCCTCTCATGCTCTGGATGCATGCGAATGACAAACCTCTCCCATCAAGCGAGCTTTAATTCCTCAAGGGTCCATTATCCGAATAGCGTACCATGCATTTGTGCATAGATGTTGCATTGTGAACAAACGTTTAGGCATGGTATTCTGCACAATCCACGACCATTTTCACCCACCAGGAACTGTCTTTCCTGTGAGAATAGTCGAATATATCATTGAATAATATAGAATAAATGTAGCTAGGCTGATTGCGCAGAAAACGCCTCACCTTTGAGCGCTTTTGTTCATGCATCCCAATTTCGCAAAATCTTCTCGCAAAGCATCCGAAAACTCACGTAAACGGAGAACACAAGCTCGAAACAACAAGTGGGCAACCTAGAATTCAATACGGGGAGATTTGTGTATGAACAGAATCAACTTGGACACCAAAACCATGAAAACACTTATCGCAATCGCCGCACTCGCAACATTCAGCGCTCCAGCATTCGCAGAGTCAGTTGAACAAATGGAAGTCAAAATGCCGGCCGATATCACAGCTGTAGGTGCAGCTGATACCGCTCGTGCAGACATCCTCAGCGCTTCCAAGGAAGTATGCCGTAACGTCAAGACCAGATCCACCACTCTGGATTTCTACGTCGGCATGGCTGACTACCGCAGTTGTGTAAAAGCCACTTACACTGAAGCTCTCAACCAGGACGCATCCGGTACGCTTCTGAGCTCCGCCAAGACTGCGAACGACCCTTACCTTCTTGCATCGATCGAATAGTCGATTTCCGCAAGATGGCTCGACAAACCCGAAAGGCCGCCCGAATGAAAATTCGGTGCGGCTTTTCTTTTTGCCTCGATCCGCTCGTCAGGTCTGACCCGCGCTATTTTTCCACTCCGTCAGGCATTTCCTGATTGTTGGATTGGCGTCGCCACATTTTCGCATACAGGCCATCAAGCGTGAGCAATTCCTCATGGTTCCCGCGTTCAATGATCCTGCCATTCTCCAGGACGAGGATCTGATCGGCATCAACAATCGTCGACAGTCTATGGGCAACGACGACCGTAGTGCGGCCTTTGGAGGCCTTGTCCAGAGCGTCCTGCACATCCGCTTCTGTTGTTGAATCCAGCGCTGACGTTGCTTCATCCAGCAGCAGCACTTCAGGATCTTTCAAGATTGCCCGCGCAATACCGACACGCTGTTTTTCACCGCCCGACAGTTTCAGGCCTCGCTCACCCACTCGCGTCTGCCAGCCATCAGCCAGTCCGGTGATGAAATCCAGCAATTGGGCCTGATCTGCGGCTTTAACGAGATCCTCCTCTGAGGCATCAGGACGCCCATAGAGAATATTGTCCCGGATCGTCGTATTGAACAGAACGACATCCTGCGGCACCAGCGCGAGCTTCTCACGCAAAGAACGCTGCGTTACCTTTCTTATATCGATGTCATCAAACAGGACTGTGCCGTCGCTCACATCAAAGAACCGGAATATCAGTTTCAACAAGGTCGATTTCCCCGACCCGGAAGGCCCCACAAGCGCCAGCTTCTTTCCTGCCTCGACCTTGAACGAGACATCTTCCAATCCGGCAGATCGACCGTCATGGGCAAATGAAACTTCCGAGAACGCGATCTCGCCGCGCCCCTTGTCCAGAACAATCGCATCCGGTGCGTCCACCACATCCGATGTCTGGTCCATCAGGCCGAACATCTTCTCAAGGTCGACCCCACCCTGCTTGATTTCCCGCCAGGCCCAGCCAAGCATGTTGAGCGGCCTGTAGAGATTCATCAGGATCAGCGTCACCGCGGCAATATCACCGGGCCCGAACTTGCCGCCAGCAACTCCGATGGCCGCCAGCAATGCCAGCGCCAACAGGCCCACATTCATGATCAGTTCCTGACCCGCATTCAGGATGGCAAGAGATCGAGACTGGCTGACATATGTCTTGGAGTAAGACTCGAAGAATTCATCATATCTCCTCGTCTCGCGCTCTTCAGCCGCAAAGGATTTGACGGTCTCGAAATTGGTCAGGCTATCAACTGCGCTCGCCCGCAGCTGGGTGTCCTTTTCGTTCATGCTACGGCGCTGCTTGACCCGCCATTCGGTGATGCTCAGCGTGAACATGACATAGGCCACAACAGTCGCGATCGCGACGACGGCCAGTGATGGTCCGAATTTCACTGACAACACAATCGCGGCAAGGAATAGCTCGATGAATGTCGGCGCGATATTGAACGCCAGGAAACGTATCAAAAAGTCCAGCGCACCCGCGCCCCGGTCGATGATTCTGTTCAGCGCGCCCGTGCGCCGGGTCAGATGAAACCGCATGGACAGGTTTTGCGCCTTGCCGAACGCATCCACCGATATCAGTCTCTGCGCATCCTGCGAAACGGGTGCAAACAGGCCATCTCTCAGATAAGGAAGCCCCGACGACAGGAACCGCGCACCCACCCACAGGCTCAGCCCGATAATGGCAGGCCGCACAGCTGAAGAGCCATCACTCAACGCATTGACGGCATCCCCGAAATAGAGCGGCGCAACAACTGCAATCAGCTTGGCAATAATCGTCAGAAACAGCGCAATGCCCATGATCGGCCGCCAGCGTTTCAGCTCCGGTCGCAACAGGATCTGGGCGACGCGTCCAAGGGATGAAACCAGCCCGGCATCACGGCTTTCAATACCGTCTTCATCAGCGCCGCTCGCTGTGCCATGGGCCTGGTGTCGTCTACTCATGTCTGGAAATGCTTTCTGTGAGCCGGTTCAAATGATGCAAGGGGAAACCGGGCTCCCCATATGGGCCAAACACATGTAAGACCCAATTTCACAAAGAGGAGTCCTTGAGATGTCGGGAATCAAATCTGTCTGCGTTTACTGTGGGTCTTCAAACGATGTCGCCCCCGCATATCTCGACCTTGCAGAACGTCTTGGCAAGGCCATTGCCGAACGTGGCTGGCGTCTCGTTTATGGTGGTGGCACAGTCGGATTGATGTTTGCGGCGGCCAATGCGGCTCATCAGGCTGGCGGTGAAGTGCTTGGCATCATTCCGAAATTCCTTCAACGCATCGAAGGCAATTTTGAATCCGTGCCCCACATCGTGGTCGATACCATGCATGAACGCAAACAGCTTCTGTTTGATGAAGCCGAAGCCTTCGTGGTGCTTCCCGGTGGTATCGGAACGCTTGAGGAAGCTGTGGAAACCCTGTCCTGGGCCAAGCTTTCCCTGCATTCCAAGCCCATGGCCTTCCTGTCGGAAAATGACTATTGGAGCCCGTTCTTCGAACTCCTGAACCACACCGTGCGAGACCGTTTCGCCCCGCCCTCAATGCTCGATCTGGTCGTCGATGTCAGCGACCCGAAAACAGCTCTGAGCGAACTGTCAGATCGCTATGTCGCGCTGGATTGAAGATATAATTGCTTTCGGTGATGCCCTATTGCGAAATTATCGAAATACGATAAATTAAAACCACTTCTCTCATTAGACGAAGTGGTTGGCGCAGCTGAACACGCCAATGTGGCATTCATCTCCTTGAGGCCTCCAATGTTCTCAACACGCTGGTCCCCGAAAATGCAAGCCAGGCTCGCTGGCATTTTCTACCTCTATATTGTTGTCGCCGGGGTGTTCGCAGAAGCCTTTGTACGTGGCCCGCTTGTGAACTATAGCGATGCCTCAGCTACAGCAGCAAACATTCTGGGGTCGGAAAGTCTCTATCGTATAGGGCTGACGGCCGAGATCCTGATGATGAGCGCAGACATCGCTGTCGCTGCAATATTCTATATATTGTTCAAATCCGTCGACCGAACATGGTCCTTGATAGGCATGCTGCTGCGGCTCGCCACTGTTGCTGTAGCCGGCGTCAAGGCGATTTTGCTCCTGACACCGCTGGTGCTTCTCAGCAGTGCCCCTTATCTGGCGGCATTCGATATCGAACAACTTCAGGCGCTTTCACTGGCAAGCATCAAGCTGCATGGACGCGCATATGACGTTGCACTGATCGCCTTTGGACTGGATTGCCTGGTCATTGGCGGGCTGATCATTCGCTCAACCTTCCTGCCGCGCCTGATCGGGATCGGAATCGTGATCGCGGGTATCTGTTACCTGGTAAACAGCCTGACGAATCTACTCGCCCTGCCATTTGCCGGTTCCTTGTTTCCGTTCATCATGCTGCCTTGCCTTGTCAGTGAACTCGCACTTGCAGTGTGGCTTACATGTGTGGGCCTGAACGCTGAAAAATGGGGCGACGGCCTCAGCGTCACCCGAGGCGCTTGAGAACCTTCTCACGTCCCAATGCGACAATCATCTTGTCCATCTCGGGACCGCGTGACTGGCCGGTCAGTGCAAGCCGCAATGGCATGAACAGGCCCTTACCCTTGCGTCCTGACGCCGTTTTCAACGCAGATGTCCAGATGCTCCAGCTCTCAGCCGTGATCTCACCGTCCGGAAGGAGCGCACTGGCGCCAGCCACATAATCCCTGTCTTCGTCAGGAATGTCAGCGCTGATATCGCCATAGACAACCTGCAACCAGATGCCTGCGTCTTTCACAAGCTGAAGGTTCGGGCTGACAAGTTCCCAGAACTCCGCCGTCGCCTGATCTCCCAGCGGCAATGCGCCAAGCTTCGCCTTCACATCCTCAAATGGCAGGGAATGGACGATCTGCGAATTCAGATTGAAAAGATCCTTTTCATCAAACCGCGCGGGTGCTCTACCGATCTTCGCAAAGTCAAATTCATCCGACAGGATGGCCAGGTTTTCGCGCAGTTCCACAGGATCTGACGTACCGATCTTCGCCAGCAGCGACAGAACCGACATGGCTTCAAAACCATCTTCGCGCAATTGCTGAATGGAAAGCGATCCAAGCCGTTTGGACAGTCCCTGCCCGTCTGCGCCCACCAATAATGGCGTGTGTGCCATGTCTGGTGATGAGCCACCCAGTGCACGGAAAATCTCTATCTGTGCGCCTGAATTGGTGACGTGATCCTCTCCGCGAACCACATGGGTGATCTTCGCATTGATGTCGTCCACCACCGAAGGCAGCGTATAAAGATAGGACCCGTCCGCGCGCACCAGTACCGGATCTGAAATCGAGCTTGTGTCGATGGATTGTTCGCCGCGCACCAGATCATTCCAGACGCAGGGCTCGCCTGACAATTTGAAACGCCAATGCGGCTTGCGGCCTTCTGCTTCAAGAGCTGCCTTTTCGGCATCCGTCAGCTCAAGAGCCGCGCGGTCATAAACCGGCGGGCGTCCACGCGAGAGCGCGATCTTGCGCTTGCGTTCCAGTTCCTCCGGGGTCTCATAACAGGCATATAGAAGCCCTGCTTCCTTCAGCTTGAGAACCGCGGCGTCATATTCATCGAATCGCGATGATTGATGAAAGCTGTCATCCCAATCAAGCCCCAGCCATGACAGATCGGCCTTGATGCCATCCACATATTCCTGCTTTGAGCGCTCAGGGTCGGTGTCGTCAAAACGCAGCAGGAATTCGCCACCCATCTTACGGGCAAAAAGCCAGTTGATCAGGGCAGTTCTTACATTGCCAACGTGAAGACGGCCCGTCGGTGACGGCGCGAATCGGACTTTAACGGTCATAAGCATGATTCCAGGATGTTTAGCGCCTTGGGCATACTATTGTTCAGGCGCACTTGTCATCCTTTGATGTTTTCAGAACCAAAGGGGCTCAGCGCTTTGCCGCGCGCCATCCAGCCTGTTTCGCATCTTTCGGATCACAAAACCAGCGCTCGCCCGCACTCTCATTGATGCGCGTGCGCTCATAATCGGCTTGTCCGGGGCTGTGAAAGATCTTCGTGCCTGATCGGGAGATATTGCCCTTCAGATTGCAATCAGCTGATGGTGGTGTCTGTACCACCTGTTTTGCAGCCGCTTCTCGCCGTAGGCGGGCACGGTAATCATGCGGACGCTCGAAACTGGCGCGCCACAGGCCGAGACCTTCCTGTCTGGCTTGAATTTCGTCTTTTACATAGTCAGCTGAAAATTGGGTGTAAGCCACAGCCCAGCCGCGTCGCACCTGCTCGCGATTGATATCCAGACCATCAATATCACAGACCGACACATACCGCCCTCGATCCATGTCGCGGACCTGACAGCGCACGGTCTTGCCCTTCACGGCGCGCTCCAGCGCCTTGCGTGACGCACGTCCGCAGGCCCATTCCTGACCCTTGTAGTCACAGGTTTGTGCACTTTCTACCGCATCAATCCCGAACAGTCGGATAGGCTTGTCACCGATCCGCATGCTGTCGCCATCGGTTGGCTGTGCCTTGCCAATAATGACTTCACCAGAAGACGTCGAAGCAGACCGCGCTGACAAGGTGCCGATTGCGGCGATGGCAATGAAGATTGCAAGAGCTCTGATTTTCATGCCGCCATGCTCGGCGAACATGACTAAACATTCGTAAAAGTCAGAGTCCGGCGCGTCAGATCGGCATTACCGAACCGAATCCACACCTAATCCACTACATTAGGTATGTGGCGCAATCTATTGTTATTATGGGCTTTTGCATCCTTCAGATGTCGTGTTGACTTCAGACGTCATAACGCTGCCATCGAAAATCACCGTCTTCACACATGGCCCAATCTCGATGTTCACGAGATTGCTCTGATCTGGCCAGATATCATGCAAAGCCGAAAAGCCCACACTCAACTGGTTGAGGTCATCGGGTGTATAGGGCGCTTCCTCATAAACAAAGATATATGCCCGCTCCAGCTCAAATCCCACCAATCTTGCAGCGATACTATCTGCACCAACCGGCGTCATGGTGAAGCGCTCGGCAACATATTCGGCAAACGCCTGCTGCACATCTTCATCAGCAACGATATTCGCGCCCGGTGAATGCAGCATCTGCATGGCGTGCTCGGCGTCATGCAGATAGAACCGATGAACGATTTCGATCATCCCGGATCGCGGATTCCAGGTGACGCTGGTCACGGCAGCCTTCTGTTGATGCGCCTGCGCACTGGCGACCAGTCCAACCGCCAGCAACACACCCACAACAATCCGGGTCAGACGATGCAGCATCACTCCACCGTCTCCTCGGCTTCCTCAACCGTCTGTGCGCCATCCACTTCCGCAGCGACCGCAGCGTCGACCTCAAGATCATCGCCTTCTGCTTCAGCGTCCTCGGCGTCTTCCTCATCGGTTTTCAATTCGGTTTTCATGTCCTGCATGATGTCACGGCGTGAGAACCCACTCGAAGATTTGGACTTATACGCTTCGATCCGTGACGGCGTGATCCGGCGCGGAAAGGCATTGTTCTCGATATTCGTATCAGCCGTCTCCCAATTGGGGTCGACTTCCGCTGACACCAGGTCCTTGTCCGTCACGATCAGCTTGCGCACATGCTTGGGACTGCGCCGCCAGATCTCTGCCGGGATCACCATGCGCTCGGATGTCTCGTCCGCATAGGTCAACTCCAGGATGATCGGCATCACCAGGCCACCAATATTGGAAAATTCCAGCACGTAATAGTTCTGGTCTTCCTTGACCGCCCGCTCAAACGCCGTGCGCTCCCAGGGCTCCAACCCTTCGATGAAGTCCTTGTACTCGTTCCGCTCCTTGTTGGTGACGGTGTAGATGTCGTTCTCGTCATAGAAATCCCGCACATCCGGGTTCCGGTCGACCCAGCTTGTCTGGCCCTCTTCTCGATTGAGGCGCGTTCCAACGCGTTCAGGCTTGTCGGCTTCTTCCTGACGGCGGCGTTCATAATCGACATCCGGGTCCATCGTGTCGATGCGCAGCTTGTAGGCTGCATCCAGCGAGATATCGACATGATCCGTCGTGTAGAACCACCCGCGCCAGAACCAGTCCAGATCCGTGCCGGAAGCCTCTTCCATGGTGCGGAAGAAATCAGCCGGCGTAGGCCGTTTGAACTTCCAGCGCCTTGCATATTCCTTGAAGGCAAAATCAAACCGCTCCCGCCCGATCACGGTATCGCGCAGGATATGCAGCGCAGCCGAAGGCTTGGTGTAGGCGTTCGGCCCAAGGCGCAACACGCTATCCGATTGGGTCATGATCGGCACCTGGTTTTCCGACTTCATATAGTCGACCACATCGCGCGCAATTCCGCCGGTCCATGGAAAATCGGGGTCCCATTCATAACCTGCAAGCGAATCCAGGAATGAGTTCAGTCCTTCATCCATCCATGTCCACTGACGCTCATCGGAATTTACCGTCATCGGAAAGTAGATGTG
This sequence comes from Hirschia sp., assembly GCA_002709235.1. Classification (GTDB taxonomy): domain Bacteria; phylum Pseudomonadota; class Alphaproteobacteria; order Caulobacterales; family Hyphomonadaceae; genus Hirschia. The sequence continues at coordinate 37,694 of PAQI01000028.1, forward strand.
GCCCACCTCATGGATCACCACCCCCAGCAGGAAGCGCTTTTCCGCCAGCGTATAGGTGCGCGTTCCGTCTTCCTGCAACGTCGTACGCGGTCCATTGAAGGTGATCATGGGATATTCCATGCCACCAACAGGACCATTCACCGATTGCGCCGTCGGATAGGGATAGTCAAAGCTCATCCGCGAATAGACATCCATGGTGTGCACGACCGCCGCGGTGGAATATTTCTCCCACAGCTCGCCACCTTCCTTGGGCCAGAACGACATCGCCATGACCAGCGGATGGCTGGCACCCGGCTGCGAATGCCCCTGCGCATCCCACATGAACTTGCGCGAGGAAGCCCAGGCAAAGTCGCGCACATTGTCAGCGGAGAAATTCCAGGTCTTTGTGCCCGTTGGGTTTGAGCTTTCATTGGCCAGCGCTTCTTCGGGCGTCACGATGTAAACGGGTCGGTCTGCATTGCGCGCATCTGACAATCGCGCGCGCTGGGTGGCGGTCAGGACGCTGCTTGCGTTCTTAAGTTCTCCCGTTGCCGATACGATGTGATCGTTCGGCACGGTGATCGATACATCGTAATCGCCAAATTCCAGCGTGAACTCGCCGCGCCCCAGAAATTCCTTGTTGTGCCAGCCTTCATAGTCCGAATAGACCGCAAGACGCGGAAACCATTGCGCAATCAGGAAGATATCATTGCCACCTTCGCGCGCGTCATCGGGAAAATGCTCATACCCTGAACGCGCCCAGACGATATTCTCCTCGACAATCTGATAATCCCAATCGATCGAGAATTTTGTGCTTTGCCCGGGCTTCAGAGGTGTGGGAAGGTCGATGCGCATCAGCGTGCCGACAATTGTATAGGGCAAGGCACCGCCGCGCCCATCAACAACCGAGGTGATGTTGTGTCCATAGTCGTGGTCGATCATGGCCTGCTGGCGGGCGACCTCACCAAGGCTCAACTGCGCGGGCTCACCATCGCTACCAGCGCTCATGGCAGGTCCACGGCGGCCAACACCGCCAAAATCGGTTGCCATGTTCGCCATGGAATCGCGCCGGAAGATGTTCTGATCCAGTTGCAGCCAGAGATAGCGCAGCGTGTCTGGTGAATTGTTCTTGTAGGTGATCGTTTCCGAACCGGTCAGCCGTTTGGCGTCCTCGTCCAGCGATACGTCAATGTCGTAATCGACTTCCTGTTGCCAGTACTTGTGTCCGGGCTCACCCGCTGCATTGCGATACTCATTCGGGGTTGGAAGAACTTCATCAAGCTGACGGAACTTGTCCTGAAAGTCACCCTTGGTCTGTTCAATACCCTGCGCCATGACCACTGGTGAATTTAAGATGGCTGCGGCAAGCGCGATAGCAATAAATCTCATAAGGCCCCTCAGAACACGGAAAATCGCGACACTCGTTAGCAAGACATTCTGATAATTGCGAGTGTTGGGGTGAGTTTCATGTGTATTTTGCCGCTACACACTAATTCTTGACCCTCAGATGACCAATAATGCTCAAAACTGCGATGCGTCATTCTCGTATTCAGTGAACCAGTTTCAACTCTTTGGAGAAAGGGTGGGATAGTTAGATAATTGTCCTACCCCACTCTGTTTGGGGGCATTCTCTTCGGCGATGATACAAATCCGAACACAATTGCAACGAAGCGCCCAACAGGGCTGGTGGCACGTCAGAGAGTTGTTTGAGGCAGCGCTGAGAGATGCCGGACTGTCGGTCCTGCCGCGAATGGCACCCTTCTTTCCGTATCGCCGTACACTGGTTGTCAGGCATTTGCGGCGGGCAGAAGCCATTGCACGCCGAATTTTGGTGCTTCTGGCATGCGCCATGGAACTGACATCGCCAACCAGGCGGACTCATAAGACAGAACCGTCCCGATCTTCAGCAAAAATTGATGAGCCCGCCTGCAAACCGCAGCGTGTGCCCGGCTTTCGCCTGACAGAACCCTGGCCCAGCACCACGCCCTATCATTTGCGCCAACCTGTAGGATGCGCTGGCCCCATGATCCGCTTCTTTGATCGTGACGGTTTCCTGTCTGGGCCACCACCAAAACCAGCACGCATCGTCCTGGAAGGCCAATCCCTTTTGCGCCGGTTGCAGGCGCTCGATGCTGTGCTGAAATCACCAGATGCAACTGCCCGGCGCATGGCCCGCTGGCTGGCCAAAAGACGCCGCGGCATTCGCCCGACCCCCTTGCGGATCGGCGCACCGTCCGGTCGCGACAAGCTTTGGCGCAGGAATCCCATGCAGGATCCCCTCTACAATTATCACTATCTGGCGCGTGAACTGCTGGATCGACATGACAGTCGCCTCGTCAGGCCACCCTGACACCTACCAGCAATCACGCCTTGCGCTCCATCCCCTCAATGGGGACTGGAGTCACAATTGCTGGATCAACCCTCGCGGAAACGATTGATAAGCGGATAGCGACGTCCTCGCCCGAAATTGTGAGAGCCTGTCTTCACGCCAGGAGGTGCCTGACGTCGTTTGTATTCATTGTTGTGAACCAGGCGCTCCATCTTTCTTACGACGGCCGGATCATGACCGCGCGCCGCAATCTGTTCCAGGGTTTCTTCTTTTTCGATCAGGCCGAACAGAATATCATCGAGGACAGGATAAGGCGGCAGGCTGTCTTCATCCTTCTGGTCTTCACGAAGTTCAGCCGATGGCGGTTTGCTGATGATATTGGCAGGAATAACCTCGCCGCCAGGTCCAAGCGCACCGCGTGGCGTTTGAGTGTTGCGCCATTCAGCCAGTTCGAACACCTTGGTCTTGTAGATATCCTTGAGAGGATTGTATCCCCCGCACATATCACCATAGAGCGTGGCGTAGCCAACGGCCATTTCGGACCTGTTTCCGGTTGTCACAACCATATGGCCAAACTTGTTGGACAGCGCCATGAGTGTCACGCCGCGAATGCGGGACTGAATGTTTTCTTCAGTCGTGTCCGGCGTGGTTTCTCCGAACGTGTCAGACAACATGGCCTCGAAAGCGTGTACTCCGGGCGTTATTGGAATTGTGTCATACCGCACACCAAGCGCCTGAGCGCATGCCTCGGCATCCGTCAGGCTGTCTCGCGATGTATAACGAGACGGCATCATGACACACCAGACATTCTCGGCCCCCAGCGCATCAACGGCCATCGCGGCCACGACTGCACTGTCTATTCCGCCGGAAAGCCCGATCAACACGCCCGGAAACCCGGTCTTGCGAACATAGTCTCCCAATGCGGTGACAGCACCCCGCCAGATCTCTTCATGATCAGTGGTCAGCGCGTGACGCTCAGCTTCCACGCACATCATGCCATTCGGCGTGCGATCCCATATCGACAGCGAATAGGATTCTTCGAAATCGGGCAATTGCTGCACCTGCCGCCCGCGTCCATCGACCGCAAAGGAGGCCCCATCAAACACCAGCTCATCCTGCCCGCCGACCTGGTTGACCCAGACATAGGGCAGCATGATGTCGGACCATTGATCGAACGCTTCCTTGCGCGCTCCCCGCTTGCCGACTCGCCAGGGCGATCCATTGGGACTGATCAGGATCTCGGTCCCAAGTCCCTTGAGATGACTGGGCACGGTCTCAAGCCAGATGTCTTCGCAAATCGGAACCCCGATCGTGAACCCCCTGAACCCGATCGGCTCAGGTTTTGGGCCAGGTTTGAAGGTGCGGATCTCGTCAAACACAGTGTAATTGGGCAGCTCGTGCTTGTGCCGGATCGCCTTGATCTCACCATCCGCCAGGAGTGCGACCGAATTATATGGCAGTCGTTCCCCGTCTTCCCAGACAGGCAGACCCACAAGAATGCCGGGGCCGTTCTTCTTGGTTCTGGACGCAATGTGGTGGAGCGCGTCCATACAGGCTTTCGTAAGTGCTGGCTTCAGAACCAGGTCTTCGGGCGGATAGCCGCACAGGAACAATTCAGGCAGCACGACAATGTCGGCAGCCATGCCGGCACCTTCAGCAAGCGCTTCAAGGGCCTTCTCGGTGTTACCGGCGACATCACCGACACACGCGTTCAACTGGGCGGAGAGGATGGATAATTGATCATTCATGGATGCAGACTTAAGCCGCATCGTCACCACGGGCAATCATGAATTTCAACTCGGTCAGGCCGCAGATTTCTCTCGTGCACGCACGACCCGTACACAACTGTGAGAAGGCTGGATCGTCCCCATGCGCATGAGCGTCGAAATAAAGGTATCCGTCAGCGACTGTCCGGCCGCAAGGAGGAGCGTCCCATTCGCGTCCCGAAGGTCTTCAATCAGCACATCGCCTCTACGCAGTTCGCGAATGAACAGGTTCAGCGCAGTGGTTGCTGCATCGGCTTTGGGGTCGCGATCAAGAACGGTCCGCAATGCAGAGAGCAATGCCATGTCGTAATCCGTCCCGCTTGACTCCAGAGCATCAAAGGCTGCTTTCAGGTCGGTTGAATCGGCGGGATCCATCCGCACTGAAAGATCTATGAGGATCTGAAGCAAACGTGCCTCCAATCCGCGTTTTGCATCCGGCATGCTGGAAATGAAATGAGTGTTGCTCATCAGGATAAGCTGCGAAACGGATTTCAATCTGGGAATGGCGCTCAGCATATTCACCATGGTGCGATTGGCATCCACCAGCTTGACAAGCTCATCCTTGGTCAAGGCTTGTCCAGAGTTCTTCCGCGCCACCAGTTGCGGCGACATTCTGGTTTCGCTGATTGGCCACAACATCGAGGCGACCTTGAGATCCCATATCTCCTTTAAGTCCATCGACAGGGCAGCCTGCCGCGCCCATCTTTGAACGAGCCGTGAACGAGCATAAGCCTGCGGATAGGTCACGGACAACATGTCCGACATCAGCTTCACGCTCCCCATGAGCGTATCTTCCCGAATTTTACGATCCTCCAGGATCTTCAGGTGCGCTGCATGCGCCTCATCGATCTTCTCAAGAAGGGTCTCGGTTGGACATGGCTTGGTGAGGAAACAAAATACATTCCCCTCATTCACGGCACGCGCAGCTGTGGCTTGATCGCTGTTTCCCGTGAACATGACCCGAATCGTGTCGGGAAAACTTTCCTTCACCTTCTGAAGCAAGGCGACACCGTCAATGCGCGGCATGTTGTTGTCAACGACAACCACGCTGAATGGTCCGGACTTGTCGAGCATGCGCAACCCCTCTACGGCAGAAGTCGCTGTGCGCATGTCGATGGTATTCCGGATCGACCGCCTGAGTGCTTTCAACAGGTTCTCGTCATCATCGACGAACAAGACGCGTTTGAGGTTCTGTGGCATCATGCAGCCCGCCTGTTCTCGAACAATACGGCTCCCAGTTCACGCGCGCGGGCATCGCCCTGCGCTGGGAGATCTGGTGACTTGCTCAGCATTTCCAGACTGTCAGTCGTGCGATGTGGCAAGCCATAGATACACGAGATATAGCTCGATGCAGCCACCATATGCTTGTTCTCGAACATACCGGATGCAGCGGGCATACCGGCCGCTATCACATCCCCAACCCATGATAGCAATCCGATCGCGTAAGCATCCTCGCAATCCTTGTCAGCGGCTCCATTGAGTCTGGATAGATCGAATGTCCGTCGCGCAGTCACAACCGCATGACCGCTGAGTTCATCCAATATTTGCCCGACATTTTCATCCATCGTCACAGAGACCAGCTTGTTCTGCTCCCAGATCGACCGAATGACGTCCTTGCCCAGTAGTTTGACACCTGCCGCGATGGAAAGCGTATCGGCCGGCCGACCGAAATAGGATGAGTTTGCCAGTTGCAGGACCCGGATAGCCAGGGCTGGTTCACTGGCCACGATATTGATGAGATCAGCCAGAGACGCCTTTTGTCCGGTAGCCTCGGCTAATGCGATATTCACGCGCTGGGACACGGGCAAGGATGTGAGATTGGAAATCAGTTTCCGCTGTGCCGCGAACAACAGATCGCTTCCCAGAAGATAGGCTTGGGTGATGGCACGTACGAGAAGACGGTCGTCACATGGTTTGGAAAAGAACTGATGGCTTGTACCGACTGTATTGAATGTCAGCTGCCTGTCAGCCTCCCCTGACAAGACAAGGCGCAGCTCTGCGCGCTGCATCCTGGCGGCCTGTGACAGGAGGTTACCACCATCTACCGATGGCATCCGCATGTCAGTGACGATAGCATAAGGATCATTGTCCTGGAGCCAGTTCACGGCTTCCTGACCACCGCCCACAAATTCCAGATTCCAGATATCTCTCTGCGCACGAAACAGGCGCTGAAGCCCACGCAGGATGTTGGGTTCATCATCCACAAACAGGATTGTCGGTTTCATGTTCGCCATCCTCCCTTGTTATGAATTGGCATATCTGTCCGCCATGGCATCTGGCGTGGCGGGAATGCGAAGCGTGAACATCGTTCCCTGTCCTGGCTCTGATGAGCACAGGATTTCGCCATGATGCTTCTGACGGATTATGTTGTAGGAAATCGCAAGTCCCTGGCCGCTGCCCTTGCCAACATCCTTGGTTGTGAAGAACGGGTCGAACATGCGTTCCTGAACATCTGCTGACATTCCGCATCCAGTGTCGGAAATACAGATATTGATCCACCCATTCTCTTCGTGGGTTACGATGTGAATGCGTCCAAGTTCACTGTCACCTTTTTCGGCAATGGCGTCGGCTGCGTTGACGATCATATTGAGGATGACCTGGTTGAGATCTCCAGGACTACAAGGAGCAAGCGGGAGTCCGGGAGCCAGATCCAGATCTATTTCAGCAACATATTTCCATTGATTACGTGTCACCGTGACTGTCGTCTCGATGGCTTCATTCAGATCGACAGTGTTATGGCCGTCATTTCCGGGATGGGAGAATTCCTTGATCGCCTTCACAATGCGCGCAACCTGTTCCAACCCATGAAGGGATTGTTCGATTGCTTCAGGAATCTCAGCGACAAGAAATTCGGTATCAGCCTCCGCACAGGCTGAAAGCAGATCGGCAGAGGCATGATCAGGTGTGATTTTCTCAAGAACGGATGAGATGTCACTAAGACCGTCTTTGAGAAATCTCAGATTATCGCCAACATACTGGATCGGTGTGTTGATCTCATGCGCGACCCCGGATGCCAGTGTGCCCAGCGCTTCCATTTTCTGAGCCTGGCTCAATTCCTTTTCCAGGTTCGCGCGTTTGGCCTCATCACGTCGGCGTCGCGTGATGTCCGAGATTATCCAGCAAGTCCATCGACGACCATCCCGGCGCTCAATAGCCGTGACGCCACATTCGAAAGGAAAACGAGATCCCCCAATCTTCGTCGCTTCACCCTCAAATGTGATCTCTTCGCCGGCGTGAATGTGAAACTGCTTTTTCAGGAGCCGCGCAATGGTTTCCGAGCGCTCAAACAGGTTGAGAACACAAAGGTCAAGCAAACCGTCATCGGTCAGTTCGAACAGATCATTGGCGGCGCGATTGGATTGAACCACCTTCATGTTTTCATTGACCAGAAAAATGGCGGCAACCGTATGATCGAGAATGGTGTTCAGTTGCTGGCGTTGGCCCTCAAGGTTTTCGGCCACCTTTTCCAATGCCTTGTTCGCTGCATAGAGCCGCCTGCTCTTGTCTTCCAGAAGACGCTCGGCTTCGATTCTTGCTCGGGTTTCGCGCGCCAGGCGCTTCTCGAGAGAGTCATAACTCAGGCTGCTTGCGCCTGCCGACGTCGTAAGACAAATCGTTGCCATTGCGTGCCCCCTTTCAGAATTGGACTGTTTTCAACATCGACATCCGCCTCGTAATATTCGAGGACGCCCAGAACACCTCCCAGAAGGATTCCTGAAAATTCCGGCTCCATGTCGCAATCGATCTGCAGCGTCTGTGCATCAATATGACTGGCCTGAAAGACCGGAAGGTCTTCATCCCTGAACAGCTTTCTTGCTTCATGCTGAAGGCGGTTCTGGGTTGCGCACAAAAAGGCGAAGGGCTCTGAACTGCTCTTGAAATGGTGGGAATATCTTCCCGCAAGATTCGAGACAATGAACCTGCCCAGGTCCAAATAGAGTTCACTATGTGTACGCCCTGTTCGTTCGGCAAGTTCGTTGATCAGAGCCTTCATTTCAAAGGACGGATAGGAACCAAAAGCGGTATATGCTCCGCCTGTACTGGTCGGAACCGCAGACAGAACATCTTCTGTGAAGTCGAACGAATATTCTTCGTCCAACATTGAAGCAAAACCTGTAAAAGCCAGTCCCAGCATATGAATACTCTCAAGCAGATCATTCTTTCATTAATCCGGCGAACAACTGCAAAGTAATGATTATTCACCTGACAGGTTATCCCTAAATGAGGACATCATGAGAGCTGCATCTGTGGTTTGCTGAGATGTAATGATTGCCGACAGGGTAAACGAAAATGCTCACTCTCGTGAAATCTACCGACCGCCGCGACATTGAATCCAGCAAACCAAAAGTGCTGATTGTTGACGATGAACTTCCTGTTCTTCTGGTTCTGAAACGAAGGCTGAATCAGCTCTACGATATCTCTGTTGCACTCAATGCCAGAAGCGCTCTTGAGATGCTCGAAGCCAATGGTCCTTTCTCGGTCGTCATAACGGACATGCATATGCCGGGTGGAAACGGACTGGATTTTCTGTCTGAGGTACGAACGATAAGCCCGGATACCTCGCGCATCATGCTAACGGGTGATCTGGACCGTGAAACCACACTCAATGCCGTAAACCGCGGTGGAGTTCTCAGCTTCCTTGAAAAGCCCTGCCCGGCTGAGTCCATCGCAGCTGCGATCGCTCATGGTGTCGAGGTCCACCAGGGCATTCGACAGGCGGAAGCAGAAGCAAATATCAGGATCAGTGATTTTCAGAATGAGTTCCGCGGACCATTGCTGCACATCATGGACTTCGCCCGAATGATCCGAGATGGCGTCGTGTCGACATCAACGGCTCAGGAATATGCACGCCAGATCGTCAATACCGGAGAGGACCTTTTGAGAACGTCCGAAACAGTTCTTGAATTGATGTCCATGCAGCACGGCAAGACAAGGATTGAACCCAAGCCGGTTGAAATCGGTCTTCTGGCACGCACCGCTATAAAACCCGAAATGAATCTCGCGCTGGCCAAGAGCGTGGATATTCGTCTTGAAACAGCCGCGTATCCTTTTTCTGCAATTCTGGACAGTCGCATGGTCTGTAGAGCCCTGACATGTCTGCTGTCCAACGCCGTCAGACTATCTCCGATTGAAGCGCAGGTCGTGGTTTCCGCCAAACCTGTTGGTGAGGACGAGAACTTTGTCAGTTTCGAAGTGCGCGATGCAGGAGAAGGGTTTCCCGTTGACATCCTCAAGCGCTTTCACGAGCGCAATCTCAACCCTGGTGAAAGTCTGAACACATTCGGTACAGGCCTTCCCTACGCATGGAATGTCGCCAATCTTCACAATGGTTATCTGGAGCTGCAGAATACCGAGAATGGTGCCCTGGTGCGTCTGGTATTGCCGACTTATCGGAGCAAGACTGATGTCAGAGTGGGGCCGGTGGCTCCATGAAGGCTGCCGGGGACATCAGCACCTTTTTCACCAGATCAGACTGACGACTGACCCCGGTCTTCTGGAACACGCGCTTTAGATATGTGCGCGCACTCGACAGGGTGACTCCAGACAGTTCAGCCGCCTGCTCTATCCGCTCACCCATACTGAGGGCCAGAGCGATGCTTGCCTCGGCAGGAGACAGTCCGAACAATACCTGAATGGACTCGCGTGACAGGGCCGATTTACTGTTTCCGTCAGTGGAAAACAGGATGACCGATTCATCGGCCATGTTGTCGGTCCTCGGAATGGCAACGAGGCTTACGGCATTGCCCCATTCATCCGGTTTGAACCGAAGCCATCTCACGCGTTCGTCTGGATCAATGGCGGTATCCCTCAATGCAGCATGGAGTGTTCGGGTCTCATCGGGTGTAGGTGCCCGACAGATACCGTCCGGGCCTCTCGACAATCCGCCATCACTGTCGAGAAAGCGCTGTCCTGCCGGATTTGAGAACAACACGCGGCCTTCTACCGAGACCACGAGGACTGCCGCATTGATCATTTCCAGTGCAGCGGCTGCATGTCGGCCACCGATCACGTCTTCCGCAATCAGATCTTCGAGCGCCGCATCAATCGCGGTGATCAAACCATCTCGCACAATCGGCTTCTGAAGGAAGCTGTATATGTGCAATTCATTGATCGCACGGAGTGCCATATCAAAATCGCTTGCACCCGTCAGAAACAGAAATCTTGTCCTGTCCGACTTGTCGATCTTGATCATCCTGGCGACCATGTCCAGACCGTCCATGCATGGCATGTGAAGATCCGAAACCACCACATCTGACTGGCTTCGACTATAGTGGTCCAGTGCCTCTTCAGGATCGGAAATGAACGTCATGTCCAGACGTCCACGCACACCATGCAGCGCACGTTTGACTCCTTCAAGGAGTATAACGTCGTCATCCACAAACAAGACAGAGGGCAAAGGTGTGCGCATAATGGCACAACCTAGACTGGAACGATTGGCTTTAGGTGAGCGAGACGTGTATATTTTCTGCTGTTGCGTTAACCAATGCCTGTTTCAGATCGTCAGGTTCACTTCGTCGAACCCAATACCTTCTCCAGCGCATCGCAGACCCGGTGAGCCTGCGCATCGCTCAGATAAGGGTGCATGGGCAAGGACATTGCGCTTTGTGCGCATGCATCGCAACCCGGCAAACCTTCGGCTGGATTATAGGGGGCATAGGCTTCCATTCGATGCAGTGGCGTGTCGTAATAGATGGCTGTCGGAATGCCCAGCTCACTGAGCTGGGCCCTGACAGTGTCCCGTCCCTCGACATGGACAGTGAACAGACCATATCCATGTTCCGATCCCGGAGTTGCCTGTTGCAGCTCGACCTTGCCAGCAAGACGCTCTTCATAGATCGCTGCAATGGAAACCCGTCTTGTGCGCTCGGCCTGGAAGATATCGAGCTTCTCGGAAACGATAGCGCACTGAATCGAGTCGCAGCGACCATTGATGCCCACGCGCACCGAGATCTTTCGGTCCGCGTCCGTCCCGTGCCAGCGGATTGATCTGAGTATCTCCGCAAAATCCTTGTCCGTGGTCATGATCGCGCCACCATCACCATATCCACCCAGGGCCTTGGTGGGGTAAAAGGATGTCCCGGTGATCTCGGCGATAGCCCCGACCCATTTGCCGGACTGGCGTCCGCCAAAGGACTGCGCACCATCAGCAACGATACGAAGGCCATAGCTATCTGCGACCTGTCCGATGGCGTGATAATCGGCTGGCATGCCGTAGAGGTCGACAGGCATGATTGCGCGCGCCCGGAGATCACGGCGCGCCTTGACGGCCTTGATCTGCTTTTCCAGATCAATCGGGCACATGTTGAATGTCGCAGGGTCTACATCCACAAAGACCGGCGTTGCCCCCGCAAGAAGGACTGCATTGGCCGTCGCGTTATAGGTGAAGCCGGGAATGAAGACAGCATCGCCATGGCCATAGCCCAGCGCGATGAGTGGCATGACAAGCGCTTGCGTGCCGGACCCGACAGCAACCGCATCCGCCGCGCCTGTGAACTCACAGAGCTTTTGTTCCAGCTCGTCTACCTCGGGACCGCCAATGTGGCGACCGTGATCCAGAATGGTTGTGAAACGCGCTTCAACCTTGCTGCGCACAAGCGCTTGCTGCGCTTTCAGATCAAAGAACTGAATAGGCGCATCTGCTGGCGGCTGAGGGATAACAACATTTTCCTGCCCGGTGAGTGTATCTAGTGCCATAGTATTCAACCTCTACGCTTCATGATTGGCGGCGTTTTCTACAGCTTCGGCGAGCGCCGCCGCGCGCGCACCGTATTCACCTGGAATGGGAGATGGATGTTGTCCCAGAGATGCCGAATAGAATGCCTCATCAGCAGCCATCAGGGGATCGGGAATGATATCTGTGACGTCTAGCTGGATGTCAAAAGGCGTCTCATTGCGCACTGTCTTTGCGAGGAAATCGATTTCCACGACGCCGGATGGATATTCCAGTTTCATGGTCCGTTTGCGTTCCTTTGCACAACGACTGGCTTCTAGCACAGCCACTCCATTGGGATATCTGATTTCAGTGTGCACCTCGTCCACAAGGGCGGTATGTGCCTTGCGGCCTTCAGCGGATGCTACCTCGCCCTGCGTCTCGAACACGGCATTGGCGAGGTCGATATCATGGATCATCAGGTCAAAGATGACTGAAACATCTTCGCACCGACCATTCGGAGAAGGAGGTGCCGCCCGGACAGCTTCAATACGACTGGGAGTTTCAGGCGCGCCGACGACTCCCATCGCTTCGAATACCAGGCGTTCCTGATGACCGACCTGAAGGACCAGATTCTTGGCCTTGGCCAGAGACACCAGCGCATCAGCTTCAGCAGCGCTGAGAGCGAGCGGCTTTTCAACAAGAACATGTCGACCGGCTCTCAGGGCGCGTGCTGCTATCGTGGAATGGGTTACAGCTGGCGTTGCGATGACAATTGCCTGGCTGGCAAGGATCAACATATCCAGATCAGCAATCACTTCGCCCTGCCCGACCTTGTCTATGACGGTTTGTGCAGCTTCCGATGAGAGATCATACACGCCCACAAGTTCGGCAATATCCGACTGCGCGGCTTTTTGTGCATGATATCCGGCAAACACTCCCGCGCCGACCAGTCCGACTTTCAGTTTCGACACAACAACCTGCTTTCCCTGAGACTCTACAATGAATAGCTTACCTGCTGAGGAAGATAACAAGTCTGGCCAAATCGCAAGCTGTGCGACCATCAAAGAGCATTACGAGATCTTACAGGCACTGAAGTGTGATACATCTCGCTATGCATTCGCTTCCGGGTTGAATTAGGCATGGTGGCGTGTATTTAGGATATAAGCGCGCCTTCGGTCTGCACGGGAACCGTCGGCGCATTTTTTGATTCACACAAGGTAATCAGGTGTAGAGATGGCGCGTCTGTTCGACAGCTATGTAATGGTGGATTGGAGTGCGGCCTCCAAACCGGCCACGGGTAAAGACTCCATCTGGATTGGTGCGCTTGTACCAGATGCCAGGCTGCGCCTTACATTTCGCGCATCCAACCCATCGACGCGTGCGGCTGCAATTGTGGAGCTGACTGAATTGCTGGGCAAGCTCACCCACCGCGGTGACCGTGTCCTTTTGGGGTTTGACTTTCCGCTTGGCTTTCCGCGCGGCACTTCAGCCGCTCTCGGCCTCAAATCTGATGTTCCGGCCTGGCAATCCATACGTGATTTCCTGGCCAAGGAAATGAAAGACAAGCCCGACAATTCAAACAACCGCTTTTCTCTGGCTGCCAGAATGAACCGGCTGATTTCGGATGGACCGTTTCCATTCTGGGGATGCACAAAGCGAGATGAGCTGACGACCCTGTCCGTCAAGAAATCCAGAGATCACACATCCGAGGACCTTCCAGAATATCGGCTTTGCGAGGAATATGCGTTGAAGGCGAAACTCGGACGGCCTCAGCCGATCTGGAAGATTGCCTATGCAGGTGCCGTTGGTGGCCAGTCCCTGACAGGCATACCGGCTTTGGCGAAATTGTCCCAATCGGTTGAAGGCCTGAAGCTCTGGCCATTCGACTTGCCTCTGGCTGACCTTGATGAGGAAGCGCTCGGCGACACACGGATTGTTGCAACCGAGATTTACCCCTCGATGATCAGTGCGGACGCGCAATCCAATGAGATCAAGGATGAGGCGCAGGTCCGAATCATCGCCGAACACTTCGCCGAACTGGATAAATCCGGCCGACTCGGTCGCTGTTTCGCAGGCCCCGAATCTCTTTCAGAAGATGAAAAGCTCGTAATTTCGGGAGAAGAAGGGTGGATTTTGGGCGTTTAGGCCCGTGTTTACTGGGGAAATTGCTGTTTTCGGGCTAGACGAATCGCTCAAACCGCCGTCACTAGCCGTTAACCGCGGATCGAAACGCGACGCGGAGCGAAATGGAGGGACCTATGAACAAGTCCGAACTTTGCAAAAAAGTAGCCGAATCGGCTGAAATGACTCAATCAGACGCTAACCGCGCCATTGATGCTGTCCTCGAGACAATCGCTGGCGAACTCAAGCGTGGCGAACAAGTCGCTCTGGCTGGCTTTGGTACTTTCGTTGCCAAGACCCGCAAAGAGCGTGAAGGTCGCAACCCGGCCACTGGTAAGCCAATCAAGATTCCAGCCAAGACTTCGGCTGCTTTCAAACCGGCTACGGCTCTCAAGGACCTCTAGGGGATCTTGAACCATCAAGCTTTTAAACGGCGCACCATGTTCATTGGCGCGCCGTTTTTATTTGGAGAAGGACAAGCTGGCCTGTGCCAGCGACAACCGACCCGAACACAATCCCCCACATCACGCCCTCAGCGCCGCCTCCCCTGACCAGCCCCAGATACCAGGCACTCGGGACCATGACGCAGATATAGGACAGCAGCTGAATGATCGTGGAGGGCCAGACAACTTCCTGAGCCCTGAGCATCGTCGCAACGACCGCCTGTAAACCGTCAAACACCATCGCGATGGCAGAGATGCCGATCACGACCGCCAGTGCTGCTACCAGATTGACCTCCTCGGTATTCTTGATCAGCAATCCGGCCCAGACATCACGGAACACAAATATGATCACGGACAGGCTTAGCCCGCAGATCAGATAGGTGCCCAGGCCCAGCCGTGTTGCGTCAATGACACCGCGACGGTTCTTGCTCCCAAAGGCCTCCGCAACCCTGATCGAGGACGCCACACCAATTCCCGAGAACACCATGAAGCATGTGAACAATGGCTGCATCGCCATCGAGAACACGGCTCCAGCCGACAGGGATATCATGGCAGCAATCACGAACATGGCATTGAAGGATGCGAACTCGGCGACATTGGCCAAGGCACCACCCATCCCGACAGTGTTCTGTCTCCTGAACTCGCCTGCCGGAGCGGGTGGAGATGAAGTGAAGCCAGGGGTCAGCAAGGCTGCAAGGCCGATCAGGATCACAGCCTGAACAACTCTGACTCCCGTGGATGCCCAGGCAACGCCCTCGGCACCCATTTGCGGGAAACCCCAGGAACCGCCGACAAGGGCCAGATCGATCACGAGGTTCAACCCTGCACAGCCATACATCACGGCTACAACGATATTGGGCCGTCTGAGCGCCTCGAAATAGAAGGCAAGCCCGGTCGCAAGCAATTGACCGATCAGACCATAGGCCAGAATTCTCGCCACGCTGGTCATGTCGGCCGCGACTTGATCCTCAAAGCCCAGCCTGCTGAACATGGGCGATGACAGGCTGTAAATGGCGATTGTGAAGACAATTCCGATGCCTGTACCGATAAGGAGGCCACGCTTGAGGACGCGACCTGTTTCATGTGCCCTGCCGACGCCAGACAATTCTGCAGTGATCACCTGCACGCCCTGAAGCGTTCCCATTCCGAATGCCAGGCCGATGGAGAACAATAGATATCCCGTCGTGATATAGGCCAGTTCCAATTGGGCATAATGCCCAAGAACAACTGCATCGGTTACCGACATGATGGGAAAGGTAAGCCGGGTGGCGATGACAGGAATCGCAAGTTTCAGTAGGTCCAGCATTGCCCGAACACTGGTGTTCTCACTTGTATTTACGGGGGTGTTCATGACGCACATGGTCCGGAAGATTAAGCCCACGATTTTGTGCGGCCGGCCAGATTGCACAGCTTGGCTTTGATCTCAATTCAAATCTGAGTGACTTAGCTGAACCCCTCATTCATGCGACGTTCAGCCTGCGTTCATTATCAAGGAACGCTGAAGCCTGAATTGTCCGTTCCGAACCTGTGCATTCCGATCCATGTGAGCGGCGACCGAAAAATTCGGTTCAATATCCTGGAGGCTCAAAATGAAAATGTTTCAAAATCTCCTTGCTGGTATCACAGCCTGCGCAATGATGGCGACGACACTTACGCCTGTGGCGCTTGCTGATCCGCGTGATTACAAGCGGGATCGAAACGACCGTCATCACGATAACCGCCATGATAACAGGCATGATAACCGCCACGATTACGGCAAAGACCGCCGTGATGGTGATTGGCGCCACGGCCGTGACCGCGATGACCGCCGTTACGACAAACGGTACAGTCATTACGAGGCGCGAGACCGCCACTACAAGGAACAGTGGGAGCGCGCGAACCGTCGGCGTGACTACCAGAACAACCGAAATGAATTCTATCACACCCGGCGCGCACCGGCATATTCAGGATATTATCCACGGCCCTATCAGAACAGTTATCAGCGCTACCCCAATCACGGTTACAATGCGCCAAGATACAGCGTTGGTGGCTATTATTACCGGTCACCAAGAACTGTTGTGATCCACGACTATAATCGTCGCGGCCTGCGTCACCCGCCACGCGGATATCACTGGGTTCGTGACCGCGACAGGGGCGATGCCATTCTGGCCTCTATCGCGACTGGTGCCATTATCGGTCTGGTTGTGGGCGTGATTGCTTCGGAATACTGATCTGCGGGAGACTTGGTGAGGCTGGATCAATCAGGATCGATCCGGCCTCTCAAGGCCTTGACCGCACCCCGCTTCGTCTTGGTATCGATGCGCTTTCGCTTTGCTGCTCTGGATGGGCGCGTGGGAACGCGAAATTTGGGACGCCGAGCAGCTTCATTCAGCATCGTCAGCAGGCGTGCCCATGCCGCCTCTCTGTTGCGCTCCTGTGTGCGATGTTCATTTGATCGTACAATCAGTTCGCCATCATTGGTGATACGGCTCTGAAGCTGGCGCATGATGCGCGCCTTGGCAGGGGCCTCGATAGTCTCACACTCTGCGAGATTGAATCGAAGCTGTACCGTCGACGCGACCTTGTTGACGTTCTGACCGCCAGGGCCACCACCGCGAATGAAGTTTTCCTCACTCCAGGGTACGATATCGGCTTTTGTGATCGGCATGAGACAAGAACAAGTGCTGACTGATCGCCAGCACTTTCCTCCGTGACCTGCAATCGAACATCAGACCGAGATCGAGTTGCAGTGCTTATTTTTCAAGTACGAATGTGACTTTCATGGTGACACGAAACTCAACAATCTCATCCTTCTCCACCACGACCTTCTGATCCTGTACCCAGGCTCCTGACACGTTCTTCAGTGTCTTGGTCGCGCGTTTGACGCCCTTTTGAATTGCGTCGTCAAAGCTCGTCTTGGATGAAGCTATAATTTCGGTTACGCGTGCGACGGCCATTTCAGTCTCTCCTGTTGATCATTCAAGAACAGATTAAACAGAAGGGCTGACATTACACAATGAAGCATCTGCCATTTACTCATCGACATGGCAGATGCTGGTTTGCTTCCTGAATCTATATACCGAGTTTCGATTTGAGTATTTCATTCACAGCTTGCGGGTTGGCCTTGCCTCCGGAAGCTTTCATGACCTGTCCGACAAACCAGCCCATGGCCTTGGGCTTCTTATGGCCCTCGGCAGCCTGCGCCTTGACCTGCTCTACCTGATCAGGGTTGGCGGACATGATATCGTCGACGACTTTCTCAATCGCGCCGGTATCGGTAACCTGTTTCAACCCGTCGCGTTCGACAACATCGGCTGGCGCAATGCCCTCTTCCTCGATCATCTTGGCAAACACGTCCTTGGCAATCTTGCCGGAAATTGTTCCGTCCGAGATCAGGTCTATCAAACCACCCAATTGCTTTGCCGAGACAGGGCTGTCTGCAAGATCAAGATCGAACTTGTTGAGATAGCCAAACAATTCCTGCGTCACCCAATTGGCTGCCAGCTTGGCGTCGCGTCCCTTTGCGACCTCTTCAAAATAGGCTGCCTTGTCGGCTTCAGCGGCGAGCACACCAGCATCATAGGGCTTCAGACCATATTCGGAAGCAAAACGCGCCTTCTTCTGATCGGGCAATTCCGGTAGGTTCGCCTTGATGTTTTCCACCCATTCAGGCTGCAGAATCAGTGGAAGCAGATCCGGGTCGGGAAAATAGCGATAATCATGGGCATCTTCCTTTGACCGCATCGACCGGGTGACACCGGTTTCTGAATCAAACAACCGTGTCTGCTGGTCGATCACCCCGCCATCCTCAACGACTTCAATCTGACGACGGGCTTCATATTCTGCGGCTTGCTCGATGAACCTGAAGGAGTTGACGTTCTTGATCTCACAACGCGTTCCAAGCACGCCGAAATCGCCTGTCTCCAGGAATTTTTCGTAAGCACCTGGTTTGCAGATGGAGACATTGACGTCTGCTCTCAGTGATCCTTGAGCCATTTCGCCATCACAGGTCCCGAGTGCCACAACGATTGAGCGTAGCTTGCGTACATAGGCAGCCGCTTCCTTTGGGCTGCGGATATGTGGCTTGGACACGATTTCCATCAGCGCCACGCCAGACCTGTTCAGGTCGACAAATGTCGCATTGGGATCAAGATCGTGAATGGATTTTCCGGCGTCCTGCTCCATGTGCAGGCGCTCGATTCCGACGATGAAGGTTGAACCGTCCTCCATTTCCACTTCGATCTCACCCTCGCCCACGATCGGGTATTGGAACTGGGAAATCTGGTAGCCTTGTGGAAGGTCCGGATAGAAATAGTTCTTTCTGTCGAAGCGCGAAAAGAGATTGATCTGGGCATTGAGCCCCAATCCTGTTCGCACCGCCTGTTCGACACAATACTTGTTTATGACCGGAAGCATTCCCGGCATGGCTGCATCAACGAGTGACACATTGCAGTTCGGATCAGCGCCAAAGGATGTGGAAGCGCCGGAGAACAGCTTGGATTTGGATGAGATCTGCGCATGGACCTCAAGCCCCATCACGACTTCCCAGTCGCCTGTCGCTCCAGAGAGTATATATGGTTTTCTGTCGGACATGAATCTCGCCGTTCACTTCATTCCGCTCTGAAGGAATCGCGAGCGGATCAAAACTAGTATCAGGCGACTGTTTGACCCGATGCTGCTTGGAATATCAATCCGGTACGGCGTTATTTCTATGTGTTTGGGCTGTCTTCTTCACGGATTGTAGTGTCAACTGTTGTCAGCGAGCTCAAGCCGGGACTTGCGGTAATGTGATGTCGAGACCTTGCGGGCCAGGCTCCGCCAACCACCGCTGCCCATATATACACCCTGCACTTCATTGGTTTCCGTATCCACGAGCGCAAATGCGGGAACGCCACGTGTCTTGGCCGTGACCTTGCGCCAGATATCATTATAGGAGCCGAAAGCCGTTGGCGTGAGACCCGCCAGGGTTGCGGTTTCCTTGATCACGATGCGGGTATCCTGACCGGCAGCTGTTTGCTTCCAGTCAGGAAGCACCTCGCGCTTCCATTGATTGCAGGCACCGCAGTTTCCGGCTCCGAAATAGACAATCTTATAGTGCTTGGCGGGGGGCGGATTAAGCGTGTTGTAGCCTAATCCGATGGCTCCAATAAAGATTGCAATCAATCCAAAGAGAACTGCCTGACGCACTGTTCCATCCCGTCCACACCACTTCCAAGCTGGCCACTTTAAGCCACAGGCATTGATGTTGGATAATCAGGATGGAACAAATTACGTCTAAATCAATCGAGACCCATGATCACAATCATGCAGCTTCTGACCAGGACGCCGTCTCGTCTGAATGACACAGCACCAGGTTTTCAGACCGCAGATCATAGATCCGTGCCATCGCTTCTGCGGACAGTTCAAATGAGAATATGTCCATGAGTTGTGCGACTTCAGTTTTGTCTACTGGCCTTGGCAGGGCGCAAACACTGTCTTGTTGCATCAACCAACGCATCGCAACCTGTGCCGGTGTGCGATCATATTCGCGCCCTATGTCGATCAGGGTCTCGCTCATGTTCACGGCACCCATCGCTAGCGGAGCATAAGCCAGTAGCGCTGCTCCCCGCTCACGTACAGCCTTGAGTTCATTGTCGCGATTTACGAATGGGTGGTACTCAATTTCATTACAGATCAATGGCTTGTCGCTTTTTGAAGCTGCAAGTTCAAATTGAGCTGCACTGAAATTGGCGACACCGGTAAAGCGCGCGAGACCGCGATCACAAGCTTCTCTTTGTGCGTCCAGCGTACGGTCCAGGCCGAGTTTCGGGTGGACACCATGCAGGAGCAGAAGGTCAACATGATCAAGGCGCAGGCGGTCGAGGCTTTCTCGAACCGACCACAGAAGATCATATGGCTTGTAATCGTTGATCTGAACCTTTGTTACAACGAACAGATCGTCACGGTTGACACCGGACTCACGGATAGCCTGACCCACGGCGATTTCATTGCCATATGCCTGGGCTGTATCAATACAACGCGCGCCGGCTGCGATTGAGTCTGCAATGCGCGTGCGACAGTCCACTCCTCTCAGACGACGGGCGTTAACGCCAAATCTGGGAATGACTGCATCTTGAATTTTTATGTTTTGGGCGACTGTCATTTAACCGCCTCCTTCAAATAAATTATATCACCAGCTTCACGACCGTATGATCAATGCAAAGCTGACAGGATAAGTTCCAATCATTCATATACAACAAACAGCAAACGTATGCAAACTGTATATACGTTTATGTTGGAATATTAATTAAGTGTCTGTTAAAATTGGCCCGCTTCGTCTCACTGACGGTGTTCTGAATCGATGACGTCAGTTCTCGTAATAGGCATCCTCACACAATTCATCGACGGCCCACCGCACCAGCTCATCCGGAGACATGAGGCGTGCCTCTTCTTCT
>PAQI01000029.1 GCA_002709235.1 Hirschia sp.
AACACATCCAGGACAACACGAACCTATTATCGATCAGGTGCTCTGGGATCGGGTGCAGACAAAACTGCAGCAGGCGAGCACGCGCCCGCGGAACATCACCAAAAGCGGAGAAACCTCGCTGCTGGCCGGAAAGCTATTTGATGAAAACGGCCGACTGACGCCGACGCACGCTCAGAAAGGTAAGCGTCGACATCGTTACTATGTCTCCACCCATCTTGTGAAAGGCACCGCTCGGGACAATGCAAAAGGTTGGCGATTACCGGCGGTGCCTTTGGAGCGAATTGTCGTTGAAGCCGTTCGCCAACATCTTGAAAGCAACATGCACAAATTAGTGCAATCGCCAGATATTGCAGCCATCCAACATGCGAATGCGCGTGTGCTGGAATTTGTGCAAGATGTTGAATTTTGTGCATCGCTCATTGAGCGGATCGAGGTCAGTCGCGGTGCATTGAAGGTTAGTATCGAGGCCAATGCGTTGGCGAAACTATTGGAGGCAAAAGCCGCAGATTTCGATAGCGCGATGCTCACATTCACGGTGCCATTTTTTGTGCGCCGTCGTGGTGTTGAACTGAAGCTGGCTTCTGGCGTGACCACGTCCGAACCAGACCACATACTGATCCGGGCCATCGCTCAAGCGCATGAATGGTTGGAAGAGATCAAGCAGGGCACCTCATTTTCAGCAATCGCGCGAAAGCACGATTGGACAGACGCCATGATCCGTCAGCGGATCAAACTCGCATTCCTGTCTCCCAGGATTGTCCAGGCGATACTGGAAGGGCGTCAGCCAAGCCATATTCATCTCACCCATCTTTTGAAAACGCCGTTGTCAAATGACTGGTCTGAACAGGAAAATCAGCTTGGTTTTTACCTTCCCTGATAAGTTCGCCAGCGTTCCCTGTTTTCCGTGATCCATTCCCTGTTATGCCGATTTTCTTTCCCTGTTTTGTTGAGTAGGGAAAACTCCTTGTAAGTCTCAGATATTATGCGGGTATTTAGTCGTTGAAGATGCGATTTGTGCCTGTTTTTGTGAAATTTCCCTGTTATTCGGGGCAAAACAGGGAAAACCGGCCAACCCGTATTGTCAAAAATCGGTCTCTGAGACTTTAGACGTTTTGGCGGTAAATTGGTTGGGGGAATTCGGTCTCTGTTGAGATGAGGTACCGAAAGCTACGGAATTCTTGTGAGAAATACCGTGCAATGCGAACGGTCTCAGTGACAGGGAAATCCGTGGCGGAGAGGATGGGATTCGAACCCACGATACCCGTTAAGGTATACTCCCTTAGCAGGGGAGCGCCTTCAGCCGCTCGGCCACCTCTCCGCGAGGCGGTATGCATATCGGGCTTTGTGGGGTTTGCACAAGTGATTTGACGCAAAAATATCAGGCAAGTTTGCTGACCTGTTGCCGCCAGCTTCGGGCAAGCGCTCTGAATTCGTTCTGTGACAGCGTTTCGGCGCGCCGTGTGGGGTCGATTTCGCATCCCTCCAGCCATGCCGTGGCATCTGTTCCCATGGCTCCAGCGATGCTTTTCAGGCTGGCACGCAACATCTTCCGGCGCTGGCCGAATGCTGCGGCCGCCACTTTCTCGATGGCCTCCAGATCTGCAAATTTCTCATCTGCCGGCAAGGGCAGCAGCACCGCCACAGACGAATCCACCTTGGGTGGCGGACGAAAAGCTCCCGGTGGCAGGGTGAATGCGATATGGGCGCTGCAAACAGCATGGGTCAGCACGGCCAGGCGGCCATAATGCTTGTCTCCCGGCTGTGCACAAAGGCGAATGGCGACCTCATGCTGGAACATCAGCGCCATCTGGCCGCGCCAGTCGCCAGCCTTCAGCCAGTCAACAACCAGCGGCGTTCCAACATTATAGGGCAAATTGGCGATGATCCTGACCGGACCTTCCAATCCCAGTTCTTCCAGCAGATCGGGAATATTGATCGCCAGTGCATCGCCCTCGATGACATGAAGGCGTCCTTCACGGGTTTCTGGCCACTCCCGCAAGGCAGCCGCAAAACGCGCATCCATTTCCAGAGCGACCACCGCCTTGGCCCCCTTGCGCAACAGGGCCGCCGTCAATCCGCCGGGGCCGGGGCCCACCTCGATGACGACACTGCCGTCAACCGGACCGGATGCCAGTGCTGTCCTGTCGAGGATATCCGGATCAAACAGAAAGTGCTGGCCGAGGCTCTTGTTGGCCCGTGCATTGAGAAGCGGTCGATCCGTCATGATGGGCATCCGTGATTGGCGCGTGATCTTACCATATCGGATGCTTGTCGGATCGCAGCAATGAGGCTGTCGGGGCGCGCAGAGCGCTTGGCTGCGGCTTCATAGGCCGTTCCGTGATCTGGAGAGGTGCGGATGAAGGGCAGGCCGATAGTGGCGTTGACGCCGCCCCACATGTCCAATGTTTTCAGCGGGGCAAGTCCCTGATCGTGATACATGGCGATCACGGCGTCCCAGTCACCTTCCAGCATGGATGCAAAAACCGTATCGCCGGGCATCGCGTCGGAGATTTGATACCCTTTGGTGCGAAGCTGCGCGCATACAGGGTTGATGATCGTCTGTTCTTCATGGCCCAGCGCGCCTTCTTCTCCGGCGTGTGGATTCAGGCCCGCAACTGCAATGCGGGGGCTGGTGATGCCAAAATCCATAATCAGTGAATCATGTAGCCTGGATGCGATCTCGATGATGCGTTCAGCAGTCAGGCTGTCTGGAACATCTTTCAGAGGTGTGTGAATGGTTGCCAGCGCAACGCGAAGCCCGCCTCCGGTCAATAACATGACTGGCATGGGTTCGTCATCCAGCAGCCAATTGCTCTGTGCCAGCTGGGCGAGAAATTCTGTATGGCCCGGATGGCTGAAGCCCGCTTCATAAAGCAGAGCCTTGTTGATGGGGTTGGTCACGAGGGCGCTTGCTTGATTGTCGCGCACATGAGCCACAGCCATTTCAATCGCCCTGATCGTGGATGTCGCGCCGCTGGCATCGCGATCACCGGGGACAATCAGAGGGCAGTCAATATCCAGGATCGGCAGCGCAGCATCAAAACAGTCCACGGCCTCAAACGGTGCCTCGATCCTTTGCATGGGCGTGCCTGCATGATCGGCAGCCACCATCACGTCATGATTTGCAATGACGTAGAAGGGCGGTGCCTTCCACTGATTGCGCCGTCGCCATGCTTCCAGCGTTATCTGGGGCCCGCACCCGCCGGGATCTCCCATTGTGACAGCGATTGGGGGTATTGCGTTCGGTGGCGTGGCTGAAGATTGGCCGCCGGGCATGTCCATTGGAGTCCTAACGGCGCAGGATTGTCGCTTCGCGCTTGAGATCGCGCAGGTAACGGTCAGCCAATAGCGAGATCTGCTGCTCGCGCAGACGGCTTTCCATTTCTTCGCGGCTTGGCAATTGTGCACCGGACATGATCTGGCGGCAGACAACAACCCTGACCTTGCGGTCGCCATCGAAGGTCAATGTATCTGTCAGCGTCCCTTCTTCGGTGTTGGTGAAGAGGTCCGCATAGACGATGGATGTCTGATCAATTGGCAATGCTCCGAGCTTGACTGCAACAACGCCGTCAACCGCGTCAGCTGCATCGTCAACTGCCTCACAGCTACTGAACGCAGCTTCAACCTCATCAAGGCGCGCTTCGGCATCCGGTCCGCTCGTTTCAAACTGCGCAAGACTGAATCCGGCAAGCTCTGCCTTGACCGGTTCTCTTTGCTCCATGAGCGATACAAGATAAACGCCGTCTTCGGTGATGACAGGTTCAGAAATCGCAGGTGGGGTCAGTCCCTTGATGGCTTCGGCAAGCTCTTCCTTGAGCTGGGAAGGGCTCATCCAGCCCAGATCGCCACCATTACTTGCGGTCGGGGCCGCGGAAAACTGACGTGCGACGAGACCAAACGGAGCACCTTCCTGAATCTGACGACGCAGATCCCAGGCACCCTGTTCCATCTGCGCCATCTGCTCCGGTGTGTAGGCTGGCAGGTAAATTTCCGAAACGCGCAACTGCACCTGATCCATGGATTTTTCCAGACGGCTCAGGCGATCATCGANCTGCAGATCAGAAATCCGAACGCGCGATCCATAGCGACCGCCGACAAGGCGTTGCCATGCAATATCCGCTTTCATCTGTTGACGCAGCGTCACCGGATTGATGCCCTGAGCGACGAGGTCTGTCTGGAACTGTGCCAGCGTCATCCCATTGCCAGCTGCCAGACGTTCCAGCTCTTCCTCGATTTCCAGGTCAGAGATCTCGATCTCCCATTGCTGGGCTTCCTGAACTTGAAGTGTTTCGTCAATCAGCCCGTCCAAAGCGCGCTGCTGGGCCTGGATAATCGTCTGCTCATTGGGCTGCACACCAAGGCTGAGCAGGATAAGACGCGCCCGGTTGGCCACATCTGCAATGGTGATCGGCTCGTCATTCACACTGGCAGCGACGCCCGCATAAATCTGCGCATTGTCCGCTTCTCCTTCGATCGCCTGAGCAACCACAGGAGTGGTGGCGAACAGTGTAACGGCACCGGCAAGAGCGGTAAATCGCAGCAAGGCTAACTTGATCATTCGCATACTCAACGTCGTCTTCTTTTCAAATCGGTCCCCGCAAAGGGCAACATAGCTTCGATCTCAACGGGTGCAATCATATTAAGCGGTTGCGGTGAGAATGGGGCAATTCGCTGTAATTGGCTGTAAAGCGATCAGTCGAATTCGTTGGAACCAAATTGTCCCAGCGTCTTGAGGGNGAAGGTAAATCGAAACGCCTGCGATGGTCCAAGCGTGCGGTCAGTCGTTTCCGAACGCTCATAGGCGAGTTGGAATGTGGAGCAATCATCCGTGTAGACAACACCCAGCACCTGCTTGTTGTTCAGATTGTCGGATATGTTCCGCTTGAGCGCATATATCATGGACAGGTGATCGGTCATCCGAAACTTACTGCTCAAGACAACGCCTTCTTCCGGATCGCCATCTCGCAGGTCTTCGCTCAGCTTGTAATATTGGACATTACCGCTCATCCGCGAATATTTCACACGGGCCGTGGCATCTATCCGTCGCACGGCAAAGTCGTCTTCATCCAGTCTCAATCGGCTTTCGACCTTGAAGGCCCGGCCCAATTGAAGTCCGACCGCTGTGACATAGTCGGAATCGGTTCCGGCCAGATTGCTGAGGTCAGAAAAAGACGGGTCTGCCTCTTCACGCCACCGGCGCCCGAATATGAAGTTCAGATTCTGTCGTTCGCCCCATTCGGCAGATGCTGTTACACCTGCCGCCATGCGCGATCCGCCTTCCCAAAGGTCATAGCCTGCCGCACCATTGGCTTCAAAGAGAGATGATTCATCGGCTTCGAAGCTGAGGGCATCCTCGATAGGGATGCCTTCATCATTCGGCGAATCTGTTCCCAGGGCCGCCATCAGCGTTGGCTGTAGGGTGAAGGATATGTTTTCGCCGCCACCTACGAGCGGCCAGCTCAATTGCGCACCGGCGAGCGCAAGCCCACGGGAGACGGACTTGTCCTCATAGACATCCTCGGAATCGCTGATGTCATAGATATCGCCGCGCGTTTCGACGAATGGCTCCATCACCAGTCCGGGCCCGAAAATGTTCCGCATTCGCCAATTGGCTTCCATCGTGCCGCGCGCTGATGAAACGCCTTCATCACGCTGCAATACTGCGCTGGAACCGATGAGAGAGCCCTGTCCGAACTTGCCGAAATCATAGACTTTTTCAGCATAAAGTGTCGGCGCTACAAGCGGTGTCGTTCCAGGGTCATCACTGGCCCTGAGGCCCTGAAATGACAAGGCCCCGATCTCCGCATAGAAATCCTCGTCCTGACCCACCGCATAAAGCTGGCTCAGCGCCTCGCGTGATTGGCTTTCGAAAAGGCCATTTGTGGATTTGAGCAAGTCCAGATCATAGCGCCGGTCATAAAGGTCGTCGGATTGGCGCTCGACTGCGAAGCCCCATTGCCATTTCGAATTGATATCGAACAGACCTTCAGCAGAGATGTGGCTGCGCCATGTATCATCGCCAAACTTTGCTCCATCACTGTCAAAGTCCTGCTCATGGGTGAAGGATCCATCTGCAGAGATGCCACCCGAGAAGAAGCGCTTGCGATATCCAAGGTTCATCAGGGGAGTCATCTTTTCAAAGACTTCTGGCCCGATGGTCAGGTCTTGTGAGGGTGAAATCACCCACAGATAAGGTTGTTCGTAAAATGCGCCGAGCTTGGATGACACACCGAGGTCAGGCGGCAGCAGGCCGGACCGTCTTTCCGATGTCGGGTCCGGATGCGCGAAATAGGGCACATATAAAACCGGAACGCCTTTGATTTCCAGAATGGCGTCCTGATAGGACATCATCTGGGATTCCTGATTTTGAACCGCTTTTCGTGCGCGCAGCGCCCAGGTTGGGTCGGATTTGCCGTCGGTGCAGACAGGGCAGGCCGTATAGACCATCTGTTCGAGTGCGTTGATCTTGCCTTCCTTGCGGATGGCGGAAGAAGCGGTGGCGACGGCGTCGTCGGCCAGTCGGGTCGAGAAATTCAGGGCATATCCGTTTTCCAGGTTCTCTTCGACCTGGATTTCCTCGGCATAGCGTACTGTCCCGTCAGGATCGATAATCTGAACATTGCCTTGAGCGCGGACATACTCATCGTCAATGTCGTAGATCACCCGGTCGGCGCGCAGGGTCCGGTCTCCGTAATGGACCTCGACATTGCCTTCGGCGATCGTCTGGTGAGTCTGGGCGTCATTGATAAGACGGTCAGCACGAATGAACACGCCGCTTTCTTCTTCCTGCACAGCAGCAGTTTGCTGTTGCGCAAGCGCAAGACCTGAAATGCTCGTGCATATAGCTGCACTCGCGGCAAACCGGAACAGATTAGCCAATACGATACCCTTAAGCCGGTTAGTTTCGAATGCACCCCAAGTCACGATAGGATTAGAGAACCTGACTCCATGCGTCCAGCTCGAAACTCTGAGATTTTTGAGAGATTCAACCGTCTTCTGCATAAGCGATGACCGTCAGAACGGCGAAAAGTGCAAATAGTGGAGGGCACCAGGCTGCAGCCTGAGGCGGTGTAGCGCCTGATGCAGAGAGCCCTTTTGCAAATTGCGTCACAAAGAAAAGGATGAAACCGGCTCCAGCGCCGGCTGCGATGAGTTGGGAGACCCCGCCAGAGCGCCGTTGCCTCAAACAGACTACTGCGCCGATCAATGACATTGCCATCAACAAGACCGGGGTTGCCAACAAAGAGTGTAGCTTGAGAAGATACTGGTCTTCCTCAAGCCCCGCCTGGCGGGTGTCTCGAATGAACCGGGGAAGGTTCCAGAATGAGATCGTTTGCGCAGATGCATATCTGTTGAGAAGCGTTTCGGGTTCCAATGTTGTTGGAAGCGCAAGGTAATCCTGCCGCGATGGGTCAAGTCCGGGGGCGGTTTCCGTCACGTTTTCCAACTGCCAGAATCCGGGTTTCAAGCTGGCGCGTTCAGCGTCTATCCTGCGTCTGAAAACGGATTCAACGCCGTCATTCTCATAAACCAGAACCACAACATCCAGTAGCGCCCGCCCGTTTTCCTCCACGCGGCCTCCGTGGATCACTGTCTTGCCGATATCATCACCTTGTCGAAGCCAAACGCTTTTGGCCTGGCTTGATTGTGCCTTTGGACGTTCGCCATTTACCAATATGTCGCGCTTGGTCACGTAACGGGCATTGGAATCGGTCGCCAATGGATCCAGCACTGCCATGGTCAGCACACCGAGAATGAAGCTGGCAAAGATGGCGGGTCCGAGAAATCGCCAGGCCGATACACCTGCCGCGCGTATTGCAGAAAGCTCTGAGGATCGATTGAGCTTTGAAAATGCCAGCATGGTTCCGACAAGAACAGCGAAAGGCAGTGTCTCCTTGATCAGATTTGGCAATTTCAGCGATGTCAGCTGTAACGCTCCGACGAGGGACAGATCAGTGCGTGATCCGACCGTGCGCATTTGTTCAACCATGTCGACAAGCAAGATTGCCAACAGGATGATTCCAAGCGTGACAGCCAGGCCGGTCACGACCTCACGGAAAACATATTTCTGAATGCGGCCAATCAGGACCATCAGGCCGCAACCTCCCCGCTGCGCATGTGTCGGACTTTTTTGCTTTTTGATGCGAACCGGGCTCGCATGAAGAAGAAGTACGACAAGATGCCGAAGGCGCAAAGCGGTACAAGATATTGAAGTGCGTTGAGAGCAGGGTCATCCTCTCCCACGGCCACAGCAGCCAGGGCGAATAATTGTAATGTCAGCGCTCCCGCGGAACATACTGCAATGCGCTTTTGATAACCACGCCGGGAGAAATCTCCTCCCAGAACTGCTATAACGGCGAGTATTCCCATCGCCAGGTTCAACAGCGGCGACGCAATGCGGGAATGGCCTTCCGCCAGGAATTTTTCCTTGTTCTTGTTGTTGTAATAATTGGTCAAGTCCGGACGAAACAGTTCTGGCAGGAAGCGGTCAGATGATTTGAGCACAAACGCGCCTTCATCTCGCATGAAGGAGCCGAGCTCGAATGGATATTGATCGAAACTGAGGTCGGACAGGCGACCATTCGGATCTTCCTGCTGAACACGTCCGTCACGCATCAGGATAGCCGGAACGCCATCAACTTCGGTGAGTGCACCGGTCTGCGCGATATAATAGACCGTATCACCTTCCGGATCGCTATTGTCTGCAATCAAAAGGTCGCGCAGCTCACCACCGCCCAGGGATTCGCCGACATAAACCGTCAGATTATCGGAAGGCGAACTGAATTCGCCGGGCTTGATCAAGGTTGCGGCAAGGTCCGATCGTGCACTGGAAACGGTCTCCCGCATCTCGCGATAGGCCAGAGGCTGTACCCACAGATTGATGAAAAGGTGCAAAAGAGCCCCCAGCGCGGCAATCCTCAGGATCGGAGAGGCAAGCCCCATCCGTGACATACCGGACGCCTGCGCCACCACGATCTCGCTGTCACGATGCGCACGGTTGAGCGAAGAGACAGTCGCAATGAACAATGCGAAAGGCAAAAGCAGAGAAATGACCTGCGGTGCCGCCAGCACCGACACGTAAAGGAACGTCACGGCGGATTGGCGGTTCTCGACGATCAGGTCGAGTTGCGTCAGCCCCTGCGTCAGCAGCGCTACGGTCACCAGACCGCCGACAATAGTCAGCATCATCCGAAGGACATTGCTGAAAAGATATCTCTGAAATTTGTTCATCCCGGACCGATTACTCCGAAACGCGATTGCATTTTTTCCGATCCGGCACTCAAATCAGACTGAAACTGCTTGCGTCAACTCACAAGACGCTTACCTCAAGCGACAATCAATACAAGAGGACGCCGCTCATGGATGTGACATTCAAGACTTCGCCAACGACATCAACACTCGCCGTTATCTGCCATGAAAGCGATGCGCTGACCGGCGAGGCGGAGACGCTGAACGCCGCGCAGAACGGTGCTTTGAGCAAGGCCGCCGCCAGCGCGCGATTCAAGGCAAAGCCCGGTGAGATCGTCGATATACTGGGGCTCAGCGGCGATAAACATGACCGCATCATTCTTCTGGGGGCCGGAGAGTGCGAGAAGGCTGACGCCCGCGTCTGGGAAAAGGTCGGGGCATCTCTTGTCAAGAAAATGCTGGTGTCCGGCGAAAGTGAAATTGATGTAACAGGCGTTCCTGATGCATCGGCAGCCGCCAGCATCAAGCTCGGCGCTGCGCTGGCTGCTTACCGATTCGACGATTATCGCGAAGTCAAAGACGACCAGAAACCCACGCTGACATCCTTCGGAATCGTGGTTTCGGATGTTGCAGCTGCAGAAACTGCCTCCATCGTCGCATCAGCCGACGCCTTCGGGACCAATCTGGCGCGCGACCTGATGAACATGCCGCCAAATGATCTCTACCCTGAATCCTACGCCAACAAGATCAAGGAACTTTCCGATCTTGGGCTGGAGATTGATGTCCTCAATGAATCCGAGATGGAAAAGCTGGGCATGCATGCGCTTCTGGGCGTCGGGCAGGGCTCGGAGAACCACTCACGCATGGTCGTGATGAAATGGCTGGGCGGCGCAGACAAGTCAGCAGCTCCGCTCGCTCTGGTCGGCAAGGGTGTGACCTTTGACACGGGCGGTATCTCGCTGAAACCCGGTCCCGGCATGGAAGACATGAAGGGCGACATGGGTGGATCCGCTGCTGTTGTCGGCGCAATGGCCGCTCTGGCCATGCGCAAGGCGAAGGCCAATGTGATCGGTCTGGTCGGACTGGTCGAGAACATGCCGGACGGCAAGGCACAGCGCCCGGGTGATGTGGTCAAATCCGCGTCCGGCAAGACCATCGAGATCCTCAACACTGACGCTGAAGGCCGCTTGGTATTGTGCGATGTGCTCTGGTATGCGCAGGACAAGTTCAAGCCTAAGGCCATCATCGACCTGGCCACTCTGACAGGTGCAATCCTGATTGCGCTGGGCCATGAGCATGCTGGTGTTTTTGCCAATAATGATGAACTGGCCAATGCCATCACTGCGGCAGGCGAGACATCTGGCGAGCCTGCATGGCGCCTGCCGCTTGGGCCGGCCTATGACAAGCTGATCGACTCCAAGATCGCGGACATGAAGAACATTGGTGGCCGCACAGCGGGCTCGATCACGGCTGCGCAATTCCTTCAGCGCTTCATCGAGAACGACACTCCCTGGGCACATATCGACATTGCGGGCATGGCCTGGAAACCAGCCAATGGTGATCCCAAAGAGCCCAGCTGGGCGTCTGGTTATGGCGTGCGTCTGCTCGACCAGCTGATTGCTGACTCATATGAAGACAAGGCCTGACGATCATGTCTGCTCCAGCAGGGGAATGGTGGTTCTACCATCTTGAGCGCGGCGCTATCGAAGCCGCGCTCGGTCCCTTGCTGGACAAATGCCTGCAACGTAATTGGCGGGTATTGCTCGTTGCAGATACGCAGCGATTGCGAGATCTGGATTCTGCATTGTGGACCTGGAAGGATGACAGTTTCACCCCGCACGGCCTCGATAATGACCAACCGGAACGCCAGCCCATCCTGATCTCTGCCAATCCGGACCCAAAGAACAATCCGCATGTCCTGGTCCTGCTGGATGGTTCCGAACCGGGGCAGGGCAGCTATGAGCGCATCATGGTGGTGTTTGACGGCGCAGATACGCCTGTGCGCAACAAGGCACGTCAACAGTTCAAGGCCGCGCGAGATGCAGGTGCAGGCGTGCGATATTTCCAGCAGACCGTTTCTGGCGGCTGGGAACAAAAAGCCTGAAAAATCACCTGTTGTAACCTCTACGCCTGCCGGTTATAGGGGCGCGAGAGATTCATGAATGGCGCAGCTTGCGCCTGTTATTTCAGTACAGAGGTTCCAATGGCTGTCCAGCGCACGCTTTCCATCATCAAACCCGATGCCACCAAACGCAATCTGACCGGCAAGATCAACGCCGTGTTCGAAGAAGCAGGTTTGCGCATCGTCGCTCAAAAGCGCGTTAGCATGACCAAGGCCCAGGCTGAAGGCTTCTACGCCGAGCACAAGGAACGCCCCTTCTTTGGTGAGCTGGTTGATTTCATGATTTCCGAGCCTGTTGTTCTTCAGGTTCTGGAAGGCGAAAACGCCGTGCTTCACCACCGTGAAGTCATGGGTGCCACCAACCCGGCAGAAGCCGCAGAAGGCACTGTTCGCAAGCTTTACGCAGCCTCCATCGGTGAAAACTCGGTCCACGGTTCTGACAGCGAAGCCTCTGCCGAGCGCGAGATCAACTATTTCTTCCGTCCAGAAGAAATCGTAGGCTAAACCTGTTACTGGTTTGACGACTCAAGGTCGCTGGCGCATCCCGTCAGCGGCCTTTTTCATGTCTGGGAAGCTTACTATGTCTGAATTGCCTCCATGCCCCAAATGCGGCTCTGCTTATTCCTATGAGGATGGCGCACTTCTGATCTGCCCGGAATGTGCACATGAATGGTCCGCCAATGGTGATGGCGCAGATGAGGGCCCTGTCTGGAAAGATGCCAATGGCAATGTCCTCGCCGATGGCGATACTGTTACGCTGATCAAGGATCTCAAGCTGAAGGGCGGCGGTGGAACCATCAAGGTCGGCACCAAGGTCAAGAATATCCGCCTCGTCGAAGGCGATCACGATATTGACTGCAAGGTCGACGGTTTTGGCCCGATGATGCTGAAATCTGAGTTTGTGAAAAAGGTTTAGCTCGAATTTAGCCTCTATTTAAGTCTTCATCTTAATCGAAAAACGAGCCTTGATTCGGGTTTTGAGGACGTTTCTTTTCCCGCTTTTTTCGTGGCGTGTTAGCAACGATCATCATAGCTGCTTCAATGTTTGATATTATTTCTGATAGCTCATTGTCGTCAAAAAATCCGACGGATTCAGCGGATCGAATGCTCAATTCTCGGTCTTCTCTGCTAGCGGGTGATGTCATGTCTAGCCAATGAAAATCGGACAGATCTGGATCGTTATCTAGGACCCCTAGCTTCAAAATTGATGCCCATAACTTGAACTCGAATGGTCCTAGAGAAATGGTTTTCCATGACTGTCCGGCTATAACCATCGGTCCATTAGGTGTTCCTGCGACCCCCATAGGCTGTATTGGAACTAAGAGCTTTTGACTAAGAGGGACTATTGCTTTTTTGCTCGGCTTAAACCAGTTCATTGGAAATTCTGACTTATATAGCTGGGCTAAGGGTAAGATTTCTCTCGCAGCCTTTGCCATCGGAATATTGTTTCTCACATGATGCGTCTGGTTCATTAGAAAGTCGTAATCAACGCCGTCAAAATAGCGAGTAACGTATTCCAGAGCGCTATGAGTTGAGATTTGGGGTTTCGCTTCCTGAAATTTTAGAATCGCTTTAGCGGTTCCCTCAGCGGTATCTCGCACCAACCGACAGAGGTGCGCTGCCGAAGGTGCTTTGGAAATCCCATCAATGAATTGTGGCATTGTTAAATCCTGAGTTGCCGAATCGCGCTCCACTATACTGCAAGATTAAAGAATCGTGTATTTTCATACCGACGCTATTAACGAGCCCATGCCATACTTGGTGCCAAGGACTTCCCTTTGCGTGCGACAAGTTCACCAAAGCATTCGCATCTAGTCTTCCGTAGTCTAAAAAACGCTTCTCGAGTAATGGGAGAATAGAGCCGATATCGTGATATTCAGCGATTACTTGATTTCCGGTTTTTGTATCTAGCCGAAAGGCTCTCGATTGGATAAAGTCTGAGCCATGCATTTTAAATTGATGGTATATGATTGGCAGTACTGGTCCGTACTGCCAAGCTTCAAAACTAATCGAAATTAATTTTTGTTTATCCGAGGCCAGAAAATCGGCATGTAAGAAAAACAAAATCTTGTTCAATGCCAGATTTGTAATGCCGATTTCGTTTTTTTCCGCGATGTCTAGAACTGCATTTGCTATGGATCGAGGGTCATATCCTACTTTGTTCACAGCATGTTCTCCTCAATTTTGGAGCTTCATAGCACGATTCTGTATAGTCTTGGCAAATCGATGCTCCATGCAAGCTTGTAGATGTTTAGCGTTTGTACCGGAAGAGTCCCCTTCGAATTTAATTCTCACTGTATAGTCAAAGAGTGGATGTATTGGGATGTTCCTAACTCTGGATTTTTGAAACTAATCCCACACCCCACCATTCACCCCCATACTCCTCCGTATGAAACTTGATCGGCAGGAAATGGGCTTTTTATGGATGAGTGTGGCTGCGCTATTGGCGCAGGCTGCAAATCTGCTTGGTGGAGATGAACACAAGCATTTCCTGACATACCGCTTGCGCAGCACGGTGCGCCGACTGGTGCGCATGGCTGAATTCCTGATGCGCCGCCTGACCGTGTGCGAGGCGCTGGCCTTGGTGAAATCCGGCGAATTGCCTTTGCAGCCAGCCGAAGAACCATCTGAGCCAGTTGAAATCCACAAGGAACGCCGACAGCAAAATGGTGAAGAGACAATTTTTTTGCCGCGCTATCATATGCGCCTCGTCGAGCCTTTTTATACGCCAGGACGGTCTTGCAAGCCTGCCTCGATCACCCCGAACACAGATCACCACGCCATCATGGACCCGAATGATGGTGCGCGCTTGCGGCTGAAGATCAGCGGCCTGCAGACTGCCATGTCGCGTCGTGCAGAACGCGCTCGGAAACTGGCTTTGTGGTTCGCGACCCGTGGTGAGGCATGCTGTATCCCGTGGCGTTATGGATACTCACCATTTATTCGTCATGCCGAACATGGTGAAACCATACGCAAGGCCNTCAGGCTGGGGGATGAGTGGCTGAACGGCTTTATTGCCTGGCAGAGTTCACATCGCGACCCGGAACAGCTCGATACTTCCTGACGAAGCGCACGCGCCTGCGGCGTGCTCTTGACGTGATAGACATTATCCCAGCCGGACTGTGTGACTGCAGGACCGGGCGAGGCTGAATGGTCCTTGGATATGTTTATGGACAGCCCAGCAATATGGGAGCTTCCGGGTCCGTATCGATCAGTTGAACGCGCGCGCGTTTCATCTCTCCGCGCAATGCTGCTTCCAGGCATTCAGGATAGAGCAGATGTTCCGCCTTGAGGACGCGAGAGGCAAGTGTGTCGGGCGTATCATCCGGCATGACAGGCACAGCTGCCTGTCCGATGATCGGCCCCTCATCCACGCCGGGGGTGACATAGTGGACCGTACACCCGGCCAGGCGGCANCCGGCGACGATCGCGCGCTGATGAGTGTGCAGGCCAGGGAAGCTGGGCAGCAGGGACGGGTGAATATTGACCATCCGGCCTTCCCATCGCGACACCAGCCAGGGTGTCATGACGCGCATGAAGCCGGCCAGAGCGATGAAGTCGATCTCATGGGCTTCCAACTCGGCCTGAATAGCGGTTTCAAACGTCACGCGGTCGCCATTGAAGGTCTTGTGGTCAATGGCAATCGTCGGAATTCCACGCGCCGCGGCGATCTCAAGACCCTTGGCGCTTGGGCGGTTGGACAGCACAAGGGCAGGGTCTGCCGGATAGTCCGGGGCTTCGCAGGCTCTCAGAAGCGATTCCATGTTGGAGCCGCGACCAGAGATGAAGATGGCCAGGCGTTTCTTGTTCATGGCGTCAGCCTTCCGTTGTGGCGAGTTCGCCTGCCACCCAGGCACGCTCCCCGGCGGCCTTCAGCTCGGCGACGATCGCATCAGCGTCGTCAGCAGGCACAGCGGCCAGCATGCCTGTGCCCATATTGAAGGTGCGGCGCATCTCATGCGGCGTGATGCCGCCGACCTCGGCCATCCACTCGAAGACGGGGAGGATGTCGAGACTGTCATAGTCGATGCGTGCGGTCAGGTGTTTGGGCAACATGCGCGGCGGGTTCTCGATCAGCCCGCCGCCCGTGATGTGGGCAAGGCCCTTGATGCGTCCGGCCTTGATCAGCGGCATCAGGCTCTTGACGTAAAGGCGTGTCGGCGTGAGCAGCGCCGCACCAAGGCTCAATCCCTCGGCGAAGGGAGCATTGTCGCTAAGGGCGAGGCCGGAACGCTCAACCACGCGGCGCACGAGCGAATAGCCGTTAGAGTGTGGCCCGGACGAGCCTATAGCGACCAGCGCGTCACCGGGCGTCATGGACGCAGTTGAAGGAAGGAGAGAGCCACGCTCAGCAGCACCAACGACGAAGCCAGCAAGATCATAATGCCCGTCAGCATACATGCCGGGCATCTCGGCGGTCTCACCACCGATCAGGGCGCATCCGGATTCAAGGCAACCCTTGGCGATGCCTTCCACCACACTGGCAGCAACGCCTTGTTCAAGCTTGCCGGTTGCGAAGTAGTCGAGGAAGAACAGGGGCTCGGCCCCCTGGGCCAGCACGTCATTGACGCACATCGCCACCAGGTCGATCCCGATTGTGTCGTGCAGTCCGGTCTCAAAGGCCAGTTTGAGCTTGGTGCCGACGCCGTCTGTGCCGGACACAAGCACCGGATCGTCAAAACCGGCGGCCTTGAGATCAAACACGCCGCCAAAGCCGCCAAGGTCAGCGGCGGCACCGGCACGCCGGGTCATCGCGGCAAGCGGCTTGATTCGGTCAACGAGCGCGTCACCGGCGTCGATATCAACGCCAGCATCGCGGTAAGTCAGAGGAGTTTTGTTGTCAGAAGTCATGATCGGCGCCGATTAGCATGTGAAAAGCAGTTGAGCCAGAGATTAACCGTCTTTGATCCGTCGCAAAGCGCTGCTATGAAAATCCCATGAAGAATTTTGTTCGATGTCTCGCAGCTGTTGCGGTCGTGATATTTTCGCCGCTCGCAGCTTTCGCCGATGTGTATCTGATCACAGACCTGAAGGTCGATGTGACGGATGAGAGCAGCGCGCAGGCGCGATCCAAAGCGTTTGCGCAAGCCAAGGTTGAGGGCGCTCATCGTCTTATCAACCGGCTTACATCCTACAAGGACCGGACTGAAGCGGGCCTGGTGATCAATTATGATATCGCCAACAGGCTCGCTTCTGCCGTCGATGTGCAAGATGAAAAGCAAAGCGGGACACGGTATCTGGCGCGATTGTCGGTCAAGTTTGATCCCAATGCGGTATCGGCATTTCTGAATGTCTTTGATGTGCCATATGTCGATAGTCAGGCGGCGCGCGCGCTGATCCTACCAAATGCGGGTGCGGGTGTGGTTGCGGATGAATGGGTTGCTGTTTGGTCGGGTCAAGCGTCA
This sequence comes from Hirschia sp., assembly GCA_002709235.1. Lineage (GTDB taxonomy): Bacteria > Pseudomonadota > Alphaproteobacteria > Caulobacterales > Hyphomonadaceae > Hirschia. The sequence goes on from PAQI01000029.1 coordinate 16,717, forward strand.
GAACACACACTTGCCCCGTGGGTGGGCGGTGTTCGGGAATATCCGTCAATGTCGACATGGTCGTCGGTCGCACAGGATGTCCACCGCAACAATGCCAGCCGCGCGGTGATCGCACTGGCGAGCGCGTCTGGCGGCGCATATTATGTGCGAATGAAGGAAGTCCGCGCAGGCGAAGAAGAACCGCGCAATATTGGTTCGGCTGGACCGTTCAACTCCCTGGAAGAGGCCCGAGAGGGGATCGTCTCCTATCTTGAGAATGACTGGAAGGCGCGCACGATAGTTCGTGCCGACGACCAGACAAGCGTGTCGGCAATTGCAAGATTTGGGAGTCGAGCCGGTTGGGTCGAGATTGAAAAATCGTTGAAATCCAGCCGATTGGTGAAGGACTACCAGCTTCAGGCGCTCTCCAGTGAGGGCGCAGATGTGCGATTTGTGTTTGTGGGGCGCCCGGATCAGCTCGCGACCGAATTGAGAGCGAGTGGTGTCGTGTTCTCGGCTGCTGAAGAAGGTTGGCTCCTCGAGTCGGCATTGGGGCGCTGATGGGCAATGCGGCGAGTCGGGCGAGTGAATATAGCGGTCAGCTGCCGCTTCAGTTTCCCACGCCAGACCCAAATGCTGAACCGCTTATCATCAGCGGGCCATACGCTAATCTCAGACGTATGCTGGACCGTTGGCAGAAATGGCCAGAGCGGCAATTGACGATCATCGGAGAACCGGATTCAGGCAAGACACGTCTTGCATCCCAGTGGGCCGGAGAGGTTGGTGCGGCGGTCATTCAGGGGCCGGAATTGTCGGATGCTGACATTTCCGAGATCTCATCACTGACGGTAACAGCGCTTGCGATCGATGATGCGGACAAGATCGTGAATGGTCCAAATCTTCTGGCCGCGCTCAATCTGACGCGCGAGCGCAAGGTCCCGATTATGTTGACCGGTGCTTGTGAACCTGCCGCATGGGCGCTGGAGCCGGCCGATTTGAGGAGCCGTCTTGCGGCAATGCCGGTTATACGTATTCAGGCCCTGGACGATGATGCTTTCAAGGCACGCATGACTGTGGCCTGCAAGGCATTGTTCATGAAGCTGCCAGAAGAGACCTCCGATTATCTGGCAGTCAGGGTGGATCGTAGTCATCATAATGTCGCACGGATCGCCGAAGCTCTTGAAAAGGCGGCCAGTGGCAAGGCCTTGACGAAAATGGTGGCAAAGCGCGCAATTGAAATTCTGTCTGATCCGGAATTTCGCGCTGCTCAAACGGATAGTTGACAGATTTCTGGCAGATTGAACGCATGAACGATACAAATTCGACGACACCAACCGCACGGCGCAAGCGTCCGGCCAGGCCACGTGCAGCGCGTGGCGATTCGGCTGTTGCGGTTGAAAAGCCTTCGACCAAGGACACCGAAATGGAAATTGAAGAGCTGAAGACATCGCCAAAGCGTTTCTTCAATCGCGAACTGTCATGGTTGGACTTCAACACACGCGTGCTGGATGAAGCCTCCAACCCGACACATCCACTCTTGGAGCGGCTTCGCTTCCTGTCGATATCCGCAAACAATCTCGACGAGTTCTTCATGGTGCGCGTGGCTGGTCTGCGCGAATATATGCGCGCGGGCGTCACGATTGTCAGCCAGGATGGCCTGACACCAAAACAGCAGATCGACCGGATCAATGATCGCGCCAGTGTGTTGTTGCACAATCAACAAAACCTCTGGAAGGAGATCCGTCAGGAACTCGATGAAAGCGGATTGGAAGTCATTGAGCCTGATACGATCACGGAAGACGAGCTGGACTGGTTACGCGAAGAGTTCCTGACCCGGATCTTTCCGTTGCTGACCCCGTTGGCAATTGATCCGGCGCATCCCTTTCCGTTCATTCCCAATCTTGGTTTCGCAATCGCGTTCGCCCTGAAGCGCAAGGCTCAGCCGGAGATCGAGTTCGCGCTTGTGCCGCTGCCTGCCCAGGTGAGCCGTTTCATCGAATTGCCCGAACGCCGCGAAGGTGATCAGGTGTTTCGACGTTTCATCACGATGGAAAACACGATCCCGCTGTTTCTGGATCTGCTCTTTTCCGATTGTCGTGAGCTTGGCCGGTGCGCGTTTCGCCTCATTCGTGACAGCGATATCGAGATCGAAGAGGAGGCCGAGGACCTCATTCGTGAGTTCGAGATCCTGCTCAAACAACGCCGCCGGGGTGAGATCGTACGCATCAAGATGGATGCCGATGCCCCCAAGGCGCTGAAGGAATTTCTCGTTCGTGAACTTCATGCTGATGATCAGGATGTCGTCGAAGTCGATGGTATTCTCGGCTTGGGACAATTGTCCGAATTGATCGATTCACGACGCCCGCATTTGCTGTTTCCACCTTTTGAACCACGCTTTCCGGAACGTATTCGTGAGCATAATGGTGACTGTTTTGCCGCCATTCGTGAGAAGGATATTCTGGTTCACCACCCCTATGAGAGCTTTGATGTGGTGGTGCAGTTCATCAAGCAGGCCGCGTCTGATCCTGATGTCGTGGCGATCAAGCAGACGCTCTATCGGACCTCAAAGGATAGCCCGATCATCGCGGCCCTGATCGAGGCGGCCGAGACCGGGAAGAACGTGACTGCGCTTGTCGAGATCAAGGCGCGCTTTGATGAAGAAGCCAATATGCGCTGGGCGCGTGATCTGGAGCGTGCAGGCGTGCAGGTGGTCTATGGGTTCATTGAGTACAAGACCCACGCCAAGGTGAGCTATGTGGTGCGCCGGGAAGGCGGCGAATTGCGGACATACACGCATTTTGGAACGGGGAACTACCATCCGATCACCGCGAAGGTTTATACTGACCTGTCACTGTTTACCGCAGATCCTGCTTTCGGCAGGGATGCTGGTCGGTTGTTCAACTATGTGACTGGAAATTCAGAGCCCAAGCGACTGGAAAAGATCTGCATTTCTCCGCTCAACATGAAAAGCGAACTGATCAGACGGATCAATGAGGAAGTCGAGCACGTCAAGGAAGGGCGTCCGGGTGATATCTGGGCGAAGATGAATTCGCTTGTCGATCCGGAGGTTATCGACGCGCTCTATGAGGCCAGCCAGGCTGGCGTGTCGATTGATCTCGTAATTCGGGGCATTTGTTGTCTGAGGCCGGGTGTGCCGGGCTTGTCTGACAATATTCGGGTGAAGAGCATTGTCGGGCGTTTCCTGGAACATTCACGCATTGTCTGTTTTGGTGCAGGGCACGGACTGCCATCGCAGGATGCAAAGGCATTCATATCTTCAGCAGACTGGATGCCGCGAAATCTGGACCGCCGTGTCGAGGCTTTGACACCGATTGAAAACCCCACGGTTCACAGTCAGGTCGTTGATCAGATCATGGTTGCGAACCTGAATGACGAGGCACAAAGCTGGGAATTGCAGCCGGATGGGACCTTCAAGCGTCTCGCCGATCTGGAAACCATTGAAGAGACAGACGCTTCCATGTTCAGTGCGCATGATTATCTGATGGAAAATCCCAGCCTGTCGGGGCGGGGGAGNGCGCTGGACTGGGCACCTCCTCCAAAGCTCAAACCGACTCATTGATCTGGAGCTTGAATGTCGTTTCAAACCACAAACAAAGACAGGTTATCGACGTTCAAACAGCGCGATGACAACCGTCGCGTGGCCATCATCGACATTGGTTCGAATTCGGTGCGGCTGGTCATCTATGATGTCGTTGGGCGGTGCATTCGAACATTCTTCAATGAAAAAGTGCTGGCGGGTCTGGGGCGAGGGCTTGGTGAAACTGGAAAACTTGATCCTGATGGGCGGGTTTTAGCGATGCAGGCGCTGGATCGGTTTTGCGCCGTGATGGACGCGCAGCGGGTCACTGACGTGACAGCATTTGCGACGGCGGCCGTTCGCGATGCCGAGGACGGTGCTGAATTCTGTGCTAAAATGAAAGAACGGACCGGTCTGGCAATCCGCATTCTTTCGGGCACAGATGAAGCAAAATATGCAGCATCCGGCGTGATTGCCATGCAGCCCAAGGCAGACGGGGTGTGTGGCGATCTGGGTGGTTCCAGCCTCGAATTTTCCAATATTCAGGAAGGCTATTACACGGGTGGATCGACCTATGCGCTTGGCCCGCTTGCGCTGCAATCAGTAAGCGAGACCATCGACCTTTCAAGTACCAAAGTCAGAAAAGCTCTCGAAGAGCATATTGATTCTGTATTGGATGATGCCATTGAATTGAAGGGGCGGTCAGGGACCTTTTATGCCGTAGGCGGAGCATGGCGAACGATCGCTCGCATCCATATGGAGTTGAACGACTATTCCCTGAGAATGCTCCAGAATTACGAAATGACCGCTTCCAGTGTCATCGAGCTTTGTGATCGCTTGATGGTTCCTGACAAGAAGCTGACACCGCTCGTGACTGCGATCGCCAAGAAACGTGAACAGACATTGCCGCTAACGGCTCTTGTATTGTCGCGTCTCATTCAGATCGGCGGGTTTGATAAGGTTGTGACCTCATCTTATGGCGCGCGGGAAGGGATGGTCTATGAAGGATTGTCCGCTAGTTTGCAGCGTCGCGATCCGCTTCTGGCGGGTATGCGCCTGCTCATGAAGTCGGAACCGGCCGGTGAGTTGTTCGGTGAAGCGCTGGCAGGCTGGATCAGGCAGGCTTCCGAAAAGACATTGCCTCAAAGATTGATAGAAGCCAGCTGTATTGTGGCTGACCTTGGCGCCCGTTTGCATCCGGATCACAGGTCTCATCTGACATCGGAGTGGGTGCTGACGGCGCCGGTGACGGGGGTGACTCATGTGGAGCGCGCCATGCTGGCGCTTGCAATTGGCTGTCGGTATGAGCGCAATTTTCGTTCAACCGCGACAGAAACATTGCTCAACGGCTCAGAACGTGCTGCGGCAAAGGCCCTGGGAGCACTGATGCGGCTAGGGGCTGATTTTTCCGGACGGACCGCAAACCTGTTCGCTTTTGCAAAGCTGACAGCAACATCCGAGGAATTGGTACTGGATGTGGATAAGGATCATTCCAGTCTGGCTTCGGAGCTGGTGATCAAACGACTGGAACGCACAGCGTTCGCGCTGGGATTGACGCCTGCCTTGAAGTTTGGCGGTGAGCAGTCCGTGGCGACATAACCATGGTGAAAGATGGGGAAACGCCCAACATGACCACCGGGCTATCTGCCCCCTTCAGCTGCAAGAACTCCGTTTGCATTGCCGCTGATCCATTTCGTAACCAGCGTAGCCAGAACAAAGTGGAGCGGTTCAGGATTGTGTGTTCAACAGGTCCAGTGCAACGTCCACGATCATGTCTTCCTGTCCTCCAACCATGCGTCTTCGACCAAGCTCAACCAGAATCGCGCGCGTATCGACACCATAGTCCTGAGATGCTTTTTCAGCGTGTCTGAGAAAGGACGAATAGACGCCTGCATAGCCAAGCGAAAGCGTTTCACGGTCAACCTGCACGGGGCGGTCTTGCAATGGGCGAACGAGATTTTCGGCTGCGTCCATGAGTTGGTACAAGTCGCACCCATGTTTCCAGCCCTTGCGGTCGGCTGCGGCGATGAACACTTCGAGCGGCGCATTACCAGCGCCAGCTCCCATGCCGGTGAGGGAGGCATCGACCCTGATCGCGCCGTTCTGAACGGCAACGATCGAGTTTGCGACACCCAATGACAGATTGTGGTGCGCATGCACGCCACGTTGCGTCTCAGGCTTCAGCACGCGATCATAGGCTTCGAGCCTGGCGCGGTAGTCATCCATATCCATTGCGCCGCCGGAATCCGTTACATAGACGCAGGTCGCTCCATAGCTTTCCATCAGTTTGGCCTGCTGAGCGAGCGCGTCTGGTTCACTCATATGCGACATCATGAGAAAGCCAATCGTGTCCATGCCCAGCTCGCGCGCTTTTTCGATATGTTGTCTGGAGACGTCCGCTTCGGTGCAATGTGTCGCTATGCGAACGGAACGCACGCCAAGTTCATAGGCGTGCTTGAGTTCCTCGATGGTGCCAATTCCGGGCAGCAGCAGCGTCGTCAGGACGGCATTGTCAACGACATCTGCTATCGCTTCGATCCATTCCCAATCCATGTGCGCGCCGAAGCCATAATTGAAGCTGGAACCGTTCAGCCCATCGCCATGTGCGATCTCGATGGCATCTACACCGGCCTTGTCCAGCGCCTTTGCAATAGAGCGAACATGATCCAAGCCATATTGGTGTCGGATGGCGTGCATTCCGTCTCTCAGGGTCACATCCTGAATGTAGAGGTTCTGTTTTGCAGGATCGAAGCTCATCATGCGGCTCCTTTTTCGAGACGGCGTGCAGCGATCTTTTCTGCCGTCGCCATACCGGCGGATGTCATGATGTCGAGATTGCCAGCATAAGCGGGCAGGTAGTGGGCGGCCCCCTCGACCTCCAGGAATACAGATGTCTTGATGCCCTCAAATACACCGACACCGGGTATCTTGACCGGGTTGTTGGAGCCAAAGCGTTCAAACTGGACTTTCTGTTTCAGGCGATAGCCGGGGACATAGGCATTGACCTTGTCGACCTGAGCAAGAATAGCTGCTTCGATCTCGGCTTCTTCTGCGCCGCTGGACAGTGTGAACACGGTATCGCGCATGATCATGGGAGGTTCGGCAGGGTTCAGGACGATGATTGCCTTGCCCTTGGCTGCGCCACCAACTTGCTCGATACCGGCGGAGGTGGTTTCGGTGAACTCATCAATGTTTGCGCGTGTGCCCGGTCCGGCAGATTTTGAGGCGATGGACGCAACGATCTCGGCGTAGTGAACGGTAGCGACACTCGAAACAGCAGCGACGATCGGAATGGTCGCCTGTCCTCCACATGTCACCATATTGACATTGGGAGCATCCAGATGGCTCTCGCCGTTTACGACAGGAATGACATAGGGCCCGATGGCGGCCGGGGTCAGGTCGACCATCACCTTGCCCGCTCCGGTCACGATTTCATTGTGCCTTTTGTGTGCGCCCGCTGAAGTGGCATCAAACACAATGTCGATCTCCGGCCAGACATCGAGTTTGACGAGCCCATCAATGCCTTCATGCGTAATGGCTGTGCCCATGCGTTTTGCGCGTGCCAGTCCATCTGAAGAAGGATCAATGCCGACCATTGCGCCCATCTCGAGCACAGAAGATGTTCTCATGATCTTGATCATCAGGTCGGTGCCGATATTGCCCGATCCTATGATCGCGACCTTGCTGCGTTTATTCTCGGTCATAAAAGGCTCACTCTTGATCAATCGCTGGATATTGCGACGCGTACAGTGCCGATATTGCTGATTTTGGCTTCAAATGAATCGCCAGGTCTCATCTCGACCATTGGTCCCAAAGCGCCGGACAGGATGATGTCACCAGCGCGTAGCGGAGACCCGAGTTCTGCACATTTACGGGCAAGCCAGACGCCAGCATTCAGCGGGTTTCCGAGGCAAGCGGCCCCATTGCCGGTTGAAACTGTTTCACCATTGCGCGTCATCACCATATCGGCCGCGATCAGATCCAGCCCTTCAATCGGAAGGTAAGGAGCGCCGAGGACAAACAGGCCAGATGAAGCATTGTCCGCGATGGTGTCTGAGATCCTGATATCCCAGTTCTCGATGCGACTTCCGACGATCTCGATGGCGGGAGCAACATGTTCGATGGCGCGTACAAGCTCGCTCTGCGTGGTATCCACACTCGGCAGATCATGTTGAAGAATGAATGCGATTTCCGCTTCAGCTTTGGGTTGTTGCGTCTGGGACCACGGAACAACCGCGCCATCACAAAATTCCATATCGGCATATAGCGCGCCAAAATCGGGTTGATTGACACCCAATTGGCTTTGCACGGCGAGGGACGTCAGGCCAATCTTGCGACCAACAACGCGGCGGCCCTGTTCCACAAATCGCCGCGCATTGATTTCCTGCACGGCGTAAGCTGCATCAAGATCCAGGCCGATGAGATCGCGAACAGGTGCGCAAGGGGTGCCGCTCTGCAAAGCGTTGTAGAGCCTGTCGGCCGCTGCTTGCAGCGTTTGCCCGGATATTGAGGCGTGTGTCATCCGTGTTTTCAATCTTTATTATTGTTGCTTGCAACATAAGCCAGACTGATGGAGGCGCAATTTTTTGAGAATATAAATTCCCGATAATTGGGAATAATGAATCTTGAGATGGGTTCGCTATAGAATAGTTATCGTCGTCCAAGACCGAAGGGTTCAGCTTTGACCTAGTTCTCGAAGACAACCGTTCGCGCATCATTCAGGAAAACCCGGTCTTCCAGTTGATAGCGCACAGCACGCGCGAGAACCCGCCTTTCGATGTCACGGCCCTTTCTGACAAGATCTTCTGGCGTGTCAGCATGAGATATGGCTTCGACATCCTGAGAGATGATAGGGCCTTCATCCAGGTCTGCAGTGACATAGTGGGCTGTTGCGCCAATCATTTTGACACCGCGTTCATGCGCCTGATGGTAGGGGCGGGCACCCTTGAAGCCGGGCAAGAATGAGTGGTGAATATTGATGCATCGTCCGGACAGAAAACGTGTCATGTCGTCTGACAGGATCTGCATGTAGCGGGCGAGCACTACAAGCTCTGCATTTGTGGATTTTACGATGTCCTTGATCTGCGCTTCTTGTTGGGGCTTTGTGTCCTTGGTGATCGGCAGATGATGGAATGGGATGTTCAGACTATCCGATGTGTTGAGCGACGCTTGCGGGTGGTTTGAGATGATGCCGACAATATCCATGTCCAGCTCGCCGATGCGATTTCGATAGAGCAAGTCTGTCAGACAGTGGTCAAACCTTGATACCAGCAACAACACTCGTTTGAGGTCACTTCTGGCGCGCAGGCGCCAGGTCATGCCCAGTTCATCGGCCATTGGTGCAAAAGCTTTGTGTAGCGACTTGATGTCAGAGCCCTGAGACAGCTCAAACACGATACGCATGAAAAAGCGGTCATTGAGCTGGTCATTGAACTGTTGTGCATTGATGATGTTTCCACCATTTTCCGCAAGTACCATAGCCGTTCGGGCCACCAGTCCCGGCTGGTCCACACAGGAAAGGCAAAGGGTATAATTTTCCGACACCTGAAACTCCACCAAGGCTGATACTGCGACTCTGTCCGCATCCTTGCGTCTTCTTATCGCTTCAGATTGGTCGTAGAAACACAAAAACCTGAATGAAATTCAAATGCTGCTACCAAACCGTCGCAAAGACGCGTTAGCTTGCGGCCAACCTGATATGACTCGATGATATTGTTGGAGCTGATCTGATGTCCAATTCCCTTGCCGGATATTTGCTTGCCAGCGTAACCGCGCTGACCCTGGCCGCTTGTGCGACTGCACCACAGACGACTGAAATGTCTGATAACCGGGAGGCCGTGGAACCTGCTCAGATTGCCGACAGTTATTATCTTGAAGCGCAACAGGCCGTGGATCAGAAATATGCGGAACGTCAAACACCGCGTGCCAAGAACGTTATCATCTTTATCGGAGATGGAATGGGCGTTTCGACGATAACCAGTGCACGAATCTACGCAGGACAGGCCAAAGGGCTGGATGGCGAAAGCTACAAGCTGGCAATGGAAAAATTGCCATGGTCAGCACTCTCCAAGACCTATTCTCATGACTCTCAGATCGCCGACAGTGCGGCGACGGCAACGGCTTTGGTTTCTGGAGTGAAGGTGCCATCAGGCACGCTGGGTGTGACCCAGTCAGTCGCGCGGGGCAATTGCGCAACAGCCGATGGGGCTGGCTCAGATAGCCTGTTCGAAATCGCAGAAGATGCTGGTCTTGCGACAGGTATCGTCTCAACAGCACGCATCACGCATGCGACCCCTGCATCGACCTATTCGCATTCTGTCGATCGTGATTGGGAGAACGATACAAGCGTGAAGGGCGGTTGTGTTGATATTGCCCTTCAATTGATCGAGTGGCCTCACGGAGATGGTTTTGAAGTGGTTCTGGGCGGTGGACGAAGCAACTTCCTGACAAGCGACACCCAGGACCCGGAATATGAAGACAAGACGGGACGCCGCGAAGATGGGCGTGACCTGATGGCGGAATGGAACGCCAAGTCCGACACTCATCAGACAATCACTGATGCGGCTGGGTTTGAGGCTATGGATTTCGACTCGGATATCCGGGTGCTTGGTCTTTTTGAGCCTTCTCACATGCAATTTGAACTGGATCGCGCAGAAGATGGTGCCGGCGAGCCGTCGATTTCGGACATGACGGAAGCTGCTATTCGCAGATTGTCACGCGATGAGGATGGATATGTCCTCATGGTAGAGGGCGGACGGGTAGATCACGCTCACCATGCGGGAAACGCTGCCCGGGCGTTGTCAGATGCCGCGGCACTGGATGAAGCGGTCGCCAAGGCCGTTGAAATGACAGATCCCGATGAGACATTGATCATCGTCACCGCAGACCATTCCCATACTCTGATGATCGCCGGTTATTCTCAGCGTAACAATCCAATCCTGGGGCTGTCTTCCAGTGGTATGACACCAAACACGGGTGCTGATGGCAAACCCTATACAACACTTGGATATCTGAATGGCCCCGGTGCTGTATGTCCGGAAATGGAGCTTGGCTGTCAGCGCTCGGATCTGTCCGATCGTGATGTTGAAGACAAGGACTTCCTGCAACAATCCGTTGTGCCCATGCGATCGGAAACGCATGGTGGTGAGGATGTTGCCGTCTTTGCGTCGGGACCAGGCGCCATGCTCGTCTCTGGCGTGATGGAGCAAAATGAGATTTTCCACGTGATGGGTCGTTCTCTGGGACTTGTGAAATAGTCTCGGATTCACCCGGTAAACCTGACCGAATTTGTGTCGGTCGGGATATTTGCGTCCTGCAATAGCGACATTGCGGCAGGGCACTTTGGCAGTGATGATTCCAATAATAGTAAATATTGGGAGCCCGTTTCAGTGACTTGGTTAAGCATAGCGCCAATTCGCAACTTCATTCATGGAGAAGGGGGCGCGTTTACTCGTCTTTTGCAGCTGCAGGTACTTGCAGATAGCAATCATTAGTTGATTAGATGTGGGATTCGTGCTAATCATGCAACCGGAGGGAGAGTGAATGTTTTGTGCTGAAGGGCATCCAAAATGTCACATTACCTTGATCGGGATTTGGGCGTCAGAGCCAGGTCCAAAGCGGCCAATCGATCCGCCATATTGAAGGCAGCCCGTGCTGTTTTTGCGGAAAAGGGCTATGAGGCCGCCAGCGTTCGGGATGTTATCCGTCGAACCGAGCTTGCTTCCGGAACTTTTTATAATTATTTCAGGTCCAAGGAAGAACTTTTCGTCGCGCTTTCTGCTGACAGCATAAAGCGCTTCAAGCCGCGCCTGATAGAGGCCAAGCAGGTTTCCGGCAGCCTTACAGAATATGTGCACAGGGTTTATCGTTTATATTTCGAATTCGTATTGGAAGAGGTAGAGGAGTATGGTCCGGTCGTCGCCTCAAATGGACCGATGCCGAGTGTCATGCCAATGCCACCAGATGTGGATTCGGTTTTCAACTTGCTGACGAAAGAGCTCACGCTTTCATTCGAGCAACGAAACATCAAAGGAGTCGAACCGGAGTTTGTGGCTGCTGCCGCAGTCGGGCTTGCCCGTGAACTACGTGGTCGTCTGATCAATCGCAAGAATCCGGATGCAGCGGAAATGGGAAGATTTGCTGCCTCGTTCTTTCTCTCCGGCTTTACTGGAATTAAAAAGGAAGCATCGGAGCAAGCTGATTTATAACAGTGGTGCCGATCAGGACTTACTATCGAGAACGGCACATCCATGAATTCAATCAAGACCCGTATTACCAGAGCTTTTCTGAAGCTTCCTGAAAAATGGATCTATCGTCTCGCCGGTGGAAAGCCGCTTGAAATCGATGGCAAGACTATGGATGCACATTGTCAGATGATCACTTATCTGGCAGCTCGGGGGACCACCTATTCGGACAAGAATGTCGATGAAGTCCGCTCGCTTATGCACGACGGCCTGCAAGTCGTTCGTAATACAGAAAGCGAGTCTGGCGTGGAGGTCTCGGATACGAGCTTCATGGCCGGAAAGATCCGGATTCCGGTAAGAGTCTATCGACCAGATATTCAAGATCCAAAGGCGTGTGTGCTTGTGTATTTTCATGCAGGCGGAGGTGTTCTTGGTGATCTTGAAATGTGCCACGATTTCTGTGCATTGCTGGCAAAGGAATCTCAAAGGCCAGTCCTGTCGGTCGCCTATAGGCTAGCACCAGAAAACCCATGGCCAGCAGGTCTGAATGACGCGAAGGCCGCCTATCAATGGGCGCTCGCGCAGGCAGAGCATCTCGGCGCAGCTGAAGGGCGGGCTGCTGTTGGAGGTGATTCAATGGGCGCAAACTATGCTGCCGCACTTTGCCAGGAAATGCTGAATGATGGCGCGCCTTTGCCGGAGTTCCAGCTTCTGATCTATCCGCCACTGGATTTTGCCCACGAACTCTCTTCGAGCGGTTCATTTCCTGACATCTTTCCCATGTCAAAGGATGTGATGGACTTCCTTCTTCCAAAATTGCTTCACAATGGGGTGGATCGTGAAGACATCAGATTATCTCCGCTATGCAACACGGATCTGTCTGAATTGCCCAAGGCACTGATCGTGACGGCGGGTTTTGACCTGCTGAAGGATCATGGCAGGCTATATCACGAGCGCTTATTGGATGCAGGATCTGATAGCGAGCATTATTGCTTTGATCATCTGCCGCATGGCTTTGTCAGTTATATGGGCGTGTCTGATGCTGCCAGAAAAGCATGCGTGAAGATTGCTGCAATGATCAGCACTGTTTCTGGCTGATCATCATATTGATCACGCGCTTTTCTTGGGTTGGTCGCCAAGGTCGAGTTCGAATGCGTGAATGCGCTTGCTGACAAGTTTCTCCAGATCATTCGCCAGGGCCTGGCGGTGATTGAAGGATTCCTGGGGCATATCCATAATTGCGGCCACGGCTTCAAAATGGCGCATGATGACATCAGGTGAATAGTTCGGAGACATGCCTATGCCTTCAATATATCGGATAGCCGAACGCCAGATACGAGAAATGACGTCATCTCCAAGGGCATCTATGCCTTCCTGATTGGATGACAGCAGCTTGTACAAGCCACGCACGATATTACGGTAATCGCTGTCATCTCGTGCTGCGAACCCGGTCAGTTGATTGACAACCCTACGCAGCTTGTTGATGCGCTCAGGGTTCACTTCCGCTGGTGATCGGTTCTCGACCTCGTCGGTCAGGCGCCGGGCAGGGCCTCCATAATCGGGGTCATCTCTGCGTCGACGGCAGGGGCCAACATAGTTCCGGCTGTCGATAAACTTGCGTGGTCGAAGGAGTACTTCCTCAATCCGACTGCGAAGCGTGTGAACAGATACAGGTTTGAGCAGGAATTCATTGATACCTGCTTGTCGTGCCATAGCGAGTTGTTCGCCATTCACCTGATCAGCCAGGAGTATGATCGGTACTGCGCGTCGCAAGTTGCGCTCACCACGCCGGATAGATCGGGTGAAGTCGAGACCAGACATCTTGCCCGCTTCCCAATCGGTAATGACAAAATCGGGTTTGAACGTGTGACAGGCTTCATATGCTTCATCAGTTGAACCACATGAGCTCATGGAACTTATCTGCATACGTCTGAGCGCATCCGCCACAATTCCACGCATATAGGCATTGGGGTCTACAATGAGTACCCTCAAGTTGCGACATGCTGAAATGGAGAGCGTCTTTGGAGACGTTTCGGGCATTTCTTTATTCCAATTTCCGTCAAGCAGCCAGTTTTCGTTCGATTGCATCCTCGAACGCTTGGGCGATCGTCATGCGGGCACCAGCAAATTCCATGGGGAGCACGATGAGCTGTTCCAGCGTTGCGATACCTGTCTGCATCACACGGCGGTCTAGCGTTTTCATTGCGATTGCTTTTTTCACGTAACCTTCAAAAGAACGAAGGGCGCGGTTAATTGCAGGGTCTTCGCCATTATCGGCCACCAGCCTTGCTGCCTGGAAGGCCTGAGCCGCGCGAACCTGACCAACTTTTGCGTCGGCGAGCAAAAGTGAGCAGCACATCTTCAATCGAATTACGGCTGCGCCCATGGGCGAGTCCTTGTCGATCATGTCTCGTTCTTCGGTAGAAACATTCTTCACAGCGTTGACATCATCTTCACTACGGCGGCGGGCCCCGTGATAATCAGCTGGATTCTTCCTGCGACGGCATGGACCTACATAGGCCTTGGAGTCGACGAAAGGGCGTGGTGTTTCAATCACCATCTTGAGGCGATTTACAACATCATTTGGTGAGCAGGGCTTGCGCAGGAATTCATCAATGCCCTGATTACGGCCTTCGATCAGTTGTTCACGTGTGAAGGTGGATGATGAAGCAATAATGGGCACACGACGGCAGTAATCTTCATTGAGCTTCCGGATCATCCTCACGATTTCGAGGCTGTCCATTTCATTGAGTTCTGACCACTCCAGAAACACAACAGTGCATCGACGTTCGTCGAGCATTCTCACAACGTCTTTGTCAGTACGTGCGAAGTCGACCTGTAGAACGTTGATGGTTCTCATGATTTCAGACATCAGGTTTCTGTTGAACCTGTTTGAGTCCACAATCAGTGGTTTGACCTCCCTGGCGTCAAATCGCCTCGCTTTTCGAAGGTCGTACAACATCATTTCCCCAAACTCCTGGTGACCCGTCTGCTAGAGAATTCACCTTAATCGAGCATGGTTGAAGTCACGTTTTGGAAGTGTGAAAATTTGCAGGAGATTTGTTAGGCATTTGTTCAGATGCGGAGTCAGCGCCGGAATGGCAGGGTAAGAAATCTCCACATGAGCCATAAGGGCAGGACCACCACCGCGCCAGTCAAGGCGGGCTTCCAGCCAATACTGAATGCCATACCGGCAAGCTGGCTGAATTGGGACCACATGCTACCGGCGCGCTCTAGCCCTGATTGTTGAGGGGTAAATGGACCATAGCCAGAAAATCGCATCACCAGACCAATCACCACGGACCACAAGATGAGATTGATCGCGGAACCGATACGGATACTCAGCAATCTGACCCAAAATGCTCGTTTCGGACGCTTGGGGTCAGATTGTCGGGTCGCTTTCGGAGGGCTGGTCTTTTGTGTTGCCGTCGGTGTTTCGACCGACGATTGATCTTGCGACCCATAGAGGTGATGAAGCTCCGGATCATCCCTTTGGTGAGGAGTATCTCCACTCCAGTCAATTTGAATACGTGGAAGTCGCAGTTGGGGCAGAAAGCTCATCACACTCTCACAGACTTAATTCGCGGCAGATTTCCAGGGCGCTTTCTGATCGATCGTGGTGTGCGGATAGGGAATGGAAATGCCGTTTGCATCGAAAGATTCTTTCACTTTCTTGATGAAGTCGAATTTCATGTCCCACAGGTCGCTGGATTTGCACCAGGTGCGCGTGGAGATATCAACGGAGCTGTCTCCCAGATTGGTTACCTTGATAAAGGGCTCAGCAGGGTCTCGTAACACACGGGGGTCTGCGTTGATGACTTCAGAGATAAGGCTGATAGCCTTGTCCATATCGTCTGTGTAGTCGATCCCGAAAGTGATATCGCAACGACGTTTTTCGTAACCGGAGAAATTGGTGATGACGCCATTGATGGCTTCGCCATTGGGTACGATGATCTTGACGCCGTCTGGTGTCGACAGGACTGTCTGAAACAGGTTGATGTCCTTCACTGTACCGGTGGAGCCTGCTGTTTGAACAAAATCTCCCAGCTTGAACGGCCGGAAGATCATGATCATCACCCCAGACGCGATATTGCCCAAAGCTCCTTGCATTGAGAGCCCGATCGCCAATGTGAGGGCACCCAATATGGCAACGAAAGACGTCGCTTGCACGCCAAAGACCTGCAGGCAGGCAATCACGACGGCAGCTACAAGTGCCCATTGTACGATTGACGAAAAAAAGCTGGCGAGGGTCGCATCGATATTGTCGCGCTTGGACGCCTGGATTCTAACCTGATTGGATATGACAGACGCGACGCGAAGACCAATGAACAATAGTAAAACGGCTCCTATGACCTTCAGGCCGTATCCGATCACCAGGCCCTGATGTTGTTCCCATAGGTCCGCAAAATCGATCTGCATGTTTCATCCTTGTCATGTTTAATTGAAGTTACCAGAGACAACGGGCTGGTCTGAAAGATAGTTCCACATTCTAGGTAGCTAACGCCTACTGTCACCATTTCCGAGTCGGACTTTGATATGTCTATTCTGAATTCGGGATTAAGGATTCAAGCATTTCCAGACGGTCTGCTTCCGCGGGTGGTTTGTCCCATCGTATTCGATTGATGCGTGGAAAGCGAAGCGCAATACCTGATTTGTGTCGTGTTGAGCGTTGAATGCCTTCAAAGGCTATTTCGGCCACGAGACCAGTTTGCCCTGTCGCAGTAACAGACGTCACCGGACCAAATCGCTCACGCGTATTGGCTGTGATAAACTTGTTGATCTGTACCAGTTCTTCGTCTGTGAAACCAAAATAGGCTTTGCAAATGGGGGTCAGTTCGACAACGCCATTGACGGTTCTCCAGACCCCGAATGTGAAATCTGAAAAAGTGCCTGATCGCCGCCCATGCCCACGTTGGGCATATAGCAGGACTGCGTCGGCCAGATATGGATCACGTTTGAACTTGAACCATTGCCCCGTTGGGCGACCAGCAACATAAGCGCTATCCCATCGCTTCAGCATCAAGCCCTCTATCTCTGGAGTGGGCGGTGATTTTCGTAAGGTGTCCAGGGTGGCATAGTCATGCACCGGTGCAAATTGGGATAGATCTAGCCTGTCACTACGAAGGCTGGCCATCAAGGTCTCCAGCTTTTGCCTGCGTTCGCGAAACGGCAGCGGGCGCAGGTCTTCACTACCGAGCCGCAGCAGATCATATGTGCGAATGAATGCAGGGCTTTCCGATTGCAGCTTGGGGCCGGCCGATTTTCGGTTCAATCTTTTTTGCAAGGCATTGAAGCTCGCCACACCGCCATTTGCGGACCGTATCAGGAGTTCGCCATCAATCACGCCGTCAAAATCAAGGGCATTCAGAACATCGGGAAAGGCAGAAGAAATATCATCACCTGACCGGGAATAGAGCCGTCTCTCTGACGCAGA
>PAQI01000030.1 GCA_002709235.1 Hirschia sp.
GAGTTCGAAGTGACGTTGAAGAATCTGTTCAAGGCAGCTTCGCTGAAAGACATCTGTACTGTTACCAAGAACGATGATCTCGATGATGCGGGATTTGGTCATTTCCAGCGCGATCATCTGTGCAAAACCTTCACCAAGTTTTCCTACGACAAGTGCATCCTGCGTTTCTTTGAGATTGATGATGAAGGCGAGTTGCAAATCTGCAAGTCAATCTATCTTGGATTTGGTGTTGATAGTGGCGATATAAATGCGAATTACGCGCCCTGGATGAACAGCGATGAGCTGTTGCGGTTGACCCTCAACAACCCGGGTAGGCTTCTGAGCGACACGGATGTTTATGAAGGAGTCCATTCAGAGCGTGAGATCTATGTTCAGTATGGCAGCAAATACGGCATACACCATCAATATATGGTTTGCTTTTCTTTCCCGGAAAATGATGAGTCCTTCCTGTCAATTGAGTATATAGGCGATGTCGACAATCTGGTTTGGGATACAATATCGTCCGAAGACCTTGAGTATGCATCATTCCTGTTCGCCATGGCCTGGATGGTTCGATACAAACGAATAGGGCGTAGGAATTTCGAGAAAAACATAAGCGCGCTATCAGATATGACTCTGAAAAAACTTCAAAAATTGCGCCGCTACATCAATCGTAAGCCTGGCGAACAACTTATCCGGCAAGCTGAATCTTTGGGTCTGAAGCTAAGGGGATATGATGATGCTCTCTATACGATGCGCGATGCCCTGAATGATCACCTTGTTGAAGCCAGCAAAGCTGAAAAAATGTTCGCCAACCAGAATTTGGAGCTTCTGGATTCCTGCCTTTATCTCTTGAAGATCATGAATGACCAAACAAGGCCGATTGCTTGTCCTGCGGGGACCAGGTTGACGCCATCTTTCTACGTCAGGAAGGAAAACCAACACCTTGGAGGGCCTGTGTGATTCCTCGCGGTGGTAATCGGATATGAAGCCCTGTTGCCGGGCGGAACGACATCGGGCTTCATAGTAGCACTGCGGGTCACTTCGCCGCCTGAGCCAGTTGCCGTGCGAGTAACATGTGCTATAAATCTGAATAGTGAAGTTTTAGGTTGTTGGATGGTCAGATGAAAGTCGGATCGTCAACAAGGAAAAGCCCTGCGTCCCCCCCAACCCAGCAGGGCTTTTCTTCACTCACTTTTCAACTTGNTGNCGACGTTCGCACAAATGGCTTTTTGTGAGAGAAGACCCAAANTTCCCCATGGTGTTATCANGGTAATCAACGCATTGAATATTGACGCTATGGTNTCTGATGCATTTCCGAGATCGACTGAACAATATGTAAATCATTCTTTTGACTAAATTCTACCTGGGTTTTCCGGGTCTTCTGAGCTTGTGGAAACNGCAAATAGTGTCATTCCAGTCTTCGGGGACGCATGACTTGCTCGTCATCGACCTGGCGGAAATGGGCGGATCAAATGACGATAAGAAAAATGTACAGCGAAGACTCGCTGAACGCAGTATTTANAACGGCGAGCGATCGGGCTCTTTCAGATGAAGGCTTTGCGGAGTTTCAAAGGCGTCATTTGAAGCAAGCGTTTCCTGCATTCGATTATGATCGGAGCACGACAAGTCTGATCGAAACCCAGCATGAAACCCAGACCGTCAGCGTCGAATCCATCCTGATGAATTTCGAGGCCTCGTTGGAAGAGGTCATGGCCAGCTATATGGGAGCTGTGGACCATGATTTTCTTGCAAAGATCGTCTACGCTAATCCGGGACGATTGTTCCTGCACACTGATGTGCTTGAAGGAAAACTGGAACAGCACCCGATCTTTGTACTCCACTGCAAGAAATTCGACATCTACAAGGACTATGCAATCGGCTTCAATCTGATCGCAGCGGACGAGTATTTCATCGCGTTCGACTATATGGGTGGCAAAGAAAACACTGACTGGTATTCCATCGACCCGGTCGAGCTGGAATATGCCTCCTTTCCGTTTGCTCTGGCGTGGCTGTTTCGCAGAAAGTGGATCAGTCGCCGCATTTTCGAACAGCACATGATCGCGCTGGCTGGCCTGACGCGGCGAAGACTGGACAAGCTGAGACGCTTCATCAACCGCAAGCCGGGTGAAGACATGGGCACGCAGGCAGAGTCGTTGGGTTTGAGGCGTACCGGTTATGACGATCCACTCTACGAGATCAGGGACGAGATGCTCGAACGTTTTGGCGAAGACGTCGTCGCGCTCAAGGCTGCAGGTCCCCTGAAACTTGAAGCAATGGAGGCTTATGTGAGCCTACTGAGCCTAATGAAAGATCAAACCCTTCCGGTGGTGGCACCGGAAGGGNTGACTCTGACGCCCGCATTTCACGGGCGTCAGAAGCGCACTGTTCACGATGAATGAACTGAGCGGGNCTTCAACGATTGCGCCGGATNATCCAATCCGAAGCGATTCCACTCTTGATGTAGGACTCCTGTAGGTCTTCAGGTAAATCTGAGAAGGTGCCGATGAAGCCGGGGCAACAGTCTGCGCCGCATAGGCATGGCGTGTGGCACCAGTCACTGTCTTCGCTCATCTCATAACTCCAGGTCAATTCCTCGCCTGGTTCGATGCGTCGTAAAGCCACCAATGCAGTGCTGTCATGAAGACCCAGATTTGGCGCATGACTGGCGTTGATGAGGTGGGCAATCGAGTGTTTTGCGAACACAAAAGTGTTTGGCCCGGTCTGAATCGCGTGGTTCACCATGATGGGATGCAAAGCGCATGCACTTTCAGATTGATATGTTTCGCCGGTAAAGCGGGCGACAATCTCGCCGGCTTCTATACCAGTTCTGGTGGCGTAGACGCCGAGGCCACGTCCGTCCGTTGTTTCGATTACTTTGAGATTGTGATGATCCTCTGGTTGGCGGAAGAACACATTGCGCGATTTGCGCACCTGTTCTTTGACCGCGTATGTCCAATGCGGTCGATCTGCCATGTAGTAGAAAAGCGCATTTGACATGCGTGACGAGTACCCCAGGCAGTGTCCATTCTCGGGCGGAAGAACATTGTAGACCACACGTTCCAGCGTTGCTTCATTCACTACACGCGACGGACTAGGTTCGTCACTCAGCTCGCAGAGCAGGGGAAGTCGGGCATGTTCTGGGGTCATTGTGTATGCCAGGTCTTTAATCATGTCGTGCAGCGCAGAGCCTCCTCTGAGGGAGGGATGCAAGATCTGAGTGCTGATTGCATTGACCTTGTGCTTTTGCGACAATCCAAAGTGAAATTGAAGGCCATTGAGAATGTGTTGGCGACTGCCCACGATCTCTGGCAGCGTAGTGCACATCATATTGCCGTAACACCACTCCTCAGTGTCAATCAGCCGGTCGATGGTTACGCCGCTGCGACAATGAAAAATGCCTTTCAGCTTGCCCTGTCGGTCGCGGACCAATGTCAGATATCCGGAGTCCGAAAGCCGCTGCTCAAGCACTTTTTCATAGTTGTGTCGATCGATAACCCGATGCCAGCCGGGTTGAAGCTCGATCTGTTCGATTTCATCGCATTCATACCAGGATCGCTCCACCATGTGCGTGCCTGTCGTCAGTTCAAGATAGGAACTCGGCGACAGCGAAGAGTGCGGGTCGTTTTCGTGGACAAATGCATGATTGTAGGGTGGGCCAGCCCATCCCCCAGTTAGCGTTCTGGCTAGTTCCCTGACAAGTTCAGGGTCAATTATTGGGGTGGTCAGCGTTCTTATGGTGTAGTCTGGTTCGCAAGCGGTAACCCGAACTGCTGGAGTGTCACCGCTCCAGGTGAGACCATCAACTACTTGCCCCTCTACCAGCGCCGCCATCGCTTTGTCGATCACCGACTGAGTGAGCAAGGAGCCCGGTTCCCAGAGGGGTTGGCAAGGTGGGGAGATCGTCGCTGCTGAGCTTGCTGTACGTCCTACGGCGTCTGGCAAACGGACAGGTTCACTTTGGGCAAAAAACATTTCGGCGGGCCGCGTGACCTCAGGCGCAATACGTTGTGACGGTTGCGAAATTGGCTTTAAGGGGAAGGATTGGGTTTTGGCGCTGACGAGTGCGCAGATGATGTCTTCAGTCAAAGCCTGGCTAGACCGGTGATTTCCAGGTGAAAAGATCAGCTGCATGCAGTGATCTGACGCTGTTTCAACGATGCGCCCATATTGTTCGAAGAGGATGCTTGCTACCTGGCGCGCATTGATATTCGCCTCGTGGGTGAAGAGAACCAGGTTGTTGGGCGCAAGGTAGTCGGCATTGACGAGCGCAGCGTCCAGATGGAACAGGGACGGGTCGAACGCTTCCAATTCCGAGCGAACATTGCTGCAGTCTTCAGCGATTTGTTTCCATTGCTCAGCAGAACTTGTGCAGACAACTTCTCCAAAGCGTAGCTGAGCTGCAGACAGGAGCAGGAAATTGGGTGACGTCGTTGAGAGCCCCATGGCCGAGATTTCATCGTGAGCGGCCAGAAGGGAATCATCATTGAAGAGGGCGGCGCTGACCTGGCATGGAGCAAGTCCAGCCTTGTGCAGACTTACGCTCATCATGTCACAATGCTGAATTGGGCTGGGTGGGAAGGCCGGGTCAACGCCCCACATGCCGCTCCACGCTCCGTCGATGATCAAAAAGCAACCATTGGCCTTGCAAAGTGCGTGGATATCTTTGAGGTCAATCGCGAGGCCTTCATAGGTAGGTTGCGTCAGGAAGACAGCCAGAACCTGTTCGCTGTGATCGTTGAGCGCACGTTCCAGAGAATCATAGATGTCCAACTTTTGCAGGCCGGTGCGTGAATCGATCTCGGTTTGAAATCTTGCCAGCCGGATATTCGCACTCAGACTGCCCATCAGGAAGGACGCATGCTCATTGCCGGCGTGCAGGATGAGGTCCCTACTTGGACGGGCGCGGCGTGCAGCGATCAGCATGCCCTGATTAATCTGCGATGTGCCGGCTACGCCAATGCGAGCGTTCCTTGCTCCATAACAAGTCGCAATCATGGTCTCAATATACGGTTCATCAGAGGGGGCTACAGGCGCAATCAGACTGTCGGCCAAACCTGGGGTGCTGATTGAATGCCCAAACAGGTCGAATGGCTGTGATACATATTGCGCCAGAAGCTTCACCAGCTCTTTGGCATCGCCTTCATTTTTCAGGTGTTCGCTGATCTGAACTCCCAGCGAGGTCTGCTGCTTCATGAACGTCAGTAGAGGCGTTTCCTCGCTAGACCAATCTTTTAGAGGCGGATTGGTGGAATATCGAACTGCAGGGAAATCATGAGTTACACTGATCAGTGTGTCGAGAATTGAGAAGTCAGTGCTTCGGATATTTTCGATGTTGCGCAATTTGCCCTTTTTCTTTGCACCTGTGTATTTCGGTTTTGAATGATTCATCTTTTGGCTCCTGTCGAATGGAGCCCGAACAATTTATCTTGGATGGAGGTGGGTCGGCTGGCATATTGCCGAATTAAGTTCGGCAATGGGGGCCTGATGGCGAGCAAAAAGACTAGGAAGTGCGCGGAGTTTGTCAGGAAATTGGAGGCGCTTTATGAGGCGTCCCAATTGCGTGAGGATTTGAAGCCGGTCCTGGACAATGACGCCAGCGTTGCCAGGTGGTTGGATAAATCCAGATCGCTGATCTCAACATGGCGACAAGGCGACGTTAGCAAGAACAGAGAAATCGGCGAGATCATGCCGGAGCATCTGACCAAGCTAGCGGAACGGTACAGCGAACTGACTGAAGGCGGCGTTTCGGTGCAAGAAGCCAGAAATATGTGGATGCTTTCGTCTCACGAGATATTCCGTCGTCGCCTTTTCCAATCTGAGCAACCTTCAATCATAAGACTTCTGGAAGAGCATTCGCCGACGCTCGATTTCGCGTTGATCATTCTGGGAACGGATTTCGGTCTGATCGAAACGGATACGGAGCCAGAAGACGGTGAGATTGAAGTGCCACATGGCTCATATTTCTCCTTGTCTGTAGTGACGGCTAAAGGGCGTTCGCTTATCGCTCTTGGAATGAACCATGAGGGTTTGACACTCCTTGCGCCGGGGCCACAACATGACGGGCGCGTCAATTCTTCCGTGGAGAGTGTTCCTGGGAATTCGAGCTGGAAGTTCAACACTCATGGGCCCTGTCGCATCATAGTCCTTGAGCTACCAGTCTCGACTCCGCCAATCATCAGGAGGCGACATGATTCCTACTTTCTCAAAGACGGCCAAGAGTTAAAACTGGTTGAGGAGCTTCTGGATGTGAAGCGAAGTGATGGTTGGCGCTGGGCTGAAAAGCGACTCTATATCACTGGGCCGGACGGATCTGGAAATGTCGGATAAATCTGAGAATGAAGAACATTCTCCAGCTTCCGAGGAGAGGGATTGGCCATTTTGGGCGAAGTCGCAAAGGATTATCAAAAGAGGCGGGCTGATCGACCCGGGTTATCTTGGTGAGTCTGATAGGCGGGGGTGTGGTTGGGTTCGTGAACATTTTCGCTCAGCGAAGCGTGCGCATTCTCAGGGTGATTTCGGCGACCGTATTCAGGATCTGAGTCTGTTCTTCATAAACAGCGATGCTGTCAACGCTGTTGCGCTGGCGCTTGAAGAACGTCAGGGTATCGGCATTCATATTGGTGCGGTTCGCAAATTGTGGTTCCTGTATCAGGAGGCTTTGAATAGCGATACCTTTCTTGAAGGTTCGTTCTTGCAGCCATTACCACCCAATCCGGATCGATCCTCTGAATCTGCGACTTTTTTTCGATTGTGGGAAGAAGAGGCGGACCATGGCTGGTGCGAGGATCGCCTTGACATGTTCTGGGACCTTTTTCTGCGTTCGCTGGATTTTCTGGTTTATCATGAGATAGCCCATCATACGCGTGGCCATATTGATCTGGTGCTAACTCGTATGGGTATGTCAGAGATCGATGAATTGTTTTCCATGAGCGCGTCAGACGGCATATCTGGTGAACTTTTCCGTCATCTGGAATTTGATGCGGATCATCATGCAATCGACATGATGTTGACTGCCTATGATCAGGAGTTTCCGTTAGAGGAGTGGGCGGAAGATCATGCCCGTGCGGAGTGTTTTTTGTTATCTCTTAGTTTGATCGGTGTTTTTCAGGCGCTTGATCATGAAGATCGCGAAGTGGAGGCGCATTATAGAACGACCCATCCTGCGCCTGTGCATCGTGCAATGCGGTTGACCGGAGCAGTCTCAAGGACGATTGGCCGCTTCGCTGGGTGGAGCGATGTCGAGCGAATCGAACATCATGATAATGCGTGGGTGGCGGGTGCCGAACTCGCTGAACGATCCGGCCGTGGTCGTGATCGCTGGATGGGAACAGGTACACGGCGTATGGCACAGGATCTGTTCGTGGAGGAAGAGGCGCGTTTCATCGCGTTCAGCCAGGCGCTCGATCGTATTAACGAAAAGGATTCCGACGAAGATAAATGATTGCTTGTCAGGCGTGCGGCGGAGCGGTCACAGATGCTGGCTGAATTGTATAATGGCAAAGCAGTTCTGCATTCTGACGAATAGAAACGAGTCTCTCCTCGTCAATGACGGCCAGTATTTCTTACATCATTAAGTTTGCTGTCACGCGATGATCTCGGTTGATCGTTTTTTCCTTGAGATTTTCGCTTGAATAGAAATTGTGCTCGAGATTGAAATGGTTGAGAACGATGGATTGGACGGCGGCGAATTTCTGTAGACTTGCATTCGCCATAACTTTCCATCGCCAGCTTCCGTCTTCAAAATGGCAGGAGGGAATTTTCGGCTCGATTGTTTGCCCAGCGTTTTGTCACCTGGCAATGAGCGTTACAGACATCATGACCGCGATTCAGAAGACTTCGGGCGATGTGTGGAAGTAGCGAAAGCTCGATAGTTTTCGTGCCGAGGGTGATCCATCTAACTTTATTGCGAATTAGGCCGGTTCATCTGACAATACCGGATAGGGTAGCCCGCTACACTATATGACGAAACAGGCTATGAGCTCTGACAAGATCCCATCGTGGAGGACAATTATTATGACTGATGTCAAATTCTGGTTGGATAAGCATGTTGCACATGTGCGATTGAATCGTCCCGAAGCGATGAACGCGATCACAGTCGAGATGGATGAGCAACTTGGAGCTATCTGGAAAGAGATCAATGAAAATTCATCGGTCTGGTGCGTAGTCTTGTCCGCCGAGGGAGACAAGGCGTTCTGCATCGGGGCAGATCTGACTGGCCGACAAGCGGGCCGAACGGGCTTGGCTCTGGGAGGTGGCATAACCGGAATTGGCGGACCACTACTGAAGCTCAACAAGCCTTTGATTGCAGCTGTTCAAGGGTTTTGTGTGGGGGGCGGCTTCGAGTTGGCGATGTGCGCAGATATTATTGTGGCGACTGAATCCGCGCAGTTCGGGCTACCGGAAACCCGTCATGGCATTATTGGCGAATGCGGTGTGGTACATCGTGCAGTTCGTCAATTACCGCATCGCATTGCGATGGCAATGATTCTGACGGGAGAGCGTTTGCCAGCCAACAAGGCCGCGCAATACGGGCTTGTCAATGAGGTTGTTCCTCTCAATGGTCTTGAAAGTGCAGCAAATGATTGGGCCACCAAGGTCAACAAATGTGCGCCATTGGCAAACCAGGCGGCGAAGTCTGCTGCACTTGATCGGCTTGATTATCCGCTTGAAGTTGCATTGGCGTCTCGCTTTGAGGCGATCGAACAATATGCCAAGAGTGATGACGCGAAAGAACGCGATATTGCAGCGGCTGAGGGGCGACGACCCGTATGGACAGGGAGCTGAATGCGTACGTTACTTTCCTGTTCCAATCAAACTATTCGACACTTGCTTGGCAGGCTTCGGTCTAAGAACGTAAACCTGTTGCGATTCAGCTATTTTGCATCCGAAGAATTATCGAGCGCAACAAGCTGAATCGCAGCTTCATCGGATAATCTAGTGAGCGAGCATGCCTGCATCGACCAAGTGTTCAGCGCCCGTTATATAAGACGATTCATCGGATGCCAGAAACAGTACCAGGTTTGATACTTCCTTGGGATCAGCGATCCGTCCAAGTGGAATTTGCGCCAATGCATCACCACCAACTTCATCGGTGGCTTCGACCATCATGGGTGTTTGAATAAAGCCCGGGTGCACAGAATTGACGCGAATATTGTGTTTGCCATATTCCACCGCAGTCGCCTTGGTCATACCTCGAACGGCGAATTTGCTGGCGACATATGCAAGGCTGGGAAATCCGTAATTCGCAGCCATACCAG
Organism: Hirschia sp.; assembly: GCA_002709235.1. Lineage (GTDB taxonomy): Bacteria > Pseudomonadota > Alphaproteobacteria > Caulobacterales > Hyphomonadaceae > Hirschia. The sequence continues at coordinate 9,240 of PAQI01000030.1, forward strand.
CAATCGATGAAATATTGACGATAGAACCGCCGCCACGCACAACAAGAGAGGGCAGGACCGATTTCATGCCAAAAAAGACGGAATGCTGGTTTACCGCGCAAACTTGAAGATAGTCTTCTTCCGTCAGGCTTTGTGTGTCCGCGATGGCTCCAAGAACTCCCGCATTGTTAACAAGTATATCGATGCCGCCAAAGGACTCGTTGGCTTGCTCAATGACTCTCGTCCAATCTGATAACTTTGTGGCGTCCTGTTCTATGAAGATAGCAGACTCACCAATCTCTGCGGCGATAGCTGAGCCGGAATCGGCGTTCCGGTCGGTCAATACAACTTTCGCACCTTCTGCTGCGAACATACGCGCATGAGAGGCCCCCATGCCGCGTCCAGCACCCGTGATGATGGCAGTTTTTCCTTGAAGTCTACCCATGTTTCGCTCCTCCAATTCCATGTTCTTGAAGACAATTTCTTCCCTATCGAAAATTATGCCTGTTCGGAGTAATGTCAATTTTGAAAAATGTAACGGAATCTTTATGCCGCTGACAGTGCGCGAAAAAACAATGAATAAACAATGCCAAAGAGTGTTCTGAATATATTTTTTCATTGACCTCCCGGGCGATCTCGAGTGTCGAAAAATTGATTGACACCAGACTAATAATGATTAGTTTTGATCAGAGATTGATAACGCAGGGTGCAAAACCCGCATCACTTGAGGGAGGAAAAGACATGAAGTTTAAGACAGGGGCACTTTGTACTGTTGCCATGGTTGCAAGCCTGGCGGCGAGTTCGGCTTTCGCGCAGGAAATGAGCGAAGCTGAAGATCAAGGAGTTGTGGCATCAGAAGTTGAAGCCGAATCTGTGTTGAGGTCGAAGGTGATCGTGGTGACCGCTCAAAGGCGTGAACAATCGCTTTCTGAGGTTCCTGTGTCAGTGTCCGCATTCAACGCGGATGTTCTGCAGGATAGAAATGTGACCAGTGAACAGGATCTGGCATCACTTGTGCCAGGACTGATTGTAAAGAGCGGTCAAAACTCCAATCAACTGAGTTTTACCCTGCGTGGACAGACGCTCGACCCGTTTTCGGGATCCAGCCCTGCAGTTCTGACTTATCTCAATGAGGCTCCATTTACGGCGGGGAACACTTCCACAGCATTTTTTGATTTTTCATCGCTACAGGTTCTCAAGGGGCCCCAGGGCACGCTTTTCGGGCGCAACGCCACGGGGGGCGCGGTGCTGTATGAAACAACAAAACCAGGCGATGAGCTCGGTGGCTACTTCACCTTGCGGGGTGGGGAGCGCAATTTGTTGCAAGCTCAGGGCGCTATTGATGTTCCGGTTTCAGATTCTTTGAAAATTCGTCTGGCTGGAGATTATGTTGAGCAGGATGGTTACATCCGCAACGCTAACACAGGCAGTACACTGGGGGATGTTGAGGCGTTGTCCGGACGGATTACAGCTGTTTTCGAGCCCACTAACAATTTCAGAAACACTGTTGTTGCTCAATATAGTGATTTTGGCGGGTCGGAAGGTGCAGGTGGGCTATACTCCTACCATGCATGTGGTGAAACAAATAATGGCTACAAACTAACGGATACACTAGATTGTGTGTATGGTCTCAATAGTCCTTTTGCGCCAATTCTTGGTGATGGTCCGGAAGGAGATGGTACCTGGCCGGGGGCAGTGCAGGGTTATCTTGAATACCAGCAGCAAAATCCCTTTGATGTGTGGTTGAGCTATGATCTTCCTCATAGTGCGCACACAGGGTTTCTTATCAACACGACTGAATATGATATCAATGATGATCTCGTCGTAAAGAATATATTCAGCTATGCAGATGCCTTCGCCCGCACGCCAGGTATTTTGTCGGGATCTCCGTTCAATTCATTGAATCTATATAATCGATCCGGGCTGGGTAATGGACCTCCTGGCGGCGAAACCTTCGAAACTGAAGCCTATTCAAATGAGCTTCAGCTGCAAGGTGAAGCTTTGGATGGTCGGCTCGACTTCATCATCGGTGCGTTTTATTCAACCAGCGATAAAATCGACTATATTCCAGTGATTGTCGGCGCCGAACTCGATGTGCCACTCGCGGATGTGGCATATTACTACGGAGGTGAAATCAATTCGAAGGCTGTCTTCCTTCAGGGCTCCTATAAACTAACAGACAAGGTAACCGCTACACTGGGTGGACGATACACCTGGGAAGAAGTCAGCCTTGAGCAGCTGGAAGGAAGTATTTTCAACCTTGATGGGACGACGCCTCTGAATCAGGAGGCGAAGCTGGAAGACCCCAGCTGGACGGCAAACCTGCAATACCAGATCAATTCCGAAAACATGATCTATGCCACAAATCGGGGAAGCTTTCGCGCTGGAAACTTCAATGGTGCGGTGGTGCCGTTCAATGACACGAACTTCTTCGACAATGAGACAACCTATGACTTCGAATTGGGATACAAGCTCAATGGTATCATTGGTTCGGTGCCGACCCGATTCAACGTCGCGGTTTACCAACAATATGTCGAAAATGCTCAGCATTCGATATATGCATTGGTTGGTGGAAATCCTGCGGCCTTTACGGTGAACGTACCTGAAAAGCGTATTCAGGGTGTGGAGATGGATGCCAATTTCATTGCTAATGAGTGGTTGGAATTCGGATTTTCGGCAGCCTACACTGATGCGGAGTTCACCAAGAAGGACGTTGATCTGTCGGCTGCGACCGGCACACCAGGGTTTAGCATACCGTTTGATACCTATACTGATGCGCCAGAATTTTCAGGCTCTGTCTTCGCACAGATCGGGCTCCCGGTACCTGAAAACTGGGGCGAGATGAAGTTCCGTGTTGATGTCTTCACGCAAACCGACACGTACTTTTCAAACAATGAAACATCCATCACTCCGCGCACCCAATTGCCGGGGTTCACAACCGCTGACGTCCGATTGGGATGGAATGATGTGATGGGTGGACCGATGTCCTTGTCAGTCTTCGGCAAGAACCTGTTCGATGAGTTTTACTACAACTCAGGTTATGTTGAAGGTGCAAGTGGCGGTTTCAACACGGCTATTCCGGGTGAACCACGTATGTTTGGTGCAGAAGCTACTTTCCGCTTCTGATTGGAATATTGACCCGAGAGGCGGACAGCTAGTCCGTCCGCCTCCTGGGTCGACTGCCAATAAACGCGCGACAGAATAGGAAAAGGGTATGCGAGGAAAAGCGACAGTATTGGTGAAGCCAAACCAACTGGAAACATGGGATCTGCCGATTTCTGATCCGGAGCCCGGTGGTGCATTGGTACGCACATTGGTCGGCGGCGTTTGTGGAAGTGATGTCCACATTGCGAATGGTGAGGCGGGNGTGATGCCATTCCCGATCATCCTTGGGCATGAAGGTGTCGGTAAGATCGAAAAGCTCGGAGAGGGTGTCGAAACCGATTATGCGGGTGTGCCCGTTGTCGTGGGAGACCTGGTTGTCTGGTCACCAATTCCGCTATGTGGACGCTGCTATTCCTGCACTGTCCTGCAACAGACACCCTGTGAGAACACCCAGTATTTCGAACATGCCAACAGGCCAAATTGGGGCTCATATTCAGACTTTGCATGGCTTCCGAGAGGAATGTCCTTCTTCCGTGTACCTGATGGAGCCGACCCTCTGGCTATAGCATCACTGGGGTGCGCTCTACCTACAGTCTTGCGCGGTTTTGACAGATGCGGTCCGGTTCAACTTAACGACAATGTCGTCGTGCAGGGGGCAGGGCCAGTCGGTTTGTCTGCCGTCCTGGTGGCGTCACAGATGGGCGCACGCTCGATTACTGTCATTGACAAAGCTCCTGCGCGACTGGAGGCCGCAAAGAAACTGGGTGCCACTGGTGTCGTGTCTCTTGACCTTCCCGTGGAGGAGCGCGCTCGTGCGATCGCTGATATTGTAGGGCCCGCAGGAGTCGATGTCGTAATCGAATGTGCTGGTGTCCTGCCTGCTTTTCCGGAGGGGGTCGATCTGACCGGGCCACATGGTCGCTATATCATATTGGGTTTGTGGGGGGCTATCGGTACACAACCGATTTCACCACGAGACCTGACAGTCAAGAACCTGACGATTGCCGGCGCTGCCTTTCCTGCACCGCGCAACTATTACCACGGTATGCACCTGGCAGCTCGGCTACAGGACAAGGTGCCGCTCGCTTCACTGATCAGTCACCGTTTCAGCATCGATGACGCCACTGCGGCGCTGGAAGTGACGCGAAATGGGACGGCGACCAAGGCCATTATTGATCCGTCACTTTAATCGACCCTTTTTATCATTCCGTGCACGAGGAAGTACGATGAGCACTAGAACAGTACAGGAAAAACATCGCACAGAAATCCCGGCTCATGTCCCGGCAGATCGCGTATTCGATGTCGACATGTATGCGTTGGATGGCATTGAAGATGGATTCTACGAGGCGTGGAAACGCATTCAGTCAGATGACATCCCCGACATCATTTACACCCCTTTGACCGGAGGGCATTGGATAGCGACACGCGGCGATGTGATCGATGAAGTCTACCGTAATCCTGACCGTTTCTCGAGTGAAGTGATTTTCCTTCCCAAGGAAGCTGGTCAAAAATATGCGATGGTGCCAACGCGGATGGATCCACCTGAGCACACACCCTATCGTGAAATTCTGGATCGCAGCCTGAACCATAAGCAGATACAGGATGCGGAAGCTGCAGTGCGACAGGCAGCCATAGAGCTCATTGAAGGGTTCGCGGCTGATGGAAAATGTGATTTCGCTGTCCAGTTTGCGTCGATTTATCCGGTACGGGTCTTTTTGGCGCTTTGCGATCTTCCTATGAGCGATGCAGCTATGTTGGGCGAACTCGCTACGAACATGACGCGTCCACCGGGTGATACGCCATCCGAACAGGCAAAGGCACTGGATGAAGCAAATCAGGGCTTTTTCAAATATGTTGAGCCAATTATTGAAGCGCGACGAGGAAGTGACCGAACTGACCTTATCTCGGTGATGGTCAACAGCAAGATCAACGGCAAGCCTATGGATGAAGATAAGGTCCTTGGGCTGATATCACTGCTCTTGCTGGGGGGGCTGGATACAGTCGTGAATTTCCTCAGTTTCCTGATGATCTACCTCGCGCAACATCCGGACAAGGTGAAGGAGTTATCAGAAGGGCCAGAGAAGCTTTTACGTGGTACCGAGGAAATGTTCAGGCGTTTTCCCGTTGTGTCAGATGCTCGCATGATTGCACATGACTTGACGTATCGCGGCGTGGAAATGAAAAAAGGCGACATGATCCTCTTGCCAACTGCGCTCCATGGGTTGGATGAAAAATCCAATGAAAATCCATGGGAGTTCGATCCCGGGCGCCGGAAGATCAAGCATTCGACCTTTGGCCAGGGACCACATCGATGTGCAGGCATGCACCTGGCGCGTCTGGAAGTGATGATCATGCTTGAGGAATGGTTCAAGCGTATTCCCGAGTTTCGACTATCTCCGGACGCCAAACCACGATATTTTCCTGGGATTATCGCCGCTGTAGAAGGCGTACCACTAATCTGGGATAAGAAATGACGGATAATGGCAAGGAATATCGTCGGATACTGGGGCACTACCCAACAGGAGTTTGTGCCGTTACGGCGATGAAGGACAATGGCGTTCCTGCGGGACTGATCGTTGGGTCCTTCACCTCGGTTTCTCTGAATCCAATGTTGGTTGCGTTCTTTCCTGACCGGTCTTCAACCAGCTGGCCTGAGATCAAGGCAACAGGGCGATTTTGCGTCAATGTGCTGGCCGATTGCCAACAGGATGTATGCAAGGAATTGTCGGCAAAAGGTGATAACAAATTCAAGAATGTTGGTTATCACCTTTCCAAGCTTGGATCTCCCATCTTGGATGGGGCGCTCGCCTGGATCGACTGTACGCTCGACGAAGTGCATGAGGCCGGAGATCATTTTATCGTGTTGGGAAAGGTTCATGATCTGAACCTGCATCAGCAAGGTGACCCGATGATCTTTCACAAGGGCGGATATAGCCGCGTATTACCGATATGATAAAAAGCGCCGCCTGACGATAAGACTACTTGTCGTCAGGCGGCGCTAGGCACTTCTGATTGGATACAACCTTCTAAAGCAATTCTGAATGGGCGAGTCGTAGGGGCGGTGTGGCCATGTCTTCGCGCAATGCAAGCCGCCCGCATACGGTGAGGCCAAAGCCTTCGAGCGCGGCGAGTTTGGATTTGCTGGAAGTGAGCAATGTCATCTTGCTGACACCTAGATCCAGAAGGATTTGAGCGCCTATACCGTAGTCACGGTTTGCATTTGTGTCGTGGTAATTTTTGCGCCCACCAGAAATTCTACGCGACAGTGATGTTGGGCTTGGATCGCGAACGAATACAACGGCAGCAGGCCCGGTATGTTGGGATATGGCGCGTAAGGCCAGTGGGACGTAATTGCGGTGTGCGGCTGTCCATCCCAAAAGATCAGCAGTCATGTCGACCTGATGAACTCGCGTCAACGTAACTGAATCCGGCTTGATGTCACCTTTTACAATGGCAACATGTTCGCCGCCGTCGATAAGGTTTCGATAGACCTTGATCGTCAGAGGTTCTTCGCAATGATGACTCTCAAACGGTGCGCTTGCGACAAGTTCGACGATTTTTTCCAGCTTACGCCGATAGGCAATCAGATCTGCTATCGTTCCAACCTTCAAACCATGTTGCGATGCAAACTTCAGCAGTTCAGGTAGGCGCGCCATGGTGCCATCATCATTCATGACCTCACAAATCACACCTGCAGGATTCAATCCGGCAATTCTGGAAATATCGACCGCAGCTTCGGTATGGCCAGCCCGTACCAGAACCCCACCATCGCGTGCGGTAAGAGGGAAAACATGGCCAGGAGACACAAGATCCGCGTCTGTCTTTGTGGGATCAACAGCAACGGCTATTGTGTGTGCTCGATCCATTGCGGAAATGCCTGTCGTGACACCTTCACGCGCTTCGATCGACACAGTGAAGGCGGTTTCGTAGCCTGACTGATTATTGCGTGCCATTGGTACAAGGTTCAGTTCATCGGCCCGCGCCTTGGTGATGGCGACGCAAATCAATCCACGTGCGTGTTTCGCCATGAAATTGATCTGGGCTGACGTTGCAAACTGGGCGGGAATGATGACATCGCCCTCATTTTCTCGATCATCTGCATCAACGAGTATGTAGGGCTTACCCTCTTTTGCGTCCTGAATAATGTCTTCGATCGGTGAGACTTGGCTGCTCGACATCGCTCTTATTCTCCCTTTTGTGTCGCCTGGACCTTGGCCAATGCGATCTTTTTGAGTTCGGCTTTCTGGACTTTGCCGGTGCCTGTTTTTGGCAGATCTTCGTCCTCGATGAACCAGATGTCGCGAGGCAGTTTGTATGCTGCGACTCGTTCTTTCAGGTAGTTCATGATTTCTTTCGCGCCGATGGTGCTGCCTTTGCTGCGGACGATCCATGCGCATCCGCACTCGCCGAAATTGTCATCCGGCATTCCGATGAAAAATGCCTGTGAAATGTCAGCATGGCCTGTCAGGATTTGCTCAAGTTCTTTTGGGGAAACCAGTTCACCTTTACTCTTGTAGAGTTCCTTTGAGCGTCCGGTTAGAAATAGATTGCCGTCTGGTCGGAATTGCCCAAGGTCACCCATTCGGATCCAGCCTCCGGGTAGGAAGAGCTTTTCTGTGGCCTCTGGTTGCCGAAAATACCCCTTGCTGTTCATTGGGCTACGACAGCACAATTCGCCTTCCATTCCCCAGGGCAGGTCTGCGCCGGTTTCTGGATCGATTGTCTTGAATTCTGCGATCAGACCATTTTGTTCCGGAATGCCAGCAAGGCCAGCCTGAACGATAGAGCCTTGTGTTTCCGCAACGGTTTCAAGGTCATCACCTGGCACGGTACAGATAACCGTAGCAGTCACTTCGGTCTGTCCGTAACTGGTTATGATATTGTCGCAATCGAAGATGTTTCGAATTTGCTCCCATACCCATGCCGGGGTAGGCGCTGCAGCGCTGTGGATAGCAGTGAGTGACGTAAAATCATAATCACCTTTGGATGCTTGGTCCATCAGGGCAATTGTCATTGTGGGCACGGCCATCAGATATGTGGCCTGGTGACGCCCAATAGCGGTCAGGATCTTATCCGGATCAAATTTCAGCAGTGGCACGATAGAGCCGCCGACGATCATTCCTGATAGCAGCCCGACGACCAGTCCGAATCCATGGTACAGGGGCAATGAGAATATCGCCCTGCGACCATTCTCGAAGGCCTGATGATAGGCTCCGGCATAAGCGGCGCGTAACAGGTTATCATGCGTAATCTCAACACCTTTGGGGCGGCCGGTCGTGCCCGAAGTGAACATTATTACGGCGCTATCTTCACTGTTTGAAGATGTACCAGTGTAAGATGCGGACGAGCTGGAAAGCTCTTTCAGGAATTCCTCGGGCGTGTCGCGCTTGAAAACCAAGCCGCCGCGCAGATTCGGCATCGTTTCGCACTTACCTTCACTCCATCCAGGTAGCGTGTCGTCGAGCATGTTCTTGAAATTACGAGAACCAAAACGGTCCATGCTGATCAGAAAGCAGCAATCGGCTTCGCCGATAACGAATGCGAGTTCATCGGGTCGATAGAGCGTGTTGATTGGTACTGCAACTGCGCCAATCCTCCATATTGCGAACAAGAGGGGGACGGTCATTGGATCGTTTGCCATGACCATCGCAATGCGTTCTCCGGGCCTGATTCCTCGCCCTGCCAGGCCAGATGCAATTTTGCGCGACATCTCGGCTACCTGGCAATAATCCACCGTTTCATCGTCTGTGATGATCAGTGGACGTTGGCCATAGTCTTTCAGTGCCCAGTCAAGATATTCAGGAATAGACTGCATTTTCCATTCTGAATGTCGGCGATCAATTTCCTGTCGGTTCGCTTGAATCTGCTGCTCGCGTTGATCGCGGGTCTCTTTACAGTCTTGCATAAAGAATTCCTACCCTAATGCCGTTTAGTTTATTCGTGATATTCTTTCACGATTTGTCTGATTTTAGTGTGTCTTCCGACATCGCTTCCATTCAAGGCCGGCGTTCAGAATGTTCTGGTGCTTCGTATTCATAGGCTTGAACGCACTGATCTCGCGGACCCATACTCTCTATGTCCTGAGTGTATCATGTAACGCGATCTAGTGAAGCCCGAAGCCTAATAATAGTTAGATTTTCTAGAGTTGGGTGTTTTGTGGGGCATGAGTTTGATGCGCCTGTGATGTGGAGGCATGTGCTCCATTTTTTTATCTCTCTCGGCTGAACGAGTCGACACACCTACTAAGAAGTAGGCAATATATGCACTAAAAATGATCAGTACCACAGAAAAAGCATTAGAATGAATGTTGCAACAGTGCCTAATAGGCGTTAGGCTGCATGCGAACAGATTGAAGATTTGGAGATTGAAGTAATGGATGTGGGCCTCGGATTAACCTTTCAGAATCTTCACGATCGCGTGTCAGACGCGGACGTGTTCAGGCATGAGCTTTCACTTGCTTCTCGAGCTGAAGATCAGGGCTTCGACTCCATCTGGACGCCTGAGCACCATTTCACCGGATACATGATGACGCCGAATGTTCCGCAATTTCTGTCTTGGGTTGCCGGGCAGACCAAGCGGATCAAACTTGGCACTACAGTAACAGTTCTGCCTTGGCACAATCCTGTACGTATCGCTGAAAGTTTTCTTCTGCTTGATCACTATTCAGAGGGCAGGGCGATCCTCGGTGTGGGGCGCGGGCTTGGCAAAGAAGAGTTCGACGGCTTCAATGTTCCGATGGGAGAGGCGCGCAAACGCTTTCGTGAATATGCTGAAGCCTTGTTGCAGGGCTTGGAGTCCGGCGTCATGGAATATGACGGCGAGTATCTGAAACAGAAGCGCGTGGAATTGAGGCCACGTCCTTATTCCAGCTATAGCGGACGCGTGTTTGCATCTGCCGTTTCGCCAGAGTCGGTCAAGCTGATGGCTTCGCTGAATGTCGGATTGATGATTATCGCCCAAAAGCCCTGGAATCGGGTCGAGGAAGACCTGGAAGCTTATCGGTCCAGGTTTCGGGCCATGTCTGGCGCAGAGCCGCCCAAGCCTGTCGTTGTTGCCTTTGTAGCGTGCAATGAAGACCAGGCTAAAGCAAAGGAAATGCGAGACAAATATCTGGTCGAATATGCACGATCAACCTCATCTTTCTACCAGTTTGGGAACAAGGAGTTCGCCTCTATCGAAGGTTATGAATACTACGGGGCGTTGGCAAATAGCATCGAGAAGAATGGAATTGAAAAATTCAACGAATTCCTGGCCGACCTTCAGATCTGGGGTCGCCCTGAAGAGGTGATCGAGAAACTCAAGATCATGCAAGAGCGTTTCGATGTCGGTAAGTTTATCATCTACACCCAGTTCGGTGACATGCCCTTCGATGTGGGCCGTGAAAACTATGAGCTTGTGGCCCGCAAGGTCCTTCCGGCACTGAAGGATATTGATGTCTCGGCTCGAGGGGAGAGTGGGGCCTCATCAAGTGTGAACTCTATACTTTGATACCAAACGGAAGAGTTGGTTTGAACAATGGCTATTGAGTCAATTTCTGAATAGGGAGGAGAATTGATATGACAGAAGGACGAGGTTGGCGTTGCCTTTGGGAGGCCAAGGCCATTCTGGGCGAGAGTACCGTCTGGGATGAGCGCGACGGATGTGTGTACTGGGTCGATATTGAAGCGCCTGGAATACACTGGTTTGAAATTGCCACAGGTCGTCGGCAAAGCTGGGTTGCACCTGAGTGGATCAGCGCGATAGCGCCGAGAGCCTCTGGAGGATTCATAGCGTCCTGTGCCAGCGGGATCGCACATGTTGATCCGCACAAACAGATCTTTGCCCCATTCCTGCAACCAATCCCGAATCCTGCCAAGGCGCGGTTGAACGATGGTGTAACAGACGCCAAGGGGCGTTACTGGACGGGATCATGCGATTGCGCTCAGTGGGATGACAGTACGACAGCTGAGGACAAGGAAAGCACCCTCGGAAATTTTGACACCCGGAATACGGGCGAATTGTACCGAATTGATATCAATGGAACGGCTTCCACCGAAGAGCGCGATATGGTGACGGCGAATGGTCCGGCATTCAGTCCCGATGGCAAGACGGCGTATGTCAATGATTCCATGCCGCTTGTAAGCTGGGCCTATGATGTGGCGGATGACGGAAGCCTCTCAAATCGCCGGGACTTCCTGACATTCAAACCCGAAGACGGCTACCCCGATGGCATGGCAGTTGATGTTGAGGGGCATATCTGGATGGCATTTTATGAAAGCGACAAGCTTCGTCGCTTTGCTCCGGATGGATCTTTGACCGAAGAACGCCATTTGCCGGTGATGCGCGGACTACGTCCGGCATTTGGTGGAGATGATTTTTCGAGGCTGTTTCTTATCACCGGTTCACAAGGCTATGATGAGGCAAGATTTTCCAGGGAACCACTGGCGGGAGGGTTGTTTGAAATTCTCGACATAGCTGTTCCTGGTGTGCCGACAACTCCTTTTATGGGGTGATGAAAGTCTCGACTTCCCTTCGACGCCCAAATGGCTATTTTGTTCCATATGAGCATCGAATCAGGAAAACAGCGGATATTGATCTCCGCAGCGCGGATCCTTCGTCATAAGGGATTCGTCGCGACAAAGATGAGTGATATCGCTGAGGGTGCCGGCATGCTGGCACCCAGCATTTATCATCACTTCAAGTCCAAGAACATTCTCGTCGAACAGGTAATGCTGGACGGCATCTATAACAATACGCGCCATATCATGGCGAAAGTTGAAGTTCTGGGGGCTGACAGGTCGCCATCAGAGCGTCTTAGAGCAGGCATTATTGCTCATATCGAGTATCTTTTGTCCGGAGATGACTTTTCGTCTGCAGTCAATCGCGCATTCGGAGAGTTGCCCGATGACATGCGTCAACGGGTGCTCGCTGCATATTCTTCCTTTGATAATTACTGGAGGGATCTTTTAGTCGCTGCGTCACCTGAGAATAGTAATCTTGATACGACTGTTGCTCGCAAATTTCTGATCGCGATGTTGGATTCCTGCCCTGCCTGGTATCGTGCGGGACGTCTTACGCCCAATCAGATCGCAAACCAGGCGGCCGATCTCTTCATTGGCGGATTTCTGGGGCGCAATTCGGACGCCGGCTGACATCTCAAGATATCTCAGAAAGCAAAAGAGTACCGCCTGTTATTGGCGGTACTCTAGTTATGTATCAATAATCGAAACTGCTACTACAGGTTATGCCGGTTCCTTTTCGGGAAGTCGAACACGCGGGGCGACCTCCTTGGAAAGCAGGTTCAATGAGTGGAACCATGGGTCGGGATTGTCATAATAGTCATGTGACTCGATCTGGAGCGTGCCCCAACCCCCGCATTTTTCGAACAGTACGTTGAGCTTGTCGACGATTGTGTCAGGTGAACCAACCACGAATACATGGTCGACAAGAAATTCCAGGTCAGCCTTTTCAGGATCCATACCGACATCCTTTGCCAAACCGTCCATCATTCCAAAACGACGCCAAATAGGAATTAGGTATCGCTCAAAACAGAACCCTATCGGACCTTCCATAACTTCGCGTTTTGCTTCCGCATCTGTGTCTGCGCAGAATACAGTTTGCGATACTGCGTGCCGTGAGCGGTCAGGTGTAAACCCGGCTTCTCGGTTGGCTTCACTGTAGATTTCCCAATGGCGCTTCAGCGCTTCCAATCCGGAATAGATTGAGACGGGTTTGAAGTTGCGCTCACCTGCCAGCTTCATGGAGGGGGAATTCATGCTGAATCCCGTGACCGCAATTTCCGGGAATGCACCATTGTGGGGGGCGAAATTTGCCAGCTTGTGTTGTTCGTCTTCTTCTGTTTCGGCTACGGCTTCTTCAGGATAGCCGGCATCCCAGTATTTGCCCTCATAGAAAAAGGGTTCACGCGCCCAGATCTTTTCCATGATGATCAGGGATTCACGAACCATGTCATTCAGCATTTGTGGTTCTGCGTCTTGAATGCCGTGCATATATGAAGCCTGAGGATAGGCACCCGCACCGATACCCATGAAGTAACGCCCTTCCAGGATCTGAGACAACCATCCGACCATGATTGCCAGCTTTGTGGGGTGCTGGTGAGGGAGGATGTGGGCCATCGGAGCAAAACTGATATTCTTTGTCTGTAACGCGGCGGCCGCCATGATGAGTTCAGGATTGGGAATGTTTTCCCAGATCTGCGAAGCGTGTTCGGAGATCATCATTGTGTTGAAGCCGGCCTTGTCACAAGCAATCGAGCTTTGAACGCCCCATTCGAATGTCTGGCGCGCGGTACGACCGGGGCGCATATAAGGGTGAAAGATAAGGCCTGTCTGCATTGTCATGTTTCGCTCTCCTCAGTTTCTATTTTTTAGGTGCAGATATCCAGCAAAGTGACAAATGAGCACCCTAATGAGGAATAGGGTACAAAGTTTAAGTCAGTTGTAAATAATAAATTGAAAAATTCCTTTTGGGCTCCAAGCTGCTGGTTCGGGCTGAGTGCGACTATTCAAGCTGACATATTGAAAGATATCGTGATTTTGAGCGAGAAACAGAGGCAATGTCGACGATGCTCGATTTTTCGGTAAACGCGCCTTGCGTGGACAAGGCAAAATATTCGGCTTATGTTCGTTAGGGAGCCGCGGTGTTTGCCGCTTTGTTTGAAACATATGACTTAGATTGTGCCGCCTTGAGTGACCCAACCCAGACTGCCGAAAACACGGATTTCGACGCTGTAGATGCGAAGACGAGTTTGATTCTCACGGCATCGCGGCTTTTCGCGCATTCCGGCATCAATGGAGTGTCAATGCGCAAGATTGCCGAGCAGGCCGGGCAGGGAAATCATTTTGCAGTGCAATACCATTTCGGCTCTCGCGAAGGTTTGGTGCAGGCCATTTTTGACTATCACATGGAGCAGATGGAACCGATGCGTGGAGACATGCTCAAGCGCGTGATCGAAAATGACTTGACATCCGATGCGCATTCCCTGCTTGAGATCATTATGTTGCCGCAACTGCACGTCGACGGCAAAGACGATGCTTCATATGGGAACTTCTTGTCCCAATATCTGCTTCGGCGTGAATGGGTGGAGTACGGTGTTTTCGGTCATGAAGCGCCGCCAAATTTACATCAAGCCCTGACCTTACTGAGAAAGCGCGTGCACTATTTGCCGTCAAACGTGGCACAGCGACGACTAGTGGGCGTCAGTCTCATGTTTCTCAACTTGCTGGTCAGACGCGACCAACGAAAAGAGGCTAACGAGGAAGCGTTCAATCAAGCGCTGAAAGACACAATGGATCAGATCGTCATGGCGATGTGTCTTCCATTGCGAATTTGACCCGAAAGAAGTTCAAAACGGTGTTGGAGCAGTAGGCATGACCATACAAACGATAGACGGTATCCGTGTTGACCCAGGAGAAACGATCGACTGGATTGTATTGGATCGTCCCGAAGCAGCCAACGCTTTCAACAATGACATGTTGGAACGGTTCTCACGTGTGCTCTCTGAAATGGCCTCAACCGGCGCGCCAGTGATTGGCATTCGTGGTGAGGGCAGAGGGTTTGGCGCTGGAATGGATTTGGGTGAATATCAGGCTAGCAGTTCGCCTGTTGATGATGTCTTGCGCCTTTCATCCTATGTGGATCGGTGGATGGCGATCTGGCGTCATCCCAAACCGGTGATCTTTGCTGTACATGGCTATTGTATAGGTGTGGCCGCGCAAATGGCTGCGTTTGCAGATATGCTCGTTGTGGCCGAAGACTGCATGATAAGCGAGCCGACAATACCTATTGGCGGGGGGTTCATAGCGCCAAGCTGGGTCAATCAAGTCGGCGCACGTAAAGCCAAGGAGTTTGCTTTTCTGCCTGGCAACCACATTGATGGTCTTACCGCTGTTGAATGGGGGTGGGCGAATGCTGCAGTTCCAGCAGATAAACTTGTTGAGTGTGTAGAACATTTGGCTAAGCGGATTGCGCTCGTGCCGTCCGGGGTGTTGGCAGTCAAGAAGCGATCAATCAATCGCGCCATGGAGGCTGCAGGGTTTTCTGCTTCAGTATCGGCTGTTTCCGAAAGCGATGCGATACTTCATCTTGATCCAGACGTGCAGAAAATTCGCCAGGATCTCGCAACATCAGGGCTCAAGAAGACGATTTCGCAGTTTCGTGGTGATAGTTCCCAAGAGATCTTTCACAAATTCCAGAAGTAAAAAATCAGTCTGCAGCCAACTTATTGCGGCTCTTGGCGACATGGGCTTCCAGCACTTCGCCTTCATGGTCGACTGCGCGCCAAAGATAGTGCGCTTCGCCCATCACCGTCACGAAAACCTAGCATTTGTTCCGCGCAATTCTTGCGCACCTCCGAGGCGAAAAGAGAACTGACCCCATTCCACGTATTGCGAACAGTTTCTGTGTCGGCTGATGAAATAAGTCCGGCGTAGAGCTGATGGATGATTTTTCAGAGAATGCGTCCAACTCAATAGCTACATCTCTTGCTTACCCAGCCGAAAATCGTGTCCGATTGGCGAATGTTTGGCCGCGCAACATGCCATGAATATAGCCCATGCACTCCGGGAGAATGCTATAAAACACAAAAAAGAACAATAATTTAGCGGGAGTGTTTGCAATGTCGTCAGAAGCTGGATGGCCTAAGAATTCTGGGCGGGTATCAATTGTAGCATCCGAGAATTTCGGGTGAAGACAGACAATTCTCCATCGCGGATAACCACGAGCTTGGCGTGGGTGCTTGCTGCGCTCTTCATGCTCAATGCCATGAACTATGTTGATCGATTGCTGTTCGGCGTAACGCAGGAATTGATCAAGGAAGATCTGGGATTAAGTGATTTCCAGCTCGGCCTGCTTGGCGGGCCTGCTTTCGCACTGCTTTACATCATTGCCGCCTTTCCAATTGCGCGAATTGCAGAGCGTGGAAATCGCGTAACGATCATCACCGCAGCATTTGCGACCTGGAGTGCGATGACGGCGCTGTGCGGCCTTGCAGGCAATTTCCTGCAAATGCTGATCGGTCGCGCCGGAGTCAGCATAGGCGAGGCTGGGTGTGCACCACCATCACACTCCCTGATTTCCGACTATTTTCCGCCTGCCAAGCGAACGACCGCAATGTCGATTTATGGTGCGGCCGGTCCAGTAGGCGCGTTGACGGCAGCGATTGCTGGCGGATGGTTTGCACAACATTATGGCTGGCGGTCCACATTCCTGGTTTGTGGCTTCGTTGGCATTATGGCTGCGCTTTTGTTTCGACTGACAATGCGGGAGCCTGTTCGCAAGTCAGTAACTTCACGCCCAACATTTCTGGCCACGATTCACTTGTTGATGAGCAAGCGCAGTTTTCTGGCAGTAGCCGCTTCAGGTGCCGTGGCCGGGTTCGCGAGCTATTCCAATCATCAGTATATGGTGTCGTTCCTGATGCGAGCGCATGACTTGCAGGTCGGCAGTGCAGCAGCTGTGCTTGGGTTTGCGACAGGTGGTATCGGCATATTTATCACCTTGATAACCGGCCCGTTGATCGAAGGCGGGCGGTCCCGTTTTCCTGGTATTCGAACCTGGTTGCCGTCCCTTGGTCTGATCTGGTCAGGCTGTGCCTTCTGTGCAGCATTCATGGTGCAGGACATGGCGCTGGCCATCGGGCTGTTGCTGGCAGCATCGTTTGGTCAGCATTTCTATATGCCAGCGATGTACACTCTGGCGCAGGACGTTGCACCGCCGACCATGCGGGCAACTGCGGCGGCTCTTCTCATTGCCTTGATATCACTGGTTGGGTACGGCCTTGGCCCTCCGGTCATTGGGTTGCTAAGCGATATATTTGCGCAGATTGCGATGGTGACACATGGCACAACTGTCTCGGAATGCGCCGCGGCATCATCAGCGGCCTGTTCTGAGGCCAGTGCTGATGGACTTCGCCTGTCGCTAAGCCTCGGATCAATCTGTTTTATCGTCGCCGGCCTGCTGTTCTGGCTCTCCGGTCGCACGATTGAAAAGGATATGCACGTTGAGGTGTGAGAGCGCTTTTTACGGGCATTCCCGCGCTTTTCACATATTCCGGCGCATCAACAAAACTTTGGCAAATCCAAGAGCCTTGATCGCGTTTACAGCGGGTTTTCCAGCCGCCACGCTCAATTTGGACAGAGCAGTATATCGGAGTGAACATGAGTGATTATTTCAACCAGCTTTTGGCGGACCCGACATCCTTTCACAATGCTCCATATGATGAAGCGTTCAAGCTGACCAATGATCAGATCTCGCAATTGCATATCGAAGGTGCACGAAAGCGCTTTGCAGAGTTGCGACCGGGAATTTCGGTTCTGGACAAGCTGGCTCGCGAGCAGGGCGTTGAGGCGATCAACACCATTGATGATATCGCACCATTATTATTCCCCCATACCGTTTATAAAAGTTACCCCATCAGCTATCTGGAGCGCTCACGTTTCGACAGGTTGACCCGGTGGTTGGGTGGCTTGACGACGACTGATATCAGTCATGTCGATGCCAAGGATATCGAGACCATTGACGACTGGTTGGATCTGCTCGACGCGAAGACAGATCTGACTGTCGCACATACATCGGGTACAACAGGAAAGCTGTCATTCGTTCCACGCACCAAGGCCCAATGGCGACAGACGATTGTCCACTCTGGGGTAATCATTCGTGATTGGTGGGGGCGAAACAGTGGGCCTGATATCCCCCAAAACAACATGCCGATTATCATACCCGGGTACCGCTATGGCGCGGCAGCCATGCAGCGGGGCAATGGCATTCAGGTCGACCTTTATGCCGGCGGTGAAGACAATACGCTCTTCATGTACCCTGATGCACGGTTCAGTGCGGATGTCGCTTCATTGGGCGGAAGGTTACGAGCTGCTGAAGCGCGCGGGGAAGCTGGTGTTCAGGGAATCTCGCAGGTCCTGCTGGATCGCAGGGAGTCATTGGTCGAGCTTGAAAAGCGTCGCCCTGAAGATGTCCGCAAATTCTTTGACGAGGCGCAGCAAAGATTTGGTGGTCGAGACGTCTACGTCACGGCGATGTGGGCCATTCTCTATGACTGGGCAGAAGAGGGGCTCAAGCGTGGAATCAAGAACATATTCGGACCAGGAAGTGTGTTGCTGACTGGAGGGGGCAAGAAAGGCAAGGATCTGCCTGACAATTGGCGCGAGCAGGTTCTCGAATTCCTGGGGTTCACCAACATCTATGAAATGTACGCGACCAGCGAGATGATGGGGCTGTGCATGATGTGTGAGAATGGCAATTACCACATTCCGCCGGTCATCATTCCCTTCCTGCTAGATCCGACGACAGGCAAGCCTCTGCCGCGAGAAGATGGGATCAAAGGCCGGTTCGGTGGACTCGATCTGATGCCGAATACGTATTGGGCGGGATTGATCACAGGTGATGAAGTCACCTGGTCGGGTTGGGAAAAGCCTTGTGAGTGTGGACGGACCGGGCCTCACATTGTTCCGCCCGTGCGCCGTTACGGCGAGAGTGAGGGCGGCGATGATCGTATTGTTTGTGCGGGTGCGCCTGAGGCGCATGACCGCGCGCTCGAATTTCTAGCTGAATTATCGATGTAAGGAGGCACTCATGTCACAGGAATTCACGGTCCCGCTGATCATTCGTGGCGAGATCATTGATGATGCAAAGATCGAACATGGCGGGCGCCGCGGTGGGATACGCTTTCGAGCTCCGGATATTGCAGAACATTTGAACAAGCTCATGCTGAACACACCATCAAAGATGGCAGATCTGTATGAAATCAGCTTCGAGGACATTCTGGATTATCTGGTGGAGCTTGGGCAGCGCCTTCATTTTGAATCCAATCCGCATGTGCGGGAGGCTTTCCGATTGTCCTGCATGACCTCGGGACTGTCTGAGAGCATTCTGAAGTTCCACTACTCCAATCTACCGGGCATGTTTGATCGTTCGGAAATGCGGGCGATGATCGATCGTAGCTGTGGGATCGAATATCTGGAGGGCTGGGTTGATCAAGGGAGCAGTCGTTTTCCAGGACTGTCGGCTCGTACACGCGCTTTCGGAGCGCGCTGCGTACATGTGATTGCGGGGAACGCTCCGATAGTCAGTATACTGACGGTTGTTCGCAATGCTCTCACGCGATCGGATGCGTTGATAAAGCTGCCATCGAATGATCCACTGACAGCGGTGGCACTGGTTCGCACGATGGTGGAAATGGCCCCTGATCATCCGATCACGAAGCATATCTCAGTGGCATACTGGAAGGGCGGGGACGATGCGATTGAATCAGTTGTTTATGATCCGCGTGGTGTCGAGAAGATCATTGCTTGGGGAGGGTTCGATTCCATCAAGCATATCACTCGATATCTCCAGCCGGGAATCGACCTGATAACGCAGGACCCGAAATTGAGCGGTACCATTATCGGCAAGGAGGCCTTTGTTGATGATGATACGCTGAAGGCAGTTGCGCGCCGCCTAGCACTCGATATTGGCGCACAAAATCAGGAAGGGTGCGTCAGTGCTCGTGTCATCTATGCCGAGACTGGCCTTGATGAGGAAGGGGTGAAACGCGCGAACCGGCTAGGCGAACTGACTTTCGCTGCACTCCAGGAGCTGCCACCACATCTCAGCACGCCGCACAAGGCCTTTGACCAGGGCCTTAAATCCGAAATCGACGCAGCTCGATTGCAGGACGAGGATTATCGTGTGTTTGGTGGAAGGAACAATGAGGGAGCCCTGATTGTCAGCCAGGAAGACTATCCCGTCGATTTTTCCAGGATTCTGGCATGCCGGGTCGGCAATATTGTGCCCATCGAGTCCACTGAAACAGCTGTACGCTCAGTGAATGCATACACTCAGACGATCGGAATATACCCTGAATCGTTGAAGGAAAAACTGCGCAATCGCCTCGCTTTCCAAGGTGCTCAACGGCTTGTTTCCTTGGGTGGCGCAGCGACGATGCAGCACAATATGGAGCGCCAGGACGCAATCGAACCTGTTCGACGCATGGTGAAATGGGTGACCGAGGAACAGGCAGATGGCGGAATGCTGGAGGGGCTTTCGAAATGATCGACCTGATAATTCGCAATGGCCTGATTGTCGATGGAAATGGTGGCGAGCCATATCTGGCGGATCTTGCAATGGCTGATGGGCGAATTTGCGATATCGGCAATGTACCAGAAACCGGTACCGATGAGATTGATGCTTCAGGATGCATCGTGACTCCCGGTTTTGTCGATATCCATACGCATTATGACGGGCAGGCGACTTGGTCTGACACTCTGGAGCCGTCTTCCTGGCATGGCGTCACTACCGCGGTGATCGGAAATTGCGGGGTCGGCTTCGCGCCCTGCAGATCCGAAGACCGTGAAGCGCTTATCAATGTGATGGAGGGCGTCGAGGATATACCAGAAGCTGTCATGGCGAAGGGATTGCCTTGGAACTGGGAGAGCTTTCCCGAATTTCTCGATGCACTGGATGCTCGGCATTGGGATATCGATATCGCAGCTTATGTGCCTCATTCACCTGTTCGGGTTTATGCAATGGGGCAAAGGGGGCTCGACCGGGAACCTGCTACAGCTGAAGATATTTCAAGAATGACGCAGCTTGTGACCGAAGCGCTGGAAGCAGGTGCCATGGGCTTTGCAACCTCGCGAACCATGGTTCATCGGCGTGGTGATGGAGAGTTTATTCCAAGCTTCCATGCCGCATCAGATGAACTTGCCGCTATTGCTAGAGCAGTAGGGCGCATGGGACGGGGTGTCTTGCAGATGATACCCAATCTCGATTCCGCTGATTACGATCTTGATATTACTTTGCTGCAGCGCATGGCAACTGAATCAGGTCGACCCGTTACATATTCGCTTGCTCAGTGGGGAAGTGACCGAACAGGGTGGAAACGTACCATCGAAACCATGCGTGCTTTCAATGCTACAAACGATACGCATTTAAGAGCGCAGGTTTATCCGCGTCCGATGGGAATCGTGTTCGGATTGGATACAGGCTATAATCCGTTTTCCACATGTGCCAGCTATCAGCCACTAGTATCGTTGACCCTGGCCGAGCGTGTAGCCGCCATGCGAACGCCGGAGTTGCGTACCAGACTGCTTGCTGAAGACCAGGATGAGGCGCGGCTGGAAGGCATGGCAACTCTTCTGCGTTCATTTGAAGATGTCTATCCTCTTGGCGAGACACCCGACTATGAGCCTACGCCTGACCGAAGTGTTGCGGCGCTTGCTCGGTCGCGCGGACTATCTGCTCTGGAAATGGCTTATGAACTGTTGCTTGAGGATAATGGAAAGGCCTTGTTGTTCGCGCCATTTTCCAATTATTGCGACGGAAATCTCGATGCTTCACTTGAGATGATCACAGACGATGAGAGTCTGGTCGGTCTTGGCGATGGAGGCGCGCATTACGGTCTGATCTGCGATTCAAGCTATCCAACTACTTTGCTGACGCATTGGACGCGCGACCGCCAGGGTGAACGCATCGCATTGCCGCTGGCGATCAAGACGCTCAGCGCGGACAATGCAGACTTTCTGGGATTGTTAAATCGAGGACGTCTCGAAATCGGCAAGAAAGCCGATATCAACGTCATCAACCATGCCAGCCTTCGACTTCACCGACCTCATGCTGTGTACGACCTGCCTGGGGGAGGAAGGCGGCTCATGCAGGAAGCCGAAGGTTATTGCGCAACGATTGTCAGTGGTGAGATTATCCGACGGCATGGCGTTTCCACTGGTCTTCGACCTGGCAGATTGGTGCGAGGCTGATCTTCGACATGATCAGCTTCGGGCGCGCAGCTGCGTGTGCCCCGTCAATCCCGCCTGGATGAAGTCAAATTGCAAGAAGTCGTGAGGAAAGCCGAGATCAATGCGCGTTGCAGCATCAAGCGCGGAGAGATGGTCTGCCGACAACTCTACGCCAAGTGCACCGATATTGTCTTCCAGCTGACGCAAGGTGCGGGCACCGATCAGAGGCGCTGTGACAGCAGGGTTGGCCAGAGTCCATGCAATGGCAACCTGGGCTGAACTGGCTCCTGTTTCATCGGCAATGGCTTTTACGGCGTCAGCGACTGCAATCGTTGCGGGATTGACCCGTCCCACCGCGCTGATCATTTCTCCACGCCCACCTTCGGGGTCAGTTGGTGCTTGCGCGTCTGTGGCATATTTGCCTGACAGAAGGCCGCTGGCCAATGGAGACCACGGCATGACACCCAATCCCATTGTCTTGGCTGCGGGTATCAGATCACGCTCAGTCGCTCGTTGAAGCAGGCTGTATTCGACCTGTAGTGCTGCAAACTGCGTCCAACCTCGCAGTTCCGCGATTGTTTGAAGACGGGAGACCTGCCAGGCGGGGATGTCAGAAAGACCAATGTAGAGCACTTTGCCTTGACGTACCAGGTCGTCAAAGGCTCTCAGGATTTCATCTGCTGGAGTTGTGTTGTCCCAGGCGTGAAGAAAGAACAGGTCGATATAGTCTGTTTTCAGACGGCGTAGGCTCTCTTCGACCGTCCGGATCATGTTCTTTCTGCCATTTCCGGCGGCATTTGGGTCACCATTGGCACCGCCCAAGGCATATTTGGTCGACAGGACCAGACTGTCTCGCTTCGCAGCAGCGAATTTTCCGGTCAGTTCTTCGGACCGCCCCTGCGCATAATAGCCGGCTGTATCGATGAAATTTCCACCGCCTTCGACATAGGCGTCAAAGATACGCCTGGATTCGGCTTCCTCCGCGCCCCAGCTCTCACCGAATGTCATGGTGCCGAGGCAGAGAGGTGAAACCCGAAGCCCTGAACGGCCGAGCAGGCGATAATAGTCTAGGGAGAGTGTCGTATTCATGTTCAGTCCCGATTTCTTGTTATTCAGTCACGACCCAATGCATCATGCGATGCAGTGGCCATCCACCATCGTGAGGTGTTCCGCCAAACCTGCCGGCATTGATGTTGCCCAGGCCTACAATGCGTTGCGCACCTGCTGCCGATAGCTGATCGCGGACTTCAGGAATGCGCGAAGGTGGATAGACGCCGACAGATTGCGTTGCGACGGTAACATGCTTTACCGCGCCCTTCAGCGAGGGTGTTTGAACCACATTCACAAGCTTTCCGCTTGGGTTGAAGGACACAGGTTCACTCGAACGAATAACCATGCCATGCCCATCAGGTCGACCGAACACTCGGTAGACGGGTTCCAGCATGCCAAGCATGTCGACCTCCTCGAGTACGGGCGGTGGAGGTGTCGGGCCGTCTGGCCCGGCTCCATATCGACTGTCCTGACCCATGGCCTTTACCAGTTCTTCGCAATAGGCATCGATCTGCTCAGTCTCTCCTTCAACAAACTGAAACCGCGCGCAGCTGCAAGCATCCTGGTTGAATGCACCAATGTCAGCAGCGCTGCGTGCAGCTATCTCTTCAAGATCCTGTTGGCCATTGAAGGCTTCCTGACCCAGAAGGGAGATCGAGATCTTGGGATCGAAGGTAATGATCTCGAAGCCTGGAGCTGCGTACTTCATGGCATTTCGGACAGCTGCGTCACCGCCCCAGGCCACCAGCTTGTCGTAATATTGTGAACGGAAGACATTGCCCTCAATAACCGGGTCTCCACCACGCCAATATGCTGCCGAGAATGATCGTGTCACGGGGTGATTGGGGCCGACATCCGCCATTGTACGAAGTAGTGCAGTTGCGGTGAACATGTCATTGGAGGGCATCTTGAGCAGATGAACCCCTTTGCTTATGGCACCGCGAATGATGGTGATTGGCGGTACGATTGGCGCATTCCCCGCAAGGATATGTACTATGCGTGGTGGGCAGGCGCGAATTGAAAGGCGGGCTCCACGCACTTCTTTTGTCTGCCACCCATCAAGAAAACCAAGTGCCCCGAAGGATCCTTCAGCCTCGGCGACAATCGCGTCGCGCTCGAAGAAGCGTGCAATGTCGCGGTAGCAGTTCTCGAGGATGCGTGCCCCGAGATTGTTACAACGCAAATTGTTTATTGCAGCTTGTTGGAGATGCACGTTGCGATCAAAATCCAATGCCTTTCCAACTTCCACCAGAAAGTCGACGATCTCGCCGATCGGAGTATTGAAGGCAGGGCCAGGTTCCTGGCGTGACCAGATCAGGGAATCCAGATCAATGGTGGGTGTCATGACGATGTCACCACTTGCTCGGGATTTGTGCTCGACCTCTGCCTTGAGAATTGTTTCGCCTTTGATGACGTGCGGAACGAGAATGCGTTCGCCTACTATGGCTTCATGCAACATGGGACTTTCCTCCGCTTCAAGCTGTAATGGATCCACGAATATAGGAGTCGATCGAACCGGCGCAGGTCAGCTTGTCTTCGCCTTCCTCAAGGTCCTGATAGCGGTTTATCGAGCGCACGATGGGTGTCTTGACACCATCCAGTTCCGAACCGAATTCGACAACAACCTTGTCGCCGGAAATCACGCCACCCCAGCGACCATCAGCAAGAATGTCAAAGAATGCCATTCTTCCTTCGACTGTACCCTTGCCATCAGCCGGATTGAGGAGTTTTTCGCCCGATTTGTCCAGGATCAGCGGGACAAGCCAGGGCGGCGTAGCGTAGACATCATGGGGCTGGATGAGAGCGCAAAAGCCGCTCATTTCCACCATTGCATAGCTGTTTGACAGACGATCCTTTGTGACTCCGAAAAAGCGGGTGATCTGCTCCTTGTAGTCTTCTGGAACCTTTGCGCCCTTGGTGCCGCCACCCGTGGAGACAATCATCTCGGGATGGAAATCGCCATCCTCTATTCCGCGCGCTCGCAAGGCTTCGACCAGTTGCCACAGAACGCCCCACATGGCACCGACATAAAGCGGGCGCTGATGACGTTCGGCGATCTTGTCGATCCATGCTTCAAGCTCAATGGCCCGTTTGGCCTGTTTGGCCGCAATCTTGTCCTCGAAAGCGGCAATTTCGGCTGGCCCGACCCTGCCTGCGGCAAGGAGCCGACGCAGCTGCGCGGGGCGCATGGAATCCATTGCCAATATGGGGTCATTGCTCAATCTGTGAAATTCGCCGGGCGCTGCCCACCGACTGAAATGGGCAGTGCTTACCTCCGTCATCTTGTGCGTACCCTTGTCGGGCATCATTGTGAAAACCGATCGACCGTGATCTGGTTTGAATCCCGGTGTCGACAAGTCAAACGCAGCCAGACAGGCAGGAACACAATAGTCTCGATCCTGCTGTGTCTGGTTGAGAAATGATGATTTTCCGGACGTGCCGCTTGAGGCATAGATGTAATGGCCAGCTGCGTGACAGGCATCAATCCAGTCATCAACATCTTCAACTCCTGACACATCGATACCAGAGGTGTCGTAGGTTGAAAGCGAACCGAGCCACAAGTTCATGAGTTGCCATTGGCCATTGTCAATGAACACTTCCGGATAACTCTTGTAATTGGTGTGGGCGAACAATAGCGGCACAAGATCGTCGAGAGATTCTATCTGCTCGGTACCCGTTTCTTTAGCGCGCTTGTCGAGCACCTTGATCTGCTGGCGACGCTCAGCAAAGCGCTCTCGAACCGCTTCCATCTGAAGTTCTGCAAGATTGTCTGGTGCACTACGGAAGGGGTCGGGAACCTTGGCATAGGCGATCAGTTCATCAACGGCATTCATATTCTTCCTCACCATTCGTTTTCAGTGGGGGTATGGTAGCTGATCTCCTGCGAACGCGATGTCCAATCACTTTGGCGGAAACGACATAGCGTCGCCGTTCGGTCGGAATTGGGCAGGGGGAGCACTGGATCTAGCGGTCAGGAGCGAGGATCGCAATTGCGTTCACATCAAAGCGATGCGCGCATGAATGGTTTGGTCAGCTTAATCCGTCTTTCGGTCAAAATCAGTGAGTGTACTGAAAGTGATGAAGTCGGTATTCCCGCGGTGACATCCCGGTCGTCCTGCGGAATGCCGACGCGAATGCAGCCGCATTTTTGAACCCGCAATTGTGGGCAACTATCTTGATGGGCAGATCCTTGTTGCGCAGCTCGGATTCGGCATGGCGCATACGTTCATTGGCGATGTATTCGCTCAGGGTCATGCCAAGTGTCGCCTTGAAAGCACGTGCCAGATGGCGTGGGCTCATCCCGCATTCTGATGCCAGATCATTGATAGACAATGTATTGCCCAGACCATGCCTGACACGATCCTTGATCCGGTTCAGGCGCCATTCTGCGATCTTGCCACTTGTGGTCATTCCCTGACGGGGAGCATTTTGCGCCATTCGACCGATTTCAACGATCAGCATCATGACCCAGGATTCGACCAGAATGTCGCTTCCTAGACCCGGTTCACGAACTTCTCGTGCAATGCGGGCCATCATCTGCCTGGCGTCGGGAACCTGAACGTCGAAACAGGGCTCTACACCTCTCAAAACGCGGTCGTCTTCGAAAAAGGCGTCTACTTTGTCATGGTCGATGGTCAGGCACAAAAGCCTTTGATGGCAGGGCTTGCATTCGGCATTCATCAGGAAGCCACGCGGGATGAATGCGATATCGCCTGGTGGTGGTGTAAAGGAGCGATCGGAAAACATCAGTCGGGAGCCTTCGACACGTGAGTCGAACGAGTAATCCAGGTAGTAGTAATCTGCCTGAAATTGGGATCGAAAGCTTCCGCGCCAACCGAAACTGCGAATGTCAGCGGTGATGCCGCCAACAGCCAGTTGGTTCTCTATGTTGAAATATGAAACTGTCAGGGGGCGGCATCGAGCTTCTGACGGATCAGTCACCACGCATGACATTCGAGTATTCCTCCTTTTTGTTCAACTTTATGTTTATAAGGCTATTCGCACAAGATCTGGCGATGGCACGCTCCTGCGGATGGAACTCTCGCAGGAGCGTGTTCATTCGGTGCCCAGCTATCTGTTACAGGTAGCCTGACGTTTCCAGCGCCAACATGGCATGTGTTTCCTCAGAAATCATAGGAAAGGGAAACACCCCAATGCCGGGCTTCGCCTGCAAACTCTGTTGCAATGCCCAGCTGTCTGTAAACGTCTGGAAATCGGCGTGTCAGATATTTCTCATTGCCGATATTGCGGATAAAGGCCGCCACTTCAAAATTGCGGTCTTGAGGTCTGAAGGCAACGCGGGCGTTAAAGAGATTGTATGAATCAACAAGTCCCAGAGCGTTTTCTTCTGCATATTGCATTTTGACAGCGTCGGGTTGTTCGTCAGCTGGCTTGACCGCTGAGTAATGCTGCTCATCCACATAAGACCAGGATCCAAGCACTGACAATTCACCGCCAGCCAGTTCAAAGACCTGCTTTGCACTCAGATTGAACTGCGACTTTGGAAACTGGATAAGAGGTGTGTCGCTTAGGTCGACAACACAACCGTCGACAACATTGTCAGAATTCGTGCAACCACTTCCGGCGATGACCTGGATCTCCTGGAAGGATCCGGATTTGTACTCACCATCCATGACGCTCAGGTTTCCGGTCACTTCCATGCCTTCCCAGGGAAGGAAGACGAGTTCGGTTTCCAGACCCCAGATCCGCACATCCCCATTGTTCTGAATATACTGGGTCACACCGATGCCAGGAACGAAATCGTTCACAATGGCCTGGTTTTGCGATTTCCAGGTGTGGAACAGGGCAGCGTTGAATCGAAGACGCTGCTGGAGTGTGTCTGCCTTGAACCCAAATTCCACATCCTTGACCTTTTCCGGAGCGAATGCAGGGAGGCCTCCAGCGCGAAGGTTCCATCCTCCCGCCTTGCTCGCGGAACTGGTCTTTGCATACACAAACAGGGAGGGTGTTGCCTGCCAGTCCAGACCAAGCGCCCATGCCGGATAGTCAAAGGTCGCCAGTTGGGTCTTGGTGCAGTCCGTGGCCGTGGGCGGAGTATCCGCATCCACTGTGCAGTTGATGCCGTAAGGCGTGCGCGCCACAGGTGCATCATAGGGCAGGCCGAGCACCTGTGCATTGTGCAGGAAACTGTCTCGCTCATCCCATGTGTGACGATATCCACCCATAAGGCGCAAATCATCCGTAATGCTGTAGTAGCCTTGCGCATAGACACCGAATGTCTTGTTGACGACGTCAGCATTACTGTCGCGTAGCAGACCTCCGAATATTTGCGAGCGGCTGTATTCATATCCAGCTTCACGTCCGTAGTAACCGCCAGATATGACGCTCAACCTGTCGGTCAGATTACCGGATACCTGGAATTCCTGAGAAAAGTATTCCGAATTGGAACCAGCAAACGTTGCCAACAGAGGAACAGGCGAACTGTCCGTGTCGGTCAGGCCTTCATTTTCGCTGTGCCGCCAGGAAGTTGTTGATTGAAACGCCCAGTCCCCCAGCTCGATATCCAGTTTTGCCGAGGTGCCATAGACTTCCAGATTGTTATAGGGAGCGACACCATACATGGCTTGAATATCTGCGGGTAGGTCTTCAGTCCCGGTCGCCTGAGTGGTTCCAAGGGCGTAGGTGTCCCACCAGTTGTCCTTCGTGTGCAGTGACGCCAGCAGGCCAGGTTGAAATGGAGCGGGGACCAGGGCGGTGTTCACGGCGGCCAGTTGAATGCCCGAACCCTCGTCCTCCATCTTGTTATAGTCTCCAGACAGGACCAAGCTCCAGCTATCACCTTCATATTTAAGCTTGCTGCGAATGAAATTGGTGTTGACGTCCAGAACATCCCGCCCCGTGACCTGGCTGTTTCCGAAGCCATCCCGTTTGCGAAAGCTGTAGTTGGTTCGCCAGGCCAGTCGTTCTGTCAAAGGGACATTGATCGTGGCTGATGCGGCCTTGTAATTGTCGCTACCGAGTTCTCCTTTTACCTGGCCGCTGAATTCTCCGAGTACAGGATCATTGCTGATGATGTTGATCGCACCACCAGTGGTGTTACGCCCGAACAATGTCCCTTGTGGCCCTCTGAGGACTTCGATCCTCTGGATGTCCTGCAGGTCTGTAAGACCGACGGAAGGGCGTGCTACATACACGCCGTCAATATAGGTTCCCACGGCAGGGTCATTGGCGAGGATCGGTTGCAGATTGCCTTGTCCGCGTATCGATACAAAGGCAAAACCCGACGTGCTTGCACCCCCTTGGGCAATGACTAGTCCGGGGGCTGTTCTTTGAAGATCGGAAACATCTGCAACCTGCGCATCCAGAATGGCGTCAGCAGATAGAGCTGTAACTGCCACAGGAGTTGTTTGAAGGTTTTCCTCCGATTTTCGTGCGGTAACGACCACCATGTCCAGTGTTCTGGTCGTTCTACTTTCTGCTTCACTGTCTTGTGCCTGCGCCAGATGTGGCATGGCGAACATTGTGCCCGTAATTGCCGTGCACAACATCAATCTGGAAAATCCAGTCATTTCTTTTCCTCCCCGTATGGCGAATTCGCCTGAATTTTTTTTGTTATGGGAGGCCAGGATATCGACAAGAAACCGCGTGGCTCAATGACACTTGAGGTTCTGCTGCCGTTATCTGTCTGGTTGGCGAAAGTTTGGCTGAATCGTTGGTATTGAAGGCCTGTTTGGTGAAGGCTGGCCGACAAAGATTACAAGGTCCAGAATGAAAAGCGCGTGTTTGGTCAGTGCTTTTTTGAGTTGGTGGTAGCAAAAAATCCGGTTCTCAATTCGGACAGAATAGCGGATTTCAATTAAGCTGGAATTCGTCGTTTAATCTGGCAAATCCGTTTGTGGATATCCGCTTGAGGGGGGGGCATGTGTCCGGCTGGTGGTGTCAGACAAACGCGAACTGGTCTCACGACGGCGGAAACGCTCAGTATTTCAGGCGACGCAGAGTTGCCGCCATTCGGAGAGGGTGGTGTTTCGGTTCTATTTAAAATTCTCTCTTGAGTAGAAGTGGCGCTCCAGATTGAACAGGTTGTCGACGGAGGAATGGGTGGTTGCAAACCTCTGCAGACTTTGCATTCGCCTGAACTTGAGCATTGCTCGCTCTCTTCGTCAGAGCGGAAGATGCGAGTTCTCTGCTCGGTTGTTCGCCCAGCGTTTGGTGATCTGGCGCTGAGAGTTGCTGGTCACGCCGTCGGCGAAATGGAGGAGTTTCCTTTGAAAGTTTCAATTTCAGGGGGGGGGCGGGTCATTTATGGACATCCAAATTGAACAAAATGCCAGCTCCTCTATGTCTCCCAGTCCTGTAATTGGTCAATCGCGGGTCTTTTTGACACTGCGTGCTATTGGGATAAGAGAAATTTGCGCTGGTATGCGGACGATGAATTGATTTTTGATATTCACCCAGGACAAAACCATGCTTCCAGATGAGTGGTTTGTACAAGAAGTCCTCAGCCACGAGGCCGAGTTGACCATGTTCTTGTATAAGCGCTGGTCACACCGGGATGAAGTCAAAGACCTTCGGCAGGAAATCTACGCACGCCTGCTCAAATATGCACAGACACTTGATAGCGAACCAGCCAATACACGCGCTTTGATCTTCTCGACAGCGCGCAATCTCATGATCGACCGGATCAGGCGTCTGCAGGTGGTTTCATTTGAGAATATGATGGATTTCGAGAGTTTGAACGTCATCGATAGTGAGCCCGGTCCGGATCGGCAGTTGGAGCATCGAACGGAATTGCTTGCGCTCAAGAATGCAATGGACAATCTTCCCGACAGAACCCGGGCGGTCATATATCTTAGACGAGTTGAGGGTATATCTCAGAAGGAAACTGCGAAAAGACTCAACATTTCAGAACCCACTGTCGAGCGTCATTTGGCAAAGGGCGTTAGAAAGCTTGCAGAAGTCATCGGACATGGCCCCAGGAATGTCCGTCAAAGCAATAAAGCCAGTCGGCAAAACAACAGCTAAGCTGCTTCTTGGATTCAGGATAAAGTGACCCCCTCAGGTAAATGTGAAGATGAAGCGGCGGTCTGGCTAGCCAGGCTGGATGCTGCTGGCTGTCTGGAAAAAGATGGTCAGCCTGCATGGGATATTGAGCGGCTGTGTGGTCAAGACCCGGAATTCGCCAAATGGGTCGCTGGTGGATTGGAAAAGCGCATCGCTTTTCTGCGTATGGCGCGTGCCTGGTTGGACATCCAACGCGTCGCAGCATTCAGTTCCGAACTGAATGATGTGAAACCCACCAGGAGCCCGCGAATTCCATCACGATGGATCCTCGCCATGGCGGCATGCCTCGCTTTTATGGCTCTCGGAAGCGCTGGCATTATCACTCTCAGATCGTCGCCGAATCCCATGCTGGTGTCCACGGATATAGGGGAAATGCGGCAATTGCTGCTTCCCGATGAAAGCGTCATGCAAGTCAATACCAATTCAGATATCGAATACATAATCGATCAGAAAAGGCGAAACGTCAGGATAAATTCGGGCGAAGCATTTTTTGACGTCAAGAAAAATCAGGATCTGCCTTTCATCGTGGATTCCGGAGGTGTCAGCATATTGGTAACTGGAACATCTTTTTCAGTGTCAAAGCTGGATCGCGCAATTGAGGTATTGGTCAGTGAGGGCTCAGTGAGAGTCACTCACGGCAAGCAATCAGTCCTGTTGCAGCATGGTGACCGGGCCGTGACCCTGGATTCCTACCTTTTGGTTGATCGCCTGGACGACAAACAGTTGGCTCACCAATTGGCATGGCGTCAGGGCCGCCTGTTTTTCAATGACACTCCAATTCGCGACGCTGTTGCCGAATTCAATCGCTATAACAAGGTCCAGCTTCGCATCAAGGACGATGAAGTCGGAGACGTGCGCATTGGTGGCTCATTCAGGGCGAACAATGTGCGCAGTTTTGCCGAGGTGCTTGAACATGCATTCGGCTATACGGTTCAGGAAGGCGTTGGAGAAATCCTGATCCGTTCCAATTAATTTCCCTGAACCCTGATGGCTAATTGAAACTGCCTCGTCTTCCAAGACAGAGACGCAGGGGCGTCAGGACTTCGACAGGGGAAATCTGATTATGATAGAGTTGCGCAATAGACTTTTGGCAGGTGCAGCGTCGCTTGTTTTGGCGATGGCAGTCGTTCCTGCTGCAAATGCACAAACTGAAAAGTCGTTTAGCATTCCAGCAGGCTCCCTTGAGATGGCACTGGAGTCCTATGCTGATCAGGCCGAACTGGATCTCATTTATCCATCCTCACTTGTAGCTGGCCTGACGACAAGCGGCGTTTCAACAACCGGAAGCCCGGACGAAGTCCTGAAGCAATTGCTGCGCGGGTCTGGTCTTGAATCCAGGACCGGCAGTGACGGTGCAATAGCCATCAGTCGACGTCAGTCAAACATCGTCGAGACAACGCCTATCGTGTTTCAGGAAGCACCTGTGGTTCCGGAACAAAGATTACCAGACGAAGCAGGGGCGGGCAGCACGAATGCAGAATTGCGTCAGGACACTGTCGTCGTTGTCGGTTCACAGATTGTCGGTGCCCGTGTTGACGGTGCCTTGCCGGTTATCACACTGGGCGAAGATCAGTTTGCCGGGATTGGCGGCCTCGATGGCGACGATATTCTGAGGTCAATACCGCAGATGGGTGATGTCGGGTTCAACGCCACCGAAAACGTATCTGGCGGGGTCAACTCTGCGCGGGGTGACGTTGCGTCCATCAACCTACGCGCGCTGGGAACCGGCAATACGCTAACCCTGCTCAATGGACGGCGCATGGTCAACCACCCGGGCACTCAGTCAGAAAATCTCGTCCCGGTTGTAACTGTTAATGCCAACGCCATTCCGGTCACGGGGTTGAACCGTGTCGAAGTCCTGCTGGATGGTGCCTCGGCTCTATATGGTTCTGATGCAGTCGCGGGTGTGGTCAATACGGTCCTGAAGCGCGACCTGGATGGCGTATCGCTAGGGTTCCGTGTGAGCCAGGAAGAGGATGTCGACTCAACAGAATATCATTTCAATTTTGATGCTGGTCACACATCGGATGATGACCGTTTCAATATTTCATTGTTCGGTGCCTACACAGACCGAGACCCTGTATATGCATCGGAACGGGAATTCTCCGCCAATTCTGACAATCGGGATCTTCTGCCGGAAGACTGGGCGGGCGATACAAACTTCCGCAATGACTCGAACAACTCGCCTTGGGGTGCCTTCACACTGCTCGACCCTGTATCGCTAGACACAGTTTCGCTGAGCGACGTTACCAATGGATCGGGTGGCTTTCACGTGCAACCTGATGACTTTCCCGGCTGCAGGGTCGACCTTGGCAACGGTCTTTGTATCGATGATAACAACTCATCCGGATCAGTCGCCGAACGATACAACACCAATGCCGAACGGACAGTGTCCAATGGCGTTGAGCGGCTCAATCTCTTTCTGACGAGCCGTTACGAGTTTTCTCCAGCCATCGAAATTTATGGTGAAGCCGGATATTATCACTCTGATTCATATGCAGAAAGAGCTGGATCTGCGCAGCTGACGGCCGGTTTCGAAGTCATTCCGGCATCAAACTACTACAACCCATTTGGTCCTGCTGGCTCTGCTAACAGGATCGAGGGCATTGGCACGCCGGATGAAGGCTATGCAGTGCTTCTCAGACGCTACCGCCTTGTCGATGCTGGCCCACGCAAGATCACGGTCGAGAATGACAGCTGGAGGTTGTTGGGTGGCGCACGCGGAGACTTTGCTGGCTGG
This sequence comes from Hirschia sp., assembly GCA_002709235.1. Classification (GTDB taxonomy): domain Bacteria; phylum Pseudomonadota; class Alphaproteobacteria; order Caulobacterales; family Hyphomonadaceae; genus Hirschia. The sequence goes on from PAQI01000030.1 coordinate 42,864, forward strand.
GATTGGGACAGCGCATTCCTGGTTTCCGAGGCAGAAACCGACGACACCACCATTCGAACTTCCAACACGCTGTTTGCAGAGGCACTCGCTCTCGATACACCCAATGCATATAATCCGTTCAATGGTGGGGGACTGCCTATATCCAACTCTGGCGACACCACACCCAGCGATCATGACACGATCAACAGCTTCCTCGTCCCGGTTTCACGTGTCAGTACCACCAAGCTCAGCCTTGTCGATTTCAAGGTTTCCAAGGCAGACCTGTTGTCGATCTGGTCAGGCGATATAGGGGCCGCATTCGGCGTCGAATTCAGGCATGAAGAATATGAAGATGACCGCGATCCTCGTCTTGACGGTACCATCAATTTCATCAACGAAGTCACAGGTGAAGAAACCAGCGATGTGATGGGTTCTAGCCCCACGCTGGATTCCAAAGGTGATCGCGACGTTTTTTCCGCTTACGCCGAGGCCTCGATACCACTGGTATCCGAAGAGATGAATGTACCTCTGGTTCAGGCGCTGGATCTGCAACTGGCTGCGCGCTACGAGGACTACGATCTGTTCGGTGCAGTGACCAAGCCCAAGGTTGCGCTATCCTGGCGACCATCAGATTTCCTGCTGTTGCGCACTGCCTGGTCGCAAGGCTTCAAGGCTCCCAACCTGCAACAGCAATTTGACCGTTCTCTGGAGCGCGTCAACAACCGGCCTGATTACATACGGTGTGAAGCTGACCTGCGAGCTGGTCGTATTGCCAGTTTCTCAGACTGTGAACAGACAATCGCTGTTGTCAGCCAGCGTCAGGGGTCAACAGATCTGGGCCCGGAGGAGTCAGAAAGTTTTTCTGCAGGACTCGTGCTGGATTCACCATTCATTCCTGAAATCTACGGCAAGCTCCAGTTCACGGTCGACTATTGGAGTATCGAGCAGGAAGACGTCGTGGGGATCTTCGGCGACGACAACCACCTCATCAACGACTACCTCCAGCGGGTAAGGGGATCATCAAACACTTCGGTGGTTCGCGCCGATCCAACTGCAGAAGACATTGCCGATTTTGAAGGTACCGGGATCGACCCGGTCGGCCAGATCCTTTTTGTAGCTGACAACTACAAGAACCTGTTACCGCGTGAAGTCGATGGCATAGACTATGGCGTCTATTATAATCTGGATGACACGTCGGCGGGTGACTTCTCATTTCGGCTAAACGTCGCGCAATTGCTCACATTCAGCCAAAGCATAGCACCGTTGGAAGCAGAAATACTCGCAGCTCAGGCTGCTGGCGAAATATCGGAAATCGCCACATTGTCAGGATTGGGTGATCTCGTCAGGCAGGACGGACGCCCAGAGTGGCGCTGGAGTCTTTCCACGACATGGAGCAATGGGCCCTTCAGTGCAGGCTGGTTCACCAGTTATGTCGATGATGTGCTCAATACCAGCGCGACCAATGATGAAACCGGTGAATTCTGGACTGTGGATTCTCTGATCCGCCACAACGCATATATCGACTACAAGTTTTTCAATGAAACAGACTATCCGGTCAGAATGCGTTTTGGGGTTCGCAACATATTCGATGAGGATCCGCCGCTGGCGGATGAAGCGCTGGGATATCTTGGGTCTCTTCACTCACCAAATGGACGGACATTCTATCTCAGCGCCAAAGCGACGTTCTAGGTGCCGATCAAAATGCGAGCAAGCCTGAAGCTTCAGGCGGCAATCCTGTTTGCCACATCCATTGCCGCGTCAGCCTGCTCTACAATGGCTGATGTTGCTCTGGATGGGCAAGTCGCCTGTGCAACAGAACATCTCAAACTGGGATATCAGTTTCCTGGCGGTGGCTTGCATGCTTGCACAGTGACTAAGGGCGGCGTCTTCAACTTGACCGTCTACCACGAGGATGTGGTCGATCCACCCATTAATCCAAGCCCATGGTATGCGTTTGAAATTGCAGGAAAAACAGGAACCCCTGTGGACGTCGTTCTGGATTTTGGAGACTACAAGCAACGCTATTCCCCAAAGGTCTTGCTAGACAGTGGTGTCTGGTCCGGGCTTGAGCCTGACAACTACTCAATCTCCGAAGATCGCCACCAGATGCGGTTGGCTTTTGATCTGCCTTCAGAACATGTCCGCATCGCTGGTCAACCACTGCTAGATGATGCCAGCGTGAAAGTATGGAGCAGCAAGGTCGCTGAAACCTTTGAACTCAAACAGGTCACCTATGGACGATCGTTTGAAGATCGTCCCCTGGTGGCTTTCCTCTATGGAAAGGAAGACGCGGAGAACACCATCATAGCACTGACACGCCAGCACCCACCGGAGACGACTGGCGCGCAGACCTTTCAGTATTTCATACCAAGTCTTTTACAGGCCCTCGAGACCGAACAGCTCGACAATGTCAAAGTCCTGTTCTTTCCCATGATGAATCCTGATGGGGTCACTCATGGATATTGGAGATTGAATGCCGGCGGATTTGACCTCAATCGGAACTGGTACGACGCCACGCAGCCGGAAGTTGCATACGCACAACAATTGATCCTTGAAAACACAAAGGAAAGTTCAGTTCTCGCGTTCCTGGACTTTCATTCCACTCGCAGCACACTCGTTTATTCACATCCCGAGGAGGACCTTTCTCCTGCGAACGCTGAATTTCCGAATGATCTTAAACAACGGTTTGATCGTGAACTTGATCCGCCACCAAAATGGATCCCCGGACACAATCCCGAGAAAGGCACCTCGAAGGGCTGGGCACTGGAAAATCTCGATGTAGCAGGGCTGACCATCGAGCTGGCCGATGATGAAAGCGACACACGCATGCAACTGATTGCTGATGTGATCGTCGACACAATCATAACGCGCTTGAAAGTGAACTCAGACTAGCGCGGTCTCCTCGCTGACTGGACAGTCAAAACGTAGAAGGTGGAATTCGAACGGTCTCGATGTCAGGGGAATGCGTGGCGGGTGTGTCAGACAAACGCGAACGGGTCTCTGATTAGCCGGATAGGCTGGCTCTTTAGGCGACACAAAGTTGCCGCCATTCGGAGAGGGCGGTGGTTCGGTTCCGTTTGAAATTCTCTCTTGA
>PAQI01000031.1 GCA_002709235.1 Hirschia sp.
CTTGGCCATGGTGATGTCCTCGCTAGCTGAACTGACGGGACTTGCCCCGCATTGCATTCTGCCAGTCTGGACATATTCGCGCGACAGGCAAAGCCCTATTCATCAGGGGGCCTCATCCGGTCACGGATATGGATATAACGCTACTGGTTAGGGAAGAAGTGCGTTGCGCGTCAATACGCAAGAGGGGCGAGCCCCCATTTGACCACAGCTATTCGCAGTCTGCGTGGATGATTACCAGAACAACCAGCGCTTCTTGAGCTGTTTGCGGCAGCCCTGGATCTGGTGCTCATAGCGGTCAGCATTCGAATGTACACGGTTTGCAACGTCAATCAGCCAGCGCTTGGAACGCCATGTGCCGCGCTGATAGCCTGCCGGGCCTTCGTGATAGGCCAGGTAATGACCACGATAGTCGAACTGTTTCATGCCGGTCTTGCGGCCGGTCTGATTGACATACCAGCCAATGAAATCGACGGCATCGTCAAAATCATCGCGTTCTGCGCCATTGTTTCCGGTGCTGCTGCGATATTCATCCCATGTCTGGTCGAGCGCCTGGGCGTATCCATATGCTGATGACGGGCGCTTCCCCGGCAGCAGGCCCAGCATGCGACGTTCACCGCGCGCAGGCTTCGCATCATGACGAAACCCTGATTCTTGCCGAATAATCGCCAGCTGAAGTCCCATCGGCGCACCCCATTTCTTGGAGGTCTTGCGGATGGCCGAATACCAGTCCCGATTTTCCTTCAGGATCTCGCATGCATTCTCCTGACGCTCTGGCGGCGCGGTTGCGCATGCGCCGAGGGCGGAGAGGAAGGCGACGACAAGGAGGTATCTGGCATTCTTGATCATGGGTGCACCATAACCTGTTCAGGTTAAATCTCAGGCCAAACCGATTCATCAAATTGCTCAAATCCTCTTTGCGGATCAGCAAGGGGTAAACCGGCCCAGATATGAGCAACAGCCTGTTTTCTCAGTTTTCCCTGAGGGCGTAATAACCGGTCAGAAAGCGTGCCTGACATTCAGCAAGATCTGCGGGAATCTCAAGCTCGTGCTGGCCAGCAGCCAGCAATAGTGTGCCAGTGACGCGCGTCACGATGTCATCAGCGCTGGCATAGGCATCGGGTGCACCGATCATGACGATATCGGAGAACAGCAGGTCGTCAGCCTCATATTCGGCAAGGGCTGTGGTGCAGCCATCAGCCGCCGGGGCAATCTCCCACATGGCTTCAAATCCAACCTTGTCGTCTGACTGCAGTGCGGCCTCACCGAAGTAAAGCTGCATGGAATCTTCCTCGCCCGGAACCAGCAGATATGCCGTGGTGACCGGACGTGGTGCATCGTCAGCGATAAGCGGCGATTGTTGCGCCTGGGCGGGAAGGGTTGCGCATAGTGCGATGAAACTGGCCAGACAGGTCTTCAGCAGGGGGCTCATGGCGAATTTGAAACGGATCATATTGCGTCTCCTCATCTCTACACGGGGGCTTTGTCGACACGTCGGAATGTCCGATATCACGATCGGGTCTCGGTGACGATTTACCATATGTGCAAGGTTCAGCGACAGCAGTTAATGCAGGCATATTCGCCTCAACAAAAAAGAGCCGGCTGTTGAGCCGGCTCTTTCGCGTTTCGAACTGACAAGATCAGATCAGCACTTGTAGTACATCTCGAACTCGACCGGGTGAGGGTGAAGTTCAAGGTTCATGACTTCTTCCATCTTCAGATCGATGTAAGCGTCGATCTGGTCGTCATCGAACACACCGCCTGCTTTCAGGAACTCACGGTCGCCATCAAGGCTTTGAAGAGCTTCACGCAGTGAACCACAAACCTGTGGGATCATCTTGGCTTCTTCTGGCGGCAGGTCGTAAAGGTCCTTGTCCATGGCGTCGCCAGGGTGGATCTTGTTCTGGATACCGTCCAGGCCGGCCATCAGCAGCGCTGCGTAAGCCAGGTATGGGTTTGCACCCGGGTCAGGGAAGCGGGTTTCGATACGCTTGGCTTTTGGCGAAGAACCGTAAGGAATACGGATCGAGGCAGAGCGGTTACGTGCCGAATAGGCCAGCATCACAGGTGCTTCATAGCCGGGGACCAGACGCTTGTAGGAGTTGGTCAGCGGGTTTGTCAGCGCGTTCAGTGCCTTGGCGTGCTTGATGATACCGCCAATGTAGTAAAGGCAGGTCTCGGACAGGTCAGCATAGCCGTCGCCAGCAAATGTTGGCTTGCCGTCTTTCCAGATCGACTGGTGCACGTGCATGCCGGAACCGTTGTCCTTGTACATTGGCTTGGGCATGAATGTGGCGGTCTTGCCGTAGGATGCAGCCACGTTGTGGACCACATATTTGTATTCCTGCGTGCGGTCTGCCATTTCCAGCAGCTCGCCGAAGACCATGCCAAGCTCGTGCTGGCCAGGTGCAACTTCGTGGTGCTGCTTCTCTGGCTTCATGCCGAGCTCAGCCATCACGGTCAGCATTTCAGAACGCATGTCCTGGCACATGTCGACAGGCGGGACGGGGAAGTAACCGCCCTTTGGACCGGGGCGGTGGCCCATGTTTCCGGTCTCATAGGACTTGGCCGAGTTCACCGGCAGTTCCGTGGAGTCAAAGGAGTAGCCCGTGTTGTGCGGCTCGATCGACCATTTGACGTCGTCAAAGACGAAGAATTCTGGCTCTGGACCGAAATAGGCCGTGTCACCAATACCGGTGGATTTCAGGTAGTCCATGGCGTTCTTGGCGGAGGAACGCGGGTCACGGTTATAGCGTGTCATCGTGCCCGGGTTCAGGATGTCACACATCAGCGTGACGGTGGTTTCCTGGAAGAACGGGTCTACCTTGGCCGTTGAAGCATCAGGCATCAGAACCATGTCTGACTCGTTGATGGCCTTCCAGCCAGCAATGGAGGAACCATCAAACATGGTGCCGTCAACGAACATGTCTTCGTCAACTGCATCCGCAGTAAACGTGACGTGCTGCAGTTTCCCGCGAACATCGGTAAAGCGCAGGTCAACGTAACTTGCGTCTTTTTCCTTGATTAGCTTCAGTACGTTTTCGGACACGGAGGCCTCCTTGGTAAGTGCCATTGTTTATTATTTCAGGTCAGCTGGCCTGTCGCTTCGACTAACCATATTTGCATATGGCCCGCCAGCTGCTTGATGCGGATTCTAGATTGCCGAATCCCCGGTTTCACCGGTGCGGATGCGGACGACTTCAGAAATTTCAGACACGAAGATCTTCCCGTCTCCGATCTTGCCTGTCTGGGCGGCGTTGGAGATGGCCTCAACCGCACCTTCAAGCTGGGAATCGGCAACCACGACCTCGATTTTCAGCTTGGGAAGAAAGTCGACCACATATTCTGCGCCACGGTAGAGCTCTGTGTGTCCACGCTGACGTCCGAAGCCCTTGGCTTCCATCACGGTCATTCCCTGCAATCCCACGGCTTGCAGGGCCTCCTTCACCTCATCGAGTTTGAATGGCTTGATGATAGCCTCAATTTTTTTCATTTTTTTCCTCAGCCTTGAAACGCCAACCTATATTCGAAAGTGCATACGCTGGCGAATTTGCGACCGGTCTAGCGCAATAATTTACCGCGACAACAGGGTATAAACCCCAACCTTGGCTGTTCTTGCCTGCGCGTGCCTGAAGCATGGGCGCCCCCGCCCAAGAATTGTTCGATTAGCATTGATAACGAGCGTGCTTTTTGTTGCAATCTCTAAGGAACTGTTCCTTGTCCTATAATCATCAAAGGACGACAGTCCTCAAGGGGTAGCGTAACAATGTATCGAGTATTGAGCCGGGATCAGATGGCAACAGCTGAAAAGCTGGCAATGGCGGCAGGGCGATCCCGGGAAAGTCTCATCCAAATCGCAAGCACAGCCTGTGCGGCGCAAATCCTGAAACGCTGGCCTTATGAACATGTCATCATCTTGTGCGGTCCGGGCGGAAATGGAACGGATGGTCTCGTCATCGCAAAACAACTGCAATCCGAAGAACGTGATGTACATGTGATCTTCTATGACCCCAGCGGAGACGGTCAGGCGCTGACGCCAGCGCTCGAATTGTCGGGCTGGGAAGGGGAGGTCAATGTCTTCGATGATGGTTTCGACGGCGATTTCAGTCAGATCTTCAATGATTTCGAGCAGGATTTCATCTTTGTGGATGCCTTGTTCGGTATCGGCCTCAACAGGGCGCTGGAAGGCAAGGTGAAGGCGCTCGTAGAGGCGGTCATCGCGGCAGAGGCACCCGTCTTGTCTGTCGATGTGCCCTCCGGTCTCAACGGCGATCATTCGGATCTGCCAGGCACTTTTATTCGCGCGGATGTCACAGTGACGTTCGAAGCGCTCAAGCCAGTTCATCTGCTTGAGCCAGCGGCGAGCACATGCGGGGAACTGGTCGTTGTTCCACTCAAATTGGGTGAGGACATTATCCAGAGCACTGGCCCACAGGCACGGGTCAACGATCCAGATGGCTGGAGTGCGGCTCTACCATGGCCCACACGAAGCGATCACAAGCACAAGCGTGGGCGACTGGGGGTTATCTCCGGCCCTGCAGGTTCAACGGGGGCTGCCAGGATGGCGGCACTGGCGGGCCTGAGAATGGGCGCAGGTGTCGTGACCATGTATGCAGCGCCAGATGCTTTGAGAGAGCTATCCTACAATAATCTGGAAATCATGAATCAGGTTTACGCCAGGCAATCGGAATTGTCTGACAAGCTGGCCAAAACAGATGTGGTCATTGTCGGCCCGGCATCCGGCCTGACCGTCGAGACCCGTCAGCATGTGCTCTCCTGTCTGCGCGCATCCAGGAAAATGGTCATCGATGCGGATGCATTGAGCGTCTTTTCGGAGGATCCGCGCACCCTGATGGAGGGACTGCATGCTGAATGTGTGCTGACACCCCATGTCGGTGAATTCGAACGCATATTTCCTGAGCTTCTGTCTTCATCGGTCAATCGCATGGAGGCTGTTCGCAAGGCACAGGCGCGTGCGGGTTGCACGATCCTGCTCAAGGGGGCCGATACGATCATCAGCGCCGGGCAGGAGCGCCAGACCGTTGATGTGCACGGATCGCCCTGGCTGGCGACCGCGGGCTCGGGCGATGTGCTGGCCGGGATGATTGGCGGATTGATGACGCAGGGCATGCCAGCCTATGAGGCCGCATGTGCTGCTGTCTGGATGCATGGTGAAGCCTCGCTTCAGCTGGGGCCGGGACTGATCGCGGGTGATCTGATTTCGCAGATACCAGCTGTCCTGAAATCGCTCTATCAACAATCAGAACCAGGCAGGACAGACCGACGCAGCAAGGTCATCACCACCTTCAGCTGACATGCTGAAAACACAGGCTGAAAACACGGTCTGCAAGTTTTTTCACGCAGGTCTTGAGTTTTTGCGCGTTTGCACCTTTATAACGCGCTTCCAATGTGCGGATGTGGCGAAATTGGTAGACGCACCAGATTTAGGTTCTGGCGCTGAGAGGCGTGGGGGTTCAAGTCCCTCCATCCGCACCATTGGGAAATTACGGGCGAAATGACCTGATCCCCCAGTTACAGTTTATACCAGTCACCGTTCAAAGACGTTCAGCGTGCCATTTCACGTGCTCGGCCATGAAGGTCGAGATGAAATAATAGGAATGGTCATAGCCTTCCTGCATGCGGATCGTGGCTTTCTGTCCAGATTTCTCGCAGGCCTCTTTCAGCAATTGCGATTTGAGCTGGTCTTCTAGAAAGCCATCGGCTGTGCCCTGGTCAACCAGCAGGTCAGGCACTTTTGCGCCATCCTCGATCAGCGCGCAGGCATCATAGTCACGCCAAAGATCCTTGTCGTCAGCCCCCAGATAACCGCCTAGCGCCTTCTCGCCCCAGGGACAGTTGAGCGGCGAGACAATCGGCGCGAATGCAGACACAGAGCGATAGGTGTCCGCATTGCGTAGCCCGATGGTCAGCGCGCCATGCCCCCCCATGGAATGACCGGTAATGCCCTGCCGGTTGAGATCGACCGGATAGTGCTCCGCCACAAAGGCAGGCAGCTCTTTTTCGATATAGTCCCGCATCCGGTAATGCGTCTTGAAAGGCGGCTCCAGCGCATTGACGTAAAAGCCCGCACCCAGCCCGAAATCATAGGCACCTTCAGGATCATCCGGCACACCATCCCCACGCGGCGAGGTATCGGGCGCAATGAAGATAATCCCATGCTCTGCACATGCCGCGCGATACTCGCCCTTGTCGGTGACATTGGCATGGGTGCAGGTCAGCCCGGACAGATACCAGAGCACAGGCAGCTTCGCGCCATGCTCATGATCGGGAATATAGATGGAAAATGTCATATCCGTCCCGGTCGCGGAGGATGCGTGTTTTACCACACCCTGCACACCGCCATGACTGCGATTGGTCGAAAGCGTTTCGTGGGTCATATATCTGTTTCCTTGTATCCATCCTTCGAGACGGGCCCCCTCAGTCCTTCGAGACGCTGCTGCGCAGCTCCTCAGGATGAGGGGCAACCACCAATCCTCATCCTGAGGAGGGCAAAGCCCGTCTCGAAGGATGGAAGCCACCCGTCTCGAAGGACGAGGCGTTTCTCAATCATCTCGCATCTTGCGGCGACGCGATGCCAATGCAGGCAAATCATCAAACCGCCCTGCAATCACGGCTTCCTTCTTGTCCCGTCTCCAACCCTTGAGCTGCCGCTCAAACGCAACAGCCTGAACAGCGTCGGGAAATTGTGCGCACCATGCCAGTTCAACGGGCCGCCGCGATCGGGTCCATGCATCTTCATAGGTGCCCACATTGTGTTCAGCGACCCGTGTCTCGATGTCGTCTCCACGATAGAAGCCGACATAATATTTTCCGTCAGCGCATCTGAGTATTTAGACCCAAACCTCTGTTCCCATAATGCGCACCCCTCGCATCGGTTCCTCGTCCTTCGAGATGCGGGTTACACCCGCTCCTCAGGATGAGGAACCTGACCACCAAACCACCAGGCCTCATCCTGAGGAATGGTCAAAGACCACGTCTCGAAGGACGAGGCGCTCTCCCGATCAGCCATCCACCTCATCCTGAGGAGCTGCGCAGCAGCGTCACGAAGGACTGAGGGGGGTATGCCCCATCAAAACACCACCACGGACCGGATCGACTCACCTGCATGCATCAGGTCAAAGCCCTTGTTGATCTCTTCCAGCGTCAGCGTGTGGGTGATCATCGGGTCGATCTCGATCTTGCCGTTCATGTACCAGTCCACGATCTTCGGCACATCCGTACGCCCGCGTGCGCCACCAAATGCGGTGCCTTTCCAGACCCTGCCCGTGACCAGCTGGAAGGGGCGGGTGGCAATCTCCTTGCCTGCCTCGGCCACGCCGATAATGATGCTTTCGCCCCAGCCGCGGTGACACGCCTCCAGCGCCTGACGCATGACATCCGTGCTTCCGGTGCAGTCAAACGTATAGTCAGCCCCTCCATCCGTCAGCGCCACAAGATGCGCCACGATATCGCCATCGACCTTTTTCGGGTTCACGAAATGGGTCATGCCAAACTTGCGACCCCAGTCTTCCTTGTCGTCATTGATATCGACACCGACAATCATGTCAGCCCCCGCCATGCGGGCGCCCTGAATGACGTTGAGGCCAATTCCGCCCAGTCCGAACACGATCACATTTGCACCCGGTTCGACCTTGGCCGTATTGGTCACAGCGCCCACACCCGTGGTCACGCCACAGCCGATATAACAGGCCTTGTCGAAGGGTGCGTCGTCGCGGATTTTCGCCAGCGCGATCTCCGGCAATACGGTGAAATTGGAAAAGGTCGAGCAGCCCATATAGTGATAGACGGTCTGGCCCTTGTAGGAAAAGCGGCTCGTGCCATCCGGCATCACGCCCTTGCCCTGGGTAGCGCGGATGGATGTGCAAAGATTGGTCTTCTGCGACGTACAGCTTTTGCACTGGCGACATTCCGGTGTGTAGAGCGGGATCACGTGATCGCCCGGCTTCAGTGACGTCACACCCTTGCCGACTTCGCGCACAATGCCCGCGCCTTCATGGCCCAGAATGGATGGGAAGATGCCCTCGGAATCAAAACCGTCCAGCGTGTAAGCATCCGTGTGGCAGATCCCCGTGGCCATGATCTCCACCAGCACCTCGCCATCCTTCGGCCCTTCAAGGTCAAGCTCAACGATTTCCAGCGGTTTCTTGGCTTCAAAGGCAACAGCGGCGCGCGTTTTCATATCGGATGCTCTCCCGGTCTTGGAATAATTGTGGATCGATTTTTGCTGAATCGAAGTCTATATCCTTTTGTCCGGCAATTTAATTTTTATCTCATGCAATAATCAGATGACAGACACTTCCGATTTATGGGCCCGGATCGATGCATTCCTCGCCGTGGCCCAGGCGCAGAGCTTTACCCGTGCCGCACAGGCGCTGGGCGTATCGGTATCCAATGTCAGCCGCCGCGTGAGTGCGCTGGAGGATTATCTCGGCACGCGCTTGATCTCGCGGACCACACGGCGGCTGAACCTCACCGAAGCCGGGCGACTGTTCGAGCAGAAATGCAGGCACCTCCAGAATGAACGCGACGCCGCGCTGGAATCGATCATGTCGGGCGGTGACACGCTGCGCGGGCCCATCCGCATCACCTGTTCTGTGGCGTTTGGTGAGCGGTCCATCGTGCCGATCCTCAACCGGTTTGCATTGCTGCATCCTGATGTAACGCTGGAAATCAATCTGACCAATTCCATCCTCGACATCATATCCGAAGGCTATGATCTGGGCGTGCGCACTGGCGATCCATCCGGAGACCGGCTGGAGAGTAAACGTCTCGGCGAACGCAGCCTGCATCTATGCGCATCATCGGACTATCTTGGCAGCCATCCACCGATAGAGCGCATTCAGGATCTGGATCAGCATCGCTGCCTGCTCGGCAATGCGCGCGACTGGACCTTCACCGTCAATGGCCGTCAGACATTGTTCCGGCCCAATAGTGCGTGGCGCTGCAATAATGGCTTTGGCGTGCTCGATGCCGCCCTGCAGGGGCTGGGGGTTTGCCAGTTGCCGGATTTCTATGTCGACCAGCATTTCGGGAATGGGCGGCTCGTGGAACTGCTCGAAGAGTTCCGTCCGCTCGATCAACCGATCTGGGCGGTCTATCCATCATCGGCCCGATCCCGACAGCGTGTGCAGGCGCTCGTCGCGTTTCTGTCTGATGAAATGTCAGCTTCAGGTGAGTGACGTCAATTCATCCAGTCACATGGCCCCGCAATGGACTTGACACTGTCAAGCGGAAGGGTAACCTGATAGTGTCAAGTCGATGGGTGATTGGGGGCGACAGCTGGCAATGTCATATCTGTATCTCGGAATAGTCTTGTTCTTCACGGCACATGTCGTTGCTGCCATGCGTTCTCGGGGACCGGGCAATCTGCGCGAAAAGATCGGCTATGGCCCCTATATGGGGTTGTTCTCGCTGGTCAGTGGATCTGGCCTTGCGCTGATGATCTGGGGCTATGGGCAGGCAAGGATCGACCCTACCAATATTCTGTTCTGGACATCGCCGGAATGGACACGACACATCGTCCTGGCGATCATGCCGATATCTCTGATCCTGCTGGTTTCGGCTTATGTGCCGACGGGGCATATAAAGAAATGCGTCAAACACCCCATGCTCGCAGCCGTAAAGATATGGGCAGCAGCTCATCTCATCTATAATGGCGACCTGGCATCGGTTCTTCTGTTCGGTTCATTTCTCGCCTATGCGGTCTTTTCAAGGATCATGGCGAAGAGACGTGGCGATAATGGTCCGGCCATCAGCAAGGCCAGCGTGAAGGGTGACCTCATCGCCATCATCCTCGGCCTGGGCTTCTATGTCGTCACGGTCCTCTGGCTGCATACACTGCTGATCGGTGTACCCGCAGTGGTGCATGGCTGACATCTGCACGCTTGTCAGGTCCTCAAGCCTTGTCTAATCCCTTCAGGCGCATTCGAATCCACGAAGCACTGACGATCAGGGTATAGTGATCATGTCCAAGCAAGTTCAGGTAAGACGCAAGACCGTGCGTGACATTGCAGCCGCCAAGAACGGTGTCCCGCTTGTATGCCTGACGGCTTATGACGCACCAACGGCCGCGCTGATGGATGACCATGTGGACCTGATCCTGGTCGGGGATTCCGTCGGCATGGTGGTGCACGGCCTGCAATCGACTGTCGGTGTGACAATGGAAATGATGATCATGCACGGGCAGGCCGTCATGCGCGGATCACAGCAGGCATTCATCGTGGTCGACATGCCATTCGGGTCCTATGAGACTAATCCGGATGTCGCCTTTTTGAATGCTGCACGCATCATGAAGGAAACCGGCTGTCAGGCGGTCAAGATCGAGAGCGGAGCCTATGCCGCCGAAGCCGTGCGGCACATGGTTGATCGCGGCATTCCGGTGATGGCGCATGTCGGCCTTCGCCCGCAGGCCGTCAATGTCGCTGGTGGCTTTCGTGCAATGGGACGCAATGATGCCGAGCGCGAACGCGTTCTGGATGAAGCCCGCAAGGCCGATGAGGCAGGGTGCTTTGCAATGGTCATTGAAGGTGTTTCCGAAGATCTGGCGATAGAGATCACGAAAATGGTCTCATGTCCGACCATTGGCATTGGCGCATCCGCACAATGCGACGGCCAGGTGATCGTCACCAATGACATGCTTGGTCAGTTTGACTGGGTGCCCAAATTCGTCCGCAAGAATGCCGACCTGCGCGGCGTGATGAGCCAGGCCTTTGAAAAATATGCCGCCGAGGTGCGTGACCGCAGTTTTCCCGGTGAAAAAGAAGTCTACAGACTGCAATCTGACAAGAAATCATCATAGGCCCGCGTTGCCGCGATGCGAGTGCCCGGTTAGGGTGCGGTCAAAATCGCAGGACAGGATCGAACGGGCTGTCATGTAACCATTTGAAAGGTCGACGAATTGAGCGACATTTTTGAAGAAGTCGAAGAGAGCCTTGCTCACGAGAAGACGGCTCAGCTCTGGAAAAAGTTCTGGCCATTGGTCATGACAATCGTGGTTGGGATCATCGCTGCAGTAGCCGCGAACAGCTATCTCGACCACCGCAACGAGCAATCCGTTGAAGAGGCTGGCAAGGCATTTGAAAAAGGCCTGAAGGCAATCGAAGCCGAAGATCTGAACCAGGTGCGCAGCCAGTTTGGCGAAGCAATGGACAGCAATACCGGCTTTCACGAACTGTCCGCACATTATCTGGCGGGCGCTGAATTGCGTCTGGCGGGAGATGAAGGTGCCGCACTGGCAGCGCTTGAAAAAGCAGCCGAAGAAGGCGGTGCGCTGGGCGATCTGGCCCGCCTCAAGGCGGCCTATCTGAAATCGGATTCATCCAGCCTGGCCGAAGTGGAAGCCTATGTCGCTCCACTCATGAAGGATGGTAATTCATTCTCGGCACTGGCACGTGAGCTCATTGCAGCCAAGGCGCTGGAGGAAGGCGATTTTGCCCGCGCGCGGTCCGAATATAATTTCCTGACCCTCAGCATGGATGCGACCAGCGCGGTTCAGCAACGCGCCTCGCTGACCCTGTCAGTATTACCCACATTGATGGACAATGCCGAGGCCACTGCCACTGTCGATACTCCTGAAGAACAAGCAGCGTCTGACACTGACGCTCAAGAGGAAGTAACTGAATGATGCGTATGCGTAATGTGTGGCTCTGTACGCTGGGAGCCGTGATGCTCTCCGGTTGCGCCCTGTTTGGCGGCGGAGCGGAGAAAAAGGCTGCTGAAGAAGCTGATCGCGCACAGCGCGTACCGCTGATTGCTGCTGATGCAGAGATCAAGGCTGACCCGGATCGTGTGGATGTCGCCATCTTCCTGCCAGACCCATCACTGAAACAGGATTGGCCGCAAAGAGGGGCAGGGCCCGACAAGGCAGCCGGACACCGCATCGGTGCGCTGGATTTCAAGGTCGACTGGAAAGCCGATGCGGGCAAGGGGACGACCAAGAAGTCCACCCTTAACGCGCCACCTGTTTCCGATGGCAATACGCTCTACATGATTGATGCCTCGCAGACTGTGCGCGCATTCAACGTCTCCAATGGTGACCGCGTATGGGTTTCCAAGCTGGAACCGCTACGCAAGAATGATCGCATAGCCTATGGCGGCGGCGTCGCCATTGCGGGCGACAAGGTCATCGTGGCATCCGGATATGGGTATGTCGCGGCTCTGGATCGTAATACCGGCTCCGAAATCTGGCGTCAGCTGATGCAGGCACCGGTAACCGGCTCACCGACCGTTGATGACGAACGTATCTACGTCACCACATCAAACAATGAGATCTATGTGCTCTCTCTGGAAACCGGAGAAGTCTTCTGGAGTGACCAGGCCATCGCCGAAAGCGCGCGCGTCCTGTCCGCTCCCAGCCCGGCACTGGGCGATGAATTGCTCGTCACGCCATTTTCCTCCGGTGAGCTGATCGCATTCCTGCCCGCCAATGGTCGTCGCTTGTGGAGCGCCGTGCTGACGCGCGGTGGACGTTTCACGCCGATTTCCGCCATCAATGACATCGCAGGCAGCCCCGTATTGTCAGAAGGCATGGTGTTTGCGGCCAGCCAGTCCGGTATTCTAGCCGGTATCGATCAGGTCAGCGGCACGGTCAGCTGGCGCCAGTCTTTCGGCTCGATCCAGACGCCGGCCGTTTCCGGCCAGTTCATCTTCGCGGTCAACACTGACAGCCAGGTCGCCTGTTTCGACAAGAATGATGGCGGCATCCTGTGGGTCACCCAGCTGGACCGCTTCAAGAACGAGAAAAAACGCAAGAACCGTATCGTCTGGACCGGCCCTGTCGTCGTCTCCGGCAAGATCGTGCTGGCATCATCTGAAGGCCATGTCGTCTCGCTGTCACCTCAGACCGGCGAAGTGCTTGAGGATATCAAGATCGGCGAGGACATCTTCATCGAACCGATCGTGGCAGGTGAGCGTGTGATCCTGTTGTCTGAAGACGCCAAGCTGATTGCCATTCGCTGATTGCGTTTGGGCCCTGACGGGCTATAGAAAAGCACGAGACTGGGTTAAACTGCGCCGCGGCCATTGTGTCTGCGGCGCGTCTGGTTTATTCCGCGCGCCTCCAATACTCTTTAAGGAATAGCCTGATGGCGCTGACGATCGCTATTGTCGGACGGCCCAATGTCGGAAAATCAACGCTCTTCAACCGCCTTGTCGGGAAGAAGATTGCGCTGGTTGACGACTCCCCGGGCGTGACCCGCGACCGCAAGGAAGCCAAAGGTACGCTTGGTGATCTGGAGTTCGAGCTGATCGACACGGCCGGTTTTGAGGATGTCACGGACAACTCCCTCGAAGCCCGCATGCGCCACCAGACCGAGCTGGCCATTCAGGAAGCCGATCTCAGCATCTTTCTGATTGATACTCGCGTGGGTGTCACACCCATTGATGATCGTTTCGCCAAGCTGCTGCGCGAATATGACAAGCCAGTCGTGCTGGGTGCCAACAAATGCGAGGGCAAGCAGGGTGATGCGGGCCTTTATGAGGCTTATGCATTGGGCTTTGGTGAGCCCATCCCGCTATCCGCCGAGCACGGTGAAGGCATGGCCGAACTCTATCAGGCCATTCGCGAGGCCATGCCCGCGGAAACCGCAAGGCCCACCAGCGAGATGGACCGCCCCGAATCCGAATGGATGGATGACGAGACCCTGTTCGACCCGGAACGTGAAGAACTGCCCGAGCCGGAAGAGCGCCCGCTGAAACTGGCTGTTGCCGGGCGCCCCAATGCGGGCAAGTCCACCCTGGTCAACGCGCTTCTGGAATCCGACCGGGTGCTGACAGGCCCCGAAGCGGGCATCACCCGCGACAGCGTCTCCATCGCCTGGGAATATAATGGCCGCCAGATCAAGCTCGTCGACACGGCAGGCCTGCGCAAGAAGTCCAAGGTGCAGGAAAAGCTCGAGCGCATGTCCACCGGCGAGACGATCCATTCGATCAAATATGCCGATGTGGTCGCGCTGGTCATGGATTCGCGCGAAGCCTTCGAAAAGCAGGACCTTCAGATCGCAGACTTCATCCTGCGCGAGGGCCGGGGCCTGATCTTTGTCTGCACCAAATGGGATCTGGTCGAAAATCCGGGGGAACGCCGCCGCGAACTCGAGGACATGGCCCGCAAGCTCCTGCCACAGTGCAAGGGGGCCGCGCTGGTCACCGTATCGGGCATGACCGGGCGCAATCTCGACAAGCTCATGGCCGCAGCCCTCAAGACCTTTGATGACTGGTCCGCGCGCGTGAAAACCCGTGACCTCAATGACTGGCTCGGCCATGTCGTCCAGAAACATCCGCCCCCGGCACCGGGCGGCCAGCGCATCAAGCCGCGCTACATGGCCCAGATGAAGACCCGCCCGCCAACCTTCGTGCTGATGGCCTCACGCGGCGACCAGATGCCTGAAAGCTACAAGCGCTATCTGCTCAACGAGATGCGCGAAGCCTTCGGCCTGCCAGGCGTGCCCATCCGCCTCTTCGTCAGACAGGGCAAGAACCCCTTCGCCGACAAAAAATAGGCCGCTCAGCCTTTGCCCCGCTATCGCCGCCGCTGAGCCGCGCGGACTCCAAGGCCACCACCCCCGCATCTCCCGCGAAAGCCGGAGCCAGCTGGCATGCTGTGTCAGTCCCCTGAAAGCCTCCGCAGTCTGGGTTCACGAAGGCAGGGTCACAGCCGACACCTGCCATAATCGCAATTGCACTCCGGCTCACCGACGTGCTCGGCAGGATCGCCGATCATCCGATCAATCGGGTGGGGGAGCTGGCACCTTGGGGGTGATTTCATTCAGAAGTCGCCTCGAAATCAGGATCGTCGCTAACCTTCATGAAGACGGAATGTTCGAGCTCACCCTCGGATCCCATTAACGCACAATATTCGCGACGGCACTTTCCAATCTCGTAATTAACCCTTAAATCATTGTCCGCAAGATGGCCTGTTTCACAATCAATTTGAGCTTCTGGTCCCCAATGTTGACTATGAAAGGTAGAAAAAACAGATTCTGCAAGTTCGTTGCATAAAATCCCCTCTGGCAAGCAATTGTAATTAATCAGCGTAACGCTGCTTGGGAATGGGCCCTCATATTCTCCAGTGTTTGTTTGGATTCCAGAACAGCTGACAGAATAAGTGTTACCTTCAAATATGCGGATGACTCCACCGGATTGATTGCTCCAAGTCCCGATCATGCTGTCTGGTACGGGATAGGTGATCCTGTTTTCGGAAATGTCACATGAAGAAACAAGTGACGCGGTAATAATCACAAAAGTTGACAATAATCTATTCATGAGGAGCCGGGTATGGGTTGGGGACAATAAGTGTGAAATGTTGTTCAATGGTACCGAATGGGGCTCCGGCAGGATCGCGGACCATCCGATCAATCGGGTGGGGAAGTTGGTGCCGTGGGGGTGAGATCAAATTACTTCAAAGTCAATTTCAGATTTTAATGTTTAGTGAAACCAAATGTCATTCCAGTATTTTGGCTGCTCTCCACTTGGCCTCGAACTCTTCTTTTGAAGACCATTCGACGTAAGCTAAATCTTCAATGTTTTTTCGAGCATTCAAACTGCTTTCATCTGGCAAAATCACTTCAAAGCCGGATACAGTGTCGAGCCCAAGAGCTTTATTACTATCTCGTTCGATAGTGTCTTTTTCTGCTCGCCCATCTTCCATGACCCAAACGGCTCGCAAGACTCTATCATTTTTGATCTCGGAATACATAAATTTTGACATTCCTAAGTCTAAAAGCTGTCGACTCGTGTGCGTCTTCTTTGTGTAGATTAAATCCCCTATCAATGAAAAGCTCCTCAATACTCTTGTTGATTTGTTCCGAACCCCAATCGCAATGCGGCTTCGCCGCGTAGGGTGCATTGAACGCAGGTGAAATGCACCATTTATCCGCATGCAAGATGGTGCATTTCGGTCTTCAATGCATCCTACTTGCCTGGCGGATCGATGCGCACTACCAATCCGGGCGCTGCGGAGACGCCATACTCAACACCCCCAATCCGCAAGCCTGACTCTCACCGATGTGCCGGGCAGGATCGCGGAGCATCCGATCAATCGGGTGGGGGAACTGGCACCTTGGGGGTGATTTGAGTGTTTTCTGATACTTCCTCTAATTGGTTGAAATAAAAGAACATTACGACGATTGAAAGTATGCATAAATTTGCAGGTAGGTTTTCATAGCGCGTGTGACTGAGTATTTTACCCAAAACGAAAGTCGTCAACAACAATGGTGGGATTATAAAAGGCGCAAACCGATAAGGTGACTTCAGCATGAGGCTATGCCCACACTTGGGACAATTGAAAGCACCGGGTCTGGGAGACTTTCGCCATATTGGAAGTCTCCAATCACAATTACAGCATGACCTATTTTTCTTCATTTCATAACCCTAGCACTCAGATGTCAGAGGGGAATCTAAATGTTGGCAAACCCAATAAGCACCGTAGGGCGGGTTGAGCGTCAGCGATACCCGCAGTGTCGCCGCCGCTACGGCGGGTGTCGGCTGCGCCTCGACCCGCCCTACGGTGCTGGCCATGCCGTGTCGGTGCCCTGAAAGCATCTCCAGCCTGAGTTCACCGATGTGCTCGGTAGGATCGCGGAGCATCCGATCAATCGGGTGGGGGAACTGGCGCCGTGGGGATGAAAGCAAGATCCCAACTAACGGACGTTGGGCGCTTTTTGCCTCCCCAATTGCGATCCGCCGGAACTGGTCTTCCTCAGGGCCGGGTCTGAGAAATGAGGTCCTCGATCTTGTGACAGAGCATGCGTCCTTCGTGGACATTGCCCGCCTTGAATTGGGCGTAGGTTTCGTCAATCACCGCATGTAATTGGGCTCGCATATCGGCGTGACGTTCCTTGCGGAAGACATGATCTACGCCGCGATGTAGCTCGGCCACAACGCTTTCCAAGTTCTCTTGTTCTTCCGGCGGTAAATTGGGAAGTTCGAAAAAACCATCTGGCGCTCCCAGAAAAAGCGTAGCGTGAACTTCCAGCAATTGTCCTTTTGTCTCCGGTGTATAGGGGGGCATGATCATTTGGCGCTCTCAACTTCGATCAACGTCGGATGGGTGGGGGGCGAGGATTGAAACTGAACGTTGGCGGACGCGTCATCGTGGCATTCAGATATCCGGGCCCTACCAATGAATAGCTACCGCCTCGGCTCTGCGGGGCGATAACGGTCGCTCGGTTGATGCCTGACCATTCCATCATATTGCGCATCTGGTAGTTGTTTGATTCAAGCGTTTTTCGGGTCAGCCGCGTAGGGTGCATTGAACGCAGGTGAAATGCACCGTTCATCCACATGCAAGATGGTGCAATTCGGTCCTCAATGCACCTTAGCTGCCTGACCGAACGGTAACCTTCCATCTGCAGATCTGCTATTTTCAAAGCCTGAATCGCGGCTGTATCGAAACTCATCTATGCGGGCCTTCGCCCGGAATCTTATCCCACCCCCATTCGTCCTGCCATAGTCTTTGCGCCATGTTACTTGACCGGCACACACTGGCACATTTCTGGATCCTGCTCCGCGACATGCTGTGGTATGCGGGCCGGGATCTGGGCGAGACCAGCATCCTCTCCGTGAAGATGCGCACAACCATTCGCCGGTGGTTTCGCATGGCTGAATTTGCCCTGCGGCGGCTGATCGTGCTGGATGCACTGGAGCGCCTGTTTGCCGGGGAGGTGCCGCCACCGGCCAGCCCGCCCGCACCGCCGCGCAATGCGCCGCCTGTGCCCAGCCCGCACAATCGCGATTACATCAGCGTCTGGTCCATGCGCCTGATCGAGCCGCTGGCGGTCCTGCGGTCGAAGCGAACCGGGCCGCCAGCACCCCTTCACAAGCCGGGCCCGCATGATGAGCTTGCGGCGATGGAATGTCAGCGTCTGCGCCTGCGGCTGGAAGCCTTCAACAGGCTGATCGCGCGGCGCGGCGAGCGTGCGACGCGGCTGATGGCGTGGTTTCTTTCACGCGGCCCGCAGGATCACTGCACACCCTGGCGCTGGTCCAGATGCCCCTTTGTGCGCCACCGCGATTTTGGCGACACCCTCCGCCAGATCATCGCGCTCAGCGACCGCGCCGTGCAGGTGCAATATATCCGCACCCATGATCCGCCGCCCGTGGAAGACTATACATGACACAAGCACCTTGCTCCTCCACCTCATGGGTAGAGGAGACAAGGGCGCGTCTCAAAGGTCGCGATAGACGATCCGCTGATTGTGCAGCTCGCATTCCGGTGTGAGGTAATAGGCCAGCCGGGCGGCCACATCTTCTGGTGTGGGCAGGGTAGAGCGATCCTCGCCCGGCATGGCGGTAAAGCGCATGTCGGTCGCGGTGGCACCCGGGTCGAACAGATTGATGTTCAGGCTGCTTTGCTCGTTTTCGAAGGCCCAGGCCTGCACCATCGCCTCCAGCCCGGCCTTGGATGCCATATAGGGGCCCCAATAGGCGCGCGGACGGGGGACAACACCGGAGGTCATGAACACGGCGCGGCCCGCCGGTGCGGCTTTCAACAGGGGCTCCAGCGCACGGATCAGGCGCCAGTTGGCCATCAGGTTGACCTTGATCGTGTCCTCGAAGCTGCGCGGACTGGCCGATTGCAGCGGGCCGATCGTGCCCAGCATGCCGGCATTGGCAAGCAGCGCGTCGATCTTGCCAAACCGCTTCAGCAGCGGCGCGGCAAGTCCATCAATGGTCTCCTGGTCCTTCAGGTCCAGCGTGATCAGCGTTGCGCTCTGGCCGGTCTCGGCGCGGATCTCGTCGTCCAGAGATTCCAGCGCATCGGTAGACCGGGCAATGGCGATGACATGCATGCCCTTGCGGGCGAGCTCAAGTGCCGCAGCGCGGCCAATACCCTGAGAGGCGCCAGTGACGAGCGCGGTGGAGGTGTTTGACATGTGACGTTCCAGGGCCGTGACGGCCTCTAATCCTTGAGGAGCGAGAGCTGCTCATGCATGGGCTCTTCTTCGTCCTCATGGTCGATCAGAGCGGTGGGGTATTCGCCGGTAAAGCAGTGATCGGCAAATTGAGGGTTCTTGTTGTTGCGGCCCTCAGGTTGGCCGAGGGCACGGTGAAATCCATCCAGGGAAAGGAAGCCCAGTGAATCGACTCCCAGAAAGTCTCGCATCTCCTCGATGCTCATCTGAGAGGCCAGAAGCTCTTCCTTGCTCGGCATGTCGATACCATAAAAGTCCGGGTAGCGGATGGGCGGGCTGGCCACGCGGAAATGGATTTCGGCCGCACCCGCGGCGCGCACCATCTCGACGATCCGGCGTGAGGTATTGCCCCGAACGATGGAGTCATCCACCAGCACAACCCGCTTGCCCTGCATGGCGGATCGGTTGGCGGAATGCTTGAGCGAGACCGAACGCTGGCGCGACATCTGGTTGGGTTGGATGAATGTCCGTCCGATATAGTGGTTACGGATAATGCCGAACTTGAACGGGATGCCGGATGCCTCCGAAAAGCCCAGACCCGACGGGTTCCCACCATCCGGCACAGGGCAGACCATGTCTGCATCGACATGGTGTTCGGCTGCAAGCTGGCGACCAAGTTCCTCGCGGACCGCATTGACGTTGAGGCCATGCATGGTGCTGTCAGGGCGGGCAAAGTAGAGATATTCGAAGACACAAGGACGCGCGGGGATCGTGGCAAAGGGCTTGTGGCTCTGCACCCCCTTATCGGAGATGACGATCACCTCTCCACTGTCGACATCGCGAATGAATTGTGCGCCAACCGCATCCAGCGCGCAGCTCTCGGATGCCAGCACATAGGCACCATTGGTCGTCTGGCCAAGGACCAGCGGACGCAGGCCCCAGGGGTCCCGGGCCCCGATCAGCTTCTTGTTGGTCAGGCACACAAGTCCGAAGCCGCCTTGAATATGGCTGACGGCGTCAATGAAACGGTCCACCAGGCGTGTGCGCATGGAGCGTGCGATGAGGTGGAGGATGACCTCGGTATCCATGGTCGACTGGAAGATCGCACCATCCTGAACCAGTCGATCCCGCAGCGTGCGAGCATTGGTGAGGTTGCCATTATGAGCGATGGCAAATCCACCCGACTTCAGATCGGCAAAGAGCGGTTGGATGTTGCGTTGGGCGACACGGCCGGAAGTGGAGTAACGATTATGGCCAATCGCGACACTGCCTGTCAGGCGCTGGATCGCGCCGGATTCCTGTCCGAAACAGTCTCCAACAAGGCCCAGATGGCGTTCGTTCTGGAAGCTGTTCTTGACGATATCATAGCTGGCAATACCACAGGCTTCCTGGCCGCGATGCTGAAGGGCGTGAAGACCGAGGGCTGTGAGGGCCGCAGCATTTGGGTCACCATAGACACCGAATACACCGCACTTATGGCGACCGGCGAGGCCGGCCTCGCCAAAATCATCGTCATTATCAAGGGGGCGGCAGTCCCGAAATGCTGAGCTGGGCGCTTGGATCACAGGCTACTCTCCAATGCTAATCAGTGTTCAGCCCTCGGGTCGTACCGCTTGGCTCCAGCGGCGGAATGCTGTCCTGAGCCTTTTCAACAAAGCCCGGGAAGTTCTGCGTCAGCCAGGTCGCGGCACCATTCGCATACGGATAAAGTTTGCTCTTGGCGATGAAGGAGGGCGTCGTTTCTTCTGGGATGACCATGTGCATCAGAAGTACAAACAACACAACAGCCAATGCGCCTCTCAGGCCACCGAAAATGGCACCAGCTATGCGGTCGATCAAACCGATTTCCGGAGTTGACTTAATGAGTCGCGACAATTGCTGTCCGATTCCGGCGGCGAGCAGATATACCAGAATGAAACTGACGACCACCAGAATGGCGTCGCCAGTCAGCAGTGGCCAGCTTTCCGGCACCATATTGCGAACCGGGTCGCGAAACAGGAGCAGCATGGCATATGCTGCGACAATACCTGCAAGGAAGGAAATGATCGAAGACGTCTCACGTACCAGTCCGCGACTCAGCGACATGATGGCGGAAACAACAATGACCATCACGACGATTACGTCGAATGCAGTAAAGCTCGTCTGGACAGAATCCATTCCGGTCAGCCTTCCTTTTGCAACGCTGTTATCAAGTCCTGCAGACTGGATAACTCAATTACCTCCAGTCCGTCGATATTATTTGGCGCCCCGACCGGGGTATATGCGCGAGAGAAGCCCAATCGTGCAGCCTCCTTCAATCGTGCATCCATGCGTCCAACCGTTCGAATACCGCCAGACAGGGCGATCTCGCCAAAGAACACATTGCTGGCTGGCAGGGCGATGTCCAGAGCCGAAGAGGCCAGGGCTGCCGCCGCTGCCAGATCGCCTGCTGGTTCGGACATGCGGTAGCCACCGGCAACAGACATGTAAACATCTCTGGCGCCGAAAACGAGGCCGCATCGTGTCTCGAACACAGCCAGCAACATTGCAAGGCGGGCATTGTCCCAGCCAACAACCGAACGGCGCGGAGACCCCAGAGCATTGGGGCCAGCCAGCGCCTGAACTTCTGCCAATACAGGGCGGGACCCTTCCATGGCCGCGAAAACTGCTCGGCCTGCAATGTCATCGGACTTGTCGCCGAGGAATAGCGCGGATGGGTCCTTTGCGGCGTGCAGGCCTGCTTCGCTCATCTCGAAGACGCCGATTTCGTCGGTCGGCCCGAAGCGGTTCTTTACCCCGCGCAGTATACGGAACTGATGACCACGTTCGCCTTCGAAATAGAAGACGCCATCGACCATATGCTCCATCACACGGGGGCCTGCGATCTGACCGTCCTTGGTGACATGGCCGACCAGAATGGTGATGCAGCCAGTGCGCTTGGCATAGCGGGTGAGTTCCTGGGCGCAGGCACGAACCTGCCCGACAGAGCCCGGAGCTGCGTCGAGGCTGTCCGACCAGAGTGTCTGGACCGAATCGATGATCGCAACCTCGGGCTGCTCCGTCTTGAGGCCCTTGAGAATGGTGCGAAGGTCGGTCTCGGTTGCCAGTTTGACGGGGGAGGCATCGACCTTGAGACGCTTGGCGCGTCCCTGGATCTGCGCGATCGCTTCCTCGCCGGAAACATAGACGACATTGATGCCGGCGCTTGCCATGCTGGCGGCAGCTTGAAGAAGGAGTGTCGACTTGCCAATGCCCGGGTCGCCACCGATCAGGAGGGCGGAGGCCGGGGCTGCGCCTCCACCGAGGACGCGGTCAAGTTCGGGCAGGCCGGTTTGCAGTCGGGGCGGTTCTTCGCTCTCGCTGCCCAGTGCGGTGAACTCAAGACTGCTGCCGCCACGCGCTTTGGTGGATTTGGGTGCGCTAAGGCCGCCGGGAGCCGACTGGACTTCCTCGACAAGTGTGTTCCACGAGCCGCAATCATCGCATTTGCCGTTCCACTTTCCGTGAACCGCACCGCAGGATTGGCAGACAAATGCAGAGGAGGCCTTCGCCATTCTATCTCGCTTACATCGACGGCTGGATCGGGCCGTCGGCCCGGCCATGCACGAACTGGTCGATATACTCGTTTCCGGAGTCGTCCAGACGATCAACAGGCCCACGCCAGATGATCTTGCCATCATAGAGCATGGCGACATCATCTGCGATCTTGCGCACGGACGCCATGTCATGAGTGATCGTGACCGCCGCTGCACCCAGTGCCTGAACCTGCTCGCGGATGAGATCATTGACTGCATCAGCCGTGATCGGGTCGAGACCGGTTGTGGGTTCGTCGAAGAAGATCAGGTCGGGTTTGGAGATGATGGCCCGTGCCAGCGCCACGCGCTTTTGCATACCGCCGGACAACTCGGCGGGGCGCTGATCAGCCACAGACGCTCCAAGGCGAACCTTCTTCAAGGTCTCGATAGCAGCGTCACGTGCATCCTTGCGGGACATTTTCTGGTTCTGGGTCAGGGTGAAGCTGACATTCTCCCAGACCTTCAAACTGTCGAATAGGGCCCCGCCCTGAAACAGCATTCCGGTGCGTTCGCGTATTCTCGCGACGGCCTTGGCGCTGTCCTGCTTCTCGCCATCGAAATAGATTTCACCGGAATCCGGCTTGAGAAGACCCAAAGCGCATTTGATCGAGACTGACTTGCCCGTACCCGATCCGCCAATGATTACGACCGACTGACCGGGCGCTACGGAAAGATCAAACCCCTGCAATACATGCTTGGGGCCGAAGCTCTTGTAGATGTTGCGAAGTTCTAGAAGTGTTTTCGAGTTATCTGTCATTTCAGGTGTCCGCGAACATGGATGTCATGACATAATTGCTGGCGAGGATCAGAACGGCCGCCCCGACAACCGCGAGGGTTGCTGCGCGTCCCACGCCTCCTGCGCCGCCTTTGGAATTGGATCCCTGATAGCATCCCATGATCGCGATGATCATGCCGAACACCGCTGCTTTTATCAGGCCGACCGAGACATTCTCATAGATGTTTTCCTGCCAGACATTACGCAAGAAGGTGGGACCGCTGAAATCCAGCGCGGCCACACAGATCATCCAGGCACCCATCAGGCCGACAATGTCGGCGATCAGGACGAGGATCGGCATGGTCAGCGTCGCGGCCAGTACGCGCGGTGCATAAAGGTAGCGCTCCGGCTTGGCAGACAGTGTGTGCAGGGCGTCGATCTGTTCGGTGACCTTCATGGCACCGATTTCAGCCGCCACACCAGCACTCACCCGACCGGCGAGCATCAATGCAGCCAATACCGGGCCGAGTTCGCGGGTGATACCGATCACCGAGATTGTCGGAACAATCTGCTCGGCACCGAACTGCGTGCCGACATAGATGTTCAATGCGAGTGATGCCCCGATGAAGACGGCTGTCATGCCGACCACGGGCAGGGAGAAGAACCCCACTTTCATGCATTGGCTGAAGAACTCGCGCAGATAGATAGGCGGGGTCAGGCATGCCAGCAGGACGCGCCCTGTAAAGATTGCCAGTCGGCCGATTTCAGAGAAGGCCGCCATGCTGGCGCGCCCGATCGCTGCGAATGGGTTGAAAATCATGCTGCTCATGAATCCTGAGGTTTCACTGCCATATTGCCTTGATAGACGCGTTCGACGCGATGTCCAATCGAGGTCAGCAGTTCGTAGGAGATGGTGCCCGCTGTCTCCGCCTGTTCTTCCAAATTTAGAGTCGGGCCGAAAATCTCGACCCGGTCGCCGACTTGGACATCCGACGGCACATCGCTCAAGTCAAGCGCTATCAGGTCCATGGAGACGCGTCCGATCATTGAAACGATGCGTCCGGCGATCGCTGCGTGACCACAATTGGACAGGTGCCGGAAGAGGCCGTCAGCATAGCCAGCGGCGATGATCCCGATTTTCTGACCTGCATTGATCCGCGCTGATGCGCCATATCCGATCGTGCTGCGGGCCACCAATGGATCGTCCTTGTCCGGGTGAAATATGGTCAGCAGCGGGGCGGTCAGCGTGACGACTGGCTCTGGCGTGAAGCGCGGATGTTTGTAGCCACCATAAAGGCCAATACCGGGGCGTGTGAGATCGAAACAGTAATCGGGCCCAAGGCAGATCCCGCCCGTGTTTGCAAATGATCTGATCGCCCCGGGAAAGCTGGCGGCCAGCTCCACGAATGCGTCGCGCTGTTGGGGATTCATCGGATTGTCGACTTCGTCAGCGCATGCAAGATGGCTCATCACCATCGTGACGTTCAGATCGGCAAAATTCGCCTTGAACTCCGGGACCTGCGTGGGGCGAAGGCCCAGCCTGTTCATGCCGGTGTCGATATGAAGGACCGCCGGTGCTCCTGTGCTCTGCCAGCGGCTGGCTTGCTCCATGGAATTGAGCACCGGGATGGCATTGATGGCTGTCAGTGTTCGAGGGTCATCCGGCCCGTTGAAGACGAAGATGCGCGCGTCATTGCCGAGAATGGATCTGAGTTCCTGCGCTTCGAAGTCATATGCGACAAAGAAGGTCCGGCAGCCTTCCTTCCACAATCGGGTTGCGGTCTGTGCGACGCCGATCCCATAGGCATTTGCCTTCACAACGGCAGATGTTTCCGCATGCGCTGAGAGGTCAGCCAGCTTGCGCCAGTTTGTCGCCAGTGCATCCAGATCAATCTGGGCACATGGACGATTGGGCAGGGAGGAATCGGGAATAGGCAGCATGCTTGGCGTCATCACTCTGAATTAGTGCCATTTTATGGCATGGGCGAGCGGTAAGGCGGATGCTTTCTGATTTGTGATCAGATTGCCTATTCGTCGTCGTCCATGGACCTGTATTCGGGAGCCAGATTGCCGAATCGAACCCGCGCCGGGTTGAACGCCAGCTCGACCTTGCCGATCGGACCGTGACGCTGTTTGGAAACGATCACTTCCGCCTTGCCGGCCTTCGCTTCCATGCGTTCTTTCCAGGCAAGGAAGTTCTCATCAGCTTCGTCAGGCTCCTGACGTTCCAGATAATAGGACTCACGGAAC
This sequence comes from Hirschia sp., assembly GCA_002709235.1. Classification (GTDB taxonomy): domain Bacteria; phylum Pseudomonadota; class Alphaproteobacteria; order Caulobacterales; family Hyphomonadaceae; genus Hirschia. The sequence continues at coordinate 25,386 of PAQI01000031.1, forward strand.
ACGAAGAGCACCATGTCCGCATCCTGCTCGATAGATCCGGATTCACGAAGGTCGGAAAGCTGTGGTCGCTTGTCGTCGCGTTCTTCAACCTTACGCGATAGCTGGGACAGGGCGATGACCGGGATGTCCAGCTCCTTGGCCAGCGCCTTGAGCGACATGGTGATCTGCGAAACTTCCTGCACCCGGTTGTCACCTTTGGAGTTGGCGGTCGTGACCAGCTGGAGATAGTCGATCACCAGAAGGTCCAGCCCCTCGGTACGCTGGAGGCGTCGCGCGCGTGCGGCCAGCTGGGATATCGAGATACCACCCGTGTCATCGATGAAGAGCGGCAGGCGCTCGATTTCCTTGGCGGCGCGTTTCAGCTTCTCGAAGTCACGCTCATCCATGTCCCCGCGTCGGATCTTGTCGGATGGCACTTCGGATACATCGGCGAGGATACGACCTGCCAGCTGTTCGGAGGACATTTCCAGAGAGTAAAAGCCGACAACGCCGCCCTCTATGCTCTTGTAGCTGTTATCGGGCTGCTTTTCCCGCACACAGGCCTTGGCGACATTATAGGCGATGTTAGTGGCGAGCGCGGTCTTACCCATTGAAGGCCGACCGGCAAGGATCATCAGGTCGGATCGGTGCAGACCCCCCAGCTTGTGGTCCAGATCATCCAGTCCCGTCGAGATACCGGCCAGACCACCGGAACGCTGATAGGCGAGGGTGGCATTCTCGACCGATTCCAGAATGGCGTCCTGGAAGGTGACAAAGCCGCCCTGGGATGTGCCGCGTTCGGCAAGATCATAAAGCGCTTTTTCAGCAGCTTCGATCTGTCCGACACCATCGACTTCGGCCGCGCCCTTGGTGGCGCTGTGGATCATGGTGGCACCGACATCGATCAGTTCGCGCCGGATCGCCATATCCCGAATCAGATGGGCATAATCGAGAATCTCCGGACCGAATGCCGACGCGTCCAGCAGGGATGTCAGATAACGCGCCCCGCCGATCTCGGAAAAATTGCCATCATTGTCGAACCGCTCCTTGAGCGTCACACCATCGGCCACGCGTCCCTTCTGGATGAGCTCTCTTGCAACCCGGAAGATCTCACGATTGGCGGGTGCATAGAAGTCAGTATCCAGCAACAACCCATCCACGCGGGTGAAATTGTTGTTGTCATACAATATCGCGCCCAGCACGGCCATTTCGGCCGCGATATTGTGGGGGCTCTCTTCAGTGGTGCCTGTCGACTTGTTGGTCTGGTCGTTTGTCATGAAAGAACTCTAGCGCATTGGTTAACGCGAATCGCCATTGACTTGCAGATCTTCACAGATTTTGTCGGGATGGGGATAAATCCTGTTCATCCAATAAAAAAACGGCCTGCAATGAAGCAGGCCGTTTTCAGATCTGGATCGAGCAAAAGCCCTAGTCGTCGTCAGAAGGGCCACGCTCGGCAGCAACTTCAGCGGCGATGGAGGCCATTTCAGCAGCACGGGCTGCGTCTTCGGCGCGTTCTTCTTCCATTGCAGCTTCGATGACGTTGACACCTTCAGCCTGACGTTCGGCTTCATCAGCAGAACGGGCAATGTTGACCTGAACCGAAACTTCAAGTTCCGGGTGCAGGCGGATAGCAATGGTGTGCAGGCCCAGCGCCTTGATTGGCTGGGGCAGGACAACTTGCAGCTTCTGGATCTCGTGGCCATTTTCCTTGGCAGCTTCGGCAACATCGCGTGCCGTCACAGAACCATAGAGGAAGCCGGAGTCAGATGACTGGCGGATGATCACATAGGAAGATCCGTCAATGACCTTGCCGAAGCTTTCAGCGTCCTGACGCGCAGCCGCATTGCGTGCTTCGATCTGATCGCGTTCAGCTTCGAAACGAGCCTTGTTGGCAGCATTTGCCAGAAGAGCCTTGCCCTGTGGCAGCAGGAAATTGCGTGCAAAACCGTTCTTAACGGAGACAACGTCTCCGATGGAACCGAGGCTGTTCACGCGTTCAAGCAGGATAACGTCCATGTTCGTTCTCCCCTTATTTCACTGCGAATGGCAGCAGGGCCAGAATGCGGGCACGCTTGATCGCGATGGCGAGCTTGCGCTGTTGCTTCTGGCTGACAGCCGTGATGCGCGCAGGCACGATCTTTCCTTTTTCGGAAATGTAGCGCTGGAGCAGTTTCACGTCCTTGTAATCGATCTTTGGCGAGTTTGCGCCAGAGAACGGGCAGACCTTCCGGCGACGTCCGAACGGACGACGAGATGGAATGTTGGAAATGTTGATTCCACGTTGAGCCATGTCTTAACCCTCCCGGTTTTCGTCGCGGTCGCGACGTGGCGGACGACGGTCGCCCCTGTCACCACGGTCACCGCGATCACCTCTGTCACCACGATCGCCACGGTCCTTGCGGGAGATAATGGCGGATGGCTCGTCAGACAGTTCGTCAACGCGAACGGTCATGTAACGAAGCACATCTTCATTGATGCGGTGGCGACGCTCGAGTTCGGCAACCAGAGTTGTCGGCACATCGAGGTTCAGCAGCGAATAGTGGCCCTTGCGCGATTTGCGGATCGGGTAGGCCAGGCTGCGCAGGCCCCAATATTCATTGCGAGCAACAGTGCCCTCGTGTTCGGTCACCAGCTTGGTGATTTCCTCGACGAGCGATTCAACCTGTTGTGGGGAAATGTCGGGTCGGGTTACGACCACGTGTTCGTAATAAGGCATCCTTGTTCCCTTTAGCGACTGACGGCGCACACCAAACGAAGGGACGTTGACATGCGATGGATCCCTGAACATCACCATTGAGTCAGGGACCGCCAGACGAGCGAAGCGCGCAATATGCCCAAAACGGCCTGTGAATCAATGCTGCTTTTGCGCTTTTTACTGACTGTTGCCGCCTTGTGCTGGACGCCTGCTGGCTTTAACCAAGTCTCAAACACAAGAAGGAGTTCGAGCGCATGACGGCGTTTGCTTTCATTTTTCCCGGTCAGGGCGCGCAGACCGTAGGCATGGGCCGCGAGCTTGCCGACCAGTTTCCAGTGGCCCGGGCGGTCTTTGATGAGGTGGATGAGGCGCTTGGCGAATCTCTCTCCAGCACGATCTGGGAAGGGCCGGAAGACAAGCTGACACTGACGGCAAATGCCCAGCCAGCGCTGATGACAATGTCGATGGCTGTCATGAAGATCCTTGAAAAGGAATTCGGTGTTACGGCATCGGCGGCCAGATATGTCGCGGGTCACTCTCTGGGTGAATACACGGCGCTGGCGGCCGCCGGTGCCCTGCAATTGTCAGATACTGCAAGACTGCTCAGATTGCGCGGCGATGCGATGCAGTCCGCGGTTCCTCCCGGTAAAGGCGCGATGGCTGCGCTGCTGGGCGCCGATGTGGCGACGGCAGAGGCCGCATGTGAGGCGGGCCGCAAGGTCGGTGTTTGCGATGTCGCCAATGACAATGCGCCTGGTCAGGTCGTGATCTCCGGTCTCAAGGCGGCTGTTGAAGCCGCTTGTGAGGCCGCTCAGGAAGCTGGCGTGAAGAAGGCCGTGATGTTGTCTGTGTCCGCGCCCTTTCACTGTCAGATGATGCAACCTGCGCAGGACAGGATGCAGGAAGCATTGAAAGATGCTGTCATTTCAAAGCCGGTCGTGCCTTTGGTTGCGAATGTGGCTGCTGGCCCGACGGACGATCCCGAAGTGATCCGCAAGCAGCTGGTCGAACAGGTGACAGGACGGGTGCGCTGGCGTGAAAGCGTGGAGTGGATGGCCGCTGAAGATGGGGGTGGTCTCGAAAAACTGGTTGAAGTTGGTGCTGGAAAGGTTTTGACCGGCATGAACAAGCGAACAGTTCGCTCTTTGGGGGGAATCGCGCTCAATACAGCTGCGGATCTCGAAGCGTTTGCCGAGTCCCTTCGATAATTTGCAAGTGAGAGAGGTTCAGATGTTCGATCTGACTGGAAAAACAGCGCTGGTGACCGGTGCATCAGGTGGCATTGGCGGGCCGATCGCAAAGGCACTGGCTGAACGTGGCGCGAAGGTGGCCCTGTCGGGGACACGGCGCGAGGCGCTGGAAGCTGTTGCGGCCGAGATTGGCGAACTGGCAGTTGTGGTGCCCTGCAATCTGTCCGATGCGGAAGAGTGTTCCGGGCTGGTTGCTCAGGCCGAAGAGGCGCTCGGTGCAGGTCTCGACATTCTCGTCGCAAATGCAGGCATCACTCGTGATGGCCTCCTGATGCGGATGAAGGATGAGGACTGGGAACAGGTTCTGAATGTGAATCTGAGCTCTTATTTTCGTCTCGCCAAGTCAGCCATGCGTGGCATGATGAAGCGCAAGACGGGCCGAATCATTGGTATAACGTCGGTCGTTGGCGTCACCGGAAATCCGGGTCAAAGCAATTATGCAGCGTCAAAAGCGGGCATGATCGGTTTTTCCAAGGCGCTTGCGCAAGAAGTCGCCAGTCGCAACATTACAGTCAATTGTGTTGCGCCCGGTTTTATTGAATCGCCAATGACAGAAGTGCTGTCAGACAAGCAGAAAGATGGCTTAATGACAGCGATTCCTGCAGGTCGTCTTGGTAAAGGGGCTGACATTGCCGCCGCAGTGGCTTATCTCGCTAGCGACGAAGCAGCTTATGTTACTGGCCAGACACTACATGTGAATGGCGGCATGGCGATGATCTAGTGCGGTTTCCGCTGCTAGGTGTATGGTCAAATCAAAATCGGCGTGCTACCGCGCCGCATCAATTGGGCCGCACGTGCGGTTACCGAAAAGCCAGTTAAGAAGAGAAGGTTTAGCGATGTCAGATGTTGTTGAGCGCGTAAAGAAGATCGTTGTTGAGCGTCTTGAAGTGGATGCAGACAAGGTTGTCGAAAACGCAACGTTCCAGGAAGACCTCGGCGCAGACAGTCTCGACCTGGTCGAACTGGTCATGGCGTTCGAAGAAGAGTTCGGAATCGAAATTCCTGATGAAGTTCAGGAGCAGATCAACTCCGTTGGTGACGCTATCAAGTTCATCAATGAGCGCATCTAAGCGCAACGATCAGTAACGGTTCCAAAGAATGCGTCGTGTAGTCATTACAGGCATGGGTCTCGTTTCGCCTCTCGCTAATGGTCGAGAGGCGACGTGGTCGCGTCTGATCGAAGGTCGTTCGGGCGCTGGCCGGATCGATACCTTCGACGCGAGTGATCTGGCTTGCCAGGTCGCGTGTCAGGTTCCCTGGAAAACGGGGCGAGGTGGTGGATCGGAAGATGATCCGCATGCTTTCGATCCGGATGCGGTGATGTCCGCCAAGGAACGACGACGCATTGACGAGTTCATCCTGTATGGTGTGGCTGCGGCTGATGAAGCCATGGCCGATTCAGGATGGGTTCCGGAAACCGAAGAAGACAAATACCGCACCGGTGTGTTGATCGGTTCGGGCATTGGTGGTCTCAACTCGATCGCCAATACAGCCGTGGTGCTGCACGAGCAGGGGCCGCGCAAGGTCAGCCCGTTCTTCATTCCCGGTGCATTGATCAATCTGGTCTCCGGTCAGGTCTCGATCAAATATGGCCTCAAGGGACCGAACCATTCCGTGGTGACGGCCTGTGCAACTGGCGCTCATGCCATTGGTGACTCCATGCGGTTGATCCAGCATGGCGATGCCGATGTGATGGTCGCGGGTGGTACGGAAGCCGCCGTTTGCCGTATCGGCGTGGCGGGTTTCGTGGCCTGTCGTGCCATGTCGACCAGCTATAATGATGCGCCTGAAACAGCGTCTCGTCCCTATGACGCAGGCCGTGATGGTTTCGTCATGGGTGAAGGTGCCGGTATTCTGGTGCTTGAAGAATATGAGCACGCCAAGGCACGCGGCGCGAAAATCTATGCCGAAGTTGTCGGCTATGGCCTTTCGGGCGATGCCTATCACATCACCTCGCCGGACACGTCTGGCAATGGTGGCGAGCGGGCCATGCGCGCTGCATTGAAATATTCCGGCCTGGCACCAACTGACATTGACTACATCAACGCCCACGGCACATCGACGCCTGCGGGTGACGAGATCGAGGTGATGGCAGTCTCCCGCGTGCTTGGTGAGGAAGCCAGCGCCAAGGCAAACCTGTCTTCGACTAAATCGGCCATTGGCCATTTGCTGGGCGCGTCCGGTGCCATTGAAGCAGCGTTCACCGCGCTGGCGATCCGCGATGGCGTCTGTCCGCCAACGCTGAATCTTGAAAACCCATCCTTTGACAGCCCGATCGATCTTACCGCCAAGGTCGCGAAGAAGCGGGAGATCAATGCGGCCATTTCCAACAGTTTCGGGTTCGGTGGAACGAACGCGGCACTGGTGCTCAAAAAGGTTGATTGATGTCGCACGGCGAAGAGCCGGGGCAGGGGCACACAGGTAAGAAACGCAAGGCAGGCTTTTTAGTCTCTGCCTTGCTGGTTCTGGTGCTGCTCGGTGTCGGCGTGCTGGCGGGCGGCTTTTTCTATTCCCAATACAGGCTGACAACTGATGGTCCTGTGACCAGCGATGGCGAGCCGCGTATCGTCACCATCCCGCGTGGTGCGACTGTGGCCCGCATGGCTAACGAGCTGGAGAGCATTGGTGCCATTGATGACGAGATGCAATTTCGTCTGGCGGCGCGATATCTCAAGGCGACCACAAGCATGAAGGCGGGTGAATATGCCATCCCGTCCGGTGCCAGCCTGAAGGAGATCGTTCAGATCCTGTCGGACGGCAAGAGCATCCTGCATCCCATCACCATTCCCGAAGGGCTGACGACGCAAATGGTCCTGTCGATCATTGCCAGCAATGATGTGCTCACGGGCGAGATGCCCGATCAGTTGCCTGCGGAAGGTGCGCTGCTGCCCGATACCTATCTCGTGCATCGCGGTGAGACCCGCCAGGACGTGATCAACCGCATGCAGGCCGCCAGCCGGGATGTGCTGGATGCTGCCTGGGAGACCCGCCAGAAAGGTTTGCCGCTGGAGAGCAAGCAGGAGGCATTGATCCTTGCCTCCATCGTGGAGAAGGAAACTGCGCTGGCCGAGGAGCGTCCGCGTATTGCGGCTGTGTTCATCAATCGCCTGCGTTTCCCGATGCGTCTTCAGACTGACCCAACCATCATCTATGGCGTCTGCAAGCTGCATCCCGAGCGTTGTAGCAATGGGCGCCTCGTTGATGACGCTGGAAATCAACGCGGCATTCGCCAGTCCGAGATTGCCATGGATACAGGTTACAATACCTATCGCATTGACGGTCTGCCGCCGACGCCGATCTGCAATCCGGGACGCGAAGCGATACGAGCTGTGCTCGACCCGCCGCAAACAAAGGAATATTACTTTGTCGCGGATGGGACGGGCGGGCATGTCTTCGCCAACTCCCATGCAGAGCATCTTCGCAATGTCGCCAATTGGCGCCGCATTGAACGCAACAGGAAATAGGCCACAGCATCTCGTCAGAAGGATGGTGGCCTGAGGAAGGAAAAGCGCGTGTCGCTCAAGGGAATGACGGGGTTTGGCCGCAGCGAGTTTGTTGCCGACTGGGGCCGTGGGCATTGGGAGGCCCGCAGTGTCAATGGGCGCGGGCTGGATATGCGGCTCAACCTGCCATCGGGATATGAGCGGATCGACCCTGATGTGCGTGCGCGTGTGAAGGCTCGGTTTGCGCGGGGCAATTTTCAGGTCGCTCTTTCGATGGATACGCGTCAGGCGGATGTGGATCTCGGGATTGATAATCGCAAGCTGTCCGCCCTGGCGCGGCGATCCCGGCTGATGAGCCGGCTGCCGGGTGTGGAAGCGGCTGGCTTTGAGGGCCTCCTGTCTGTTCGTGGTGTCATCTCGTCGGGCGGACGTTCGGAGGTTGTGATCGACGAAGCGGGCGCTTCGCAATTGCTGGCGGGTCTGGATAAGGCGCTGGACATGCTGGAGCAATCGCGGATCGAGGAAGGCAATGCCCTGCATGATGTGCTTGAGGGGCTGGTTGTCTCGCTGGAGGAACAGGTTGTCATTGCCGAGACCGAAGCCGCCCAGCAGCCGCAATTGGTACGTGAGCGGTTCGAGAAACGTGTGAAGGCTCTGATGGGTGAGGATGGCGAGCTGACCGAGGAGCGCCTCGCGCAGGAGGCGGCCGTGTTTGCCTCGAAAGCGGATGTGCTCGAAGAGCTCGACCGGCTCAAGGCGCATCTGGTCACGGCGCGGGACCTGTTTGCGCAAAAGGATGCCGTCGGGCGGCGTCTCGACTTTTTGTGCCAGGAGCTTAACCGGGAAGCCAATACTTTGTGCTCTAAATCGGCATCGCTGGGGCTGACCAATTGCGGGCTTGCCATGAAGGCCGCAATCGATCAGTTCAAGGAGCAGGTTCAGAATGTCGAATAGGGGGCAAAGATGAGCAAGCAGGTCAAACGCGCCGAACGACGCGGCGTCATGTATGTGATCTCCAGCCCGTCCGGTGCGGGCAAGACGACGCTCAGCCGCCGTTTGCTTGCCGAAGTGCCCGGCGTGGTGATGTCGGTATCGGCCACCACGCGTGAGAAGCGCCCTGGCGAGGATGAAGGCATTCACTATCACTTCGTCGATCATACCGAATTTGAATCCGAGATCGAAAAAGACGGTTTTCTGGAATGGGCCAAGGTCTTTGAAAATTATTACGGTACGCCGCGCGCCCGGGTCGAGGCGCTGCTGGCGGAAGGCGTGGATGTGTTGTTCGATGTCGACTGGCAGGGATCACGCGCGCTGAAGCAGGTATTGCCCGGTGATGTGGTCTCGGTCTTCATTCTGCCGCCCTCGATCACGGAACTCAAACGCCGGCTGGAAGGGCGCCCCGGATCGACACCGGAAGGCGTGGCCAAGCGGCTGGCCGGGGCCGAGCGCGATATCCAGCGCTGGGGCGAATATGATTATGTGATGATCAATGAGGACCTTGAGACCGCCTATGAGGAACTCAAGGCCATCTTGCTGACCGAACGCCTGTCCCGCCGCGCACCGAGCCTGGGTGCACGCGTGGATGCTCTGCTGGAAGAGGCAAGCGGGTTGAGCTGACGCCAGCACTTCTGCCCGGCGCAGCCATGGGCTGCCCGGTGGATGGGATGGATTTTGGGTGTGGGCTCAGGATGTGTCGCAGATGGCGGGTGCGGATTGATGCGCTGGTGTGGTTTTGTCTATGATCTGAGGTGCGGGTCTGTTCGCTCGGCGCGTGGTGCGTCTGCGGCGCACGGTGAGGCCGCATCTGTGGATCTGCCGGGCCATCTTTGCGATATGCGCATCAGTGTTGGTGAACACGTCTGCGAGCATGTGAATGTGGGCTTGTAGCTGGATGAAGGCCGGGGTGGTCTCGGTCACGTCATTCCGGCCCGGACGCGTGAGCGTCGTCGGTGCCGGAACCCACTTGTCTGCGGTTTGTGATGGTTGAGGATTGGGTCCCGGCATCGGCGCTTCGCTTGGCCGGGATGACAGGGGGTGACCGAAGGCTTTGAGGCTGTAGCTGAAGCGCGCGTGGTTTCGCTTTCCCAGCGAAAGCTGGGATCCAGTGGATGTATCCAGAGCGTTCTGGGCTCCAGCTTTCGCTGGAGATGCGGTGGCGCGGTTCTGGCAGCCAATCACCAGCATGCAGCGTAGGCCATGTTCGAGCTGGGAGAGCTGTCGTTTGAGCCAGCGTGAAGCGGTGTTTTCGCAATTGAGCAGGCCCAGATGGGCCAGCATCCAGATCTGCCAGTCGAGCCAGACAAGCTGTCGGCGGAAGCTGCGCCAGAAGTCGCGTTTTGGTGCGTGTATGTCTGGGGCCTGTGATCTCATGGGACGCATTATGGGGGTATTGGCGAGGGGGTGGGACAAGTTTTGTGAGATACCCTCCACCCGGCGGTTCCAGTGAAGACTGGAACCCATGCAGCTGAAGGGACAGCGTTCTCGTGGCTGACGACGGTGGCGTGGACCCCAGTTTTCACTGGGGGGTATAGAGATATCCGATGGAAAATAGATAGTCGGCAGTTCGTTTGTTGGGAAACCCTGCTCTTTCCATGAGATGCTCAACTGAACTACCGTGTATTGTTGATTTTCACTCTGAAACAGATGTAGCAACGTCATAGGTTGTTGGGGGAACAGCATGGCGGACGATCTTTTTCGCGAGGAAGCACTCAAGGCGCAAAGCGGTGAACGCTGGGGGCGGCCCGTTGGTCTGTTACCAATGGCGTGGTCGCGCATCACCTTGCTTTTGCTCACGCTCACCATCGCGCTGGTTGCCTTTCTCGCGACGGCAAGTTTTTCGCGAAAGGAAACGGTGCGCGGACGGTTGCGCCCCACGGCGGCTGAAGCCCGCGTCTTTGCGTCCGAGGCCGGCGCAGTCAAACAGCTGCGCGTCGGACTGGGCGAAAGCGTTGAGATGGGGCAGATCCTTCTGGAAATCGGTACCGACCGAATGGTCGAAAACGATGTCAGCGTCTCGGAAAGCTCGCTTGCTGCGCTCAGACAGGAACGCCAAAGCCTGGGTGAACGCCAGTCGGGCCTCAAGCGTGTCTCCGCCATCCAACGCCAGCAAACCGATCTGGAGCTGCAACGCACGCTGCAAGGCCGCGACGATACGACGGCGGCGCTTGATCTCGCAATCGAACAACTCGTCATCACTGAAGAACGCCGCGCATCTCTGACCCCATTAATGGAGAAAGGTCTGACGACGCGCGAGCGCGTTCGTCAGAGCGATCAGGAGATCCTGCGCGCCAAACAGGAGATCATCAACCTCAAGAGCTCGATAGAACAAGCCGATATCGAGATTTCCGAACTTCGCCTGAAACGCTCATCAATCGATGAAGAGCTCAGCCGCGAAATGGCCGGAACCCGCGAACGCCTTGCGCAGATCGACGCGCAGTTGGTCTCCACGCAATCTCAATCGGGCTATGTCGTCACTGCGCCCATTACCGGGCGCATCGCCGCCTTGCAGGCGGCTGTCGGCGACCGTGTCGACCCTACCCAGCCGGTGATGGCCATCGTTCCTGAGGGCGAGAAACTGCTGGCTGAATTGTTCGCTCCTTCGCGCGCCATCGCGTTCATCGAGCCCGGCCAGAACGTGCGCCTGCAATATGACGCGCTACCCTATCAGAAGTTCGGCGCGGCGCAGGGCGTGGTGCAGGCGGTTTCCAGCACCACACTGTCGCCTTATGAAGTGCGCGGCTTTTTGGCGACGGAAGAGCCTGTCTATCGTATCCTCATCGATCTGGAAGCCCAGTCCATGCAGGCCTTCGGCAAAGACATACCGCTACAATCAGGAATGGAATTGTCGGCGGACATCATTCTGGAAAAAAGACGCCTGATTGAATGGCTTATGGAACCGCTGCTTGCCGCATCCAGCCGCATGCAAAAATAGGCGGTTGACTCCAGAGTTTCACGCGTTAACCCTTACAGTACGTTGGGAAAATGAAGCGATTACAGAACATTGTGAACGCTTCATTGGAAGGGGGGGCTTATGCGCGAGCTATCAGCCGATGAGATTGTATGTGTGCACGGCGGGGTGAAAGCCGCCGAAAGCATTCAATTGTCGCCCTCCATTATCCATCACCACAATACCCAGCTGGAAGCTGAACTGTTTGATGACATCTACCTAGAGTGGGTGTCGCCCAAGCCCGATGCGGACTGATCGTCATGGGTGTTGGGGGTGCCATTTTGAATCTGACGGGCCTGCGCCGCATGGATCTGCTGCGGCAGGCCGAGGCGGCGGAATGCGGCTTAGCCAGCGTCGGCATGGTGGCGTCCTATTTCGGGTATCGAACGGACCTGTCGACCCTACGCCGCGAACACGCAATTTCGCTCAAAGGGGCGACGCTCAAGGACATTATCGACATCGCCGGCAAGATCGGCCTCGGTTCGCGTGCGGTGCGCTGCGAGCTGGATGAACTCAAGGATTTGCGCACGCCAGCCATCCTGCATTGGGATATGAACCATTTCGTCGTGCTCAAATCGGCCGACAAGGCGCGCATCACCATTCTCGACCCAGCCAAGGGGCGGTGCAGCTTTAAGCTGGAGGATGTCTCCGAGCATTTCACCGGCGTTGCGTTAGAGCTATCGCCCACACCGCAGTTTCAACGAAAGAGGATGCGTCAGCCAGTCAGGCTGTCTAGCCTCGTCAAGTTGGACGGCTCGACCTGGAAAGCCCTCGGTCAGGGACTGGTGTTGTCACTGATCCTGCAGGTGTTCGTCCTGCTCAGCCCCTACTTCATGCAGATCGTCATCGACGAAGCTGTGCTCAAGGCCGACCTGTCCCTGCTCGGTGCGGTCGCGACGGGGTTCGCGCTGCTCAAGGTCTTTGAAGTGGCGAGCACCATCTTGCGCGGACTGGTGTTCCAGTTCCTGTCCAACGTGGTGTCCTTCGACATGCGCGCCAGCCTGTTTCACCACATGCTGCGTCTGCCGCTCACCTACTTTCATCGCCGCCATGTCGGCGACATCCAGCAACGTTTCCAATCGCTCGGTCCAATCCGTGATCTCGTCGTCAACGGCGCGATAATGGCGCTGATTGACGGCGTGCTCGCAATATCGATCGGCGCGCTTCTGTTCGCTTATAACAGCACGCTCGGTTTGATCGCCTGCGCGGCGATCCTGCTCTATGGCCTGTTGCGGTTTGCTTTTCTGGAAGTCTCCAAACGATTGTCCGGCGACCTTATCGTCGCCGAAGCCAAGGAGAACACCAAATTTCTGGAAACCCTGCGTGCCATGCAGACTGTCAAGGTCGCCGGCGCGGAAAACATGCGCGGCAATCTTTGGCGGAACCTAGCCGCCGATACGATCAACGCAACCATCCGCATCGGCAATATCAATATCGGCTACGACGCCATCAGTCAGGCCATTCTGGGCCTGTCCACCATCCTGATCGTCTATATCGCCGCTCAGTCGGTCATCGCGGGTGGCATGACCGTGGGCATGATCACGGCCTTCTTGGCTTATAAAAGTCAGCTTGAACAGCGCCTGATGGCGCTCTTGGAGCAATGGATCGCGTTCAAGCTTCTCGACGTCCATCTTGAACGCGTGGCCGATATCGCGCTGCATCAGCGTGAGCCTGGGATCGATGCGCCAGTTCTTGAGCGCGAGCTGAAAGGCGAGATTGATCTTCAGAACGTTCATTTCCGTTACGCGCCACATGAAGCGCCGATCCTCAACGGCGTGAACCTTTCTATCAAGCCAGGGGAGTTCGTCGCGCTGACCGGTCCCTCGGGCGCAGGCAAATCGACATTATTGCGGATCCTAATGGGGCTCTATCAGCCCAGCGCAGGGCAAGTTCTTTTCGACCAGCTTCCCGTCACGACCTGGGGGCCGACCTCCATCCGCGCCCAAATCGGCGTGGTCATGCAGGACGACACGCTGCTGGCGGGCTCTATCGCGGAGAACATAGCCCTATTCGACGAACATATCGATATGGAACGTGTGCGCTGGGCGGCGGAAGCCGCCTGCATCGCGGATGACATCGAGCGCATGCCCATGACCTATCGTTCGCTCGTCGGCGACATGGGAACCACCCTGTCAGGCGGTCAGCAACAACGCATCATGCTGGCGCGAGCGCTCTATCGGCGGCCTAAGGTCCTGATCATGGATGAAGGCACGGCGCATCTCGACGTGGCGACAGAGCAGAAAATCAACACCGCGCTCAAGCGGCTGGAGATCACCCGTATCGCGGCGGCGCACAGGCCGGAAACCATCGCGGCGGCGGATCGGGTGATAGGGGTGAAGGGCGGATTTGTGGGCGAGTTGAAGATGCCGCCGCGAGCACCGGTCAAACCGAAGGTTCCCGCTGGCGGACCCGGTGAATCAGGGCCGATTGCCGCTAGCCGTGAGCTTCAAGAGATTCTGTTCGGATCAAACGCAATGGGGCGGGCGGACGAATGGGGTGAGTAGATTTGGATTCAAAGATTGGAGAAAAGATATGAGAGCTTTGAACGCTAGTGAAGTAAGCGCGGTTTCTGGCGGTATGGATGATATCCAGCCCACAACTGTGATTACAGTTAAAAAGCCATATGGCCATTTGGATCAAAGTTTGGATGGGTATTGGGCTATCGATTCTCATAATAAAGCTCTAGAAAATGTAATTCTTACAGCTGGAGGAGTCTCCTTGAACGTCGACTTAGATAACCTTATTGAAGACTGGAATGAAAGCTTGAAAGCAGACGCTGACAGGCGGGAAAGTAGCGAAAATTACGACTTCAATGCTGAAGATATTGCTAAGGAGTACAAAGGGTTTTACGCTATGGAGGATGGAAGCATTTGGACGGACACTGATGGGGATGGTCAGCCCGACTTGCATTTCAAGCCCATAAATGGAGATAACTGGGCTGATTTAGATATGGACCCCAACCATACGTTCGAGACGAAAATGTAAGACATATAGAAATTGTGCGGAGCAGTGACTCCGCACAATGCTTCTTTTGCGCCTGACAGATGTGGTGGTAATTCATGTTGAGGTTATTATTTTTATTCTTACTTATGTTGTCGCTGGGCTCTTGCGTTCTTATCGGGGGCGAGCGCGCGCACTTAATCGATAAAGATGCTGACGAAATTTATTGTCGCTTTTCCTCTTACATTCAGACTAATACTGGGGAGATATTGTTTAACAACTTCAAGGGGGATAGATTTGCATCAAATGCGTCCATTCCATATGGCGGATTTAGGAACAACGAAATTGCGTTCGTAGGAAATGATGGATGGAGAATGATACTAGGGCAAGAAAGCACCGTGTTTGATATTAACGAATCCCAGTCAATATCTATGCTTGAAAATAACGTTATTGCGGTACAGAGAGTGGGTCACATCTTATTTATTCCATTTCTTGAAAGCGACCGCAATAATTGGAAGTATCTAGATGCTGAATATTGCTCCTCGAGAACCTGGCTGTCAAAAGAAATCACGTACCTTGATGCAAATAGTATTGTATCGAAGTGCAATACATTGAATGCAATGAAGGAAGAAAGTGAAAATATCTTAGGTGTTTGGCTGGGGGTCAATTTCAGTTTTGCGGTGCTTGAGAGGTTGGGAGACCCGGGATCTATTTTTATAAAGGAATTAGTCGGCAACGAATCTGAAGTCAACGTAAATCCTACATATGAGTCGGTTCGGCAAATAGTGTCGTGTGGCGCTGCAGTGTGCGTGGTTACAGATAATAATGTCATTTCTTTAGCAAAGACGTCAGCTTCCGGTGAACTGGAAGTGGATGTAAAAAAGGCGGATCATACTCTCTCAGGGTTTCTATCTTATAATAATGTTAAAATGATAAACTCGAAAGTATATACCATTGATTACTATTCGAGAGAGAGCATGTGTAGCATTGCTAATGGTGGCGCAGGGCCTCTGATAAATTATAGCGATGCTATTTTTGGAGATATTCGCATATCAGAATACCTATTGGCCGATAGAAGAGATGTTAAAGGTGTAGCTGTATATTTTCATGGCGGCCCAGTTAGTTATGCTGGTGCCGGTAATGAGATTTTGTTAGCACAACGATATGCGAGATTAGGGTATGACTTAATTGTTCCAATATACTCAGGAACAATAAATTCCTCAGATAACCAAAAGGAGAATATTCGAGTTAATTTTGATAATGCAACTTTGAAAGACTTTGAAGCCGTCAAACTTTACATTGAAAAACACTATTCTCTTGATGATCAAATGGCGCGCACCGATATAATATTTCACGGCGTCAGTTGGGGAGGTCTATACTATAGCTTAGCTAAAGAAAGCGAGTTGTTTGATAAGTATCTTTTGGTTGCCCCTTTGGTGAAGTACCGACAGCCGGTCGAATACTACGACAAAGGAGATCGAAAGGGGATAAACCTTGCTGTTGCCGAATACAAACAAGAGAGTTTGCTTGGCTCCCAAAAGGAGGTCGTGTCAGAAATCTTAGAAGGCAGGATTAAAAAATGTAAAGCGAACGCTGAATCCCGTGTTGTGCTTGTTCTCGGTAAAAATGATCCAATATCCCAATTTGAAGATTTTGGAAATTGTCTCCCAGAAGACACGGTAGTTGTTACTTACTTGAGTATGCCGCATCATTGGCTGAATATCAATCTGGATCAAATGATATCAATTCTACTAAATTAACTGTGCCTCAGGTTTTGCGTGGTGGGCAATATGATTCACTAACATGGAAGGCATAGAGAGAAGCGATATTCACGTGTTTTGTTTGTAAATTGTTATGAGTTTCAACACCTTTGTTCTATTTGCTCCATTACGCTGTTGACGCGGCTTGACATGCATGCAGTCGAATAATGCCTATTTGGCCTCAACGGGGCAATCACGTTTGATGAGCGCGGCGACGACCCGGTTGAGATGTTCGTCGGGAAAGTGTTTGGCGGCTTGTTCGATCCTGGTTTGTGTTTTGACGCCGTTATCGTCTGCATAAAACTATTCCACAATACAGTCCGCACGGTCGGTATCGCCTAGCAGGACCTGATCATAAGCGGCCATGTCCACAAGCCCCGTTCATAACAATATAAGACGCGTCGAACGTCGCTCTCGATTGGGGGGCGTTGATGCAGAAGTCTGGATCATACGCAGTAGGGGTGAGCGGTGCACAGTACGCATCGAGCTTGTTCAGTTCAGATTTGATCAAATCGACGTGCTCAGAAAATCGAGATCTCGTGCCTTGAACTTCTGATTTGATCTCGTTCATACGGCTTTCGATTTCAATGATCTGGCTGTTTACAACGCCATACTCGTTCCCCATTCCCTGGGCGAGCCGGAGCTTCGCGCGCTTGGTCTCAATCTCAGAAGCATTCGCGTGGACAAAGGCGTGTCGCAGGAGCGGCTGGCCTTTGATGCATGTGTGGACCGTTCCGTGCCTATCTCGGCGGCGTAGAGCGCGGCGAGCACAATCCAACCGGGATGTGTTGGAAAAGATCGCCGATCCGCTCACCATCGAAATCCGAGAACTTTTTGAGCCGATTGAGGACGGGGCACAGTTTAGCGAAGGACTGCCGCCGGGATGTAAGCCGAACAAACTTGACTAAGAGCCTAAGTCCTTCACAGCTGGATTTTCGACACCGCAGTTTTCACATTTGAAAGTGTCAAATTTAGGAAAGCCAAAAATTATCCTTCCCTTGAAACCGGTTATCTCAACGACCTTTAAGCGGAACCAATCATCATTCCAAAGGCTGAGTTTGCCGTTCTGTCCGCAATGTGGACAAGCTAGCTCATATCGTTGCCAATCACGCCCCATCAGATTGTCTCCTTTTCTCTGACTTCAAACTCCACCATTGCTGCGCTGGCCGGGTCTTCCTCGCCGAAATCGCCAACCTTGTTGGCTTCCTTGCCGATGAGTTTGATCGCCGTAACGCGCACATGTCGCCGTCGTGTGAGACCGATATCCACCGGCCCGCCATTTTCGAACTTGTC
This sequence comes from Hirschia sp., assembly GCA_002709235.1. Classification (GTDB taxonomy): domain Bacteria; phylum Pseudomonadota; class Alphaproteobacteria; order Caulobacterales; family Hyphomonadaceae; genus Hirschia. The sequence goes on from PAQI01000031.1 coordinate 42,695, forward strand.
TTCCGGGCTGAGATGGTAAAACGTCAGGACCTGCGCGTAGGTCTTGAGCTGATCGCGTGAGATTGGCTCGTCCGTGTCACGGTCGAAGGCTTTGCTGACGGCGATGCCGGGATTGCGTTCAAAGGGCGCGACGGGCTTGAGATCAGGTGTCTTCTTTGGCCTGCCTCGCCTGGATGGATCATCCACAAGTGTTTCAGCGAAGGGTGCGAACACTCCAGTGCGCGCGAAGAAGGTCGTCATGAAATTGAACGGCTTGACCTGATCACGCCATGCCTTGCCTTCATTGAACATGTCCATCCACTTCAAGAGCGCGGGGCTGGTCGCGCCGTAGCGACTGAGCGCGGGCTTTGCGAGAGCTGGGTGATAGTCGCGCGGGACTTGATTGGGTGTTCCATTCAAAACCGCCGTGATGATGTAGAACCATAGATCATATTGCCAGCGGCTCACGCCGATCTTGTTCAACGGGAAAACAGGCGGCGGCACATTCGGCGCTGGATCATCCTTGCCATAGGGTTCCATGAGATGCCCCAAGCCATGCGCCGACGCCTTGCGGATGATCGGGCGTCCATTCTCGCCGATATTGAACAGGGCATAGCGTTTCGCAGAAATCGCCACGCAATAAAGCGGCTCAGCTGGCTCCCCCTTCTTCCAATGATCATTCGCGTCTTCACGCTTCAGGATGGAGCCGGGTGCTTTATAGGGATTGAGCGGTTCAAACCAGTCGATCACGGTTTGCGTACGCGCGTGAAAGTCTTCTCTGGCCATCCCATTGGGCCGCGACATGGCGATGCTGTCAGTGTCGCAAAAGGCATAGTTGAGCCCCTGATCCAGCGTCAGTCTTTCGGCGAGCGCCAACATCAAGCGCGCCGCGCCGGTGATCATCACCGCAAGAAGCGGATGAAAGAACTTGCCTGGCTGTTCGAGCGCCTTGTGCTGGATCTGGTGTTCAACGCCGTCTGGCCCATAAAGCGAGAGCTTTTCAGGCTTGGGCGCATCATCCCGCTGAACTTCGACATAGATGCCGTAACAGGTCGCGTTCGCGATGATCTTGATCGCCTGTTGGCGCGGGTCGCCTTTGCGTTTTGCTTCATCGCGCAGATCGACGAGCCGGACGAAGATATCGTCGGTGCGCGGATCGACGCTGTAATCTTCTTGCCCGAACAGCTTGATGGGGTTGAGGCCGGTTTGCAGCGGGCCGGGTTCAAAGCAGACCGCACGTTCGATCCTGGGCGTCTTTCCGGTCAGGAGCTTGGAGGCGACGACATCGGCGAGCGAATAACAAAGCAGCTGGTCGGATGAGACCGTGTTGAGCCCGATGGTCTTGGTGGGGTTATCAGAATAGGTCGTGCGCAAGGGAAGCACGTCTTCATCCGGTCGCAACCACACCAGGCAGACTAGATTGGGCCAGGTCGTTTTGTTCTGAAGGTCAGCCAGCGTGACTTTGTCGAGAAAGGCTTTGATTTCTTCGGTTGCGTCTCGCTGTGAATAGCTGTCCGCGCGCAAGAACCGCATCAGATCCATCAACGCATTGACGGTAGGATACATGCTCTTGAAATCGGTATAGAGCACTTCAACTTTGCGCCGCCGATCATGGGCTTCGGCGCGCCCGCCGAAATAAGCGCTCATCAGCGGCCCGAACGCGCCGCGCGGAAGATCCGGCTGACAAGTGAGGAGCGGCGTGATCCCCATCTCTTCGAGATAGGCCTTGCCGATGCTGGCTTCCGACAAGATACGATGTAGCGGTTTGGACAAGCCGTGTTGGGCGTATTGATCCTTGAGCATGCAAAAACATTCCCAACTCGCTTGCACATCGGCGCGGGCATAGTCGAGATAATCCGGCGTGATCGGCCCGCCATGTTCGTCAGTTTCCAATTTCTGTGTGGAAACTTCGAGAAATTCCGCGAGGCTTTTCAGCGAGTGTTTGCGGCTCAGCAATGCGCTCGCGATCGTGCGCAGATCGATGAAATAGCCGCGATGTGGTGCGACCTTCAGATTGCGCTTTCGCATTCCGCGCGGCGTGATTTGTTCAGCGGGCGTAGCAAAGTCGATGAGCGATGCCGTTGAACTGAGATGCTTCACTCTTACAGGCGCAAACCGTTTGCTGTGCATCAGGTTGAAGGAAAAACCGCCACGCATGCCGCCGCGTGCTTCTCCAGCGCTGAGGGCTACACGTGACAGGTCGAAGGGTAGGTTGAAACCGACTACCGTCGCCCGCGCCTCATAAGCGAGGCGCATGAAGACCCGAAGTTGAAACTCATGGAGCGTGATACAATCCAGCTCATTGCGCCCCGCATAGGCGCGGACGGCTTCAATTTCCGACGCCGTCAATGTCGCGGGTTCGTAGAATATCCCCTCACGCACAAGCTCGCTTCCCTTGCGCGCCTGAAAAAATCCGACGCGCAAGGTCTGGGCGGCGTCCACCGTGGTCTCGCAGTCGAAAACGAGCGTCCAGTCGGACGGGCTATCCATGCGGTTGCCGCCGTTGGACGTCTCAGCGTTGTCGGAGTTGCGCGGCTTTTCGGTGTAGACGCGCAAATAGGCTGTAGCGTTCATTGCGCCGTCTCCTCAACCTCAACCATCACATAGTTCTGGGCCCAGTCGATCAGCAGCTTGCCCCATTCACGAAGCTTCTGCACGATGAGTTCGAGCAAGTCGGCGAGTCCAAGGCTGAAATAGCCGATACTCGACATTGTTGGATTGGCCCAGTTAAAACCAACAGGCTGATCGCGTTGGGCGTCCGACAATTTGCGGTGACAGTTGCGGCAGACGCATACGAGTTCATTTGCATGAACACGTCCGGCGATGTGGTGCAGCTCAAGACAGCGTGGATCATCTTCACCGCAACAGACACATTTTTTAGCGCCGCCTAGCCTATGATGCTTCTGTTCATGGCGAATTTCGGCGTCGGAAATGATGTCATTCATTGGATTATTCCTTTCAGCTTTGAATGATTTGGTAGATTTCATGGAAGACGGGCTCGTCTTTCACGGCGAAGCGAAACAAATTGTTTGGATCTGTCTCGAAGGGATGGAGACGCCCTTTGACGTCCCTCACGCCCCGCCCCTCGAAAGGGGGAAGGAGGCTTTCATCTGCTTCCTCAACGAACTTTTGGTAGGCGTTGTAATGCTGACCCACGAGGCGAGCAGTCTTGAAGTCGGGAACGATGATTGCGGATTGGGACGCGCCCTTGATAATCGGGACGCGACGCGCCCGGCGGTCGGACATCACCCATTTGCGCTTGTTCAACCGGCCCAGCTTGTGAGCCAGGACAAAGCGCTTCAGTCGCTTGGACGAGACCTGGGATTCCCGCGCTGAAGCGGTAAGTGAACCACCTTCGTTCATCAGGCGAATGGCGGCTTCAATCTTCTCGTCAGACTTGGGCTTGGCCTGAGGCGAGCTAGCCAGCGGTTCGCCGCGCCTGGGATGTCCACGCGCCTGCGACAGGCTCAACCCACGCGCTTTTCCCCGCTCCATCCGCCGGGCGTATTCTGCTTTGTAATCGCGTTCTTTCTTCATGGTTCCAGTCCAAGCAACTGGAGCCAAGATGATGTCTCAATTTATCTGAGTAAACAGGATAAACATTTGTATTATAAGTATAAAATGCATTTTTTCGTCATAAAATATTTTTTGACTTTATGACGGAAGTAGTTTGCGAAGACGCTTGTTTATGGCTCCGTCTTTATAGTTTTTAGGTGGATTGGTATGATCAACATCACACTGAAAAATATGTTCGCGGACGGCGTCGCACTGTCTGGGGCGCGTAAGTTTTGAAAATTTGGGGTCGGCTTCGTTCAGAAACTCAATGGCCTCCTCAATTCCTTCAGCTTTCGGTCTGCCCTTCTTACCTTTCGGGGGCTTCGGTGACTGAGCGTTTTCCAAACGTGATGCAAAAATGCGAACGGAATAAAATTTGCGGTATTTGGGGTCTTCGATGGGTTCGTGGTCGTAGATATAGTCGTGCGCTTCTGCGTAATTTTCGGAGAAACTCGCATCCAGCCAGAAAGGCAGAGGGATTTGGATAATTCTGCCCCGCTTCTCCTCACGAAACGGGATGCCATAAGCTACGCGATATCCGCGTTGAAGCTCATTCAACAATGCATCTTCAGCTAATCTCTCCAAACTCGAATGCAATGTGAGCCCGGCAGGCGCAATGCTTTGTTGCTTACCGATTGTATAGCGCGTTTGGAGATCCTCTCGCTTCAAATAGCTTTCAATCAGCTCCTTTAAATCGGTGGCATGTTTCCATTTGTTTTCAATGTTTTCGGTCATTTATGGTTCATATTCTGCATCTCAAAACTACTTGGATGTGCAGGATGCAAATGGTGCTTCAACGAGACACAACGAACCCTACATCAGGTGAAGTTTGGGCTGAGCGTAGCGCTTATTGGCTGAGAAAGTATAAATCCTTCCTCCCCCAACGCCTCCGCCGGGAACGCGAGCCTTCGCCCCTGATCTTGACCGGACATGGACTATCGATGCGTGTGAAGAGAGACCAACTCGTCGTGCGCGATGGCCGGACGCATTTTCCATCTGAGGCTATTGAGTACCGCTATTTCAAAGGCGGATTGGAGCGCCCCAAACGCATCATCGTTCTGGACGGCTATGGGACAATCACGCTGGATGCGCTTGATTGGCTGGCGGAACAGGACATCCCGCTCATTCGCGTCAAATGGACAGGGGAATTCTTGTCGCTGGTTACATCGGGTGGGCTCGCCGCAGATCCAGAGAAGTTTGCCTGGCAGTTAAAGGCTCGAAAGGATCTGGGCGAAAAGCTCGCTTTCTACACGCCGCTGGTGAAAGACAAACTCAGCAATGCGCTTGCGACACTGTCAGACTATCTACCTGCTTCAGACGCACGCGACAAAGCCATGCTGAAAATCCAAGCCTACCAGAAAAGACTGCAATCCGATCCGCCGGACGCAATGAAAACTCTGCTCGGGATCGAAGCGCAGGTTGCGAGCTTTTATTTCAAGGCCTGGCGCGATCTTGAATTGAAGTGGCGCGAAAACAAACGGCATCCAATCCCGGATGAATGGAGGCGTTTTTATTCCAGGGGATCGCTGGTCGTGGCGATCAGGGGCGGTGCGAATGTCTTTGCGACGCATCCGGTCAATGCTCTGTTGAATTACGCTTACACCATGCTTGTGAACAAGATGCAGCTTCACGCAATCGCCGAAGGCTATGATCCGATGTATGGGATTATTCACACGCGCGATAGAAGCGTTTTTGGCCAGCGGCGTCCGTCCTTCGCCCTCGACATCATGGAGCCCATGCGCCCCGTCGTGGACCGCGCCGTGCTCAAGATCGTGCAGGAGGAAACCTTCTCCGGGGCTGATTTTGAAATTCGCAGCGACGGCGTGTGTCGGCTAAATCCTGAACTGGCGCGGCGGGTGGTGCAGGAGGTGGGGCGGGTTGGCGGATAAGTGGTTGTTTCTAGCCGTTTAGGACAGATGCGTGGGACGGCGGAGATTGGGCCTGATGCAACTGGTCTCAGGTCGCTTTAGTTTCATCGATCATTGCGGACGTTAGACTGGTGTCTTGGTTGAGGCGAGCTTAAGTCCCTGCCGCTCAAGAGTTCAGACCGCACAATCTGGGCGGTGCGCACTTTATTCTTTTACAACTTGTTCTTGGGCATCGTCGGTCGTTGGCAACAGGGTCATCGTCCAGAAATGAGGCGGGACCGGAAGCCGATGATGCAAACTGGCCAGGAAGATGATGATCCAATGCTCGAACCTGATAGGAGACAGATCAGCAAACTCCGTACAAGCGACGATTTCATTCTGAATTTGGTCAAGAAGTCCTTCGGGTCCATTCGACATGTCCAAATGCATTACTGCGGAACCATGAATGTCGCTGTTGGCGTAGTAGTGTTGTTCGCTCGACGTGTCTGGTATCCACATCTGCCAGGTGGAATGCCTCATGTCGTCCGTATGAAACTTGGCAAGCGCCTCAAAGGCTTCGATGTTTTTGAGGATCGAAAGCCAAACGCCGAGTGTCGGATAAAGCACGCTCCCAATCGTCGCTTCCTCCTGGTACTTCTCTGGTTGCTTTGGATGCTGTGCCAAATCGGAATAATCCTGAAACACACACGGGTAAGCCGCATTGCTACGAAAACTAAATATCGAAGACATGGCGATTTGCTCGATCCAGTTCGACAAGAACGCATATGATTGTACCTGCATCAGAAATAGCGCAGTCATATTGATCTCAATTGCGTGATCGTCTTTGAGTGGAGTGAAGAAGACCGGATTGTTGTCGATCATGTCGACGATCAGCTTATGTGTCTTTTCAATTTCAGCATCCAACACGGAAATAAAGGCGTCCGGGGCGTCCTCACGAAGAAACGCCTTTGTGTGGATCAGCCAGAGCCCATACAACGCGACGCGGCCGAGCAGTTCAAAAAGCTTGAGATTGATATCGACGCTTGCTGCGGACGGCACTGCTACGCCTAGACCATCGTCAATTGGTGCATATGGCACCACATGCTCTTCAATGAACGCCGCGCCAATCGTTCGAAACAGCGAAACCATTTTGCCCGTTGCTTCATCCAGTCTTTGCCCCGCTTTTTGGGGGCCAAAATGTTCTTTGCATAAATCCCACATTCGCAATGTTGCCAGCGCGCTGCACTGATAGGCGGCTTCAAGATTGTTTGCATCCCGGCACCACACAAAGACTGTCCATGTCGCAAGATATATCTGCCGCGCGATGCGTAAGCGGTCGGCGAGTTTTTGGGGCGTATTCGCCGTAAGGCCATCAAGCAGATCGTTAAAATGCGCATAACAAACGGCGGGTTCATCGACCAAAGCTACGGCTTTTCGAAAGGAGGTCTGGAGCGCTTTAGAAAAGATATTCTCGCGTAACAGACCGGTTGCAATCAGGTCCGCGATGTAATCACCGTTCCACTCGGCGAACTCGATTTTATTGGAAACCGTGTGGTTGTCGATAAACCCGTCAATGCGGGGGCGCACGTCTTCCTCAATATCGCCGCCGAAACACAGAGCAATAATTTTCGGCAAGTTTTGGTAGCGTTTAGAGACGTGCTTCGGGATATACACGTCGAGAATTTCTTCCAACGATGGGCGCAGCGCTTGCTTGCCGGTTGCCCATTCGTCGCGGGTCAGATTGCCGGATTTGATCGAAAGCAGAAACAAGGCCCTTTCGCCCGTTTCGGGGTGTGGTCCCGTGGCGGCGACATCCACACCGTACTGGGTTGTTCCCCGTTTTGGCCGGGAAATCACCGTGTAGCCTACCTCGCTCATTATATCGGGCAGGATAACATCCAGCTCATCGCGTTCATTGAGGGAAGCGAGGTATTGTTTCAGCAGCAGTTTCATGTCGGCCGTTTCTCCCGACGAAATCGGTACAGAAGAAAATTTAGCCGCGTCGGATAAAGGACATCCATTTTAGGAAGGGGAGTAGACGTTTGGAAACTCTGCATCGGTATGATTTGTCGGATCGGTTCTTCCCCCTCGCCGCGATAAACGTATGTCACTGACGTGCGCCCATAAAGCAGATGGCTCGTATGAACCAAATCACCCAGGATCGACTTCTTCATCGCCATACGCCCGACATCCCTGCCGCGCTCGCGCGCCAGCTCCGCCTGAATGCGCCGTTCCATGGTCGATGGTCGCAGCGCTGGGTTCTTTGACAGTGTTTGCAGTGGCGTTTCGTATGTATCGATATGAGCCTTGAGGCGCGTAACGGAAGCTTTCAAACCTTTGCGCGGCGTCACCTCGATCGCAGTCTCGAAAATCTCAATGTCGCCGGGAAAATTGCGTAGCCAAAAGCTGGCGATATTGGCTTCCAGCTGTTTTCTGTGGTCGAGCTTCAATGCCATGAGGCAGGCGATCAACAACGAAACGCCGGCACCATGATCGAACATCAAATAGACGTATATCTTCCGAGCGAGATAAAAAACTTCAGCGGGTGTCAGGCTGAATGCTGAGAGGTCGAAATCATACGGCGAACGATTGAGCGGCGGGAATAACGCCGAAAGTTGAGTGCAGATGCGAAAGTCGCCACTCAGCAGCCAGCGCGTAACATACCAACATAGGAGACTATGGTCTGCGGTTTCAATTTTGTGCGTCAACGAACCAAAGGCTTCCAGCGACGGCTGATCCTCCTCCTGCGTTAGCAGGGCGGATACAATGTCGAAAACCGTCTCGCGATCTTCATCCAGATCCATGTCGTAGAGCGCGAAGTCTATGCGGTCGAGCGTACCCGGACAGTCTGCTGTGACGGTTTTCATGAGGGCGAAGACGGCGTGTTGTAGATGTTCCGGAAAAGCCGACTTGTTATGGACATGTACAGCGATTAGCGCGTGTCGTGTCTCAGGGTCAGGATCTTTGCAGAGAGCTTCCAGTTTTGCGGTGAGCTCGTCCACTGGGGCTGCGAGTTGATCGAGCAGCCTGGCGCTGGCCGCGATTGCACTAAGGCGTGCCTGATCTGTTTGTGAGTCCAAGAGCGCGCTCAGTTTGGCGGTGGCGGGTCCGGCGCTCTCCACTCTGTCATATTTGAAAGCACCGAGCGCAAAGATGGCGTCCTGCCTGATTTGCGGTCTTGCATCATCGCAGAACGTATTTGCTGCGGTCAGAGCGTCTTCAGGTGCGTTCTCCCACCAAGCATGCAAAAGCGGTGTTAGAAATGGGCTGTCTTCTGAACGTGCGGAAATAAGATTCGCGAGAATTGGAAGTTGATCGCCATTGGCAGAGGCCCAGTTCTGGAATCCATTTTGGAGATGATAGATGTTGTGCTGATGAATGTCGCTGGCCACAGCATGGATGAAACTGCTAATGCGCTCAGCCTGTGCTTGAAGAGCGCTCAAGAAAGACTTTAACACGATCAAATTGCGCATTTGATCGCGGCTGGACAATTCGCTCCATGACAGAGACTCAAAATAAGCGAGGCCGTCTGTAGTGCCCTCACGGTGCAAATCAGCGAGCGCTGATCCAGCAACTTCGAGCTGATCGAAGTCAATCTCAGCTACCGTGTCTAGCAATGCGCCTTCTTGCGAAGCCGCCTCAATTTTGGTTTGAATGTCTTTGTTTTTGTCCATGTCATAATCGCGAGCAGAAGCGTCTCGTCCATAATATTCTCAACGTGTTTGATGCCATTATTCAATCACGAATCGGCTAGTTCTGCGTTTCTTTTTGTTACTAACCCTGATCTGTTGGCTCCTAGGATAGTGTGCAAGTGGGGGCGTCGCTACCGCGCGTGCGCCAACGCTTATGGTTCAGTCCTGATCAATTATTATGGGGTGGTGGTTCTAGTTGCCCCCCCAAAATTATTCAGCGTCCACTTTGATGGGGCTAAAGCCTCCTGTATCCTCTTGCCCTATTGCGGTCGCCCGAAGCCGATAGCCCCATGACCACTATAGAGTGATATTGAGCCGGTTACATTTGATCAGACTTATGATCAACATACGTCGCAAAGTAGCCTCCACTGCAGGAGGCCGAGGGTCAATTTGTTTTTCTCTGGATATCTCTATACCCCCCAGTTTTCACTGGGGTCTGCGGTTGTGATGGGTGCCACCATCGTGGGTGTTGAGATTCTCGTGGATGGATCCCCAGATGCTGTGCATCGGGGATGACGCGGGGTGGAAAGCTCAATTCTCTCCACCCGGTGGTTCCAGTGAAGGCTGGAACCCATGCAGCTGAAGGGGCAGCGTTCTCTTGGCTGGCGACGGCTGCATGGACCCCAGTTTTCACTGGGGTCTGCGGTGGTGGTGGGAGCGTGCCAGAAATTTTTTTGTAAGAAATGCGTTCTGGGTGAGACTAAACCCATATGACACACGCAACAGATCCTGATCAGCACTATCTGGAGGCGGCCCGGCAATTTGGCGGAGCCATGCAGCGGCTGGCGCGCGCGACGGAGGCGAACCCCGAGCACAGGCGCGATCTGTTGCAGGACATGCATGTCGAACTCTGGCGCAGCCTTGCCGGGTTTGATGGGCGGTGCAGTCTCAAGAGCTGGGTGTTTCGGGTGGTGCACAATGTCGCCGCTAGCCATGTGGGGCGGGAGCGCAAGCACAATGCGCGGGCTGCGCCGCTGGATGAAGCGCGTGCTGTGTCATCGTCTGTCAGCGTGGCGCAGGACGCCGAAAACAATGATGCGCTGGACCGCCTCAATGTCTTTATCCGCAAGCTTGGTCCGCCGGACCGGCAGATCATCACGCTTTATCTTGAAGAGATGGACGCCGCCGCGATTGCCGAGATCACCGGGCTGACTGCGGGCGCGGTTGCGACCCGAATCTCCAGGATCAAATCCCGTTTGAAAAGCGAATACAGGGAGACCGAAAATGTCTGATCGTGATCCCCTCCAGACACTATGGACCCAACAGAAGGAAGAGGAGTTCACCATGTCACTTGCAGATGTGCAAAACCGGGCGTCTACGTTCCAGTCGACCATCAGGCGCAGGAACCTGATTGAGTATCTGGCTGCGGCACTGGTTGTGGGAATATTCGCATGGATGGTTGTTATCATCCCGGTGCCGGTCGTGCAGATCGGGGCAGCCATGATTGCAGCGGGGGCTGTTTATGTGGCTTACAAGCTTCACACGCTGGCGGGGGCGGGCGAGCCGGACATGGCGCAAAGCGTGGTGACGTTTCATCGCGCTGAACTGGTGCGCCAGCGGGATGCACTCAAATCGGTGTGGCGCTGGTATCTGGCCCCCTTCATTCCGGGCGTGCTGGTGTTTGTGGGCGGCACGCAGTTTTCATCCGATATCAACATGCCGCTGGTGGCGCGTCTTTTGGGATTGGGTACATCGCTGGGTATCTTTGCCGTGATCTTCGGCGGAATTTTCTGGCTGAACCAGCGCGCGGCGAAGAAGCTTGATGCCGAGATCGTGCAGTTGGATGAGGTGGAGGGGTAGGGGAACCGCATGCGTCATCCCCAGACGCTATGCGTCGGGGATGACGAGGGAAGCTCAATTCTCTCCACCCGGTGGTTCCAGTGAAGGCTGGAACCCATGCAGCTGAATAAGCAGCGTTCTGGTGGTTGGCGACGGTTGCGTGGACCCCAGTTTTCACTGGGGTCTGCGGTGGGTGTCGGTTACACCACAACCATTCTTGCGTGGCGTTTCTTGCCGATGGAGAGGCGGGCGGTGTTGTCCTTGTCCAGATCGGCGGAGGTGATGGCCGTATCGTCCGAGGTGATGGTCTCGCCATTGAGCTTGGCGGCACCGGCCTTGATATGGCGCTTGACCTCGCCCTTGGATTTGGCCAGCCCGGAGGCCACGAACGCATCTTGCACATTATAGCCGCCTTCGACCGCGCTGCCGGGGACATCAAAGCTGGGCATGCCTTCGGCGACAGAGCCTTGTGCGAAGACGGCCTCGGCGGCGGCTTTGGCTTCGGCAGTGGCATCGGCCCCATGCAGCAGGGTGGTTGCGGCGTCGGCCAGGGCGATCTTGGCGTCATTGATGGCCTTGCCGGTCATGGCCTCGTAACGGGCGATCTCATCCAGTGGCATGTCGGTGAACAGCTTCATGAAGCGGATGACATCGGCATCTTCTGTATTGCGCCAGAACTGCCAATAGTCATAGGGGCTCTTCATGTCGGCATTCAGCCAGACGGCGCCGCCCACGGTCTTGCCCATCTTGGCACCGGATGCGGTGGTAATCAGCGGGGTGGTGAAGCCGAAAGCCTGCACATCCTCGCAACGGCGGCAGAGCTCCGTGCCATTGGTGATATTGCCCCACTGGTCTGAGCCACCCATTTGCAGGCGGCAGCCATAGCGCCGGTTGAGTTCGAGAAAGTCATAGGCCTGAAGGAGCGCGTAATTGAACTCCAGAAAGGTGTAGGGCTGCTCATTCTCAAGGCGACGCTTGACCGTTTCCTGTGTGATCATCTTGTTGATCGTGAACAGTTTTCCATATTCGCGCAGGAAATCGATATATTTGATTTCACTCAGCCAATCATCATTATTGACCATCACCGCATCTGTGGGGCCATCGCCAAAGGTGAGGAATTTCTCAAACACGGATTTGATCGAAGCGATATTCGACTGGATCTCTTCCTCGGTGAGGATGGGGCGTGATTTTTCCTTGTCGGTCGGGTCGCCGACCTTGGTGGTGCCCCCGCCCATGAGCACGATCGGCTTGCCGCCTGCCTGTTGAAGACGGCGCAGCATCATGATCGAGACCATGTGCCCGACATGCAGGCTGTTGGCCGTGGCGTCAAAACCGATATAGGCCACTGGCACGCCGGATAAGGCATACTCATCCAGACCCTTCTCGTCGGTGATCTGGTAGGCATAGCCGCGCTCGAACAATGTGCGCAGCAGGTCAGATTCCGGTTGGAAGGTTTCAGTGGTCACGGGATGGCTCCTTTGGACGAGACCAGAACGGTCGGGTGTTTATTGTCCGGAGGCGCGTGATTTGTCGAGACTTTCGCCGCCGGAAACTGGGCGACGAACAGCTTTGCCGCACCCGTCAGATAGCGGGGCGATAATATGTGCAGGTTGAGGCGATGCGGTTCGACATGAGCGCGGAGATAGCGGATGCGGGCAGAGCCGTCAATCGGGCTGCCCGTCTGGACGCGATGTGGATTTGGTGGCGTGGGCTCCAGTTTTCACTGGAGCCGCCGGTCGAATGGTATGCAGGACGTCTATTTGTCAGGGCCGCCGGGCTTGAGGGCGCAGAGCTTGTTGCCGTCCGGGTCCTTGAGATAGGCGAGATAGTAGAGGCCATCGCGGTCGCCGGGAGGGTCTTCGCAAGTGGTGCCGCCATTGGCGATACCTGCGGCGTGCCAGGCATCTGCCTGCGCGGTGGTCTTGCAGAGAAAACCGATTGTGCCGCCATTGGCAGGGGTTGCGGGCTCTCCATTGATCGGCTGGGAAACGGAGAATGTGCCGGTCTCCGTGCGCCAGAAGATGCGGTGGCGATCAACTACGCCGGGGGGAACATCAAGCGTGGCAAGAAGCGCATCATAGAAGCTCTTGGCGCGCTCAAGGTCGTTCGTGCCGATCATGATGTGTGAAAACATATGGGGGTCCTCCTGGCTGTTGATGGATCAGATGCCGGGACATTTGCAGATGTTGCAGGGGATGGGAAGTGGTTTAGGGCAAGTTGATAGATGCCTCGCCCTTCGAGACGCGGGGCAGGCCCGCTCCTCAGGGTGAGGCTTGTCTGCCAGCCCTTATAGTGGGGGATGTATCAGAGTCATCCTCGACGCGCAGCGTCTGGGGATCCAGCCATGAAAGATGTGAGCACTGCGATGGTTGAAGGGGCGGGAGATGGATCCTCAGACGGGCTATGCCCGTCGAGGATGACCGGGCGTGAGGAATGTGAGGGTGGTGCTCAAGCGTTCAGTTGTGATTATTGGTCGCCTTTACCCAATCCCCCTCATCCGCCGCAGCCAACACTTCCAGATCCCCCGGCTCCGCGCCCGCATCATCGACCCATTCGCGCAGCAGCGGGGAGCCGTTGATCACGTCGATGGCGAGGACGTCATCGGTGTATTCATATTTGAAATCCTTGCCACGCCATAACGCATAGTCTGGATAGAGGGTGCGGATGGCCTTGAAGCCGAGGGCTTGCACGCGCCAGGGTTTGAAGGCGGCGTGATCATAGTAAGGGCCTTCGGTATGGATCTGGATGCCATTGCAGAGTTGTCCGGCATATTTGTGGAATGTGGGTTCAAACCAGATGTCGCGCAGGCGGCACCCTTCCAGCCATTGCGGTGCCAGTTCGTGCATTTTTGCGATGACAGCGCGCGCGTCGATATCCGGGGCGCCGAAGAGTTCCAGCGGGCGGGTGGTGCCGCGGCCTTCCGACAGTGTGGCCCCCTCGACCATGACCGTGCCTGCATAGGCGCGGGCCATTGAAAGATTTGGAGCATTGGGGCTGGGATTGACCCAGTCGCGCGCACCAAGGGGCCAGCCATAGCCGGGGGCGGCGTGTGGGTCCCAGCCTTCCATATCAATGACGTGATAGTCCACATCGAGCTTGTAGTGAGCAATGAACCAGTGGCCGAGCTCACCCAGTGTCAGGCCGTGGCGCATGGGCATGGGACCGGCCCCGACAAAGCTTTCCCAGCCGGGGCGCAGTGTGAGGCCCTCGACCGGGCGTCCTGCCGGGTTGGGGCGGTCCAGCACCCAGACGGATTTGCCGTGCTCGGCGGCGGCTTCGAGCATGTAGAGCAGGGTGGTAACGAAGGTGTAGATCCGGCAGCCCAGATCCTGAAGGTCAAAGAGAACGGTGTCGAAGGTCGACATCATCTGGCCGGAAGGACGTCGCACATCGCCATAGAGCGAGAAGACCGGAATGCCGTGAAGCGGATCACTATAGTCCGGGCTTTCGACCATGTTGTCCTGCTTGTCGCCGCGCATGCCGTGCTGTGGTCCGAAGGCGGCGGAGAGACGGATATCGTCAAGCTGGGCGAGGGCGTCGAGCGAGTGGGTGAGGTTGGCGGTGACGGAGGCCGGATGCGCCACAAGGGCAACGCGCTTGCCGTGAAGGGGTTTGCGCAGATCTGCGTTTTCGATCAGGCGATCAATACCGAATTTCATGAGACCTCCGCTGGTGCGAGTATATGTGCAAAGCCTGCATCATGGTGAAAGTCAGGCTTGCCGGGGGGATGCGCAAGCGCCCAGTAGGATATTGCACCGTCCTGCGTTTGCACGACCGCGCTCACACCGCAGCGCAGGGGCGAAGATGGGGGCAGGTCGGGGGGAGTTTCCACATATGCGGTGAGCGACAAGGCGGCTGGTTGTGTGGCAACGCGCAATTTGGGGGCAGGGATATCGGCTGGGGCCATGCCCTTGCGGTATTGGCTGAACTGATAAGCCGCCCAATTGCCCATGGGGGACAGGTTGAGTTCGAGATATTGGCTGGCATCAGCCGGGCCGACAAAGGCTTCCAGACAGGTGGTGCGCCAGAGCTCATCTGCACGGTCTGCGGTGCTGGCCGTGCCCGTGGCGGGCAGGCCCTTCACATCAGACAGGTCGCCATAGAGGGTGAAGCACAGGACCAGCGAGCGCTGGAGGCGTGAGACATCCACCTCGATGCGGTCGACAGCGCGGCAGGGCGTTGATGGGTGAGGGGTGAGTTCCAGCGTCATTGTGCCAGCCTATACCGACTCGCCCATCATCGCCCGTGCGAATTATTCGGATTTTGCAGCTTCGACTTCAGCATAGCGGCGATCCAGATATTCTGACGCCAGCGCTTCCATCTTGTCGAGGCGGTCCTGGTAGAAGTGGTTGGCACCTTCAACTGTGCTGCGTTCGATGACTTCGCCCTTCTGGACGCGGACCTTGGCCAGGGAGCGTTCGATGTCGGACGGGCCGACCACAGCGTCGCGGTCACCGGAAATGATGATGCCGGATGCCGGGCAGGGTGCCAGGAAGGACAGGTCGTAGTGATTGGCGGGCGGGGAAACGGCAATGAAGCCGGAAATTTCCGGGCGGCGCATCAGAAGCTGGAGACAGATAAAGGCACCAAAGGAATAGCCAGCGACCCAGCACTGGCGCGAGCCTTCATTCATGTTTTCCAGATAGTCGAGCACATAGGCGGCGTCTGACAGCTCACCCGGGCCGGAATCGAATTGTCCCTGCGAGCGACCAACGCCACGGAAATTGTAGCGCAGCGTGGCAAATCCGCGAGCGGCAAACATTTCATACAGAGTGATGACGACGGGGTCCTGCATGGTGCCGCCAGCGCGGGGATGGTGATGGAGGATCAGGGCAACCGGGGCGCCGGGTTCGGTGCCTTCCTCGTAGCGCGCTTCGATGCGACCGGTCGGTCCTGGGATAATGATTTCGGGCATTAGATGATCCTCAAATCGGGCGGGATACGTTGAAACTGATCAGGAGCCAACGGGCCTAGCGTAAAGCGCCTTGTGATTTCAAGTTGTTTATTCCGCAGATATAGGTGCAGTGCTGTAACATTGTAATGGAAAAGGCGCGTTGAAATACTTGACTGAACTGCAGGGTTATCTAGGTCTATAGGCCGATTGAGGAGATCATTGGATGAAACTGGGTTCGCGTGGGCGCTATGCCGTGATGGCATTGGTCGATCTGGCAACGCATGGTGATGAGGGGCCTGTCTCTCTGGCCGACATTGCGGATCGACAGAACATATCCCTGTCCTATCTGGAGCAGCTGTTTGCCAAATTGCGCAAGGCTGAACTGGTGGAAAGCGTGCGTGGTCCGGGTGGTGGGTATCTGCTGACCAAGGGCGCGGACAACACATCTGTCTCCGAGATCATTGTCGCGGTGGATGAACCGATCCAGACCACACGATGCGGCGAGATGGGCGGCAAGCCATGTACGGGCCGGCTTGAAAGATGCGCGACGCACTGGCTGTGGCGGGAGCTGCGCCTGCACATTGTGGATTTCCTGTCCGGTGTTTCCATCACGGATGTCCTGAATGATCGTGTAAAGGGCATTTCCGGCGTTCTTGAAGACGTCTGAGCCCGACTGACAATTTCTGACCTGGAAGACCATGTTCAAATCTGCTGCCTCTTCAACGGTTTATGCCGACTACAACGCCACCGCACCGCTTCGTAAAGAAGCGCGTGAGGCGATGTTGGTTGCCATGGAGATCGGCGCGAATGCGTCATCCGTGCATGGTGCGGGGCGCAAGGCGAAGGCGGTGATCGAGCGTGGACGCGATCAGGTGGCGATGGCAATCGGGGCCTGCCGGGACGATCTGTTCTTCACCAGCGGGGGAACGGAAGCCAATTTCAGCGTGCTCAAGGGAGCCTGCGCGGCTGATCCGTCGCTGCGGCTGATTGTGAGTGCGATCGAGCATGACGCGGTGCTGGCGCAGTTTCCCGATGCTGAGCGCGCGCCGGTGACGGCGGATGGCGTGATCGATCTGGATTGGCTGCGCCACCGGATGGCTGAGTGGATCTCGGAAGATGGACGCCCGTTCCTGTCCTTGATGTTTGCCAATAACGAGACCGGCGTGATCCAGCCCGTCGCTGACGCTGCGCGGCTGGTGCATGATGCGGGGGGGCTGATCCATAGCGATGCGGTGCAGGGGCTGGGCAAGGTGCAGCTTTCCGTTGTCGATCTTGAGGTGGATTATCTGACGCTTTCGGCGCACAAGATTGGCGGACCGCAAGGCGTGGGCGCTGTATTTCTGGCGGCGGGTGCGCCCTATATTTGCCAGATCACGGGCGGCGGGCAGGAAATGGGTCGGCGGGCCGGGACAGAGAATGTTGCGGGGATTGCGGGTTTTGGCGCGGCGTGTGATGCCGCTGTCAGCGATCTTGATGGATTCGCTAAACTGGCACAATTGCGGGAAAAACTCGAAAACAGGCTGAAAACCGAGGGCGGCGTCACCATTATTGGAGAGAGGGTGGCGCGTATTGCCAATACGACCTGCCTGGCCAAATCAGGCTTTCGATCTGAAACGCAGGTCATGGCCATGGATCTTGCCGGGGTTGCTGTTTCGTCCGGATCGGCATGTTCATCCGGAAAAGTACGACGCTCACATGTGCTGAGCGCAATGAATATTTCGCCAGAGCTGGCAGATGGGGCATTGAGGATCAGCTTTGGCTGGCAATCGACGCCTGATGATCATGAGAGGGTGGCTGACGCCTGGCTTGCTGCTGCAATGCGTGCGGGTCAGTTGAGCACCCCGAAGAAGGAGACTGCCTGATGGCTGATGATGCAAAGGTCAAGCAAGGTGTGGACGAGGCGACTGTTGCTGCCGCCCGCGCACTTGAATCTGACAAATATGACGCCGGTTTCGAGACCGAGATCGAGCAGGAATTTGCGCCCAAGGGTCTGTCCGAGGACACGGTTCGGTTCATTTCCGACAAGAAGGGCGAGCCTGAATGGTTGCTGGAGTGGCGCCTTGCCGCCTATCGCAAATGGCTGACCATGCAGGAGCCGACCTGGGCGATGGTGGACTATCCCACCATCGACTATCAGGACGCCTATTATTACGCTGCTCCCAAGGGTGAGGCGAAATATGAATCGCTTGATGACGTGCCGCCGGAGATTCTGGAAACCTACAAGAAACTGGGCATTCCTCTGAGGGAAGCCGAAGTGTTGCTGGGCGTTGAAGGCGCAGCGGAGACGGCGGCGGAAGTGCGCGAGAGCGACAGCCCGCGTATTGCTGTGGATGCAGTGTTTGACTCTGTATCGGTGGCGACAACATTCCAGAAAGAGCTCAAACAGGCTGGCGTGATCTTCATGTCGATCTCCGAAGCCGTGCATGAGCACCCCGAGCTGGTGAAGAAATATCTGGGGTCTGTCGTGCCTCAATCTGACAATTTCTTTGCCACGCTGAATTGTGCGGTGTTTTCCGATGGGACCTTTGTCTACATCCCGCCGGGCGTGCGCTGCCCGATGGAATTGTCGACCTATTTTCGCATGAACGCCAAGGGCACAGGCCAGTTCGAGCGCACGCTGATCATTGCCGACAAGGGCTCTTACGTCTCCTATCTTGAAGGCTGTACCGCACCCATGCGTGACGAGAACCAGCTGCACGCGGCGGTGGTCGAGCTGGTCGCGCTGGAGGATGCGGAGATCAAATATTCCACCGTCCAGAACTGGTGGCCGGGCGATGCCGAGGGCAAGGGCGGGGTCTACAATTTCGTGACCAAGCGCGGTGATTGCCGGGAACGTGGTGCCAAGATTTCATGGACGCAGGTGGAGACTGGCTCTGCGGTGACGTGGAAATACCCGTCCTGTATTTTGCGTGGTGATGACACGGTGGGTGAGTTCTATTCCATCGCCGTGACCAATGGAAAACAACAGGCTGATACTGGCACCAAGATGATCCATCTGGGCAAGAACACCAAGAGCCGGATCATTTCCAAGGGTGTGTCTGCGGGCAAGTCGAACCAGACATATCGCGGGCTGGTATCTGTGGGTGCCAAGGCGAAGGGCTCGCGCAATTTCACCCAGTGCGACAGCCTGCTGATCGGTCAGACCTGCGGCGCGCATACCGTGCCCTATATCGAGAACAAGCGAGCGGATGCGCAGCTGGAGCATGAAGCGACGACGACCAAGCTGTCCGATGATCAGCTGTTCTATTGCCGCCAGCGTGGGCTGGGTGAAGAGGCGGCCGTGGCGCTATTGGTCAATGGCTTTGTGCGTGACGTGATCCAGAAGCTGCCAATGGAATTTGCCGTGGAAGCGCAGAAACTTCTGGAAGTCAGCCTGGAGGGCAGTGTGGGCTAACGCTCATGGAAATCTGATCGATGAGGGGATAAGATGAAAAAGTTGATTGCTGCCCTGGGGCTTAGCGTCTTTTGTGCGTCATGTGCGGTGACAGTTATTCACGATGAAGGGATCAATCGCTTCACGCCAGACAGTCCGGACGCAACCAAGCCGATCTATGCGAACATGGTTCGCCATGATGACACGCTCTATCTGGCTGGTACGCTGGGGTTCAAGCCGGACACGCGTGAACTCGGTGATGGTATTGAAGAGCAGACGGCGCTGGCGATTGATGGCGTGGAAGCGACATTGGCGCGGGCCGGAGCGAGCCTGGCGGATGTGGTTCAATGCACGGTCTATCTGGCTGATATTGCCGATTATGGCGCGATGAATGGCGTCTACAAGCCGCGGTTTGAAGACAATCCACCGGCGCGCACGGCACTGGCTGTGGCTGGACTGCCGCTTGGGGCCGAGATCGAGATTGCCTGCATCGCCGCTGCGCCTGACACTGACGATTAAAGCCTAGACCAAGATTCGTGATGACCGATTATTCCGACATTCGCACGCAGGCTGCACGAAAGGGGCTGTTTGAAACGCCGATCGCGCAATGCAGGCTTCAAAATGCCGATGGCTTCATGGCCGATATCCGAAAGTTGATATTGGACAAGCAGGCTGAAGACCCTGAAGGCGTGGGGCGGTCGAATGTCGGGGGGTGGCATTCGGATGTCGATATGTTGCATTGGGGCGGTGCGGCAGCGCAGAAGCTGGCAGACACGGTGATTGCTGTTGCCCGGCGCATGTCGGCCTTTCCCGGCGGTAGCCATGACGACTATCACTGGCTCTGTCAGATGTGGGCGAATGTGTCGGGGGCTGGCGCGTCCAATCACCTGCACATGCATCCGGGCAATCTGTGGTCGGGTGCGTTATATGTGGATATGGGCGGTGCCGAGGCGAACCCGGAGCTGGGTGGTGCGTTTTATTTCGAAGACCCGCGCTATCCGCTGGTGAACATGCACAATACGCGTTTTCGATTCGCCAATGCCGATGGCACGCCCATGCAGGTGATGCCGGAAGTGCGGCCCGCAGCCGGGGATATCCTGATGTTTCCGGCCTGGCTGCGTCATGGCGTGAAGCCCTATCACGGTGATGGGGTGCGAATATCCGTCGCGTTCAACATTGACGCGGTTTTAAAATAACATACTAACCCTGTCGGGTATTGTTTGCGGCGATCTTCTGCCCAGATAAGACCCACTGACACTTTGGAATGGAGAGATGTATCCGTGCTCGTATTGAAGGATTTGGTTGCGCGCGTCGAAAATGAAGACGGCGAGGGCAAGGAAATCATCAAGGGACTTTCCCTGGAAGTGCCTGCTGGCGAAGTGCACGCGATCATGGGCCCCAATGGCGCGGGTAAATCCACGCTGTCCTATCTGCTGACTGGCCGCGATGGTTATACGCCAATCTCCGGCACGGCCGAGCTGAATGGCGAGAACCTGTTCGAGCTTGATCCCGAAGAGCGCGCCGCCAAGGGTGTTTTCCTGTCCTTTCAATATCCGCTGGAAATTCCCGGCGTGCCGGTGATGACCTTTGTGCGGACCGCGATGAATGCCCAGCGCAAGACGCGCGGCGAAGACGAGATTTCCGCGCCTGAATTCCTGAAAAAGGCCCGTGAGGTCGCCAAGCTGTTGAAGATTGATGCGGATATGCTCAAGCGCCCGCTGAATGTCGGCTTCTCCGGTGGTGAGAAGAAGCGGCTGGAAATCTTCCAGATGCTGATGCTGGAGCCGAAATTCCTGATCCTGGACGAGACTGATTCCGGTCTGGACATTGATGCCTTGCGGATCGTGTCTGACGGCGTGAATGCGCTGCGCTCGGATGAGCGTGGCATGCTGGTGATCACGCACTATCAGCGCCTGCTCGACCATATCAAGCCGGACCGTGTGCATGTGCTGGCCAATGGCCGGATCGTGGCTTCCGGTGGGCCTGAACTTGCGCTGCGGCTGGAAAAAGAGGGCTATGACGGAGTGCTGGCGGAGGCTGCTGCCTGATGCCTGACGTAATCGATAAAATCGATCCCGGCGTGGCGCGTTTTGCCGAAATCCTGTCGAAATTCGGCGAGGATCCCCGGCGCCAGCGTGCGTTTGACGCCTTTGCCAGCGTCGGTATTCCGCATCGCCGCGTGGAGAACTGGCGCTGGTCTGACATACGGGCTGGCCTGAAATCCATTGACGGTGCGGCACCTGTAGCGGTGCCTGCAGACCCGTTTGCGGATGTGCTGGGCGCTGTCTTCCGGTTCAGTGACAAGGGCTTTCAGCCACCTGCCAAGCGCCCCGCTGGTGTGCAGTATTATTCCAAATCCGACGCGCCGGCCTTTGCGTCAGCCGAAGAGCTGCCAATGGGAGCGCTTGCAGCGGCACTGGCGGATGATCCGGCGGCTGTGGTGATTGAGATCGCGGCACCATTGGCAGAGCCGATCAGGCTGGTCTTTGATGGACAGTCGGACCGTTTCCATCATGTTGCAATCATTCTGCGCGAGGGTGCGCAGGCGACAATTCTGGAAAGCTGCCTGTCAGGTGGTGGATTCGCGAACGCTGTTATCGAATACACGCTGGAAAAAGGTGCGAGCGCCGAGCGTCTGGTGATGCAGTCAGGTGGAGCATCGACCGTGCAATTGCACACGGCCAAGGTTGCTCTGGCTGCGGATGCGCGTTTTTCCCAGACCGTCTATGCAACAGGCTCGAAGCTCTGCCGCGTGGAAACGCGTCTTGTGCATGAGGGCTCGCATAGTGAAGCCATACTGAACGGGGCCTATCTGCTCGGCGATGGCTATCATTGTGATTTTACCAGCCATGTCCGCCATGCGGATGAGGACTGCAAGACAGAGCAGGCTGTGAAAGGCGCGGCGCTGGCAGGCGGCAAGGGCGCGTTTCAGGGCAAGTTCTACGTCAAGCGCGGTGCCCAACGCACGGATGCCAACATGCAGCACAATGCCTTGCTGCTGGAAGATGGTGCAGAGATCAACGCCAAGCCCGAGCTTGAGATCTATGCTGATGACGTGGCCTGTGCGCATGGCAATACATGCGGTGCGCTGGATGCGGACCAATTGTTCTATCTGCGCCAGCGCGGCATTCCAGAGGCTGAGGCCAAGGCCTTGCTGACGCGCAGTTTTGTTGCTGATGCCTTTGCAGAGATCAGTGATGAAGCGCTTCAGGAGCTGTTCCTTGACGCTGCGCATGCATGGCTGACGGAGGTGCGCTGATGGGGTTTGATATTGACGCCATCCGCGCTGAATTTCCGATCCTGTCGCGGCAGGTGAATGGAAAGCCGCTGGTCTATCTGGACAGTGCAGCTTCTGCACAGAAGCCGGACTATGTGATCGATGCGATGGCCAATCAGGCACGCACGGCTTACGCCAATGTCCATCGGGGCATTCACACGCTGGCCAATGAAACGACTGAGGCTTTCGAGGCTTCACGTGAAGATGTGCGCAGCTTCATCAATGCAGGCAATGTCGACGAGATCGTCTTCACCAAGGGGGCGACCGAGGCGATCAATCTTGTCGCCAATGGGTTGGCCGCAGAGATCAAAGCAGGTGACGAGATCCTTGTCTCTGTGCTGGAGCATCACTCCAATATCGTGCCCTGGCATTTCCTGCGTGAGCGCCACGGTGCGGTGATCAAGTGGATCGAGGCGCGCGATGACGGTTCTGTGGACATGGACAGTCTCGTATCACAGCTGACGGATCGCACCCGGATGGTGGCGGTTACGCAGATGTCGAATGTCACCGGCGCTGTTACCGATATTGGCGAAGTTGCACGACTGGCGCATGAGGCTGGCGCGCTTGTGCTGATCGATGGCTGTCAGGGCGCTGTGCATCTGGATGTAGATGTGCGCAAGGCCGATGTCGATTTTTATGTGTTTTCCGGCCACAAGATCTATGGCCCAACGGGCATTGGTGCGCTTTACGGCAAGCTGGACCTGCTCAATCGCATGCGTCCCTATCAGGGCGGTGGCGAGATGATCGAGATCGTCGAGCGTGAGCGCGTGACCTATAATGCCGCACCGCATCGGTTCGAGGCCGGTACACCGCCGATCCTGGAAGCTGTTGGGCTGGGCGCTGCGATCCGTTGGAACAAGCGCTTTGAGCGTGCCGAGATCAGCGCGCACAAGAAGGCCATTCATGATCGCATGCTGGATGGTATTCGTGGGCTCAATGGTGTTCGTATTCATGGCACGGCACCGAACAAGGGGCCCGTGCTGACCTTTTCTGTCGATGGCATGCATCCTCATGATCTGGCACAGATCATGGATCGCTATGGTGTCGCCGTGCGTGCAGGCCATCACTGTGCACAACCCCTGATGCAGCATCTGGGCGTTTCAGCAACGCTTCGTGCGAGTGTGGGGCTTTACAATAAACCGGAAGAGGCTGACTCTTTCATAGAAGCGCTCGGCAAGGCCCGCGCCATGTTGGGTTAAGAGGAGCAATCATGCCAGATGACGTCAAACGCGATGTGATCGAACCAGAGGGCAAAGCCCCCAAAACGTCAGGTGAACCGATTCCACAGGACGAGCTGGACCGGATCACCGACGCGATCATCACGAATCTGAAATCGGTATATGACCCGGAAATTCCGGTCGATATCTATGAACTGGGCCTGATCTACAAGGTCGATCTCAATGATGACCGCCATGCCGATATCGACATGACGCTGACAGCGCCTGGCTGTCCGGTCGCCGGTGAGATGCCCGAATGGGTCGAGACCGCCGTGATGAAGGTTGACGGCGTGGAATCTGTGAAGGTGAATCTGACATTCGATCCGCCATGGGACATGTCGCGCATGTCCGATGAAGCGCGACTTGCGCTCAACATGTTGTAAATGACGCCCAGAGAACCCAGATAAAAGACATGGCCAGAAGACCACGCCCCAAACTCGTAACCCTCACCGACGCTGCAGCGGCGCGCGTGAAGGAGATCATGTCCGAACGCGGCGCAGGTTTCCTGCGCGTTGGCGTCAAGAATGGCGGCTGTGCGGGCATGGAATATGTCATGGACTATGTCGACGAGCCCAGCTCGATGGACGAACGTGTCGAGGACAATGGCGTTGAGATCGTCGTTGATGCCAAGGCCGTGTTGTTCCTGATCGGGTCGGTGGTCGATTTTGAAGAGACCATGCTGCATTCCAAATTCGTGTTCCGCAATCCAAATGAATCCGATGCCTGCGGATGTGGTGAGAGCGTGACGCTGACAGCATTTGT
Source organism: Hirschia sp. (assembly GCA_002709235.1). GTDB lineage: Bacteria > Pseudomonadota > Alphaproteobacteria > Caulobacterales > Hyphomonadaceae > Hirschia. The sequence continues at coordinate 67,070 of PAQI01000031.1, forward strand.
CGACGCAGACGACTAGGCCTTTTCAGGCTGAACACCTCATGCAAGGACTGGCGGCGTGGGTTTTCTTCAAGATAAACTCCACGTTCTTGTTCCGGCAAAACCAACGCATTTCATCTACATTCTGATTCTGACCGGCTTGCTGGCGGTGAGCAATATCCTGTTGCTTGAGGGGCCTCGGCAATATGCCGGGTTTGGGCTGGCGCTGATATTGGCATGGGCCTGCGTCATCGATCTGACACGCTACCGCCTGCCGGACATCCTCACATGGTCAATGATCCTGTCGGGACTGGTCTTCGCCGGGTTGTTTGAAGTGGAGACATTGACCAGCGCTGTCATCGGGGCAGGGCTGGGATATGCGGCGTTCGCGCTTGTACGATGGGCATTCCTCAGGCTGAGAGGCAAGGAGGGGCTGGGGCTGGGCGACGCCAAGCTGCTAGCGGGTTGCGGGGCATGGCTTGGCTGGCTTGCCTTGCCGGGCGTGCTCCTGATCGCATCGGCAACGGGGCTGGCATTTGTCGTGGTCCTGGCAATCGGGTTGCGCAAAACCGTCACCCGGATTGCATTCGGACCTGCCATCATCCTTGGCTTCTGGTGGGTGTGGCTGTTCGGCCCGGTTGGGGTGTACTGAACAAGTATCCGGAGTGCTGGATGTCACAACAGGACGTGGTCTGAACGTCGATCGATGCCGTGAAATTGTCCGGCAATCAGGTGATGATGCTACCCGGCTAAAAAATACTTTAATAAATACAAACCGATATTCGGAAATTTGAATAGTTAATGTTCAAATTCTGGGGCCGTTACACGGCTGTCACACAGCTATGTCAAAAGCGCTCGACTCTTGAGTGTCGGCGGACTTTCCGCTGATGCAGCTATGAGAGCAGTTCAAAGTTTCATCTTTCAAGCCAGGGGGCTCCTGCTTATGAAATCGGTCAAGACATTCCGTACAGCGCTATTGATCGGTGCAGCCAGCGTTGCACTATTCGCGTGTTCAGACACTGACATCTCTTCGCCAGGTACGCCTGCTCCGGCACCTACGCCTGCGCCGACTCCGGCACCTACACCTACTCCAACACCGACCCCGGCTGACTATGACCTGGCTCCTGCCGGTGCTGATGTTTCCCACGCCAATCTCTCTGTTGTTGAGATCACCACAAATGCTGGCAACCGCATCGAGGTCGTCGAGATTTCCGGTACGATCGAAACCGATCTGACGCTTGAAACAGGTGTTGGTTACTACCTTGCTGACACGGTTTTTGTCGGTAATGACGCTGAGAACGCGACATCCGGTACCGGTGTGGTTCTGACCATTCCTGCGGGTGTGACGGTTTACGGTGATGGTGAAGCCGCATCTCTCGTCGTATCTCGCGGGTCCAAGATTGAAGCGACAGGTACGGCTGATGCTCCGATCATTTTCACATCCATGGCAGAGTTCGAACGTTCACAGGGCGTAACAGCAGGGACTGCTGACCAGCGCGGTGAATGGGGTGGCCTGATGATCAACGGTTACGCTCCGTTGAACGTCTGTGACACGACCGGGGACACGATTGCTGACGGCAGCTGTGAAAAAGACGGGGAAGCCGGTTCTGGTTTCTTCGGCGGCAATGACGAAACCGATGACTCAGGTACGCTTCGCTATGTCCGCGTCGAGCATGGTGGTGTCGTTCTGAACGACGCCAACGAAGCCAATGGTATCGCGTTTCAAGGTGTCGGTACTGGTACTGAAGTCGACTACATCCACGTTCACAACAATCTGGATGATGGTGTCGAGTTCTTCGGTGGAACAGTTTCTGTGAACCACCTGGTTGTAACAGGCCAGTCAGATGACGCCATTGATTGGACTGACGGCTGGACCGGTTCGGTTCAGTACGCTCTTGTTGTTCCAGGCACAGACCTTCGTGACGATGCCTATGGTTTTGAAGGTGACAACCAGCGCCCGAATGACTTGCTGCCACGGTCTTCGGCAACACTTTCCAACGTAACCATCATTGGTAACGACGAATGGGTTGCTGGTGGACGCGCACGCCGCGGTTCCGCCATCCAGCTTCTGAACTCGATCGTTACAGGTGCACCGCACGGCATCGACATCGACTTTGACGAAGAAGCATCGACCTATGACCTGTTCACATCCGGTGACAGCGTCTTTGCCGGTGTTGTGCTTGATGCAGCCAGCGGTGACGCCATTCGTGACGATGGCGACATTCCGGCAGGCTTTGTCGACACCCATGTCGATGATGGCAACAATGTTCTGGGCTCATCCTCGCTAGTCAATGACTACTTTGCCGGTGGTGTTGAAGACACTGTAACCCCAGTCGACACGACCGCTTACGGTCTTGAAGCCGCTGCTTATGTCGGTGCCTTCTCGCCAAGCGAAACACCAGAAAGTAACTGGGCTGCTGGCTGGACCAAGCCTGGCACGGTCTTCGTTGTTGAAGATGCAAGCTGCCCAACCGGAACGACAACACCGTCCATCGACGCAATCGATGGCAAGACAGTGTGTGACCTTCCTTCGGTTATCACCTCTGACCTGCGTCTGACGGATGGCGATCAGCTGATCTACCGTCTGACCGGCGCAACATTCATCGGTACGGATGGTGGACCTGATGCAACGCCTGCCACAGGTTCTGTTCAGGCAACACTCAGCATCGATCCAGGTGTGACTGTCTTTGCTGAAGCAGGTGCTCAGGCTTATATCGTCTCCACGCGTGGTTCGAAGATCGAAGCGACAGGTACACTTGCCGCGCCGATCCGCATGACAGCTGAAGAAGTTCTCACCGGAGCCATCCGTGACGGTGAAACACTTGAGCAGACACGCGGTTACTGGGGTGGTCTGATGCTGAACGGTCGTGCACCGATCAATGTCTGTGACACGACCGGTGATGCTGTTGCTGATGGTGGCTGTGAGAAAGAGGGTGAGTTTGCTTCCGGTACCTACGGTGGTGAAATTGAAACCGACAGCTCCGGTACGCTACGTTACGTTCGCGTTGAATATGCAGGTGTGATCGTCAATGACGCCAACGAAGCCAATGGTATCGCGGCACAGGGTGTCGGTTCCGGCACGGTGATGGATTACATTCAGATCCACAACAACCTTGACGATGGTATCGAATTCTTCGGTGGTACGGCTGACGTCAAGCACATTGTTGTCACCGGTCAATCCGATGACGCTATCGACTGGACCGACGGTTGGGTTGGTCGTGTGCAATATGCCATCGTTGAGCCCGGCACTGGCCTGCGCGACGATGCCTATGGTTTTGAAGGCGACAACCAGCGCCCGAATGACCTGCTGCCACGTTCTGCTGTCTCGATGTCGAACTTCACAGTCATCGGTAACGATGAGTGGGTTGCCGCTGGACGCCTTCGCCGTGGAACAGCGGCCAAGCTTGCCAATGGCATCATGGTCGGCGCGCCGAACTCCATCGACATCGACTTTGACGAGGAAGCTTCCACCTACGACCTGTTCACTTCCGGTGACAGTTCAATCAACTCCATGCTGATGGACAATGGTGATGCTGCGGTTATCCGCGACGATAGCGACATCCCGGCAGGCTTTGTCGACACATATGCAAGTGCTGCGAATGATGTCGTCATCACCACCAACACGCTGAGTGGTTTCTCCTTCTTCGGCAATGACACAGGTGTGGTGCCTGGGTCAGCTGAGCTTGCAGTTGATGCCTTCGACATGAGTGCTGTGGACGCCTGGTTTGACGCCACCGACTATATCGGTGCCGTCGCTGATGCAGACGACAAGTGGTATCTCGGCTGGACGATCGATGCTTCCGGCAACGTGACCTCTGCAGACTAATACATCATGGCTGGGAGCCGCCCGTGAAAGGGCGGCTCCTACGCCGACTTTATCCGTGAAAATCGCGAGCCAATGTGCTCGCTAATTTGGTTCATATCGGGGTTTGATCACATGAACTATCGCTTCTCACACGGTGTGATGGCGCTTCTCGCGTCCACGGCACTTACGACAGCGCAAACAGCAATAGCGCAGGAAGAGATTGAGCCTTCCGAAAGCACGACGGAACAAGCTGCCGATCAGCTGCGCCAGGATACAATTGTTATCCGTGGTGAATTCATTCCCGATGAAAAGCGGGAAACGTCAGAGATTTCCAGCCTTCTGGATGCAGAAGACTTCGCCATTCAGGGCGACAGCGATGTGGCCGGCGCGCTTCGCCGGGTGACGGGTGTGTCGATCGCCGACAGCAAGTTCGTCTATGTGCGCGGTCTCAATGAACGTTATTCATCTTCCACACTGAACGGATCGCCATTGCCGAGCCCGGAGCCGCTTCGCCGCGTTGCACCGCTCGACCTGTTCCCGACATCCGTGCTCGAATCGCTGATTGTCCAGAAGACCTATTCACCAGAATATTCCGCTGAATTTGGTGGTGGTAATGTCGACATCCGTACCAAGGCAGTGCCGCTTGAGGGCTTCCTGACCATTGGTGGTTCCATCGGTGGCAACACGGAAACGTCGTTCCAGGATGGGCTGCTCTATGATGGCGGTGGCAATGACTATCTGGGATATGACGATGGTACACGTGACCTGTCGGGAACAATCGAAGGCCTGTTGAATACTGGTAGCTTTGATGACCAGTCATTTGCTGACCGGGCTGCCTTGTCATCCGAACTGGTTGACGACTCGTCTCTGCTGGTGATGCAGGAAGGTTATGTTGGTCCTGACTTCGGTTTCAACGTCACAGGTGGTGAGCGCTTTGATTTCAACAATGCGCTGTCGATGGGTGTCATTGCAGCTGCATCCTATTCCAATGAATGGAAGACCAAGCAGGGCAAGAGCGGAATCGGCTTTCTCGGCAGTGCGGATGCCGTTACCCAGGGCAAGGATTTCGATCGCTATTCGACGACCAACAATATTGGCGTCAGCGGAATGGCATCAGTCGGCTTTGACATCCTTCAGAACCACGAACTGAAATTCCTCGGTTTCGTGACGCGTTCGACGGACAAGGAAGCCCAGTCTGATCAGGGTATCGACTCTGACAGTGGCAATTTCCAGCGTATCGATGCGCTGACCTGGGTGGAGCGTCAGCTGTGGACCACGCAGGTACAGGGCGAAAGCACCTTCCCGATGCTCGCTGACCTGAAGGTCAACTGGCGCGGTTCCTATTCCGAAGCCGAGCGTGATGCCCCTTATGATTTTCAGTCAACCTACACTGAAGGCAATGACGGCACGCTTCAGCTACAGGGTGGAACGGACACGCGTTTTCGTTTTTCCAACATTCTGGACGACACCACGGATTTCGGTATCGATCTGCTCCTGCCGCTCTATTTCGGTAGCGTCAGTTTTGATGTGAAGGCGGGTTATGCCTATGTCGAAAAAGACCGTGAAACGAACAGCTTTGATTTCCGTCCATCGGGCGTCTTGCCCTCTGCATTGCGTGACCTTCGCGTAGATTATGCATTGAATGGCCTGATCAATGACTTTTCTGGTGTGTTCGTCTCGCCGCCATCGCAGCAAAGCCCGGATTATTCAATCGCCACGCTGGAAGTGGATGCCGGATATCTTGGCTTTGACACGCAGCTGACGAGCTTCATGAGGGTTGCTCTTGGGGCCCGCTATGAAGACTCCATCGAAGTTGTGGAAACCCGCGCCTACCCGACGGCTGTTGGTACGATTTCCAACCCGATCGAGGAAAGCCGCTGGCTGCCTGCCGGTACGCTGACCTGGAACTTCGCCGATGACCTGCAACTGCGCGTCGGTTATTCGGAAACCGTCACGCGTCCGCAATTCCGTGAATTGTCACCGACTTTCTTCCAGAACCAGGAAACCGATATCGGCTTCTTCGGGAACCGCTATCTGCAAGATGCCGAGCTGAGCAACTATGATGCGCGTCTGGAATATTACTTCGGCCGCGACCAGTTCGTCACCGTGGGTGGCTTCTACAAGGAAATGGAGAATGTGATCGAAGAGGTGCTGACCTCTGACGAGAATGCAACCACGACCTTTGTGAACATACCCAAGGCAGAACTTTACGGTATCGAACTGGAATATCAGCAATCGATCCCGCTGGGTGCGTGGACCAATTGGGGGTGGATGCAGTCCAAGGACTTCTCGTTCAAGACCAACTACACCTGGTCGCAGAGTGAGTTGTCCTATCCGGAGGCCTACCAGGTCACGCTGACGGCACGCACGCCGGATGCAAGCGCATTGCTTCAGGATGCGTCACTGTTCCTGGAAAGCGGTCGGGCGATGTCAGGTCAGTCAGATCACCTGGCCAACCTGCAATTTGGTTATTCAGACTTTGAAGCAGGATCGGAAGCGAACCTCTTGCTGAACTATGCCAGTGAGCGCATTCGCTTTGGTGCAAACTTTACCGGTGCACGCCGTCCGGCAATCATCGAAACACCACCGATCTCGCTGGATTTCGTCTATAACCGCGACTTCGTCTTCCTGGATGGCGACTACAGTTTCGGTCTGAAACTGACCAATTTGCTTGATGATGATTTCGACTGGTCGCAGGAAGCTGGCGACACAAGTGCCTATGTGAACACATATGACCTTGGTCGCAGTATCTCGCTCTCTCTGAAGAAAAGCTTCTAAGGGTAAAGGGCGAATAGTCTGAAGTTTTGGCGGCTGCTTTGTGAAAACAGGGCAGTCGTCGTCTATTTCAGAGAGGGTGGCGTTACTTTGGTCTGACTTGCTTGACTAAATAAAGTGGAGACGAATTCTAGTAACAGGGGAAAATGGGCTTGGCGTTTCATGTCTGGTTTCTAAAGCTTTGAAAAAGTTTCATGAAATTGTTCTTGTCTTTCTGCCTGCGTTTAGATGGATAGATGAGTTGAGTGTCTGTCCGGCTGGTTTGATCCGTGCACGTCCTTGTTCATAGGTGCAATGATGGATGTGGCTAAAGACCATGCCTTTGCGCAGCGGCGATGTGGATGATGAGCCGATTGCTGCTACAATTCGGGTCAGGACAGTTTGGAATACCCTTGTAACACAATTGTGCAGGGGCGGTGTTGAGTGGGAAGGTCAATGGCAGGAAGCGGCGTACAGCTCGATCAATTAGCGCCGACATTTCTACGTGTTGCGCGGGCTCTGCTCGTTGTGCTTTCGATCGTGTTTCTCGCCATCATGACGGCCAGACTTTTCTGGCTCCTGACAAATGGTCCTGAAGGTTTCATGTCGCCACCACCGGTTGATCGTACATTGTCAGCAAGCAACAATCCGGGGGCTGACACCTCCGTGCTTCAGCGGGTTACGCCATTTCGGGCGTCCGCAGCCAAGCCGGTTCTTGAAGCCCAGCCTGATGAAGATACACCGGAAACCGAGCTCAATCTGGTGCTCAATGGTGTGCGGACGGATGGCGATGGTGAGGGGGTGGCTTTTGTCACCGGTGAAGACGGCATACAGGTCAGATATTATCGCGGCGATGAAGTGGCGGGCATGACGAATGTCACGGTGGACCGCATCTATGCCGATGGTGTCATCCTGCTGCGAGAGGGGCGCGTGGAGCGTCTGACAACCTCTGACAAGACGGGTGATCGCGCGATCTTGCTGGCGGAAAACTCAGGTGTTCGCGGGCTGGATGACAGTGCGGATGGAGCGAGCGCTGATGTGCTGGAGGTTGAAACGTCAGCCATTGGTCTGAACGGCAATGCACCTGCACAAAAGGACAAGCCGGATGTGAACAATCCTGCTGAAACGCCGGAACTGGTGCGTCGCGCGGCCGGTCGGCTCAATCGCGCGGAAGTGTTGAGCCTGACCCAATGGGCGCGGATCGACGTGCAGACGGCAGACAATGTCGAAGGCGTTACGGTGTTTCCGACCAATGCGGCGATCTTTACAAGGTCGGGCCTTCAATCGCGTGATGTCATTCAGAATATTGCGGGCGTTCGGATTGCGGAAGACACAGACTATGCGAGGCTTTTCGAAGACCTCAAGGATCAGGAGCGGGTGGAAATCCGCTTGTTAAGAAACGGACTGCCAGTGCAACTCGTCATACGTGTGGCGGGTGAGTAGATTATCAGATTATTGCAGGGCTAAATGGTGATGACGGCGAAGTTTTCCAGGACTATGGCATATGGTGCGATGGCGGCCGTTGCGGGTGGTTTTCTTGCACCCGGCCTGATGAGCGCGCGGGCAGATGATTTGGGCGATGCTGCCATTCGGGATCGCAAGACGCAGGGCCAGCATGTCGTCAATCTGAAGGATGTCGATATCTCGGTGCTGATCGATGATGTCTCCGCGATGACCGGATATACATTTGTGGTGCATCCCAGCGTACGTGGCCAGGTGACGGTCTCGTCGCAGTCGGCGCTGACCATGTCTGAAGTGTTTCAGATCTTTCTGGCGACGCTGCGGGTACACGGGTTCACGGCCATTCCGGCACAGGATGGTGTCTACCGGATCGTCCCGGAACAATCGGCATCCCAGTCGGCCGCCCTGGCCAATCCGGGGGTTGGCGGGGACCAGTTTGAAACGCTGGTGCTGAACCTTGATAATTTCGATGCGGTTGAAGCCGCCAAGATGATCAAGCCGATTACCAACCCGCAAGGGCAGGTGTCTGCGAGTGCAAAGTCCAATTCGCTGATCGTTGTGGATTATGCCGCCAATATCAGCCGTATCCGGCAGGTGATCGCTGAGATCGACCAAGACCGCTCCACGCTGACATCCATCCAGCTGGAGAACATGTCTGCCAGTGAGATGGCCAATATCGTCACCAAACTGACCGGGCCGAACAATCGCGGTGTGGCACTGGATGTCGACACGATCGCGGTTGAAAGCAACAATTCTGTGGTGATCCGCGGTGATGCAGCGGATGTCGCCCGCACCGCGCAGATCGTCCGCGAGATGGACAAGCGCGGCGGTGGTAATCAGGAGACGCTGAAAGTCATCGCGCTGGCCAATTCCGAGGCGGCTGATATCGCGCCTATCCTTGAAAATCTCGGCAAGTCCATGGCGGAGACAGCGGCACCGGCAGGTGGCGCAAAGACATTGCCGAACATTCAGGTCTATGAGCCAACCAATTCCGTCATCATCAGTGCCGACCCGCTGATCCTGCGCCAGTTGGAACGTGTGGTCGAAGAACTTGATGTGCGCCGGTCGCAGGTGCTGGTGGAAGCGGTGATTGTGGAGCTTTCCGACAGTGCGGCGCGTGAGCTGGGTGTTCAGTTCGTGTTGTCTGGCCAGGAAAATTCCAATGTTCCGTTTGCGTCGACTAACTTCACCGATTCAACACCCAGCATTCTGACCCTGGCCGGTGCGTTGGTCGGAGACAGTCTGCCGGGGGACAATTCCACGGATGTCAGCGGATTGCAGTCTCTGGCTGTCAGTTCGCTTCTGGCCTCCAATGGTGCATTGTTCGGGATTGGCGGGCAGCTGGACAATGGCGGCATTTTCGGCGCGATCATAAATGCGGTCGATGACGATACAGCCTCCAATATCCTGTCCACGCCATCCGTGCTCACGCTGGACAATGAGACCGCTTCGATCATCGTCGGTCAGGAAATTCCGATCACGACGGGCGAAGTGGTGTCAGCCACGAATGACAATCCGTTCCGCACGGTCGAACGCAAGGATGTGGGTGTCGAGCTGGAGGTTACGCCGCAGATTGGTGATGGCGACAGCATCAAGCTGCAATTGCGTCAGGGCGTGTCGTCCATTTTTGGCGGGCTGACGGTAAATTCGGAAATCATCACCAACAAGCGCGAGATCACCAACACCATTCTGGCAGATAATGGTGACATCATCATTCTGGGCGGGCTGATCCAGGAAGATGAATCNATCTCGGTGTCGAAAGTACCGCTACTCGGCGACATTCCGGGGCTTGGCCGTCTGTTCCGCTCTGAGGGGAAATCGACCCAGCGTACAAATCTCATGGTGTTCCTGCGCCCGACAATCGTGCGTGATCGTGACACTGCTCAGGGCCTGACCAACAGAAAGCTGGATTATGTACGCCAGCAGCAGAGGCTCGCCACTGGCCGCGATGAAGCCGATCTCGATATCTTCATGCGCGATGTACTCGGCGTGGACCCTGCAAACTGATCCAATGAGGATATTCGCTTGTCCATCACTGAAGACCTTCGACTAAGTTACGCATTCGCCAAGGAAAAGGGCGTGGTCCTTTTCCGTGAGGCGAGCTCTGGTGTGCAGAAACTCGGTGTGCGGACCGGGGCAAACCCGCTGTCACTCATTGAAGCGCGCCGGGTTGTGGGCGTGCCGCTGGATGTGGAGCAGCTGGACCAGGTTGCGTTTGATCGACGGCTTTCAGAGGTCTATGCGACCGAGGGTATCGATTCTTCTGACATCGACAATGCGCTTGAAGGCGAGGGCGGCGACCTCAACAGCCTGGCCGCAGGGCTGACCGATAATGCAGACTTGCTGGATACCAGTGACGATGCACCCATTGTGCGGCTGATCAATGGCTTGATCGCTGAAGCGGTGCGCAGCAAGGCATCGGATGTTCACATCGAACCTTTTGAGGACCGGCTTTCCGTGCGTCTGCGGGTCGATGGTGTGATGCGGGAAGTTTTGACGCCGTCCCGACGTATCGCGCCCCTGCTGGTGTCTCGTATCAAGGTGATGGCGCGGCTGGACATTGCAGAAAAGCGCGTGCCACAGGATGGGCGCGTGTCGCTCACGCTGGGTGGGCGTCCGATTGATGTGCGAATTTCCACGCTGCCATCGCGTTATGGCGAGCGTGTCGTGATGCGTTTGCTGGACAAGGAATCCGCGCGGCTGGATCTGGATGATCTGGGCATGCCGCCAAGGCTGTTGTCGCGTCTCAAGACGGTGATGAAACAGCCCAATGGCATCATGCTGGTCACGGGGCCGACGGGGTCAGGTAAGACGACCACGCTTTATGCGGCGCTGACCCTGCTGAACGATCAGAGCCGTAATATCCTGACTGTCGAAGACCCTATCGAATATGGCCTTGATGGTGTGGGGCAGACGCAGGTGAATACCAAGGTCGGGATGACCTTTGCAGCAGGCTTGCGGGCGATCCTGCGCCAGGACCCGGATATCGTCATGGTCGGTGAGATTCGTGACAGCGAGACAGCGCAGATTGCAGTGCAGGCGTCACTCACCGGGCATCTGGTGCTATCGACCGTTCACACCAATTCCGCTGCGGCTGCGGTGACGCGCCTGCGCGATATGGGTGTGGAGCCTTTCCTGTTGTCGTCAACACTGGCGGCGGTGGTTGCGCAACGTCTGGTCCGGCGGCTCTGCATGGAGTGCCGGGAGCCCTATACGCCGGATGAAGTGGAAAGTCGCTTGCTGGGACTGGCGCATGATCCCCAACGCATCATCTACCATGCGCGCGGATGTGATGCCTGTGGTGGGTTGGGATTTGTCGGGCGTCTGGGTGTCTATGAGATGATCTCGATGGATTCCAGATTGCGCGCCATGATCCATGACAATTCCCGCGAGCAGGATATCGAGGCGCACGCCTTTGCCAATGAGGACACGCTGAAGGATTGCGGAGTGCGTCATGTTCTCGACGGGCTGACCACCTCCGAAGAAGTGTTCCGTGTTGTACGTCAATCGGGAGACAGCGATGGCGGCGTATGAATATCAGGCACTGGATGCCAGCGGGCGGACCAAGAAGGGCGTCATCTCAGCCGACAATATCAAGGCGGCAAGGCGCGAATTACGCAAGCTGGCGCTGACGCCGGTCAAGGTATCGCCAACGCGTGACAAGACCGAAAACAAGACGGAAAGCCGCAAGCTGAAATCCAAGGAGCTGGTGCTGGTGACGCGCCAGCTTGCCATGCTGATCGGCTCCGGCACCCCAGTGGAACAGGCGTTGGGGTCGGTGGCCAACACGGCTGAAAAAAACCGAGTGCGCTCCATTCTGGCATCCGTACGTGCCAATGTGATGGAAGGGCAATCACTGTCTGATGGGCTGCGTAGCGAGTCCCGGTCATTTCCACGGCTGTATAGCGCGATTGTTTCCGCAGGTGAGGGTGCTGGCGCGCTCGATCAGGTGCTTGAGCGGCTGGCAAACTATCTGGAAGCCAGCGAGAAGATGCGCGGCAAGGTCATATCCGCATTGATCTATCCGATCGTGCTGGCCGTGGTGGCACTGGCCGTGATCATTGCACTGCTGATTTTCGTGGTGCCGCGCGTGGTCGAGCAGTTTGACACGATGGGCCAGCAATTGCCGTTCCTGACACTGGCAATGGTGGCGATTGCCAATTTCCTCAAGGCCTATGGGGTCTATGTGCTTGTGGGGATCGTGGCGCTGATTATCGGCGCGAACCGCGCATTGAAGAACCGCGCGATCAAGCTGCGGGTTGACCGGTTTGTGCTGGGATTGCCGCTGATCGGCAAGGTGGTACGCGATGTGGCGGCGGCACGATTTGCGCGGACCTTTGCAACGCTCGCCAATTCCGGTGCGCCAGTTCTGGACTGCCTGACGGCTGCACGCGAAACGACGCCTAATCTGGTGATGCAGGAGGCCGTCGACGAGATGCGCGAAACTGTGCGCGAAGGTGGATCATTGAGTGCATCCATGGCGCGTACGGGCGTGTTTCCGCCGCTTGTCGTGCACATGGCTGCAAGTGGTGAGGATGGCGGTCGCCTGGGTCACATGTTTGACAAGGGCGCGGAGTATCTGGAAAGCGAATTCGAAGCGGCCTCCAGCATCGTATTGGGCTTGCTGGAGCCATTGATCACGGTTGTCATGGGTGGACTGGTCTTGATGATCATTCTCGCCATCATGCTGCCCATTCTGCAACTCAACACGTCAGCCCTGGGATGATTGTAGGTATGTATAACGACAAGATAGACACAATCGAGGACACATCAGAGCTTGAGGATGTGCTCGAACACGCTCCCGCAGATGCGGGGTTTTCGCTGGTCGAATTGATGGTGGTGGTCTTCATCATGGGGCTGCTGGCAACGGTGGTGCTGGTCAATGTGATCGGCAATGTCGACAAGGCCCGACTGGAGAAGGCGAAGACCGATATCAGCGTGCTGGAGCAGAGCCTTGAGCGCTATCGCCTGGAGATGATGACCTATCCGACCATCGAGCAGGGGCTGGACGCGCTGGTGACTGCGCCAACCGATCTGAGAAACCCTGAGCGCTATCCCGCCGAAGGTTTTATCAAGCGCCTGCCGAATGATCCCTGGGGTAGCCCCTACCAATATATCTATCCTGGTGAAAACGGCCCTGTGGATATCTTTTCCTATGGTGCCGACGGACAGCCGGGCGGTGAGGACTATGACGCTGACATTGGCAATTGGACACAATGACGAACGCCCCAAGGCAAACTGACGA
>PAQI01000032.1 GCA_002709235.1 Hirschia sp.
CGTCGTGAGACAGTTCGGTCCCTATCTGCCATGGGTGTAGAAGAATTGAGAGGAGCTGTCCCTAGTACGAGAGGACCGGGATGGACATACCTCTGGTGGACCTGTTGTGGCGCCAGCCGCAGTGCAGGGTAGCTATGTATGGAACGGATAACCGCTGAAAGCATCTAAGCGGGAAACCAGCCTCAAAACGAGACTTCCCTGAGAGCCGTCGTAGACTACGACGTCGATAGGCCAGGTGTGGAAGCGCAGCGATGCGTGAAGCTAACTGGTACTAATTGCTCGATCGGCTTGATCCGAGCAGACCCATGCGCAGTGACGAACATGTTTGTGTTTGCTGCTGCAGAACGTTATACGATACTTAGTTTTTGATCAGCTTTGTCGACCTGGTGGTTATTGCGGGGGATCCCCACCCGATCCCATTCCGAACTCGGCCGTTAAGTCCCCCAGCGCTGATGGTACTGCGTCTTAAGGCGTGGGAGAGTAAGTCGCCGCCAGGTCTGCTAAGCTGATCCATATACGCCTCCGTAAGGAGGGCCTCCTTCACACATCAATCCTTCGGGATTGAGACAGGCCCAGTCCGGCCCGCTATCGGTTTTACCGAAAGGCAGGGGCTAGGTTGGGCTTTATTTTTGTCTGTTTTGTCGCTTGGCGACGTCTCCGACAGTTTAAAATGCGTCAAGTTGCGCTATATCCGGTCTACAGTGATGCGGGATGGAGCAGTCCGGTAGCTCGTCAGGCTCATAACCTGAAGGTCGTAGGTTCAAATCCTACTCCCGCACCCAAATAAGCCCTTGAAATCCTTGTGGATTTTGAGGGCTTTTCTTTTGCGCTTTGCTCCAAAGATTCGGCTGGGTTACACATGGGTTACACGAAAAACGGAAGAATCGGGAGCTTGGGGGAAGGTGCCAAATTCCTGTGGATAACTTTTTTGGGGTTCAGTTCAGGGTGTTGGTAGAGCCAATCATGGAGAAAAAACTCAGGCAACGCTCGTGGTCATAGGCCATCATGGGCGCATTGTCGTTCTCGTCTCTGACTGCATCTAAATCGCGGAGCAGAGACCGGAGCGTCGGAAACTCAGATGGTATGAGTTCAGCAAAGTCTTTCACGAGTTCATGGTAGCGTTCATGATCGCAGAGCATTGCCGCAACCAGAGCATTTGGGTCTCGGCGTGTTTCTGCTGCGATATGGGTTGCAATTGATTGGAAGCGCTTAGGTCGGGTCTCGCTCGCCCATTGGTCCAAAAGTGTCGTGATTGCCGCTTTTTCCAAACGGCCAGCTTCGGTGAACTCGAGTCCCAGGCCGGTTCGCCGAAGTTGTATGAGATCACCCAAACAGTATCTTTCTCGTCCAGCCGACCGCCGATAGAGGTTCGCCAAGAGCCGGTCGACGATGAGATAGTAACGCTTTCGAGTAGAGCTCTTCGCGTGCACATCAATCAGAAAGCGTTCACGAAGGATCTTCGTAGGCTGCCCCAGATCAGAGCTTTCTGTCTCCAGGATGGTCGCCAAATCCGTTGGACGCGACGGTCTATCGGAAAGAGCGATTGCGTGGAACAGGCGGCGTGCGCGGATTGGCAGCTCTCTTAAGTTAGCCAATAGCCGTTCGAGCTCGATATCAATGAGTAATTCGTAGACGTCGGATGCGCTGGCATCTGGAGAAAGGCTTGCGAGTTTGGCAAAAGTCCAGGTGTGTTCAGGCCGGTCTTCGAAGGCATGTGCGGCAGCAGCTGCATTCAGTCTGACGTTTTCGGTCGCACCTTCAAGTTCCAGCATAATTGCGGACGCATCAATGACCGGTAGCCGCAATGGCGCGAAAGCCTGAAATATCCGCCGTTCCGGTCGTGACTGGGTTTCCTGCGATCGCGCGGTCGCCACGATCATGATCTGAGCATGCTCTTGCATGAGGTCACGGAGCCGGGATTGCGCTGCAGCACTTGAGAGTCCTGCATTCATAAGCAGATCGAGACCATCGATCAGAACCAGACAAAGTGTTTTCTCCGGAACTGCCTGTAGCGAGCGGTCCAGCAGGTCTTTTTCAGCGACCCATCGCTTGTCGGTACCGCCTCCCCAATCGACGGCTAGCGGCAGATCTCTGTCTTGATCCCGCGGTGTTTCGAGGCTTGCGCGGATCTTCTCGATAAGCGTTTCCGGCGCTATCGTTTGGCTTTCGATTTCTGAGATCGTCGTAACAACGACATGCCCGGTTCGCAGCCGGTTTGCTCGTTCTGCAATGAGTTGGAGCGCAACAGTCTTTCCACTGCCGGGGACGCCTGTGATGAGCACATGTTGTAGTGGCGGGCGCTCTGCAGTGATGTTGCTGCGGACATATGCCAAGGCTCGGTCCACAAGCCGGGCCAGTCGGTTGCGGGCGCCTTCAGCGGGCGGGATGAGGCTCATGGTCTGGAACGCCACCATGTCTCTACAACTTTGTATGCGAATACAGCCTCACGTGTTTCTGGATCGGTCGCGATAAAGGCGTCCTGTTCGAGCGCGATCAGAAGATTCTGAATTGCGTCGTCATCCATGCCTGTTTCCTTTGCCGCTTCTGCCAGAGCGCCGACATCGCATGGGTTTCGAGCGGCCAGTGTTGAGAGGATTTTGCGCGCGGTGGGCTCTTCATCACCGTAGTGTTTCAGTCGCTTCGAGAATTGCTCAAAGAAACTGATCTCGAACTCGCGTCGGTATGTGCCTTTTAGCGCGGCCGCGACGGCTTCAGGCGTTCGTGCGTCCTCGCTTTCAATCTCGATCATTGCGCGTTGCAGAAAGCTCGGAAACGTATCGGCTGTTGTGGCGATTACCGCATCAGCCAATTCGTCGCTCCACCAGTCCAGTTCAAAACCTGCTGCAAGCGCCCGGAGCATGTCCTTTGCGTCGTCGTCTTCCAAAGGTGGGATCGTCACGCTGACGAGATCATTGAGGTGATCCATTTCCAGCCCATGCTGGCGTGCAATTTCTCGGATCCCGATCGAGCCAGCAATAGCCATGGGGATGCCAGCTTGCCGCCACCGGCGAAGCGTCGCCAGGAATGTATCTATTGTGTCCGGCGTTACGCCGGCCTCAATTTGATTGTCGCAAAAATAGGGTAGTTCATCGAAGAAGAAGACAATCGTCTTGTCGGACTCAAGAACTTGTTTCTCGACCGCCTCAGCCAGTTGAGCCCAGAATTCCATAAACAGCGAATCATCCGCTTTGCCGCCGCCGGCTTTGCCGTCGCTGAAGCGCTTTATCGCTTCTGTGAGAGCTTCCGGTAAGAAGGGAAGTTGGGTCCAGCGCTGGAGGAGTGATTTACCCGTCTGTTCAGGCAGTTGCTTTAATAGGCGTGTGACGAAGGCCGTCATGCTCACGCGACCTTCCAGGTTGAGTTCAATCACGTGAAATTTGTTGTCTTCGGAGAGAAGACGCTTGGTCTCCTTCATCACCGAGGATTTGCCAGTTCGACGCGGGCCAAACAGGGCAATGCTGCCGCCGCTTTTCAGCGTTCGTAGCGTTTTTTTTGGTCAGTTTGGGCCGGGGCCAGAATTTGGCTCCATCGACGCCAGCGCCATAGTGGGGTTCGAGTTTCTGGTTCATGCTTGTTTCAGTATATACCGTGCCGCGCATAAACCCTCAAGCATTTCATCTCGAAATCGGTATATACCGAAACGCGCAGGTACTAGCGTTTCCACACCATGACGCCTGTGCCGTCTTCAGCATTCTCGAAAAACGCCGCCCGTATCGGCGCTGCAAAACTCGGATCGTCCAG
The DNA here is from genome assembly GCA_002709235.1 of Hirschia sp. Taxonomy (GTDB): domain Bacteria; phylum Pseudomonadota; class Alphaproteobacteria; order Caulobacterales; family Hyphomonadaceae; genus Hirschia. Next base: position 3,742 of record PAQI01000032.1, read on the forward strand.
CTTGACCGCAAGATAAGGCGTTTCGCCATCCTTGCTTTCCTGCCGCCAGGCGGCTCCCAATTCCGCCCCGCCGGCATAGAGCCGGTAATCAGGCGCCTCGTCGCTGGCTTTGGTCTTGTTGGGAACAAGCTGGGCTTTGACATTGATGGTCATGGTCCGGATGGTTCCGGTGTATTTCCCATCATTCAGTGTGAATGATCCAATCTGTGCCATGTCTGCTTTATCCTTTCGTGCTGGCTTGGAGGGCTTTTCGTGCCCGTTTGAACCCGGCATCTGAGCCGAGAAAGCTTTCGAGCATGGCGGGGATCAGCGCTTCGGGCTTTTCCTCCACGCCATAGGTTTGACGGTAGATTTCGGCATAGTCGCTGAGCGCGCTCGCAAGGTCCGGATCAACTGACAGGTTCATGCGCACCGGTGTTCGGTCGGGCAATTGTTCAAGGCGGAGAGGCATTGGGTGCGTTCCTGTTCAGTGAGGCCGGAGAATGAGGTCGCGCGTCACCACTACGCGCACGGGCCAGCCGGGACGGACACGGATGGTCGGCTGGATGCCGAGATTGCGGTCGACGACACGTTGGCCGGCCTCGTTGATCGTATCGGTGGTGCCGCGACGGATGGCGCGTTCGATATCGCCGTCGCCATCTGAACCGAGTTCCGCGCCAATCCCCAGAATGGTCGCAAGCCCAGCTGCGGCGAAGACGCGGTCCCAGTGATGGTCAGTGCGGTCAGACAGACCGGAATAACCTTGTGCATCGGCGCCCGGCGCTGAGATGACGATCGAAGACCCGTCCGGAAAAATGATCCGGTCCCATGTGACCAGCGCCCGGTCCTGCCCGAAAGAAACTTCAGACTGGTAGCGCCCGATCAGGCGCGAGCCTTGCGGGATTAGAAGATAGGCGCCCGTCACCGTGTCATAGACGGGCTGAGTGACCTGGGCGACGATGGCGCCCGGCAGGTCGGAGTTGATGCCGGTGACGAGGGAAGCCGGGATCAGCGTGCCTGCCATGACCTGATAGGGCGAGACGGCATCCTGGACGCCATACTCATTATAGATGTCGGCGGCGGCGGGTTCACCGGTAAAGGCGAGCTTGCGGTTCTGAAGATTGGGATCGGCAGCTCCGAAGGCTGACGGTATGCCTTGCGGCATTGCGGTGAGAGCCAGCAGTTCGGAGGTGAGATCCGTACCGGACCGTGAGCGCGCGTCTCCGCGCTGGGCCAGGGCCGCGTCTCCGGTTTCCGATTGCAGGCGGAAGAAGACCGGCGCACGGGCGGCTTCCTCTGCCATCGCGGCGTCCCGCATGCGCCGGGCGCGCGCGGCCTCGTCGGCCGGGTTGGGCCGGAAATCATCCTCGAACCTTGTGACATATTCCGGCTCAATGCCAAGCTCGCGTTCGGCCGCCAGCATGGTCGAACCGAGATCGCCTGAGAGCGGCGGGCCGAGCCGGGCAATTCGGTCCTCGACCTGCGCCAGTTCGCCATAGCTGGCTGGCAAGGTGGAGAGCCCATCCGGTTTGCGGGTATTGGTCGTGTTGTAGAGTTCCTGTCCGGGCGGGCCGGCCGCGGTTGGCGGCTTCAGCGCGATGCTGGCGGCGGCAAACAGCGCCAGTACGCCAAGCCCTGCACCGACCATCAAAACCTTGCGGTTGATCCGTGTGACGGGTTTCGGGTTTGAGCGGATCTTCAGCCGCTCGGCATGTTCATCGAAGGGAATGGGCTCGCTCATGCTCAGCCCCCGAAAAGGGCCGCAAGCCCGGTCCGGCGCTGCGTGCGGGCAATGCGCACAACGGTCTGGTTCCTCTCGCCGAGGCGCAGCTCAGCCGCGCGGAAGAGGCGGTCGACAACATAGTAGCTGCCGCGGACGCGGTAATTGACGAGTTCTGCATCGCCATCCTCGCCCAGGACAAAGAGCGGCGGCATGTCGGTCGTGGCAATATTTGCTGGCATCTGGATATAGACTTGGCGCCCATCATCGAAAACGCGGATTGGTTTCCAGTCCGGATCATCGCCGCTCAAACGGTAGTCGAAATTCAGCCCTTCCAGCACCAGTCCGCGTTCGATCGAGCCTGCTCCCCTTGCGATGGCCCGGCCATTGCGCGCGGTCAGTTCAGCCAGCTCATCGGCCGGATAGCGCCAGGAGAGCGCAGCCATATAGCCGCCATCCACGCTTTCCAGTTCCAGATGATAGGTGCGCCGGTCCGTGGCGATCATGAGATTGGTGCGGATGCCGGCGCTGATCGGCTTGACCAGCACATGCGCGCGGGCGGTCGGGCCAGAGCCGGAGACGGTATCTCCAACAACCCAGCGCACCGTGTCGCCGGCCGAGACCGAGACCAACTCCTCGCCCGGTTGAAGCGCGATATCGCTGACCTGACCGGGGCTGGCATAGAGCCGGTAGAGCGCGCCTTCCGTGTAGGGATAGATCTGGATCGCATTCACATATCCATCAACCGAGGGTTCGATCAGGGCGTGTTCGCGGCCCTCGCGGATGGCTTGCCTTGGTGAAACACTTGGCGCTTCAAGGCTGGTTTCGATCGGTTTCATCTGACCGGGGAGCGGCAGCGCAATGGCGGTTTCGACGATCTCGACCGGCCGGTCCGGTTCATCCGCGAGGGGGACAGCGGCGACGAAGGCAGCCTCGTCGAAAGGCTGAAGCTCTGTGGTGGTGGCGCAGGCCGTGGTGAGCGCCAGGGCGGAGCCTGCAAGGATAAAGCGGATCATTATTCGTCTCCTGTCACGAGGTCTTCGCCCCAGTTGAGTGAGTGGATGTAAAGGCCGAGGGGATTGGCGCGCAGCGTCGCGGCATCACGTGGCGGTTGCGTCACGATGGAGAAGAGCCCGGTAAAGCGCTGGGCCTTCATCAGGGCGCCATTTTCATAGGTCTTCTCGATCCAGCGAGCCTGGAAGCTGTCATCGGAAACACGCACCACGCTGACCACATCCACGGTGCGCGATTTGCGCCCGACGTCAGCGAAGGGGTCATTGGTCTGGGCGTATTCGCTGAGCGTGGTTGCGGCCCTATCCGTCACAAAGTCATAGGCGCGCAACCAGTTCTCGCGCACGACAACCGGATCGACGCTCAGCCCACGCACATGGGAAATGAAATTGGCCAGGTGATGGGCGATCTGCGCATCGCTCGCGACATAGCGCTCTGTGGCTGGAGCGACGGCGCGGGCGGCGCCTGTCTCATCGACTTCGACCACATAGGGCGTGACAGTGGATTGCAGGCTCCGCCAGACTAGCGCACCGGAGGTAACGAAGCAGAGGGTCAGACAGCCAATCGCCATCAGCCGCCAGTTTTTTGCCTGCACGCGGGCGGAACCGATGCGCTCGTCCCAGACCTGCCCCGCCTTCTGGTAAGGCGTTTCAGGGAACGGGCTTTGCCCATAAGAAGTGGAAGATCGTTTGAACATTTATTCGTCCTTGTCTTGAAGGCTGGGGGCTGCGCCGGAAGAACCGCGGTCGCCATCGCGCAGGGAATGAGCGGCGACCTGGCCGGCATGGCTCATTCGCTGCTGGGTCTGCATCCGCCGCGCCCAACCGGGCTCGCCCGTCGAAGAAGTCTCGCTGCCGCCGCCGACGGGTGAGCCGCCAGTGGCCGTCCAGGCGCCCTGGCTTCCACGCCGGTATGCTTCACGGAGAGAACCCACCGGGCGGCTGGCGGTCCGCCTTATGGCGTCTCCGCCTGCGCGCGCGACACCAGCAACACCGGCGGCCACAGCGCCAGCGCCGGACGCGCCGGAGGCGACCGAGCCGAGCGTATAGGAGGTGCGCGCTGCCCCGGCCATCGAGGCGCCCGCCTTGACTGCGGATGAGGCCCCTCCAATCGCCGCGCGTCCGCCCATGCCGGCGACAAAGGTTCCGGCGGCGACACCCATTGCTGCGCCGGCTGCCGAACCTGCGCCGAGTTGTGGGGCGCCGGTAATAAGCCCGCTGGCAACGCCCGGTGCGAAGATCCCCATCCAGAAGAAAACGATTGCAGCCAGCACGGTCCCCATGACCTGAGCAAGCGTGACATCAGCGCCTGTGCGGAAGGCGTCGGTGACGGACGCAAAGAGGGTTGAGCCGATGCCGATGATGACAGCCAGCACCATGAGCTTGACGCCGGAGGTGATGACATTTCCGAGCACACGCTCGGCTAGGAAGCTGGTCTTGTTCCAGAGTGCGAAGGGGACGAGCACGAACCCGGCCAGAGTCGTCAGCTTGAACTCAAGGATGGTGATAAAGAGCTGCACAGCGAGGACAAAGAAAGCCACCATGATCACCGCCCAGGCGATCAGCATGACAGCAATCATGATGAAGTTGTGGAAGAAGCTGATCGGTCCCAGCATGTCAGAAACTTCTTCAAGCAAGGGCTTGGAGGCATCGAAGCCGACACTGGCGATGAAGCCGGGCCGCAGGAGATCGCTGGGCGTCATCGCGCCGCCGCCTGCGGTCACGCCCAGCTCGGCGAAGCTCTCAAAGATGATGTTCGCAAGGACGGAGAAATTGCCGATGATAAAGGCGAAGACGCCGACATAGAGGACTTTCTTCAAAAGCCCGGCAATGACGTCCGTGTTCTGTGCCAGCGCCCAGAAGAGACCCGCCAGCGTGATGTCGATGGCGATCAGCGTGGTCGACAGGTAAGCGACGTCACCCGCCAACAGGCCGAACCCGCTGTCGATGTAGCGAATGAAGGTCGCAAGGAAGGTATCGATCACGTCCATGGGGCGGCCTAGTTTTCCAGGAAGGACTTGGTACGGGCGCGGCCACGCTCGGCTTCGGCAAGCTCCCGGGCGCGTTCGAGCGCTTCGGCCCGATAGTAGGATGCCATCATGCTCTCCATCTGAATGAGCTGTTCGGTCTGGATCGCTTCGATCTGGTTGCCGGCCTGGACGGCCTGCAGATTGCCAACGGCGTTCTGGCTGGTCTCGATCAGGCCGGCGATCGCGTCGGCATCGGTTTCATTGTCTTCCAGCGCCGCTGACACTGTGACCAGCGTGTCGCGATAGGCGGTGCGGGACTGGCGCCAGCGTTGTCTTGCGTCTTCGACGAGGACTTCCTGACGGGGAGGTTCCTCGCCATAGGTTTCCGGATAGACTTCTTCGTACTCGCGTTCGACCTCTTCGACGCCATAGCCGATGCCTTCAGCCTCCCGCATCAGTTCCTCGATCCGCCTGATGCGATCGAGGATGATCGCTTCGGCGACATTGACGGGCAGGGTTTCCAGATCGCGGGCCATGTTTTCCAGCATCTCGATTTCATGGGCGAGCTGTTCGATCTGGTTGGTGACTTCCTCAACCGCCTGAATGGCTTGGAGGATATTCTGAACATGATTGGCCGGGTCATAGACCGTCCATTGGGCTGAAGCTGGCGGTGCCACCATCGTGTTCAGCGGCAGCGCGCAAAGCAGGACGCAGGGCAAAAGGCGTTTCATGGAGGGCTCCTATTCAGCGGCGATCATGTCGGTGGGCGGGAATGTCGGCTCGGTATCCGGCGCGTGTCCCGGCCAGCGGGCGAGCAGTTCTGCAGCCCAGGCGAGGCCCTTGGCGTGGAGGAAAGTTTCGGCGAAGTCTTCTGGTTCGGCTTCCGCAAGTGTCCGGTTGATCCGTTCCTGATCGACCGGGCTGGACGCACCGCAGAGGGCGAGTGCGATGGGACCGAGTCCCAGTTCGAACACGCGGCAGCCGAGCGGCGATTGGTAGTAATAATCCCGTTTTGGCGTGGCCTGGCTGATTAGCTCGATCTGCCGGGCATTGAGGCCGAACCGTTCATAGGTTTCCCTCGATTGCGGCTCCTGCGCGCGCTCATTCGGCAGGAAGATCCGTGTCGGGCAGGATTCGATCAGGGCGGGTGCGATGGAACTGTTTGCAATGTCGGCGAGCGATTGGGTGGCGAACACGACCGCAACATTCTTCTTGCGGAGGGTTTTGAGCCATTCGCGGATACGCGCGGCGAACAGCGGATCGTCCAGGAAGAGCCAGGCTTCATCGAGGATGAGCATCGTCGGGCGTCCATCGAACCGCGCTTCCAGCCGGTGGAAGAGATAGGTCAGCACAGGCAGGGCCGCGCCCTTCACATGCATCAGCTCTTCCATTTCGAAGCAGACCGTGCCGGCAAGCGTCAGTGTTTCATGATCGCCATCGAGCAGGCGGCCATGCGGGCCTTCCAGGGTGAAGGGATGCAGGGCGGATTTGAGCGTCTCGTCCTGAAGCATCAGGCTGAGACCGGTCAGGGTACGCTCGGCTTCGGGTGCAGAGGCGAGTGCCTGAACACCTTCCCAGAGCCGTGCCTTGAGGTCCGGTGTCATCAGAACGCCTTCATGGCTGCAGAGCCCTGCCAGCCAGTCGGCGCCGAAGCTCGCGCCGGCATCACTATCGATATCTTTCAGCGGCTGGAGGCTTGGGGCGTCCTCACCGCCAAGGTCGATATGTGCGCCGCCCATGCTGAGGGTTGCCGCGCGGGCCGAGCGGCCCTTGTCGAAGATGAAGACCTGGGCATTTTCATACCGCTTCCATTGCAGGGCGAGGAGGGAGAGCAGCACGGACTTGCCCGCGCCAGTGGGCCCGACGACAAGCGTGTGACCGACATCGCCGACATGGAGGTTCACGCGGAAAGGCGTTGTGCCATCGGTCTGCGCCTGAATGAGCGCTGGTGCGCTAAGGTGCTGGTTCTCGGCTTGGCCTGCCCAGACTGCAGACAGCGGAACCATATGGGCGAGGTTCAGCGTGTGCAGGATGGGCTGGCGGACATTGGCATAGGCATGCCCCGGCAGCGAGCCGAGCCAGGCTTCGACAGCATTGAGCGTTTCGCGGATGGCGGTGAAGCCGCGGCCATTGATGATGCGCTCGGCGATACGGATATGTTCGTCGACGGCGCGGCGGTCTTCATGCGCGACGGTGATGGTGGTGGTGACATAGCCGTAGGAGACAAGGTCTGAGCCAAGCTCCTGCAAGGCGGCATCGGCATCGCCGGCCTTGTTGTCAGCGTCAGTGTCCAGCAGCGCGGCTTGCTCATTGAACATTGTCTCGCGCAGGACGGCGCCGATGGATTTGCGCTTGGCGAACCAGTGGCGGCGTTTCTTGCCGAGCACTTTCTCAGCTTCGGCCTTGTCCATGGCGATAAAGCGTGTCGCCCAGCGGTAAGAGAATCCCTGCCGGTTCAGTTCGTCGAGAATCCCGGGCAGGGTGGAGGCCGGAAATCCCAGTATGGTCAGTATACGGAGGTGCGCGTCACCGATCATGGGCTCGAGCCCTCCGGCAAAGGGCTCGTCCGCCAGTACGGCGTCGAGGAAGACCGGCAGCTCCGGTGCTACCACGGCATGGCGCTTCGTCGAAATGGTCGAGTGGAGATAGGTGAGCGTCTCGTCATCACTGAGGTGATGGATCTCCGCGAGACAGGTCGCCAGCAGGTCGAAGACACGTGCGGCATGCTGCTCGAACGTCTCCAGCCGGTGACGCCAGGTTTCTGCGTCTTCGCTGTCGGCACGCTCGATGAGGGCCTTTTCCGCGCGGCCGGTCGCATCGGCCGGCGGGAGCCAAAGCAGGGTCAGGAAATAGGCGCTTTCAAAACGACTGCCGGCTTCTTCTGCCTGTAACCCTCGCTCCTGATCGACGAGCCAGGAGGCCGCGTCCGGGAAGCTGCACTCCGGATAATCATGCACTTCATCTCGCTGGGCTTCGAAGAACAGCGCCCAGCCCGAACCGAACCGGCGCAACACATTGTTGACCCGCGCCATGACGGAAACCAGTTCTTCTTCCGTCGAGCTTTCAAGGTCAGGCCCGCGATAGCGGAACGTGGTCTGGAAGCTGCCATCCTTGTTGAGCACGACGCCCGGCGCGACGAGACAGGCCCAGGGCAGATAGTCGGCCAGTAGTTTTGGGATTTCGGAATATTCTTTGAGGTTCAGCATTGCAGATGCTCCTTGTGACGGGTCGAGCGGCTGGCGACGGCCATGAAATCCGGGTCAGACCGCGCCATGAACACGGCTGCCGAATGGCCGAGCAGCCAGATCAACAGGCCGGGGATCCAGAGGCGGAGGCCGAGCGCCAGAGCGGCGGCCAGCGTCCCGATAGCGATGGCGGCCGAGCGCGGCGCGCCCGCCATCAGGATCGGCTCGGTCAGGGACCGGTGCAGGGGGATTTCATAGCCTTCGGCCATCAGATCAGGGCGCCACCGCCGAAGCTGAAGAAGGTCAGGAAGAAGCTTGTGGCTGCAAACGCGATCGAGAGGCCGAACACGATCTGGATCAGTTTGCGCATGCCGCCGCTGGTCTCGCCGAAGGCGAGCGTCAGCCCTGTCAGGGTAATGATGATCACGGCGACGATGCGGGCAACCGGTCCTTCGATCGATTGCAGGATCTGGTCGAGCGGTCCCTCCCAGGGCATGCCGGAGCCTGCGGCATGGGCGGGGCCGGCGATCAGCAGGCCAATTCCGATGATTGCTGCGGCCTGAACCGTCCGGTTCACGGCCTTGATGTTTGTATAGAGTTTCATTGCGTGTCTCCTTGCGCGATGAGGGAAAGCTGGGGGCAGGTGAGGGGTTCAGTGACGTAGGCCTCGCCATCGAAACCGGTGACGCGGAGGGCTTCCTCGACCCGCCGCTGGCCACCGGACCGGCTCATATAGATGACAACATCGATGGCTTCGGCGATCAGGTCGAACGGCGCGCGGTTTGTGGCTTCAAGTGTGAGCTGTTCAAGACGCTTGAGCGCGCCACGTGCCGAATTGGCATGCAGGGTCGTGATCCCGCCCGGATGGCCGGTGTTCCAGGCCTTGAGGAGATCGAGCGCTTCGGCCCCGCGGACTTCGCCGACGATGATCCGGTCGGGGCGCAGGCGGAGCGTCGAGCGCACGAGATCGCGCAGCGTTACCTGATCCCTGTGGGTCCGGAGCTGGACAGCGTTCGGCGCCGCACATTGAAGTTCCCGCGTGTCTTCCAGGATGATGACACGCGTGTCCTCGAAGGCCGTTTCGGCCAGGAGCGCGTTTGTGAATGTGGTCTTGCCCGACGATGTCCCGCCGGCAACAAGAATATTGGTGTGTGCGCCAATGGCCTCGCGCAGGGCAGCGCACAGCGCCGGCGAGAGCGCCTGCTGCCCGACATAGTCTTCGAGGGTGAAGGGCGTGGTGGCGGGTTTGCGGATCGAAAAGCAAGGCGCTGCTGAAATGGGGGGGAGAAGACCTTCAAACCGCTCGCCTGTGCCGGGAAGTTCGGCAGAGACGATGGGGGAGTTGCGGTTTGCGGCTTCTCCCGCCCCGGAGGCGACCAGGCGGATGACCCGTTCCCGGTCGGAAGCTTCAAGGCGATGGTCGCAAACCGTCAGGCCGATGCCAGCGGTCTCGATCCAGACCGAGCCGTCGGGATTGGCCATGACTTCGATCGTGCCGGGCGCCTCTAACGCCTCGCGGACAACCGGGCAGAAGGCGGTGCGCAGCATGGTGTTTTGGCGACGCACCGTTTGATTGTGAGAGCTATCACTTCGGATCATGTACCCAGTCCCTCATTCGAACTGGGGTAAGCATCAGAATTTGTCTTGAAAAATGGGAGTCAGAAAAGAGGGAAGAGTTCAGAGAGAATGGGAAAGTGTAGATTATTGGCCTTGTCAGCTGAAGGCGCAGAAGGAGACATTAGCTTACAGGCTTTCGCCTAATCAAAGTTGACGCTGATTGGTTTTTGGGGAGCAACTAGAACGACCCCCCCATAATTGATTAGGACTGAGCCGGAAGCGTTGGAGCCCGCGCGTCAGCGACGCCCCCACTTGCACACTATCCCCGGAGCCCACAGATCGGGGTTGGTGACAAAGTAAGAAACGCAGAATTCGCCGACTCGTGATTGAATAAGAAAATCAAACACATTGGGAATTTTATGGACGAGACGCTGCTGCCCGCGACTACGACATGGCCGAGAACGAAGACATTCAAACCAAAATAGAGGTGGCGTCGCAAGAAGGCGCATTGCTAGACACGATCGCTGAGATTGACTTCGATCAGCTTGAAGCAGCCGGATCAACTCTCGCAGATTTCCATCGTAAGGGCACCACAGACGGGCTCGCTTATTTTGAGTCTCTGTCGTGGAGCGATTTGTCCAGCCGCGATCAGATGCGCAATGCGACCGTGTTGGAGGCTTTTCTCAGCAATCTTCAAGCACAGGCCGAGCGCATTAGCAGTTTCATCCACGCTGTGGCGGACGAAATTCATCAGAACAACACCTATCATTTGCAGAATGGTTTCCAGAATTGGGCCTCCGCCAATGGCGATCAACTTCCAGCCCTTGCGGATCTCATTTCCGCAGGTTCAGAAGACAGCCCATTTCTAACACCGCTTTTGCATGCCTGGTGGTCGAATGCACCTGAAGACGCTTTGGCCACCGCAATTACGTTCTGCGACGATGCAAGACCGCAAATTAGGCAAGACGCCATCTTTGCACTCGGCGCTTTCAAATATAACGGTGTGGAGAGCGCCGGTCCCGCCATCGCCAAGCTGAGCACTCTTCTGGACTCGCAAAAAGATGAGGCACGCCTGACTGCGATTGCGGCAAGCGCCAGGCTGCTCGATCAACTCGAAGCGCCAGTGGATGAACTCACCGCAAAATTGGAAGCGCTCTGCAAAGACCCTGATCCTGATACACGACACGCGCTGATCGCGGGACATGTCCACAACAAAACGGCTTATCCGGAACAGCTGAAACACACCGTCTACACGCTGATGAAAACCGTTACGGCGGATTGTCCAGGCACGCTTGATCGCATCGATATGGCGTTTTACAACATGGATCTGGATAAAGACCGCGAGATGATCTTCGACATTTTATCTGCCTTGCTAACGCAGGAGACAGATGCGCCTTCGCTGGAAGTCTTTGATTCGCTCACGCACAAGATCGAAACCGCAGACCACGGTCTGCTTTGCTGGTACGCGACACGCTGGCTTTTGGACGGTGACTTTCGCATCTGCACGCAGCTTTCGGCGTTGTTTCCGCCGCTCAATCGTTCGCCGTATGATTTCGATCTTTCATCGTTCAACCTTACGCCGGTTGAAGTTTTTTATCTCGCCAGGAAGATCTACGCCTACTTGATGTTCAATCATGGCGCGGGCGTTTCATTGTTGATCGCCTGTCTCATGGCGTTGAAGCTCGACCACCGAAAACAGCTGGAAGCCGATATCGCCAGCTTTTGGCTACGCAACTTTCCCGGCGACATTGAGATTTTCAAGGTTGCGATCGAGGCCACGCCGCGCAAAGGATTGAAATCGTCCGTCATGCGCCTGAGCGCTCATATCGATACATACGAAAAGCCGCTGCAAACGCTGCCAAAGAACCCGGCGTTGCGACCATCGACCATGGAACGGCGCATTCAGGCGGAGTTGGCGCGCGAGCGCGGCCGGGATGTCGGGCGTATGGCGATGAAGAAGTCGATCCTGGTTGATTTGGTCCATACAAGCCATCTGCTTTATGGGCGCGCGTCCGTGACATATGTGTATCGCGGTGAGGGGGAAGAACCGATCCGGCAAGTCATGCCGATGCGGAGTTTCCAAACGTCAGCTCCCCTGCCGAAAATGGATGTCCTGTTTCCGACGCGGTTAAACTATCTCCTATACCGATTTCGTCGGGAGAAGCGCCCGACATGAAGCTGCTGCTGAAACAATACCTCGCGTCCCTCAATGAACGCGATGAGCTGGATGTTATCCTGCCGGATATCATGAGCGAGGTCGGCTACACCGTGATTTCCCGGCCGAAACGGGGAACGACCCAGTACGGTGTGGATGTCGCCGCCACTGGACCACACCCCGAAACGGGCAAAAAGGCCTTGTTTCTGCTTTCGATCAAATCCGGCAACCTGACCCGCGACGAATGGGCAACCGGCAAACAGGCGCTACGCCCGTCACTGGAAGAAATTCTCGACGTGTACATTCCGAAGCACGTCTCTAAACGCTATCAAAACCAGCCGAAAGTTATCGCGGTTTGTTTCGGCGGCGACATTGAGGAAGACGTGCGCCCCCGCATTGACGGGTTTATCGACAACCACACGGTTCCAAACGAAATAGAATTCGCCGAGTGGAATGGCGATTACATCGCGGACTTGATTGCGACCGGTCTGTTGCGCGAGAATATCTTCTCCAAATCGCTTCAGACCTCATTTCGAAAAGCCGTGGCTTTAGTCGACGAACCGGCTGTCTGTTATGCGCATTTTCACGATCTTCTCGACGGCCTTACCGCGAACGCGCCTCTAAAGCCCGCCGACCGCCTGCGCATCGCGCGGCAGATCTATCTTGCGACATGGACCGTTTTCGTCTGGTGCCGTGATGCGGACAACCTTGAAGCTGCCTATCGTTGCAGCGCCCTCGCGTCGCTCAGGATGTGGGACCTTTGCAAAGAACATTTTGGCCTGAACAAGCCAGGGCAAAGGCTTGCTGAAGCGATGGACAAAATGTTTTCACTGTTTCGAACTATTGGCGCGGCGTTTATCGAAGAGCATGTGGTGCCATATGCAGCAATTGACGATGGACTCGGTGTCGCTGTGCCGTCTGCGGCCAGCGTTGATATTAATCTCAAGCTCTTCGAGTTGCTCGGGCGCGTCGCGTTGCATGGGCTTTGGCTGATCCACACAAAGGCGTTTTTTCGTGACGACGTCCCCGCTGACTTTGTTTCCGCGTTGGATGCTGAAATTGAAAAGACACATCAGCTGATCGTCGATATGATCGATAACAATCCGGTCTTCTTCACGCCGCTCAAAGACGATCACGCAATTGAGATCAATGTGACTGCATTGTTCCTGATGCAGGTGGAAGCGCATGCGTTCCTGTCGAACTGGATCGAGCAAATCGCCATGTCGTCGATATTCAGTTTTCGCAGCAATGCGGCTTACCCGTGTGTGTTTCAGGACTATTCCGACTTGGCTCAGCATCCAAAGCAATCAGAGAAGTACCAGGAGGAAGCAACGATTGGCAGCGTGCTTTATCCGACACTCGGCGTATGGCTTTCGATTTTCAATAATACCGAAGGCTTCGAGGCACTTGCAAAGTTCCATAAGGATGACATGGCGCATTCCACCTGGCAGATGTGGATACCAGACGCATCAAGCGAACAGCACTACTACGCCAACAGCGATATACACGGTTCCGCAGTGACGCATCTGGACATGTCGAATGGGCCTGGTGGTCTTGTAGAGCAGATTGAAAAAGAAATCGCCGCGTGCACCGACTTCATGGATCTGTCCCCTGTCAGGTTTGGGCATTGGGCGATCATCTTGATGGCCAGTTTGCACCATCGGCTTCCAGTCCCGCCTCATTTCTGGACGATGACCCTCCTGCCAAAAATCGACGCTGTCCCAGAAAAAGTTGTAGAGGAATAGAGCGCGCACCGCCTAGATCGTGCGGTCTGAACACCTTAAGCGGCAGTGACATAAACTCGCCCCAACTAAGGTACCAGTCTAATGTCCGGTATCCGGATAAGGTTTCCGTAGAATTTCCATCTACAAATCAGAAATCGCGCTCGCCACCTGATCCATGAACCGGTTGAACCGCTTCTGACCCAAAGCATGCGCCGCGTTACGGTCGATGTCAGGAAGGGGCGGTGTTGCCGTCAGCCAGTACTGGACGAAGAGTGCGATGGTTTCATTTGCCTGAACCAGGTCCCGCTCCAGCGACGATAGCTGCACCTCCAGACGCATAAGCCTCGCAGTTACGCCTGCGGCATGCGCGGACGCTCCGAGTGGATCAAAAAAACCTTCCAGCGCCTGTTCGACGACCTGATTGATCGTCACGCCTGTAGGGGCGGCAACCTCCTTGAGGCGGCGGTGCATGTCGGGACTAAGACGGAGATTGATGCGTGGCTTTGCCATGGCTGTTAGAAATCCGGAAGCAGATCATCATCGCCCTTGTCGAGCCCGTGTGCCTTGCGAATTGTATCCTGCATTTTCTGCGCAGAGATCTCCTGGAAATCACTGTCATCCGACAGAGTGTGGTCCGGCTCTGGCGCTTCAGTCTCTGGTTCCAGTGTGTCGTCGGTTAGGGGGATCTCCAGTGCGAGGCCACCATCGCCCTGCGATAAAGTACCTGGTTGAGGCTCACCATTCACTGCGTCCTCAAGCAAAGGGTGCGGAGTCCGTATGTGTGTGCACCAGTCATCATTGCCGGCTGCGTTCGACTCCAGCGCAACAATGTCTGCCTCCCCGACACGTCCCGTAAAGTTTCCGTCCTCAAAATAGCGGAGTTTATGGGCACGCACGGGTGGGCTGCCGGAGACGAGCACCAGCTCCTCACGGGCCGGCAGTTGCATGACTTCGCCGGGTGTGAGGAGCGGGCGTGAGGTTTCCTGCCGTGACACCATCACATGCGCGAGCCAGGGCGCGAGGCGGTGGCCGGTGTAGTTGCGCTGGGCGCGTTGCTCCGTTGCCGTTCCAAGAGCGTCGGAGACCCGCTTTGCTGTGCGTTCGTCATTGGTCGCGAACGCCACCTTCACGTGACAGTTGTCGAGGATGGAGTTCATGGGGCCGTAGGCTTTTTCGATCTGGTTCAGGGATTGAGCGATCAGGAAGGCGCGAATGCGGTAGCCGGCGAAAAAGGCGAGGGTCGTTTCGAAGAAGTCGAGCCGTCCGAGTGCCGGAAATTCATCCAGCATCATCAGAAGTTCTCGCCGCCGGCTGCCCTGTTCCGGGTGGACTTCAGTGAGGCGCCTGCCGATCTGGTTCAGCAACAGGCGGATCAGCGGGCGCGTTCGCGATATGTCTGAGGGTGGGACGACGAGGTAGAGCGAAACGGGATGGTCTCCGTCCACCAGATCCGCGATCCGGAAATCGCTCCCGGATGTCACCTTGGAAACCACGGGATCGCGATAGAGTGTCAGGCAGGTAATGGCGGTTGAGACGACACCTGATCGTTCATTTTCCGATTTGTTGAGCAACTCCCTGGCCGCCTGAGCGACGACCGGATGCACGCGCGGGGCTGCATCGGTCCCGAGGTGATTGGTCGTCATCATGATACGCAGGGTCCAGCTGATCGTGCGCGAGGGATCGGAGAGGAACTGCGCGGCACCTGCGAGCGTCTTGTCCTTTTCGGCGTAGAGGACGTGCAGCAGGACGCCTGTCAGAAAAGCATGTGCGGTGCGCTCCCAATGGTTGCGCCGTTCGAGCGAACCTTCCGGGTCGACCAGAATGTCGGCGATGTTCTGGACATCACGCACTTCTTGGTCACCGCGCCGGACTTCGAGCAGGGGGTTAAATCGGACGGATGCCGGGTTTGTGGGGTCGAAGCGCAGGCAGCGTGAAAACCCCGACCGCCATTTTGAGGTCAGGGTCCAGTTCTCGCCCTTGATGTCATGGATGACGGCGCTGGAGGTCCAGGAGAGTAGCGTCGGCACGACGAGACCGATGCCTTTGCCGGAACGTGTCGGGGCGAAGGTAAGTACATGCTCCGGCCCGTCGTGCCGGATGTAGCGATTGTTCCATGTGCCGAGGAAAACGCCGGATTTTGCAAGGAGACCCGCACGCCGGACGTCCCGGCCTTCCGCCCATCGGGCCGAGCCATAGGTTGTGACATGTTTCTGGTGGCGGGCTCTCAGGACGGAGCCGGCGACGGCGGCCATGGCGGCGAGCAGGCCGCCGGATGCCGCGATAAAGCCGGCTTTCATAAAGAGACCGGGTGCATAGGCCTCATAGGCATACCACC
>PAQI01000033.1 GCA_002709235.1 Hirschia sp.
CAACGAAAGAGGGAAACGGACATACATGAGCACCGCGAGGCGGATCACCTCGGGCGATGTCTTGAAATAGCGGAAGATCGACATTTTCATGTCGGACAGGGTAGCTGATAACGCAATGTTGCGAAACGGCCCAGTTCCTCTGACAGTCCCGGCCCGTTTGTTGCGAGACTTGGTGACGTAAACCTCAAGCACTTCGCCTTCGTGATCGACGGCGCGCCTGTGGATTAGAAACGGAAACCTGCAGTGAAATTCCAGGAAGTATAGTCGTCACCGAATGTTGCACCTGCGCCGAGTCTGAAGGTCTCAATGACGTGCCTTGTTGTGGTCTCTGCGGATCCCACCCCATAGCTAACATTTACTTCGTGGTAGTTGTCCAGAAAGAGCTCATCACCCTCGAGGAAAGTATAGGCGTAGCTGGTACGTAATGTACCAGTCCGGTCGAAAATACGTTGCCCAACGGGAAGCTGATAAGCGATACCATTGCGTATGGCGACATTGGACACATCGGCAGACTGAAATTTGTCGTCACTTTCGATATCGATGCTTTGTGTATAGCCGACACCATTGCCAATGACGATGTGGCCCTTGCCAACGGGGGCAATCTTATAGCGGCTGGACAATCCAGCATACCACATTGCACCAGCAGCGAGTTTGTCTGTCTCGAAGGCGTAACCCAGCCCAACAGAAGGCTCTACAACCCATTTGCGGTCTATCACAGATTTTTCATAGCCAATCCGTACTGAACCGGTGGATTGGGTGAGATCATCCCCATAGTCGAAATAACTGAACGGCACGCTGACCTTGAGGCGGTCACGACTCCCTTCAGACAGGCGGAATCCACGTTCTGCCGTGATGTCGATGAAATGACCGTCTTCTTCGCCCACTTCAAAACTGCCGACACGCCCACCAACCATCCATGCGCCTCCGCGCCCGCCACGTTGAACGCTGGAGTCAGTTGAATCACTGTTCTCATCCAGCAAATCGCTTGGTTGATCCAGTGTAAAAATTGAAGAGCTGAAACTACCTTGCAGCGACTGTGGTGTACCCGCAATTGGACTATTGGGCGTTTCGGCAATCTGGGCTTCCTGCAGAGCCTGGAGTAGCTTCGCCTGCGTGACATTGGCTTCTACATAGGCTTCGATTTCGTCTAAAGAAGCCTCCTGATCAAACGCATCCACGGTCTCAAAATCAAGGTCGAGCAAGCGTGAATATATGGACAAATCTGTATCGTTCTCGGCAGCCTGCATACTGACTTCTACACCCAGAACGGACAAGGTGACGTCCAGTCCATCACATGCACCAACCACCGTGCCACCATCACCTAGATAGCAATCGGATATTATGTCATTGAAGCCTTCAAGGCCGAAATCGGCGGCAGTTACGCCATCATTTCCGAGCACGTAGCCGATAAGCTGGCCAAAACTGTCGACGCCGAGGGAAAGTTCATAAGTGCCCGCCTCGAAATTGTTTGGCGAGTTGGTGCTGGCAGGCGTCGCAACTGCGGAGCGTTCTATCGTGGCTGAAAAGGAGAATAAATCTGATCCCTTGGGCAGCATGCCCTTTGTGAAATTGAAGTCCTCGCTTTCACCAATCAGCGCATTGATCAGAGGGGCCATCTTTCCGGACGTCTCCAGGTAGTCACCAAATTGAGACCAGGCATCAGATCGGCTGAATTGGCCATAATTGTTTCTCAAGCTCTCGTCAGCGGTAAAGTCGATGCCAAGGTCCGACATGATGAAACGCAGATTGACAGAGTTTTCGTCGCCCAGAACATTTAGTCCAACTCCGTCAAGAGAGAGATTTAGGTCTGCGCTATCACACAGGCCGAACACGACACTTCCGTCACCAGTGGCTTGTCGAAAATTGGTGTTTGGAAGAACGACATTACAGCTGTCTGAATAAAGTGAACTGAACTCATCAAAGCCAGAGAACGGATCACCACCATCGATAAGGATGTTGGTCAAGTCATCGACGGTCTCGATATTGGTAACCCCAGAAGCAGAAAATGCAGCTTGAGCAGGTACGAGAACTGTTCCTTGATCGGTCCAGAATGCGATGTTTTCGGGATTGAATTCATGATTTTCAGGATCAATTTCAGCACTTTGACTATAGTCATTCCCCCAGACCCACAGGCTTCCGTAACCTGCTAGGTCTCCTAAACCATAGGGGTAATCATTCTGCAGGTTGGATTGCCACAAATCATCATAGTGGAAGCTCTCTCCAATAAAGAGCGGGTCGTCTTCTTCCATGAAGCCATTGTAGGAGTGACGAACCAATTGAGGTGCGCCTGCTTGGGTTTCGCTGCGTTCGAGCTCGTAATCGAACGCTACAAGTTGCGCATTTGCCTGACTTGTCAGCAGACCGCCAGCGCCGCAACCCAATGCGACGAGATATTTTGGATTCATCAACATTTTGTCCCCGCTTCAACCAACGAAATGAATACGTTGGGTCCCTTGAAACTAATTTTGGTTTGTAAAACTTAGAGGCTTCATCTCAACTCTACATACTTTGCAAAACAAATTAGGTGCCTATGGAGAGCGCCTCGCGAAGAGTATCTGACGCGTTTTCTCAGATTTCTCATCATAGTAGAGAGTGGCATTATATCCTCTGACCGGGGCGTAAATGTCCGTTTTCTCAAGACCCAACATCAGACGGATCTTTCGCCGCATCCAACTCAGAACTCCCCTTGTGCGCACACACGGGATGGGAGATACATCCACCACCCCACCACTGGCTTCCAGCTCGGCGAGCCAGGGCTTCACATCATCTGGAATTATTCCGGCTTCAGTGGGTGTTCCCAGCTGTATAAGCACTTCATCAGGGTGAGCGTTGAAGGCGCTTGCCAGGTTCTTGTCGAAGACATTTTGGTCAATGCCAGTGGACAAATCCGGCGAACGACCAGGAAGTGCAATGCATTCACGTTCCGGCTTTGTAGAAGGTGGTTCGGTTAATTCAGAAGGAGCGGGAACCGCTGTGGCAGAGGTTGAAGAACTGGCTTTGGCAGTGGCTAAATTGACCGACTGAAGCTGAGGAACATCGGTTGCGGCAAGTGGTAACACAGAGCTTGAGCTATCGGTGGGAAGCGCATTTGAATCACTCGACAAAGCTTCAATCTGAACCCCTCTGGTTGTGGGGTCGGCCGTTGCTGATGCGCAATTGAATGCGGAGTACAACGCGCATGTCGCCGCAGCACGTAGTATATATAAATAAGTATTTCCAGCCTTCATGACACCCCCCGTGTCAATTGATTGGTTAAAACTACCGATTGTTTTATTCGCCAAAATGAACTAGTTGTAAACCCGGGACGTAATGAAAAATGGGTGGGACCGTATGTTTACCGACATAATAGCGATCGCTATCCGGATGGTTGGCGTGATCTGCTTTCTGGCAGGTTATGTCTCTCTCGTGGCGACGGCACAATTAAGTGTACAGGGAGATGATTTTTCACCGGATCTTGGTCTCGGCACGGGCATGGTGTTCACCGAGGATGAGACCTATGAAGACTTGCCAAAGCGCCCACGAACCCGCGGCGTGGTCATGTATGATCGTATAGACTTGAGTCGTTTTTTTCCTCCACCGGGCAATCAGAGCGCACAAGGTTCTTGCGGGTCCTGGGCGGTTGGATATGGAGTCCGAAGCTATTATCTGGCGGCAGATGCCAATGCGCCGCTCACAGCAGAAGAGGCTGTCAGTCCATCTTTCATCTTCAACCTGACCACTCCAGGTGCGGTAGGGGAGAGCACATATTGTCGAGGCACGACTTTTCCCCAGACATTGAACCTGTTGAAGGATACAGGAGCCGTTACACTGGAGGAATGGCCTTATGACCCCAAGACCTGTTATCCAGAACCCCCAGATGTGTTGCGCAAGGTAGCCCAACAAAACAGGATCCCCGACTATTCTGCCTTCAACAAGGAGGAGCTGGGAGATACGCGCCGTTTCAAGGAAGTGCTGGCCAATGGCCACCCGATAATCGTGGCCATGAAGATCGTGGCAAAGGACTACATGTCCTATCGCGGAGGTGTTTACAAAAGCGAGGATATCTCCGGGGAAGACGTCACAGGCCATGGCATGGTGGTCGCCGGGTTCGACGATGACCTGCAGGCCTTTCTGCTCTACAATTCATGGGGTGAGCGCTGGGGTGACAAGGGACGTATGTGGATCGATTACGAGACATTCCACAAACATGTCATCGAAGCATATGTCATTGACGGCTTGACTCCTCCATCAGCGATATTTGCGTCCTCGATCAGCCTGGTAACACCGCCACCGGCTTTTGCACCGCCACCTGCAGCGCCGTTGCCGCTGGAGCCGGATACTGGAGAGGCCAATGAATCCGTCGAGCCCCCTGTTCCAGAGCCAACACCGCTGACGCCTGAGGAAAAGCGTGATGCTTTTGTGACCCTTTCTGAAGAGATCCGGTGTGGTCGTGCTGATGTCGAATTTGACGAGTCTGGCCTATTGAGCCTGTCGGGCTTTGCGGGGCCGTCGGAACGTGATGCGATTGTCCAAACGGCTTTTTCCATAGACCCGACTGCAACGGTATCGTTGCGTGAAATGGCCTGGCCAGCTTGTGAAGCTGCGAAATTGCTACCGGAAGATACAGTAGATTCCAATCTGGCTGTTTTGATCGGCAGACTCGATGAGGAACAGAAGAATGATGTAGACCAGGTTGTGAAGCTCCATGATGGAGATCGTTTCAGCATTGCCGTGGCAGCAACTTCTGGGCCCTCCTATCTTCAAGTCTTCTACTTGCAGGCTGACCAGTCAGCCAAGGAGATATTCCGCGGAGAGGCCATCAAGGGCGAAAGCGGGGTGTTTGGTGTTTCGGTTGGTGATGTTATCTCAGGACTTCGGGCATCAAGGCCATATGGCCCAGAGGCAGTGATTGCATTCGCTTCAGATGGACCGGTGATCGATGGCCAGCGTGGAATGAACGTTGCCGAGCATGACTTTCTGACCAAGCTATCAGGCGCTTTGGATGGTGTTGCGTCAGGGAACCGTCCAATCGTTTCGCGCATAGCGATGGTTCAGGTCATGGGGGCGGAGTTGGATGCCATCGAGAATGGATGGCTGATAACGGCTGAAGAAGCGGAGATATTTCGGTCACTGCAAGGCGCGGATCCACCAGATTTTGCCAGTATGCCGGTCAAAGAAATTGTCGAACCCGGTTCATTTCCGGTGACGTTGCTCCAGCACGATAACAATCTGGTTTTCGAGCTCGGTGACAATACATTTTCCAATGTGACCTTTGCTTATCGCAGTCCAATCGGTCTGATCGACATTACTTCGAGACTTGAAAGCGTGGTCCAATGGAACGGTTCCTCCATGACCATTCCGGAATACAACCTGCCTGAAGGCGCACACCGCTTCAGATTGGATGTTGAAAATGAGGATGGGCGCAGCACAGCAGTGGAATTCACGCTGGCACAGTGATCCGGGCTATCATGATTGGAAATAACCCATGATCAAACAAGGCTATTCAAGGCTGTGGGCATATATTCTGGCAACACTTCGTGGCCATTTGAAGTATGTCGGAACACTGCTGTTTGTATGTGTACTCGTTTTTCCGGCAATTGCCGATGAAGAGCATCTGGCACTGGTTGTCGGCAACAGAAGCTACCCAGAGCTTGGGTCATTGCCCTATGCCACCACCAATGCCGAACAGGTATCCAGGGCCCTGACTGAAGTTGGGTTTACCAGCTTGCACTCGGATGAGAGCGTGCTTCCGACAATCGATCTTGATCGTGAAGGGCTGGCGACAGCCATGTTCAGCTTTTCCGAAGCTATGGGTGCGGCACCAGACGGGTCTGTTGGTTTTCTCTATTTTGCAGGGCATGGAATCGCACGAGAGCGACGCGGTGATGTCTATATCATGCCTACAGATGCGACGTTGAAACCCGGCGTGAGGCTGGATCAGGTGGGCTTGCCCGTTGCGGATATCATCCAGCTATTGAAAGCCCACAAGAACAAGACAGTCGTGCTGGTGTTTGACGCATGTCGGAATGTGATACCCGAACATGTTCTGGAGGCTGCGAAGAACACTGTTGTTGTGGAAAGCGATGTCGCTGGAGGTGGCTGGGGCACGAAAACGCGGCAGGTAGGATTGTTACAGCGTGGCTTCCGGCGCGATAGCAGCGTGTTCACCAAGGATCGTGCAGACTATTTCGTTGCCTTTTCCACCAGCCCCGGTCGAGTAGCTTATGATACGGACATCTTTTCCTCGATCCTGGCTGAAGAAATTCAGCGCGGTCACCATGATGTGCTTTCCTTGTTCAAGACGGTTGGGGAGCGAGTTGCAATTGAAAGTCGCCAGAGTGGAGACCTGCAATTACCGACCTTCGAGGTTAGCCTCTACAAGGATCCACCATGTTTTGGATCCTGTCGTGGGGCTTCGCAGGACGTTGATGCCTTTTTTGAGTGTTCCGGGTGTCCCTGGGTAAAAGCCCTGCCTGGCGGGGCTTTTCGGTTTGGGTCGCCAAAATCGGAAAAGTCGCGAGGCAAGGATGAACCTGTTTCACACACCGTAAATGCCGGTCCTGTCGGGATTGGACTGTATGAGGTTACTCGTGCCGAGTGGCTGGCGTGTGAACGTGCGGGTGCCTGCGCAGAATTGTTGGACAAGAATGAATGGCAATCGTCCAAGGCCCCGGTTGGCGGGGTCACATTGAATGATGCAATGGATTACGTCGCTTGGCTCAACCTGGAATCTGGTGCGTCTTATCGTTTGCCCACAGAAGCGGAGTGGGAATATGCCGCGCGTTCAGGGCAGGAGACTCCGTTCATGACTGGCAATGCCATTGAGCCTTCGCAGGCATCCTTTGATTATTCAGCAAGTTATAATGGCAGTCGTCGGGCAGAATATCGTGGAGCGGCTGAAACGGTGGGATCCTTCGAACCGAATGAGTTCGGGCTATATGACATGCATGGCAATATGTGGGAATGGGCTTGTGCGCGAGTAGTTGGTACGGATTGTATTGAGCCGGTCCTGCGCGGAGGTTCCTACAAGACATCACCCGCTGATCTGCGCTTCGCTAATCGTATGGAAATCAAACCCACCAAACGTCGGGAGGATGTTGGTTTTCGCATTTTGAAGGTGATTGAGTGATGGGTGTGTCATGTGTGGACGGCTCCGTTTGTGCAAGGGTAAATTTTAGTTTTGACAATCTGTCGGGTAGCGGTCATGTGTCCGGCCTGTTGACGCGGTGTTTGTGACCGCTGGCCCTGAAGACGTCCGCTGACCGGGTTCCTATCAGACAATCGGGTTGTGATACCCTGACAGCACCTCGGAATGTCCCGGTTGCGGCCCCTAATTGATCATCATCACTTACATTTGCCCTTACAGTTTGAAGCCGGTGACGGTCGCCGCCGGCGTGTTCTTTCGTCTACGCCGCGAGCGGCGCGCGATAGGTCTGCCCGCGCGCGAGCACAGCCCACACGATCCTCGCGGTTTTATTGGCCATCGCCACGGTCGCCACGCGCGCTGGTTTGCGCGTCAGCAAGGATCTCACCCAGTCGCCCGTCGCGGAGCTGTTGGTTCCAACCCGCCGGATCACCGAGGTCGCACCGATCACCAGCAAACGCCTCAGATAGCCATCGCCCATCTTCGAGATTCGGCCGAGCCTTTCCTTGCCGCCGGAGGAGTTCTGTCGAGGCGTCAGGCCCAGAAAGGCGGCGAACTGACGGCCTGATCTGAATACGGATGGATCGGGTATGCTGGCGGCGAGCGCGGTGGCGGAGATGATCCCGACGCCAGGAATGGTCTCCAGACGCTGGCTTGCCGCGTCCTGGCGATGCCAGGCAAGCAACTGGCGCTCCAGACTGTGGACCTGACGCGCCAGCGCTTCAAGTTGTGCGCCGATCCCAAGCAAAGCGCTGCGGGCGATATCCGGGAGTTCCTCATAGCTGCCGTCTCGCAGTTCCGCGATCAACCCCATCATCCGTCTTGGACCTTGAGGCGCGATGATCCCGAACTCAGCCAGATGCGCGCGCAAGGCGTTGAGCAACATGGTGCGCTGACGCATGAGAAGATCGCGCGACCGGTGCAGGACAAGCACAGCCTGTCGGTCCGCGCTCTTGACCGGAACAAAGCGCATGGTCGGCCGCGTCACCGCTTCGCAGATCGCTTCTGCATCCGCCATGTCGTTCGGCGGGCAAACGATTCACTGGATCGTTTTCTTATCCGCCTCACTCTGTCGTTTGACGTAAGGCTTCACATAAGCTGGCGGCATCATCCTGACGTCATGGCCCAGCGCGGAGATCTCCCGGGCCCAGTAATGCGCCGTGGCGCAGGCTTCCAGCCCGACCAGACAGGAAGGCAGGCTGCGCAAGAAGTCCAGCACGGCGTTGCGGCGCAGCTTCTTGCGGATCACGACCTTGCCTGACGCATCCACGCCGTGAAACTGGAAAACAGACTTGGCGATATCGATCCCGAGTGTGGTAATAGTCATATTGGGCGGCTCCTTCTCTTGTTGGCTGCTTCGCAACACCAACATGGCACATTGCGATGCCGGTGGGAGGAGCCGTCCACCTCATCAGACTAACGCGAACCGGTCTCGCTTCGGCTGAAACGGCCAGTTTTTCAGGCGGCGCAGAGTTGCCGCCATTCGGAGAGGGCGGTGGTTCGGTTCCGTTTGAAATTCTCTCTTGAGTAGAAATGGCGCTCCAGATTGAACAGATTGTAGACAGAGGAGTGGATGGCGGCGAACTTTTGTAGCGATCGCATTTGCCTGAACTTGAGCATTGCTTGCTCTCTTCGTCGGAGCGGTAGATGCGAGTTCTCCGCCCGATTGTTCGCCCAGCGCGTCGTGACCTGACACTGAGCGTTGCCGATTTCCTTCAATGCGGCTTTGTAACTCTGTAGGCGATCCGTCACGATGAATTCCGGAGACCCATATCGCTTCATCACCTTGCGCAAAAACGTCAATGCCGCTCGTTTGTTACGTGATTTCGAGACGTAGGCTTCGAGCACTTCGCCTTCATGGTCGACGGCGCGCCAGAGATAGTGCGTCTCGCCGTTGATCTTTACGAAGACCTCATCCAGATGCCATTGATATTGGCCGAATCCACGCATCTGAGCGACGCGCTTCTTGCGGATCTGGGCGGCGAAAGCAGGACCGAATCGATTCCACCAGTAGCGGACTGTTTCGTGGCAGATGTCGATCCCGCGTTCGTGAAGTAGGTCCTCCACATTTCGCAACGAAAGAGGGAAACGGACATACATGAGGACCGCGAGGCGGATCACCTCGGGCGATGTTTTGAAATAGCGAAAGATCGACGTTTTCATGCAGGGCAGGGTAGCCGATCAGGCTGAACGGCGAAACAGGCCGGTTTCTCTGACAAGCCCTTTCCGCGGATTAAACGTTATTTAATCACTCGATGAAATAATTTGCGAGACTATCTACTACTATCGGTAAAAAGCCCCTGAAGGATCGATCATGATGCGAGTTACGCGCGGTCGCGGTAGGCCGCTAAAGAATGAGATCGATACCGCAGAGGCTATAATGGCCAGCGCGCTGCCGATTTTTGCCGACAAGGGGTTTGATGCGGCAAATCTTCGCGAAATTGCCGAGGCGGCAGGCGTCAACATGGCGCTCGTGTCTTACAATTTCGGATCGAAACTTGATTTGTGGAAGCGGATTGTCGAAGCCATCGGCTTTAGGATCGAAGAGACCCAGGCTGCGCTAACCGGGACCACCGGTTCGAACGATTCCGGCGCGGCGTTGCGTGCCGCCATGAGCGCCTACATCAGCTTGATGTCGGCCCGACCGGATGTGGCGCGCTTCATGATGCGCGACATCGACCATGAATCCGAAAGGGCGCAATGGATCTACGAGCACGTCACCCGCCGCCTGCTCGACCAGTTTCTGCCTTTGATCGAACGGGCGAGATCGGACCGAGCCATCCGTACTGGGCATCCCGAAATGGCATTCATGCAATTCTCGCTCGGCACGGCGGCATGCATCCTGCGGCGCGTTCGCCTTGCGCAGGGTTCGCCCGAATATTCCGATGACGATAGCTTTCGCGTGGCCCTGCACGAAACGTTTGTCGAACCGTTGTTTCACGATGACTGAGGCTGCGCGCCCATCCGGCGGTTACGTGTTCAAACCGCACGAGCGTCCGATTCTGGCCGGCTCTCCGGCGACGCCGGACCATCCGGCGGAGCGCAAGGCGGGCTATCTGCTCATCGGGGTCTATCTGGCCGTGTTGGGCGGTCTTCAGAACGGTCTGCTGCTTGCCAATCTTCCCGTGTTGCAGGGCCATCTCGCGTTGACGCCGGTGGAATCGGGCTGGGTCACGGTTGCCTACAATATGACCAATGCATGCATGAGCATATTGCTGTTCAAGCTGCGCCAGCAATTCGGCATCCAGCGCTTTGTCAGGATCTCCATCGCCACGTTGCTGCTAGCCAATTTTGTGCAGCTGTTTGATGCCGGCTATCAGATCGAACTGGTTTCGCGCGGAATTTCCGGCATCGCTGCCAGCGGTCTCACAACGTTGGGCATCTACTATCTGATGCAGGGCCTGCCGGCGAAGGCGCGGATCGCCGGTGTGTTGATCGGTCTGGGCCTGTCGCAGATCGCGCTACCACTGGCGCGCGCCATTTCTCCCGCGCTGATCGCGGATGGGGACATTACCCACCTGTTCGAGCTGCAGTTCGCGCTTTCGCTGATGGCATCCGGGCTGGTCTTCATCCTGCCACTTCCACCAGGCGATATCGAGAAGGCATTCGAGAAGCTCGATCTTGTTACATTCCCGCTGTTGGCCACTGGAATGGGGCTGATGTGTGCCTTTCTCGTGCAGGGTCGGATACAGTGGTGGACCACCCCGTGGCTGGGCCTGGCGCTGGTCGGTGCCGTGGTGATGATCGGCGCGGCATTCCTGATCGAACATAACCGCGCCAATCCCATGCTGCATACCCGATGGATGACAAGCAAGGACATTGCGATCTTTGCAGGCACCGGCGCATTGATGCGTGTTCTGCTCTCCCAACAGGGGTTTGGGGCGGGTGGTCTGCTGGCGACAGTCGGCATGATCAATGACCAGCTGGTGACCTATTACTGGATCATCACCGCCGCGACCCTGATCGGCCTGGTGGTGCTGATTGTGCGGCTCGATGTCACCGATCTGCAGCGTCCCTTGCTGGTCGCGCTGGGCCTGATTGCGGTGGCGGCATTTATCGATACGCGGGCTGGTCTGCTGTCGCGCCCGGAGAATTTCTACTGGACACAGGCGATGATGGCCTTTGCGGCGATATACTTCATCGGATCGGCCATGATGGAGGGGCTGTTGCGGGCGTTGTCGCAGGGTATGCATTACATTGTCAGCTTCATCGCTGTGTTTTCATTGTCGCAGACAGTCGGCGGGCTTGCCGGCGTTGCCGGGCTGGCTGCGTTCCAGACCATGCGGACCAAGGGCCATCTGATGGAGATCGGAAGTGACCTGTCAGTCGCCGACCCCACCGTTGCGCAGGCGATCCAGCAGAGCGCCGCCGCCTATAGTGGCACGCTTGCCGATCCGGTCCTGCGCCAAGCCAGCGGTGCAGGACAGCTGGTCCAGCAGGCCGGACGCGATGCCGCGATCCTTGCCTTCAACGGGGTGTGTCAGACTAACGCGAACTGGTCTCACGACTACGGAAACGCTCAGTATTTCAGGCGGCACCAAGTTGCCGCCACTCGGAGAGGGCGGCGTGGCGGTTCCGTTTGAAATTCTCTCTTGAGTAGAAATGGCGCTCCAAATTGAACAGATTATAGACGGAAGAATGAACGGAGGCGAACTTCTGTAGACTTCGCATTCGCCTGAACTTAAGCATCGCTCGCTCTCTTCGTCGGAGCGGTAAATGAGAGTTTTCAGCTCTATTGTTCGCCCAGCGCTTCGTAACCTGGCGGCTTTCGTTTCCGATCTCACGCATCGCGGCTTTGTAGCTGCGCAATCGATCCGTCACGATGAACTCGGGTGAACCATATCGTTTCATTGCCTTGCGCAAAAACTTCAATGCTGCCCGTTTGTTACGGGTCTTTGTAACATAGGATTCGAGCACTTCACCTTCGTGATCGACGGCGCGCCACAGATAGTGCGTCTCACCATTGATTTTCACAAACACCTCATCGAGATGCCACTGATACTGGCCGAAACCACGCATTTGAGCGATGCGCTTCTTGCGGATCTCGGCGGCGAAAGTTGGGCCGAATCGATTCCACCAGAAACGGACGGTTTCATGGCAAATATCAATCCCGCGCTCATGCAGCAGGTCCTCGACATTCCTCAACGAAAGCGGGAAACGGACATACATCATAACCGCAAGTCGGATGACTTCAGGCGATGTCTTGAAATAGCGGAAGATCGACATTTTCATGTCGGGGAGGGTAGTTGATCATGCTGACATGCGAAACATGCCGGTTATTCTGACAGTCCCATCCAGATCTCTTTTTTCTGTCGTGTTTGATCTCGGCAGGGACGGTTCTCTGCACCATTGGCGAAAATTGTACGTCGTTTACGGTGATTGCAATGTCGATTTATTCTCGCTTGGGTAACGTGCGCAATGTCAACTCAATCACTGCGTTAGAGGTTTTATGTAAAGGCCTTCAATAGTGACATTGTCGAGATGCTTGTCAGCATGGCAGCCGTAGATCCCTTTGCCGACTTCAGCAAGCGAGTCTCGCTGTCCGCGGTCGAACAACAATTGAAATAGGTAAAATCATCTGATTCCTTTTCCGCGAAAGGTCCTCAGCGAGTAAGTATTTACATTACACCGGGGCAAAACGCACGATTCAGTTCCGCATCATATGGACTACCACGCCGTTTCGAGCGTTCGTTCCGACATGGACAGATTGGATCAAGCACAAGAATTGATGGCGGAGGCGACCGCCTTGTTGGAGTATGCCGCGACAGCTGCGGTTGAGGGGCAAGGCGCATGGTGTTGTCAGACTAACGCGAACCGGTCTCGCTTCGGCTGAAACGGCCAGTTTTTCAGGCGGCGCAAAGTTGCCGCCACTCGGAGAGGGCGGTGGTTCGGTTTCGTTTGAAATTCTCTCTTGAGTAGAAATGGCGCTCCAGATTGAACAGATTGTAGACGGAGGAGTGGATGGCGGCGAACATCTGTAGCGATCGCATTTGCCTGAACTTGAGCATCGCTTGCTCCCTTCGTCGAAGCGGTAAATGAGAGTTTTCCGCCCGGTTGTTCGCCCAACGTTTGGTGACCTGACGCAGGGCATTGCCTATGTCTTTCATCGCAGCTTTATAACTGCGCAACCGATCCGTCACGATGAATTCCGGAGACCCATATCGCTTCATCACCTTGCGTAAAAACTTCAATGCGGCCCGTTTGTTACGTGATTTCGTGACGTAGGCTTCGAGCACTTCGCCTTCATGGTCGACGGCGCGCCAGAGATAGTGCGTCTCGCCGTTGATCTTTACGAAGACCTCATCCAGATGCCATTGATATTGGCCGAATCCACGCATCTGAGCGACGCGCTTCTTGCGGATCTGGGCGGCGAAAGCAGGACCGAATCGATTCCACCAGTAGCGGACTGTTTCGTGGCAGATGTCGATCCCGCGTTCGTGAAGTAGGTCCTCCACATTTCGCAACGAAAGAGGGAAACGGACATACATGAGGACCGCGAGGCGGATCACCTCGGGCGATGTTTTGAAATAGCGAAAGATCGACGTTTTCATGCAGGGCAGGGTAGCCGATCAGGCTGAACGGCGAAACAGGCCGGTTTCTCTGACAAGCCCTTTCCGCGGATTAAACGTTATTTAATCACTCGATGAAATAATTTGCGAGACTATCTACTACTATCGGTAAAAAGCCCCTGAAGGATCGATCATGATGCGAGTTACGCGCGGTCGCGGTAGGCCGCTAAAGAATGAGATCGATACCGCAGAGGCTATAATGGCCAGCGCGCTGCCGATTTTTGCCGACAAGGGGTTTGATGCGGCAAATCTTCGCGAAATTGCCGAGGCGGCAGGCGTCAACATGGCGCTCGTGTCTTACAATTTCGGATCGAAACTTGATTTGTGGAAGCGGATTGTCGAAGCCATCGGCTTTAGGATCGAAGAGACCCAGGCTGCGCTAACCGGGACCACCGGTTCGAACGATTCCGGCGCGGCGTTGCGTGCCGCCATGAGCGCCTACATCAGCTTGATGTCGGCCCGACCGGATGTGGCGCGCTTCATGATGCGCGACATCGACCATGAATCCGAAAGGGCGCAATGGATCTACGAGCACGTCACCCGCCGCCTGCTCGACCAGTTTCTGCCTTTGATCGAACGGGCGAGATCGGACCGAGCCATCCGTACTGGGCATCCCGAAATGGCATTCATGCAATTCTCGCTCGGCACGGCGGCATGCATCCTGCGGCGCGTTCGCCTTGCGCAGGGTTCGCCCGAATATTCCGATGACGATAGCTTTCGCGTGGCCCTGCACGAAACGTTTGTCGAACCGTTGTTTCACGATGACTGAGGCTGCGCGCCCATCCGGCGGTTACGTGTTCAAACCGCACGAGCGTCCGATTCTGGCCGGCTCTCCGGCGACGCCGGACCATCCGGCGGAGCGCAAGGCGGGCTATCTGCTCATCGGGGTCTATCTGGCCGTGTTGGGCGGTCTTCAGAACGGTCTGCTGCTTGCCAATCTTCCCGTGTTGCAGGGCCATCTCGCGTTGACGCCGGTGGAATCGGGCTGGGTCACGGTTGCCTACAATATGACCAATGCATGCATGAGCATATTGCTGTTCAAGCTGCGCCAGCAATTCGGCATCCAGCGCTTTGTCAGGATCTCCATCGCCACGTTGCTGCTAGCCAATTTTGTGCAGCTGTTTGATGCCGGCTATCAGATCGAACTGGTTTCGCGCGGAATTTCCGGCATCGCTGCCAGCGGTCTCACAACGTTGGGCATCTACTATCTGATGCAGGGCCTGCCGGCGAAGGCGCGGATCGCCGGTGTGTTGATCGGTCTGGGCCTGTCGCAGATCGCGCTACCACTGGCGCGCGCCATTTCTCCCGCGCTGATCGCGGATGGGGACATTACCCACCTGTTCGAGCTGCAGTTCGCGCTTTCGCTGATGGCATCCGGGCTGGTCTTCATCCTGCCACTTCCACCAGGCGATATCGAGAAGGCATTCGAGAAGCTCGATCTTGTTACATTCCCGCTGTTGGCCACTGGAATGGGGCTGATGTGTGCCTTTCTCGTGCAGGGTCGGATACAGTGGTGGACCACCCCGTGGCTGGGCCTGGCGCTGGTCGGTGCCGTGGTGATGATCGGCGCGGCATTCCTGATCGAACATAACCGCGCCAATCCCATGCTGCATACCCGATGGATGACAAGCAAGGACATTGCGATCTTTGCAGGCACCGGCGCATTGATGCGTGTTCTGCTCTCCCAACAGGGGTTTGGGGCGGGTGGTCTGCTGGCGACAGTCGGCATGATCAATGACCAGCTGGTGACCTATTACTGGATCATCACCGCCGCGACCCTGATCGGCCTGGTGGTGCTGATTGTGCGGCTCGATGTCACCGATCTGCAGCGTCCCTTGCTGGTCGCGCTGGGCCTGATTGCGGTGGCGGCATTTATCGATACGCGGGCTGGTCTGCTGTCGCGCCCGGAGAATTTCTACTGGACACAGGCGATGATGGCCTTTGCGGCGATATACTTCATCGGATCGGCCATGATGGAGGGGCTGTTGCGGGCGTTGTCGCAGGGTATGCATTACATTGTCAGCTTCATCGCTGTGTTTTCATTGTCGCAGACAGTCGGCGGGCTTGCCGGCGTTGCCGGGCTGGCTGCGTTCCAGACCATGCGGACCAAGGGCCATCTGATGGAGATCGGAAGTGACCTGTCAGTCGCCGACCCCACCGTTGCGCAGGCGATCCAGCAGAGCGCCGCCGCCTATAGTGGCACGCTTGCCGATCCGGTCCTGCGCCAAGCCAGCGGTGCAGGACAGCTGGTCCAGCAGGCCGGACGCGATGCCGCGATCCTTGCCTTCAACGGGGTGTGTCAGACTAACGCGAACTGGTCTCACGACTACGGAAACGCTCAGTATTTCAGGCGGCACCAAGTTGCCGCCACTCGGAGAGGGCGGCGTGGCGGTTCCGTTTGAAATTCTCTCTTGAGTAGAAATGGCGCTCCAAATTGAACAGATTATAGACGGAAGAATGAACGGAGGCG
>PAQI01000034.1 GCA_002709235.1 Hirschia sp.
CAGTCAGCTGACAAAGCTGGATCAGTTCATCGCCCGGCGTCGTCACCTTGCCGGACTTTATGATGAACAACTGAACGATCTGTCACATCTGACCCCCATGTCTCACCTGGTCGGCCAATCTCCCAGCCTTCATTTATATGTGGTGCAGATCGATTTTGAGGCGCTGAACAAGCCGCGCCAGCAAGTCATGGCTGAGCTGGCAAACAAAGGCGTGGGCACACAGGTTCATTATATCCCGGTCCACCACCAACCTTACTACAAACGCCTCGACGCAGAACTGGAACTGCCCGGTTCCGATACATTCTACGCGCGCTGCCTGTCCCTTCCCCTCTTTCCCACCATGAAAGACAAGGATGTCACCCGCGTTGTGAATGCCTTAAGAGATGTATTGGTTGAGTGATCCGAGCGGTTTTTGTTGCAAAATTCCTTCAAACTCGCTCTCATTCCACATAACGGGCTGAAATAATCGACGCGGGGAGTTCCACAAATGACCAATGCGACAGACGACACACCAAAGCAAAAGGGCTTTCTTGGTTTTGTTGAGCGTGTTGGCAATGGTTTGCCGGACCCCGTTTTTATATTCTTTTATCTGATCGCCATCCTTGTCGTGATCTCCATCGCCTGCTCTCTATTTGGCGTGACGGCGGACCATCCCACGCAACTTGACGCAGACGGTCAGGCTGTAATCCTCAAGGCTCAGAGCCTGATCAGTTCAGAAAACATCCAGCGCCTTTGGGTCGAGATGCCCAAGACATTCACTCATTTTCATCCCCTGGGATATGTACTCGTCGTGATGTTGGGCGCGGGCGTTGCGGAAAGGTCCGGCCTGTTTGCAAGTGGCATCCGTGCAGCTGTCCGTGATGCACCAAAAGTCCTGCTGACGCCTGTGGTTGCTGCCGTAGCCATGCTGTCAAATCATGCCGCTGATGCTGGCTATGTTGTCATGATCCCGCTGGCGGCCATCATATTCGCGTCTGCAGGTCGCCACCCAATGGCAGGTATTGCCGCAGCCTTTGCAGGGGTGTCCGGTGGGTTCTCGGCAAACATCTCCCCCGGCCAACTGGATGCGCTCCTCTTCGGCATCACCGAAGCTGCGATGGACGGCGCGAACCTGAATGTCGACTGGACCATGAACATTGCGGGAAACTGGTATTTCATATCCGCCCTGCTCGTCATCTATCTGCCCGTGATCTGGTATGTCACCGACAAGATCATCGAACCCAAGCTTGGCAAATGGAAGCCTTCCGAAGAACATGCAAACACATATGGCAAGGAAGATGCGCCACTGACGGAGGCCGAAAAGAACGGGTTGGGCCGTGCTGGTCTGGCCATCATAGGGGTGGTTATCGTCTGGGGTCTCATGACCCTTGGTCCGGATACACCCTTGCTTGATGATGGACCAGGAACCGAAGGCCAGCCCTGGTATGTCACGGCAACTCCGTTCTTCAGATCACTGGTCGCCGCATTCTTCATTCTCTTTCTGGCCGCTGGCTGGGCTTATGGCTCAGCCGCTGGAACCATAAAGAACCATCGCGACCTGGTCGGCATGATGAGCGATGCCATGAAGGATCTGGGATATTATCTTGTCCTTGCATTCGCTGCGGCACATTTTGTGGCCATGTTCAACTGGTCCAATCTTGGATTGATTTCCGCTGTGCATGGCGCTGATGCCATCAGATCCAGTGGGTTGCCACTACCGATCACGCTCGGCTTCATCGTGCTGTTCTCTGCACTGTTGAACCTGTTTGTAGGTTCGTCCAGCGCCAAATGGGCGCTGCTTGCTCCCGTATTGGTGCCTATGCTCCTCTTGCTGGGAATCAGTCCGGAAGGTGCCACGGCGACCTATCGTGTCGGAGATGGAGCGACCAACATCATCTCGCCATTGATGGTCTATTTCCCCCTTGTCCTGATTTTTGCGCAACGCTGGCAGAAGGATTTTGGCCTGGGGTCTCTCACCGCAATGATGATCCCTTATTCAATCTGGATGCTGGTCACGGGCGTGGTCCTGATCATGATATGGATGGCCCTCGGGATTCCCCTCGGGCCGGGTGCACCTATCGATTTTCAGATCCCGACACCAATAGGTGACTGAATCTGCGATCAAACGACCTGCCCTGCCGCCCAGGCAGAACTCCAGGCCCACTGGAAATTGAATCCACCCAACCATCCGGTCACGTCAACGGCTTCGCCAATGACGTAAAGGCCGGGTGCCTTTGATGCTTCCATTGTCCGCGACGACAATTCCGCCGTATCCACACCGCCCAGCGTGACTTCTGCCGTGCGCCAGCCTTCCGTTCCATCCGGCCGTATGCGCCATTCATGTACGCGGGCTGCAATCGATTGCAGTTTGGCATCCGACAGGTCCGCCATGCGCATATCGCCAAAGGTCTCCTGACCAATCTGTGCTGCCAATCTCTTCGGAAGGACTGTCGCCAGGGCGTTGGACAGGATCTGCTTGGGGCTTTCCCCCCGTAGTGCCTTCAACTTGCCGAACACATCTTCACCCAATGCAAGATCGATCACCACGTCGTCTCCATCACGCCAATAAGATGAGATCTGAAGTATTGCGGGGCCTGAAAGCCCTCGATGCGTAAACAGAGCCCCTTCGTCAAAGCTCATACCATTGCAGCTCGCGCGTGCTTGCACGCCAACGCCTGCGAGCGCCTTGATCGGCTCCAGCGCATTTTCATGAAAGGTGAAGGGCACCAATCCTGCGCGTGGTTCGATAATGTTCAAGCCGAACTGTCGGGCAATATCATAAGCCAGCCCCGTCGCACCCATTTTCGGAATGGACAGTCCGCCCGTGGCCAGCACAAGTGACGCACATGTGTAGCTACCCACATAGGTCTCCACACGATAACCCGCCCCATCTCGTGAGACTGTGTTCACATCGGAATTGAGCCAGATTTCTGCGCCCTGCGCTTTGGCTCCGACGACCAGAAGATCCACAATATCACGCGAGGTATTATCGCAGAAAAGCTGGCCCAGTGTCTTTTCGTGCCAGCTGATACCACGTGCTTCAACGCGCTCGAGAAAATCATATTGTGTGAATCGGCTCAGCGCTGATTTGCAAAAATGCGGATTGCCGGAAACGAAATTATCGGGGGCAGCGTGCAGATTGGTGAAATTACAGCGTCCACCACCAGATATGCGTACCTTTTCAGCGGGCTTGGCAGCATGATCTATCACCATGACCCGCCGCCCGCGTTGACCGGCTTCAATCGCGCAGAACAACCCCGCCGCGCCTGCGCCGAGGATAATGACATCATAATGGGTTTTGGTGCTCATGCGCCCGCATACACTGGCGCGAACGTTTTATCTAGGCGGCGATGACCCGGTCGACCTCATCCACGAGTTCCCGCAAATGGAACGGCTTGGACAGGACCTTTGCACCTGCAGGCGTTGGATTGCCGGAGGACAGCGCAACAGCCGCAAAACCGGTAATGAAAACAATCTTCATGGCCGGGTCCAGCTCGGCACCGCGACGCGCCAGTTCGATCCCGTCCATTCCCGGCATCACAATGTCTGTCAGCAAAAGATCAAAGACTTCCTGCTCCAGAGATTTGAGGGCCTCGTCACCTTCAGAGTAATCTTTGACGATGTGACCAGCCTTCTTTAGAGCACTCACAAGAAAGCCACGGAGGCTGTCATCATCTTCCGCCAGGAGAATTTTCGCCATTTTGGTCTCGACCCGCCAATGAAACTTACGCAACCCTTGTGACATATGAGGGTAAAGCGCTGATGAACAAGAACTCAATGCTTGACCCTAACACAAAGCCGGAAATGATGCATTACATGCATGGCTCATTATCAGATAGGGAGGGCAACGAGCCCTCCGGAGACGCAGTGGTCGTTCTTGATCCGCTCGATCCCACTTTTGTGGTCATCGAGCCAGAAGCAGTAGCAAGCCCGCTGGTATTCGCATCACCCCATTCGGGGCGCAGCTTTCCAGCAGAATTCCTGAGCGCCTGCACCGCACCCCTGATCGATTTGCGCCGGATTGAGGATGCTTATGTCGATCGCCTGTTTGCGGAAGCATCCAGATTTGGAGCTCCCTTGATCTGCGCACGCGTCGGCCGGGCATGTCTTGATCTCAATCGCGCCCCGACCGAGATGGATGCAACAATGTTCACAGCGCCGCTTGACGAGATCATTGTCTCGCGGTCCCCACGCGTATCTGCCGGTCTGGGCTGCATTCCGCGCATCGCGCATGGCGGGCGCAATATCTATAGCGAGAAACTGCCCTCCAGTGTCGCAGGCGAACGGCTCGCCTCGATTTATCATCCTTACCATAACGCGCTGGATAACCTGCTCGACCGCGCAGAGCGCAAATTCGGATCAGCGATATTGATCGACTGCCATTCCATGCCCTCCAAGACGGAAACAGGTGCGCCCATGCCTGATATCGTGTTGGGCGACAGGTTTGGCGCTGCATGCGCTCCTGCACTGACCCGGATTGTGGAAAAAGGCATGAAGCGACGTGGATATTCCATTGCCCGCAATGTGCCCTATGCAGGGGGCCATATCACCCTTTCACGCGGTCGCCCGGAAAGAAATCGTCACGCTCTCCAGATCGAGATCAACAGGCGACTTTATCTCGACGAAGAAAATGTGCGCCCCAATCAGCACTTCCATCAGCTCAAAGCTGATCTTGAAGCCTGTTTCGACGATGTCGCCTATTGGTCGCTTGGATTTGTGGAATTGAGTACCTGACCCATCGGGATGACAATCGTTAACAAATGAACTTGCGTTAATCTTCCGGTGGTATTATCCCTATTCGCAATAAAAAAAAGGCCGCGCTCGAAAGCGCGGCCCAGTCAATAGGGAGGAAACGCCCCAAAAAAGGGCGGCGGCGTCAGACGCCGACAAGACCTTTCTACTTTGGTGGAACCCGAACCTCAAGCGGTCGATGTGTGATTTCACCAAAATGTCGCACATGCCCCGAATCCGCCCAATGGCTGAGCTTTTAGCGCCCAGAACACAGGCGCCGCGCTTCTGGAGCTGCCGGATGCTCGATTCTACGGGCAAATTCACATCGCGGCACACCCCTTGCTCCCTCATTTCCGGAAAGTCCTCAATTGGCACGAGACGCGGCATTGCCGACGTCGCGGTCGGCCTGACTTCAGGAGTGCAGAGTATGGCAACGGATGTGGATATTTATGTCGGTAAGCGGCTTCGTCGTCGCCGGCGCTTGCTGGGAATGACACAGCAGGACCTCGCAAATGAGGTCGGTGTGCGTTTTCAGCAAATTCAGAAATATGAATGCGGGGCCAATCGCATTACAGCCAGTCGGCTTTTCGACCTGGCCAATGCGTTGACGGTCAACGTCAATTATTTCTTCGACGGACTTGCAGCCGATGGCACACTTGCCCCGGCCAATGACGGCCCAGAAATGATTGCCGGCGATGTTCTTTCGCAGAAGGAAACGCTGGAACTGGTCCGGGCGTACTACCGTCTGTCCGAACGCCCGCGTCGCCGTCTTCTTGAGCTGGCCAAGGCGCTGGAAGAAGAAGCTACGGAATCTGGCGCAGCCTGATTTTCCCGGTGGATTTTCCACTTGAGGGGTACAACACAGCTTGCCTGAGCAAGCTGTGCGGGGCATCAAGGCATCATGACACATGATGCCAACATGATAGGGGCGATGCGCGACATTGCGATTCGCCTGGCCGACGCAGCCGCCGAGGCAACACTTCCCTATTTCCGTTCCATCGAAGCCGGTGAAATGAACAAAGCCCGAAAGGGTTTTGATCCCGTGACGCTTGCCGATCAGGCGGGTGAGCGCGCCATGCGGAGCATTCTCGACGAGGAACGCCCGGATGATGCGATTCAGGGCGAGGAATATGGTGACAAGCCCGGCACAACAGGCTGGACATGGCATCTTGACCCGATCGACGGCACACGCGCCTATCTGGCCGGACTTCCAAGCTGGACAACCCTGATCGGGTTGGTACATGAGGGCAAGGCAATCATCGGAATCATCGATCAACCCTATTTGGGCGAGCGCTATATCGGCGCACCCGGAGGCACGGTTCTTATCGATCGAGATAATGTCAGCCATGATCTATCGACGCGGGACTGCCCGGCGCTGACCGACGCAATTTTGTCCACGACCGATTATTTCATCCTGTCACCGCCCGAACGCGGTGCATTCGAACACCTCCGTGCCACGGCGAAACTTACGCGCTATGGGCTGGACGCCTATGCCTATGCGCGTCTTGCGGCGGGAACAATCGACATGGTGGCAGAAACCGAGCTCAAGCCCCATGACGTCGCAGCACTTATTCCTGTGGTGGAAAATGCAGGTGGCGTGGTGACTGACTGGCGCGGACACCCCGCCAGCATAGGCGGTCAGATTGTTGCGGCCTCTAACCAGTCCATTCTTGATGAAGCCCTGATATCCCTGCGCCGTTCCGCACGCGATTTCATGAGCTGAACCACGCTAGATATTGGCGCGGTCCAGCAATCGGTCAAATGCGGCAAAGAACATCTGGCGTCGTTCATCTGTTTCCATCATGAGTTCATGGCGCGCACCGGGAATGGTGATGTGTTCGGCGCTGATCAATTGTTGGGTCAATTCGGTATGCGCATCATTGTCGACAATGCTTTCATTTTCACCTGATGCAACCAGGATCGGACATTTCAACGTGTCCAGTGCCCCCGGCTCGCGAAATCCACGCAGAACATCCGCCGTCGCCACAACCCAGCGCCATGTCACGGATCCAAGGCTCAGCTCCGGATTGGCTTGCGTGAGCGCGCGTTGAATCTTCCACCTCGCCTCATCGCCAGTAACACTATTGCCCTCAAACAGCTCATCCAGCTTGTGCGCGGACACTGCGCACCTCCCCTGCCCGAAAAAGCAAAGAAGACGACTGATCGTTAACGCCAGAGGTGGTAGTTTCAGTCCCCAGAGCGGCGCACTGAAAGCAGCTGCCTCGACATCCAGAACGTCTGTTCGAAGCGCTTCCAGACCAATCGCTCCTCCCATTGAATGAGCCAGCAATACAAAAGGTTCAACGAGACGGGGGCGCAATGCTGCAAGCCCAAGGCGCAAAGCCTCCACATAGATTTCAAAGCTTTGCACATGCCCGGCAAGCTTGTCAGGCGCATCGCGTTGCGACAAACCCTGGCCCGGCCAGTCAAATGCCACAACAGCAAAGCCGCGCGCCTGCATATCGCGCGCGACTTCGAAATATTTCTCTATGAATTCAGTGCGTCCCGGACACAGAATGATCGTGCCGCGGGGTGTGCCGAACCTCGACAATGAAGGCGCGAACATCGCCCTCAGTTTGCGGCGGTCCGGACCTTCATACCAGACCGCTTCAGCAAGCTCGGGCGCGGGATTGTCTGAGAGGACCGTAAAATCGTCCCGCGTCATGACGATCCAATCAGGAAAGCTTGGACAAAAGTGACTGCAGCTTCATGGCAACGCCCATATCGCCCAGAATCTTGAGTTTGCCAGACATCACAGCCTGCATGGGATCAAGATCGCCAGCTGCCAGGCTCTTGAAGTCATCCATTGTGACCTGAATGGTTGCATCTGCACTTTCGTCATCATTCGAGACCTTGTTGGAGCCTCCGTCGATGAAGAGTTTTCCATCGGATCCAAAATCGAATTTCACCGAATCATTGAAACTTGTGTCTCCAGCGAGGGCGGCAGCAACTTTTGCGGTCAGCGCGGCTAGGTCCATGATGTGATCTCCCATTAGCATGTGTTCTGGACATTTAACCACGACGCCGCCAAGTGCAACCACAGAAGCTGATTGCCGCATCTTGCCGCCGGTACATGCCCGATCAGAACCGGATAGATGACCCAACGCGATAGCCTGTGTCTGGATCCTTATAGGCATAAAGCCTGCGACCATCTCCGACGAGATGCTCAGTCACGGCGAGCCCGGACCCACCATCGGTCAACATGCGCGATTTGATGCGCGAAGAGAAGCTGGCCAGCGTGAATGCATGAGCACTCGCCACTCCTGTTGCTGCAACACCGGCACCAATCTCCGCTATATCGGCTTCATCCCCGTTAGCGGAATTGCTTTCTTCCAAAGCGAGAGACAGCCAAGATTTCAGCGCGACTCGGGCAGCTTCAGGTGTCGCATCTGTCAGATCAAGGAAAACTGTATCATTTGCCGCGTCTACTGCGACAATGACCGGGCCCTGAAATTCGTTGAGACCGTAAAGCGATCGCAATTCGCTGGCCCGCTGCCAATCATAGGAATTCAAAAGGGAATCACAGCTTTCAAAATCAGCCGGCCTATTACCCAGCAACCAATAAGTGATCAGGAAATCCGAGTCAGGTTCTGCGGCACTTGCTTCTTCAAAAGTGCGCAATTCACGCAAATAGCCATCACACAAGAATGCGTTTTTTGCGGTTTGCGTGGGCGACAGCAATAGCAGACCCACCGGCATAGCATCTATTGCGGGTTTGTATTCCTGATCCGGATAAAGGAAATCCGTGACCACTTCCAGGTGTGTTGCATCATCAAAGCCGAAATCGGGAGCCGCTGTTTCCTCACCTGGCATTTCGATCCTGTCAGGCTCCTCGAGCACTGGCTCTGGTTCAACAGACGCTGGCGGAGGCGGCGGTGGTGGAGGTGGAGGCGGCGGCGGCGGCGGTGGAGGCGGCGGTGCCTGCTCTGTTGGTGCTTCCCCTGTGGATTCATATCCTGCCGAGCAAGCGGCTACCATGCCTAACACTGCCAACAATATGAGCACATTCTTATACATCAGATCCTCCCACCGGTATCCAATGTAAACGCTATCACTCGCAGGAGGCGTCGCCAAGCGACAACGCCCCCGCTTCTCTCCAGATTGTCGTGATGACTATTGCGTAGTGTCAGTTTCAACCGTCTCGGCAGGCAACGGTTTGACGAATTTCAACGTCATCCGGTCGCTTTCACCGATGGCAGCATAAACTGAAGGATCAAAGCCTTCCGGCGCTTCGCCTTCTCTCGGCGCGCTGCGCGATACGGGCGGCAAAGTCCAAACACCAAATGGGTGATCTGCTGTGTCGGCCGGATTGGCATTGATCTCTG
Organism: Hirschia sp.; assembly: GCA_002709235.1. Taxonomy (GTDB): domain Bacteria; phylum Pseudomonadota; class Alphaproteobacteria; order Caulobacterales; family Hyphomonadaceae; genus Hirschia. The sequence goes on from PAQI01000034.1 coordinate 9,036, forward strand.
ACGATTCCACGAATTCAAACCCAGCCTCTTCCGCCAGCTTGATCACATAAGCTTCCTGAACATAACCCGAGTTCGCCTGTGGGTCCTGTTCTTCAGCAGACGGCAAGCGGTGCTCTACGACGCCCAGAATGCCCCCGGGCTTGAGCGCCGCATAAGCGTCCTTGAACATCTTGTCGGCATATTCACCCTTCATCCAGTTGTGGATATTGCGAAATGTCAGCACCACATCAGCGCTTTCAGGCGGCGCAAGCGATTCGCTGGTCTTTGCGGCGATCGACATGTTGATATCGCCATAGGTTTCAGGATGCGCGATGAAGGTTTCCGTGAATTTCTGAACACTGTTGGCAGCATAATCCGATGCTGCCGGGTCCGGACCTGCCGCGACCAATGTTCCACCGCCTTGTTTGAGATAGGGGCCAAGCACAGACGAATACCACCCGCCACCTGGCCAGATCTCGACAACGGTCATGTCAGGCTCTACGCCAAAAAAGGCCAGCGTTTCAGCGGGGTGGCGGAAAGCATCACGTTCCGGTGCTACCCGCCAGTCCCCCGCCAGTGCAGCCTGCATTGCAGCTTCTGCCGTGACTGGCGTTGGAGAGGGGGCAATTTCAGGAGCAGCAGACATGTCTGTTGTCGGAGTTGGTGTTGGGGCCACGTCCTCTTCAGGTTCGCAAGCACCAAGGGCAAGTACAGCAATGATCGCAAATGCTGATGCCTTGTAGTCCAATTTCATCGACATGTTCCATATCTCCCAGGTTCAGGTTTCTGCGCCCATATCAGACCAATACGGCGAAAAATACACATCACGTTATTTTTATCCTTGAAATCAAAATGGGCCCTACCCAGATTTTTCAACGAGACGCCGATTTCGGGTCTCGGTAACGGACACTGGCGAGAACACATGTTGCGCCGACGTCCACACAATCAGATCGCCCTCATGCGGGGCATTCAACTGTTGCTTTTGAAAGGACAGACTACGATGAGCATGGATCTTTCCCCCCTATACCGCACTGTTGTCGGCTTTGACCGGCTTGCGAACATGATGGACACCGCCCAGAGACTGGATGGTGCTCAGGGATACCCACCTTACAATATCGAGCAGATCGAAGATAACGCCTACGCGATCGAGATCGCTGTCGCTGGTTTTGCTGAAGACGACCTGGACATCGAACTCAAGGAAGGCCAGCTGACGGTTGTCGGCAAGAAGGACGGCGCGGACAATGAAAACCGCAAGCTGCTTCATCAGGGCATCGCAGAGCGTGGCTTCATTCGTCGTTTCCAGTTGGCAGATCACGTCGTTGTGACAGGTGCCGACCTCAGAAATGGCCTGCTGCGCATCGAGCTGGTGCGTGAACTGCCCGAGGCGATGAAACCTCGAAAGATCGCTATTGGCGAGACGAGCAAATCGTCCAAGCCTGAAGTGATTGAAGGTGGCAAATCCGCAGGCGCTGCATAAGCCCGAAACCAGGGGATCGGCCGGTACGTCCTACCTGATACCGGTCGTCCCCGACGATTTGTCTGAACAAGTAAACAGCTGCGCATATTGTCCTCCCCTAGACCCGCGCAGCAAACGGTGAACAGCCCATTTGGCGTCACCGGCCAAGGAACGACGCGCCAGTTACCCCTGCTGGCCGTCGTTTCTTCGTAACTGAATCACAGATCAGAGAAGCCCCAGTACACGTTCGACCAAGGTGTCGATAATACCGGGCACGAGCAGCATGGTGACGAGCAATCCGGCAATCGCGCCTCCCAGATGCGCTTCATGGCCAATATTGGATTTGTCCCGCCCCATCGCGATCGCCGAATAGGCAATGTAGAGCACAGCGAAAAGAATGGCTGGCATTGGGATGATGAAAAAGATCAGGATCAAGGCGAAGGGCGCAAACAGACAGAAGCTGACCAGCACACCAGACACAGCACCTGACGCACCGACAGCCGTGTAGTCAGGCCGCTTCAGGTTTTCCACCAGCGCCCATAGATTGCCCGCAACCAGGGACACGAAATAGACAATCAGGAACCCGGACACACCCAGCATACCGGATGATTCCAGTGCTGGTCCGAAGAAGAACAGGGTCAACATGTTGAACAGGAGGTGATTGACATCCACGTGCAGGAATCCCGCCGTGATCAGACGGTGATATTCACCCCGTTTTACAACGCCTTCAACCTCGAACATCAACAGTTTGAACAATGCCGGGTTGTTCAGTGCCACGAATGACACAATGACATTCGCAGCGATCAGGATGTAGGTCGCCGGAATGGCGCTCAACGCTTCCATGTCTTATTCCCCAATGGCGACTGCCAATTGCGCCCCGCGCAGTCTAGTCGTCTTTAGGGACTTCTGCCCCTGCACCGTCAGAGACGGGCTCGGCTGTTTGGTCGTCTGCTGGATTTTCAGCGCTGGCATTTGTGTTGTCGTCATTGCCAGGTTTGCGACGATTATTGCGGCGACCACGGCGACGGCGACGTTTTCCACCCTCTTCGCCTTCACTATCATCTCTTTCCGGGCGACGCAGCCAGGTGTCAGACTTGGTCTTTTCAAGAAAGGCCAGCAAGTCTTCGGTATTGTCACCCTCAAGTGCCATAGCGAATTTGCGGCGCGTGTCGCGAAAGGAACGCGCTGCGGATTTCAATGGCTTGTGAGACACTTCATCCTTGGCCAGTGTGACCTGCACTTCATCCTCACGTGACATGCTCGCTTCCAGATTGGCAGCAGCCCATGGCAAATAGGTGACGGCGATTTCCTTGGCAAAGATCGGCTTGAGCGTTTCTTCGACATCCTTAATTGGATCGAATGGACCACCCGGTTTGGGGTCATCCATGAATTCGACCCAGGCCTTGATGAAGGCCCCGTCCTTCTCGATGATCTTGGCTGGCGTTGGGTCCATCAACAGCTGACGGATCTGCGCAGCAATACCAAAATCAGCCAGGCTCGGACGACCGCCGAAGATATAGAGGTGCTTTTCCAGGTGCGCGTTCAGCAGCTTCACAAAACGCTTGAAGCTCTTTTCAACGACTCCGCCCATTTCCTTGTCGAGCCCGATCAATGGCATGCGCTCAGTCATCTGCTCTATGGAGATCTTTTCCAGCTCCTTGCGGTTTTCCGGAACATTCTCCCCGTAATATTCGTCGATCGCACGGTTGGCAGCGTCTTTTTGATCTTTCTTGCGGCCCCAGCGATATTGCACAACGACCTTGGACAGCCACAGATCGGCATAGTCCTCAAGGATAACGGCCAACATTGCACAAGCCGGGTCATTCGGCATGATTTCAGGCGTGGGATTATCCGTCTCCAGCGCTTCAATCGTTGGCGTTGTATCATGAACGGCATAACCGCTGGCAGTGACCAGTACAGGCAGGGTACGAAACCGCGCGAGTTGGTTCAGGTCGGCCTCGGTGTCAACCGTTCGGGCGATCCACTCATGGTCCATGCCCTTGTAACGAAGATAGCTTCGCAGTTTCGTTGAAAAAGCAGAAGTTTCTGCGCCAAAGAGGCGAAAGGCCGCGCTCATGATAATTTGCTCCCGGGAAATCGAGCCGGAAGCTACGCTCTGGAGGCGCAGAGCGCAAGACGCGTTTGCCCTTCTTGGCATCACAGGTTAAGCGAGTGGCGCCAGCAACACGAAATCAACAGAGGAAACGGCCATGCGAGTGATGCATGTGATGGCGGGTGCCAAGGAAGGCGGCGCAGAAAACATCATGTTGGAAAGCGTGCTCGCGCTGGCGGAAGCCGGACTTGAGCAGCATGTTGTGACACGGCCTGACAACGCGTTCCGCATCAAGTGCTTTGAAGATGCCGGCATCCAAGTGACAACCACTGGATTTTCCAATGCCTGGCCCTTCCCCACGCGCACTGCGCTGAACAAAGCCATTGAACAGTTTCAACCCGATGTGATCGAATACTGGATGGGCCGCGCCGGACAATTTGCACCTGCCGCGCATCGCGCGCGTTCGATCGGCTGGTATGGCGGCTATTACAAGCTGGAGCGTTTCAAGACATGCGAATGGCATGTCGGCCTGACCATCGATCTGCTGCGCCACATCCGTGAGCAGGGAGTTTCCGATGACAGGTCTGCCATCATCCACACCTATGCCGATTTTGAAGGTGCACCGCCAGCTGATCGGGCCTTGCTCGACACGCCTGCCGATGCGCCCGTTGCTCTCGCCCTCGCGCGGCTTCATGAGAAAAAGGGGCTCGACACTTTGCTGGACGCAACAGTAAAGACCCCCGGCCTATATGTGTGGATTGCAGGCGATGGCCCACTGGAAGAAGAACTCAAGGCGCATTGCAAGCGAAACGGTCTGAATGATCGCGTGCGCTTTCTGGGATGGCGCAATGATCGCGGTGCCCTGCTGGCGGCCTGCGACATTGTAGCTTTTCCCTCGCGTTATGAGCCTTTCGGCACGGTGACGGTCGATGCCTGGGCCGCCAAACGCCCACTAATCGCAGCTGACGCCGCCGGCCCCGCGGCTTATGTGAAGAATGAGGTCAACGGGCTGCTGATCCCGAAAAATGATGTCGACGCGCTGGCTGATGCAATGTCACGCGTGATCGAAGAAGACGGCCTTGCAGCCAGACTGGTGGCGGGCGGAACGGCATCCTATGAGGCCCAGTTCACCAAATCGGCTTTCCAGCGTGATTCACAGGCACTCTACAACAAAATCAGCGCGCATGCCGGGCCATTCAAGAGCTGAAAAAACATGAGCGCGTGGCCAGATCAGCAAAACTGGCACAGCTAGACTGATTTCTGAACGATAACGCCATGCCAGCCGAGACCATCATAGGTTTCATAGCCGGGAGTACAATGAAATGCCGTCGTCACCCCCTTGCTATCGGCATAGTAGCCCGCGTTGCGATTGTTGGTTTTCAGGTCCATGCGTTCCGTTAGAGAGCATTGACCATCTGACGACGCAATGATGCATCCGGACGCATCCGTCAGCATCACACGCGTACGCTCGCGCTCGGCTTCCGTCAGCCGCACACCCTTCACAATCGCTTCGGCCTGAGGCTTCCAGTCAAAATGGATGCCGAGAACACCAACCGGATTGCCATTGGCTCGACCACCTTCCCTGACACTGGCTGCATAAGTAGCGACCTGCGAATTATCGACCAGTCTTTCCACACAAACATTGTCGACGGCGTAGTCGTCACCGGACATCAAGTTCCGTGCATCCCTGAACCAGCGTCTGTCAGCAACATTCTTACCCACGACCGGATAACGTCCAGGTCGTCCATTTGCCACGACATTGCCCTGCATGTCGCATAACCAGAGATCAAGATAGACAGTATAAGCCCCCAGGATCACACCAAGACGCTCGCAGGCATATTGAGTCGCATCCTCGGATGGGGACATCAACGCATCCACCACCGCCGCATCCGTTGCCCACCAACGCACATCGCAAGTGCGTTCAAACAGATTGCGGTCAATCAGTTCCACAGCGTTGAGCGACAGATCCACAAGACGCGTCCCATTGGCGTGCTCCGCCATGGCGCAGGCAAGATGCTCGAGAGATTCGATCTCGCCGCCCAGTTCGGTCGTCAATGACCGGGCAAGATTATCGACATGCGAAGAGATCGACTTGACCTCATCCGCCACGACTGCAAAGCCGGCCCCCAATTCGCCAACCCGTTTGGCTTCGATCAGCGCATTGAATGCCAGCATTCGCAGATTGGCATTAACCTGCTGAATATCCCTGACTTTTTCACCAGTTATATTTCTGGCCCTGCCAGTACGCTCAATAATATCGGAAACCGCGATCGATGATTGCGACATATTTATCCCTCACAGCCCGCCTTCTCCCAAGACCGGGCCTCCCTCAGGAAAACAAACGTCTGCAAACTTGGTTAAAAAAGCGTATCACAGGTTGGTCAATCTAAGTCCAGATGAAACAATTTCCTTTAACTCCTGCATATGATTCGCATTCTGATTTGAATGAACCCATAACTATTCTTGTCGACCCTTCAGCAGCCAAGTGTTCACAACACATCCAAACGATGCCATTTGCTGTCTCATTGAAATCCCTCGCCACGATCAATCAACCTGTCGATTTTCGGGCGTGTGAATAACAGGGCCTCGCCAAACGCTGCGCATTGCTGTAAGAGCGCGAAAAAATGGCGTGCGACGAATGATATGAACGCCGCCTCACCTGATATTTTTTGGATCACCTCCCATGACCGCCGAAACCACTTCGATGCGCAACATCGCCATCATCGCTCACGTTGACCACGGCAAGACCACGCTTGTGGACTGTCTTCTCAAACAGTCCGGCGTGTTCCGCGAGAACGAGAAGACGACCGAACGCATGATGGACTCCAACGACCTGGAGAAAGAGCGCGGGATCACCATCCTCGCCAAGAACACATCTGTCGTCTGGAAAAACACGCGTATCAACATTGTCGACACGCCTGGACATGCTGACTTTGGTGGAGAGGTCGAGCGCATCCTGCACATGGTAGACGGCGTGATCGTTCTCGTCGATGCCGCTGAAGGTCCGATGCCACAGACCAAGTTCGTGGTCTCCAAGGCACTGAAAATCGGCCTGCGCCCCATCGTAGCGGTCAACAAGATCGACAAGCCGGAAAGCCGCCCGGACGAAGTCATCAATGAAGTCTTCGACCTGTTCGCAAACCTTGACGCCGACGATGACCAGCTGGACTTCCCAATCCTTTATGGTTCAGCCAAAGGTGGCTGGATGTCGACCGACTACAACAATCCGACAGATTCAATGGCGTCGCTGTTCGACATGGTGATCGACCATGTACCTGAGCCAAGTGTGGATGAAGGCCCGTTCCGCCTGCTGGCAACAACGATTTCTGCTGACAACTTCCTCGGACGCGTGCTGACCGGCCGCATCGCCAGTGGAACGATCAAGCCGAACCAGACGATCAAGGCGATCTCGCGAACTGGCGAGCTTATCGAACAGTTCCGCGCGTCCAAGGTGCTCGCATTCCGTGGTCTCGAACGTTCTCCAATCGATGAAGGCAAGGCCGGAGATATCGTCTCGATTACCGGCATGTCCAAGGCAACTGTGGCCGACACGCTGTGTGACCCATCCGTCACCGAACCGATTCAGGCACAGCCGATCGACCCGCCAACCATCACCATGACCTTCCGCGTCAATGACTCGCCACTGGCCGGCACCGAAGGCACCAAGGTCACCTCCCGCATGATCTGGGACCGCCTGGAAAAGGAAGCAGAAGGCAATGTCGCGCTGAAAGTCGAAAAGGTCGTCGACAGTGACGCTTTCGAAGTTTCCGGTCGTGGCGAATTGATGTTGTCGGTGCTGATCGAGACCATGCGGCGTGAAGGTTTTGAAATGGGCGTTTCGCGTCCGAAAGTGGTGTTCAAGAAGGACGACGCAGGCAACCGTCTGGAGCCGATAGAGGAAGTCGTCATCGATGTGGACGATGAACATTCCGGTGTGGTCGTGCAGAAACTGCAGGAACGCAAGGCGGAAATGGTCGACATGCGCCCGTCCGGTGGTGGCCGTACGCGCCTCGTTTTCCATGCACCAACACGCGGTCTGATCGGCTATCAGGGTGAATTGCTGTCCGACACACGCGGAACGGCGATCATGAACCGTATCTTCCACGAATACGCACCGCACAAGGGCACAATTATTGGCCGCCACACCGGTGTGCTGATTTCCAATGGCCAGGGCGACAGTGTTGCCTTTGCCCTCTTCAACCTTGAAGACCGCGGCCCGATGATGATCGGTTCGGGTGTGAAGGTCTATGAGGGCATGATCATTGGTGAGCACACGCGCGGTAACGATCTTGAGGTCAACGTGCTTAAAGGCAAGAAGCTGACAAACGTGCGTGCGTCTGGAACGGATGAAGCCGTTCGCCTGACAACGCCGATGCAGATGTCTCTGGAACGCTCGCTGGCTTATATTCAGGATGATGAGCTGGTGGAAGTCACACCGGAAAGCATCCGCCTGCGCAAGGTTCACCTTGACCCCAACGAACGCAAGCGCGCCGCCAAGTCTGCTGGCTAAGCTGAATACTCCACGTCATCCCGGTGGGTGAATTACCTGTCGGGATGACGTCATTCTCTTCGCTAACGTCCCCAGCGCGCCGGACGCCCGCGCCCATCGACATGTACGAATGGGCCGTGAACCGCATTGGCCTTGTATGAGCCAAGTCCACCCGGCTTGACCTTGTCTGTCGCCGTGAACAGGCTGAGCGCGTGGTCAAAAAAGTAATCGGCATCAGCCTTGGTGATCATGCCGTCGCCATTGATGTCATCCATCACACCATCTCTTGGATCAACATCGAGATAGACGTCAGCCGCATCGCCATACATATGGCGCGAATATTTCGCCGATCCGATAGTTGTATTGTAGGCCGGTGTCCGAAACCCGCTCATCACAAAGAAGGTGTCCGCATTGGTCAGGCCTTCTGATTTCAGATCAGCCAGCAGATATTCCAGCCGCTCCAGATTTGTTCCAGACACCAGAAGGTATTTTGGAAAATGTTCTGGTTGCTGTTTGCAGAGAAACTGGCCAAGCCTGAAGCTGGGAGAGACGGCGATATCAGAATCTGCGTCCTCGAATTTGATGAACCCGATCGGTGTATCCCTTGGGTATGTACCGATGCGGTATCCATTCAAGTAACCACGCGCATCGATGTTTGCTGATGGCTCGAGCACAAAGACGCTCACTTCTGCGATCGCATCTCCTTGCCCGTTGACGACTTCCAGCCGGTGTGTGCCCGCCTGGTCAGGTGCAAGCCAGGCATTCCCGACTGTTTCACCATCCATCACGATGCGCTCATCAGGTTTGGCCGCTATGGTGACAATGTCTCCGGGCATGACGAGATGGTGCCACGTCCTGTAAGGCAGTATATGGCCATTGATCGCAGGCAGCTCCTGTGCAGCCGCTTCAAAGCCGAGGAATACCGCAAAAATCAGGAATATTGCGTTTCTGATCACACTGAAAACCTTGTCACACAACGCCCGCCCATCATGATCAAATCGATCAAACATGGCCTTTCGATGATCAGGGATCAGCTGCGTTCATCCTTGGGTGACCCCATGACAATATAGGATGTAATCGAGTTGACCTCCGGAACCGTGCCCAACACTTCAGTGTGGAACTGCTTGTAGGCAACAAGGTTCTCAACCTCCACACGCAACAGATATTCCCAGACGCCGGTGATATTGTGGCATTCTCGCACCTGCGGGGCGATTGCCATGGCCCGCTCAAATGCCAATTGGTCCTTCTTGGTGTGGCGGGACAGTCCCACCGTGACATAGGCGACGAAACCACCCCCTGTCGCCTCTCTGTTCAGCACAGCGCGATAACCAGCGATCACGCCTGAACGTTCAAGCTCATGCACGCGTCTGAGACAGGCAGATGCAGACAGATTCACACGTTCAGCCAGCTCGGCATTCGAGACTCGGCCATCACGCTCAAGCTCTCGCAATATTCTGCGATTTATGTCGTCAATCTTCGTCATTGATTGCAATCTGTTGAATAACACACTTCATTTAGCAAGATAATTGTCTCATGCTTTGCATATGGTTGCGATACCATGACAGAACAGATTCTTGCACTCGCAGCCTTTGTATTCGTGTCCTCGATCACACCGGGACCGAACAACCTCATGCTGATGGCGTCTGGTGCCAATTTCGGTATCACGCGCACCTTGCCTCACGCTGGCGGTGTGGCGCTGGGTGTCATCTTCATGATCATAGCGCTGGGGCTGGGCCTGATGGCGCTGTTCGAACGCTTCCCTGTGGTACACGAAGCATTGAAATATGCGTGCGCGGCATATCTTTGCTATCTGGCCTGGAAAATCGCATCCGCACCCACACAACTGGCTACATCTGAAAAGCCGCAAGAACCCGCCCGTGAAGGCAAGCCCTTCACTTTCCTGCAAGCCGTTGCGTTTCAATGGGTCAATCCCAAGGCTTGGACAATGGCAATGACAGCGCTATCGGTTTATGCATTTCCAGGTCAGCCATTGAACGGGCTCTTGCTGATCGCCGTGACTTTCTTCGCCGTCAACCTGCCCTGTATCAGCACCTGGATGTCCATGGGCACTCAGATGCGCCGCCTTCTCAAGAGCCCAACACGCATGCGCGTCTTCAATGTGACCGCAAGTATCCTGCTTCTGGGCACATTGATTCCGGTATTCGCACAGTAAGTGCGCTGCGCGTTACCGAACAATCAGGCTGCCAGCCGATTGACCGTCAGCGCATAGCGAATACGCAGGCCCGGCCAAGTGATAACGAATATGCATCCGACAATCGGGAGAAACTTTTCATTCTGAGTGAAAAGGTGTCACTGTGACCTTCGCGAGACCGTTGCGGTCCTTCGCCAGAACATATCCAAGGGGTCCCCATTGGCAATTCTCGCCGGACTACACCACCTGACCTGGTACAAATACGATCAGCCTGTCGTGCTTGGCCCCCAGATCATACGCTTGCGCCCCGCCCCCCATTCACGCACGCCAGTCTTGTCGCACAGCCTCAAGGTTTCGCCACAACCACATTTCGTGAACCACCAGCAAGACCCCTATGGCAACTGGCTGGCACGTTTCGTCTTTCCCGAACCTGTGCGCGAATTCAAGATCGAGGTCGACCTGGTTGCAGACATGACCGTCTACAATCCATTCGATTTCTTCATCGAGGAGGCCGCCGAGAACTTTCCCTTCTCCTATGCCGATGACATTGCACCTGACCTATCGATCTATCTGAAGACAGAGCCGCTTGAGCCAAAGCTGGAAGCCTTCATCAATTCGATTGATCGTTCTGAAAAGCGGACAATTGATTTTCTGGTCGATCTCAATGCGCATCTGCAACAGCTGATCAATTATGAAATCCGCATGGAACCGGGGGTCCAGACGCCGGACGTAACGCTGACTCGCGCAGCAGGTTCATGCCGTGATTCCAGCTGGCTGCTCGTTCAGATTCTGCGTCATCTGGGTATCGCTGCGCGCTTCGTGTCCGGCTATCTCATCCAGCTGAAGCCTGACCTTGTGTCGCTGGTCGGCCCTGCCGGAACCGACCATGATTTCACCGATCTTCATGCCTGGTGCGAAGCCTATCTTCCGGGGGCGGGCTGGATCGGGTTTGACCCGACATCTGGCCTGCTGACCGGTGAGAGCCATATTCCACTGGCTGCCACTCCGCATTATCGAAACGCCGCGCCCATCTCAGGCACACTGACCGGCAACCCCAAGACCGATTTTGAATTTGATATGCGGGTTGATCGGCTGGCCGAACATCCACGCATTACCAAGCCCTTCTCGGATGAAGACTGGAAGGATCTGGATGCGCTCGGCGAAAAGGTTGATGCAGCCCTCAAAGATGGCGATGTGCGCCTGACCATGGGCGGCGAGCCAACCTTTGTGTCCATCGATGACTTTGAAAGCGATGAATGGAACACTGACGCAACCGGCCCGATGAAGCGTGATCTGGCGGACAAGCTCATCCGGCGATTGCGAGCCAAATTCGCACCCGGTGGCTTCCTGCATTATGGGCAGGGAAAATGGTATCCCGGCGAGACGCTGCCGCGCTGGACCTTCTCATTATACTGGCGCAAGGACGACGAGCCGATCTGGCGCGATGACAGCCTCGTCGCAGGCGAAGATCAGGACACCAGGGCCGGACCGGATGATGCCCGTAAATTCCTGGATGCAATGGCCGACGAACTGGGTGTTTCCAAGGAGGGCTTGCTTCCGGCTTATGAAGACCCTGCACAATGGTTGCTCAAGGAGGCTGACCTTCCTGAAAACGTAACACCAAGCGATTCCAAGCTGGAGGATCCGGAAGCCCGTGCACGAATCGCCAGAGTTTTCGAGCGAGGCCTGTCCAAACCATCCGGCTATATCATGCCCATTCAGCGCTGGCAGGCCAAAGCGGCCCCGTCCCGCTGGATGACCGAGCGCTGGTCCACCAGGCGCGGCAAGCTGTTCCTTGTTCCCGGTGACAGCCCGGTCGGATATCGCCTGCCACTGGGATCACTGCCCTTCGTACCCGCGGCACAATATCCCTATATCCATGTCACGGATCCGAACACGCGGCTGGACCCGCTTCCAAAGGCAAAGGACAAGGCCAAACCGGCAAAGAAGAAACGCGGCCAGCGTGTTGCCTCTTCAACCGCTACTGAAGCCGTGCAGAATATCGTCGAGCAAGGCGGTGAGAACGCTGACGGCTCACCAAGCGCATTCAAGGTTCGCACAGCTCTCAGCGTAGAACCCCGTGATGGCCGCCTATGTGTCTTCATGCCTCCGGTTGAAGCCCTTGAGGACTATCTGGAACTTGTGGATGCAGCAGAGAAAGCAGCAGCTGAAATTGGTCTTCCGGTTCACATTGAAGGCTACGCCCCTCCCGGTGATCCACGCCTCAATGTCATCCGTGTGGCACCCGACCCTGGCGTTATCGAAGTCAATATCCATCCGGCTGCCAACTGGCGCGAATGCGTGGAGACCACTGAGAAAATCTATGAGGAAGCCCGGCAAACACGATTGGGCGCTGAAAAATTCATGATTGATGGCCGCCACACCGGTACGGGTGGTGGAAACCACGTTGTAGTGGGCGGCGCGACGCCAATGGATAGCCCATTTCTGCGCAGGCCAGACCTTCTCAAAAGCCTCATCCTGTATTGGCAACGTCACCCTAGCCTGTCTTACCTTTTCTCCGGCCTCTTTATAGGGCCGACCAGTCAGGCCCCGCGAATTGATGAAGCCAGGCATGACTCCCTTTATGAGCTGGAGATCGCCCTTTCCAATATCCCCATGCCGGGTGACGGGCCTGCACCTCAACCATGGTTGGTGGACCGTCTGTTACGCAATCTGCTGATTGACGTGACCGGAAACACGCACCGCTCTGAAATCTGTATCGACAAGCTCTATTCGCCGGATGGCCCCACCGGTCGCCTTGGCCTCGTCGAGTTTCGCGCCTTTGAGATGCCGCCTGACCCGCGCATGAGCCTCGCACAGCAACTCCTTCTGCGTGCCCTGATCGCAAGGTTCTGGAATGAACCTCTGACCGGATCACCCGTCAAATGGGGGACCAGCCTGCATGACCGCTTCATGCTGCCGGAACCCGTCTGGGAAGATTTCTGCGACGTTCTGGACGACCTGACCGAGCATGGTTTCCCCATGAAGCGCGTCTGGTTCGAGGCACAGGCCGAATTCCGCTTTCCTTTCTGTGGACAGGTCGATGTCGGCGGGATGAACCTTGAGGTCAGGCAGGCGATGGAGCCGTGGCATGTTCTGGGCGAAACCGGTGCCATCGGCGGGACAGTGCGCTACGCCGACAGCTCCATCGAGCGATTGCAGGTGAAACTCACAGGTGCCAATCCCGAACGGCATATTGTGGTGTGCAATGGCCGCAAGGTGCCGCTGCACCGCACGCGAGAACAGGGAAAGCTGATCGGAGGTGTGCGATACAAGGCATGGAAACCGCCGCAAGCACTGCATCCGACCCTGGAAGTCGACGCACCGCTGACGCTCGACATTTATGACCTCTGGAGCTGCAAGTCTCTTGGTGGCTGCACCTATCATGTGGCCCATCCGGGCGGGCGCAGCTATGACACTTTCCCGGTCAATGCGAATGAAGCTGAAGCAAGAAGGCTTGCCCGTTTTGCTGCACACGGTCATAAACCGGGTTGGTATGACCCGCCGCAGGAACCCATCCATCCGGATTTTCCGATGACGCTGGACATGCGACGTAAGCCCCTAGGCTGAAGTTGAAAACATGACCGACGACCGTCGCGACCTTCCCATCGGCCTCAGTGCTCTGATGGCCGATTATGCTCCCTTGCACGGCGCACCAGATGAGCTGGTGTCGCCTGATGGCAAGATATTCCCGGTATGGTGGGAGTTCGTGAACGCCCTCGCCGGCCTGTCCCACAATGAACTCGACAAGCGCATGGCGCGGGGCGATCAGTATCTGCGCGATAGCGGAGTGTTCTTCCGGCATACAGCGCCCGGAGACGAGGCTGAACGGCAATGGCCCCTGAGTCCGATGCCTGTCCTCATTGATGAAACGGAATGGGATACGCTTTGCGAGGGCCTCTCGGAACGCTGCGACCTTCTCGAAACCATACTGGCTGATCTCTATGGAGATGGCACACTTGTGCGGGACGGGCATATTCCCGCACCGCTGATTGCCGAAAGCGAAGAGTGGATAAGGCCAATGGTTGGCGTCACTCCACCATCCGGCCACTATCTTCATTTTCTGGCGTTTGAAGTCGGGCGCGCACCCAATGGACAATGGTGGGTGCTGAATGATCGTACGCAAGCGCCTTCAGGTGCTGGTTTCGCCCTGGAAAATCGGGTGGCGACATCGAGGATCTTCTCGGAGATCTATTCACATCTCAATGTACACAGGCTTGCCGGGTTCTTTTCAGCCTTTCAATACAGCCTCTCGCAACTGCTCATTGATGATGACAGTCAGGCGGCACTATTGTCTCCCGGCACGATGTCAGCGACCTATTATGAGCACGCTTATATTGCCCGTTACCTTGGCCTGTTGCTGGTCGAGGGCGAGGACATTCTTGTAGAACGCGGTCGCCCAATGGTTCGCACGGTCGGAGGCCTGAAACCGATCAGCGTGTTGTGGCGTCGCCTGGACACACTGTATTCTGACCCGCTCGAACTCGCGGAGAGTTCTCAGATCGGAGTGCCGGGGCTGATTGGTGCCATTCGTCAGAACAAGGTGAATGTCATCAATGCAATCGGGAGCGGCATTCTGGAAACCCGCGCAATGCTGGCGTTTATTCCAAGGCTGAGCCGCGTACTCGCTGGCGGCCCCTTGAAAATTCCCAATGTAGCAACCTGGTGGTGCGGCCAACCCAAGGAGCGTGAAACCGTTATTGAAGGGCTGGAGAGAATGAGTCTTGCACCAGCACTTTCCACGCGCCTGCCCTTTGACCCGGATGATCTGGTCCAATTGGGCAAGGACGTCACAACGCGTGACCCAGACGCCATGAAAGCGATTCTCGAACATTCCCCCGAAACCATTGTCGGCCAGGAACTTGTGACCCTATCGACGACGCCTGCCATTCAGGATGGACGCCTCACGCCACGCCCTTTCAGCTTGCGCGTGTTCATGGGTCGCACACCTGATGGCTGGAAAGCCATGCCCGGCGGATATGCACGCATTGGCATTTCCGATGATGTAACAGCTGTGGGAATGCATCGTGGTGGGTCAGTCGCAGATGTATGGGTAACGTCGAAAAAGCCGGTCGATGACGTCACGATGGTGAACCCGACCAAGAACAAACGTCCGCGGCCCAATCCCACAGATCTGCCCATTCGGGCGGCGGACAATTTTTTCTGGCTTGGACGATATCTGGAACGCGCGGAAGGCACGGTTCGTCTGGCACGGGCCTATCAATTGCGCAAGACAGATGCGGGCGATGTGGACACCCCGCTTCTGGCCTTCATGACCGACTATCTGAAATGGTTGGGTCTGGCACCCAATCTGGAATTTCGAGATGATATCGCACAAACCATATCATCAGCTGCAGCTTGTGCCAGACGCCTGCGTGACCGCCTGTCGCCCGATGGCATGTCCGCGGTCAGCGAACTTGAACGCATGACCCAGTTCGACACTTCCAATGGTGTATCAATGCCGGCCTCCGCCGCGCGCAAGAGCGCCATATTGCACCAATTGGCAAGCTTCACCGGTCTTGTGCATGAAAACATGTATCACAGTCTCGCCTGGAGGTTCCTGGTAATAGGGCGCGCACTGGAACGCGCAGCCTCCAGTGCCGCGCTACTCTCACGGTTCACTCGTAAAGCGTCACCCAGCGGCGCATTGGATGTCGTGCTTGAATGTTCAGACAGTGTGAACTCTCATCGGCAACTCAACGGCTTTATTCTGACGGCGCAGACCATTTATGAACTGATTGTGTTCGACACCAACAACCCGCGCTCCATCGGTGCGCAATTGCTGGAGCTGGAACGCCACCTCAGGGCCCTGTCCATACTAACGCCCGAACGGGGCGAAAACACACCCTTGCACGCCTTGATGAACCTGCAGGCAGATTTTGGCAGCCAGTCACCTTCAACCCTTACGACAAAGGACCTGCTTGGGATCAGGAGCCGTGTCTGGGAACTCTCCGACGCCATGCAGACATTTTATATGTCATGACAGAGGCCTCCATGATCTACGACATCAAGATCCGCATAGCATATAAATATAAAGTGGCCTCTGCATCCAGTCGTCACCTTGTCCGCCTGTTTCCCAAGGAAATCCCTGGCGAGCAGCATGTCATCGACAAGGACATTACGATCAAGCCCAACCCGGATGAACGGTCAATGTTTACAGATTTCTTCGGAAATGAGACCCATGACATTCTCAATCGGGCTTCCCACAAGCAATTGGACATAACCGCCAATTGCCGGGTGGAACGTCTGGCACCGCTCAGGACAGAAGCACCAATTACCCTGCCCGATATCCTGTCTGCCATGCAGGCGAAACCAAGTCTCGCACCAGATTCGCCGGTTCATTTTCTGGGACGCACACCGCGGGTCCGCCCATCAAAGCTGTTCGAAACATATGCCCGCGAACACATGGGGACAGACCCAAGCGTCCCGGCAATTGTGCGATCTATCGGAATGGCCCTGCACAGGGACATGACGTTCGACCCGGATGCCACGCAGGTTGATACCCCTCTGGAAGAAGCTTTCGACAAGCGTCACGGTGTTTGCCAGGATTTCAGCCATATCATGATTGCATGCCTGCGTTCGATCGGTATCCCATCGGGTTATGTATCCGGCTATCTTCGCACCCTCCCGCCTCCAGGCAAACCCAGGCTTGAAGGTGCTGACGCCATGCATGCCTGGATTCGCGCCTGGTGTGGTCCACAGAATGGGTGGATTGGCTATGATCCCACCAATGCACAGACAATCGGCTCGGATCACATCATTGCGGCGCACGGACGCGATTATGCTGACGTTTCACCCGTTCGGGGCGTGTTACGTACCAGCGGGGATCAATCCAGTGTCCAACAGGTTGATGTTCGAGAAATTTCCTCCTGAATCTCATTTTTCGACCTATGATTGATATTTCGAGCAACCCAAACGCGAATCTAGTAATTATTTACAGATCAGCCTCATATATTTACCCATCTGCTTTGCAATTTAATAATTAGTCTGTTGTACGCCTGTATTCAGAGGTATGAAATGCAGGCAGTTACGCACATAATCAAGAATAAACCAAGTATTCGCAATTTGCGCAATGCTGTTATTATTCTGTTTATAACCGGGTTCTTCGGAATTGCGGAACTCGGTGCGCCTTTCGAATTGGCAATTGAGTCTATTCGAAACAAGTTTCGTGCCCAATCCGTAAGTCAGGAAATTGCAATCGTCGGTATTGATGATGCTTCCTTGGCTCGCGTAGGTACTTGGCCCTGGAATGGTGAAATACTATCAGAACTGACCGACAATATCTTTGAGCAAGGCGCAGAACGCGTGTTTTTCTCAATGGTACTATTGGAACAATCCAAAGCCAGCGATCAAGCACTTGCGGACACATTCTCAAACTATCCGGGTAAAGTGTTTCTGGCTGCCAAGAAGGATCGCGCTCAACCAGGCGCGCCAGAAGCCGATATCCTTCCCTCCTCCAAACTTCGTGATGCCGCGCAGCTGGCAAGCGTCAACAGATATGTGAAATTCTGGAACGGTGTGGACGAGGTCGACGCACGCGAAACTTATCAAGACCAGGAAATAGATGCCATGGAAATGGCACTGGCAGACAAAAACGCTGGAGACACGCAGAGTATTCCGGTTGATTACTCTTATCAGCTATCATCTTTTCCTTATGTCAGCGCATTAAAGATACTCGATAGCGAAACATCACCACATCGTTTCGATGGACAAGACGTTATTATCGGCTTGAACGGCTCCACCCTATCAACGCGCTACGCGACCAAGGGACAAAGAACCGCCCCTATCGTTTTCATAATCGGCCTGGGTGCGGAAACGCTGAAACGCGGCGAACCCACCATATTGGGTTGGGTACCGATATGGTTGTTATCATGCGGTGTTGCACTTTATATTCTGTCAGGATTGCCAAATGGTCGCCAACTAACCGTTGGTACAATCAGCCTCACCTTGCTGATGGCCGCTCCATTCCTTTTATTGCCAGGGAACATATGGATTGAGGTCGCGCCATCCCTGTTTCTGATCGGATGGTGTACAACCTCAACAGCCTGGCAGCGCTTCGGCGCGCGACAGAAGAAAAGCGGGTCGACAAACCCTGTATCCGGCCTGCGCACGATCAACGCAATCCGCCATGACGACCGCTGTGATAATCGCACGCTGATTTCCGCACGGATCCGCAGATATACGGATATAGTCTCAACCCTCCCGGCAGAATCCGAACGTAAGCTGGTACATGAAATACTGTCACGCCTGCAATTATGTGCATTCGGATCGGAAATTCTTCAGGGAGATGATGGGAATTTCTTCTGGCTGAGCGATGTGTCTGATCCGACTCAGATGGCTGACAGTTTTCAGGCCATGAGTGTCATTTTCCGATCACCTATCCGCATCGACGCATCATCATTCGATGTCGATGTTTCATTTGGTGTGGATCAGGAAGGCGACATCACCCTTTCACATCGAATTTCACATGCAATGGCCGCGGCGCGCGCGGCCGAAAGTGAGAGCAATTACTGGAAGCTTCACAACCCGCGCGAGCTCGATCAGAAGAGCTGGAGCCTGTCTTTGCTGGGCGAAATGGATGCTGCGTTGGAAAATGGTCGCATCTGGGTCGCCTACCAGCCCAAGGTCGACCTCAAGACTCGTAATGTCATCGGTGCTGAAGCACTGGTGCGCTGGACCCATGAAACACGTGGACCTATCAATCCTGCCGAATTCATCGAGGTCGCCGAACAGCACAATCGTATCGACAAACTGACAGTCTTTGTGCTCAATGATGCGCTTGCCTTCGCAAATGAAGCCCGCAAAATCGTTCCCGATTTTCGTATCGCAATCAATATCTCACCTGGACTATTGGCATCAGACGCATTCCTTGTCGCGCTGAAGATCGCCCTGCACCGCCACGATTTCGAAGCACCCCAGCTTATCCTCGAAGTCACTGAAACCATGGCAATGATTCAAAGTGAGGCACCCGCAAAAATCATGGCTCAGCTTCGCGAGCTCGGTGTCGGGTTGTCGATTGATGACTATGGCACCGGTATGTCGACGCTGGAATATCTCAAGAAAATCCCGGCGACGGAATTGAAGATTGACCGGAGCTTTACGGCAGATATCTGCGCCAACTCCAACGATCAGAAGGTGATGAAGTCGACAATTGCGCTCGCACACGAACTCGGCATGAAAACCGTTGCCGAAGGTATCGAGACACTTGAGAGCGTGGAAATGATTTCGAGCATGGGGTGCGATCTCGGCCAAGGCTATTACTTCGCCCGCCCCATGAAGGGCGAAGATTTCATTTCTATGACACTAAACGAATATTCCCAATTATTTAATATTGGATAAGGTCTTGTTAACCTAATAATACAAAGCTATCGTTCCCAAGACGGCCTCTGGACAGGGCCGTTTTATCACAAAGGGAACGGACATGAAAAAGTACACTCAACCGACTAAATGGAGCTTCTGGGACTGGGTTTTCCCACCTTCGAACGCTTAGTCTTCGGACATAAAGTATAAAAAAACGCCTCGACAAGCTTCAGCTGTCGGGGCGTTTTCTTTTTTGGCATATGCCTTTCACCACAAGGCGGCATCAGGTGATACTTGTTTCGCCAACCGGTCCAGCAGGCCCAAGAACACCTCCAGCTCATCGGGTGCCAATGCCTGGGTAAGATCCGCTTCAAATGCTCGTGCCACGGGGACGATCCGATCATAGATCTCGCGCCCCTCAGCTGTCAGGAAAAGATGTGAACGACGACCATCATCCTGCACTGCATTTCGGCGCAGTCGGCCGGTTTCGATCAAGCTGGAAACCGCTCTGCTGACGGCGACCTTGTCCATTTGTGTGTGCTCAGCGATCTGAGAGGCGCTCAAACCCGGCTTTTCACCCAGCACAGCCATGACGCGCCACTGCCAGACGGAAATGTTGAAATCCCTCTGATAGCGCTCGGCTACGCCTCTGGAGACAGCATTCGACAGGACTGACAGGCGATATGGCAGGTAGTCCTGCAGCTTCAGATCCGTCTCGATTCCTGCCGTCATCACTGTCTCCTGGATAATCAATTGCCTTGCATAATTACCTCGATTATGGTTTCAATGACAACTAGTTACATATGAAACTTATGATCTGGAGATTGAAATGGCGGACCTGTTCGAAAACCCTGCCGGACTGGACGGATTCGAGTTCATAGAATTTTCCGCGCCACAAAAAGGCATGATCGAACCCGTTCTTGACGCCATCGGCATGACGTTGATCGCCCGGCACCGCTCCAAACAGGTCGAGCTCTGGAGACAGGGCGATATCAATATCATCACCAATTACGAGCCGCGTTCACCGGCCTGGTATTTTGCACGAGAACATGGCTCATCAGCCTGCGGCATGGGATTCAGGGTCAAGGATGCCACAAAAGCCTATGCACATCTGATCGAACAGGGTGCAGAACCCATCAATGTCGAAACCGGGCCAATGGAGCTGCGCCTGCCTGCAATTCGCGGCATTGGTGGTTCCATTATCTATCTCATAGACCGCTATGGGGATGCACTTTCGATATATGATATCGATTTTGAATATCTGCCCGATGTCGACCGTCACCCAAAAGGGGCCGGGTTCCGGCTTATCGACCATCTTACCCACAATGTTTATGGTGGCCGCATGGCCTATTGGGCAGAATTTTACGAAACTCTCTTCAATTTCCGTGAGATACGATATTTCGATATTAAGGGCGAATATACCGGGCTCACATCAAAGGCCCTTACCGCACCCGATGGAAAGATCCGAATTCCGCTGAACGAAGAAGGAGAAAGCGGCAAGGGTCAGATTGAAGAGTTTCTGCGCCAGTTCAATGGCGAGGGCATTCAGCATATCGCACTTATCTGCGACGACCTGTTCTCCTGCTGGGACCGGTTGAAGGAACGCGGCGTTCCATTCATGACTGCCCCGCCCTCCACCTATTATGAGATGCTCGATGGTCGCCTACCCGGCCATGGAGAGGATGTTGACGCTCTCAGAACCCGCGGCATTCTGCTGGATGGCACGACAGATGGAGATGCGCCCAGGCTATTGCTCCAGATCTTCGCAGAACCACAGATCGGGCCGGTCTTCTTCGAGTTCATCCAGCGCAAGGGAGATGACGGATTCGGCGAGGGCAATTTCAAGGCCCTGTTCGAAAGTATCGAACGCGATCAGATCAAACGCGGCGTCCTCAAGACGGAGCAACCGGCATGAGTGCTTCCCCTCCCCAATTGGGCGGCATCCACCACGTTGCCTATCGTTGCCGTGATGCTCGAGAGACCGTTGAGTTTTACGAAAAGCATCTGGGTATGGAATTCACCCTCGCCTTTGCCGAGGATGAGGTGCCGTCCACAGGAGAACATGATCCCTACATGCATGTCTTTCTGGACGCGGGTGGCGGCAATGTCCTGGCATTCTTCGAATTGCCTCAACAACCGGAGATGAGCCGCGATCCCAATACTCCTCAATGGGTGCAGCATATTGCATTCAAGGTCGAGACGCTGGATGCATTGCTAGCCATGCGTGACCGGCTTCGCGAAAGCGGAATCGACGTCATCGGACCGACCCATCACGGCATATTCAAATCCATCTATTTCTTCGACCCCAATGGGCACCGACTTGAAGTCGCGACTGATATTGGTACGCCAACGCAACTTGCTGAGCTCAAACGCGTTTCGCGTGATATGCTGGACGAATGGTCTCGAACAAAAAAAGCACCCAGACATGTCGCCTGGCTGCATGAACTGGCAAGGGAGGAACATTCTTGAAGCTACATGCCTATTGGCGCTCATCCGCCAGCTATCGCATCAGGATCGCCCTCAATCTCAAGGGGCTCGACTACGAGATCATTCCGGTCAACCTGTTCGAAGGTGAGCACCGGGGCGCTGATTTTGCGAAGATAAATGCGTTCAAGTCTCTGCCGGTGCTGGAATATGCTGGACGCCAGCATGTGCAATCAGTCGCGATCCTGGATCTGCTTGAACAGCGTTTTCCAGAACCATCCCTGTTTCCAAAACACCCCGATGAGCGCAACCGCGCACTGGAAATGGCGATGCCCATCGCAACCGATCTTCAGCCCGTCAACAATCTTCGGATCATGAACTATCTGAAAGACCAGTTCGACGTCGCCAGTAAAGATGTCATCACCTGGTATCAGCACTGGATACATGAAACCTATGCCCCACTGGAAACCATGCTGGGGCAGATTGATCTGAAACGTGGCTGGGCCTTTGGCGCACCAGGGATCTTTGAAATCATGCTGGTACCGCAGACCTATAATGCCCTGCGGTTCAAGACGAACATGTCTCAATATCCCACGCTATTGAACTATTACGAACACTGCCTTGAAGATGAAGCGTTTCAAAAGGCTAGCCCCGAAGCCCAACCAGACGCCACAGATACCTGAAACGAACCTCCGCCATGAAACTCGCCACACTGAAAGACGGAACGCGCGACGGGCATCTTGTTGTGGTGTCACGCAGCCTGAAACGCTGTACCACTGCCAGTCATATCGCGGCAACACTCCAGGCTGCCCTTGATGATTGGGCCTCCTGTGAATCGGAGCTGACCGACCTTTATCGCCAGTTGGACAGTCGCGAAATCGAAGGCGACCCCTTCGATCCCGCATTGTGCGAAAGCCCCCTCCCGCGTGCCTATCAGTGGGCTGATGGGTCTGCCTATATCAACCATGTTGAACTCGTACGCAAAGCACGCGGGGCGCAGGTGCCTGAGAGCTTTTATGAAGACCCATTGATGTATCAGGGCGGTTCGGATGCCTTTTTGGGCCCCTGCGATCCGATCCCCCTGGGCGACCCCTCTTGGGGCTGCGATATGGAAGGCGAGATCGCGGTCATAACAGACGATGTGCCCATGGGAGTCTCAACCGCAGACGCAGCCGGACACATCAAGCTGGTCATGCTCTGCAATGATGTATCCCTACGCGGCTTGATCCCGGGTGAACTTGCCAAGGGCTTTGGCTTTTTCCAGTCCAAGCCGTCGTCGGCATTCAGCCCCGTGGCCGTGACACCTGACGAGCTTGGCGCTGCATGGCGTGATTCAGTCCTGCACCGCCCCTTGCTGGTCCACTATAATGGAAGCGCCTTCGGCAAGGCGAATGCGGGAGATGACGCCACCTTCTCTCTCGCGCGGCTGGTTTCACATGCCGCTCGCACACGTCGCCTGGGCGCAGGCACGATTATCGGCTCTGGCACCGTCTCGAACAGAGGTGAAGATGGTGGCCCCGGCAAACCTGTCTCGCAGGGCGGGCGTGGTTATTCCTGCATTGCCGAGTTGCGCATGATCGAAACGATTGAACATGGAGAGGCCAGGACACCTTTCATGTCGGTTGGCGATCGCGTGCGCATCGAGATGCTCGATGCGGAAGGCGAATCAATCTTCGGCGCAATCGACCAGCCGGTTGTCGGCATCTCGTCTGAACCTGAAGAATAAATATCCGACCGAGCAGAACCGGTAATGGCCGCGACGCGTTGGTCCCATTCAATACTCATATGGGAGCACATGGATGAGCGATAAGAAATACAGCGTGAACCCTGCAACTGAAGAACGCATCTCCACCTGGGATGTGTTCTCCGACGCGCAGATTGATGAATCACTCAACCGGGCCGACTCCGCTTTCGACAGCTGGTCCCAACTCGCGTCCACGGAACGGGGCAAATATCTGAAATCACTCAGCGAGCTGCTCAGGCGTGACAAGCATGAACTGGCACTCATTGCCACGCGGGAAATGGGAAAATCGATCAAGGCGGCTGAAGCTGAAGTCGCCAAATGCGCAGATCTTTGTGAATACTATGCCGAAGAAGGGCCCGCACTTCTCGTTGAACAGCCCAGACGCCTTGAAACTGGCGAAGGGGTTGTTCGATATGATCCGCTCGGTGTCATTCTTTCTGTAGCCCCCTGGAACTTTCCATTCTGGCAGGTTTTTCGGGCAGCTGTGCCTTCTTTCATTCTAGGCAACACAGTCGTTCTCAAGCACGCCTCGAACGTCCTTGGCTGTGCGGATGCGATCGACAGGCTTTTCAAGGAAGCCGGATGGCCAGACGGTGTCTTCCAATCCATCTTTGTGGAAAATGAAGACGTTGAAAAGATCATCAAGGACAAACGTATAGCAGGCGTCTGCCTGACCGGTTCCGAACGCGCGGGAGCCTCTGTTGCCAAATTCGCCGGCGAAGCGCTGAAGCCCTGCGTTCTCGAACTGGGAGGCTCAGACCCCTTCATCGTTCTCAAGGATGCGGATATCGAAGCCGCCGCGAAAGCCGCAGCCCAGTCCAGATTCATGAATTCCGGACAGGTCTGCATTTCCGCCAAGCGCATCATCATCGAGCACAACATCTATGATGACTTCGTGGAAGCGTTTGTCACTGCGACCCAGGCATTGAAAATGGGTAATCCGGAAGATCCCGATACCGTGATCGGGCCAATGGCCCGCGAGGATCTGCGTGACGAGCTCGACAAGCAGGTGGAAAAAAGTATCGCCAAGGGTGCTATTGCAAGAATACGCGGTGGCCCCACAGGCAAAATAGGTTGGTTCTACGCACCAACAATACTGGAAAACATCCCGGCTGATGCCCCCGCAGCACGTGAGGAAACCTTCGGGCCAGTTGCAGCCCTGTTTCGTGTCAGCACGCCAGAAGATGCCATTCGACTGGCCAATGACACCACTTACGGACTGTCATCCGCCATCTGGACCAGAAACATAAAGCAGGCCCAATCGCTTGCTGCCCGCATTCAAGCCGGCAATGTATTCATCAATGGGGCGTCTACCAGTATCGCACAAATGCCATTTGGTGGCATCAAACGGTCAGGTTTCGGACGTGAGCTTGGCCATCATGGCCTTTACGCTTTTGCCAATGTCAAATCTGTCGTGACGGCCGGATCAGCAAACTGATCATGTATTGAATGCCGCTGCACGACGCGCATTCTCGGTGATTCCCGCCCAGTCCTTGCCGGAAATCGCCGAACGCGATGCAATCCAGGAACCACCAACACAGGCCACATTGTCCAGCGCCATGTATTCGGCAACCTTGTCTTCGGCGATACCGCCGGATGGACACCACATGATATCAGCCAATGGTCCCTTGATGGATTTGACCCACGCCACGCCACCGGACAGTTCTGCCGGGAAGAATTTCTGTGCATTGAAACCATATTCCATGGCTGTCATGGCTTCACTCGCGGTTGCCACCCCAGGAAGAGTTGGCAGGCCCGTATCTGCCAGCGCCTTCAACAAGGAAGCTGTCGCGCCAGGCGTGACGAGGAATTCGGCACCTGCCTTCGCAGATTTTTCAGCATCTTCAGCCTGACGCAAAGTTCCCATCCCCACGATCAATTCCGGAGCGGCTGATTTCATCTCTGCGACAGCTTCCAGCGCACAATCTGTGCGAAGCGTCAGCTCCACGACACGCAAACCACCATCCGCAAGTGCGCGCGCAAGTGGTGCCGCATCGGAAAGACTTACGACTTCCAGAACTGGAATGACACTGGCCTGAGCAAGCAGTTCTTCCGTATTCATAACATCTCCTGATCTGCAAATATGTGGCTTAATGGGTTTGTGATTGGGAGTTATCACGCCCAGAATGGGTGCATTATTCAACTCATCCTGTATTGTCTGACAAAGTCTCACCAAGTCTTAACTGGCATTCTTCGGCAGTGATGTCATCCTTGTATTGGACAGAACACCTGAATTCCAAAATTTAGAGTAAGAGGGACACTTCCATGAGGAAGCTGAAACCGGCGTGGCACCACCGCGCCTGCACGATGGCGCTCGCTTCGGTTTTGACGGCATGTAGTGGCGGGGGCGGTGGCAATACCAGCGAAGCCCCAATAATTGGTGCCTCGCCGACTCCAACTCCCGGAGCGACAGCCACGCCAACGCCATCGCCATCAGCCAGCGGTACGCCTGCACCTACCCCCTCTCCCACCCCTACGCCCACACCAAGCGCTGCGTCCACATCCGGACCAGCATCTATCGGCTCTCCCCAACAGGCTGCCCTGTTCCTCAACTACGCGACCTTCGGTGCAACAAAATCAGAAATGCTGAACATTGAGGGGCGCAGCACAGCGGAATGGGTTCGCGATGAAATGGCAAAGTCGCCCACTTTGCTTTTACCGCAATACCAGGCTCGCAATAATTCGGGGGAAGATCTCAACAAGCGCACATTCGAGCGTGAAATCTGGTCAACAATGATCAATTCAGATGACCAGCTTCGTCAGCGCATGGTCTTCGCCTTATCCCAGATACTGGTCGTTGATGATGGGGATTTCACTTACCAGATGGCGTATTACTATGACATCCTGTCACGCAATGCCTTTGGCAATTATCGCGACCTGCTACAGGACGTCACCTATTCGCCGCGCATGGCCGACTATCTCACCTATCTGGAAAATCGCGGCGACCAGGAAGAAGAGGGCCGTATGCCTGATGAGAATTATGCGCGCGAATTGCTGCAATTGTTCACCATCGGCCTGGTCGAGCTCAACATGGATGGTACCCCCAAGCTCGATCCACAAGGACAGCCCGTGGAGATATACGACAATACCGACATCATGGGGCTGGCCCGCGTATTTACCGGGCTGTCACGAAATGGCGGAAATTACTGGTCTTCCGGTCCAGACGGCAGGCACACACCACTTGTCATGTGGGACCAATATCACTCTCCTCATGAAAAGACGTTTCTGGGACTGACCATCAGTGAGGGAACGGGAGGTGAAGAGAGTATTTCCAGGGCGCTTGACCAGATCTTTGCGCATCCCAATGTCGCACCATTCATATCCCGCCAACTGATCCAGCGTTTCACCGGTTCAAACCCTCATCCCGCTTATGTAAAACGCGTCGCAACGGCTTTTGAAACCGGACAATATATCAGTCGCGATGGTGTCGAGATCGGGACAGGCGAACGTGGAGACCTTGGAGCCACAATTGCTGCGGTGCTGCTGGATGAAACATTATTGCTCAACACCTCGGATGTTCCGGTAACCGATGGAAAGATCCGCGAGCCTGCCTTGCGTTTTATCCAATTTGCACGTGCCTTTGATATGCGAAATGCCGATTCAGGTAATGAACAATGGTTGGGAGACACGTCCAGCCCGGCAACCAGATTGGGCCAACACCCCTTCAGATCACCATCCGTCTTCAACTTCTATCGCCCAGGTTACATTGCCCCCGCAACCGAGACGGGTGAAGCCGGACTGACAGCGCCGGAATTCCAGATCGTGAATGCGTCTTCATATATCGGTTACTCGAATTTCATGGCCAACTACATTCAGGACAGAACCAGCAGATACAACAAGGACGTGAACACATTCGAACCCGATTATACGGTCGAGATGTCGCTGGCAGACTCTCCGACGGAACTCGTCAATCACCTTGATACATTATTGACGGGCGGACGCATGCTGGAAGGCACCCGCGCAAACATCATTGACGCGGTAGATGACCTTCCCTTCGACGCAGATGCATCCTCAGATCAGCAGGAAGAAGAGCGCCTCAAACGGGTCGAACTTGCCATCATGATGGCAACCTCCTCCCCATCCTACTTTATCCAGCGCTGATTCAAGGAGACGCTGAAAATGGCTAATATCAATCGTCGTGGTTTTCTGTCTTCGGGCGCAGCTCTGGGCATGTTGGGTGGCAGCGGTGTGCTGGGGCTCATGGCAAACCAGCGCGCATTTGCATCAGATGTTTCTGGCTACAAGGCTCTGGTCTGTATATTCTTCAAGGGAGGAATGGACCATGCCGATGTCGTCCTTCCCTATGATGATGCCTCGTTGAAACAATTGCGCGACAAGCGCAAGAATCTGCATTCCATCTATGACAGCACAAACACGCCACGCACACGTAGCAATCTGCGCCAGCTCAACGCGATCAACGCCAACTCCTTTGGTGGACGCCAATTCGCCCTGCCGCCGGAAATGCCGGAAGCACAGGCCCTCTTCAATGCTGGCGATCTTTCGATAGTGGGCGGCGTGGGCCCTCTCGTCGAACCCACAACCCGCACGGCCATGATGAACAAGACCGCGATCCTCCCAGATCGTCTGTTCTCTCACAATGACCAGCAATCAACCTGGATGTCCCTGAGGACAGAGGGTGCCCGCGAAGGCTGGGGCGGAAAATTTGCATCCCGGGCCTATGCATCCAGCCCCAATGATTCCTCCCAGTTCATGGCCATTACAACATCTTCGACCGATGTGTTCCTGGCTTCCGAAACCGTCCCGCAGTTCAGAATGGACAAGGATGGCGTGCCCGATCTGGCTGCCATTGCCCAGCAAAGCCGACTAGGTCGGAGCCAGGCCCATGATTCAGCACGCGCAAAATTCCTGGCGCATTTGAAAGGCCAGAACCTGCAGAGCAACAATCTGTATCTGCGCGACATGATTGCGGCCGGTGGAGGCACGCTGGACAATTCCGACCAGATGAGAACGGCCCTAGCAACAGCCAAGACAATTACGACGCCATTTCCTTCCAATGATCTAGCTGACCAACTTGCCGTGGTCGCCCAGACCATCGCCATACAGGAAGCGCTCAATGTCCGCCGTCAGGTGTTTTATGTCACTTTCGGCGGCTTTGACATGCATTCAGGTCAGGCCGCTGTCATGCCGGGTCGGCTGTCCGCAATATCTTCGGCTCTGGCAGCTTTCCGTGAAGCACTGGCGGAAATCGGCATGTGGGAGAATGTCACGACATTCACTGCATCGGACTTCGGACGCACGGTCATTGATAATGGCGACGGAACCGATCATGGCTGGGGCGCGCATCACCTCATCATGGGCGGAGCTGTCAAGGGTGGTCACATCTATGGCGAGATGGCTGACTATGACACTGAAGGTGAGCGCTACACCAAATCACGCGGCAGATTGATACCTGCAGTCTCCGTCGAACAATATGCCGGTACACTGGGCAGCTGGTTCGGCATGGACACAGGCGAACTTCGCAGTGCTCTGCCCAATCTGGGAAATTTCGACAATCAGAACCTGGGTTTCTTCAAGACCCAGAACAGCTGATCATAGCCTTTCGGGATCAGGTCAGACGACCTGGTCCCATGATCGGCTGAGACGTGACGCAGCGTTGATGATGCCTACCATTGAGTAGGTCTGCGGGAAATTGCCCCACAATTCCCCATTGCTCGTGTCAATATCCTCAGACAACAACCCAAGTTGCGTGCGGTGCGCGAGAACATCTTCGAACATCGCACGCGCTTCTTCCTTGCGTCCGATCCGGGCGAGCGCGTCAATGTGCCAGAAGGTACAGGCCGTGAACGCCGTTTTCGGTTTGCCGAAATCATCGGCCACCTTGTAACGGAAGACGTGATAGCCTTCGCGCAATTCCTCATCGATCCGCTCAACGGTTGCGACATAGCGTGGATCGGTTGGCTCAATGAAGCCGATCTCCGCCATCAGAACCACAGAGGCATCCAAAGCATCACCGCCAAATGCGCCCGTGAATGCCTTGCGCTTCTCATTCCAGGCCTTTTCCAGAATGACTTCCCGCATTTCATCCGCGCGTTCACGCCAAAGTTCCGCACGTGCATCACGGCCAACGGCTGTCGCTATGCGTGAAAGGCGGTCACATGCGGCCCAGCACATGAAGGCCGATGAGGTATGTATTTCGGCGCGCCCGCGATATTCCCAGATACCTGCATCGGGGGTCTGGTAGACCTGATAGGCGCGCTCACCAACGACTTCGAAATGTTCAAACTCATGCACGCCAGCCTTGTTGAACATGCGATCGTCCAGAAATGCCTGCGCAGCCCCAAGAATGACATGCCCATAAACATCATGTTGGATATGTTCGGCCGCCTGATTGCCAAAACGCACCGGACCCATGCCCCGATAACCGGGTAGGTTTTCAGCAATGGACTCTTCAAGATCCGCTTCAAGCGCGATGCCATAGACGGGCTGGATATGTCCGC
Source organism: Hirschia sp. (assembly GCA_002709235.1). Classification (GTDB taxonomy): domain Bacteria; phylum Pseudomonadota; class Alphaproteobacteria; order Caulobacterales; family Hyphomonadaceae; genus Hirschia. The sequence continues at coordinate 39,091 of PAQI01000034.1, forward strand.
CTTTTGTGTGCGCCACCGTATTGCGCAGATAACTCATATAGCGTTCAAGCGTGCCGACCGCTGACAGCCTGTTCAATGCCGTCACTGTGAAATAGGCGTCACGCAGCCAGCAATAGCGATAATCCCAGTTACGCCCCTCTCCATCCTTCGCCGCATGTTCGGGAATCGAGGTCGTCAGTGCCGCGACGATGCCGCCGGTTTCATCATAGACACACATTTTCAGGGTGATGGCTGCGCGAATGACAGCTTCCTGCCAATCTGCCGGAGTGGCCAGACGGCGCGCCCAATCCTGCCAGTGAAAAGTTGTCCGCTCCAACCAGCCGCGCGTCAGCAGATCCACCCCTTCGGACAGGCTTTCATTCGGACCGAGTATAAAACTGACATGCCGGTCCAGAACAAATTCACGCTGATCCATTACATAGGAAATCGGCGCATCCGTCGTCACTCTGAAGCCGCAATCTGCATCCTTGAACGTGACGTGCGAGACACCGCGTTCATATGGAATTTCTGCTCCGCCCCGGTCTTTTTCCGCAACAAGTTCGATGGTCACCGCAGGCATACCGGAAACGGGTTCGATACGGCGCACCATGGAGGCCGGACGGAAAGTCCTGCCCCGGTCCACAAAACGCGGCGTGAAGTCGATCACCTTCACCGCTGATCCATCAGCCGCGTGTAATGTGGTTTCCAGAACTCCGGTATTTCGCAGATATCTCTGCTCGGTCCGGCAAAGTCCCTGCAACCGCACAGCGAAGCGCCCCTGCCCGCCGAGCAGCGAGTTGAAGACCGGTTCTCCATCCAGACGCGGCATGCACATCCAGCTGCAGGTTGCCTGCGCATCTATCAACGCCGCGACAGTGCCATTGCCGATTATGCCGAGTTCCAGATTGCTCATTGCGAATTCACCTTGTTCAACCATTCTGCCACATCATTCGGCGTTTCCAGCCTGTATTGAGCCAGGCTGTCCCCTTCACCAATCTTGACCGCAAAACCACCCATTTCGATCACAACTGCGAAGCCGTCTTCATCCGTCACGTCATCTCCAAACATGACCGGGATACGCCCTGCAAAAGCCGCTTGTCGCATCAGATGTTCAATGGCGCGCCCTTTGTTTGCTGTCAGAGGTTTTGCCTCATAGACCATCTTGCCTGCCTGCAATTTATATCCGTCGACCGTCTTCAGGACTGACGATAATTGTGACCCGAGAGCTTCGGCTGTTCCAGGTGCCTGACGATAATGCACGGCAATGATCGGACCTTTGGCTTCGCACCAGACGCCATCAAATTGCTCAGCCACTGCGTCGAAACCCAGCGTCAATGCTTCCGGAGCAGATTGCGTGCTTGGCGGCGCTACTTCACCAGGTGAGCAGATATCCACGCCATGCCCCCCAGCTCGCCAGACTGTTTGCGGCACACGCGATGACAGATCGCGCACATCCCGGCCGGAAACAATCGCAAGCGCCCCGTTCAGCGCCTGAAACAAGCCTGGCAATGCATTGAACGATGCATCCGGCATGGCAACGGTGTGAGGATCATCCTGAAGCGGTGCAAGCGTTCCATCAAAATCCAGGAACAGCGCATGATCGTTCAGAATATCCGTCGGAGGAGGAGTGTTTTTCGCCATGTCGTGATTTGAGTCTGCACGCACCGCAAAAATCAAGCGCGCACCCCGCCTTTTCTGGTTTTGAAGGTCAGCCTGCCTTGACGGCGTTCAGGTCCATGAGGAAATTCTCGCGCCACCAGTCGATATTCTGGCTGGTTACAACTTCCTCGAGCGCTTTCCAACGATCAATACGTTCGGACAGGGGCATGTTGAGTGCCATATGAAGAGTTTCAGCAACACCATCTGTATCATGGGGATTGACCATGAGTGCTGCGGTGAGTTGTTCTGCCGCCCCCGCAAATTCTGACAGGACAAGCACCCCCGGGTCTTCAGGGTTCTGTGCCATCACATATTCCTTGCAGACGAGGTTCATCCCATCATGCAGCGGAGTGACCAAACCGACATCCGCGACTCGGAACAAACCGGCCAGTTCGGTTCTTCCATATGATCGCGCCAGATATCGTAGTGGAATCCAGTCCAGATCTCCATGATCACCATTGATGCGCCCCGCCAGACCATCCAGCTGCACACGCAATTCCCGGTATTCACGCACTTTCGAACGCGATGGAGGTGCAATCTGTGTCACGGAAACATTCCCGATTGTGTCCGGGAACTGATCAAACATCTTTCCGACTGCAAGGAAGCGCTCAGGCAAGCCCTTGGAATAGTCCATACGATCCACACCCAGCACCAGCTTGCGCTCGTTCAGATAGCGTTCAATACGCCGAGCTGCATGGCTGGCTTCTTCACTGAGACTCGCTTCGCGCAAGGATTCTGCATCAATGCCAATAGGATAGACAGCCGCTTTCACCACATTACCGAAGGCTTTGACCTTGCCATCTTCAAGTTCGGTCCCGCCGCAATCTTCCTTCAGATAACGCACAAAATTGGCGCGGTCATTTTCTGACTGGAAGCCAATGATGTCATAGCAGCTCATTGCCCGGGCGACCCATTCACGTTCTGGAAGTGCGCGAAACATTTCCGGGGCCGGAAACGGGATGTGGAGGAAAAAGCCTATTGGCGCTTCACACCCTGCCCCCCGCAATGCTTCACCGAGCAAGAGGAAATGATAGTCATGCACCCAGATCGTGTCGCCAGGCTCAACACTTGGCGCAATCAGTTTCGCAAACCGGCGATTGACCTCGGCATAGGTCAGGAATGCATCATGGTCGAAGCTGGCAAGGTCCAACCGATAATGAAACACAGGCCACAAGACCCGGTTGGCATAATGAATATAGTATTTGTCGTGTTCTACCTCGGTCAGGTCCGTGACGACAAACTCGACGCCTTCGTCGTTCATGCGCCTTTCAGGGCCCAATTCACCCGATGTGATATCACCGGACCAACCAAACCATTTGCCACCGCTGGAACGCAGGGATTCCCATACCGCCACAGCCAATCCGCCGGCACGCGCACCGGGGTCCGCCGCTGTTCTGTTGGAAACCGCGATCAACCTGCCCAATTCATTCTCCTGCTTTTCATCCTCGACCAACGCCCGGATCACCCAGCATTGAACAAGGACATGTGCCTCCAGGCCTTAGCGTGCAAGCCTTAATCGGGATACAGGCCAAAGCAGCTACATGGTTTACAGACTTTCACCAGATTTCACCAATTTAAGCCGAAATTCGTGCAGCATGGATCAATATAGAATATCTACTGCCAAAGTGGCGGTAGATAAGTGGTGTCATTCAATTGAGCTATTGGAGGGCGCTCCGCCAAGCGCCCGGTAGAATGCCACGACATTCAATCCCTGAGTCAGTTGGGCAGCGATCAATTGTTGACGAGCCGCATAATCAGAGCGCTGCGCATCGAGAACCGACAGATAGTTGTCCACACCGACCTTGAAACGCTCTTCTGACAACTGGAAAGTCACGGAAGTATCATCCGTGAGATGCGTCAATGCCTCCAGGCGCTCATCGATCGTTTCAGACACTGCCAATGCATCCGATACATCCTTGAAAGCAGACTGGATTGCCTTCTCATATTGCGCCAACACCAGATCCTGCCGGGCACGCGCCGCTTCCAGATTGGATTTGCGTCGTCCACCATCAAAGATGGGCAATGATATGGAAGGCCCAAATGACCAGCCCCCGGAAGACGGATCAATCAGATCACCAAGATCGGTACTGACATAACCCGCACTGGATGTCAGCGAGATCGAAGGAAAATATGCCGCCCGAGCCGCACCAATATTTGCACTTGTCGCCGCAAGAGAGCGTTCAGCCGAACGGATATCCGGCCGCGATAGCAGGATGGAGCTATCCTGACCAACAGGCCGCGTGAGCTTTACCGGAATCGGGTTCAGCTGAGCCTGCTCATAGACATCAGCCGGGAGCCTCTTGCCAATGAGCAGTTCGATAGCATTTATGTCCTGTTGAACCAGCGCTCGAAATTGTGCAGCTTGAGCCCGGGCTGTTTCAACAGAGGCGGATGCCTGCCGCTTGGCCAGTTCGGTGGTGACACCTGCCTCAAACAGTTCTGTCGATAGCGCCAGGGATTTGGACTGACTCTCGACTGTGGATTCCGCCAACAGGAGCAATTGTTTGTCCGCCGCCAGGGTGAGCCAGGCTTCGGCAATGGACGATATGATCGATATTTGCACCGCGCGCGCATCTTCTACCGATGCAAGATACGATTGATAGGCTGCGTCGCTCTGGTTCTGGATACGGCCAAACAGGTCGATCTCATAGGAGGTCAAGCCAAGCGCTGCGCGATTGGAATCACCAAAAGCAGATGCCGCAGCAAGCGTTCCCGGCGATTCAAAGGTATCGCCGACTGTAGCCGAGGCGCTTGCGGCCACCGTCGGCAATCGTGCAGCTGACGTGGCATTTGCAGTCGCCCGTGCAAGACGGATATTCGCCACGGCCGCACGAAGGTCCCGGTTCTCACTCAGGGCCGTTTCAATCAGATGACGCAATGTGTCATCCAGAATGACCTCGTCCCATTCATAGAGTGCAGATGTTTCAGGAGCCGATTCAGCGACGCTGAATACATCAGGTACAACACTATCGGCTTCAGGCGTTGCAGGAGCAAGATTGACACACCCCGATGCTGCGCCGGCCATGATCGAGATTGACAGGAGAGCTTTAAAATTCATGCGTGAGCTTCCTCGGCAGTATTGGCAGGTACCAGTGATTTCGCACCCGTGAGCTTTCTCACCACGATATAAAAGATAGGTGCAAACAAAACACCAAGAACGGTTGAGGCGATCATGCCGCCCAGAACCGCCGAACCAATGGCGACCCGCGCACCCGCGCCTGCACCACTGGAGAAAGCCAAGGGCACAACACCAAGACCGAATGCGAACGAGGTCATGATGATCGGACGGAACCGCATTCTGGCCGCTTCCAGTGTTGCCTCGACAAGTTCCTTGCCCTGCTCTTCCAGAAGCTTCGCAAACTCCACGATCAGGATAGCGTTCTTCGAGGCCAGGCCAATTGTTGTCAGAAGGCCAACCTGGAAGAAGACATCGTTCGACAGTCCGCGCATCATCGCAAATGCCAGCGCTCCACCAACACCCAATGGCGCAACAAGCAACACCGAGATTGGTACCGTCCAGCTTTCATAAAGAGCTGCAAGACACAGGAACACGACCATCACTGAAAGGATGTACAAAATGGTCGATTGATCGCCGGATTCGCGCTCCTGCGCCGAAATCCCACTCCATTCCGAAGCAACACCTTCGGGCAATTGAGCGATGAGTCGTTCCATCTCGTTCATCGCTGCACCCGAGCTGACCCCCGGAGCGGGCTGGCCCTGAATATTGAACGCCGACAAGCCATTGTAACGTTCAAGCTGAGGCGCGCCATAAATCCACTCTGTTGTGATGAACTCCTCAATGGGTGTCATTTCACCTGACGCGTTCCTGACTTGCCAGGCTCCGAAATCTTCTTCTTGCATGCGATATTTGGCATCGCCCTGGACATAGACCTTCTTGATCCGTCCACGGTCGATGAAGTCATTTACATAGCGACCACCAATACCGATGGACATCAGCGAGGTAATATCACTCGACGATACCCCAAGTGCCTGAGCTTTCTGGTAGTCGATATTGATCTTGAACTGAGGACTGTCTTCCTGCCCGTTGGGACGCACACCTGACAACAGGTCACTTTGCGCCGCCATGCCCAGCAATTGATTGCGCGCCTGAAGCAACGCATCATGTCCCAGACCGCCCTGATCCTGAATATAGAGGTTGAAGCCCGACGAGTTCCCCAGCGCCGGGATGGGGGCTGGCGTAATCGGATAGATCTGGGCATCCGGATTCCCCATGAAAGCCCTGAAGGCACGCCCGGCAATGGCCTGAGCCGTTACACCGGGGCGCTCCTCCCAATCCATCAATCGGACAAACGCGACAGCCATGTTCTGCCCCTGGCCGGCATAGGAATATCCGGAAATGGTCATGACATGCTTGATGGCGTCTTCATTATCCCGGTAATAATGCTGGAGATCTTCCATTACAGTCGCCGTCCGTTCGAGACTTGCGCCGACGGGCAATTGAACGAGCGTCATGACCGCACCCTGGTCTTCATCAGGCAGAAATGATGTCGGCAAGCGCACAAAGCCGAATCCGATCACGGCAACAATGGCAACAAACGCTCCCATCATGATCCATTTGATCCCGATGAGACGCGCAACAATGCTCTCATATCCGCCGCGAACATGGTTGAAAAACCTGTTGAAGACCTTGCCCGGACGCGCCAGGAGCGGTCGCCGTCCCTCTTCATGGGGGGCTTTTAGAATCGTTGCACACAAAGCCGGCGACAGGATGATCGCTACCAGAACCGAAAGAACCATTGCTGCTACGATGGTGACAGAGAACTGACGATAGATCACGCCCGTCGAGCCGGGAAAGAACGCCATCGGCACAAACACTGCTGACAGCACCACGGCAATACCAACCAGCGCACCCGTAATCTGGCCCATGGATTTGCGGGTAGCTTCCCGAGGCCCCAGTTCATCCTCTTCCATGACCCGCTCGACATTCTCCACGACAACAATCGCGTCATCCACGAGCAGGCCGATAGCCAGAACCAAAGCGAACATGGTCAGCGTGTTAATCGTGTATCCGAGTAATGCAAAAACAGCCAGGGTACCGAGAAGCACAACAGGAACCGCGATCATCGGAATGATGACCGACCGGAAATTCTGCAGGAATATCAGGACAACGACAAACACGAGAAAGACAGCTTCATAGAGTGTCTTTTCCACTTCGTGCAGAGAGGCTTCAATAAACGGCGTGGAGTCATATGGGATCACAGGCTCCACCCCGGCTGGCAGTTGAGGTGCCAACTCGTGAAGCTTTTCCTTGATGGCATCGGCCGTGGCCAGAGCATTTGCACCCGATGACATTGAAATGGCGAAAGGAGCCGCCGGTTTGCCATTATATCTGGCGATGAACGAATAGGTCTCCGCGCCCATTTCCACACGCGCCACATCACCAAGGCGTATGGTCTGGCCACCTTCACTCGTCCTAATCGGCAGGTTGGAGAATTCCTCGGGTGTCGACAATAGTGACTGCAATGTTATC
>PAQI01000035.1 GCA_002709235.1 Hirschia sp.
TCCGATAGCCCCAGCCATCCGCAATTCACGCTGGCCCGTGCGCTGGATCGGCTTGGCGTAGATCGCCATCATGTCAAACGTTGGCCCGGCACGCATGAGACCCCCGCGGCGCAAGCCCGCCGCAAACTGGTCAATGAGGCCCTGGCCCCGGCAAGCGCCACAAAGGACTGGACAGCCAGACTTGATCACCTCTCCGGCGATGATCCACCTGAAACACTGGTCCGCGCCGGGCTGGAAGGGCTGACACTTTTAGAGGCCGAGGATGAGGCCGAAGAAGCCTTGGCCGCCGCGCTCATGCTGCGTGAGGTTCTGGAAACGCCCGGGCGCACAGCTGCCCTTGTCACGCCCGATCCATCATTGTCACGCCGCGTCAGTGCCTTGCTGAAACGCTGGGATGTCGATGTGACGCCCTCCTCCGGGACACCCTTCCTGCAAACGGCGCAGGGCTCATTGTTGGCGCTGACATTCAAATGGCTGGAGGATCGCGGCTCACCTGTGGCCCTGCTCGCCTTGCTTAAACACCCGATGACGCGTCTGGGCCTGACGGAAGCAGACAAGGCAATCGCCCTTGCCGATCTTGAGCGCCATCCTGAAGATCCACGCGAGGAAAACCCGGTGCGCGGACCAAGGCGACATGTCGGGCTGGAAGATCTTGCAACCCGGCTGGAGAGCAAAAAGCGCATGCACGCGGCCAGTATCGTGCGTTTGCTGGAAGATATTGTCAGCCGTTCAGGTGCCGCGGCGCTACGTGGCGATATCAACGGTGCGGACTTTGCCCGCACCAGCGCGCGCCTTGTGGAATTGCTGGCACAGACCGAAGACACCCCCGGCACGCGCATCATGTGGCGGGGACGTGAGGGCGCACAGGCGGCGCAATATCTCGAAACGCTGGCGGAACTGTGCGACGAGATGGGTGCCCCTATTCCAGCTGACCTCTGGGCTGATTTTGCGGAGACCGCCGCTGCAAGCATGACCGTGCCGCCGCGCAAGGGCGAGCATCCGCGTATTGCGATCTGGGGCCCTCTGGAAGCCCGATTGCAGACGCGTGATCTTCTGATCCTTGGCAGCCTGAATGAAGGCATGTGGCCTGCGCCAGCTGCTGCCGATAGTTTCCTGCCGCGTCGGCTGCGCCGTGAACTGGGCCTGCCCGACCCTGAAGAACGGCTGGGACTGTCTGCCCATGATTTTGCACAACTGGCCTGCCAGAAGGATGTCGTCCTGTTGCGGGCCAAACGTGTGGAAGACAAACCATCAGTGGCAAGCCGCTGGATCTGGCGATTGCGCACATTGGCATCCGGCGGGCTGAAGGCCGATGGCGTTGATAGTCTGGACGCTGCGGACAAGGCGCTGGCCCCACCCGCAGATCGTGACCCGTTACAATGGGCGCAAGCGCTGCGCCATGTGGACGCCTACAAACCCAATGCGCCGCCAGAGCCACGTCCGCCTGTCACTGCCCGCCCCAAGCGCTTCTCGGTTTCGCGTGTCACGAAGCTGATCCGCGACCCCTATGCCGTTTATGCTGGCGATATATTGAAGCTCAACCCGCTGGCACCTCCCGGCATCGAGATCGGACCTGCCGAGCGCGGGACGGCTATTCACTCAGCCGTTGAACGCTTTGATGAGGAAGGTGAGACCGGAGACTTGCTGGAGATCATCTGCGAGGAACTGGCGCATGCCGGTATGCCTGCAGACGAGATCGCCCTTTCGCGTCCGCTCTGGGCACGTGCCGCACAGGCCTATCTGGACTGGCGCGCCGCGCGCAGACAACGCGTCGCCGGTCGCTGGCTCGAAAAGGAAGGCAAACTGCCGCAGGAAATAGGTGGCGATACCTACACGCTGACGGGCAAGGCCGACCGGATCGAATTGCTGAATGATGGCACGCTCGCCATTATCGACTTCAAGACCGGAGCCCCGAAATCAAAAAAGCAGGTGGAGAGCGGGCTTGAACCCCAGTTGCCACTGGAAGCCGCCATTGCCGAGGCAGGCGGATTTGAGAAAGAAGGCATCCCCGCCAAGCCAACCTCTGAAATCATCTATGTCTCACTGGCACCGGGCATGAGTACCGTTTCGGCCAGGAACGGCCTGCCCGTCGATGTTGACCCGATGGAAGAAGCCAAAAAAGCGTTGGAAGGCTTCAGGCAATTGGTCGAGGCCTATGCTGATCTCGAGCAGCCCTATCGTTCCAAACCGCGTGTGGAATTTACTTGGGCTGTTTCTGATTATGACCGCCTCGCCCGGCGCGCCGAATGGACCAGCGATGAGGGGGGCGAAGAATGAGCCGCGCATCCGATAGAGGCCGCTGGCCCGACTATGAGAACACGGTCGAGGGCCAGTTTCAGGCTGCCTTGCCCACACAATCGGCTTGGGTGTCGGCCAATGCCGGGTCCGGCAAGACCAAGGTGCTGATCGACCGGGTTGCAAGGTTGCTGCTCAAGGGTGTCAAACCTGACGCGATTTTGTGTGTGACCTATACCAAGGCGGCGGCGTCAGAGATGCAGGCGCGCTTGTTCAAGCGGCTGGGCGGATGGTGTGTTGCCAATGACGAGACACTCCGTACCGAGTTGGCAGAGCTGGAACGACGAGACCTAGCAGACTATGCCGATGAAGAGATCGGCAAAGCGCGTGAACTCTTTGCGCTCGCCCTGGAAACACCTGGCGGGCTGCGGATTGAAACGATCCATGCCTTTTGTGGCCGCCTGCTGCGTCGCTTTCCGCTGGAGGCTGGAGCGCCGCCCGGATTTCGTGAACTGGATGATCCGGCCAGTGCCCGATTGTGGCGACAGGCCATGGCGCATCTGGGCGCACATGCACTCGATGACAATCTGGTTGCCGCAGTCGAAACCGCAGCCCTCGCCGCAGGTGGCAATGGATTGTCAGGCCCATTGCAGGCGCTACATGGCAAGCAGGCCGCGATTGCAGGCTTCATCCGCAAATCGGGCGGACCGGACAATGCCGTTGCCGCGCTGCGAAACGCGCTGGACGCACCTCTTGAGGATGAAACGACACTGATCGAACGCGGCATGGGCGCACAATTGCCTGTCGGTAAGCTGCGCGAGGTGATCGGCGCACTGTTTGCGGGCAAGGCAACCGATGTGAAAACCGCTGAAATTCTGGAACATGTGCTGTCAGATGCACCTGCGGATCAGCGTTTCAAATCCTATCTTTCTCTGATCCATACCGGTGCGGGCGAACTACGCAAATCCAATCCTTTCACCGCAGGCACAGCCAAGGCCGCGCCACTATTGGCTGATCTGTTCGAGATCAAATCCGTGCCGGAAGGCGAGGAAACCTATCGCCTCAAACAGCTGGATGCAGCGGTCAAGGCACGGCGTATCTTCGAGCGGTCTGCGGCCCTGTTGCGCCTGTCAGATATCGCCTTCACCGATTATGACCGCCAGAAACGCCGCCGTGCTGCGCTGGATTTTGACGACCTGATCACATCCGCTGCCGGATTGCTGGACCGCAATGCCGCCGCTGAATGGGTGCTATGGAAACTCGATGGCGGGCTCACGCATGTGCTGCTGGACGAGGCGCAGGACACTTCCCCCCAGCAATGGCGACTGCTCAATGCGCTGACAAAGGATTTCTTTGCCGGACAAGGCGTGGAACGCGAGCTGGACCGCACATTGTTTGTTGTCGGCGATGAGAAGCAATCCATCTATTCCTTCCAGGGCGCTGACCCGGAGCGTTTCCTCTCCGAGAAACAGGATTTCACCAATAGGGGGGCTCAATGGGAAGCGCCCACGGCGACACCTGCCATGGAGATGAGCTTTCGCTCTGCTCCGCAAGTGCTGGATTTCGTCGACACCGTGTTCAATGCCGACATGTTCGACGGCGAAGCACCTTTCTCCATCAAGCCTCCGGAAGAAACAGACATTGTACGCCACCTCCCGTTTCGGCGGGATCAGCCCGGATGCGTCGAACTCTGGCCGCTCACACCGCCGGTCGAACGCGAGGAAGAAACGCCGTGGGATGCTCCGCGTGGCCAACAATCGGAAGCCAGCCCCAAGGCCCAGCTCGCCGCACGCATCGCGCGGTGGGCGGCCCAGTTGATCGCAGACAAACAAGCCATCTGGGATGGCAAGACGCGACGCCCTGCACGTCCCGGTGATATTCTCATCCTGGTCCGCGGACGGACGGGCGGACTGTTTGACGCCATTATCAAATCACTCAAGCGCGAAGGGCTACCCGTTGCCGGGGCTGACCGGATTGATCTGCTGGACAGCCTGCCCGTGCAGGACCTCCTGAACCTGATCCGTTTTGCCCTTTGCCCGGAAGACGATCTGGCGCTTGCCGAAATCCTGACGGGCCCCTTTGGCGGATTGAGCGAAGACCAGCATTTGTTTGCCCTCGCCCATGGCCGAGAAGGCGTTACGCTGTGGGAGCGTGTGCGCAACACGACTGATGCGGATGTCCTGCCGATCGTGGCCTTTCTGGAGGGCTGTATCGCGCGGCGTCACTGGCCCGCCTATGAATTCCTGATCCATGCGCTGGAAATGCCCGTGCGTGGGGATGCCTGCGGATGGGATCTGATCCAGATACGGCTGGGCACTCCTGCGCGTGAACCCGTCACAGCGCTGACTGATCGCGCCGCAGGGTTTGATACACGCGGCCCCTCATCGCTTCAGATGTTTCTCGATGCCATCGAGACCGAAGGCGGAGAGGTCAAGCGCGAACTGTCCGGTCCGCAGGATGAAGTCCGGGTGATGACGGTGCATGGAGCCAAGGGGTTGGAAGCGCCTATCGTGATCGTGCCCGACACTACATCTGCTCCGAAGGTCGGCGTATCCAATGGGTTGATGGTGACGGATGGCGACATCGCCGCCCTGCCAGAGCCGGGCATCCCCGTCTGGGCAGGCTCATCGAAAGACGACTCGCCGCTCACCGCGACGCTGCGCCAGAATGCGGAGGCGCGGGCGCTGCGTGAAACCCGTCGGTTGCTGTACGTGGCCCTGACGCGTGCCCAGGACCGCCTGCTGGTATGTGGTGCGTGGTCTGGTGGTATCAAATCCAAGAAGGGATTCAGTGATCGCTCCTGGTATGATGCCTGCTGGCAGGCCATGTCTGCTCAACTGGACAAGGGGGTGGCCCAATCCATCGAGACCGAAGACGGGCCCGTCCTGCGATTTGGTGAGCCTCAGACAGCGGATGTCGAAACGCCACTGAGCCAGATGAAGACGACCAAGGCGCCTGCCTGGCTGAAAACACCTGCAAAACGTGAAGGCAGCGCGACACGCTATGCGGCTCCCTCCTCACTATTGGGTGTAGAACCCGCCGTGCTTGCACCGTTCGGTCCAGACAAGAACCGGCGTCTGACACGCGGTCGTCTAATCCACACATTGCTGCAAACCCTGCCTGATGCACCGCGACAGGACTGGCGACAGCGTGCAGCCGACTATCTCAAGCGAGACCGGGAATTTGATGCCAAGGACCACGCCGAAATGGTCGAGGTCACACTCGCCGTACTGGAAGGCGCGCAGTTTGATCCGATCTTTGGTCCGAATAGTCGTCCGGAGGTTCCCATTGTTGGCGGCAATGACGCAGTACTTCCCGCTGGCATGCGCATCAATGGACGTGTGGACCGGTTGGTTGTCACGCCCGATGAGGTCAAGATCATCGACTTCAAGACAGACCGTCCCGCGCCTGCGCGAGTAGAGGATGTGGGCGACACCTATACGGCGCAAATGGCCGCCTATCGCGCTGTCCTGCAGGCTGCCTATCCTGATCGTGCCATACGCTGTGCGATTATCTGGACGGATGGACCCAAGCTGATGGAAATCCCGGAAGCCTCGATGGATGCAGCTCTGGCTGCGTTGAAAGCCGATACATAATCCGGTCATCCCGGTTTGCGCGATGTCAAATTCTGGCCAAGATCATGGATCTAACTGGACACCACAAAGCAGACCAATTGGGAGGGACGCATGAAACATCTGGTATTCGCAGGCGCATGCCTTGCGGCAATTTTCACCAATCCGGCATTCGCAGAAGACGCTGAAGGCTGTGAGGATCACCCGGCAGTCACACGCTATCCGGGGTCTGATCTGGAATGGTGCCAGATCGAGAATTTTCTGCCCTACAAATTTCCCCTCGGACCGGTGACCGGATATCGCCATATCGGCGAGATCGAGGATATTGAAGGACGCGTGACGCGCAATTTCTATTCCTACAAGGGCGATGATCGGACGCATTCTGAGATCTGGAAGAACTATTCGGACGCTATCAAGGCGGCAGGATTCGAGATTGTTGCAGAAGGATTGTTTCCCGAACGCAATGTGAAACCGGATGTGGGTGGTGGATCCTGGCAAGGCGTACACCTGAAAAACAATGCCTGGAACAAGCACGGACCTGTTGCCAAGATGGTATCCGGCACCTCGTCGTCAGGCGGGACCGGTGCCGTGCTGGCAAAGAAGGAACGCGCCGATGATACGCTCTGGGTTGCGATCGCCGTCGAGCAACATTCCGCGACTGAAGTGGGTGTGCTGGTCGATCTGATCGAGACCAAACCCGCTGAGACCGGGCTGATAACAGCTGATGCCGAAGCCATGGGCAAGGACATTGAAGAACTGGGCCGCACGGTGATCAATGGGCTCATGTTCGAACACGACAAGGCGGACCTCATGCCGGAATCCGCACCCGCCCTCGCCGAGGCAGCCAAAGTGCTCGAAGCCATGCCCGACAAGAGCTTCTATGTCGTCGGTCACACCGATTCATCGGGGACATATGCCTATAATTTCAAGCTGTCATCAGATCGCGCGCTCAGCGTGGTCAATGCTCTGGTCGCTGACTACGGGGTAGAGACGGATCGACTTCAACCTGTCGGTGTTGGCCCTGTGTCACCTGTGTTCACGAATGCCTCCGATGGCGGCAAGGAGAAAAACCGCCGGGTGGAACTGGTTGAAAAATAAGGCCAAACAAAAAAAAGACCGGCCAGAGATTTGCCTGGCCGGTCATTATTTTGGCTGATCAGAAGCCTCAGAGGTTCAGAAGCATACGCTCTGGGTCTTCCAGACATTCCTTGATGCGCACCAGGAAGGTTACCGCTTCCTTGCCGTCAACGATACGGTGGTCATAAGACAGCGCCAGATACATCATCGGACGGATCTCGACCTTGCCATCAATCGCAACAGGGCGTTGCTCGATGCGGTGCATGCCCAGCACACCCGATTGCGGCGGGTTGAGAATAGGCGTCGACATCATGGAACCGTAAACACCGCCATTGGTGATGGTGAATGTGCCGCCCTGAAGGTCATCCAAAGTCAGCTTGCCATCACGCGCCAGCTTGCCCATACGACCGATCTCGGCTTCGATTTCAGCCAGATTCATCACATCGGCATCACGAATAACCGGTGTCACAAGCCCCTTCTCCGTCCCGACAGCAATCGAGATGTTGTAGAAGTTCTTGTAGATGATGTCCGTGCCATCGATTTCGGCGTTGACCGCAGGAATTTCCTGAAGGGCCGTCACCGCAGCCTTGGTGAAGAAGGACATGAAGCCCAGTTTCACACCGTGCTTTTTCTCGAACAGATCCTTGTACTGCTTGCGCATGGCCATCACGGCTGTCAGGTCCACATCATTGAATGTGGTCAGCATGGCTGCTGTGTCCTGAGCTTCCTTCAGGCGTCTGGCGATCGTTTGACGCAGACGCGTCATCTTCACGCGCTCTTCACGTGGACCGATATCACGCACTGCGCGGGCCTCCTGTTTGGCAGGAGCCGGTGCACCGCCCTGCGAAATGAATTTGAGTGCATCACCCTTCGTTGCACGGCCATCCTTGCCGGTGCCTGGGATATCACTCGGATTGATGTCATTCTCTGCGGAAATACGCCGCACAGATGGTGCGACAGCAGCGCCATTGGAGGCAGAAGCTGCCGGTGCGGGTGATGGAGCGGGGCTCGGCGCAGCTGATGGTGCCGCACCGGCACTCGCGCCTGCCGCGATAACCGCGATCTCGGTACCGATCTCGACGACCGTGCCAGCCGCAACCAGGGTTTCAGACAACACACCGGCTGCAGGTGCCGGGACCTCGATTGCCACCTTGTCGGTTTCAATCTCCGCGATGGGCTCATCCTGCTCGACAGAATCGCCTGCATTTTTCAGCCATTGCGAGAGCGTACCTTCGGTCACGCTTTCACCCATGACCGGGACCGTGACCCTGATCGCCTCTCCACCGGTCGCTGCAGCCGGTTTGGCTGGCGCAGAAACTGGTGTTGCAGCAGATGGTGTGGCTCCAGCCGATGCGCCGCCACCTTCATTGATCCGTCCCAGAAGCGCACCGATCTCGACCGTCTGGCCTTCCTGCGCAGCGATTTCGGACAAAACGCCATCTTCAGCAGCGGAGACTTCAATGGAAACCTTGTCAGTTTCCAGTTCCACAAGGATCTCATCCTTGCTGACCTGGTCGCCCGCCGCCTTCTTCCATGAGCCAACCGTGGCTTCCGTTACGCTTTCGCCAAGTACCGGGACCGTGATATCGGCCATTATAAACTTCTCCTTCGTGCATCCGCCCTGTTTCAGACGAACACCTGGTTTCAGGCTTCGAAAGCTGCATCCATGAACGCAGCCAGTTCTTTCTTGTGCAGCGACATTGTACCTGCTGCGGTGGACGCCGAAGCAGCCCGCCCGACATAGCGAGGACGCTGATGAGTGGCCTCAAGCCTTTCAAGACAACGCTCGATATTCGGCTCGACAAATGTCCAGGCACCCATGTTCTTGGGTTCTTCCTGACACCAGACCATGTCAGCGCTCCTGAAGCGTTCAAGTTCCTTCATGACAGGCGCAATCGGGAACGGATAAAGCTGCTCAACGCGCATGATATAGATATCATCCACACCGCGCTTCTCACGCTCTTCGAACAGGTCATAATAGACCTTGCCCGAACACATGATTACCCGGCGGATCTTCTCATCTGGCACGAGCTTGACCTCGCCCTCATGTCCGGGCATTTCCGCATCATCCCAGAGGACACGGTGGAAGGATGATCCATCCGCCAGTTCATTGAGAGAGGACACGGCCAGCTTGTGACGCAGCAAGGATTTTGGCGTCATCAGGATCAGGGGCTTGCGGAAATTCCGGTGGATCTGACGACGCAGGATGTGGAAATAGTTGGCCGGCGTCGTACAATTGGCGACCTGCATGTTGTCCTGTGCGCACATCTGAAGGAAACGCTCAAGACGCGCCGATGAGTGCTCTGGGCCCTGCCCCTCATAACCATGTGGCAGGAGACAGACGAGACCGGACATGCGCAGCCATTTGCGTTCACCCGCAGACAGGAACTGGTCGAAGACGACCTGCGCACCATTGGCAAAGTCACCAAACTGGGCTTCCCACAATGTCAGCGTGTTCGGGGCTGCGAGCGAATAGCCATATTCATAGCCAAGCACGGCTTCTTCTGACAGCAGCGAGTCGATGACTTCGTAATCTGCCTGGCCATGACGCAGCTGACGCAAAGGCGTGTAGCGCTTTTCAGTGGTCTGGTCGATAATGTGGGAATGACGCTGCGAGAACGTGCCACGTCCGGAATCCTGACCGGACAGACGAATCGGGAAGCCTTCTGACAGAAGCGATCCAAATGCCAGCATTTCAGCTGTTGCCCAGTCAATGTTCTGGCCGGTTGTGATGGCCCTGGCGCGCTGGTCATAGACCTTCTTGACGGTCTTGTGCGCATCAACCGAATTGGGAATCGTGGTCAACCGTTCGCCAAGCGCCTTGAGGCGTTCCATCTCAACGGATGTCTGCCCACGGCGGTCATCATCTTCAGGAAGGCCCAGCCCCTGCCATGCACCGTCCAGCCAGTCGGCATGGTCAGGCTTGTAGGTCTTGCCCTCATTGAATTCATTGTCAAAGAAGGTGTCGAGTTCCGACAACATCGCATCGACATCAGCTTGCGACAGCGCGCCTTCTTCCACCAGACGCGATGAATAGATCTCGCGGGTCGAGACATGCGACTTGATCTTCTTGTACATCAAGGGCTGCGTGAACATGGGTTCGTCGCCCTCATTGTGCCCAAAGCGACGGTAACAGAACATGTCGATCACGACATCCTTGCCGAATTTCTGGCGGAATTCTGTGGCGACCTTGGTGGCATGGACCACAGCTTCCGGGTCATCCCCATTCACATGGAAAATCGGAGCCTGCACCTGCAGCGCAACATCGGTTGGATAAGGCGATGACCGCGAGAATTTCGGACTGGTCGTGAAGCCGATCTGGTTGTTCACGATGAAGTGGATCGTTCCGCCTGTGCGGTACCCGGCAAGACCGGAGAGCGCAAAACACTCGGACACGACGCCCTGCCCTGCAAATGCAGCATCACCATGCAGGAGCAATGGCAGCACCTTCACACGCTCGGCGCGCTTGTCTTCCTGCAGGTCAAAGCTCTGCTTGGCGCGGCATTTGCCGAGCACGACGGGGTTTACAGCTTCCAGGTGAGACGGGTTGGCGGTCAGCGACAGGTGAACCGTGTGTCCGTCGAATGTGCGGTCTGACGAAGCACCAAGGTGATATTTCACATCACCAGAACCGAATTCTTCTGCGCCTTGCGTGTTTCCACCCTGAAACTCGTTGAAGATGACACGATAAGGCTTGCCCATCACAGCGGCGAGGACGTTGAGGCGCCCCCTGTGCGGCATGCCGATGACGATCTCGTCGACACCGAGCGCACCACCACGCTTGATGATCTGCTCCAGCGCAGGCACGGCGGCCTCACCCCCATCCAGACCAAAACGCTTGGTTCCCGGATAGCGCTTGTGCAAGAAGCGCTCGAATGCTTCCGCCTCGATCAGCTTGCGCAGGATGGCGATTTTGCCTTCCTTGGTGAAGGAGATTTCCTTATTTTCGCCTTCAATACGCTGCTGCAACCAACCTTTTTCTTCCGGGTCGGTGATGTGCATGAACTCCACACCGAAGGTGGAACAATAGGTCCGCTTCAATATGTCGAGCATCTGGCGCGGTGTGGCGTATTCCAGACCAAGCACAAAGTCGATATAGATCTCGCGGTCCATGTCTTCAGGACCGAAGCCATAATTGGCTGGATCAAGCTCAGGGTGGTCCCCGCGCTTTTCAATCCCCAGCGGATCAAGATTCGCGGCCAGATGGCCCCGGATCCTGTAGGCGCGAATCATCATCAGCGCCTTGATGGAATCCTGTACGTGCTGGTGGGTTTCTTCTCTTGAGACAACCGGCACGGCACCTGTTGATGCCGCCGCCTTGGCCTTGTCTTCAAGTTTTCCGCGCACGACGGTTTCGACCGTCGGCCAGTCACCATCCAGAGCCGATATCAGTTCGCTGGTCGCATGCCTGGGCCAGTGATCGCTCGCCCAGGCAGGCTTTCCGGCGGCACGTTTGACCGCATCCGCCGGATCACCAACTTCATCGAAGAAGGCGCGCCAGTCTGATGAGACCGATGACGGGCTTTCGCTATATTGAGCATAGAGCTGCTCGATATAGGCGGCATTCCCGCCATAGAGGAACGCTGTTTCCAGCATGGCCGAATTGGCCTGCGAACGTTGGGTGTTTGCACCACCCGACTGGCTTGTCATTTTAAACCGTCCTCTGAAACCAGGGACAGGTCGGACTGGGGTCGATTAGCGGCCTCGTCCGGCCTCCTTCTTTCCCTATGGTCTGGTTATTCAGCCCTTGAGCACTTCTGTCATGGTGACACCAAGGCGTGCCGGGCTGGGAGACACTTTGATACCGGCTGCTTCCATGGCTGCGATCTTGGACTCTGCGTCGCCCTTGCCGCCAGACACGATGGCACCAGCGTGGCCCATTGTGCGACCCGGAGGTGCGGTACGGCCTGCGATGAAGCCTACCATTGGCTTCTTGCGACCTTTCTTGGCTTCGTCCTTGAGGAATTGTGCAGCCTCTTCTTCAGCAGAACCACCGATTTCACCGATCATGATGATGGATTCGGTTTCATCGTCGGCAAGGAACATTTCCAAAACGTCAATGAACTCGGTTCCCTTGACCGGGTCACCACCGATACCAACCGCTGTGGTCTGGCCGAGGCCTTCCATCGTGGTCTGGTACACAGCTTCATAGGTGAGCGTTCCCGAGCGCGAGACAACCCCGACGGAGCCCTTCTTGAAGATGGAGCCCGGCATGATGCCGATCTTGCATTCTTCAGGTGTCAGCAGGCCCGGGCAGTTTGGTCCGATCAGACGCGAACCGGACTTGTCCAGCTTGGCCTTGACATTGACCATGTCGAGAACCGGAACACCTTCTGTAATACAGATGATCAGCTCGATACCTGCATCGATGGCTTCAATGATGGCTGCACCTGCGCCTGCTGGCGGGACATAAACCACGGATGCAGTTGCACCGGTTCTTTCCTTGCCTTCAGCTACGGACGCAAAGATCGGAAGCTCGACACCCTTGTCGGATGTCCATTTGCTGCCGCCCTTTTTCGGGTGGATACCACCGACCATCTTGGTGCCGTAATATTCCAGCGCCTGATTGGTGTGGAACGATCCGGTGTTGCCGGTCATGCCCTGGGTCAGGATCTTGGTGTTCTTGTCGATAAGAATGGACATGTGACTTAGGCTCCCTTGACCGCAGCAACGATTTTCTGCGCGGCGTCGTCCAGATCGTTGGCCGGAATGACGTTCAGGCCGGAGTTTGCGATGATTTCCTTGCCGCGCTCGACATTCGTGCCTTCAAGACGCACGACCAGCGGAACGGAAAGGTTGGTTTCCTTGACGGCCTGAAGCACGCCTTCAGCGATGACGTCACATTTCATGATGCCACCAAAGATGTTCACCAGAATGCCCTTAACAGCAGGGTCTTTCATGATGATCTTGAAAGCCGCGGCCACTTTCTCGGCATTGGCACCACCGCCAACGTCACAGAAGTTTGCGGGCTCTTCGCCGTAAAGCTTGATGATGTCCATCGTGGCCATTGCCAGGCCAGCACCGTTGACCATGCAGCCGATCGTGCCTTCCAGCGCGATATAGGCGAGATCCCATTCGGACGCTTCGATTTCTTTTTCGTCTTCTTCGGTCTTGTCACGCAATTCCATGATGTCCGGGTGACGGAACAGGGCGTTGCCATCGAAGGAAACCTTGGCGTCGAGAACACGCAGACGGCCATTCTTCATGACGATCAGCGGGTTGATCTCCAGCATGTCCATGTCTTTTTCGACAAAGGCCTTGTAGAGGATTTTCGACAGCGCCACGCCATCTTCGCGCGCAGCACCTTCGAGTTTCAGCGCGTCACAGACCTTGGCAGCATCCGCATCGGTCACGCCCACTTCAGGCTCGATCGTGATGGTCAGGATCTTGTCTGGCGTCTTTTCTGCCACATCCTCGATGTCCATACCGCCCTCGGTGGACACGACGAAGGCTGGCTTGCCGCTGGAACGGTCGACCAGCAAAGAACAGTAAAGCTCGCTTTCGATGTCAGCGCCGTCTTCAACATAAATGCGGTTGACCTGCTTGCCGGCTGGGCCGGTCTGGTGCGTGACGAGCGTGTTGCCGAGCATCATCTCGACATTCTTGACGACGTCTTCCTTGGAAAAGGCAAGGCGGACACCGCCCTTGTCACCGGCAGCAGCTTCCTTGAACTTGCCCTTACCGCGTCCACCTGCGTGGATCTGCGATTTGACCACCCAGAGCGGTCCTGGAAGCTTGTCAGCAGCGGCCGCTGCTTCGTCAGCCGAATAGACTGCCACGCCTTCCGCAACGGGAGCGCCGAATTCCTTCAGCACGGCCTTGGCCTGATGTTCGTGAATGTTCATGGAAACCGCCTTGGATAGAAGCGGGCTTATTTGCCCCTGTTTGTTTCGGCGCGTTATAGCACCGCGAGTGGTTCTGACAACCGGATCATCATTATCAAGAGGGCGAATATACCCGAAATGCTCGCCATGTGGCGGTTTGTGCGCAATATACCGCTGTATGAAGCCCTTGTTTTGAGCGCCCGCCTGCCACACCAACCATTCTAGACGCTGGATTCACAAGGCATTTTCAACATACGTTCAATCAAACTCAGTCTGAATTGCACTCAAAACCCAAACGAGATGGAGCGCTGCGGTTTTCCTTCTGCATCGCGAATATCCATAGTGATCTGGCGTACATTCCAGTCCACCGCCACCACTCCGTAATTTTCAAAGGCAAAACCATCACCGATCTGCATGAGGTCATGCTCATTTGGCACTTCGGATTTGGCAAACGCCTTGTTGATTGAAGATGCTGTCAGTTCACGCACAGGCACGTTTGCAACGGCCGTATTTTCATACAGGAATGCCGAATGTCGATCGCCTGAGACAAAGACGGTATTGTCCACCGCGCCGGTTTCCGCCAGCATCGTATAGAGGCGTTGGCGCTCAATGGGCAGCTTCGCCCAATCTTCCCAACCGTGAACATTGGTGGTGATCTGAATGGAGGAGACCAGCAAACGCAGGTCGGCGGGCTTTTGCAGTTCTTTTTCAAGCCATGCCCACTGCACTTCACCCAACATGGACTGGTAAGGATCAGCAGATGGAACATAGCGCTCTTTGCCCTTGGTGCCATATTCATCTGTGCGCGTGAGCGGCGAGCGGAAAAAGCGCGTGTCCAGCATGATGATCTGCAGGCGCTGGCCTTTCGGGCCGAATGTCACGCTGTCATAAACGCCGGGCCGTGCTTTCACATCTTCGTGCGATGTCCAGAAGGTTTCGAAAATGTCTTCTGCAAACTCGCGAAACGGAAAGTCTCCTCCGCCGTCATTGGCACCGAAATCATGGTCATCCCACACAGCCATCATCGGGCGCGCCGCACGCAGCTTCACAAATCCAGGCTTGGCAGCCAGTTCCCCATAAGCCTCACGTAATTCTGTCAGATCTGCGTCATTGCTCTCATACCAGCGGCCATCAATATCACCATAGACATTGTCACCGATCAGCAGCGTGAGATCGGCGTCCTCATTTGCCATGGCATCCAGGGCCGGAGCATCCTGTTCTTCGTCGATGCAGCTGCCGACCACGATCCGGGAGACGGGCTGGCTGGCATTGATAGGTGGACTCGGCGGTGCAATCGGGAGTTCCAGCGAAGACAACGTCTTGTAATAGTCCCGCATGGCGATATCTGCGCGCGTCACCGGGAAACTGTCCGAACTGATCTGCGATCCGGAAGCACAACCCCACATTGCCAGGGCAGAAATTATCAGACTGATCAAACGCAGATGTTTCATGAAATTTTCCGCTTCCTGTGAGCTGCAATCCTATGGCAGCCGACTATGTCGAGCATGCGACATAGCTTTTGCGGAACATGAAAAAAGGACGCCGTCCAGTGACAGCGTCCTCATTGTTCAAACTATTGGGCAGGTCTTACGACCCGAATGTCTTCAGCATGACATCCTGCTCGACATCCGCAGTCACCTCGAAATTCGCCTGTGACCATTGTGCGGGCCCATACATCATGGAGGCGTTGTTGGACGCACCGATAGGCTCGACCGGTGTACCCTTTGCATCGAAATTCGGCTGACCATCACCATTCAGGTCCTGAAAGACATGCATGGCATAGGCACCATCGGGAACCGTGAAACTTATTGTGGTCTCAGCGCCTTCGACCTTGACCATCTGACCTTCGAGAAACTGAAAGCCACGGTAGTTTTCTTCCGTATTCGAGACACCCACATAGAGCGTTCCCTGATCTGGTGTCAGGCCGGAGACCTTGACTGTCAGCGTGTGTGATTCTTCTGCCTGGGCCTGTACTGCACCGAGGCTGGCGGTCGCTGCGACAAGGGCGGTTGCGATAAGGCTGCGGATCATGATGTCGTTCCTTTCAAGACTGGACGCGGAGAATGCGTCCGTTAGGTTTGCGTTGTGCTCGCCTCACAAATCCGCCGGTGTGTTTTGATGATCGGCGTGCCGGGAAGCGATGACCAAGACTTGCCAATGATCCGCTCGGTGCGATATCGCCATTGCGTGAAGTGGATCGAAATGATCGCGAATGGTAACGCCTCACCATTCGCGATGCGTGAACGGTGCCTTGAATTCATTGGCGTTTCGCGAAGGGCGTTTCGAGAAGGGAACCAGAGTGAACCGGGACGTCTGGACGACTATCGCCAAGAACCTTTCGATCCTCGTGATCATCAGCGCGTTCATGGCGTTCATAGATCCATATGGCGCATCAGGTTCTCCTGGCTTTCTCGACCGCTGGGTCTATTGGGGGCCATTGATCCTGTTGGGCGGTGTCACCGGAACGCTGGTTATCAAGGGCATCCGAAAGCTGTTTCCCCATAGTGGCCTGCTGCTGCACCTGGCATTGGCACCGCTGGTCATTTCCTGCGTCATCACGCTTGCCCTGATCCTTATCCAGGTCGGGGGGCTACAATCCCTCAACCTTGAAGCCGTATTGGGGGTCTATGTGTTTGTCTGGGTGATTGCTGTGGCACTGACAGGGATTGCGTTTCTTCTGGGCAAGGCCGGCGTCACGGAATACGACATTCCTTCAGCCGGCGATTGCAGTGTTGAAACCGACGCATCGCAGTCCGCAGAAGCAAAATTCCTCCAAAAACTCCCGATAAAATATCATGCAGGCACGCTCTACGCGCTGCAATCGGAAGACCACTATCTGCGTGCCCATACCGACAAGGGAGAAGAACTCATCCTGATGCGTCTGTCAGACGCCATCGACTCGCTCTGCGATATGGACGCATTGCAGACGCACCGTTCCTGGTGGGTGGCAAGACATGGTGTGGAGAGTGTCAAACGCTCAGGTGCCAAGGTCTCACTTGTTCTCAAGTCCGGAGCCGAAGCCGCTGTGAGCCGCCCAAATGTCAAACGGCTCAAGGATGCTGGCTGGCTTTGACCCTGCCCTTTCGAGGTCCATCAGACGTGAGCTGCCGCGTCCTCATGGCCGAGACGATCAACCAGCTCCGCAACAAACCGGATATGCGCGCGCAGACGATAGAGGTCGTCAGTATAGCTGTCCGGCACTTCGACATTGCCGGTTTCAGCCATCAATTCTGCCAGACGTGCACGCACCGCCCGGCGCTCCGCCTCTGACGTGGCTGCCCTGCCCTCATTCTCCAGCAGGCGCAAATCGCGATACCAGATGTAGATCCGGCGACGAATGCGCCAACGATAAAGTGGCGGCACACCCTTCACGATTGGAAAAGCCAGCGTGATCAGCGGAATCAACAATACCCAGGCCCGCTCAAGGAAGTTGGCCACATCGAACGGAAAATATCGTCGCAGGAAGGATGGGCCCTTCTCATAATAACGTTTGGCTTCCGACGACATGCTGAGCCCCGCCTCGACCGCTGCCGGGAACTCGCCGGGAGGTGCCAGCAATGACCCCTTGCCATGCGTCTCACTCATCGATTCCAGAAGCAGTGACTGGATTGCCGGGTGAAGGTCATCGCGCACCACGATCTGGGCGTAAGGCGCGATCATGTCGATATTCTTCACCGGCAGATCATCCGACAGGCTGAGGGCACCATCGGGAAGCACCACATTCTTCAAGAATGGATGACGACGCGAATAGGCCAGCGCTCTTTCCAGAGACAAAAGCGAGACATCCGGATTGCTCGCCAATTGCATCACCCAGTCTGCATCCGGGCTGGCGACCATCAACGCCGCGTCAATCTCATCAGCCATCAATGCCTGTGCGGCCGACGACCCACCCAGGGGAGAAATCGTGATTTCGCCTTCTGTCAGTCCATTATCAGCGATCAGCATCATGCCCAGCGCACGCGCACCCGAGCCCTCCTCTCCCAGCGCGACGGTCATGCCCTGAAGGTCACGCAGATCCGTCATCTCGAAATCCTTGCGATGGAATATCCATAGCGGCTCGTAATAGACAGCTCCCAGCGACAACAGGCTTTCAGCCTGAACGGGGCTGACCAGCCCCGTCTGAAGGATCGCTATATCTGCTTCGCCGGACAGGAGCCTGGAGATATTGTCGATCGAACCCGACGTATCGAGCACTTCAACCTCGACATTCTTGTTCCCCAGCGCTTCACGATAACGCGCGGCGACCTGCTGATAGGCCCCCCCGGGAGACCCGCTTGCCATGACCACATGCTTTGGTGGCGGCGGCTCTAGCAGGCTGAAGGCCAGAACCAGCATCCCCACACCAACAAGAAATGCCCACCAATATCGTTTCAGGAAGTCTTTCATGGGTCCGTCCATACCACAGCAATGCGTCGGCGCGACCTTAACGCTGCTTTGCGGCGTTCGACTAGTCAGGAGATGTTAGCCGCTCACAAATGATCACAATTCTCCTCAGGCGCGACCACAATTCGCCTGATAGGCGCCGCGATTGCATCGTCACATCACGATCAGGACAGGTTGGGACATGACGAATTATTCACTCCGTCACGACCCCAAAGCCCGGAACCAGAACTGCCAGCCTTGCGTTTGAATGACATTGGCGGCCGTACAGGAACAGGAGGGGCCTCACAGAGGGCCTTGTGACAGATGAACAAAGAGACCATCAAACCCGCTGCACTCGCGTCGATCACAGGCGCTGCGACAGTCCTCATATGGATGGCATGGCTCGTGATGACATCAGGAACCAGCATCTATCTGTGATCGCCTGAAACAGACCACAAAACAGAATTCAAGACCAAAAGGACCGGACCGCACATCCGGTCCTTTTTGCGTTCCATGCCCCCCGGCATTGTCAGACAGCACGCTTTTGTGTTGCCAATGTCAAATCAAGTGATAATGGTCATGTATGCGTTACACATGTAACGATTGCGCGTCATGAAGGGGCATTCTTGTGAAATCAGTCTTGCTTGCAGCCTCTGCGTTTGTCGTGTCATGTCCCGCCCTCGCCGAGACTCTTGCGATAGCCGACGAAACACCTGGCCTGATCGCAAGTTACGGATTGTCCGACTTTGAAGTCTACGCCCCGCGCACAGCCCTTGATATGGTTTTACGCGTTCCGGGTTTCACCATTCAGAATGACAGTTCGGGAGAACGCGGCTTCGGACAGGCCAGCGGAAATGTACTGATCAATGGCCAGCGCATTTCAGGAAAATCCAACTCGGTCAGCGATGTTCTGGGGCGCATACCCGCCGCCAGCGTTGAACGCATTGAGGTCCGCGAAGGTGCTACACTGGATATTCCGGGACTGACCGGGCAGGTCGTCAATGTCATCTCGGAATCAAACGCATTGTCCGGCGCGATCACCTGGCGATCAAGGTTTCGCGAAAACCTCACACCCTTCTACGACAATATCGAGACGTCACTTTCCAGCTCCATCGGAGACCTGCAATGGACGGTTGGACTGGTATCGTCCCCCAATCGCGGCGCGAACAGGGGACGCGAGGATGTCTTTGACGGTACCGGGAATCAAATTGCCTATCGCGAGGAAGATTACAACTTCACTGCCGACAATGTCAGTGGAACGCTCGGCCTGAACTGGACACCGGCCAATGGTCACATTGGAAACCTCAACGGCAAATATCGTGTCTGGCAATCGAACGAGACCGAATATTCAAACAGCTATTTTGCCAGTGGTGACGCACCGCTTTATCGCCGCTTCGGGTTCAGCGAAGACGAGATCGAAACCGAGATCGGTGCGGATTATGAATTCGACCTTGGCCCCGGACGTCTGAAACTGATCGGCCTGAATCGCTATGAAGACAGCCCTTTCAACACCACGATCTATTTTACCGATCTGGACACTGGCGAGCAGATTGATGCAACGCGCTACCGGCGCACGGTTGAAGAAGGCGAAACCATTTTTCGTGGGGAATATGGATGGTCCACCAAGGCAGGTGCAGACTGGCAGGTCTCGCTTGAAGGTGCCTTCAACTATCTGGACAATGAGGCCCTGCTCTACACTCAGAACATGGGTGAGGTCTTCCTGCCGGTCGCGGGCAGCGAATATCAGGTGCGCGTGGAAGAAAAGCGCGCGGAAGGATTTGTATCATGGTCTCGTCCGCTGACGAAAAAGCTCGGCCTTCAGGTTTCACTCGGTGCCGAACAATCGGAAATATCCCAGCCAGGCGCAGACCGCGATGCGCAGAGCTTCACCCGGCCCAAGGGTGAGATCTCGCTGGCCTATGCCCACAGCAAGACCATCGACATCACGACAACGCTGAAACGAGAGGTCGGCCAGCTGGATTTCTATGATTTCGTCTCGACGGTGAACCTCTCAGAAGGCAATGAGTCGACGGGTAATCCCGAAATCGTCCCGCAGCAAAGCTGGGAACTCGAGATCGAGACAGAAGCGGGTTTTGGGGCTTATGGTGCCGGAACGCTGACACTCTATGGTGCCGCCATCGAGGATATTGTCGATCAGGTGCCCTTTGGTCCTGACAATGAGGGCCCGGGCAATCTGGACAGTGCGATCCGCTATGGTGTTGAGCTCGACGCCACGCTGAAACTGGCACCCTATGGCTTCAAGGGCGCTGAAATCACCTTTTCTGGTGAGCTATCAGAATCAAGTGTGGACGATCCTCTGACCGGAAAATCCCGGCGTATCAGTGACAGTCTTACGCAATTCTTCGAGGTGGAATTTCGTCACGACGTTCCCGGCACTGACTGGGCCTGGGGTGTGTTTGCTGAAAGCTATCGGTACAGCCCCTATTACCGGCTGGATCAGGTCAGCATCGTCAAGGACCAACCGGCCTATGCCCATGTCTATCTGGAACACAAGAACCTCAAGGGCCTGACCGGTACACTGTTTCTTGGAAACATCCTTGATCAGGACAACACATATCGCCGCGAGGTCTATGCGCCCCGCCGCACCGGAAACCTGGTTCTGGTAGAAGATCGCACCCGCAATTATGGGCACATTCTGACACTCCGCCTGAAAGGCGCGTTCTGACGCTTTTCCTGATGGCGTGAATGTGGTCCGATAGAGCCCCATAAACACGGATCAGGAGCGCTTCACACATGTCCATTCTGGCTTATGAAAAACGAGGCCCCATCGCTGTTCTGACATTGAACCGCCCTGATGCGATGAATGCGTTGGGACAGGATGGCGACGGGCTTGCCGTGGCGAATGTCTGCGCGGAAATCCTTTCAGACAATGAGATCCATTGCGCTATCCTGACTGGTGCAGGACGCGCCTTTTCAGCGGGCGGTGACCTGAAAGCCATGCAGTCGCGTACGGGACAATTTGGCGGCGATGCAATGGCCCTTCGTGACGGATATCGCCGCAATATCCACCAGATCATCAAATCGCTCTACCATTTCGAGCTGCCGATCGTCTCTGCCATCAATGGTCCGGCGATCGGGCTTGGGTGTGATGTCGCCTGCCTGGGTGATTTGCGGATCGCATCGGACAAGGCGCGGTTCGGCTCGACATTTCTCAGTATCGGCCTGATCCCTGGTGATGGCGGGGCCTGGCTCTTGCCCCGGATCGTGGGCGATGCACGCGCGGCTGAACTGCTTTACACCGGCAAGATCATCGACGCTGAAACGGCTGCGAAATGGGGCCTCGTCTCCGAGGTCGTAACCCCTGATGCACTGATGGACACCGCCATGACGCTGGCCGAACAGGTCGCAGCCCAGCCACCGCATGCGCTGAGAATGGCCAAATCACTCCTGCGGCATGGCGCAACGGCATCCTTTGAAACGATCATGGACATGTCTGCTGCCAGTCAGGCAATCATGCACCTGACCGAAGATCACATGGAGGGCGTCAACGCCATGCTGGAAAAACGTCCAGCTGTGTTCAAGGGCAAATAGACCTAGCCTGCCAGCCCATTGACCAGTTCGAGGACAGCTTCATTGGCGGGACGATCCTTGTACCCCTCCTCCATCAGCTTGCCCTGTACCACGCCATCGGTGCCGATCACGTAGATTGCAGGATGCGGCACACCATAAGCACGCGAGTCGGGCTCATACTCTTCATTCAGCAGGCCGAACGCCTTGATGACGGAGGAATCCTCGTCCGACAGCATGGTGTAGGTGAGGCCCTGCTTGTCGATGAAACCCGCCTGAATGTCGGCGGCATCATAGGACAGTGCGACGAGCGGATAGCCCTCGGCCTTCAGCTCTTCTGCAATCTTGTTGAGCTCTATCAATTGCGCCTTGCAGAACGGGCACCAATCTGCCGATCGTACAAAGGCCAGCACTACACCCTTCTCACCCATCAAGGCATCAAGCGTCTGCATGTCTCCGGTAGAAGTGCTTTCCTCAATGATCGGAACAGCTTCGCCAATGCCGATCCCGGCATCAAATGGCGTTGCCTCGACCTGGGCAGTGGAATCCTCCATGGCCTGAGCCGACATCACACCTGCGGCTAGCGCTGTGATGACCCCAAGCGCACCCAATATCGATCTTGCTGACATATCTTTCTCCCATCCTGTTCGCTCCCCTTGATGACAGAGGACGATCACTGGCGAAAGGTGGCGTCACGTGGCTGTGATGGGAGTTGATGGTGTAGCGGCCTCTCATATTAGCGACAGGAAACCGTGCAGCCAGGCGATATAGACCAGACAGGTCATGGCAATGGCACCAGCAACACCCGCCCAAACCATTGCCCTGCTCGCCTTGGTACCCAGCTTTCTCACTTCAAAGCCAAGCATGGCGCTTTCGGACATCTTCCTTTTCAACTCGATGGAACTTTCTGCCAACTCTGCCTGCAGGCTGGCGGTCAGTTGCGTTTGCGTCGTCAACTGATGTGCTCTTTCCGACAAAAGCGTGCTGGCGCTTTCAATCTCATATTCAAGGCGAGATATTCGCGATTTCATCTCGACAGTATCGCGCGCAGAATTATTGACATCATCCATCAGAGCGTTGCGTTCGCGATTTATCTGGCTCAGACGCTCAAGATGATCGCGTTCAAGTCGCTCTGAAATGGTTGTATGTTTCTGGACCTCCTCTTCCAGAGCGATGCGATCATTCTCCAATTGATGAATTCTGCGGTTGAGATTGAGAGTTTCGTCCTGTGTCTGCGCAGAGAGCTCATCCAGATTTCGCGTCTTTTCCCGTTCGGCGAGAAGGTCCCGCTTGAGCAGTTCGGATTTTTCAAGGTTCCGGCCGAGTTCACCCTGTACACGTTCCAGTTCCAGGTTCAGCTGTCTGCTCGTTTCTTCTGCTTCTGTGGCACGGGTTTCAAAGGCAACAATACGCGCCTGTATTTGTGCGTCCGATTCCTGATTGCCTGAGAGCTGCATGCGCACACGCTCAAGACTGGTCTCGATGGCAGACTTCGACACTTCCAGCTTACTGATCTGTGACTGCAGGGTCTGCCGCTCAAGATCCCATTCAATTCTGGCAGCCTTCAATTCCTGTTCGATAGCCAGCGCATCTTTCAGCTGATCACGCGCCCGCTTGTCAGCCACTTCCCTATTGTGATCTGAGGCGCGGCGTTTCTCACGCTCCCAGTCAAGATCATATCTGATCTCCTGAAACCTGCGGCGCACAAATAGCGGCGTGGCCTTTTCTTCCACACACTGCAACAGGTCCAGAATGCCTTTGTGTGATGAATCGACACCATCCCAATCCGAAAGATCGGCGGATTGAAGCTCGGAATAAAGCATGGGAATGGCATGACTGCTGAAGCGCGCACCTGCTATCTTGGCGTGCCCGGCTTCCTCATGTTCGATTCTCAGATAATTGTGGCCATTCAAGGCAGAGGGCACGAAAACACGGTCATTCGTGACGGATTGATCGCTCCAGACTCCGACAAGGCATCGTGCGATCCTGACCTCCCTGAGAATGCGGTCATGCCAATCTTCACCTGCTTTCAGAGCATCATCCCACCAAACTGAAAAATCATGTTTCTCAAACAGTTTCGCCAAAGCCTCGACATGATCAATGTCTGCTTTCTTATAGCTGATGAATATGTCCGCCATTTGCGAGTCCCACTGCCCCAGACACTTGCCTGCATCACCGAGACTAGAGCGCTTGAAACCACAAAAAAAGGCCACCCCATCATAATAAGGGCGGCCTTTTCGAAATTGGATTGCTGTAGACTTAGGCCAGCGCGGGCTCAAGCGCCTTACAGGCTTCGATCAGCGTGTTCACGGCTGCGATGGATTTTTCCATCATGTCTTTTTCGCCTGCATCCATCGGGAACTCGATGACCTTCTCGACACCAGCAGCACCGATCAGGCAAGGCACGCCGACATACATGTCGTTCTTGCCATATTCACCCGACAGGTAAGCCGCAGCCGGAAGGATGCGCTTCTGGTCCTTGAGGTAGGATTTGGCCATGGCGATGGCGCTTTCAGCTGGCGCGTAATAGGCCGAGCCTTTTTCCAGCAGAGCAACAATCTCGCCACCCCCCTTGCGCGTGCGCATGACCATTGCGTCGAGGTCTTCCTGCGACAGCAGGCCGGTTTCGACCAGGGTCGGCAGTGGCAGGCCACCCACGGTGGAGTAACGCACCATTGGCAC
>PAQI01000036.1 GCA_002709235.1 Hirschia sp.
GGCGGCCGCACGAGCAAGCACCCACACACGATCTGCATAGCGTGTCGACATGCGATACCACTGACTGTCGCCGATTACTGCCTTGAACAATACGACGTCATGGCGCGCTTCCAGGTCATCGAAATAACTTGCATTCTTGCTGACATCACGTTCGTCGGTCAGAGCGACCCGCAACCCCATTTCGCGAAGAGCCGTTGCGAGAGCATCTGCTCGCAGGTCAACGTCAATTGTCGGAGAGGTTGCCACCAGGGCAAACATTTTTGGTTCCGCCCGTCGTGTGGTCTTGCGATTGGACTGGCGTAACCTGATAAGGATGATCCGCGTCAGTCTTTCAAGGATCTTGGGATCTGATCGCGCCAGCTTCATGAAGGTGTGGCGGGGAATCTTGATGAGTTCGGAATCACGAAGCGCAAATACCGCATTCTGATGCGGCTCACTGGAGACCAGCGCCATTTCGCCGACAGGTTCACCAGCGCGCATATATCCGAGAAATTCGTTGCGACCATCCGGGGACTTGCGAAAAGCACCAAGAGACCCGGAAATCAGAAAATAGATAGAGTCCGAAGAATCACCGACGTCAAAAAGCTGCCACCCACCGGGAATTGAAAAGTTGGAAACGTCGCGCTCAAGCATTCGCAGCGCACTTTTGGAAGCGTCTTGCAGCACAGGAATCTTGCTGAGCAGCGGCTTTCCATCTTCTGTTTCTCGTGAATTCAGGAAACCCATTTTTCAACTACCTGTCGCGCGTCCGATTTTGTGAAATCGCTTGCATCATGGAATAGAGCGATCACAGTTATATTGGTTTTACGCAACTTCGTTTTCATTCCATGACCTCGAAACCGTTAGCGGCGCAGACACTGTAAGCTCGCAGGAAGGGGTGGCCATAGACAAGTCCGATTTCGCGAGACATCTGCATGGATGTCGGTGGACGACTGGCCGGTTGCGATGTTTCATCAGCCAATTGGCCAAAATAGTCCTTCAGGATCTGAATGCGCTTGGGCGGGAGCTTTTTGTCTAGTAATGCTGTCTGGGAAATGCATAGACAGCCACCTTTATCGGCAACTTTCTGGTGCGTCATCGCGATCCTGCAATCGGCGGTGAGTTCACCCAGGACGCTTTCATTGTCATCCGTCATGACAAAAGCGGCCATGTTATAGACAATCGCAACGACAACCATCGATCCAATGGCGATACCCAATACAGCCAACCAGAAGGACAATTTATTCGACTGTGCTTTCGGGGGGGTCTTGTTCATGTAGCTGCGTTCAAATTGACCATCTGTTTGCGATACATTGTTCGCATGAGATATCTATCCGAACGACCTTAATTGCTGTTTAACCGTGTCAAAGCGTCGAGTTGTCAGTGAAGGTACCGAAAACATGTCCGATTACACATCCATTGAACTGGATCTTTCGCCTGCAGGTGTGGCTGTCGTCTTGCTGAACCGGCCGGAAGAGAAAAATGCCCTCAATGCTCATGTTGTGGATGAACTCCGTGATGTCTTCAGCGCCATAGCCAAGTCTCCCAATGTCCGCATGTTGATCATTCGTGGCGCTGGCGAGTGTTTTTCCCAGGGGGCGGATGTCAAATGGATGCGCGCTGCTGCTGATTATTCTGAGCATGACAATTTCGAAGACGCTATGGCGTTTGCAGAAATGCTTCGCGAATTGAATGACATGCCACACCCAACGCTGGCCCTTGTGCATGGACAGGCGAGGGGCGGTGCGATCGGAATGATCGCCGCATGTGACATGGCCATCGGTATGGCGGGAACCGGCTTTTGCTTTTCTGAGGTCAAGCTGGGCCTGATACCCGCGGCTGTATCTCCCTATGTTGTGAACGCGATCGGTCCGCGCTGGGCCAAAGCCCTGTTCATCACCGCCGAAACCTTCGATGCGACATTCGCCGAAAAGATCGGTTTGCTGCAATATACAGCAAAGGATCAGACCGAAATGGACATGTTGGCCGAAGACCTGACAGCCAAGGTGTTTGCGGCTGGTCCGCAGGCCGTTGGTGACGCCAAGCAGCTGGTCAATGATATTCATGGTCTGGAAATTGATCACGCATTGTCCCGCCTGACCGCGAAACGCATTGCTCACAGACGCATGACAGATGAAGGCAAGGAAGGGCTGGAAGCCTTTCTTGAAAACAGAAAACCTAAATGGGCTGATTGAGGATACATCGAATCACCACGATAGGGTTTTTTACTTGTTCACCAATGCAAGGCTATCTGTAGGCGTCTTGTGTGGAACGGAACCGGGGTATGGAAGCGGGCGGATTGATTAAGAACTGGACGCGTGAAACCAGCGACCAATATGGCCGTGTGCCTGTATTGCTGTCTCACGACCTGCATCAGCGTTCGATGTTTTCCGATGACGGTCTGGCCTCATTGTTGGATCGCTATCCACGAGACCGGCTCGGTGTTTACACCATGGGGAATGACCCACAGAACTGGCGCACCTTTGTGCGGGGGGATGCAGGAAATTTGTCAGGTGAAGCCCTGCTGAAAGCCGTGAAGACAGGACGTTTCTGGTTGAATCTGCGCGCCGTCAATGAGCATTTGGAAGACTATGACGCGCTAAAGCAGGAAATGTTCTCTGATTTTGACGCTCGTACAGGGCAAAGATCTTTAAAACAGGATTTGGGCGTGCTCATTTCGTCGCCCAATGCTCAGGTATTTTATCATCTGGATATACCGCTCGTTTTACTATGGCAGATCAGAGGTGTGAAGCGCGTCTGGATCTATCCAGAAAGCCCTGAATTTGCACCAGATACTGATATTGAATCCGTTGTCTTGCGTGAGACCGAAGAAGAATTTGAATATCAGCCTGGCTTTGATGACAATGCCTGGGTGGTCGATCTGGAACCTGGAATGCTGGCCAATTGGCCGCAAAATGCTCCGCACCGGATCGAAAATCAGAACATGCTCAATGTTTCGCTTTCAGTTGAATATCTCACCATGCCAGCGATCGCTCGAGCCAACATGCTCTACTATAATGGCTTCGTCAGGCGCCGTTTTGGTGCGAATCCGGATCGGCGGAATGATGTGGGTGCCAGAATGTGGATCAAGGCTATTGCCGCCAGAGCACTCAAACTGGCGGGTAAGCGCAATGCTTATCAAAAGGCGTCTCCGGTCAGGTTCCGCGTGGATCCAGAAATCGAAGGCGGCGTTGCTTTTCTACCTGAAAGGGAGATGGCTTGATGCCCTGTTCCTCCATGCTTTTTGCACTCTGGGCGATTGCAGCAAATGGCACCGCAGGATTGGATGCCAGCCAGGTTGAAGCGGCTCTCAAGGACGCTGAGCCTGCACCGGCGCTGCGTGCGGCTTTCCGGGCAACGCTGACTAGTGAAAAAGCTGTGCGCCAGATTGAATTTGATCCGCTTGGCGCACCCGGTCAGCGTTTTACCGTGAATGCACCGTTCGGTGATGATCCTGAGCTTGATCGTATTGTTTATGACTGGAGCCAGGAAGCCCAGCCGGATGTGCGGCTTTATGCTGATGACCTTCGAGCCAGCATGGGGCGTGGTACGGTCAAGCAGTCGCAAACAGGCTGGAACATATCATTCACACATAAATTGTCAGACAATGATGGTCCAATGGATGCAATGGTCAGCCAGCAGATGCAGGGGTCAATGTTCTTGAATGCTGCCAGTGGCCATCTGGAACGATTGACCTATCGCATCCGTGAACCATTTCGAACGGAAGACGGATCGGTTGTGACCGATTATTCACAGGCCTATCGGTTCGGGCGCTCTGAGCGTTGGGGGATCACATTTGTGACAGGCTACAGGCTGGAGGCTGCAGGTGGTCGGTTCGGCATTCGCGACAGCCGTACATTTCAGGTCGACATTACGGATGTAGCCTTCACCCTGGCCAATGATGCTGCGTTTATTGAAGATTCAAAGCCATATAGGCCAAGAAATCCACAACCAGTTGACCATGCCTGGGCTGGCGAGAACTGAGAGTCGTACTACGTTAGGGCAATGCCCCTTCATCTGATCAAGCTTAGTGTGGGTTCCGAGGACGTTGACGGCCTTTTGGCGTGGCAAGAGCGGCTAGCGCTTGCTCAGGCCGCTATCGGTGCCGCTCCGAACCCGTTCCACGACACGCGCATGTTACCAAAGCGTGGTGCCGAATTGTTGGCTGGCGGTTCGATTTACTGGGTTATCAAACGCAAGATCAGATGCCGGCAACGCATTGAGGCATTGGAACAACTCGAAGATGAGAACGGCAAATCTTTCTGCCGGATCGTGCTGGACCCGAAGGTTGTTCGAACCGAGCTTCGAACCAAGCGTCCTTTTCAAGGCTGGCGTTATCTCAACGCGAATGATGCCCCTCCAGATATCGGTGGGAATCTCGACGCGAGGGCGGACTCGCTTGATGAGTTGGAGCAGGCGCTCAAAGAAGCTTGCGTCTGGTAGGGAACTATTTGCGCATCACCGGCATGTTGTCGATGAGACGCGTCTTTCCCATCCAGGCAGCCGCAAGTATTCGGGCCTTTCGACCTGATGGTAGCAGACCGTCTCCAAGACCCGACAGGTCTTCCGCGTCTCTGACGGCTACATAGTCAATCTTGCCAAGGCCGGCCTGACCAATCGCGTCATAAGCGGTAGCGATTGCGTCTGAAATCGACTGACCTGTTTCCAGTTGATGGACTGCATGGCGTAGTGCCTGAGAAAAACCAGCAGCATTCCTACGCTCGGTATTTGACAGATATGCATTGCGTGAAGACATGGCGAGGCCATCTGGTTCACGAATGGTCGTGGCACCAACGACATTGACGGGCAGCCCAAGGTCTTTCGCCATACGGCGAATGATCAGGAGTTGTTGGTAGTCCTTTTCGCCGAAGACGGCGACGTCCGGCATGACGTGTATGAACAGCCGGGATACAATGGTCGCCACACCGATAAAGAAGTGCGGCCTGAATTCTCCCTCGAGGATGAAGGATATGTCCTCAACGGTCACACGAGTCTTGTCGCCAATTGGGTACATGTCAGTCACGCTTGGGCAATAGGCGAGGGCGCAACCAGCGTTTTCAAGCATTTCAAGGTCTTTGGCCTCGGCACGCGGATAGGTGTCCAGATCTTCATGGGCAGCAAACTGTGTGGGGTTCACAAAGACAGACGCTATAACGACATCAGCATGCCGATGTGCCTCTGCAATTAGTGACATGTGGCCATCGTGTAAGGCACCCATGGTCGGCACGAGAGCAATGGTTTGGCCCTTGGTACGAATCGCATGTGTCCACGATCTGAGGTCTGCTGGATTTCTGGCCACGTCTATAGGTGTTCTGTCGCTCACCGGGATCTCCTTAACAGAATTTCACTAGCGCTAGCAGGAAACAGGCCGTTTTCAATGGTGCAAGCTCCAAGTCTTAAATCAACTATTAACCAGCAGAGGTGAAATTGATCAGTATGAAAAAGCAGCTCATCTCATACGTTCGCCTCTCCGTTTGTTCGATCAGCGCGATAGCTGTTGCATCCTGCGCTCGAATGAATGGTTCTGTTCACGCCGATGTCGTCGAGCCCCTGCGCTCCGATGCTCCGGAAGATCTGCTTCAGGCGCATCTGGAACGCGGTAGACTGGATTGGGAAGAGCAGAGGATAGATGCGCTCGAATCCGAGCTGCAGTCTGTGAACCATGAACTTAAAGGCTTGCGTCAGGCTCTGGAGATGATGGGGCCATTGGACAATGTCGCTGATGCTGGTGATTCCCTGCTTCAGCCTGCAATTGCGCGCGATGTCATGGATCAGGCACCGGACGCGTCTCCCTTGCGACTCACCAAAGTTGTAGCAAAGGACAGTGCCCGGTTTGATCTTTCTGATATTTACGCAACCCCGCCCGGACTGAGTGAGGCGCAATCCATCTTTCACGGTGTGCGTCTTGCGCAATATCCGACCAAGGGAGCCGCTGAAGCTGATTGGGCGCGGCTGAGTGTGGAGCTTGATCTTGAGGGGCTTGAGCCTCGCTTTGAAGATGCTGGTAATGGGGTGCGTTTGTTTGCTGGACCATTTACCAATTATGAGGGTGCAGCTGGATTGTGCTTTGATCTTGCACCGGTCGCCGGTGCCTGTGAAGCTGCTGCATTTCAGGGAGTTCTCAATTAAAAATGGCTGATGGTAACATGGCTGGCCGAGAGGGGACTCAGGGCCGGTCGGAAGTGCGCAATGAAACACGGCTTGCGCATGTGATCGTAGTTGGAAACGAAAAAGGCGGCGCTGGTAAATCCACTGTCGCCATGCATCTGTCTGTTGCATTGATGCGGATGGGCAAGCGCGTTGGCCTGCTGGACCTGGATGTGCGTCAGCGGTCCTTTTCCCGCTATCTCGAAAATCGGACTCGCTGGAACGAAACAACGGGTGCGAATCTTCCCATTCCACAGACGATACGGATCGATGCGTCTCAAGCCCGTGATCTGGATGCTGCTGAAGCCGAAGAGGCTGAGCGGTTTGATGAAAGTCTCGAGCGCCTGCGCCAATCCTGTGATTTCATCATAGTCGACAGCCCGGGAGGCGACAGCTTCCTGTCTCGAAAGGCACATGCGTCTGCCGATTCGCTTGTCACGCCACTGAATGACAGCTTTGTTGATTTCGACTTGCTTGGTGATGTCGACAGCCAGACGCTGGAAGTCGTGCGTCCGAGTTTTTATGCCGAGCTGGTCTGGGATTGTCGTAAGCGCAAGGCTCAGAACTCACGAACCCCGATCGACTGGGTTGTCATGCGCAACCGAATGTCGCCACTGGATGCGCGCAACAAACAGCGTGTTGGTGAGGCACTGGACAATTTGGCGCGCCGGATTGGTTTCAGAATCGCACCAGGGCTTTCGGAGCGTGTGATTTATCGTGAATTGTTCCCGATGGGGCTGACTTTGCTGGATCTCACAGAAGCTGGCTCAAACGTGGCGTTCACGATGAGTCACGTGGCTGCGCGTCAGGAAATCCGCGACCTGTTGATTGTCCTGAAGCTTCCAGGCCTGGAAGGCGTGGAAATTTCTTTCTGATCAGTCCTCGCTTTCATTGAAGGTGTCTTGTCGGATCTTTGCTGATCTCGACAGCAAACGAACATGACTGATTGCTTGTGAAATCAATTCCAGAAATGCGATAATCTCGGGCTCACCACTTCGCGTACGGGAATGCATGACCTGTACGCGGATGGGTGCCAATGGCTCATGCTCCAGCACCGTTACGATCCGCCCCTGTTGAAGTGCGGGTACAGAAAGATATTTCGGTAGATGGAGGATACCGCATCCCGAGATTGCGAGGTCGAGCAAAACCTCTATGGAGTTGGAGACAAAATCGAATCTGGGAGTGTGGGAATAATACTGTCCACCAGACCGGAAATTCCAAGGGATCATCTCATCGCGGTCTTCATGGATTCCTCCCAGGGTTCGATGACTATCAAGAGAGGCTATAGTGCTTGGTACTCCAAATGCCTCCAGATAATTGGGGGCGGCACACAATACTGTTTCAAAGGCAGCAACTTCTGAAGTGATAAAATTGATATCCGGTTCGTCGTCCTTGTCTCCGCCAACACGCAGGGCGATGTCTATATGCTCGCTATCGAGATCGACACGACCGTTTCTCAATAATTGAAACTCGATCTCAATCGAGGGAAATTGCTTTATATACGCCGGTAGCTTCGGCACTATTTCGTGTCGGCCAAAATGGATTGGGCAGGCAACACGCAATTTACGGCGATGTTGCTGATCCTTTCCCACCACTGCCGACCGTGTCCTCTCCACCTGTAAGAGAAGACGTTCAGCTTCACCCAACAATCGAATGCCCTCCGCTGTAAGAGAAACGGCTCTTGGGGATCGGTTCATCAGCTGGACACCCAGGTTCAATTCCAACCGGGAAATCAATTTGCTGATAGCTGAAGGAGACATGCACATAGCCACAGCGGCGCGCTTGAAGCTCGTCTGGTGAGCAACAGTCACAAAGGCTGTAAGTGCCCGAATATCAAGACTTGGGTGAAGTTTTGTCATCTTGGCATTCATTCTTTTCGTTTGTTTGCCAATCTCGCAAGCAATAAGTTCGGTACCGTACAAAAAAGTGATCGGTGTTCGGAA
This sequence comes from Hirschia sp., assembly GCA_002709235.1. Taxonomy (GTDB): domain Bacteria; phylum Pseudomonadota; class Alphaproteobacteria; order Caulobacterales; family Hyphomonadaceae; genus Hirschia. The sequence continues at coordinate 8,070 of PAQI01000036.1, forward strand.
TTGTCGGTAAAATCTACAAGCGCAGTTTCGAGCATGTTCGTGTCGTCAGACAAGAAAGTGGCGCTCTATCAGATCAGTAGGGGCAGGATTTAAGGGAAGAAGACATGAAGGTCGAACAACGCCTGAAAAACAATATGCGCGAAACCGTGCCCGATTTTCTCACCAAACGAAAACTGGGGTACAAGTCCTTCTTCGGCTTTGAGAACAAGTTCAATCCGTTCTTCTTGCCATTGATGTGTGCAAGCCACGACACCAGTGTCGGATTATCAACCTCGATCGCTGTCGCCTTTGCACGTTCGCCGATGGAGATGGCGCTTGATTCCTATTCCTTGAATCAGCTGTGCGAAGGGCGCTTCAAACTCGGTCTGGGCTCACAGATCAAACCGCACATCACGCGACGATTCGGTATGCCCTGGACGGACAAGCCCGCGACGCAAATGCGAGAATATATCGCTGCACTGCATGCGATTTGGGATGCCTTCGAATCCGGAGAGCGCCTGAATTTTGAAGGAGAGACTTACAGGCACACACTTCTATCGCCTGAGTTTACCCCTTTTATCGAGGGGTATGGCCGTCCACCTGTATTGCTCGGAGCAGTAGGCCCCGGAATGACGAGAGCTGCTGCTGCAGTGGCTGATGGAATGATAACGCATTCCTTTGTTTCAGAACTTTCGCTTAGAGAACTCAATGACGTAGCCCTGCAAAAAGGGCTGGCCGAGCGTGGAAAGCCGCGTTCCGAATTCGAATTGGTATATCCGGTCTTCATTGCCACTGGTGCCACCGAGGAGGAATACAAGAAAAATGTAGAGTGGCACCGCCATCGAATTGGCTTTTATGCTTCAACACCTTCCTACAAGGTTCAGCTCGATCTTCATGGTTGGGGGGATCTTCACTATGAGCTCAACAAAATGACCAAGGAGGGGCGTTGGGACGAACTCGGCCAACCAATTTCAGATGAAATGGTGGATACCTTCTGCGTTCGAGGTGAACCAGACGATATCGCGCCAATAATCAAAAAGCGTTATTCGGGGCTTGTCGATACGATCCAGAGCAATCTGGAACTTGAGGATGAGGAAACCCAATACCAGATCATCAAGCAGATTGAAGATATCTAGCTTGAGCGCCGTTCCTCAAGAACATCACGCTTGTGGTGGTGCAGTAGGTAAGGTCATCAATTTCGACAACCTGCATATCCCCCATCCAAGGTCATCAATCCATGACATCCTGAAAGCAGGAGGTTGTTAGAGCTGGTCCTACATAGATGCGCCCTCTGACAATCAGAATTAAATACGCTCAGGCATGATTAGTATGATCTCTGTTGAATCTCTTTGCGTTAGTTATTGGACGCAAAGTCGGCCTTGATCATATCGGTTGCCTTTGTCCGCAATCATTATGGTTGGAGCGTTCGTGTTTCCTGATGTGATTGTCGGCATGATAGATGCGTCTGAGACACGAAGTCCTGCCACACCCTGCAGGCGAAGCTCGTCATCGACAACGGCTATGGTATCACTCGCAGGGCCCATCTTACACCTGCCGCAATAGTGATATCCAGCCAGCCCTTGTGTCTTGGCGTAGTCCAGCATTTCGTCTTCAGGTCGGACGTTAGCGCCGGGCAGGGCTTCCGTGTCGATATGTTTTGCAAGCACGGGCTGTCCCAGGATCTTTCGAATGAGTTTGTGTCCTTCCACGAGGCAGCGTTGGTCTTCTTTATCAGCCAAGTAGTTTGGCTGAATCTCGGGTTTTATGAAAATGTCCTTGGAACGAGCTCTTACACAACCGCTGCTTTCAGGGCGCAGTTGCCATGAACCGAGTGTCATTCCAGGAATATCATCTAGAACGCCTAGAAATATTTCCTTGAAACTGCCGGGGGTGAATGTGACTAGCAGGTCTGGATTGGTTAGATTTTCGTTTGATTTCGAGAATGCGTGGGCCAGAACGGGACCAGTGCTTATGACACTCGGTCTGTTCATCAACCATGCCACTACCTGTTGCACGGCCTTGAAGCCTCGTGCGTAATCATTCAGGGAATCTGCGCCTTTAACACGGATAACGTAGCGGGGCGTAAAGTGATCCCGCAGATATTGTCCAACACCCGAAAGTGTCTTCTTTATTTCCACGCCAAGTGGGGTGATCTGATCTGGATCACCAATGCCCGAAATCTGCAACAGTCTTGGTGTTTTCAGTGCCCCCGCACACAAGACAACTTCTTTCGTGTCGCTATGATGTTGAGAAACTAGCTCGCAAAACAGGTGCAATCTGGAGCAGTAATTGATACTGCGGGACTTTGTCCGGTTGATGATTGGATTGAAGAAAGCTGGGAAGCTTCCTTTGACAAGGTTACTGATGTCAATTTGCGCGGACCAGTAAATTTGGCCAGAGCATTCATGCCGGGGATGATTGATAGGGGCGACGGACGGATTGTATATTGTGGATCAGTTTCCGGGCGTATGGGGGGTGTGAAATGTGGACTGCACTACGCTGCGAGGAAGGGGGGGGTACATCCTTTTGTACGCTGGCTATCTCAACGCGGTACTCAGCACAATGTCCTTGTTAGTGCAGTGGCACCAAGGTCTTTCGGCACGGCTATGGCCGCGCAGAATGATATTGATCCAGAGATTTACCCGAAGAGGCGCGCGGGAAGTCCCAAAAAGATAGGTGCCACAATCGCATTCCTGTGTAGTCTAGGTGCCGTTTTCATTTCTGGTGCAACATTGATGTGAATGGTAGAACATTTTTTCCTGATTTTGTTTGGGTGACACCCAATTATTGTCGATCCTTTGAGATTGCTGTTAAATGTGGGTCAGTTTCTCCAAAGGAGTACCGTTTCAGGGGGCATGGCCAAAGTAGTCACAGTCCTTTGTGTTGCAGGTCTTCCACTATTTTCAACGAAAGCGGAAACGAACCTACGTCATCTCAGCCGTGCGGATGATCTCTGGCGATGTTTCAAACTTTTAAAAAAATGCTTGTTCTTCTGCGGTGCTGGGAAGCGAATTTTGATCGCAAAGAGTATTGCAACGGGCTGCATATGGGAGGTTCGGTCGATCCCGTGCCATCGCATTGTCCTTATGGATTTCTGAGGGCTGTCCTATCGCCAGAACACTGAATTGAACGGCCTGATTATTGCTGGGAGAACGGGCATATGACGATCTGAGGAATTCTATCGATGGCCAGCAATTGCCCCAACTGCAAAGTGGGAAATGTAACCGCTTTTTTCGAAAGTGCCCCGGCACCTGTCAATTCGGTCGTGCTGGTAAAGGATCGAAAGTCTGCCTTGGAATTTCGCACCGCGCCCCTTCGATTGGGTGTCTGCGGCAACTGCGCATTTATCCACAATATGGATTTTTCTGCTGACGCTGTCAGTTATGATCTGGGATATGAGTCCACCCAGGCTTATTCACCGACATTCCGCAAGTTTCAGCATTCCGTCGTGCACCGGCTTTTTGACCAATATGGTTTGAAGGGCGCCCATGCGATTGAAGTTGGATGCGCGCAGGGAGAGTTCCTTGAGCTGCTGCGCCTTAGCGGTGTGGGATCAGCCATTGGCTATGACCCGGCATTTGATGCAACGCGTCCTGCATTTCAAGTTTCGGAAAAATTTCAGGTTGTCCCGGAATATTTTGGAGCAGGAAAGTCTGTGAGAAGTTCAGATTTTCTGGCCTGCCTGATGACAATTGAGCATGTCTTCGAGACGGGCGAATTCATGAACTCGATCGTCGAGGCAATTGATCCGGACGGTAATCCACTCGTCTACATACAGGCACCCAATGCCGAGAAGGTGCTTACGGATGGCGCTTTCTGGGACATCTACTATGAACATTGTTCCTATTTCACAGCACCGTCATTGACCCGTTTGATGAGGCAATCAGGGCTCTGCGTGCTGGATGTCCGCACCGAATATGATGATCAGTATCTGTCTGTTGATGCGCGGCTGGAAATGTCGGGGGCGGAACAGGTGGACGATAGTGCATCTGTCGCAGCTGTTCTGAAGCAGGTCGATGCCTTTCGTTTGCGTACGGAAGAGGTTCTGTCTGGTTGGAGAGACTTCATCGCGCGGGCGTCGGAATTGAACGAGAAAGTGGTCTTGTGGGGCGGTGGTTCCAAGGCCGTTGCATTCCTGACTGCCCTGAACAATCCAGCCAATATTGAACATGCGGTTGACATCAATCCCGTGAAAACGGGAACCTTCCTACCGTCATCTGGTGTGGAAGTCGTATCTCCTGACGCGCTGAGTGCGATTGCTCCGCAGCATGTAATCGTCATGAACCCCATCTATTCAGACGAAATCGCCGCCTCGCTTGCAGAGCTGGGATTGGCACCACGTCTTCACCCGATCACGGCCAGTCGCGCTGACCTGTTTGGTCTGGTGAAAGCATGATCGCAACATGCCCGGTCTGTGCCTCACCTGACGCCATGGATGTAGCAAGGCTGGAAGCGATACCTGTGCTTTGCAATAGCTTATGGCCGGACAGGCAAAGTGCATTGAAGGCGGACAGGGCCGGGATGCGTCTGGTGATGTGTGCAAATTGCAGCCATCTCTTCAACGCTGATTTTGATCCGGGCATCCTTGCCTATGACGGTCGCTATGACACCACGCTGACGCATTCGGCGATCTTCTCATCCTATGTCGAAGAAACTGCCATGCGATTGGTCAGATCCTATGATCTTGTAAATTGCCATGTCCTGGAGATGGGGTGTGGTCAGGGCTATTTTCTGGAGCGTCTGATCAATCATGGGGCTGCGACAGGTACAGGGTTCGACCCTTCCTACCGCGCGGACACGTCTGTTGCGGACAATCCCAGCTTGAAGATCCACTCACGTTATTTCTCTGCGGGGCAGTCTTCACCAACTGCTGATCTGGCCTGCTCGCGTCACGTGCTCGAGCATCTTGAATCTCCACTGGATGGACTTGAACTCCTGCGGGCGAGCCTCTCGCCATCCGGCCGGGGGCTTGTCTATGCAGAAGTACCGAATGGTTTGTGGACGCTGGAAATGGGCGGCGTGTGGGACCTGATCTACGAACATGTTTCCTATTTTACACCGACCTCATTACAATATCTTGCACAGCGTGCGGGGCTTGATGTCATCAAGCTCGAACCCGTTTTCGGAAGTCAGTTTCTGGGAATGGATGCGCGTATAGCAGAAGATGCGCGCTCTGAAACACCTTCGATTGATGAGCTTCTGAACAAAGCGTCTGACCTTGGTGAAACGATTACAGATCTTCGCAGGGGTTGGGCTGAGCGCATCGTGAAATGGCGATCAGTCGGGCGAGACATAGCGCTGTGGGGAGCGGGCTCAAAGGGCGTCACATTCCTCAACATCGTCGATGGTGCCGACATTATCGAACATGTAGTGGATATCAGCCCAACCAAGTTTGGTCGCTATGTGCCGGGTACTGGCCAGGAAATCATTCCTCCCAGCAGACTTGTGGGAAGCGTGACGGGTCCGCTTGAAGTGATCTGCATGAACCCGAACTATCAAAAAGAAATAGCCGCTGAACTGGCCGATTTGGGTGTGGATGCCACCTTGCACCTAGTTTAAGGCGGCACCCTTTTTCAGACGATGTGTGGCTCAGGCAAGGGGATGATGAAGCGCCCACCAGATTCGGAATAGGCTTTTTGCTGTTCCATGATCTCTTTTGCAAAATTCCACGCAAGTATCAGCACATAATCAGGTTTGCGCTCGAGCAGTGTCGATGGCGCGGTGATTTCGAATTCACCTCCGGGCATGACCCAGCCATGTTTGCGAGGGTTCAGATCGGCAATGAAGTCGAGGTCGTCTGATGTCAGCCCACAATAGGCAAGCATGGTAGTGGCCTTGGCAGCGGCACCATAACCAGCGACGCTTGCCCCAGATGCGCGCAATTCACGGATCAGTTTCGGAAGTTCGCGGGCTACATTTTCAGTGAGGTCAAACAAGCTGGAATAGGCGGTCGCTTCAAAGACCTGTTTTTGTGCCTCGCTATCGAGAAGCGAAAGCAGGCGTTCAGTCCGTTGGGGGCTGGAGGCGCTTTTGCGTACAAAGAGGCGCAGGGATCCACCATGAATGCTTGTTCTTTCGACATCTGCCAAAGTCAGGCCATGACGTTCGAAAAGCTTGTCCAGTGCTGTCGCTGAGAAGTAGCACAGGTGCTGGTGGTAGATCGTGTCGAATTCGCCGCCTTCGACGAGATCAAAGATATAAGGACACTCGATCACGGCAACTCCCGTGGTAGCAAGCATGGTGTGAATTCCTTCCACCATACCTTCAAGATCATATACATGCGCCAACACATTGTTGGCCAGAATGACATCGGCTTCGCCGTGTTCCTGCACCAAATGACTTGCCAGGTCTCGGCTGAAGAAATCATTCACGGTAGGAACGCCCGCCTCAATCGCTGCCTGTGCCGGGCCCTTGGCAGGGTCGACGCCGAGAATGCGTGCGCCAGCGGGTTTGAAAGCCTTGAGCATATAGCCGTCATTGGACGCGATCTCGAATACAAAGCTCTGGGCGTTGATGTCTTCGGACTGGATGATTGCCTGAGCGCTTTCAGTGAAATGCTTCAGCAGAGACGGGGATACCGAGGAGAAGTAGAGATAATCTCCACCAAACAATACTGTCGGGTCCACAGCTGCAGTGATCTGCACGAGGCTGCACTGATTGCACAAGGCAAGTTCTAGAGGAGCGATTGGCTCGGACTGTTTCGGAGTGCCGGGACGGACAAGGCGGTCCGCAAGTGGCGTCATGCCAAAATCGTGGAGGCTTGTCAGCTCAGGTGACTGGCAGGCTCGACAGTGCGTCGTGATCTCATAAAGGTCAGACATGTTGTGCTTTCAATTAGACCGTCTCGAGGTTGGTAATACGGCGCAGATCGGTTGAAATCATGCCGGATGCGATGCGTGCTTTCAAACTGGCGATACGGCTATAGCGGGCATCTTCAAATTCATCTGGCTTCAATCCCTGTTGTGCGAAACCAGCAAGCAATTGAGCAATGCCTTCAGGCAGGGTCCATTTTGGACTGTAGCCGGGAAGCTCGGTTTCCGCTTTAACGAAGGAGACCTGGTAGGTTCGTGTGTCAGGTCCAGCGCTGTCAGCATAGCTGACCACAGATCCCTCAACCTTGCTGTGGACCATGTCAGCGATTTCTCTAATGCGAAAATTCTCGGCAGTGCGTCCAATATTGAATGCCGTGTTGTAGACTGTTTGGTCCGGAGCCTCTAGCGCAGCAATAAAGGCGCGGGAAATGTCTTCAATGTGAACGATAGGGCGCCAAGGCATGCCATCGCTTTTCAGCAGGACTTTTCCGGTTGTGTATGCCCAGGCAGTCAGATTGTTGACGACCAGGTCAAACCGCAGACGGGGACACAGCCCGTAAGCTGTCGCATTCCTCAGATAGACGGGGCAAAACGCTTCGTCAGCCAGAGCTGAAATGCCCATTTCTGCATCCACTTTCGAACGACCATATGGCGTTACGGGATTGAAAGCAGCGCCCTCGTCAATCATCTTGTCGCCAGCGGCCCCATATGTGCTGCAGGAGGAGGAAAACACGAACCGCTTTACGCCGGCCTCCTTGGACAGGCGCGCCACATGAACACTGGCCTTGTGGTTTATGTCGTCCGTGATTGACGGTGCCAGATCACCCAGAGGGTCATTCGAAAGGCCGGCCAGATGAAGAACGGCATCAAAGCCCATGACATCGACAAGCTCAACATCGCGGACATCCTTGCGTGTAGCGGGGACGAGCTCTGGAAAATCGCCATAATCGCAACCTTCAAACAGCTCGGAATCCAATCCATGTACGTAGTGGCCGCGCTCAAGAAGCATCGGGACAAGAACCGCGCCAATATAACCGCGGTGGCCGGTAACCAGTACTTTCATCTTGTCAGCTCCAGATCTTCCAGGGTGCATTTCCAGACGCCCAGTATTCTTCAAGAATCCATTTTTCCCTGAGCGTATCCATGCATTGCCAGAACCCATCGTGCCGATAGGCAGCTAGCTGTCCATCTCGCGCGAGATTGGACAGCGGTGCATGTTCAAACATGGTGTCGTCGCCATCGATATAGTCGAAGACTTCTGGCTCAAGCACGAAGAAGGCACCATTGATCCAGCCTTCTGCTGTCTGTGGTTTCTCGGAAAACTCGGAAACAAAGTCGCCTTCAAATTCCAGATGGCCATAACGTGCTGGCGGACGAACGGCGGTAAGGGTGGCCAGTTTTCCGTGGCTGCGATGAAAGCTCAAAAGGCGATCAACATCGACATTGGCGACACCATCACCCCAGGTCAGCATGAAGGTCTTGCCTGCGGCAAATTCCTTGAGGCGCTTTATGCGTCCACCGGTCATGGTCTTCTGACCGGTTTCGACCAGATCCACCTTCCAGTCGATCTGCTCTGTTTCGGAGGCGCGCACCGTATTGGATGCGAAATCCACACAGACATTGCCGGACAAGGTGGCAGCATCTGCAAAATACTTCTTGATCATTTCGCCCTTGTAACCAAGAGCAACCGCAAAATCCTTGAACCCTTGAGCAGCATATATCTGCATGATATGCCAGAGGATTGGACGTCCTCCGATTTCAACGAGAGGTTTGGGCCTCAAGCTTGTTTCTTCAGACAATCGACTTCCGGCTCCGCCTGCGAGAATGAAGACTTTCATGATGATGCCGCGCTTTCAGGGGAGCTAATGGAAGATGCCTGAGTGATTGGAACGGAGCCCTGAAGCACGCGTTTGCGTCCGTCGCTATTCAGGGCAGGGACATAATCTCCGGCGAGATCGCGCCAGAACCATTTAGCCCACCGCAGGATTTCAAGACTACACCTCAGCTTTTCGGCCATGGAGAAATCCATTTTCCATACAAGACCAAGGTGACGGTTCAGTTTGATCCAGGCCGGTCTGCTTTGAGCTTTTCTCCGTTCTCTTGGACCGAACCAAGATTGAAGGTCGCTCAATTTGGGATTGGCACGAATTGAAGTTTCTGCGTGGTCACGACGACAAAAGAGTTCAGACGGGATTTCCCGGACCCTTCCCATAAGCGCTGTCTGTCCCAGCAGAACGAAATCGGAAGCAGGGTAACTTCCGATTTTGACCGTCTGCTTCAAAATGTCTGTTCGATAGATGCCAAATACAGCATTGCACTCGAACTGAGCTGACAGAAGGTGATAACGCAGGCGTTGAGACGGTCTGGAATGGGTCAGGTGATAATTGTCGGCATGGGGACCGATAACGTCCGAATTTTCGTCAATGATGAGGGTCTTGGGATAGGCGAGTATAGCGTCTGGATGTTGATCCAGCTCAGCCAGACAGCGTTCAAGATATTCTGGTGCCAGAATGTCGTCATGAGCATGCCAGCGAAAAAATTCGGTATCGCAGGAATCAACAAGTCGATTGTAGTTCCAGGCTGCGCCGAGGTTCTGATCGCTACCCAGAACATGTATACGCTCGTCCTCTGATGCAGCATTTCGAGCGATTGTCAGTGTTTCATCAGTCGATGCATTGTCGGCAATGATAAGCTGCCAGCCTTCAAACGTCTGGGCACGAATGGAATCTATGGCGTTTTGAAGATAGCGTGCACCATTATAGACAGGCAGCCCAATTGTAACTCTGCATTCTTGAGCGTCAGACATCCGATTTCCTGCCTTAGTCTGATTGGTGCAACGTTTGCGGCGAAGCGCTTTTTACTTGCGTGAGCTGCAATTATCCTGCCATTCAAAAGTCAGGTGGGGTGCCGCTATCGGCATCAATCGAGGGGTGAGGATGTAATGGGAACAAGCCGCAATCGAATGTTTGATTGGCTGCGAACGCTGTTTGTTGTTGCGCTCACATCAGCCATTCTTGGTCTGGCTTTCCTGTATCTTGCACCTGACAGGGCGTTTCTGAACATCAAAGAACCGCTCACCAGTTATGGAATTCATACCGGCAACATCACGACGAATATTACCGGCTACAGGTCACCTCTTGTGCGTGATGTGAAGTTCAAGCTGTCCAGCGAGCAGGGCTGGAAGACTTTGAATTTACATTCGCCGAGATTGAGCAATCGGTCTTTGGTCTTTGAATTCATGTCTTCTGACCTGAACGCTGGTGAAAACACACTTCAGATTCAATCCACTTCATTTTTCGGGATATCCAGAAGGCACGATTATACATTCAATGCCGCCGTCCAGGAGACTGCATTTAAAGGGACCTTTGTTCGCCATTGGACGAGTGATGCGCTCGAGGCTCAGGATGGTGTTTGGGAAGTTGTGCCAGCGAAGGACGGTAGTGCGGACAACTGGGTTCAACCCATACCAGGGCATGAAGGCTATGACCGTATTCTGCTTGTCACGCAGCCATTTACCGGTCCCCGACGCATTGACCTTGCCATGACCTTCAGTGAGCAAGTGGGTGATAATCCACGCCATGGAGTTGGTGTGTTACCATTGTGGGGAGGGCATCCCGACATTGAAGATGTCCGTCCTCGTCGTGGCTGGTTATACGGGCTGGCGTGGTGGTATTCGGAGTATCCTGGGTTCGGCGTAGAATTCGCGCGCAAGATTGGTGGAGATCCGGTTGAAAGCATCAACTCGCAAATGGATGTGCCATTGTTCGCTCAGACCTATCATGTCCGCGTGGTTGTCGATGAGGTCAACAACAAGAATGGCGCTCCCGTATTTCAAATGAAAATGAAATGGGCAAAGACACCCGCCGAACTTGATAGTTTGCCATGGCGGGTCGAAGTCAGGGACGAGGAAGGGCTTTTATCGACGACTTCTTCCTATGCAGTGGGGTTGCTAGCACACAGGGCAGCAGTATCGTTCGGCCCCGTTACCGTGACCGCCCTCAATTGACGGATAATTTGGTGGCGGCGAGGCGAGTTGGATATCCGGGCATGACGGTGAGCTTCAGATAGGCACCTGCATATTTCATGGCTTGATCAAACGTTTTGTTTCGCAAGCCACGGCGAATGCGCCAAATCAGACCACTTGCCACAGATCTTACAATAGCCCTTCCGATTGGATTGGCGGCTCGAAGTTGCCCTAGCCTTTGAGCGATTTCAGGTGCCTCGAACATTTCATTGCAGCCATATTTTGACGACAGCGCACGGCGAAGACATTGCACCTCAATCGGCGTCAGCGCGTCGTCCGTAATTTTCGAAGCGGTTTCAAAATCATCAATCGCCAGGTCCCACAATTTCTTGCGTGCCATGATGGTTCCGCGCTGCAAGAGGGCCTGGCGGCAATCAGACAGAGAGGCAATGCTTCTTTTCCCGGGAAGATATTCACATAGTTCCATCTGGACATGGAGACGCTGGAAGATGCGTTGGTCGTATTCGATCCATTTGCGATTGCTCTGGGAAGCGTCAAACCCGTCTTCGTTCGGGCCTCGGCGGCGATTGTGCAGTCGTTGTTCGAAAACGGTTTCTTCGCACACTGCACATTTGCCTTCTCGAGCGAGGCGAATGAGCATCTCATAATCCTGAGACCGGAGCATAGTTTCATCAAACGGACCCACCTTGTCCAGCAGCGAACGACGAATGAGGGTCCCTGGCTGATGTGCGAGAAAGTCCTCGAGAGTTGAAATCAGGAATTCATCTGGTTCGCACTCGGTCCAGTACCCGGTGGATAGAGTCTCTTTCTTGCCGCTCTGAGCATGCGTCGAGAACCGTCTGTGAGGTCCGTAGCTGAACCCGATTTCACTATCCCTGATGAGCGGCGCTGCAAGGTTCTCAAGAGCATCCGGAAGCACAATGTCATCATCATCAACGATCCACACAAAAGGATGGCGCGTGTGTTTGATACCGCTGTTCAATGCTGCTGCTTTGCCTGCATTGGGCTGAGAGATGAGAGTAACGCGTTGGCCGAAGCCACGTACCACTTCCACGGTTTGATCTGTGGACCCATCGTCGACAATAAGAATCTCGCCGACAGGCATTGTCTGCTGTTCAATGGCAGCAATGCATTCGACCAGGAAATCGGCCCTGTTGAAAGTTGGAATAATGACAGAGGTCAAATGATCTGGGGTGCGCGTTTCTTCTGCAGGACAGAGACTTGTCTCACCAGGACTCAGGAAATCTGCGTTTGGAGGGTCCGTAATCTTCATAATTCGAACCCCACCCATTCTCCTTCTGATACGACCTTTTTGAAGCGCAGATCATTGCTCAGCGCTGTCTTCAAATCAGGACTATTGGCGAGGATCAGTTTGATGCCTTCATCGCGTAAGGTCGCCACATCTATATCGGCATCGAGGCCGTAATTGGGGGCGATATATTCCGCATAGATGTTCTGGTCGGTTTTGCGCCAATATTCGCTGCGGCCGATATAAAGCGCAACCAATTGCGGATCATCACCACTCGTGGGGGACACGCGTTCGGGAGTATTTGACGCAACAATCACGTTCAAAAAATGATAATCGCTGGACTCAACCAAAATGCGTCCGTCGTGTGACGACAGCCAGCCTCGCAGAAACCGTCCAGCTGATAGATCATTCTGGGAAAAAGGCGGGTTCCAGATCGTATGTCTTACGCGCAGGATTGATTGAAGCCCGAAACCGGACACCGTGACCATGATCAGGGCTGCAGCGACCACATTGCGCGTCGAGGTTCTCTGGAATTGTTCAATGACCCAGAAAATGAAAGACGCCAGGAAGGGAAGCAGGAGTAGGCTCCACACGCCCCCCAAACGCCAGGGAGCGGCAAACGCTATGCTGCCAGTCAGGAAAGTTGCAATCGTTACCACCACGAGGGAGCCAAGAACGGCATATGCCCAATAGCGGATCTTCATGTCTTGGCTGGCAGCCACGACCAGCGCGATCAGGCCAAACATGAGGGGCGTGGAAACAATATCGCGCAGGAAAGCAACCAGATGGCTGTTCGACACCATGGTTCTCCAGCCGGCATCCATGGCGATGGCCTGATCACGGGTGATGAACAGGGACGAGACGCCACTTTCGGAAAATGCCGCTAATCCTAGCCATGCGATCGGGAAAGAGCTCAGGATCAGTGCGCACCAGATGACGGATGTCAGCTTCAACTGACGCTTGATCAATCCGGTCCATGCGATGGTCAGGCCAAAGGGCACACTCAGGAACCAGGCTTCATATCGGGTTGCCGCAGCCAGAGCCAGAAACGTGCAAGCCAGGTACAGATCACGACGCTGACCGATCTGCAGGATTTTCAACAGAAAGTAGAAAAACAACAGGATCAGAGGGTTGTAAATGCTCTCCGACATGGGTGCCAGGGCAAACAGCAATCT
>PAQI01000037.1 GCA_002709235.1 Hirschia sp.
ATTCCGCAAGGCGGGTGCATTGCTGGAGAATGGCCATTTCATCCTGTCATCAGGCCGGCGCAGTTCGGTATTCCTGCAAAAGGCACTCGTGTTTGCTCAGCCGGATGTCTCCGAGCGCCTCTGCGCTGCCCTTGCACAAAAGCTGACGGAAACATTCGGCAGGATCGACGCTGTATGTGGTCCAGCAGTTGGTGGTATCATTCCCGGATATGAGACCGCACGCGCCCTTGGATGTCGAGCATTCTACACTGAGCGTGAAGGTGGTGAGATGACCATGCGTCGCGGCTTTTCCATTGCGCCGGGCGAACGGGTCGTCATCGTCGAGGATATCGTCACGACAGGTCTGTCGATGCGGGAAACAATCGCCGCGCTCAGCAAGAGCGAAGGCGAAATCCTGGGTGGTGCATGTGTTGTAGACCGCTCAAACGGTACAGCCGAAGTCGGTCTGCCTCTGGTATCACTGGCGCAGGTTGATTTCACTGATTATGCGCCTGAAGATGTTCCGCCAGAAATGGCCGCACGCGAAGCGATCAAGCCCGGTAGCCGGGGATTGAAATAATGACACATCCGCGCATACGTCTCGGCGTGAACATCGATCATGTCGCGACCATCAGGAATGCGCGAGGTGGCAGGCATCCCGATCCCGCACGTGCAGCCGCACTGGCGATGTCGGCAGGTGCTGACGGCATCACGATCCATCTGCGTGAGGATCGCCGTCATATCCGTGACGAAGACCTGGAAGCCGTGCGCGCCGCTGCCTCCCTTCCCATAAACCTGGAAATGGCAGCCACCGAAGAAATGCTCGATATCGCCATGCGCTATCGCCCGCATGCCGCATGTCTGGTCCCCGAAAAACGCGAAGAGCGCACCACTGAGGGCGGGCTGGATGTCGCGCGCCTGCACAATTCCGTCGCGCCATTCGTTCAGAAACTCAAACTCTCTGGCAGTCGCGTATCACTGTTCATCGAGCCTGACATCATTCAGGTCGCCGTCGCTGAAGCGATGGGTGCTCCGGTGATCGAATTGCACACCGGCAAATATGTCGAGCACGTCTTTGCGGGCCAGACGGATGAAGCCGAGGAGGAGCTGGAAAGACTGCGTATCGCCGCTCAGGAAGGCGCGCGCCGGGGCCTGGAAATCCATGCAGGCCACGGCCTGACCTATGAGACCGTCAAACCCGTCGCCGCCATCACGGAAATCCGGGAACTCAATATCGGTCACTTCTTGATGGGCGAGGCGATATTTGTCGGTCTGGAAGAAGCCGTCCGAAAAATGCGTCACCTCATGGACGAGGCACGGGCATGATCATCGGGCTGGGTCAGGACATGTCGGATATTCGCCGGATGGAAAAGACGCTGGAGCGTTTCGGTGAGCGTTTTATCAAGCGCATCTTCACGGATGTGGAAATTGCCAAGGCTGAAAAACGTCGTCGGCGTGCAGAGACCTATGCCAAGCGCTTTGCGGCCAAGGAGGCCTGCGCCAAGGCGCTGGGAACGGGCGTGCCCAAGCGCGGCGTCTACTGGCGTGATCTGGGCGTTGTGAACATGCCATCTGGTCGGCCCACCATGAAGCTCACCGGCGGCGCGGCAGAGCGCCTGTTCAGCATGATGCCTGCAGGTATGGAACCGCGAATTCACCTGACCATCACAGATGATTACCCCTATGCGCAGGCAATGGTGATCATCGAAGCTGTTGAAGCGGGAACACCCGTATGACCCGACCAAACTCCAGCCATACCGGAAAGCGCAGGAAGAACCGCTCCCGACCGCGCCGCGCCATCACTCCAACCATCGGATTCGAGAAACGGCAGGAATTCGAGACGATCGTCGGTCATAAATTCGATGATCCGAAACTGGTTGATCGCGCGTTGACACATTCCAGCACCGTTCCCGGGCAGGCGGCACGCCTGTCCAATGAGCGCCTGGAATTTCTCGGCGACAGGGTGTTGGGGCTGGTTGTCGCCGAAGCTCTGATGAAGCGCTTTGAGATGGAACGTGAGGGTGGGCTTGCTCCGCGTCTCAATGCGCTGGTCAATCGTGTGATCTGTGCAGAGATCGCAGAGGAAATCGGGCTGGACGCATTCATCCTGCTGGACAATGCCGAACGTGCGCGTGGAGGTGCCACACGCCAGTCCATTCTGGCAAATGCCATGGAGGCAGTGATCGGTGCGATCTATCTGGATGGCGGGCTGGCCAAGGCAGAAGCCTTTATCACCACCTATTGGAAGAACGCATTCAAGACACTCTCCGAAGCCCCACGAGATCCCAAATCCTTGCTTCAGGAAGAGCTTCAGGGTGAAGGCAGACCCATGCCAAGCTACCATCTCAAATCCCGCGATGGACCGGACCACGCACCAGTATTCGTCGTTGAAGTCGAAGTTGACGGAGAAAAGCCCGCCAGCGGCGAAGGACCAACAAAACAGGCTGCGGAACGTGCAGCGGCGGCGGCCATGTTGAACGCATTAGGAGTAGAGGCATGAGCGCCGAGACGACCAGAGAGACCCGCGCTGGATTTGCTGCGGTCATCGGTGCGCCGAATGCCGGCAAGTCGACATTGGTAAACAGGTTGGTGGGCGAGAAGGTGTCTATCGTCACCCATAAGGTACAGACGACGCGCTTTCAGGTACGCGGTGTGATGATGCGTGATGACTCGCAGGTCATTCTCGTCGACACGCCCGGTATCTTTACACCAAAGCGTCGCCTCGACAGGGCAATGGTCCGGTCTGCCTGGGATGGAGCAGACGGAGCCGATCTGATCCTTCACGTCGTCGATGTGAGTGCATGGGTTGCAGAAGCCGAGGGCAAGATTTCTGCAGCAGAAAAAAAATCGATCATCGATGACAAGCGGATCATCAAGGACCTTCAGGAGCTTGGCAAGAAGGCCATTCTGGCGCTCAATAAGGTCGACCTTGTTCGTCCTGATCAGCTTCTGCCAATCTCTGCTGCGCTCTATGACGAAGGCGTTTACTCGGATGTCTTCATGATCTCTGGCCTGAAGGGCGGAGGCGTTGATGCCTTGTCCGAGCATCTGGCGAAGAACATGTTGCCGGGACCGTTCCTGTTTCCAGAAGACCAGGCGGCCGACATGCCATCACGCCTGCTGGCAGCGGAAGTCACCCGCGAAAAGCTTATGCTGCGCCTGCATGAAGAGCTGCCCTATCAGTTGACCGTCGAGACCGAAAATTGGGAATCACGCAAGGATGGCTCGATCAGAATAGATCAGATCATCTATGTTGCGCGCGAAGGCCACAGAAAGATCATTCTGGGCAAGCAGGGTCGGGTGATCCGTGAAGTAGGGCAAAAATCTCGTGAAGAAATGCAGGATATCTTCCAGCGTCCTGTTCATTTATTCACAAGAATCAAGATCTCGGAAAAGTGGGCTGAAAGCAGAGAACGGTTTTCAGCTATTGGACTTGATTTCGACGTTTGAAACGAATTCTTCAATAATCTTTTGACGACTTGCCTGTAGTCTATCCAGTGTGGTTGGGTAGAGGTCATCATCATGCGTGCGGTCTGGGTTGGACTATTTCTGTTCACAATCTCGCTTTTAGCGGGCGCTATTTCGATTGCGCTGATGGTCTATTATGACAACACGATGCTCGGTCTGATCTTCCCGCTGACGGGTGTCGCCTGCATGTTCATGGGCGAAAAGCTGCTCGGTGGCATGGAGGTCAAGATGGGCCAGGCTCCGGGCGGAGCAGGTGCCATGCTCATGCGCTCGACGGTTTCTGCCCTGATCATGTGGGCTGTCCCGGCGCTTGGTTGGGGCGGCGTGCTGGCGATGTCTGATGTATTCGTGCTTGGCTTTGAAGCCGCAGAGCTTCCACGCTCACATGAAGACGCCGCATTGGTCATCATGAATCTGGTTGACGACAAATAAGTCTCTCAGGACCTCATCAAGGTGAACTGGCCGACATCGATACGGCCCGTCCAGAAACCGGCTTCACAATAGCTCAGATAGAAACGCCACAACCGATGGAAACGCTCGTCGAATTCTTCTGACCTGATCTTGTCCCATTCGGCTTCAAAGGATTCGGCCCAGATTTTGAGGGTTTTCGCATAATCACGCCCGAACATGTGGCGGTCTTCGATGGTCAATCCAGATCGCTCTGTGTGTTCTGACAATTTCTCATGGCTGGGCAACATGCCACCAGGGAATACATAGCGCTGAATGAAATCGGCCCGCTTGCGATATTTGGCGAACAAGTCGTCATCTATGGTGATGATCTGAAGAGCTGCGCGACCATTCTCGGTCAGCACTTCGGCAATCTTGTCGAAATAATCAGGCCAGTATTCCTCGCCGACAGCTTCAAACATCTCGATGGATGCCACGCCGTCAAATCGGCCCTGAACGTCGCGATAATCCTGCAATCGGATATCAACCAGATCGGAAAGCCCCTGTCGTTCCATGCGGGCACTCGCATAGGCGTGTTGGGCATCTGAAATCGTCAATGAGGTGACATGCGCGCCGAATTCGCCCGCAGCGACCTCGGCAAAGCCTCCCCAGCCGCATCCGATCTCCAGAATGTGAGCACCGGGGCGCGCACCGATCTGGCGGGCAATACGGCGATACTTTTCGAGCTGCGCTTGTTCAAGGCTCATGGAGTCATCAGCAAAAAGCGCTGACGAATAGGTCATGGTCTGATCGAGCCAGCGTTCATAGAACGTGTTTCCAAGGTCATAGTGCGCAAGAATGTTCTTGCGCGATCCATTGCGTGAATTGCGATTGAACATCCTGTGGCGCAGGGCGTTGACCCACCGCGTCAGCGTCCGGCCAACGGCAACGTTCTGTAATGCATCGAAGTTCAGCGAACACACTTTGAGAAACTCGGTGAGGTCAGGCGAATCCACTTCACCAGCCATGAAGGCTTCTGCCAGACCGA
Source organism: Hirschia sp. (assembly GCA_002709235.1). Classification (GTDB taxonomy): domain Bacteria; phylum Pseudomonadota; class Alphaproteobacteria; order Caulobacterales; family Hyphomonadaceae; genus Hirschia. Next base: position 4,883 of record PAQI01000037.1, read on the forward strand.
TATCACCAGATGAGAGTATGCGGCTGAAAGCATTCCACTCCCGGAAGGTCGCTTCACCAGCAGGGCCTTGCTTTTCGCCTTTCAGGGTCCAGCTACGGCCATTGGGCAGATGCAGGGTCAGCTGCCCATACTTGATCTGCCTGACGCGTTTAAGAACAAGTTTCAGGCTTGTGGGAGCCTGCTTCAACGCATCCATCGGTGTGTGGAGATCTGAATAGCTTTCGGTCGTGCTCATCTTGCAGAGTCCTCCTGTTTGCCTTCTGTGAGGCAGTCTCGGTAACCGTTGATGGCGAGTTCGGAGGTGTGGGCCTGGAGTGGTAGACCGCGCCGCGCATCCAGAGGCACATGGCCTGCCAGTGAATGGCTGCAGTCACGCCAACAGCCGCAAATGGCCGCAGACCAAAATGTTTGAGGATCGAAAAGGCATTCGCGGATCTGCGCCGCGCTAACAAACTGGCTGAATGCCACCGACCTTCACCCGCCAAATTTTCTATTATCAATCTAAGCTTTTCAGCCGGATTGTTCAATGTGAACCGATATTTTCCCGAAACATCCATGAAGGGTGAGACATGAAATGCCTTGGGCACGTATTGCGTGCAACGCGCATCCGGTGCCAAGGTTCCATCGATTGATCCAACATATGCGTGGCTTTCACCGAATGTGTTGTGAACTTCATAGATCACGCCCTTCAGCGTATTGCCGGCGTCATAGCCGTACCAGATACTGATCGGTGCAAATCCATATCCGCAGACCCGTGGGAATGTGACCAGTCGGATGCTGCCATCGGCCAAATCCAGTCCTGCTTCATCATAACGTTGCATCGCCCAGTCGCGCAGGGACCCACCATCGCGGGAGCCGTGATCCCTGGTGTGAAACGACACAAGGTTGAAGGCATTGACGCTGAAGAAGGCAGAGCTGTTTGCAGCGTCGTCGAGGCGGTCGATATCGATCTCGATCATGGCAACGCGGTGATGAAACGCGCGCCTGAACGGCTGCTCACGGACATGGGCTGTTCGGCCGATCCAGAGTGAGAGCGCATCAAGCTTCATGCGTGTGTTTCCGCACTGAGCATGCGCGGCAGATTGATGGCGGGAGGGGAAAGGCGTTCGACACCAAAAGGTGTCCAGGGCACGGCACCGCCCAACGCAAAGGCCGTTGCCAATCCTGATTTCAGCCCGGCCTCGTGAAAGCCGTCACCAAGCCAGGCCCCCGCGAACCACAAGCCGTCCTGTCCCTGAAGTTCGCGAACAGCATCACGCCCCTGTTGAGCATCTGCGTCAAACATGGGGTGATCAAACTGAGTGGTGTGAAAGGTCAGATCCGGGTGGGGTGGGCGTTTCGGGTTGAGCGTCACGAATAGCGGTTGACTGTTCGGAATGGATTGGAGGCGGTTCATCCAATAGGAGACACATACAGTCTCACCCTGGCCGCGCATCACGTTCCAGCTGGCCCATGCAGCTCGTCTGCGCGGCATGAGTGATGGGTCACGGTGCACATAAACGATGTTGGGGGCATAGCGTGCCATCCCGAGCGCGGCTTTCTGCGCGCGGTAGATCGGGCTGAGCATCTTGTCGGATTGATCTGAGTGTCCCGCGAGGATCACCTCGTCAAACAACTGGCGTTCACCACTTGGCAGGGCCACCTCGACTTTGCCATCCACACCCGGCGTGATGCGTTCCACAGGCGCGTTCAGTCGTATCCGATTATCCAGCAGTGCAGCCATCTTGCTCACATATTCGCGGCTCCCACCTTTGACCGTGCGCCAGACCGGACGCTTCATATGCATGAGCCGATGATTGTCGAAGAAGCGGATGAAGCTTTCAGCGGGATAGTCGAGCACACCCCTCTCAGGTGTCGACCAGATGGCAGCGCCCATGGGCAGCAGATAATTATCACGAAACGTCTTCGAAACGCCGAGTTCGTCCAGATAATCACCCAATGAATAATCAGGAACTGAGTTTGATGCGATATCCGCGCGGGCTCTGGCGTTGAAGCGCATGATCTCTCTAAGCAGTCCGAGAAAGGTTGGATTGAATGCATTGCGCTTCCAGGCAAACAGCCCACGACGGTCAGATGACCATTCAAACCCGGCAGGATCCGATACCGCAAAACTCATATCGCTATCGACCAGATCCACACCCAGATGCTGCATCAAAGGTACGAAATTGCGGTAATTATGATCATTGCAGACGATGAAGCCGATATCCACGCTGAGGGGGGAGCCATCATAATCAACGTCTATGGTGCAGGCATGACCACCCAGCCGCTCGCGCTTTTCAAAAAGCGTGACGTCTGCGCTATCCTTCAGGGCGAAAGCTGCGCCCAGACCGGAAATGCCGCCGCCAATGATCGCGATACGCTGTTGGGATGGTGATGCTGTGAATGGCATTGAATATCTCCGGGGCGGGTTCTGGCCTTAGCCGCTTTTGATCTGATTATAGGCTTCAAGTGCGCGCTCACGTGCACCGGAATGGTCGACAATTGGCTTGGGATAGGTTTGTCCCAGTACAATCCCGGCACGATCCAGCGCAGACTGTGGCGCGTTCCACGGGCTATGCAGCCATTTGTTGTCCAGCTCTGCGATTTCTGGAATCCATCTGCGCACATAGTCACCGTCAGGATCGAATTTCTCACCCTGCGTGATCGGATTGAAGATACGAAAGAAGGGCGCTGCATCCGCACCCGATCCAGCCACCCACTGCCAGGAAGCAGCATTGTTGGCATGATCAGCATCGACCAGCGTGTCCCAGAACCAGTCTTCACCGGCTTTCCAATGGATCAGCAGATGCTTGGTCAGAAAGGACGCCACAACCATGCGCACGCGGTTATGCATCCATCCTGTCGCCCATAGCTGGCGCATTCCGGCATCGACTATCGGATAGCCGGTCTTGCCACTTTGCCAGGCGATCAATGCGGCTTCATCATCTCGCCATGGGAATCTATCAAATTTCGACTGGTAGTTTTCATTCGGCAGGGTTGGGTAGTGATAGAGCAGGTGATAGGAAAAATCGCGCCAGGCCAGCTCTGACAGGAATTTGCGCGCAGCCTGCTCATTCACCTCACCAGCCTCTATTGCCGAGGTGACGGTCATCCAGATCGCATTGGCGGATATTTCACCAAAGTGCAGATAAGGGCTCAGTCTGGAGGTTGCATCAATGGAAGGTATGTCGCGCTTGTTTGAATAATCTGCAATCGCGCCATCCAGAAATTCACTCAGTCGGTCCCATGCTCCCGCTTCTCCGGGCGTCCATGCGTCATTCAGACCATCTGACCAGTCTGGCTTTGTCGGATGCAGCCCCCAGTCTTTCAGCGAATCAGACCGAATGGATTTGGTTGGCGCAAACTCTGAAGGTGCCGTCAGGATCTGCCTTGGCTCGATCGAATTCTGGAGAGATTTCCAGTAGGGCGTAAACACCCTGTAAGGCCCGCCATCTTTCGTGCTGATCTTCCACGGCTCCATGAGCACATTGCCGGGGCAGGAGGTCACGTTGAAACCATCATCTTTCAGACTGGATTTGATGATCTCATCCTGCTCGCGATGAGCCTCGGCGTAGCGACGGTTCCAGAACACATCCTGCGTTGCGAGCGCATCTGCAATCTCTCGCAGATGCAACAGGGCGTCACCGCGGCGTAATACCAGCTGACCACCCTTATTGGTGATTTCCTGCTTGAGTGCTGTGAGGGACTTGTCCAGCCACCAGTTGGAAGCACCGCCGCGATCACGCTGCGAAGATACATCTTCGAGCACATAGACGAACACGACCGGACGGTCGTTTCTGGCTGCCAGATGCAGGGCGGGGTTGTCGCGCAAGCGCAGATCATCACGCAGCCAAAGGATCGCGGGAGATTGTGACATGTTCCCAAAGTCCTTTGCGGCTTGTGAATTGAACCAGTCGTCTCATGATCAGGATACGTCCGGGATCTGCAATCGGATCATCGAGACGGTTTGCATTTGTGCAAAGACCTGCCAGAAACAGGCAAATACTGGCTAGAATATCCAGGCAGATTTCCAGAGTAGCATCATGATCAGCACCCATATCGACGACATCTTCGACATTATTGCGAATAAGCGAGTGCTGTGCATCGGCGACCTGATGCTTGACCGCTATATCTATGGCGATGTGAAACGGATCTCGCCGGAAGCGCCGATTCCGATTCTGCGCAAGGGCGATGAGCGTGAAATGCTGGGTGCGGTCGGCAATGTCGCTCGCAATGTCGTGTCACTGGGCGGCAAGGTGACATTGCTGAGTGTGGTGGGCGATGATGAAATCGGCCGACGTCTTGCGGATCTCATCGCTGAAGAAGAAGGTATTGAGGGCGATCTCATTCCCATGCGTGACCGGCGCACGACCCTGAAGACCAGGTTTGTCGCCAATGGTCAGCAATTATTGCGTGTGGATGTTGAAGATTCCCATTCGATTTCAGCACATGATGAAGAAGACCTCATTCGGGCTATCGAGGAAGAGACTGCGCGTTGCGATGCTGTGCTGGTGTCCGACTACGCAAAGGGTACCGTGACCAGCAATGTGCTGGCTGCAGTGGTCAAAGCCGCTGCACGACATGGAAAGCCCGTTGTCGCCGATCCCAAGGGCCTCGATTTTGAACGCTATGGCGCAGTCGATCTCCTAAAGCCTAACGCAGCGGAATTGTCGGCGGCGCTGAACATGCCCACCGACACGGATGAAGATATCGAAAAGGCGTTGAACGCCGCCAGCGAGCGCTATCCTGCCAAGGCTGTATTGGTGACGCGATCATCAAAGGGGCTCAGCTATCTCAAGGAGGATGGCAAGATCGTGCATCTGCGCTCCAAGCCATTGGAAGTCTATGACGTCTCAGGTGCAGGCGATACATCACTGGCAGCTCTGGGTCTCGGTGTTGCCGGTGGTGTCGACATGCACGGCGTCTGTGAACTGGCGCTTGCAGCTTCCAGTGTGGCCGTGACGAAAGTCGGCACGGCTGCGGTGTTTTCTGAAGAGGTCAAAACCTTTGTCAGGGGGCGGCGCTCTCGTCTGGATGCGCCGGACAAGGTCATGAATCTGGAAGAAGCACTATTGCAGATTGCCACATGGAAGGATGCTGGCCGCAGAATCGGTTTCACCAATGGTTGTTTCGACATTCTTCATGCAGGCCATATCTCACTGTTGCGGGATGCACGCCGCCGTTGCGATCGGCTGGTAGTCGGTCTGAACTCCAATGAATCCGTGCGCCGCCTGAAAGGTGCCGAACGTCCGGTCAATTCAGGTGAGGACCGTGCACGCGTGCTCTCGGCTCTGGAGGCTGTGGATCTGGTTGTCGAGTTCGAAGACGACACGCCCCACGACCTGATCATGGCGCTGCGACCGGACCTTCTCGTCAAGGGTGGCGACTACACCATCGACACTATCGTCGGTGCACAGGAAGTCATCGGCTGGGGTGGAGACGTCCACATTGCAGGCTTGCTGGATGGCCGATCAACCACAGGCATTCTTGCCAGGGGCAGCAAGACAACGAAACCGAACGAGGATTGATCAATCCTCATTATTACCCGCATCCTCGTCCCGGCCACGCAGCGCTGACGATGGATTGACCAGCGCATCCTGAACTTCATTGATAGGCGCATCCTGAATGGAGATGCTGTCTCCCATGGGAGGGGCAGGTCTGGCCCCATGCTCAAGCAGCCAGCTGATGGCAGCCTTGGCACGCAGCTCTGCATTGTCCTCGATATCAGCGTAGAACAGGTTGAAATCAGGCGTCTTGAAGCGGGCACCCAACCGGATCGAGCGACGCAGCTGGCTTTCGCGCGGGCGATCCGTGATCAGAACGCCATCCACGCATTGCGTGGCAACCGCACCGGGAAGAATCGCCGGGTCTGAATCGCTGTCCAGTCCCGAAGCACTGGCACCGCCGCGATGAAGGCGCTTGGGTGCAAAATCGCTATTGGTGGACCACAGCAATGGATTGATACAGACGAGGCGTCGCCCTGTAGTCGAGAGCAGCGTACCATCCTCATTCCAGCTCTTGGATCGATTGCGAAATCTGTCAGCCTCGCTGTCATCGCCATCCAGAACCACGCCCCAGGACACGACACATCCAAAGTCATCGGCTTTCTCACAGGCCGCAAGACCTTCCAGCTGCGTGTTGAACAGATCCATGGGAACAGCTGAATCAATCAGATAGGCAGCGACAAGCCGTTCCTGCATGCGCGGTGTATTGAAGCGTTCTGCCAGCAGGCGCTGAGCATACAAACCGCCTTGCTGAATGCCGACAATGATGATCGCACGGCCGCGATTGCGGTCATTCATATAGGTATCGAACGCGTTGAGAATATCCGAATAGGCAAGCGATAGAGACTGACGCGAATCCTCGCCAAAATTCAGCTCTGTCAGCAAGGTCGCCTGTCTGTAACGCGGCGCATATATCGCACCAGCCCTCGCAAAGGGCCGCGCGTGATTGGGCAATATGTCCCGCTCAAGACGCTTCGTCGCCTTGGCGTCGTCTATCGGAGCGTTCCATTGGGTTGACGCAAAATAGGTTGTTGGATGGATGAAGAACACATCGACACCCCAACCCTTTTCCCATGCGCCGGGCGGTGGCTCGCTGGGATAGATCGCCCAGCTTGAGGCTTGGGAATAGTCAGGCTCCGGTGGCGGAACATAGGTTTGGAACGGCGTTCTTGGATTGATGATCCAGCGAAAGATATTGTCCCTGAATCCGATGACGACAGCGATCAGGAAAACCGCAACCGCAAGAAAGGCGATGAAACCATAGCGCAGCCCGCGACGTTTACTTATCGGTGGTGCCTTGGCGTCATCCGAAGACTGGTGTTGATGTTCCAATGGATATTTGTCCTGTTAGGCCGTGACATACTGAAATGCGGGTTGTCGGATCAAACGCTACAACAATGATCAAACACCGCTCTTTGTTCCATCATTGTGGCCACCTTGCGATCTCTACTGAACTTCAATGATCGAATCCATTTTGTTGACTGTAAATTCGCCGTAATTGCCCGCCACCGAATGGTATCTGAAACGTTTCAGCATCATATCCTTTTGGAAACCCCTTTGTGTCACCATGTGGTGTCACATGACCTGTATTTATAAGCCCCACGCGGCTTTGCCAACGGAATGACATGTCCAACACACCGGATGACGACGAAAACACAAACCTGTTCACAGGCCAGCCGCGCAAACGCAGCAGCTTGCTGAGCTGGCTGCGCGGGCGATTCCTCGCCGGGATCGTCGTCGCCGCACCTATTGGCATCACGGTGTTTCTCGTCTGGAAATTCATCGAATTCGTGGACAGCACGGTCAAGCCACTGATCCCTGATCGGTGGAATCCTGAGACTTACACGCAATTCGCGCTACCCGGTCTCGGTCTGGTCTTCGCGGTCGTCGGGCTCATCCTGATCGGAACCATTGCCGCCAACCTGCTTGGCAAGTCCCTGCTGAATGTCGGTGACTGGCTGATCGGTCGTGTACCATTCGTCCGCTCGATTCACATGACGCTGAAACAGGTCATCTCGATCTTCACCTCGGGCCAGTCACGCAGCTTCCGTGAAGTCGTGATGGTGGAATATCCACGCAAGAATTCCTGGGCGATAGGGTTTGTCACATCAGAGGTCAAAGGTGAGCTGGCCGAGAAAACACCAGGAATGGTCGGGGTATTCGTCCCAACGACACCCAACCCGACATCCGGATTTTTGATCTATGTCGACCGGTCCGAGACCAAGACACTCAACATGTCCGTCGAGGAAGGTGCCAAGCTGATTATTTCAGCCGGTCTGGTCGTGCCCGAACCTGCCGAGCCTGAGATGAATTCAGACAATGCCGACGATTTCAGGAGCAAGGTCTCCAGATTGCTGCCAAGCTTTGATCGCAAGACAGGCTCTGAATAAACAGCGTCAGCTCTTGATGACCTCAGAAGCGCGAGGCGCGAACAACTCTCTCACCAATCTGATGGACTGTCCTCTAGTGCTGTCCAGATCAGGATCCTGATTGATCAGATATTTGATGTCGCTCCTGACAATCTCGAACAGGGCAGCATCCTGCGTCAGGTCCACAACACGAAAATCAGGCAGGCCGGACTGCTTCAGTCCCAGAAGGTCTCCGGGGCCTCGCTGCTTGAAATCTGCTTCGGCAATCTCGAACCCATCTTCTGTCTTGCGCAACACATCCAGCCGATCATGCCCGCCTTGAGTGAGCGGCGGCTTGTATAGCAGCAGGCAGGAGGAGTCCTTGTCTCCTCGTCCCACTCGGCCTCGCAACTGGTGCAACTGCGCAAGCCCGAATTTCTCGGCATGCTCAATCACCATGATCGTGGCCTCTGGCACATCAACCCCAACCTCTACCACTGTTGTTGCAACCAGGACTGAAGCGTCGCCCTTGCGAAACGCTTCAAGAGCGGCGTCCTTGTCGGCATGGGCCAGCTTGCCATGCACCAGCGCCACTGGCTTTCGCACACGCGCGGCGAGTATGTCGCGGCGACGCTCGGCAGCGGCATCCTCTGCCTCTTCTGAATCAACCGCGGGGCAGACCCAGAAAGCCCGCTCTCCGCGTTCCGTAGCCTTGGCCACAGCTTGCATCACCTCATCAACGCGCGTGGTCGGCGCGACACGGGTGACGATGGGTTTGCGGCCTGCGGGCTTTTCGTCAAGGATCGAGCTTTGCAGATCGCCTTGTAGCGCTGCCGAAAGTGTCCGTGGGATTGGCGTGGCACTCATCATCAAAGTGTGCGGCGCGATGCCCTTCGATGTCAGTTTCATCCTGTCAGCGACACCAAAGCGATGCTGTTCATCAATGACGATCAGGCCCAGATTATCGACGACAACGCTGTCCTGATAAAGCGCCTGCGTTCCCGAAAGACAGTGCAACTCACCCTTTGCCACGGCATCCAGCATGGCTTTTTTCTCTGATGCCTTGTTGCGTCCGGTGAAGGCGGCACAGTGAAATCCGAGCGGGGCGAGGAAGTTTTCCAGGCCCTCGGCCTGCTGGCGTGCCAATACCTCGGTGGGGGACATGAACAGCGTAGCTTTTCCGGCTGCCGCTGCCTGCGCAATCGCCAATGCCGCCACCAATGTCTTGCCCGCACCCACATCACCCTGAACGATCCTGCGCATGGGTGTCTTGCGTGACATGTCCGAGCGAATATCGTCATAGGCTCGCATCTGTGCGTGGGTTGGCTGGAATGGCAATGCCGCGAGCAAGTCCTGCACGACATGCGGATTGGGCGGGATCGGTTCAGCCCTGCGTTTCTCGCGTACCAATCGGGCCTGCGCGACCGCAACTTCGCGCGCCAACACCTCGTCATAGGCCAGTCGCTTACGGGCCAGTTCAAACGCAGCCGGATCGTGCTTTTCCGGACGGTGAAGCCCCTTGAGCGCCTCAAGGAAGCCGGGCCAGCGGTTCTTCTCGATCAGGTGTGGATCGCTCCAGGGCGGCAATTCCTCCACCGTCTCCAGCGCCGCCTTGATCACCTTTTGCAGCAACCGACCTGTCACGCCCGCACTCATCCGGTAAACCGGCTCGACCTCGGGCAGAGTCTCGTCCTTCTCCGGGTCGCAGACATGATCCGGATGCACGATTTGCCGTTCGGCGTTGAAATCCTCAACCTTGCCGGAGACCAGCACTTCCTTGTTCATGGGAAAGGTGGACTGCAGCCATCTCGGATTGGCCCGGAAATAGACCAGCGTGAGCACGCCCGTATCATCCGTCAGCCGGATGCGCGTGGGAGCAGACCCATGACCGACGCGCACGGAATTCACATGCGCGCGCACCGTGGCGATCTCATCGAACTGCATGGCAGCGATGTTCTCGCGCGGCCGCCGATCAATCCAGCTGACGGGCAGGTGAAACAGCAGATCCAGAATCCGGTCGCCTCCCACCAGTTTGGCGACAAGCGGAGTCGTCTTCGGGCCAAGACCGGGCAGGCTGTCCAGCGCAGCAAAATATGGAAACAATATCTGCGGTCTCATCTCGGATTCTTGCTCTGGCTTGTGACGAAGCTAGGCTGAGCCGCCCTGACTGACAATCCGGCCTTGGGGTAGAGTTTCATGCCTTGAGCTTTGACCAAGTCATGCTTAATGCTCGGATATAGGCGAGGGGCGTGATCATGAAAACCGGATTGTTGAAAGTGGTCGCGCTCACATTGATGCTCTCAATGCAGATCAGCTGCGGCCGCGATGATCCTGCAGCCTTGCCCACCGAACTGGAAATATCCAGGCAAGCACCAGGCCCGGATGTTCCTCTGATCAGGTCAAAGGGTGATGTGTTCATCTCCGACCGTTTCGCAATGTCGATCCGCAAACCCAGAGGCTGGCATGCCCAGACGCCGGATGACATGCTCGTGGCGCGCGACAGGGGAGCAGACATTCTTGCCACCGGCAGCAAGACTGCCCGTCAGGCGCAGGAAACCGCCAATGCGCGAACCTTCCACCTTGTCAGCTTTTTCCAGACCCCGCCCGGAAAGCCCGTTCCATTCAATGCAAATCTGGCAGTCATCGTCGAGGATATCTCACATGCGCCGTCCATCCAGTCAGGCAGTGATTATCTCCGCGCCCTGAAATCAGGACTGACGAAAACCGCTTTGAACTACAGCTTCGAGCCGACACCCGCCAAAATCACCATAGACGGCAAGGATTTCGATCGGTTGGTCGCCAGCCTCTCACCAGCGTCAGACATCGAGATCCGCCAGGAATATGCCAGCTATGTCTCGGGCGGCTTCGTGATCTGCCTGATCATGACCTACATGAACGATGCCCAGCACGAAGATATCGAAAAGGCCATCAGAACCATGACACTTGATTGGGATTGATGCGTTCAGGTCTTCAATACAGCATCAGCTACCCACGAAGACGTGGCAATCACTCTATCTTTGACCTATGTGACTGTAGATCCAGTGCTCGCTCTGCGGGCCCACAAATAACACCCCGGAGACGCATTTATGGATGCTCGCAGGAAAAAGCTGCTGTTTCGCGCCAATCACCGAGGCTTCAAGGAGATGGACCTGATCATGGGCCATTTCGCGGAAGCCAATCTGGAATTCATGACAGACGTCCAACTTGACCAGTTCGAAGCCCTGATGGATGCGCCTGATCAGGATGTATATGCATGGATCGTCGGGACAGGCGACATACCAGAAACCTATCAGGGCGACGTGCTCGAACAGCTGCGCGCCTTTGATGTTTCCACTATTTTGCAGAATCCCGGCTGACAATTGGCCCAAAACATTGTTAGCCCCTCCTGATGAAAGTCTGGGATGTCGTCGCGGGGCTCAAACGCCCTCAGGAAATCAGTGAAGCGCCTTTTGGTGCTGATGTCAGGATCCTTGTCGAAGCGTTGGTCAAGCGCGGCGGCGCGGGTTGCTTCATAGCGCGCGATGAAAGGCAGGCCCTGTCGGTCGCCGCGCTTGCACGTTTCTTCCGCCCGGATCTGGAATTGCTGCTGTTTCCCGGCTGGGATTGCCTGCCTTATGACCGTGTGAGCCCTTCAGCCCAGTCTGCCGCACAGCGCTGCGCAACACTGGCCCGACTGGCGCACAGGCATGGCGATGCGCCCCTCATGGTGGTTGCGACAGCATCCGCCATGGTCCAGCGTGCCGCGCCGCGCAGCGCGCTCGCCAAGGCGTCCTTTGCGGCAGCCGTCAATGCCGATGTCGACCAGAAATCCCTGCAATCATATCTCGAGATCAACGGTTACTCGCGCACCGATATCGTCCGTGAACCGGGCGAATATGCCATTCGTGGTGGCATTATCGATATCTTCCCGCCCGACAATACCGAACCCGTCCGGCTGGATTTCTTCGGACAGACCCTGGATACGCTGCGCAGCTTCGATCCAGAGACCCAGCGCTCGACCGGAAACCTCAAGACCATATCTCTGGCACCGGTCAGTGAGATCTTCTTCGACGACGATGCGCTCACGATGTTCCGTCGGGGATATATGGAGAATTTCGGTCCACCTGCCGGTGACCCGATGTTTGAGGCCGTCAAGGTTCGTATCAGGCGGCAAGGGCTGGAGCATTGGCTACCCTTGTTCCATGATAAGCTGGAGACATTGTTCGACTATCTTGGCCCTGATGCACTGATCGGCACGACCACTGCTGCGCATGCAGCAGCGCGCGAACGCCTGGAACTTGTCCGCGATTACCATGGCGCGCGCATGCATGCTGGTGGCGGAGACGTCCAGCATGCCAAGGTGCTGCCGCCAACAGCATTATATCTTTCTGAAGATGAGTTCGAAGAACGTCTGTCATCGGGCGCAAGCATCCGCTTTCACCCCTATGAAATGCCTGAAGCAAAAGACCAGTTGTTCGGCGGCACATCGCCAGCACGGGATTTTGCCGTCGAGCGTGCCAATCCGGATGTAAATGTCTTTGACGCTGTGGTTGCCTATGGCCGCGCCCAGATGGAAAAGAAGCGCAAGCTGGTGATCGCGGCATGGTCAGCAGGGTCCAAGGACCGGCTGGCGACCATGCTGTCCGATCACGGGCTGGACGACATCATGCCAGTGGAAAACTGGGAGCAGGCGCGCAATTCCCCCGGACCGGTGATCAGCGCAACGCCGATTGAATCCGGCTTTGAATCAGATGATCTGGCCATATTGGCTGAACAGGACATCCTCGGTGACAAGCTGGCGCGCCCCCGCAAGAAGCGCAAGACGGCCAATTTTATCGCCGAGATTTCTTCGCTGAGTCCTGGTGATCTGGTCGTGCATGTCGACCATGGAATCGGACGCTATGAAGGCCTGCGCACGGTCGAATTCGGCGATGCCGCGCATGACTGTCTGGAACTGGTCTATGCTGGCGGCGACAAGGTGCTTGTGCCCGTCGAGAACATCGAACTGGTCACGCGTTTTGGTGCGGGCAGCGAGAACGCGCTGGACAAGCTGGGCGGTGGCGGTTGGCAGACGCGCAAGGCCCGCGCCAAGCGCGACATTCTGGAAATGGCCGAGGACCTCATTCGCATCGCCGCCGAGCGCGAATTGCGCAAGGCCGAAAAGACAGCCCGTCCGGACGGACTGTTCGACGAATTTTGCGCACGTTTTCCCTATGAGGAAACAGACGACCAGCTCAACGCTATTGATGATGCCATTTCCGACCTTGGCTCGGGCAAGCCAATGGATCGTCTGGTCTGTGGAGATGTGGGTTTCGGCAAGACAGAAGTTGCCCTGCGCACGGCCTTTATCGCCGCCATGCAGGGCATGCAGGTCGCCATCATTGCGCCGACAACCTTGCTCGCGCGCCAGCACTTCAAGACATTTTCATCGCGCTTTGAAGGCTGGCCGATCGAGGTGCGTCACCTGTCGCGCTTCGTGTCCACCAAGGATGCAAACAAGACGCGCGAGATGATTACCAATGGCACGTGTGATGTCGTCGTTGGTACGCATGCCTTGCTGTCCAAACAGGTCAACTTCAAGCGCCTCGGTCTGCTGGTCGTGGATGAGGAGCAACGCTTCGGCGTCAAGCACAAGGAACGGCTCAAGGAACTGAAAGCCGATGTTCATGTGCTGACGCTGTCCGCCACGCCGATCCCGCGAACCCTCCAGCTGGCACTGACCGGGATACGCGACCTGTCGATCATCGCCACGCCGCCCATCGACCGCTTGTCGGTGCGCACCTATGTGATGGAGTTCGACAATGTCTCGATTCGCGAGGCCCTGTTGCGCGAACGCTATCGCGGTGGGCAGGCCTATTACATCGCACCGCGCGTATCAGACCTGCCTTTCCTTGAGCGCTTCCTGAAAGAGGAAGTGCCGGAAGTCTCCTTCCTGACGGCGCATGGCCAGATGCCATCCAATCAGCTCGAAGACATCATGACCAAGTTCTATGAGGGGCAGGCGGATGTACTCCTGTCCACCACCATCGTGGAATCAGGCATCGATATTCCGCGCGCCAACACCATGATCATCCATCGCGCCGACATGTTCGGCCTGGCCCAGCTCTACCAGTTGCGCGGACGGGTCGGGCGGGCAAAGCTGCGTGCCTATGCCTACCTCACCACCAAGAAGGACATGCTGCTCACGGATGCTGCTGAAAAGCGTCTGAAAGTGCTTCAGTCTCTCGACAGTCTGGGGGCAGGGTTCATGCTCGCCAGCCATGACCTCGACATGCGCGGCGGCGGGAACCTCCTGGGAGACTCACAGTCTGGCCATGTGCGCGAAGTGGGGGTCGAGCTTTACCAGCAAATGCTGGAGGATGCCGTCAAGGCGCTGCGTACCGGCGATTCCGAACCCATGGATGACTGGTCGCCATCGATCGATCTGGGCGCCGCTGTGCTGATCCCTGAAGGGTATGTCGAGAATCTCACCGAACGCCTGTCGCTTTATCGCAGGCTTGCGGATCTTGAGACCGAAGAAGAGCGCGGCAGTTTCGCCGCCGAACTGATCGACCGGTTCGGGCCGCTCCCACAGGAAACCCGGCAATTGCTGGAGATCACCGCGATCAAGCAGGCGTGCAAGACTGCGGGCGTTTCCAAGCTTGCGGCCGGTCCAAGAGGGGCAACGCTGGCGTTCCGGGAAGACGCACCGCTTGACCCGCAAAAGCTGGTGGCTTTCGTCAATGTCAATTCCAGCCGCATCAAGTTGAAGCCTGACCGCAAGCTGGTGATCACCGGCATATGGCCAGACCCTCAACAGCGTCTGAAGGCCGTGAAAGCGCTGATGAAGGAACTTAGCGGCGTATTGGTGGAACCGACAGACGGCTGATGTGCCTTATTGCGCGCACCAGCCGCCTTCGATCTTCAGCTCTGCTCCATTGATCGACCGCGCAGCATCCGACATCAGAAAACAGGTCAGCCGGGCAATCTCGTCGATCTCTACAAATTCCTTGGTCGGCTGGGCTTCCAGCATGACTTTTCGGATCACATCCTCTTCAGACATGTTGCGCGCCCTGGCTGTGTCGGCAATCTGATTGTTGACCAATGGAGTGCGCACATAGCCCGGACAGATCATGTTGACCCTCACACCATGTTCGGCACCTTCCAGCGCTGCAGTCTTGGTGAGGCCAAACAAGCCATGCTTTGCGGCGACATAGGCTGATTTGAAAGGGGATGCCATCAGGCTATGGGCCGATCCGATATTGATGATCCGCCCCCATCCGCGCGCCTTCATCTCGGCAAAGGCCAGCCGTGTGGTGTGAAAGGCCGATGACAGATTCACAGCGAGGATAAGATCCCATTGTGATGTCGGGAAGTCCTCAATCGCAGAGATATGCTGCACGCCTGCATTGTTCACGACGCCATCAATGCTGCCGAGTTCTTCGCGAGCCTGAAGAAACATGGCTTCGATCTGGTCCGGCTTTGCCATATCCGCATCTGAATAGAAAATGGCTGACCCGGTGCTGGCGGCTAGTTCGCGGCAATAGGCTTCTATCTGGTCACGCTCTCCCAGCCCATTGATCAGCACGTTGCAACCGGAGTGAGCCAGTGCTTCTGCGATGCCTTGCCCAATGCCGCTTGTGGCACCTGTAACTATCACATTGCGCCCACTGATATCGGTTGCGGTGATGAGTGGATTATTGCTCATGATTTTGCCCCCCGGCAGGCGTGACTTTTCTTGTGGCGCATACCCAATTTGTTGAATCAGTCCATAGTTTTATGCAACGGCTCAGCTCGGCTACAGCAGATTGGCAACGCCCCAATGGCGTCTCAACAAGCTGGGAATCTAATCTCATCGCGGCGTTTCCTCAAATATTTCTTTTTATAACAACCGACTATCGTCAATCGGAAAGATCAACTCGCTGACTGATTGACAGTCTGATTTCCTATCCTTATTTTCAACACACGTTGAAATCAACGCTTGTTGAAAAAATGTGTCACAACAGAAACGTTCGAGTCAGGGCGTTCGGGGAGGAATGACAAATGAAACGACCCATAAATACATTCGCAGCGGCTCTGCTCGGCTGTGCCAGCATGTCGTCCATCCTGGTCGCAAATGCCCAGGAAGCTGAACCTGCGGCAGAGACCGCCAAGAAATACGACACTATCGTTGTCACGGCTCAACGTCGTGAGCAGGACCTCCAGGATGTGCCGCTTTCGGTAACGGCCCTGTCGAGTGAAACGCTGGAAAATCTCGGTGTCGTTGACATCACGGACGCCTCCAAGCTGTCTCCGAACGTGACGCTGGAAGTGTCGCGGGGAACGAACACCACACTGACCGCCTTTATCCGCGGTGTTGGCCAGCAGGACCCGGTTGCCGGTTTTGAAAGCGGTGTCGGGATCTATCTGGACGACGTCTATCTGAACCGTCCGCAAGGTGCCGTGCTCGACGTCTTTGATGTTGAACGCATCGAGGTTCTGCGCGGACCACAGGGCACACTCTACGGACGCAACACCATTGGTGGCGCAGTGAAATATGTCACTCGTGACCTGTCCACCGACCCGACCTTCGAAGTGACCGGCCGTCTGGGCAGCTATGACCAGCAGGATCTGCTGGTCAAAGGCTCTGTGCCCATCACCGACAGTTTCCGCATCGGTGCGGCGGGCGCCATGCTCAAGCGCGAAGGCTTTGGTGAGAACATCGTCACAGGTGAGCAGAACTATAACAAGGACGTTCTGGCCGGACGTATCTCTGCTGAACTGGATGCCACGGCTGCACTGAGTTTCAAGCTGTCGGCTGACTACACCAAGGATGAGTCCAACGCCCGTCAGGGCCACCGCCTCATTCCCGGCCAGCTGACCGGCGCGCCGGTTCTGGGCGGTGTCTTTGACACGCGTGCCGGCCTGAATGTGATCGATCAGGATGTCGAAGCCTATGGTGGATCATTCGTCACCAATTTCGAGATCAGCGACAACTGGGCGATAAAGAACGTTCTGGCCTATCGCGAGGACGAATCCACATCGCCGATCGACTTTGACAGTCTGCAATCAGGTGACCTTGACGTTCCTGCGATCTACGCCAACGACCAGCTCTCGAACGAGCTGCAATTGTCCTATACGGGCGACAAGCTGAACGGTATTGTCGGGGCCTATTATCTCGACGCAAATGCGTCGACCGTATTTGATGTACTTCTGGCAAACACTGGAGACCTGATCGGTCTGCCTGGCCTGAACGCGCAGACATTTGGTGATGTGAGCACCAAGACATGGTCGGTCTATGGTGACTTCACCTATGATTTCACCGACAAGCTGGCGCTGACACTCGGTGGCCGCTTCACGCATGATGAGCGCACATCGCAGGTCCTGCGTCGCACCTATATTGGCGGCTTCTCCGAGTTCTTTAACGGCGCGGGTATCGTGATTGCGACCACGTCGGACTTCAACGGCTCCAATGAGTGGGACAAGTTTACCCCGCGCCTGTCATTGAGCTACAAGCCGACACCTGACCACAACCTTTACGCAACCCTGTCACAGGGCTTCAAGGGTGGCGGTTTCGACCCGCGTGGTCAGACTTCCGCAGCACCAGACCTCGACCAGGATGGCACCGTCACCGAGTCGGAAATCTTCGACTTCATGTCGTTTGACCCTGAAGAGGTCGACAGCTTCGAACTGGGTTGGAAAGCAACCTGGGGGCAGGGCCGTGTGAACACGAACATTGCCGCGTTCTACATGGACTACAAGGATGTTCAGGTTCCCGGCTCGATCGGTGTTGATACCGATGGCGATGGCGTGAATGACACCTTTACGGGTGTGACCACCAATGCCGGTGCCGCAACTGTATCAGGCGTGGAATTTGAGGCTCTGGCGACTATTGCCGAGGACATGTTTGCTTCAGGCGACGCCCTTACAACCACGCTGACCACTGGCTATATCGACGCTGAATATGACGAATACATTGTCAATGACGTGAACGTGGCAGACGAACGCGTGTTCCAGAACACGCCGGACTGGACCGCGAGCGGTGTGTTCAACTACTTCATTCCGATGGCCGGTGGCGGTTCGATGAATGCGTCGACAACCATCTCCTACAAGGGCGATTCCAGCCAGTTTGAAGCACCCAACCCCTATCTGGACCAGGAAGCCTACACATTGTGGGACATGTCCATCATCTGGACCCTACCGAACGAAAACTGGAACATCGGTCTGCACGGCAAGAACCTGACAGATGAGGAATACAAGGTCGCAGGCTACAACTTCGTGGCTGTGAACCCGGATGGATCCTTCACGCCAACGCTCGGCCTCGAAGGCACACTGACGGCCTTCTATGGCAACCCACGGACATGGACGATGTCTGTCGGCTACAAATTCTGATTCCAAACCCTCCCTGGAATCCACTGGGGCGTTCGAGCATTGCTCGAGCGCCTCTTTTTTTTGAATGAATTGCTGATCAGGCGTGTGTCTTTGATCGGCAGGCCGATGTGAAGCCCGCGCTGCAGAACTCCACTATCGTTTCATAGGCGCTGGAAAGATCAGTGGATTTGCAAACTCCGCCAGACAGGCGGTCGATCCTGCCTGTTTGCGCAAAGGCCAGCGTCAGTGCACCGGACAGGCACTGATAGCTCCACAACAGGTCCTGCTCATCCGCATCGGGGAGCGAAAGCCGTAGCGCTTCCAGAAACCGGGCAACCATCGGATCGAAGAAGTTCGACATCAGCTTGCTGCCCCAGACGGTCGAGTTGTTCACATAGGCAACCAGGGCATAATATTCGCGCCAGCCCGGCTGTGTGATGTGAGCACCTGTCAGTATGGGTTTCAGATAGGATTCCATGATCGCGCGAATGCTCGGCGGAGCAGGTGAAGCAGCCTTGATGGCCTTGTCCAGCGCAGCCAGACGCCAGTCATTGATCAGCTTGGCGCGTCGCTGAAAGACAGCTTCGAACAGTTCAGGCTTGCGCCCGAAATAATAGTTTGGAAGCGCAAGGTCGACATCGGCCTTTTTTGCGATTTCCCGCAAGGTAACAGAATCAAAACCGCGTTCAGAGAACAGCGCTTCGGCTGCATCGAGGATACGAGCCTTGCGGTCTATCCGTTCGCCGGAATTTTCCACGCGTGATGATTCCTGTTCATTCATGGGTCTTTGCTTATCCGTTTACCTCTAAAAATCAAAGAGCTTCGCCTTGCCACCTTGTCATTTTCATGCTTTCAACGTTTGTTGAAATATATATATAAAAGTCGGCGAGGAAGCATGGACAGTCAAGACATCGAATATCGTTCCGATGACGGACTTAAGCTGTTTGCGCGGCAATATGGGCGCGATGATGCTTCCCACACCGTGCTCTGCCTTCACGGTCTGACAAGAAACCACAAGGACTTTGAGCCGATGATCGCCGCGCTGGGCGGTGATCGGCGATACATCGCCTGGGATACGCGAGGGCGGGGCCGGTCAGCGCGTGATCCTGTGACCGACAATTATCGCAATGATGTTTACGCCAATGATGTCGTCCGGCTGATGGATGAACTCTCGCTCGACAAGGTCACGCTGGTTGGCACCTCGATGGGCGGACTGATCTCGATGATCCTGATGAACATGATCCCGGATCGCATATCAGGTGTCGTGCTCAATGATGTCGGTCCGAAACTGGAGCAAGCCGGGCTGGACCGTATCGCCGGATATGTCGGCGCTTTTGCGCCCTATGACAGTTTTGAAGATGCCGCCAAGGCCGTTGAGGCCAGTCAGAAAATGGCGTTCCCGGACTATGAGCAAGAAGACTGGCTTGCATTCGCGCACCGCACATTCGTCCAGACCGCACGCGGCGTGGAACTCGACTATGACGAGGCAATTGCCGATAGCCTGAAACACATCAGGATCGATGAGCAGGCCATCGCCCTGGGCTGGCAATTGTTTGCTGCGATTAAACAGCGCCCGCTCCTGATCGTGCGCGGCGAGATCTCGGACCTTTTCTCCGAAGAAACCGCTGGCGAGATGATCGCAAAGCACGGCTCGGCAACTGAAGTCGTGGTCCCACGCATAGGCCATGCACCTATCATGGACGAACCAGAGGCCGTCGCGGGCATCGAACAATTCCTGACATCAATAGAGGAAGCGGCATCATGACGACGCCCACGCAAACCGGCGCACCTGTGATGGGGCGGACCTATGTGCTGCTCATCCTGACGCTCGTCTACACCTTCAACCATGTGGACCGGCAGATCCTTGTGACACTCCTTGAGCCGATCAAGGCCGATCTTGGCCTCAAGGACAGTCAGCTTGGCCTGCTCACCGGGCTGGCCTTTGCAGCTTTCTACGCGACGCTGGGCATTCCCGTTGCGATGTGGGCCGACAGAGGCAACCGGCGTAACATCATCGCACTATCACTGACGGTCTGGTCAGGGATGACCGCGATTTCTGGCCTTGCGGGAAATTTCTATCATCTGCTGATCGCCCGCATGGGGGTTGGCGTGGGTGAGGCAGGGGGAACGCCGCCTGCCACCTCGATCATATCTGACCTCTATCCACCCCAGCAACGTGCACAGGCATTAGGCGTCTACACCACTGGTATCGGTATCGGCATCATGATCGGCTATATTCTCGGTGCATTTGTCTATGCCCATTATGGATGGCGTGTCGCATTCTTCGTGGCGGGCATTCCCGGCCTGCTTCTGGCGCTTCTCGTGCGCCTTACCGTCAAGGAGCCGATCAGGGGGCTTTCCGAACAACGCGTGCAGGACGATAGCGAGGCACCCAGCCTGTCAGAAACGCTGACATTCATCATGGGCCAGTCTTCCTATCTGTGGTTGCTCGCCGGATGTTTGATGATCTGCATCTCCGCAAATGCCTATGTGGCCTTCATATCGAGCCATCTGCAACGCTTCTATGGCCTGACGCCTGGTGATGTGTCCTTGCCTCTGGGGCTGATGATCGGCGGCATTGGAGGGCTGGGCGCAGTCCTGTTGGGCCGCGTCTGTGACAAGCTCTCGAACAAGGATTTGCGCTGGCGACCATGGCTCATCGCTGTATGTGCAGCGGTCGCCTTGCCATTTTCCTACATGTTCCTTCAGGCCCCGACCGTCAATCAGGCCTATCTGTGGAACATCGTGCCGAGTTTCATCGGGCTGATCTACGCATCCATCGCCTATACGGCATCACAGGAACTGGTGCAGCTGCGCATGCGCGCCTTTGCATCCGCGTTCACATTGTTCTGCCTGACACTGATCGGCATCGGGTGTGGCCCATGGATCGCGGGTGGTTTGAGCGACTATTACCTCGCACAAGGCATGGACCCGTCGAAAACACTTGGATTGGCGCTGAAGTTCATCCTGATCTTCAACGGTCTGAGCATCATCTGCCTGGTCATCGCGGGCCGCCGCTATCGTGAAGACGTGGCTCGCGCTCAAGCAGCGTAGCCACGGCCTCTGATTTTCTGGTCACGGGCGGCATTGAACAGGTCGTCCGTGTTCATGCCCGGTTTCAGGCTCGCGACAGCATGACTGACGAGTGCCTGTCGCATCTGGCTGCCAGCACCGGACTCAAATGCCGTTGCGTCGAGGACATCGCAAATGCGTCGTGCTGCTGTCGCAGCTTCCACCTCATCGGAACAGGGCAGGGAGATCGCGATCTGACCATCGGCCAGGCGCCCGGGCACATCCTGGGCTCTTGAAAGTGAGCGCACCATATTGGCAGCGTGAGACAAGGCACCGGCCTGATCCTGTTCTTCGGCGATGACATCGATCAGGAGAAGCGACAATGATTGCTTGCGCCGATGGGCCCATTCGATTTGCAACGACAAGTGCTCAAGAAAGAACTTGCGGGAAAACAAGCCGGTTTGGCTGTCTGTGATGACGCCATCTGTCGATATGAACTGGTGTGATCCGGGCTCATGAAATTGTGCCAGATGCACCAGTTGCGCCGCTATCAGAGCCGGATCTGCGTGGATCGACATCAGATCTGTTGCGCGCTGAACAATCTCGTGAGTCAGCGGGCGGTCAGGATCGATCAGCGCCAGCAGAGGCAAATCCGTCAGGCTCGGGCTGCGATTGATCATGTCGCAAAAGCTGTCAGGCCGCACATTCGCGCAGGTTGCATCCAGCACGATCGCGTCAAAGCGGGCATCGTGAAGATAGTCATAGGCCGTATAGGCACTGAAAGCTGCGCTGAGTTGCCGGTCATGAACTGCGAGCGCTTTTTGCATGGAGGGAAACAGCGAGGCAGCGTCGCCGACATAGAGCACTGTGCCAGTATTGGAGCGCTGGTCAGTCCTGGGCTTGACGCCATAGCGTGAAAAGCTGCGTTCGCGCAGATCCGCTTCCGCACGCCGCGCCAGCAGGCGTTGCGCAAACCGAAAACGTGTCGGTGCCAATGCGAGAGCTTCATCAGATGAGAGCACAAGGTCCAGCTGGTCCGTCAGTTCCTGGTTGGTAGTCTGAGGCCCCAGGCCGACGAGGAGCGGGCGGTCGCCCGTGATCTCCTCAAGATTATAGATCATCTCACGCAGCAAGGCAGGATTGCAGGTTGAAAGATCAAACAGCATGACATCGCTTGATCGTGTGAAGTCAGCCGCCTGCGCCGACAGACCGGCGGCAGTCAATCTGTTGCACAGCATATCTGTCCTGTCGTGATCGCCGCTAATGACGAAAACCGTAGGACCGGCGCGCTCATCAAAGACGCCCATCATGTCACCCATTTGTCTTTTATTGT
Source organism: Hirschia sp. (assembly GCA_002709235.1). Taxonomy (GTDB): domain Bacteria; phylum Pseudomonadota; class Alphaproteobacteria; order Caulobacterales; family Hyphomonadaceae; genus Hirschia. Next base: position 27,367 of record PAQI01000037.1, read on the forward strand.
TGGATTGGACACTGTCACAAAGCGCTTAAAATACATTTAGCGGCAGGCAAACGGTGTGGATTCGCAAAATCCGGCAGAGCGTGTTCATAAAGGCATTCATGTTGAATATGATGCCGCACTCTCAATCCGCTTAAGGTGTTGAAAATTCAATATAATATAGTGAACTCAATATGAATTTTTGCTTCAGTCTACGTAACGGTTAACCCTCCTATAAACAGGGCTGGTCGCCGGGACCTTTATGTCCCTCTAAGGTTGCGGTGATCATCTGTTCCTTAGATACCTCAAGCCGGCGGTCACCCCGCCGGCTTTTTTTCTGTTGAGGCTGTTTCGGGCATCAGCTTTCCTGTATCCACAGGCAACGCAAACCATAATCGATCCAGGAGAGGCCCAGGCACATGAAATTCTTCGTCGACACAGCTGATATTGCTGACATCAAGGAATTGGCCGCCACAGGAATGGTGGATGGCGTCACAACCAATCCATCTCTGATCGCCAAGTCCGGCCGCGAATTCAAGGACGTGATTGCCGAGATCTGCGACATCGTTCCCGGTGACGTGTCGGCAGAAGTTGTCGCGACAGACTTTGACGGCATGGTCAGCGAAGGCAAGAAGCTGATGGCAATTGCCTCGAATGTTGTGGTCAAGCTTCCACTGACATGGGACGGCCTCAAGGCAACGCGTGCGCTGAGCGATGAAGGCGGCAAGGTCAATGTAACCTTGTGCTTCTCCACCAATCAGGCCTTGCTCGCGGCCAAGGCTGGCGCAACCTATATCTCCCCATTTGTCGGACGGCTGGACGACATCAATATCGACGGGATGGAGCTCATCGCCGAGATCCGCGCCATGTACGACAATTACGATGCGCTCAAGACCGAAATTCTGGTGGCATCCATAAGGTCAGCAAATCATGTGCGCCAGTCGGCCATTATCGGTGCCGATGTTGCGACCCTTCCGCCAAATGTCCTGAAATCGTTGGCTGTTCACCCGCTGACGGACAAAGGTCTGTCTGCATTCCTCGCGGACGCGGAAAAGGCCGGTATCAAGGTCTGATTGTCTCGGAAGATCAACGCCGTCGTCAGGCGGCGTTGCTTTCAATCTGAACATCCGAGGTCACGCGGTTTCGTCCGGCGTGTTTGGAATCGTAAAGGCATGTATCCGAACGCTCAATGAGCTGAGAGATGGATTCGCCGGCGCGGAACTCGGCGACACCGAATGAAACGGTGATCTGACCCAGTGGTTCATTGGTCGAACGACGCATCAGCTTCTTGTTCTCGATCGTGCTGCGGATCGAATTTGAGATCTGAACAGCAGTCTTGAGGGATGTGCGCGGCATGATGATCGCGAATTCCTCACCACCATATCGCGCGACAAGATGATCGGGCAGGGCGTGGGTTGAAAGTGAGCCGGCTACAAACCTGATGACCTGGTCGCCTGTCTGGTGACCCCATCTGTCATTGAATGATTTGAAGTGATCAATGTCACACAGCACGAGACAGAGTTCTGATTCGTCTGTTTCTGCTTCCAGAACGCGGTTGCGAAGTGTTTCATCAAACAATTTGCGGTTTGCAATTCCGGTCAGGCCATCTGTCAGCGCCTCGGCACGGGCCGCCTGAAGAGAAGCTCTAAGTGTTTCGATCTCGCGGCTGGATTGCTTCAGGCGTGTATTGAGCGTTTCATTCTGCGCAGCCATCTCATTGGTGGCCGTCGACAGTACAGACGCCACACGTTTCAGCGCTTCACCGGACAATACATTGCTGGACAAGGTGTTTGATGCGGTTTGCAATGTCGCACCATATTGTTCTGTCGTGTTGCTGGCAGATTTCAGCGCATCAATGGCATCGGCGATTTCACGCGCAATGCGATTGCCGGTTTCAACAACATGTGTGGATAGTTGGGTGGAAGAGAAATATTTCTCGTGAAGTTCCTCCATGCGCACATCTGAAAGCGCCTCACCCTTGGCGATGGACTTGTCCACTGCCTTGACGAGATCTGGTGTCCAACCGGTAACGTAGTGGAGCCAGACTTCATAATTCTGAGGTGTAGCCGTGAGGTTGAATTCGCCTATGCGGTCGATCGCACGATGACCTACAAGGACTCCCTTACTACCCCTAATCTCGTCGATTATCATGCTTGCCTCTTCTCGTCCGACCCCGATGTCGCGAGAAGAATAGCCCAGTAAACGGTAAAAACTTGTGAACGTTTAAGGGTATAACTGAAACACCTGCCAGAAAAGCCCTGACAATAGCGCTTTATTGGTTAACCATTGCGCATTGTCAGGTTTTTGAACTTAGTCGTCCTTGGAAAGATCAGGGATTTCCACTTCCCTTTGCAGGAAAGCGGGCACATGCTCGCCCATGCCGACAAATGCCATGCCCTGATCATCATCGCGTTTGGATGAGCGGCGTGGTTTCCTGTTGTCTGAGTCACCCCTGCTTCTGGGCTGAGATTTTGCGGACCGCGACTTTTGAGGTGTCTGCTCTTCTGATCCGGCCTGTTCTTCCTGGCGCGGCTCTTCCTTGTGGGGCTCGTCACGCTGAGTTTCTTCGCGCGACCGGCTCTCATCACGGGTGCGACCGCGCCCGCGTTTCTGTTTGAGATCATCATTCTTGCGAGGGCGTCGTTCAGGGCGCGAAGATGCATTCTCGACTTCAGCGGCGATGTCATCGTTCCAGAAATTTTCAACGTCCTGGCCGATCCGTTTGATAACCGAATCCCAGAGTTTCTGATCACGAGGAGAGACAATCGTGAAACTCTCACCCTTGCGACCAGCCCGGCCGGTTCGCCCGATCCGGTGAACATAGTCGTCGGAATTGGGTGGCGGACCATAGCAGAAGACATGTCCGACATCCGGAATATCAAGCCCACGAGCCGCAACATCTGATGCCACCAGAAGGGTCAGCTCCCCATTGCGAAAGCGATCCAGCGTCTGTGTCCGGTAAGATTGCGGCAGGTCGCCATGAATGGGCGCAGCATCAAAGCCATGCTTGTTGAGCGATTTGGCAACGATATCGACTTCCCGCTTTCGGTTGCAGAAGACGATGCCGTTCTTCACATCACAGCTATTGATGATCGCACGCAGGACAGCACGTTTGACCTCATCCTTATCGGACGGGCTTTTCGTAACATGCTGGGTGATGGTTTCGGCGGTCTGGGCAGGGCGGGTCACCTCGATCCGTTCAGGATCTTTCTGGAACTGCTTGGCCAGCTTGGTGATTTCAGGTGGCATGGTCGCAGAAAACAGCAAGGTCTGACGTGTCTTTGGCAACATGCCGCAAATACGCTCGATATCGGGAATGAACCCCATGTCCAGCATGCGGTCGGCTTCATCGATCACAAGCATCTGCACGCCGGTCAGCAACAGCTTGCCACGGTCAAAATGGTCCATCAGACGCCCGGGTGTGGCGATCAGCACATCAACACCAGCATTGATCTTGCGGTCTTGATCGCCAAACGAAACTCCACCGATGAGCAGTGCCATGTTGAGTTTCTGGTTTGCGCCATATTTCTCGAAGTTCTCGGCGACCTGGGCAGCCAGTTCACGTGTCGGCTCCAGAATCAACGTGCGAGGCATACGCGCCTTTGCGCGGCCCTGCGAGAGCTTGTGAAGCATCGGCAACACGAACGCGGCCGTTTTGCCCGTCCCGGTCTGCGCGATGCCGGTAACATCACGGCCGCTGATCACAGCGGGGATGGCCTGTGCTTGAATAGGGGTGGGCTCGGTATAGCCGGAGGATTTGACCGCCTCAAGAATACGTGGGTCGAGGCCAAGTTCATCAAATATCATATATGGATCTGTTCAGGACGCCATCCAGGCGATCCTGACCTATGCTGCGTAATCTGCCGATCTGACCGGATTGTCTTATAGACGGGCTGATTACTGGTTATCGGAGCGGCGCTTTCATGCCGCAAGCGCTGCTACGGCAGCCTTCTCGGTCACCGGGAACATAGGAGTGTTTACCTGCAAGTCAACTCTTGGTTCTGTGGCGCTGTTGCGGTTTTTCCACACTGTGGCGGTGATCGCACAATCGAATGTCCTTGCGTTCAGAAGAACTAACTCCATCCGCCACGCTGGATGGGGGCAATCTTGCCTGCACGTTGTGATTGACGGTCATGGCTCAGGCTGGAATAAATCAAGGTGTATATTGACCCGGGGGGAAGTCCGAATGTTGAAATCTGTTTGCGCCGCGCTGGGCGTGTTTGCTGCAGGTCTGTCTGCTCACGCACAATCTGCTGCCGAATTGTTCGGGCGGGATGCTTTCATCTCCGACTTCAAGATGTCCCCAAGCGGGCAGGTTCTGGCCTTCACGCGTCGGATCGATGGCGAGAGAACCATCATGGTCCAGTCGCTAGTCGATGGAAAATCAAATGCCTTTTCATCGGCAAACCAGAAGATGCATGGCTACGACTTCTATGACGAAGACCACATCGTCCTGTTCAAGAGCGTGACGACGACATTTCCTGGTTACAAGGGCGAATATGAGGTCAATGGAGCCATTTCCCTGAACTGGCAGACGGGGCGCACCCACCAGCTGCTGACCAAGGCGAAGGATCTGTTATGGCCCCAGTTGAACCTGTCGATGATCATCGGTCAGGGTAGCGAACCGGGGTCGGTGTTGATGCCGGCCTGGGTCGGTCCCAATTCCCGCACAGCCACGTTTGACCTGTTTCGCGTGGATCTGGAAACCGGCGTCGCGCGTGAGGTCAAGGGCGGCACGATCGACACCATAGACTGGTTCATTGACGACACGGAAACGCTCTATGGTCGCGAGGAATTTTCAGACCGGCGCGAATGGCACAAGATATGGGGATATAGCGACAAGGACTGGACGTCGCTATATGCCGAAGAAACCGATATCCGCAACAAACGCTTCATCGGACTTTCGCCAGACCGTGCATCGCTTCTGGTCGTGGATTGGGAGTCCGAAGGCGTCAACAGCGCAGCTTACCATATGTCGCTGACCGACGGATCGTTCTCCGCGCCTGTCTTTTCGAAGACAAACGCGGATATTTCCGGCACTTTGAGTCAGGATGGCGTTGTACTTGGTGTGGAATATAGCGGTCTTCAGCCAAGCTATGAGTTCTACGACGCCAAACTCACCAGTGATGTCGCGCAACTGGTTGGACTGTTCCCCAACAGCTCTGTCGAAATCATCGATTTCAGCGACGACATGAACGTCATTCTCATCAGCATTGAAGGCAATGACCATCCCGGTGGTTTCGGTTTCTTCTTCCGCGACACGCTGGAGCTCCAGCTGGTTGCATCCGCAAGGCCGTTCCTGGACGAAACCGGATATGGCCTGATGGAAAAGCGCATGGTCACCGCACGCGATGGTGTGACGGTCCCCACCATCGCAACCTATCCGCGCGGCATTGCGCCAGGCTCAGAGCAGGCGCGCAACCTGCCGACCGTCGTTCTGCCGCATGGTGGCCCGGAAAGTTATGACCGCATCCATTTTGACTACATGGCGCAGTTCTTCGCCCACAAGGGCTATCTCGTCATCCAGCCCAACTTCCGCGGCTCCACCGGCTTTGGCTATGAGCACCGAAATTCCGGTCGCGGAAAATGGGGGCTGGAGATGCAGGACGATGTCAGCGATGCACTCAAATCCTATATCGACAGCGGTATCGCCAATCCCGACAAGGTCTGTATCGCAGGCGCAAGTTATGGCGGTTATTCCGCATTGGCTGGCGGTGCATTTACGCCAGAACTCTACAAATGCGTCGTCTCGATCGCAGGCGTGAGCGACCTGCCCATGATGCTCAACCGCACGCGCAGCACCAGCGGTAGCGACAGTGAGACAATCGTCTATTGGGAGCGCGTCATCGGTGATCGCAAGGAAGACAAGGATGACCTGAAAAACCAGTCTCCGGCCAATTTTGCATCGGCTTTTCAGGCACCGGTATTGCTCATCCACGGCAATGACGACACGGTCGTTCCCATCGCTCAGACGCTGCGGATGAAGGGCAGCCTCGAAAGCGCTGGAAAATCCGTCAAATTCGTCAAGCTCAAGGGCGGTGATCACTGGCTCTCCACCAGCCCGACCCGTATCGAGACCTTGCAGGCAATGGGCGACTTCATCGACAAGCACCTGAAGAATTGAAATCGCTACAATAGGGGGGGGATTTATGAAGCTTTTCGTTTCCGCACTTTTAATCGTAGTGGCGGCTCTTGGCGCTTCTGCCCAGTCGCCAGCAGAACTGTTTGGGCGCGATGCAGAAATTTCCGATGTGGACATGTCACCGAGCGGAAATGTGATCGCGTTCACGCAGCGCGTGGACGGCCAATCCATGGTCATCGTGAGATCTTTGGTTGATGGAAGCTTCAAAGCATTCGATGCCAGCGCTGACAAATTACGGGGATACGAGTTTTTCGACGACGATCATCTGGTCATGTTCAAATCCGTCACAACACGGTTTCCCGGCTATCGGGGCGAGTATGAGATATTTGGCGCGCTTTCAACCAATTGGAAAACAGGTGAAAGCCATCTTCTGCTGTCCAAGGAGCGTGAACTGCTATGGCCCCAGACAAACCTTGGCATCATAATCGGTGCGGGGGTTGAACCCGGAAGTGTCCTGATGCCAGCAAAGTCGGGGGATCGCCTAAGTCAGGCGACATCCGACCTGTTTCGGGTAAATCTGGAAACGGGTGAAACTTGGCGGGTCAAGCGCGGTTCAAAAAATACGCGTGACTGGTTTGTCGATGCCACCGAAACAGTCATCGTCCGCGAAGAGTTTTCCAACAGGCGTAACCGTCATGTCGTCCAGGTATTCAGGAACAATAAGTGGAATGACATCTTCAAGGAAAAAACGGAATTATCAGATGACCATTTCGTTGGTTTTTCCCCGGATCTCAAATCACTGGTGGTGGTCAACGAACGCGATGGAATGGATGATGCCGTCTTTCATGTGTCGCTTGAAGACGGTAGCTATTCAGAACCGGTCTTTTTCAAACAGGGCTATGATATCGACAGTGTCTTCCTGGAAGATGGCGTTGCTTATGGTGTGCGTTATTCCGGCCTGCAACCAAGCTACGAATTCTACGATGATGCACTGACCAGGGACATGAATCAGCTTCTCAAGCTATTCCCGGCCAGTTCGGTGTTTATCCATGAGGTTAGCAAGGATCGAAATAATGTCCTCGTGCGCGTCGAGGGCAATGATCATCACGGCATGTTTGCGATCTTCCATCGCGACAGGAAGAATCTGGACGTTATCGCCATCGCCCGCCCAGTCCTCAATGAGGTTGGGTATGGCAAGATTGAAACGGCATTGGTCACGGCACGTGATGGTCTGGAAATTCCCGTCATTGCAACTTATCCAACTGGTATCGAGCCCGGTTCGGACGCGGCCAGAAGCCTGCCAACGGTCGTCATGCCGCATGGTGGTCTGGCGCGCTATGACGCCATCGAATTCGATGAGTGGGCGCAATTCATGGCCCATAAGGGGTATCTCGTCATCCAACCCAATTTCCGTGGATCAAGAGGGTTTGGTCGGGCTCACAGACTCGCCGGATATGGCAAATGGGGTCGTGAAATGCAGGATGATGTCAGCGACGCACTCGCGCATTACGTGGACAAGGGCATTGTCGACCCCTCACGCGTTTGCATTGCGGGAGGAAGCTATGGTGGCTATTCGGCACTTGCGGGTGGGGCATTCACCCCGGACCTTTACAAATGTGTCATCGCATATGCACCTGTCGCCGATATTCTGCGGATGCTGAGTCATGAACGTCACAAATACGGAGCGGACCATTGGGTGATCGCTTACTGGGATCGCGTTATCGGGGACCACAAGGAGGCTCGTGATTTACTCTCTGAAATCTCCCCAGCAAACTATGCCGAGAACTTTCAGGCCCCCGTCCTGCTCATTCATGGAGACGATGATACTGTCGTTCCGATGTTCCAGAGCCGTCGCATGGAAGATCAACTGAAAGATGCGGGAAAAGCAGTCGAATTCGTGAAGCTGAAAGGCGAGGACCACTGGCTCTCATCCAGCGAAACTCGCATTCAGGCATTCGAGGCAATGGGAGCATTTCTCGACAAGCATCTGAAGGCCAAATAGCCATCACCAGATCCGCCAAACCGTTGCGCGCTCGCCTAAACGTCCAGCTCTTCAACGAAGCTGGCATTTTCCTGGATGAACTTGAAGCGGTGTTCGGCCTTCTTGCCCATCAGGGTTTCAACCAGTTCACCGGGGCCTTCCAGACCGTTTGGAAGGGAGACACGCGCCAATGTGCGGGTTTCCGGGTTCATGGTTGTTTCCTTCAGCTGGGCGGGCATCATTTCACCAAGACCCTTGAAGCGTGAGACCTCAACCTTCTTGTTCTTGAACTCGGTCGCCATCAGCTCATCCTTGTGCGCATCATCGCGCGCATAGACGGATTTGGACCCGACCGCGAGCTTGTAGAGCGGCGGCATGGCCAGAAAGAGCTGACCACTTTCAATGAGGTCAGGCATCTGCTTGTAGAAGAAAGTGATCAGCAGGGCGGCAATATGCGCGCCATCCACATCAGCATCGGTCATGATGATTACGCGTTCATAGCGCAGATCCGGCAGGTTGAACTTGCGCCCGACCCCGGTTCCCAGTGCCGTGGAGAGGTCATTGAGCTCCACATTCTGCATCAGCTTGTCGGCACCCGCAGATGCCACGTTCAGGATCTTTCCGCGCAAGGGCAGGATGGCTTGTGTCTTCCGGTCCCGCGCCTGTTTGGCCGATCCGCCTGCCGAGTCACCCTCGACGATGAAGATCTCCGTACCTTCAGCAGCAGAATTGGAACAATCCGCCAGCTTGCCCGGCAGACGCAATTTGCGCGTGGCGGACTGTCTGGCGACATCCTTTTCCTTGCGCCGGCGCAGGCGATGTTCAGCTTGGTCAATCGCCCATTCCAGCAGCTTGGTCGCTTCCTTGGGGGCGGCAGTCAGCCAATGGTCAAACCGGTCGCGTACCGCGCCCTCAGCCACGCGAAAGCCTTCCGTGGATGACAGCTTGTCCTTGGTCTGGCCCACAAATTCCGGCTCGCGGATGAACACGGACAAAAGCGCCCCGGCCGTGCCAAGCACATCATCAGCCGTGATCAGAGAGGCCTTCTTCACGCCGGTCAGGTCACCATAGGCGCGCAGTGATTTCGTCAGGGCAGAGCGCAGGCCCGCCTCATGCGTGCCGCCATCGGGTGTGGGAATGGTGTTACAATAAGAGCGCGTGACACCATCTGCCTCACCAAACCCATTGGCCGACCAGCACACCGCCCATTCACAGGCGGCTCCCTTGTCCAGGTCAACCCGGCCCGAGAATATCTGGTCTGTGACCAGAGTTTTACCTGCGGCCATTTCCTGCAACATGTCCGCCAGGCCGTTGGGATAGTGCAGCACCGCTTCTGCTGGTGTCTCGTCATTTTCGCGCAGCAGTTCCGGGTCGCATTTCCAGAAGATCTGCGCACCCTGATGCAGATAGGCCTTTGCCTTCGCCATCTGGTAGAGGCGGGCAGGCTTGAACTTCAGCTTGGGACCGAAGATCTGCTCATCAGGCCGGAATCGCACAACGGTACCACGGCGATTGGGAGCAGCACCCTTGAGTTCGATCGGCGCAACGGTCAGCCCGCGCGCAAAATTCTGGACATAGAGCTTGCGGTCACGCGCAACTTCCACAGACAACCGCTCTGACAGCGCATTGACCACGGAGATCCCCACGCCGTGCAGACCACCGGCGGTCTGATAGGCCTTGTTGGAAAACTTACCCCCGGCGTGAAGCGTCGTCATGATCACTTCCAGCGCAGACTTGTCCGGGAATTTGGGGTGCGGATCGACAGGAATACCACGCCCATCATCCTTGACGGACAAAGAGCCGTCCGCGCGCAGATAGACCTCGATCTTGGAAGCATGACCGGCCACGGCTTCATCCATCGAGTTGTCGAGGACTTCGGCAAACAGATGGTGATAGGCACGTTCATCGGTGCCGCCGACATACATGCCAGGCCGCTTGCGGACGGGTTCCAGTCCCTCAAGGACTTCGATATCCTTGGCTGAATATTCTTTCGACGTATTGTCAGTCATGCGCGGCGCTGATCCGTTCTTGGCCATGGTGATGTCCTCGCTAGCTGAACTGACGGGACTTGCCCCGCATTGCATTCTGCCAGTCTGGACATATTCGCGCGACAGGCAAAGCCCTATTCATCAGGGGGCCTCATCCGGTCACGGATATGGATATAACGCTACTGGTTAGGGAAGAAGTGCGTTGCGCGTCAATACGCAAGAGGGGCGAGCCCCCATTTGACCACAGCTATTCGCAGTCTGCGTGGATGATTACCAGAACAACCAGCGCTTCTTGAGCTGTTTGCGGCAGCCCTGGATCTGGTGCTCATAGCGGTCAGCATTCGAATGTACACGGTTTGCAACGTCAATCAGCCAGCGCTTGGAACGCCATGTGCCGCGCTGATAGCCTGCCGGGCCTTCGTGATAGGCCAGGTAATGACCACGATAGTCGAACTGTTTCATGCCGGTCTTGCGGCCGGTCTGATTGACATACCAGCCAATGAAATCGACGGCATCGTCAAAATCATCGCGTTCTGCGCCATTGTTTCCGGTGCTGCTGCGATATTCATCCCATGTCTGGTCGAGCGCCTGGGCGTATCCATATGCTGATGACGGGCGCTTCCCCGGCAGCAGGCCCAGCATGCGACGTTCACCGCGCGCAGGCTTCGCATCATGACGAAACCCTGATTCTTGCCGAATAATCGCCAGCTGAAGTCCCATCGGCGCACCCCATTTCTTGGAGGTCTTGCGGATGGCCGAATACCAGTCCCGATTTTCCTTCAGGATCTCGCATGCATTCTCCTGACGCTCTGGCGGCGCGGTTGCGCATGCGCCGAGGGCGGAGAGGAAGGCGACGACAAGGAGGTATCTGGCATTCTTGATCATGGGTGCACCATAACCTGTTCAGGTTAAATCTCAGGCCAAACCGATTCATCAAATTGCTCAAATCCTCTTTGCGGATCAGCAAGGGGTAAACCGGCCCAGATATGAGCAACAGCCTGTTTTCTCAGTTTTCCCTGAGGGCGTAATAACCGGTCAGAAAGCGTGCCTGACATTCAGCAAGATCTGCGGGAATCTCAAGCTCGTGCTGGCCAGCAGCCAGCAATAGTGTGCCAGTGACGCGCGTCACGATGTCATCAGCGCTGGCATAGGCATCGGGTGCACCGATCATGACGATATCGGAGAACAGCAGGTCGTCAGCCTCATATTCGGCAAGGGCTGTGGTGCAGCCATCAGCCGCCGGGGCAATCTCCCACATGGCTTCAAATCCAACCTTGTCGTCTGACTGCAGTGCGGCCTCACCGAAGTAAAGCTGCATGGAATCTTCCTCGCCCGGAACCAGCAGATATGCCGTGGTGACCGGACGTGGTGCATCGTCAGCGATAAGCGGCGATTGTTGCGCCTGGGCGGGAAGGGTTGCGCATAGTGCGATGAAACTGGCCAGACAGGTCTTCAGCAGGGGGCTCATGGCGAATTTGAAACGGATCATATTGCGTCTCCTCATCTCTACACGGGGGCTTTGTCGACACGTCGGAATGTCCGATATCACGATCGGGTCTCGGTGACGATTTACCATATGTGCAAGGTTCAGCGACAGCAGTTAATGCAGGCATATTCGCCTCAACAAAAAAGAGCCGGCTGTTGAGCCGGCTCTTTCGCGTTTCGAACTGACAAGATCAGATCAGCACTTGTAGTACATCTCGAACTCGACCGGGTGAGGGTGAAGTTCAAGGTTCATGACTTCTTCCATCTTCAGATCGATGTAAGCGTCGATCTGGTCGTCATCGAACACACCGCCTGCTTTCAGGAACTCACGGTCGCCATCAAGGCTTTGAAGAGCTTCACGCAGTGAACCACAAACCTGTGGGATCATCTTGGCTTCTTCTGGCGGCAGGTCGTAAAGGTCCTTGTCCATGGCGTCGCCAGGGTGGATCTTGTTCTGGATACCGTCCAGGCCGGCCATCAGCAGCGCTGCGTAAGCCAGGTATGGGTTTGCACCCGGGTCAGGGAAGCGGGTTTCGATACGCTTGGCTTTTGGCGAAGAACCGTAAGGAATACGGATCGAGGCAGAGCGGTTACGTGCCGAATAGGCCAGCATCACAGGTGCTTCATAGCCGGGGACCAGACGCTTGTAGGAGTTGGTCAGCGGGTTTGTCAGCGCGTTCAGTGCCTTGGCGTGCTTGATGATACCGCCAATGTAGTAAAGGCAGGTCTCGGACAGGTCAGCATAGCCGTCGCCAGCAAATGTTGGCTTGCCGTCTTTCCAGATCGACTGGTGCACGTGCATGCCGGAACCGTTGTCCTTGTACATTGGCTTGGGCATGAATGTGGCGGTCTTGCCGTAGGATGCAGCCACGTTGTGGACCACATATTTGTATTCCTGCGTGCGGTCTGCCATTTCCAGCAGCTCGCCGAAGACCATGCCAAGCTCGTGCTGGCCAGGTGCAACTTCGTGGTGCTGCTTCTCTGGCTTCATGCCGAGCTCAGCCATCACGGTCAGCATTTCAGAACGCATGTCCTGGCACATGTCGACAGGCGGGACGGGGAAGTAACCGCCCTTTGGACCGGGGCGGTGGCCCATGTTTCCGGTCTCATAGGACTTGGCCGAGTTCACCGGCAGTTCCGTGGAGTCAAAGGAGTAGCCCGTGTTGTGCGGCTCGATCGACCATTTGACGTCGTCAAAGACGAAGAATTCTGGCTCTGGACCGAAATAGGCCGTGTCACCAATACCGGTGGATTTCAGGTAGTCCATGGCGTTCTTGGCGGAGGAACGCGGGTCACGGTTATAGCGTGTCATCGTGCCCGGGTTCAGGATGTCACACATCAGCGTGACGGTGGTTTCCTGGAAGAACGGGTCTACCTTGGCCGTTGAAGCATCAGGCATCAGAACCATGTCTGACTCGTTGATGGCCTTCCAGCCAGCAATGGAGGAACCATCAAACATGGTGCCGTCAACGAACATGTCTTCGTCAACTGCATCCGCAGTAAACGTGACGTGCTGCAGTTTCCCGCGAACATCGGTAAAGCGCAGGTCAACGTAACTTGCGTCTTTTTCCTTGATTAGCTTCAGTACGTTTTCGGACACGGAGGCCTCCTTGGTAAGTGCCATTGTTTATTATTTCAGGTCAGCTGGCCTGTCGCTTCGACTAACCATATTTGCATATGGCCCGCCAGCTGCTTGATGCGGATTCTAGATTGCCGAATCCCCGGTTTCACCGGTGCGGATGCGGACGACTTCAGAAATTTCAGACACGAAGATCTTCCCGTCTCCGATCTTGCCTGTCTGGGCGGCGTTGGAGATGGCCTCAACCGCACCTTCAAGCTGGGAATCGGCAACCACGACCTCGATTTTCAGCTTGGGAAGAAAGTCGACCACATATTCTGCGCCACGGTAGAGCTCTGTGTGTCCACGCTGACGTCCGAAGCCCTTGGCTTCCATCACGGTCATTCCCTGCAATCCCACGGCTTGCAGGGCCTCCTTCACCTCATCGAGTTTGAATGGCTTGATGATAGCCTCAATTTTTTTCATTTTTTTCCTCAGCCTTGAAACGCCAACCTATATTCGAAAGTGCATACGCTGGCGAATTTGCGACCGGTCTAGCGCAATAATTTACCGCGACAACAGGGTATAAACCCCAACCTTGGCTGTTCTTGCCTGCGCGTGCCTGAAGCATGGGCGCCCCCGCCCAAGAATTGTTCGATTAGCATTGATAACGAGCGTGCTTTTTGTTGCAATCTCTAAGGAACTGTTCCTTGTCCTATAATCATCAAAGGACGACAGTCCTCAAGGGGTAGCGTAACAATGTATCGAGTATTGAGCCGGGATCAGATGGCAACAGCTGAAAAGCTGGCAATGGCGGCAGGGCGATCCCGGGAAAGTCTCATCCAAATCGCAAGCACAGCCTGTGCGGCGCAAATCCTGAAACGCTGGCCTTATGAACATGTCATCATCTTGTGCGGTCCGGGCGGAAATGGAACGGATGGTCTCGTCATCGCAAAACAACTGCAATCCGAAGAACGTGATGTACATGTGATCTTCTATGACCCCAGCGGAGACGGTCAGGCGCTGACGCCAGCGCTCGAATTGTCGGGCTGGGAAGGGGAGGTCAATGTCTTCGATGATGGTTTCGACGGCGATTTCAGTCAGATCTTCAATGATTTCGAGCAGGATTTCATCTTTGTGGATGCCTTGTTCGGTATCGGCCTCAACAGGGCGCTGGAAGGCAAGGTGAAGGCGCTCGTAGAGGCGGTCATCGCGGCAGAGGCACCCGTCTTGTCTGTCGATGTGCCCTCCGGTCTCAACGGCGATCATTCGGATCTGCCAGGCACTTTTATTCGCGCGGATGTCACAGTGACGTTCGAAGCGCTCAAGCCAGTTCATCTGCTTGAGCCAGCGGCGAGCACATGCGGGGAACTGGTCGTTGTTCCACTCAAATTGGGTGAGGACATTATCCAGAGCACTGGCCCACAGGCACGGGTCAACGATCCAGATGGCTGGAGTGCGGCTCTACCATGGCCCACACGAAGCGATCACAAGCACAAGCGTGGGCGACTGGGGGTTATCTCCGGCCCTGCAGGTTCAACGGGGGCTGCCAGGATGGCGGCACTGGCGGGCCTGAGAATGGGCGCAGGTGTCGTGACCATGTATGCAGCGCCAGATGCTTTGAGAGAGCTATCCTACAATAATCTGGAAATCATGAATCAGGTTTACGCCAGGCAATCGGAATTGTCTGACAAGCTGGCCAAAACAGATGTGGTCATTGTCGGCCCGGCATCCGGCCTGACCGTCGAGACCCGTCAGCATGTGCTCTCCTGTCTGCGCGCATCCAGGAAAATGGTCATCGATGCGGATGCATTGAGCGTCTTTTCGGAGGATCCGCGCACCCTGATGGAGGGACTGCATGCTGAATGTGTGCTGACACCCCATGTCGGTGAATTCGAACGCATATTTCCTGAGCTTCTGTCTTCATCGGTCAATCGCATGGAGGCTGTTCGCAAGGCACAGGCGCGTGCGGGTTGCACGATCCTGCTCAAGGGGGCCGATACGATCATCAGCGCCGGGCAGGAGCGCCAGACCGTTGATGTGCACGGATCGCCCTGGCTGGCGACCGCGGGCTCGGGCGATGTGCTGGCCGGGATGATTGGCGGATTGATGACGCAGGGCATGCCAGCCTATGAGGCCGCATGTGCTGCTGTCTGGATGCATGGTGAAGCCTCGCTTCAGCTGGGGCCGGGACTGATCGCGGGTGATCTGATTTCGCAGATACCAGCTGTCCTGAAATCGCTCTATCAACAATCAGAACCAGGCAGGACAGACCGACGCAGCAAGGTCATCACCACCTTCAGCTGACATGCTGAAAACACAGGCTGAAAACACGGTCTGCAAGTTTTTTCACGCAGGTCTTGAGTTTTTGCGCGTTTGCACCTTTATAACGCGCTTCCAATGTGCGGATGTGGCGAAATTGGTAGACGCACCAGATTTAGGTTCTGGCGCTGAGAGGCGTGGGGGTTCAAGTCCCTCCATCCGCACCATTGGGAAATTACGGGCGAAATGACCTGATCCCCCAGTTACAGTTTATACCAGTCACCGTTCAAAGACGTTCAGCGTGCCATTTCACGTGCTCGGCCATGAAGGTCGAGATGAAATAATAGGAATGGTCATAGCCTTCCTGCATGCGGATCGTGGCTTTCTGTCCAGATTTCTCGCAGGCCTCTTTCAGCAATTGCGATTTGAGCTGGTCTTCTAGAAAGCCATCGGCTGTGCCCTGGTCAACCAGCAGGTCAGGCACTTTTGCGCCATCCTCGATCAGCGCGCAGGCATCATAGTCACGCCAAAGATCCTTGTCGTCAGCCCCCAGATAACCGCCTAGCGCCTTCTCGCCCCAGGGACAGTTGAGCGGCGAGACAATCGGCGCGAATGCAGACACAGAGCGATAGGTGTCCGCATTGCGTAGCCCGATGGTCAGCGCGCCATGCCCCCCCATGGAATGACCGGTAATGCCCTGCCGGTTGAGATCGACCGGATAGTGCTCCGCCACAAAGGCAGGCAGCTCTTTTTCGATATAGTCCCGCATCCGGTAATGCGTCTTGAAAGGCGGCTCCAGCGCATTGACGTAAAAGCCCGCACCCAGCCCGAAATCATAGGCACCTTCAGGATCATCCGGCACACCATCCCCACGCGGCGAGGTATCGGGCGCAATGAAGATAATCCCATGCTCTGCACATGCCGCGCGATACTCGCCCTTGTCGGTGACATTGGCATGGGTGCAGGTCAGCCCGGACAGATACCAGAGCACAGGCAGCTTCGCGCCATGCTCATGATCGGGAATATAGATGGAAAATGTCATATCCGTCCCGGTCGCGGAGGATGCGTGTTTTACCACACCCTGCACACCGCCATGACTGCGATTGGTCGAAAGCGTTTCGTGGGTCATATATCTGTTTCCTTGTATCCATCCTTCGAGACGGGCCCCCTCAGTCCTTCGAGACGCTGCTGCGCAGCTCCTCAGGATGAGGGGCAACCACCAATCCTCATCCTGAGGAGGGCAAAGCCCGTCTCGAAGGATGGAAGCCACCCGTCTCGAAGGACGAGGCGTTTCTCAATCATCTCGCATCTTGCGGCGACGCGATGCCAATGCAGGCAAATCATCAAACCGCCCTGCAATCACGGCTTCCTTCTTGTCCCGTCTCCAACCCTTGAGCTGCCGCTCAAACGCAACAGCCTGAACAGCGTCGGGAAATTGTGCGCACCATGCCAGTTCAACGGGCCGCCGCGATCGGGTCCATGCATCTTCATAGGTGCCCACATTGTGTTCAGCGACCCGTGTCTCGATGTCGTCTCCACGATAGAAGCCGACATAATATTTTCCGTCAGCGCATCTGAGTATTTAGACCCAAACCTCTGTTCCCATAATGCGCACCCCTCGCATCGG
>PAQI01000038.1 GCA_002709235.1 Hirschia sp.
CTCCTCCTCCTCCCCCCTCGACCCGCTAGACCAAATGGTCGCCGACTATTCATTGGTGACGAACGGCTACTCTGGAAAGGCACCAACCGACCCTTATCCCATGTTTGAAGAACTACGCGGCAAATGCCCGGTTATGCATGGCGACCTCCTGAAGCAACACCAGATTCCCAGCATGGCCGACTATATGATGACCGGCCGTCCGACAGTCACGCTGTTCCGCTACAAAGACATCCGCAGCGTACTAATGAACCCCAAGGATTGGCAGAGTCACATCGTTGGCGACGGCTTTGGCGCTGCCGTTGATAACATGCTGCTGACGGCGATGGATGGTAATGAACATGAAGAGTTCCGCGGAGCCCTGCAAAAGCCCTTTATGCGGACTGAAATCCGCAAGCTCGTGGACACGCTGATCAAACCAGTTGTGATGGATGAATTCGTCAACAAGCTGCGTCCCGACGGTAAGGCCGACCTTCTCCGTGATTTTGCTTTGCCTTTTCCAATTCGCGCCATGTACGCTTACTTTGGCTTCCCACATGATGAGGATCTACTTTCTAATCTGGCAAGCTGGGCGATTCAGGTTGTCGCGGCACCTCAAACCGATCCGGAAGTTGCGGCGGTCACTGTCCCGCAATCAATCGTTGCCGGGCAATCCATGTACGATACAGTGTTTCCGATCGTTCAGGCCTATCGCAAGCGCGGCGAAATACGCCCCGATATTCTTGGGCACATGATGCAGGTTGAACTCGATGGAAAAAAATTCACCGACGAAGAAATAACCCTCTTCATCCGTATGCTGCTGCTGGCGGCCGGTGAGACCACCACGCGCAGTTTCGCAAACATGATGGTGCAGCTACTGGAATGCCCTGATGTCATGGATGAGGTCCGTGCAGATCGCTCCTTGATTCCTAAAGCGGTCATGGAGACCATGCGCCGCGATCCAACGGCTGCGGCGGTTGCTCGTATCGCCGCCCGTGACATGGAAGTTGGCGGGCAGCCAATTCCCAAGGGAACAGCCGTATTGCTCTCCATCGCGTCGGCAAACCGCGATCCGGACACCTATGAGGACCCTGACCGTCTCTGGCTGAAACGCCCAATGCGCCCACTGCTGAGCTTCGGCTTCGGTCGGCACATGTGTCTTGGTATGCATATGGCGCTAGCCGAGATGGAAGTCGCGCTGGACGCTGTGCTGGATCTGCCGAACCTACGTTTTGACCCGGACTACCCGCATCCGGAAGTGCGCGGACTGAACCTGCGCGGTCCTGACGCAATCAACGTCCTTTGGGACACATGATGTCCCATCGCTAGGCGGATTGCGCAGAACACAATTAGGAATCCCCCTGTGGGCGTTACCGGCCCATTCCGTCGACTAGTGGAATAGGCCACACTGCCCGACATGAAATTGTCGATCTTCCGCTATTTCAAGACCTCGCCTGAAGTCATCCGCCTCACGGTTATAATGTATGTCCGTTTCCCTCTTTCGTTGAGGAATGTCGAGGACCTGCTGCATGAGCGCGGGAAAGCTGCGATGTAAGACATAGGCAATGCCCAGCGCCAGGTTACCAAACGTTGGGCGAACAACCGGGCGGAGAACTCTCATTTACCGCTTCGACGAAGAGAGCAAGCAATGCTCAAGTTCAGGCGAATGCGATCACTACAGAAGTTCGCCGCTATCCATTCCTCTGTCTACAATCTGTTCAATCTGGAGCGCCATTTCTTCTCAAGAGAGAATTTCAAGAAGAACAGAACAGCCGCCCTCTCCGCGTGGCGGCATCTTTGCGCAGCCTGAAAAACTGGCCGTTTTCGCTAATGCGAGACCCGTTCGCGTTTGTCTGACACACCCGCCACGCATTCCCCTGACATCGAGACCGTTCGCATTGCACGGTATTTCTCACAAGAATTCCGTAGCTTTCGGTACCTCATCTCAACAGAGACCGAATTCCCTCAACCAATTTACCGCCAAAACGGGGACTGTCAGAATAACCGGCCTGTTTCGCAACATTGCATTATCAGCTACCTTGTCCGACATGAAAACGTCCATTTTTCGCTACTTCAAAACTTCTCCCGAGGTGATCCGCCTCGCGGTCCTCATGTATGTCAGATTCCCCCTGTCGTTGAGAAATGTGGAAGATCTACTCCACGAACGCGGGATCGACATTTGCCATGAGACCATACGATTTTGGTGGAATCGTTTCGGCCCCGTCTTCGCTTTGGAGATCCGCAAGAAGCGCGTCGCTCAAATGCGCGGTTTTGGCCAATATCAGTGGCATCTGGATGAGGTGTTCATCAAGATCAATGGCGAGACGCACTATCTCTGGCGCGCGGTCGACCATGAAGGCGAAGTGCTCGAAGCCTACGTCACGAAGTCACGTAACAAACGGGCCGCATTGAAGTTTTTACGAAAAGCGATGAAACGCCATGGTTCGCCTGAGTTCATCGTGACGGATCGATTACGCAGCTACAAAGCTGCGATGAAAGACATCGGCAACACGTCGCGCCAGGTCACCAAACGTTGGGCGAACAACAGAGCGGAAAACTCCCATCTACCGCTACGACGAAGGGAGCAAGCAATGCTTAAGTTCAGGCGAATGCGATCACTACAGAAGTTCGCCGCCGTTCATTCCTCTGTCTACAATTTGTTCAATTTGGAGCGCCATTTCTACTCAAGAGAGAATTTCAAAAGGAACCGCACCGCCGCCCTCTCCGAGTGGCGGCAACTTTGCGTCGCCTAAAAACTGGCAGTTTCCGCCTAAGCGAGACCGGTTCGCGTTAGTCTGACAACACCATCTGGAATTCTACTCGATCAAAGTTGCCGACGGCCCGCTCACCTCTCGACTCCAAACCATTCAACCCGGCGACAAGGTCCTGCTCGGTCGCAAACCAACAGGAACCCTGGTGCATGACGCACTTGTCCCAGGTAAGCGCCTCTACTGTTTTTCTACCGGTACGGGTTTTGCGCCGTTTGCATCGGTCGTCCGCGATCCGGAAACATATGAGAAATTCGACGAGGTCATCGTGACTCATACCTGCCGCGAAGTCTCGGAGTTGACCTATTCCGAGGAGATCGTGACTAACACTCTCAATCATGAATTTCTGGGTGAACTGGCTCAGGGAAAACTTCGCCGATATGCCTCCTGCACCCGCGAATCCTATCCATATCAGGGGCGAATAACAGACCTGATCCGATCCGGTAAACTATTCGAAGACCTAGGGGTTCCCTCACTCAACCCTTATACTGACCGCGTCATGATCTGTGGTTCAATGGATATGCTGAACGATACAAAGCAGTGCTGTATAGATGCAGGGCTGGAAGAAGGCTCAAACGCGGCCCCTTCTCAATTTGTCATCGAAAAGGCCTTTGCCGGGTAAAGCGACCCAGTCCCACATCCATGATGTCACCCCTCAAAGATGTGGGAGCAAACCCGAAGAGCCCTTAGCAATCTCGTTACCCCTTGCCCACCGCAGCCGGATCATTCGCTTCATTCAGCAGGCGATGCTCATCTCGCAGGCCCTTGTAGAGACTGTAGCAACAAATCAGCAGAATGAACGTGAAGGGCGTTGCAGCCGTGATCGTGCCCGCCTGAAGAGTCTGCAACGCTTCCTTGCCGCCGCCATAAAGCAGCACAGATGCCGTCACTCCCAGCATGCAGGCCCAGAATACGCGCTGGATAACCGGAGAATCCGTCTTGCCTCCAGATGTGATGCTGTCGACGACCAGAGCGCCGGAATCAGCAGACGTCACGATGAACACGATCAACAGGAATATAGCTGCAGCAGACGTGATCATGGGAACCGGTAGACTGCTCAACATGTGAAAAAGCACAAGTGATGCGCTGCTCACCCCTCCTGCCAGATCACCCTGCCCGTTATTGAATTGCGAGACGGCAGTTTCACCGAAGGCTGTAAACCAAATGATGCAAATCACGAAGGGTGCCAGCAAAACCACGGCAAAATACTCCCGAACCGTCCGCCCAAGGGAAATGCGTGCGATGAACATGCCGACAAAGGGAGACCATGAAATCCACCATGCCCAATAAAAGATTGTCCAGTCATGAAACCATTGCGTATCTTCGCGACCCACCCAGTTCGTCAGCACGAACATATCCTGAAGATAAGAGAAAAAGTGTCGACCAAAGCCGGTAAAGATCACCAATGTCGGCCCCATCACTATCACAAACAGAAGTAATGCGAGCGCTATCCCCATATTGAGGTTGGACAGGAATTTCACACCACCATTCATGCCGCGCATGACAGAAATTACCGCAAACCCCGTGATCGTGGCGATCAACCCGGTCTGAATGAGAGTATTGGGCTCAAAACCAAACAGATAAGCCAGCCCTGACGTTGCCTGCGTCGCACCGATACCAATGGTCGTTGCTAAACCGAAGACCGTGGAAATCACCGCGAACAGATCAATCAGATGCCCCGGCCACCCCCAGATTCGTTCTCCGAGTATTGGATAGAAGGCTGAACGTATCGTCAGCGGCAAGCCTTTGTTGTGCGCAAAAAAGCCGAGCGCGAGCCCTACGATCGCGTAGATCGCCCAGGGAAACAGGCCCCAGTGAAACAGCGTGGCACTAAATGCCAGACGGTATGCTTGCTCAGATCCGGCTTCAGCATTCAAGGGGGTGCCAAACCAATCAGAATAATATGCCAGCGGCTCAGCAGCCCCATAGAACATGAAACCGATCCCCACTCCCGCGGCAAACAGCATGGCGACCCATGACGCCCGTGAAAATTCCGGTCGCGCCTCCTGCCCTCCCAATCGAATGCGTCCAAGAGGAGAAACGGCAAGACCAATACAGACTGCGAGAACAAGAACGGGAGTAGCCGCAAAAAACCAGTCAAGTTTGCTCAACGTCCATGCCTTGGCACCGTTCATGACGTCCCGTGTCACGTCCGGGAAAACAAGCGTAAGCGCCGCGAAAATCAGTATCAGACCAGCGCTCAGGAAGAAGACAGGGTTATGGATATCCATGCCCAGCACTTCGACATTGTCCTGACCGACTTCATATTCGGTTTCATAGTCAGACGTCGCTTCGACATCACTCATTCAGTTAGCTCCGAACTGTTACAGCCAGCACATTCCAGCATCCCGTGCGGACACCCTGAATGACCAGAATTCAACGAACAAACAACCTATCATGGGCATTTGAATGAATACCGCCACAGGCGTACCATAATAGCAACACCCGCTATCTTATTGATTATACATATTTTTTTCTATTTAACTCATATTTCGAGATTTCAAACCACACAAACGCTCAGATGAGTTCTTTCAATAATCGAAATTATTGCATAGGCATCGCGATGTCGTCTGAGGCTCGAAGAACTCCCCATCATTCGCCTCGACGCACCAGCTGCCTACGCCAGCTGGGGGAAAAACCGGAGACTATACATGAACAGATTCATGAGCGGCGTGTCATGCGCCGCCCTTACCGCGCTATTGATTGGCCCATTGTCCGCACAGGCTCAGGAAGCAGCTGAAGCGACAGACAGCGAAAAGCGCCTGAAACCCATCACTGTAACCGCGACCAAGCTGTCAGAAAGTGCCCAGGACATACCTGTGGCCGTTCAGGCTGTTGATTCCACCACACTGGATCAGCTCAACATTGGTAATTTCGACGATTATCTCAAGCATCTGCCGAGCGTCAGCGCAGGTGGTCGTGGACCGGGTCAGAACACGGTTTACATACGCGGTATGGCCGTACAGCCGATCACTGTGCTGGTTGGGGGCGCACAAGGCACCATGCCTAACGTTGCGCTCTATGTAGACGAACAGCCAGTGACTGCTCCTGGCCGTAACCTTGATGTCTACGCCGTAGACATGGAACGTATCGAAGTCTTGCCCGGCCCTCAGGGCACTCTTTTCGGTGCCTCCTCCCAGGCCGGTACGATCCGGTTGATCACCAACAAGCCAAATTTTGACAGCGTTGCATATGGATTCGACATCGAGTCATCCTTCACCAAAGATGGCGACATGAGCCAGGGTGCGGAGGGTTATATCAATGTTCCGATCATCGAAGACAAACTAGCCGTTCGCGCCGCAATGTACTCGATCCAGAAGGGCGGGTATATCGACAACACCTACGGTACATTTACAACCGACCCATCCATAAACACGCTTAGCACCGCTACTCCGAACGCTGTTTCCTACGAAACCGCCGACAACGCGCTGCTGGTCGAGGAAAACTTCAACAGCAGTTCCTACCAGGGCATGCGCGTTGGTGTCCGCTATCAGCCTCACACGGACTGGAACTTCCTCGTTCAATATGCGCGTCAGGCATTGGAAGCTGATGGCGTCTTTGACTTCGATCCTGAAGTTGGCGACCTGGAAGTGAACCGCTTCTTCCCGGATGAACTCGAAGACGAATTCGAACAACTGAGCTGGACGGCTGAAGGTCGGCTGGCCATGCTGGACGTCGTCTATACAGGTGCGTTCCTCTCGCGTGATGTACAGCAATCGGTCGACTATACCGGTTACAACAACTCCGGAGCGTTTGTTGACTATTACACATGTACCTACGCGAACCCTGCCTACATCGTGAACTACGGCATAGATCCGACAGTCATCACGCCGGGCGGCCGCGAATGCCTGACACCGGTCAAGGGTGCAATCATCGACCAGCGCCACAACCGGGACACGCATGAGCTGCGTTTCTCCACACCACAGGAAAACCGCTGGCGCGTGACCGCTGGTGCCTTCTACGACAATTACGAGCTCAAGACCCAGGATGACTTCTACTACCTTGCCACCGCTGATCTGGGATTTGCACCAAACGCGCCGATCTCGACAGCCTATCAGGTCAACCCGAATACGCGCCCTCCCGGCGTAGCATTCTTCAACGACATCCTCCGATCTGAAGAACAGATCGCGTTCTTCGGTGAAGGTTCGTTCGACATTGTTCCGGATATGCTTACCGCGACCATTGGTTTGCGATCCTATGAAATCGAGTCCGATTTCAAGGGCTCATCCAACTTTGCTGACGGAATATTCCAGGGCTCGCAGAATACTGACCGTGGTCGCGACTATGATGTCTCCGGCGGTCACACCACCGAGCCTCTGACCACTGATGGTGTGGTGAAGAAATTCAACCTGTCCTACACACCGTTTCAGGACGTCATGTTCTACGCCACATATTCTGAAGGCTTCCGTCCAGGCGGCTGGAACCGTGGTGGCGGTATCCCTTCGGTGAACCCTGCATTCCCCGATGTGTCTGCAACCTACGATACAGATGATGTTAAAAACTACGAGTTCGGTTGGAAGAGCCTGTTGCTCGATGGAACACTCCAATTCAACGGTAACATCTATTTCGTTGAGTGGACCGACATGCAGGTTTCTCGTTTTGACCCGCAGAATGTTTCAATCCTGACATTCATCGAGAACTCTGCTGACTCGGAAGTCATGGGTATCGAAGGTGATGTGGTCTGGGGTGCAACCGACAACCTCACACTGTTTGGTGCGTTCTCCTACAATGATACGGAACTGACCGCTGTAAGTGCACAGATCGTGGAGCTTGCTCCTGTCGGATCTTCCCTGCCGCTGTCGCCCGAGCTGCAGATTGCAGCCCGCGCACGCTATGAATGGGTAATGGGTGAATTTGATGCCTACGCTCAGGGTGGCTTCCAATACGCGTCGGAAAGCTATTCCTCACTAGTCGCTGCTGAGCGTCTGGAGCAAAGCGGCTACACAATGGCAGATATCGCCATTGGTGCCGGTCGCGATAGCTGGAACGCCGAACTGTTTGTCACCAACCTTACTGATGAACGCCCGGAATACTTCCTGAACTCTCAGGATGACATTCTGCGAACCACAACAGCACGTCCGCGCACTTTTGGTGTTCGGGTATCATACGACTACTGATCCTGACGGGACATCAATCCCGGACTTGAAACCTACAGGGGCGGCTCCTTCAACCGAGCCGCCCTTTCGTGTTAGATATACCGGACATGTCAGAACCACTTCCTTTCCAAGGCAATTTGCTACTTTCTCAAGCCAAACAAGCGCTTCAGACTGGTGATGCCCGACGCGCCGAACAAATCGTCTCTGAAGCTATGGCGAGTGCTGATCTCTCAGACCGTCGAGAAGCTTTATATATTCTAGCCGTTTCACAGCGGCTTCAGTCACATTTCACCGAAGCCCTCAAGGCAATTGCAGACCTAAAAAGCCTCGAACCAGGATATGGACGGGCCTATCAGGAAGAAGGGCATGTCCATCGCGATAGTGGAAAACCTGATCTTGCATTGACTGCCTATGCAGAAGCCGTCCGGAACAACCCAGCCCTACTCGCAAGCTGGCGCGAACTGGCCAAAATCCACGCCAATGTCGGCAATCAACGCAACGCAACCCTTGCGCGGGAACAGGTCGACCGCCTCACGGCACTTCCCAAGGAATTACTCGCCGTCGCCTCCATGCTTCACGAGGGCAAGATCGGACGCGCTGAGCGTATCTGTCGTGCGTTCCTTCAAAAATCTCCACACCATATAGAAGCGATGCGGCTTCTGGCCGATATCGGCATACGTCTTCATGTTCTGGATGATGCTGAATTCCTGCTGGAAAGCGCCCTCGAACTGGCCCCGGACCATGACCTTGCCCGGCTGGACTATGTGGGTGTTCTGCACAAAAGGCAGAAATTTGAAAAAGCCATGGAGCAGGCAGAGATATTGCGCAATCGCCACCCCGGCCATCCGATCTATGAAAACGCCTGGGCCGGAGAAGCCATGGCCGTTGGACGATATGAAGATGCAATAGCCGCCTATGATGCAATCTTGAAGGATATGCCAGGAAGCCCCCAGATCGAACTGGTGCGCGGCCATGCATTGAAAACGATAGGAAAACGGCAAGACGCTGAAAACGCCTATCGCAAAGCCTATTCAGCAAAGCCCGATTTTGGCGATGCCTGGTGGAGCCTTGCAAATCTCAAGACCTACAGATTCTCGCAAGATGAGCTAGACCAAATGATCATCGCCGAGGATTCCCCAAACACCTCGCTGATCGACCGCTACCACCTCTGTTTTGCTTTGGGCAAAGCACATGAAGATCGCGAAGACCACGATGCTGCCTTTGCATATTACAACCGCGGCAACGCCCTGAAAAAGAGCGAGCTGCGTTATGACAGTGATCGCATCTCAGCCGAAATGCAGCTGCAAAAGCAATTCTGCACGCGCGACCTGTTCGCCGCCAGGAAGAACCATGGCCATCCAGATCCAGCGCCGATCTTTGTGGTCGGCCTGCCCCGGTCTGGATCGACCCTGATCGAACAGATACTGGCGTCACATAGCCAGGTGGAAGGCACATTGGAACTGCCAAACATCCTGGCCTTCGCTCACAAGCTGAACGGTCGACGCCAATTGAATGATGAGCCGCGCTATCCTGCGGTCTTGCATGAACTTGACGCCACTGTACTGGAGAATATGGGCCGGACCTTTATCAATGATACAGCGGTCTATCGGGGCGCTTCTCGGTTCTTTGTCGACAAGATGCCGAACAATTTCAGGCATATAGGCCTGATCAAATTGATCCTGCCAAATGCAAGGATAATCGACGCGCGCCGAAACCCAATGGATTGCTGCTTTTCAGGCTTCAAGCAACTCTTCGCCGAAGGTCAGGAATTCACCTACAGTCTTGAGGATATCGGGCGATATTATCGCGATTATGTGGACCTGATGGACCATTGGGATTCTGTGCTTCCAGGAGAGATCTTACGCGTGCAACACGAGGACGTTATTGAGGACCTGGAGGGCCAGGTAAGACGTCTGCTAGATCATTGCGGTCTGCCTTTCGAAGAAGATTGCCTCAATTTCCATGAGACGGACAGAGCCGTTCGTACGGCAAGTTCAGAACAGGTGCGGCAACCCATCAACCGCAGAGGCATGGACGTCTGGCGTAAATTCGATCAGCATCTGATTCCGTTGAAAATTGCGCTCGGGTCCAACCTCGCGCCAGACCAATCCTGACAAGAGGCGTCCCTCGCAGCATGAAGACCCGTTACGAAGATGCGCTTGTTGCCTTGCGACAAATCCAGCGACAAACCGAATACCAGACCCGACAGCTCGCCCAGACGTCAGGATTGACGCCATCTCAGGTCATGGTCTTACAAGCGCTCGAGAAGCCTGGTCGCCTGCTCGTTGGCGATATCGCCAGACTTACACGTCTGGGCAATCCAACTGTTACCAGCCTTTCCGAGAAAATGCAGAGTCGCGGATTGATCTCCCGCGAGCGCGACAATGTTGACAGGCGCCGGGTCTGGCTGGTTATCCAGCCCGATGGACGTCGGGTTCTGGAAACTGTTCCACAACTGCTACAGGATACATTCGGAAACCAGTTCTCGAAACTGGTCGACTGGGAACAGGCCATGATCGTCTCAGCCCTGGAACGCGTCGTAACATTATTAGGCGCAAACATGCCTGATTCAGCCCCCATACTCGACTTTGTGGACCTCGATCAAAAGCCGTAGGTTCTACGCCCGATTCTCCCAATAGCTGTTACGCGTCTTTTCGACCGAAATGTTTGGAGAGCTTCAGCCCCTGCCCCTGATAGTTGGAAGATGATCCAGCATGCCCATAGGGCACTTCAGGCGCGCCGGTCATCGGCTCGAACACAAGACGCCCCACAGGCTGACCATCAGTAAGAATGAACGGCACCTCTCTAGATCTCACTTCGAGAACGGCCCTACCTTCTGGCGCATCCACACCAAATCCGGGATCAAAAAAGCCCGCATAATGCGCCCGAAATTCACCGAATTCTGGCGCGATGGGAGCCATTTCTGCCGCCTCCATAACGGGGATCACAACGATTTCCTTGGAAGCCAGAATGTAGAACTCACCCGGATCAAGAATGATAGAACCGCGATGGGGCCGCACGGGCTCCCAGAAATCCTCAACTGCATGTTGTCCAACACGCATCAAGTCCAGCACGCCGCAATGTCGTTTGGCACGATAGCCAGCAATGTCATCATTACCGGGCTTCAGATCAACTGAAAATGTGATTTCTCGCGTGGGTTGATGGTGCCCTCTTCGCAAACGAAGCTGCAGCAAACGATCGCCTTCTCGCGCCAGAATCGAAAATGTTCTTGGAGAGATCTCGACATAAAGCGGGCCACTGTAGCCAGCAGGGGCCAAATCGAACCGATCCGCGCCGTCAGTCACCATACGGACAAAAACATCGATCCTGCCAGTTGAACTCTTGGGGTTTGCGGCCCCCGTAATTTCCTTTGGCAGATTTAAGTTCTCAATCAGGGGTACCAGATAAACGCAACCGGTTTCCAGAACCGCGCCTGAAGACAGATCCAGCTCATGCATGACGAGATCACGATTCAAGAAACCTGAAACCTGATTTCCCCGTCCTGGTAGGAAGCTAGCGCGCATGCGATAGGCCTTCGGCCCAAGCCGCAAATCGATCGAAGCGGGTTGAATCTGATCCGACTCAAACTTGCAGGATGCGGTGATGACATCAGTTGCACAAAGCGTTCGAATGTCCGCATCGGGTAAAACACCTTTAAGAGTGCTATCGATTTTCACGTTGGACATGCTATGGAGCCTTCTTTGTTTAAGCCATCCCTAGGGCGTGCAGCACCAAGAAGAAAGACCAGTCAGCATCATGGATGATTCTTCCAACAAATCCGACCGCAAGCTTCGAACAGCCAGCCAATTGGTCCATGGTGGCGGCATGCGTTCGGAATTTGGCGAAACATCCGAGGCAATTTTCCTGACATCTGGTTATGTATATCCCGATGCCGAGACGGCTCAAGCCCGGTTGGCTGGTGACGAACCGGGCTTTGTCTATTCCCGATATGCGAACCCCACGGTCAAGATGCTGGAGGACCGGTTGTCGATTATCGAAGGTGCGGCCGCTTGCCGAGCGACAGCTTCAGGAATGGCAGCCATTCACGCGGCACTTGTGGCACCGGTCAAATCAGGCGACCGTGTGGTTGCTGCTCGGGCCCTGTTTGGGTCCTGCACCTGGATTCTGGACAATCTGCTCCCCAGATATGGTGTCGAAGTCGAATTCGTCGATGGATATGATCTCGAGGGATGGAAACGCGCACTGTCGCGCCCGGTAAAATCAGTGCTCATCGAAACACCGTCCAATCCATTGCTGGATGCCGTTGATATCTCTGCCGTTGCGGATCTGACGCATGCAGCAGGAGGTGAACTCATTGTCGACAATGTATTTGCCACACCGATCCTGCAAAGACCGCTGGAACTGGGCGCTGACTGGGTGACCTATTCCTGTACCAAGCACATGGATGGTCAGGGCCGCGTTCTGGGTGGTGCTATCCTGGGCAAGGATGCAGAGGCGATGGAAGAAGTGTTCGCAGGCTACCTGAAACACACAGGGCCCGCGATTTCACCTTTCAACGCTTGGACAATCCTGAAGGGCCTGGAAACGCTGGCATTGCGCGTGGACAAGATGTGCGACAACGCACGGATAGTGGCAGACTTTCTAGCTGCACAGCCCTCGGTGCGTGCCGTGCGCTATCCTGGACGCAAGGATCATCCACATTTTGATATTCACAGCCGTCAGATGTCTTCAGGCGGATCTCTGATCAGTTTCTCCATTGAAGGCGGAAAAGACGCCGCTTTCAGAGTGCTCAATTCTCTTGAACTGGTGTCCATTTCCAACAATCTGGGCGATGCAAAGTCACTCATATGCCACCCGGCAACGACGACTCACAGAACACTCACTGACGAGCAGCGTGCCATGATCGGTCTTGATCAAAGCTGGGTGCGCTTGTCGGTTGGTCTGGAAGATGCAGCCGATGTGTGTGACGATCTGGAAAGAGCGTTGTCGACTTTACGCTGACTTCCGATTTTGTGGAACCCGAACATGCCCGACCTGACTGCCTCAGTAGATTCTTGCTACGAACACGAGACCGAGCAGATCGTTGTACGAGTCTTGCCTCGTTTTCTGGAAGATGAATCCACACCGGAAAACCACCGCTATATCTGGGCCTATACGATTGCCATCAAGAACATGCGTGATGACGCTGTAAAATTGATGTCACGCTATTGGCGCATAACGGATCAGCGAGGACGCGTGCAGGAAGTTCGCGGCGACGGCGTTATCGGCGAAACACCTACAATCGAACCTGGTCACATCTTCGAGTATACATCTGGTGCGCCACTCACCGAACCTTCAGGAATCATGGAAGGCGAATACTCGTTTGTGGACGCGGCCGGTAATGATTTGACAGTCGCGATTCCAACCTTCTCGCTGGACAGCCCATACGACCGGGCATCTCCCAACTGAACGCTGAACATGCGATATCGCCCTATACTTCACGTAACTGGCCTGATGACACTTGGCCTCGGCGCAATGATGCTGCCATGCGTTATAGCAGATGTCATGGCGATGAACGAGGTATCGAGTACGCTGTCAGCGGCAAGTGCGTCGGCAGAAGAGACCGGGCGTACAATCAACCAGATATTGGCGGAGTCCGGCAATCACTCGCCATGGCTCTTTTTTGACGCAAACGATTTCGGTTGGAAGGTATTCCTTCTACTGTCGATCTTCTTCATGACTGTTGGTGGCGCATTGTCTGTTGGCAGCCGTCTTGACGATGATGGCGTGAGGACTCAGGAAGCCTTCCTGCTTACTGTTATTTCCTGGCTCGTTATCGTGTTCATTGGTGCCGCGCCTTTCTTTCTCGGCTTCGGATTCAATTTCACTGACTCTGTGTTCGAAAGCATGTCAGGTCTGACGACAACCGGGGCTACGATCATGGAAGGTATTGAAACCTTTCCGCCCAGCCTGATCCTGTGGCGCGCGATCATTCAGTGGATTGGTGGTGTCGGCATTATTGTAACTGCCATTGCCATTCTTCCTTCTCTGAAGGTGGGTGGCATGCAGCTCTTCCACATGGAGAGCTCGGACAATCAAGATAAGATGTTGCCACATATTGGCGAGATTGCGATGAAAACCGCACTGGTTTATCTCGGCCTGACTTTTTTGTGCGCAAGCCTCTATCGTGTCACCAGCATGAACGAGTTTGAATCCATCACCATGGCAATGACGACAATTGCGACAGGTGGCTTTGCTGATACTGATGCCAGCTTCAACCCCTATGTCGAAGGTGGAGCGGACATTGTCGCAATCATTTTCATGTCACTGGGTTCCATGCCTTTCGGCCTGATGGTCTTGGCTATACATGGCGACTGGAAATCATTCATGCGCGATCCACAACCGATCGTATGGATTGGCTTTGCGGTGATTCTGACAGGAGCGATGACCCTCTATGTAATTACCCGCGATCACATCGACATCGGCCCGGAAGGTCCGGTGAGAATGGCAATGTTCAATGTTGTTTCCGTGTTGTCAGGCACCGGCTACGGAACAGAAGATTTCAGCTTATGGGGACCATTCGCGTCATCGCTGTTCGTCGTTGCGATGTTCTTCGGTGGTTGTGCCGGCTCCGCTTCATGCGGCCTCAAGACCTTCCGAGTACACATCGCATTCCTGTCAATCTTTGCATATGCAAAGACCATGATCAGACCCCACCAGATATCCCCAGTGCGGTATGCCGGACGCCCCGTTAGACCGGAAACAATGCAATCAATCATGCTGTTCATGTTCTTGTATCTGGTCACATTCGCGGTTCAGTGCAGCATTCTGGCGCTGACGGGACTTGAGCCGACAACGGCGATATCCGCAGCAGCCGCAACATTGAACAATGTCGGGCCCGGCTTGGGAGAGGTCGGCCCCGCAGGCAATTTCGCGCATCTCACAATCGTCGGAAAATGGACGTGTACAATCGCTATGTTGCTGGGACGACTGGAACTGATCGCTGTCTTCGTGATCCTGACGCCAAGCTTCTGGCGAAATTGAAGATTGGCTCGATCTAGCTCGAGCCAGATTCACATGATCAAGTTTAATATATTGATATTTGCGGTGAGGACTAATTCAGCGTTTCATCGTGAAGCTTACGGCCGCGAAATCTTCTTTGGCGCGCGCACCTTCATGGGAATATTCACGATGGACATAGCCGAAGGAAAGCGCTCCCCCGGCTTTTTGAAAGGCCACACCCGCTTGAATGTCGCCAACCGTAACCTGGTCACGAAGCGCCACACCATCCAGCTTTGCTCCCTTGTCACCAAGGTCCCAGCAAAGCGCTTCACCATCAGTTGCTGCAAAGACATACCAGCTGTCGATCTTTGAATAGCTGCCACGCTCATCAAAGCTGTCGACCATATCTTCCAAACCCTGACCCAGCCTGACTTCAGCACCTGCCCGCGCGGTCTTGAATTGGCCACGCTTTTCAATTGTGGCGCGCGGCGCCACTGACATATCCAGCCCGAGACCTGTATCTGCAGACGGCGCTGTAAAAACCATACCAGCTGAAAAAATTTCAGCATCCTGAAACCGAACAGGCATCGGAGAACTTTCAGCCTTCACGATAATACCGGCCATCGCGTCACTTGCCGCCCATTCGGCCGGCGATAAACGGTTCACGGTCAGATCTGGTTTGGGCAACCCGACAGCGCCGTAATCGGCAGCTTTGGGAGTGT
This sequence comes from Hirschia sp., assembly GCA_002709235.1. Classification (GTDB taxonomy): domain Bacteria; phylum Pseudomonadota; class Alphaproteobacteria; order Caulobacterales; family Hyphomonadaceae; genus Hirschia. The sequence continues at coordinate 15,505 of PAQI01000038.1, forward strand.
GCGTCAGTTGAAGGTGGGTTTCAGCGTCGCTCCACGTCGAACGCTCAGAATGCATCGCACCATCATCTATAGGTACACAACCTAAGCATGCGGTAATGGCAATCTGAGTTGCGATCATGGCAAGCATCCTGTTCCCCACTCCAACGCTACTTCATAAATTCAGGCGATAATGATGCCCGATCAGAATAACATTAGACGTGTTACTGTTATCATAACGGCGTGATGAACACCATAAGACCTCGTTAACGTTTCCGTCGCGGTAATTAAGCGATTAAGCCCTTCAGACTCAATGGGTTGGACATACAGGTCATCATCAATTGCCTAATGTCTGAACCAAATTTAAGTTCCAAATTTCGTATAAAATTCGATTTTTTATTCAATTACGCACAAAAATGCCCCCTGCAATGGTCATGCAAGGGGCATATTTTTTAGAAACTATCTATTGCCGAACACTACTGACAAGCGAGACACTCTTCATAGTCTGTAGGCTCCTGGATGATCATCCCATCTTTTTCCACTGTTTCCGAACCTGCGAACGCAGCTCTCTGCACCGATTTGGAGCGACAGTAATATAGGGATTTAAGGCCTTTCTCCCATGCTTGCCAGTGAAGCATATGAAGGTCCCACTTATCCGTATTCGACGACAGGAAGAGGTTCACTGATTGCGATTGACAGATATATGGTGTCCGATCAGCCGCAAGCTCGATAACCCATCGCTGGTCGATTTCAAAAGCTGTTCGGAAGACCATTTTTTCATCTTCACTCAGGAAATCCAGCCCCTGGACCGAGCCCTCCGCTTCCAGAATCTGCGCCCAGATGCCGGGAGTGTTTTTACCTTTTTCCTCGAGCAGGCGCTCCAGATGCGGATTCTTGACACTGAAAGAACCCGACAACGTCTTGTGAGTGTAGACATTGGCCGGGATCGGCTCGATACCAGCTGACGTTCCTCCACAAATGATCGAGATCGATGCAGTCGGTGCGATCGCAAGCTTGTGAGAAAACCTCGCCATCACACCACAATCAGCGGCATCCGGACAAGCGCCACGTTCCTTGGCCAGCTTGACCGATGCGGCATCAGCACCACGACGAATATGCTTGAACATGGTGTTGTTCCAAGCTTTCGCCACACCCGATTCCAAGGCTACATTCTGACTTTGAAGGAACGAGTGAAGCCCCATAAGCCCCAAACCTACTGAGCGCTCCCGTTTAGCCGCGTAAACCGCACGCGCCATCTCTTCCGGTGCTCGCGTGATGAAATCCTCAAGGACATTGTCAAGAAAACGGAATACGTCTTCCAGGAACCGCTCATCGGATTTCCATTCCAAGAACTTCTCGGCATTCAGCGATGACAGACAACAGACCGCAGTGCGGTCATTCCCAAGATGGTCGGCCCCTGTCGGCAACATGATTTCAGAGCAGAGATTGGATTGCTTGACGGTCAACCCCAGCTGACGCTGATGCGCTGGCATGGCATTGTTCACGGTGTCCGAGAAAATCAGGTAGGGCTCGCCAGTCTGGATACGCAGCTCCAGAATTTTCTGCCAAAGCTTGCGGGCATTGATCGATTTTACAACCTTGCCAGTCTTCGGACTCTTGAGTTCGAAATCGGCGTCATCCTTCACGGCCTCCATGAAAGCATCGGTGATATTGATGCCGTGGTGGAGATTAAGTGATTTACGGTTGAAGTCACCTGATGCCTTGCGGATTTCGAGAAACTCTTCGATTTCCGGGTGATGAATGTCGAGATAACACGCAGCCGAACCACGACGCAAAGAGCCTTGAGATATCGCTAGCGTGAGTGAGTCCATTACCCTGATAAAGGGAATGATACCTGACGTCTGACCATTTTGTCCGACTTTTTCGCCAATGGACCGGACATTGCCCCAATAAGTCCCGATACCACCGCCATTGGATGCCAACCAGACATTTTCTGTCCAGGTCGACACAATACCGTCAAGCGAATCAGACACATCATTGAGAAAGCATGAGATCGGCAATCCGCGATCCGCCCCGCCATTCGACAATACAGGTGTAGCGGGCATGAACCAGAGACGCGACATGTAATCGTAAAGACGTTGGGCATGATCAGCATCATCCGAGTAGACCTCGGATACGCGGGCAAACATGTCCTGATAGCTTTCGCCGGGCAGGAGATAGCGGTCTGTCAGCGTCTTCTTGCCAAACTCGGTTAGCAGAGAGTCGCGACTGTGGTCGACTTCAACTCGACGCACCACACTAAGCTCAGCGCTCGTGTTGCGCGGCTTACCACGGTGAGAATTGACAGTTTCAGCTTTAGAAACAGCGAGGTTTTCTGCAGACATTCGACCCTGCTCCACACGGACATTAAAAAATCAGAAAGATCACTAGAAACCATTCATATGGTGTCAGCAACCAGCTCCATACCCAAGATATAGTGGCCTCAGGGTTAACAAGAAATCAATAGCGGACTCGCCTGAGGCGCGTGTTTTCGGTGAATAACTCAGTAGGCAGACGAGATGAAAATGCAGCCAACCAGCCAGATCCCCCATGGATGTTGAGAGTCAGAAGACAGACAGTAAACTGATCCGACAGCAGGTGAAAATTTTCTCCCCGCAACGGCACCCATAGAACGGTTCTCTCCATACCCCACTAGATATAGTGATGCCAACCCATTTGTTAACGGTTCAGCGACTTAAATTAACGTATATAGCCACAATCACATGGATGAGGTCTGTTGAGTCGAATCGACAAGTCGCATTCATCGATTCGGCCGTCACGTCTTACTTGCCAAAGACAAGAGCGCAGATGGCTTCGAGACCATGCCTGTCCACTTTGTCAAAGGCAGCATGAGCCTCACTATCTATATCCAACACTGCTTTGAGAGCCCCTGCCTCATCAAAAACCGGAACCACGATTTCCGAATTTGTTCGACTGTCGCAGGCAATGTGTCCGGGAAACTCATGCACATCTTCCACGAGCACTGTTTCTTGAGCCTTCGCTGCAACTCCGCAAACGCCTTTGCCGAACGGAATGCGAAGACACCCCAATGTTCCCTGATATGGCCCCACAACCAATTCATCCGGCTTGTCCGGGTCCACCAGATAAAATCCCGTCCAGAAAAAGCGAGGGGTGAATGCCTGATGCAGCATGCAAGCAACACTTGCAAACCGTGCAATCTGGAATGTTTCGTCAGATATGACCGATTTTATCTCGGCATACACCTCTTCGTATCGGCCTTCTTTATAAGCTGAACTGCCGGTGATCTGGTCTGTATAGGTCAAGACTCGTCCGTTCTCTCTGCCTGTCCGCGAAACGCTATCACGTACAATGGGCTCCCTGTTTCCGTCTTCACAGGACCAACGTCAATTCGTTCAATGTTCAACGAGAGTTAACCTTAACCGTGTCAGAAACTCAGCATACCATACACGCACATATATATAGAGAGAGATGACATGCGCAATTTCGGCCTTTCCACAATTGTACTGATAGCCATCGCTGCTGTGCCCGGCACATCATACGCTCAATATATATATGACGCGGAACCGTCGCTTTCTGTGCCAACACCACAAGAAGAGCTCGCCGAAACACCGCGGACGGAACTCTATTCGGTGGCTATCAATGACCAACGTGCCAAACAGCACAATGCGCGCAAAGCCGTTTCGGGTTTATCGGAGCACATAGTGCAAGCGAACACTCTCTCATCGCTTAGATCCCTGCCCCCCACATCCAATGGTTATTATGTCAAAGCCGGTGCGTTCCAGTCATTTGAAAATGCCCAACAGCTTCATGCTGACCTGTTCGCTATCGGCTCTGCACAGATTACACATCGCCAGGCGAACGGCCGTGATTACTACGGCGTCTATCTGGGGCCATGGAAAACAGAAGCGGAAGCCATGAGCGCTTTCGGTCTTGCGCTTGATGCAGGAATGCAAGATGGCAAGATCATTGCCCCTCACTGACAAGCCATCTGCTCCTCATCTGAACTATACCGATGATCTGGCAGCACTGACGCAATAGTGATTTCCTATTGAAGCCTCAAATGATCACATATCGCGACATGGATGGATCAATCAAACAGCGCCAGAAATTCAGCGACCCGACCTTCACCGCCAAGGGCGAACGCCGAGCAAGTGTCGACTACAGGGGCACAAAGACCCTCTGGTTCAATACCGGTACGCTTTGCAACATCGAGTGTGCACATTGCTATATTGAAAGCTCGCCCACCAATGACAGGCTTGAATATCTGTCGATCAATGATGTCACCCCCTATCTCGACGAAGTTGAGATTGCTGGTGAAACCGGTATTGAAATCGGCTTCACGGGCGGTGAACCATTCATGGCACCTGACATTCTTCCCATATTGTCTGCAACGCTAGACAGAGGCCACCATGTGCTGGTGCTGACCAATGCCATGAAGCCCATGATGCGCAAACGCATTCAGGCCGGATTGAAAGCTCTGAACAAACAGTTCCCGGATCGCCTTGTTCTTCGGGTAAGCCTCGACCACTACACAGCCAAAAATCATGATTTGGAACGTGGATCCGGTTCGTTTCAGGAAACACTGTATGGCCTGAAATGGCTTGAAGAGAATGCTTTTCAGTACACGATTGCCGGTCGCACTGTCTGGAATGAGCAGGAAATGGACGCCCGCGCCGGCTATGTGGAGATGTGTCAACGAGAGAAGCTTTCTCTTGATAGTATGGATCCGGTTCAACTCGTGTTGTTTCCCGAGATGACACCCGATGCAGATCCACCAGAGATCACCACGGATTGTTGGACTATACTGAATAAAGATCCATCCGAGATTATGTGTGCTTCGCAGAGAATGGTCATCAAACGCAGAGGCGCAGCATCAGCAAGCGTGACTGCCTGCACGCTTTTGCCATATGATCCTGAATTTGAATTGGGCAATACACTGTTGCAATCGCGTCGCTCAGTGGCATTGAACAATGTCTTTTGCGCGACATTCTGCGTTCTTGGAGGCGGCAGCTGCTCTGGTTGATGCAGCTTGCGTCGTAGCCCCTGATTCGGGGCAGCCACCATTCAAGTCATTTGATTTCAATAAATTTTATAGACGGCTTCTCTCTTACTGAACGAAATTGCAGCGCACCGCCTGCAATACGGGCAAGCACTGTGTTGTAGATCAGCAACGCTGCCCAATTTTCGACATTTTTATTCAACAAACGTCGAACATCCTTTTTGACCAAAGCCATCGTTCAAACAGCTGAATTTAGATGACATTTTAGTTATTGATTGTCTTACCGAGACCTTTTCAAACCACTTGTGAGCATCTGATCTAGTCGCCAGTCGGCCGCTTGTGTTTCAAAAATGTGTCGATACTCTAGCCTCAGTCGGCTGGAGGATTTTCTTTCAGTTACGGCTTTTCTCAAACGAGACCTTCCTAATCGTGGCATTGTAGGGGCCAAATCGGTCGGGAAGATTTTTTGCAGGGGTAAAATATGTCTCTCAACTCAAGTTCTGTACTGAGCAAGCACATGAAGCTGCTTATGGGTTCAGCTGCACTCGCATTCTGTCTTGCGGGACCCGTTTATGCTCAAGAAGACTCTACCGATAGCGCGACTGAGATCGAAACGACATCAGACGAAGCTGAAACAATTGCAACCCCCGAATCTGACGAGGACGCAGCCGTCCAGGACAAGATTGTTGTCACCGGTTCGCGTATCAAACGTGACACATTCACGTCTGTTTCCCCGGTCCAGATCATCAACACGAATTTCTCACGCGAGATTGGTCTGGTAGACCCTGCAGACATTCTGCAAGATTCAACGGCTGCTTCCGGTCAGCAAATTGACGATTCATTCCAGGGATTTGTGCTCGACAACGGTCCAGGATCATCGACTGTTTCGCTGCGTGGTCTGGGTGCAGGCCGAACTCTGGCAATGATCAATGGACGTCGTCTTGCCCCCATAGGTGTTGAAGGCGCACCTGCTGATCCATCCATCAACCTGATCCCGTCTTCATTCATTGATTCATATGAAATTCTGCTGGACGGTGCATCATCGATCTACGGTTCCGACGCCGTTGCTGGTGTTGCAAACGCTATCCTACGTACGGATTATGACGGTTTCGAAGCTGGCTTGAACAGCAATTTAAGCCAGGATGGCGGTGGTGAATTCCTGAACGCCTACGGGTCTTGGGGTAAGCAGTTTGACAAGGGATTTCTCGCAGTCGCCGTAGATTACGAGAAGCAGTTCCGAATGAAACTGTCTGACCGTCCTTGGTCATCTGAATGTGCACGCCTGGCAGAAGTCACAGAAAGCGGTGAAATCCGTACTGAAGATCTTTCGGCAGAACTAGACTATCCAGGCATGGGCGTTTCGTCCTGTGAGTACTTCCCACTTGGTAGCCGGATTCAGATTTCTGGTCTTGACGTTGGTTCTGTTTACTACACTCCCGGTTTCACAAATACTGGTATCCCGAACTACTCTGAGAACGGCCTTTACGGCGTCATGTTTGATGGCAATTCGGACGGCCTCGCTGACTTCTCCTTCTTCGACTACACATCTAATGGAACAGCAGCTGACCGTGATGCTGACATCATTGGTGAATCCGAAGCATTTTCTGCTCTGCTTCTGGGTGACTACGATATCGGCGTTCTAGGCAACGCAACGCTTTACACTGAAGCGATGTATCTGACCTCCAAATACGAATCCAAATCACCTCCAGGCCAGATTTTCGAATACGTCACCCCGACCAACCCGTTTAACCCTTGTAACCCTGATGGCGTGAATGGTGTGGATTGTGGTGAAGCAATCACCAACTACCTGCTTGGCCCTGCAGGAAGCACAACCTACAACAATTTCGTCAATTATTACGGGGCTGGACCAGAAGTTCTCGATGCTGTCTTCGGAACTACAATCGTACCCGGCGCAACGGGACCTCTCTCCACACGTGCAATTACTCACATTCGTGGCGACCGTGACAATGTGCAATCGGATCTGAGCCAAGCGCGGTTTGTAGGTGGTATTCGTGGTGACCTCCCATTCCTGAATGCGGGTTCAATTGCTAACTGGACATATGACCTCTCGCTGACCTACTCCCGTTCAGAAGGTGAATCCAAGCGCGTAGGTATTCGTGATGACCGCCTGCAGGCATCTCTCAACACCTCTGCAATCGATCCTTCAACCGGTCAGGTTGTGTGTGGTGTAGATGCAGACTCCAACGGCGTTCCTGACGGCGTGCTTGCTGATGGTACGGCGTGCGTGCCCATCAACTTCTATGCGCCATCTGTGATCGGTTCACCTATTGGTGACTTCGCTACCCAAGCTGAACGAGATTACGTTTTCGGTGAACGCACCTTCGAAACCGTCTACGAACAGACGATGGTTTCCGGTTACGCATCCGGTGATCTGTTCAAGATGCCTGGCGGTACAGCAGCTGGTGTTGTCGGTGTGGAATGGCGTCGTGACAAACTCGACTCCGACCCGAACGATGTTGCCGAGCAAGGCCTGTTCTGGGGTTACTTCAAGGACCGTGGTGCCTTCGGTCAAAAGGACATCTTCGAGACCTATGTCGAAACCGAACTTCCACTTCTCGCAGATGTACCTGGCGCGACCGAGCTGACCCTTAACCTCTCCGGCCGTTACACGGACGAAGAGTATGCAGGTGATGCAACAACATACTCAGCCAAACTTGGCTGGCGTCCAGTCAATTCACTGCTGGTACGAGGCACATACGGTACATCGTTCCGTGCGCCTAATGTCCGTGAGCAATTCCTTGCTGGACAGTCAGGGTTTGCTACTCTTGCAGATCCATGTGCTGTACCGGAAGCTGCCTATAACCCCATCGATGGTTATGACGCGTCGAATGACTCACGTGATCAGACCACACTCGACAACTGTGTCTCTGCAGGCGTTGACCCGACAACCTTTGGTAATGGTCAGATCACAGCCTATTCTGTCGAGGTTTTCCAGGTTGGTGCTGAAGCAAATCCGCTGGATCCAGAAGAATCCGAAAGCTACTCTTACGGCTTCGTGTTCGAGCAACCGTTTACAGACGCTTTCAACATGTCCTTCGGGGTCACATACTACAATATCGAAGTCACCGATGCGATTGGGTCCCAATCGCCAGCGAGCGTGATCTATCAATGTTACGTGGCTCAGGAAAATTACCAGTCGCCATTCTGTGACAACATTACACGTGATGCTGACGGCTTCCTTGATGAAGTTGACTATGAATTCACGAACATCGCTTCGCAAACATCTTCAGGATACGACATCAACCTGTTCCTAGAAAAAGACTTCGTAGCAGGCGACCGTGATCTGACGGCATCTCTTGATGTTCGCGCGAACAAGCTCGAAGAAGTTTCCTACATCGAACAAGACGAAGAGCCTGAGTACTATGTAGGCGAATTCGGCTTTCCGGAATGGAACATCCAGGCGACCGCACGCTTCGACTATGATGATGTGCGCTTCACCTGGAGAGCTGACTGGCAAGATGCGGTGGCTCAGGACGATGCATTCGTAGACCCATTCTCGAACGCAACACTGGGTGGTGCATTCACCTGCCTCGGACCTGATTATGGCGATGAAAACTGTCGCGAGATCGGCTATGCTGATTCCTACATGACGCACGACGCCTCCATTGCTTACAATGGTGAAAGCTGGCAGTTGGTATTCGGTGTTCGCAACGTCTTCGACGAGAAACCACCATTCGTATCTCCGAACGAAGTGTTCACGGTCAACGGTACCAACGCACCTGCTGGTTACGGATATGACTTGTTTGGTCGTACGTTCTTCCTGAACCTCGCCAAGGAATTCTGATCGTCGCCTCAATCTTGCGACAGTTATCGCATTAACTGCACGACAGGCGCCCGGCGGACTTGCATCGCCGGGCGCTTTATTATTAATTTCACGCCAGATCGTGGTCGATCAGACCCTCAGGAGACCTGTATGTTGAAAAAAATCGCTGGAGCCCTGCTCTCTGCCGCATTGGTATCACCCGTTATCTTCGGCACATCATCAGCGTTTGCACAGACCAGTGAAAGCACAGCACCACTACCTATCGAGTACTGGGCCGTTCGTAGTGCCATGAGCAATGTGGCCGTATCGCCAAACGGCAAATATGTCTCTTTCATGAAGATTCAGGGCAAGGATGCTGACCCGGTCATTGAAATTCATGAAATCGATTCACTCGGCAAGGATCCTATCCGGCTTGACGCGACCAAGATGGAATTTGTCGCTGTAAACTGGGTTGGGGATGACTATCTGCTGATCACTGCACGCCAACAAGTCCGTCGATTTATTGAAGATGTGAACCGTGGCACATATGAATCGCGCGTGATCGCTTACAATGTAAAGGAGAAGGAGTGGATTGAACTGGCCAATAATGACTTCGGTGCCGTTGCCATTGCCAGCCTCCTCACCGATGAACCGGATTCAATTCTTATTCAAACCTTCTCCACGCCCGTTGAAGGCTTGGCCAATGCGAGCTTTTTCCGTGCCGACTATTACAAATACGATCTGAAAACCGGTCGACGGACGACAGTTCTTCGCGGTACTGACAAAAACTCCCAGGCAGAGTTTGACGCCAAGGGCCGTCCGCGTTTTTCGCAGGGCTATGACACTGTTTCCAAGGACTATGTGTACTATTATAGAGGCAAAGAAGACTCTTCCTGGAAGGAAATCTATCGCCTTCCATCCTATGGATATGATGAAGAGCTTCAGTTTGTGGGCATCTCTAAACAGGATGAGAACATCGTTTATGCCATTGCGTTTAATGGCGAAGATCGTTCAGCTCTGTGGGCGTTCGACACGAATAAAGGTGCGTTCATCGAAAAGGTGTACCAACGCCCTGACGTAGACATTTTGGCTGTTGTTGATAGCCACAACGTCTGGGAAAAATCAGATAGCGATGACGACAAGACTGGTCCCGATATTGTCGGTGTCGTTTACGGGACAGACCGTTACCATATCGACTGGTTTGATGCTGAAGAAAAGGCACTCCACGAGGGACTGGAGGCTGCTATCCCAAATGGATATGAGATCAACATAACGTCGGCATCGCGTGACGACAGTGTGATGGTTGTGTCCAATCAAGGTCCACACGACCCTGGGTCATTTTACCTCTTCAAGGATGGTCAACTCAGCTATCTTGGGGGAACCAAACCTCACATCAAACCTGAAGATCTGGCCGATGTTAAATTCATCAAATATCCAACACGCGATGGCCACCAGATTCCAGCCTATCTGACCATCCCCAAAGGTGAAGGTCCTTGGCCACTCATCGTCCTCCCACATGGTGGACCGCATGTATCTGAAGTTATCGTGTGGGACGAGTGGAGCCAGTTCCTCGCAAACAATGGCTACCTTGTCATGCAACCTGAATATCGCGGTTCGCGTGGTTGGGGCCTCAGTCACTGGCAGCAATCATTTGCTCAATGGGGTAAACTCATGGCTGATGACAAGGATGACGGCGTCAAATACCTGATCGAACAAGGCATGACCGAGCCGGACAAGGTTGCAATGTTTGGCTGGTCCTATGGTGGATATGCAGCGCTGGCGGCTGCAACACGTCCTGAAGTGGATGTCTATCAGTGCGTCATTGCGGGTGCCCCCGTATCAGACCTTCCTCAGGCCCGAGCTGATTTCGCCAAAGGCATTGAAGCGAGTGAGCGCTACATCGATGAAACCTATGACGGGCTGAACCCGCTTGAGCATGCAGACAAGGTCAAAATCCCAGTCATGATCATTCATGGAGATGTTGACCAGCGCGTGCCTTATTATCACGCCGAACGTATGGCGAAGAAACTGAAAAAATTCAACAAGGATTCCAAACTGGTAACCTTGAAGAAAGCTGACCACTTCTCCAACACGCTGTTTTACGATCACAAGACAACCTTATACACCGAGATCATAGACTGGCTCGAAAACAGGTGTGGACCGAATGGATTGAAAAACTAAACAGACTCATGAAAAGGGCGTTCCTGACTGGAACGCCCTTTTTATTTGTATCGACTTCAGTCCCTATAATTCATCACTCGCTGGATACACCGGAACCTGCCGGACAGCCCACGCCTGTGCCTCCCAACCCACAGTAGCCACCGGGATTCTTGTCCAGATATTGCTGATGATATGTCTCGGCAAAATAGAATGGTGGCGCTGACGCAATCTGCGTTGTGATGTCCCCCAATCCCGCTTCATGCAGAGCGCGTTGATAGGTCCCACGACTTGCGAATGCAATTTTCAACTGTTCATCGGAATGCACGAAGATTGCTGATCGATATTGCGTACCGACATCACCGCCCTGTCTCATTCCCTGAGTGGGGTCATGGCTCTCCCAAAACACCTTCAAGAGTGCCTCCAACGATGTCTTTGATGTCTGATATACGACCCGCACAACCTCAGTATGACCCGTCTTGCCGGTGCATACCTCTTCATAAGTAGGATGCGGCGTGTAGCCCCCCTGATAGCCTACAGCAGTGACATAGACACCCGGAGTTTGCCAAAAACGGCGCTCCGCACCCCAAAAACATCCAAGCCCCAAGTCAAGCATTTCCGTACCATCAGGATAGGGCCCAGTCATATTGTGACCGTTAACGGCATGAGCAGGCTGAAGGGGCAGTGGTTGAGCGCGTCCCGGCAATGCTTTATCCGGCTCCACCATTCTTGTCTTGTCGCTTGAAAACAGCATGTAAGTTCTCCGATTTTCGCGCGCCTTGGACCACCGGGCGGCACAATGGAGAGTTAGGTCAGATTTTTACATGCACAAGGCAAATTCCAATCAAATCAGTGCTTGCACTTGGCGAACATCACGCTATTGTCCGCGCCTTCAGTGGTGAGGTGGCCGAGTGGTCGAAGGCGCACGCCTGGAAAGTGTGTAGGCGGGAGACCGTCTCCAGGGTTCGAATCCCTGTCTCACCGCCAGTCATTCCGGGCTCCACCGGGGTGACCGATCCGACCAGATTTTCTGTCGACGGCGTTGTCAGAAAAGCTGGCGTATCTCACCAAGTCGCCGTGATTGGCTGTCCTACCTAATATGAAACGTCCATTTTTCGATATTTCAAAACGTCACCCGAAGTCATCTGCCTCGCGGTTCTACCGCCCTATCCGAATGGCGGCAACTTTTCGCCGCCTGAATAGTTGTCCCTTTCCGACTATGTGAGACCAGTTGGCGTTTGTCTGATACTACCGTCTGACACAACCATCCCAGAAGATAATCAGATCAAAGGGGTATCGTCATCAATCAAGATGCGGTTGGCAGCTCCTTCCGGGTCTTCGAACTGACCTGTATTGGCAGCCCATAAGAATGCTGCCAGGCCAAGACCACCAAGCATCAGAGCAACGGGAATGAGATAAATAATGATAGTCACAAACCGAGCTTCCAATTTCTGCCCAATCTAAGGGCGTTTAGTGTGACAATTAACGATGATGCAGACATCGCAATCGCGGCAATCAGAGGTGTCACATTGCCTGTAACAGCGATCGGTACGGCCACCAGATTATAGGCTGCTGCAAGACCAAAATTCTCCAGCATCACCTGTTTGGCAGATCTTGAAACTCTCAGGACCTCTAAAATGCTTCTTGGACTGCCAGTATAAACAGCATCACTTGCCGACTGGCTGACATCCATGGCTCCGCCTGGCGTCAAAGACGCGTGGGCCATGGCAATGGCACCAGCATCATTCAGGCCATCTCCGACCATAAGCACTTTCTTGCCTTCGGATCTCAACGCCTCAAGTCGATCTGACTTTTCGCGCGGCCGTGCTCTGGAAGTCCAATGTGAAATTCCAAGCGCTGCCGCCATTCGTGACACTGCAATTGGCTGATCACCGGAAAGAATTTCCATCGACAGTCCCTGATCCTGCAAGGCCTGAATCGTTGTGATCGTATCGTCACGTAATTGTTCTTCAAATCTGAAGCAGACAGGTGAATCCACTCCGCGAGAAAACCACAATTCCGGCCCGAACGATGAATCTCTTTGGGAAACTCCCACCCATTCGGCCGATCCAAGACGACAAGCTACTCCGTCAATATCAGCCTCCAGACCAAGGCCGATATGTTCCGTGATTCCCACCGCAGGCGACCCAGGGCCAGCTGCAGCGACAATGGCTCTTGAAAGCGGATGACGGCTCGTCCGGGCCAATTTGGCAGCATCAACAAGAGCTGCTTGATTGACCGTGGAAGCAATCAATGTCGGAACTCCGAGTGTGAGAGTGCCTGTTTTGTCGAAAACAATGTGATCGATGTCCGCAAAGCGCTCGAGAGCGTCTCCAGATTTAAGAAACACTCCTGATCGAAAAAGTCGGCCTGTCGCCACGACCTGTACAACAGGCGCAGCAAGTGCAAGTGCACATGGACAAGTGATGATCAGGGTGGAAACCGCAACCAGAACAGCCTCTCGAACACTGGCTCCCAAAATCAACCAGACCAACAAGGTCAGCGCTGCAGTTGAATGAACAAACGGCACGTAAAATTGCACCGCCCTGTCAGCAATCTTTCGGTAATTCGAACGACGCTGTTCACCTGTCTCCAGCATGTTCGAAATGTCGGCCAACAATGAATTGGAGGCCGGAGATACAGCCACCCCTTTCAAAGGGTCCCCCACATTAACGGTTCCGGCATAGAGCAAAGTTCCAGCCGCAACCAATCGCGGCATGCTCTCTCCAGATACCAGGCTTTCATCGACCTCGCTGGTACCATTGGTAATTTTCATGTCGACCACGGCGCGTTCGCCAGATGCCAGAAGGACTTCATCGCCTTCCACGATTTCATCTGCACGTACTGAAATGGCATTTCCAGATGCTGGATCTATCCGGGTAACTGTCTTGTCACGCAAAATAGCCAAATCATGCGCAGCGCCATATGCCTGTCGACGAAGACGCGCGTCCAGGAAACGGCCAACCAAAAGAAAGAACAACAGCATGACGCATGCATCGAAATAGGCATGCGGACCACCAATTATCGTCTCCCAGACACTCACAAAAAATGCCAACCAGATCGCCAATGTTATCGGCACATCCATATTAACATGCTGATGCCGCAAGGCGCGCCAAGCAGATACGTAGAAATGATGCCCGGAAAAGATAATCACTGGCAGTGCGATCAGACCGGAAATGGCATGAAAAGCTTGTCGAGTGCCTCCTCCCATCTCACCCACTCCGCCCCATACAGAAATGGAGAGCAGCATGATATTCGCCGCAGCAAACCCTGCTACCCCCATAGCAATCAATAGGCTGCGCTCTTCAGACATGCGCGCGTCGGATTCAGAATTGGGGCTACGAGCCGACACACCATAACCAAGCCCGGCAATGGATTGGGTAATTTCACTTCCGGTCAGCTCGCCTGACCATTCAAGGCGCATGCGCCCTGTCGACAGATTCAAACGCGCAAGTGAGACGCCTGGTAAGGCTTTTGCGGCACTTTCGATCTTTGATATACAGCCACCACATTTTGCGCCCCTGACATCAAGTTCAAGATGATTGAGTCCTTTTGACTGGCGCACAAAAGCATCAACATTGAGATCGCCGCCCTGATTTTCCAGCGGAGCCAGACCTGAAGGACATCCGAGATTTTGCAAGACCTGCGTATCGCTCATTTGACTGTCAAAGTCTTGTGCGCAGTGAAAAGGTGCTGTTGCTCTGTTTCATCCGAAACAGTGGCAACGGCCTCCCATTGTCCCATCGATAGCGATCCTATCGACATTTCATAATTGCCGGCACCTGTGGACTTAAGCACAAGCAAGCGATCCTCGGCAGTTGTTGCCAATCGACGAAGCTCGACAGTCACCTCATACCCATTGAGTGGCTGCCCATGCCGATCCTCCAGATGGACAATCAATTTGCGGGATTCCAACCCCATTTGCGCTGTCCAACCTCGATCCATTTGCAATGCCCGGTCTTTCAGCTTGTCATTGTAATTGATGCCTTGAAGGTAGGATTTCTGTATGTCTTCGCCCGGGAAGCTGGTAATTGCATGGAACAGAAAGACACCGTTCACGGCAAACATCAGCCCGAAAAATCCCATCAACCACATCAGAACATGGATGCCCTTGAGTTCCTTTGGCGATCTTTCGTGTGAGACACCATCGTTCATCATCGCTCTCCACTCTGGAACGGGACCCTGTTCGTGATTTCCTCTCCCGTATCCAGATCAGAAATCACAAAGTTGATGGTTGAAATATCACTCGCGGCCGGTACCACGACCAACACACGGTAACGATCAACTCCATGAGCGGCGACTGGCACGATAAATCGCATCATTTCCTCGCTCTCCAGACCGACAACTTTCAGTTCTGCATTATCTACCCCGGTGATCGACACACTCATCTTCCTTGCCGCAGTGCTTTTGTTGACCAACTTCAATGCATAGCCATTTTGAATGTCTCCATTCGACAGACGCACGAATGGAGGTGACCGATCCTTCAGGACATTCACTTCATAAGTGGCCTTGGACATAAGGCCGAACAGCATCAATGCACCAATTGCAACGATCAGCCCCGCATACAGTGCTGTACGCATCCGAACCAATCTGACGCGGGGTGGTGGTTTACCTTCCGAGCGCGCCGCCACAGCAATTTCCGTGTCATAAGCGATCAGACCAGTAGGACGATCAACACGCACCATCATTTCATCGCACGCATCAATACAAAGCGCGCAATGAATGCACTCCAGTTGAGAGCCATTGCGAATATCTATGCCCATCGGACACACCTGCACGCACTGATTACAATCGATGCAATCGCCTCGGCCTTCCCAGCTTTCCGTCTTGCGTTTAGGCCCGCGCGGTTCTCCTCGATCGTAACGGTAGGTGACATTCAGAGCGTGTTCATCGGTCAACGCTCCCTGAATACGTGGCCATGGACACATATAGGTGCAGACCTGCTCTCGCATTGTACCAGCGAGGAAATAGGTCGTCAGCGTCAGGATCCCAGCAAACCAGTAAGCTGATAGCGGTGCTTCACCAGAAAGCCATCCCTGAGCGACTGTCGGCGCATCATGCCAATACAGGATGAACGCGCCTCCCGTCCAAAAGGCTATAAACAGCCATGCCGCATGTTTTCCCAGCTTGCGCCATAACTTATTGAAACCAAGAGGAGATTTGTCCAAACGCATCCGCGCTGCTCGATCTCCTTCAAACGCACGCTCAATCCAGATATAAAGATCCGTCCAGACTGTCTGAGGACAGGTATAACCACACCAAACTCTTCCGAGCAGTGAGGTCACCAGAAAAAGGGCCAATGCAGCAAGGATCAGCAAACCCGCGAGATAATAAGCTTCCTGAGGCCAAATTTCGATGAAGAAGAAATAGAATTTCTCTGATGCAAAATCAGCCAACACAGCCTGATCAGGAATTCCCTCACCACGATCCCAACGGATCCAGGGAACGGCATAATATACGGTTAGCGTTACCGCCATCACGATCCATTTAACCAGCCTGAATCTGCCGTGCGCCAGTTTGGGATAGATCTGCTTTCGTTTGGCATAGAGGTCGCTATGCGAAACAGCCCCACCTGAGTCCGCCTGATTGTCGCTGGTAGTGGCCTGTGTCATGGCGAGACCTCATTCACCTCCACCCAATGAGTGGACATAAACCGCAAGCGCCTTGATCGACGCATCATCTAGACGCCCCTCCCACGCTGGCATATGCGAGTTTCTGGCATGGTAGATCGTATCGAAAATGTCCCGCTTGCTGTCGCCAAACAGCCAATCTGCATCTGTCAGGTCCGGTGCCCCCTGAGTGCGATCTCCTTTGCCCTGGTCCCCATGACAAGACGAACATTGCGCCACCCAGTTTCCAGAAGCACGCTCAACGGCTTCAGGGTCATCCGAACGGTCAGATAGATGTAGTACATACTCCGTCAAATCACTGATTTGCGCTGCTGTCAGGAAGCCATCTTGACCGAAACGCGGCATCGCCGAGAAACGAGTATCCTCATCTTCTTCATGCCGGATACCGTGACGTAATGTTGTCTCAATGCCTTCAAGCGTACCATCCCACAACCAGATATCATCTGCGAGAACTGGATACCCCTTCGCACCGCGACCACCCGCACCATGACAGGTTGCACAATTATCTCCGAACAGGCTTTCACCCATGGCAAGGGCAAATTGCTGAAGATCACGATCAGTTTCAATATCTCGAAGTGAAGCATCAAGCAGAGCAGTCGCATCCGACTGACGCTTTTGTTGCATTTCGCTAATGGCGAGGGAAACGTTGTCTCTGTCGGAATGATTTCTCAACCCTGGGGTATTGGTCCCCAACCCAGGCAGTGCCGGAATTGCCGGCATCAGGATCATGTATATAACTGCAATTCCAATGGTAATGTACCAAGTGTAAAGCCACCAGCGCGGCAGCGGATTGTTCAACTCGCTGATCCCATCCCAGGAATGGCCGGTCGTCTGCAAGCCTGAATGTTCGTCTACCGGCTTGTTGTCATCAGTCATGATGCGGCCCCTTATCGGAAAGTGGAAGTTGCGCGGCATCGTCAAACTTGGACTTGTTGCTTGGCCACAAGGCATAGGCCAACGCACAACCGAACATGACGACGAAATAGATCAAACCGCCAGTCTGGGCGAAACTTGAGAGAACCTCATACATCTGGGCTTTCCTCTCCTATCGCCGATTTTCGAGGTCATCGGCTTCGTATGTTGAAAAATCAACCAACGTCCCAGTCATCTGGAGATACGCAACCAATGCATCCATTTCCGTGACTCGTTCAGGGTCACCATCGAAATCGCGCAGTTCAAAAGAGCCTTCGCGTCCGGCTGCTTCGGCATAAGCAGAGACAAGGTCATCTACAAATTCAAACCCTCGCCCTTCGGGATCTGCCTGGGCCAGCAAATGGGCCTCAGCATTCTCGATCATGCCATCAGTATAGGGTACACCGACCAAGCGTTCCGTCCGCAAGCGGGCACTAATGTCCTTGGTTCGCAAAGGTTTTTCTGCAAGAAATGCATAGGGAGGCATTACCGATTCCGGCACGAGCGCTCTTGGATCCTTCAAATGATCGACCTGCCAGGTGACAGAGTATTTGCCACCCACACGCGCAAGATCCGGCCCGGTACGTTTAGAGCCCCATTGGAATGGATGATCATACATGCTCTCTGCAGCGAGCGAGTAATGACCATAGCGTTCAACCTCATCGCGCAAGGGGCGCACCATCTGACTGTGGCAGACGTAACATCCCTCGCGCACATAGATGTCGCGGCCCAACAATTCCAGTGGTGTGTAAGGCCGCATGCCGTCGACCTTCTCTATGGTATTATCCATATACATGAGTGGAGCCATCTGGATGATTCCACCAATTGACACCACCACAAGAATACCAACGGTCAATAACAATGAGTGGCGCTCAAGCACTCCATGATTATTCATGAGTCCCATGAAACTGGCCTCCTATTCTGCAGGCTGGAGCGTGGAGTGGATATCGTTTTGCGGGGTGGCACTGACTTCGTCACGCGCTTCGCCATGCCCAAGTGCCGTACGACAAAGATTATAGGCCATGATCACAGCACCGATGAAGTAGAGTCCCCCACCGAGCGCTCTGATCATGTAGCTGATGTGCTTGGCTTCAACTGTCTCAACGAAGCTGTATTCGAGAAAACCAAACTCATTATATGCGCGCCACATCAGGCCTTCGGTAATGCCCGCGAACCACATGGAGATCATGTAGAACAGGATTCCTACCGTGGAGATCCAGAAATGCCATTCAACAAGGTTGTTCGAATAAAGGTCCTTGCGTTTCCAAAGCCAGGGCGCGAGGCAATAGAGCGCCCCGAAGGATATGTACCCTACCCATCCCAGCGCACCTGAATGCACATGGCCAATTCCCCATTCCGTATAATGCGATAACGCGTTCACCGCACGCACACTCATCAACGGACCTTCAAACGTAGCCATTCCATAAAAGGCCAATGACACAACCATCATGCGCACTACCGGATCTGTACGTAATTTGTCCCAGGCACCGGACAGTGTCATTACGCCATTGATCATACCCCCCCAGCTCGGCATCCACAGCATGATCGAGAAAGCCATTCCAAGAGTTTGCGCCCATTGTGGCAATGCGGTGTAATGGAGGTGGTGAGGTCCGGCCCAGATGTAGATGAAGATCAGAGACCAGAAGTGCACGATCGACAGGCGATAAGAATAGACCGGACGATTCACACGCTTGGGTATGAAGTAATACATGATAGCCAGGAAGCCGGTCGTCAGGAAAAAGCCGACGGCATTGTGGCCATACCACCACTGTGTCATGGCATCCTGCACACCCGCAAAGACCTGTACTGATTTTGAACCCGTCAGGCTAACTGGAACAGACAGATTGTTGACGATGTGCAGCATCGCAATCGTAACAATGAAGGACAGGTAGAACCAGTTTGCCACATAGATATGCGGCTCTTTGCGTTTCCACAGCGTTCCCAGAAACACAAGAAGGTAACCCACCCAGACAAGCGTCAGCCACCAGTCCACATACCACTCAGGCTCAGCATATTCCTTTGACTGAGTGACCCCCACCAGATAGCCAGTGGCCGCCAGCACGATGAAGATCTGATAGCCCCAAAAGACAAACCAGGGCCACATGCCACCCGCCAGGCGAGTCCGACAGGTCCGTTGCACGACATAAAAGCTCGTTGCGATAAGCACATTCCCGCCAAAGGCAAATATGACCGCAGATGTATGAAGAGGCCGCAAGCGTCCGAAATTCGTCCAACCAAGTTCAGGGAAATAGAAGATGTTGGGAAAAGTCAGCTGCAGGGCAATGATCAATCCGACCAGCAAGCCTGCCAGCCCCCAGAAAACCGAAGCGATAACACCCCATTTAACAATGGTGTCCTCATACTCCGCCTCGTCAAATGGATTGCGATCAGCATTATTCGATGCCCAGAATATCGTGCCTAGCAGAAAAGCCATGGCAAGACCGATAAAAGTCCAGGATTGCACTTCCATTGCCTGGTCTGCAGCATATCTCGCAATGAGCAATGCGAGGGACAAAAAGAAAACCAATGCACCACTCACCAGATAAAGGCTGGTGTTGTCGCGGTAATTATATGCGTGAGTTTGAACCATTCCGAGTCCCTCGGTTTCAGCTTTGTGAAACTTACCGCTGAGGACAAATCGACTATATAGGGGAATGTACCTATGTGCTCCCACGTCGCGGCTCGGCAAGATCGGATCACCATTTCAAAGGAGAAACATGGTGATTGTGACGACTGGCATTACGACCGGGCTAGCACTGTTTCTTGGCGGTGCCTTGAAGATCTGGTGGCATATTCAAAATGGTAACAGCCTGACACTTACAGGTTGCCTCAACACAAAACACACCATTCAGCTTTCAGCCGCTGACATTACACAAGTACATTGTTGGGGTTGCTACGCTTTGATATTCGGCTTCTCATTGATAGCAGGCTCTATACTTTGGAGCTATCACATCAAACCGACGCACCTGCAGATCAGATCGGTAAAAGTTTCACAAAATGACAGAGCCGTTTGATTCTCAGGATGACCAATCTCTAAGGCTGTTGCTGCAAACGGTCCTTCTGTCTGTTCCAGACGCCATGATCGTCATTGACGAAACTGGGGAGATTGTCGCCTTCAGTTCTGCGGCAGAGACTCTGTTTGGCTATTCTGCCGCTGAGGTCACAGGTAAGAATGTTAGCTTGTTGATGACCGGTAAGGATAAGCCTCACCATGATCGCTACCTC
>PAQI01000039.1 GCA_002709235.1 Hirschia sp.
AACCGGCGTTGAGCTTCCCCAAAGCGCGGCGAGTTCATAGCGGCGTTGATCAATTTCAGCGTCTGCGGCAAGTGCGGCGGCTTTGAGTGCAGCCGCATCGGCCTCGGCGCGTGAGCGCTCCGGCGGGGCTGCCGCGCCGGCTTCAACACGCTTGGAAACGGTTTGGGCCAAAGACACGGCGAGATCCGCAGACTCCCGGGCCAGCGCTGCGAGTTCTGTCGCGGCGATCAGGTCATGATAGAGTAGCGCCGCTTCAAGCTCGGTTTCTCTCAATATGACGCGGCATTCGGCGTCGGCGAGCGCTGCCCGCGCCCGCGCAGCCTGCTCGCGCTTGGCTCTTTTGCCGCCTAGCTGGAAGGTCTGCGCAATTGCGAGCGTGGTTTCGGTCTGGTCAAACCCGCTGAGCGGTCCGGTGCCTGAGAAGTTTTCAATTTCCAGTCCGATTGACGGATTAAGACGGCGCCCAGCCTGATCGGCTTCGGCTGCGCTGGCGCGCGTCTCCAGTGCGGCCCGGCGGACATCCGGGGACGCATGACGGATTTGCATGAGCGCCATGGTGAGGGTTAGCGGCGCATCGGGCACGATGGTCGGCGCGCTGCCTGTTGGCCCGTTGCACGGGGCCGCGACCGCTGTGCCTGCAAAGGCAGCCGCGATCAGGACGCAGAGTGCGCCCTGTTTGAATTTTGGCATGGGGTATTGTTCCTTGTGATAACCTGAATCGACATCAAACCCACGCGCAAAAGGCGCGGATTCAGAGAGTCAGGTTAGGCACGCGGAGGACGATAAAGACCGTGAGGGCCAGCGCGCGGAACGTGCTGGTCTGCGCCGGGGCGTAGCCCCGATGTAGCTGATAAAGCGTAAGAGAAGGTCAGGCCGTTCATACCCACCATATGCAGATGGCATGGCCCGCAGCTATGAGTATGATGTTTATGGGCCGGGCGCTGCTCTGGATCATCACTTTCCGCATCACTGAGTTCGGCGGCATGATGCGCTTCAGTGTCTGCGGTCATACAGGCAATTTCTTCAGCGTCCACACGATGAATAGTAGCCGCCGTTGCCCCCATACCAAGGGTCACGCTCAACATGAGCGCAAACCAAAATCTGGCACAGCATATGACGGTTACAATTTTCATTCCTTCAAACACTATCCCGTTTCGCTGATGAAACCATTAAATTCGTTCATTTATTTTGTGAGACCAAAGCCAATGCGAAGTGCATCAAAAATGATTATGTAGGTTTTATAACCCCTACAGTGGCTGTAGAGGCAAGCACTTTCTTCAAATCGATATTGTTTAGAGCTTTGCACCTATTTGGGTGGAGATCAAGCCTGCATCATGCGCGTCAAGACAATGGGCGTGATCGCCCAGACTTTCGAGGACTTTGCAGGTTGCTATGCTGCCGCCCGCGCAAGCAGACACCATGCGTTTTAATTCGGCTTCCAGTGCTTCCAGTTGGGACAGTTTCTGGCGCACACCCGCCAATTGGCGCCGGGCAATGACGTCCACATGGGCGCAGTCTTCACCGGGCTTGTGCTGTAAATCAATGAGTTCACGTATGGAGTCGATGGGAAATCCCAAATCGCGGGCATGACGGATAAAGGACAAACGCTGCACGGCCTCATCACCATATAGCCGTTGACCGCTCGAACTGCGGTCCGGCTCGCCCATCAAATCAATCGATTCATAATAGCGTATGGTCGTGACTTTCACGCCGGCTTCTTTCGATAAACGGCCAATGGTCATCTGCGTCATTCCGGGCTCCAAAGAAAAGTCTTGTCTCTATAGTCGCTGTAGACTGTAGGGTTTCCTCAAGAATCGTCAATCGGGAATAGGATTAGAGGATGTCGGGTTGCTGTGAGGACAAAACATTTGAAGGGGTCTCGCCCGCTTATAAGCGCGCTCTGATGGCCGTCATCGCCATCAATGCGGTCATGTTCTTTGTCGAGATGTCTGCTGGACTGATGTCTGGATCTCAGGCTCTGAAAGCGGATGCGTTGGATTTTGCAGGCGATACGGCAACCTATGGGCTGAGCCTGTTGGTAATCGGCGCGTCCTTGAAAACGCGTGCGCGCGCCTCCCTGATCAAGGGAGCGTCACTGGCCGCCATTGCGTTGACCGTGCTCACCATGACGGGCCTCCGGGTAATGAACGGCGCACCGCCTGAAGCCGGAACAATGGGCCTGATCGGCCTGCTCGCCTTGGCTGCCAATCTGACGAGTGTTTTCATCTTGCTCCGCTGGCGCGACGGCGACAGCAATGTCAGGTCGGTCTGGCTTTGCTCGCGCAATGACGCCATCGGTAATGTCGGTGTCATCGCGGCGGGCGGGCTGGTTGCCGCAACCGGCGCCGCATGGCCCGATCTTGTCGTCGCCGCGCTACTGGCCAGCCTGTTCCTCAGATCGGCCGCCGCTATTACCGTGCAGGCGCTTGGTGAGTTAAAGAGCGAACGAGGCCAAACGGCGACGGTAACGGAGACATCGTTATGAGTCTTCGCATCCCGCCTCTTGCCCAATTTCTTGCCTGCGCCGCGCTTGGCTGGGGGCTCGCCAGACTCTTGCCCGAATGGAGTCTTGGTTCGTCTTTATGGACTTATGTTGGATACGGACTTATCGCGGTCGGCATCACGCTGCTTGCCGTTGCGCTGCTCGCATTTGCCCGCGCACACACGACGGTTAATCCGCTCTCGCCTGAACAGGCCGAAACATTGGTCACGACCGGGCTCTACCGTTTCACCCGCAATCCAATGTATCTGGCAATGGCACTTATTCTGTTCGGCGGCGCGCTAACACTCGGCAGCATTACTGCATTGGCGGCTCCGGCCATCTTTGTCGTCGCCATGACGATCCTTCAAATCAAGCCGGAGGAGCGCGCGTTACAGTCACGCTTCGGCAAAGCATTTACCGCCTATCGCGGTCAGACACGGCGATGGTTGTAAGGAGAGACAGATGATTGATGTGCCTGTTTGGATTATTTGGTCAGCTTTTGGTCTGTCCCTAACCGGAGCCGTGGCCATATTTGGCCTATCGGCGCTATCAGCCTGGCGTTCAGACTTTCAATTCTTCCCGCCGCCGAGCAATGCAAGCTGGCAGCATAGGACATTTCTGGCCCTGTTCTCGTTCTCATCATCAATCCCTTCAAGGACTACGATGAGCCAGAAACACTCCCTTAGCAAAACAACCTAAACTGCCTCAAAGGCCCTGACGGGAAACACGCCGCGCCTGCGCTGGCGATCCTCGACGCATTTTTCCATATACCCGTCGCGCGCAATATCTTTGGCGGCCGCAAGGCTCATCTCTTTAGTGGTCTGTCGATGATTACGACTGCCCAGATAGGTTGAGCATTGCCAGAAGCGACTATTCTCACGCCGATAAACGTGAAGCGCGCCATCCATCAAAACGTAGTTATCTACTGTCATAACGAAACTCCAAAATGTGTAAGACATGTGTAAGTCTTTTTGGAAGCCTCGCCTTTGTTCAAGTCCCTGTTATTTAACGATTATTTTTCTATTTTTAAGGTAGAATGCAATTTTGAGTGGACGTTCAGCTATCTCGCGGTGAATGGATTCTTCATCCTGTCAGGGCTTCTGATCGCAAAGAGTTTGGCAACGCGCCAAGATATAAAGGGCTACGCGCGCTCGCGAATATTGAGAATCTATCCAGCCCTGATTTTGCTTCTACTAGCGCTTCTCTTCGTTCTAGGTCCGCTATTTGGCAGCCCAGCTGAGGTTAGCTATTTTGCGCAAACCGAACCTTGGGCGTATGTCGCCCGCGTGCTTTTGATGGGAGACCCGGAGACCGGACCTGGCGGCGTATTTCATGCTTCCCCCGACCCAATCTTCAACGGCGCGCTCTGGACGATCCGTTATGAAGTCATGGCTTATATCTTTGCGGGCCTGGGCTTCTATATGGGAGCTTTAAAGAATCGCTGGATTACGCTCGCAGCGCTCGCTAGCTCTCAACTGGTATATTTCGCCCTGCAATTTACGCCTTTGGCGGAGCTTGTGTCTGGCGGCGTGATTTCACTGTTCCGGTTCACAACCACATTCCTGATCGGAATGACGCTATGGCACTTTCCGCGCCTTCGCAGGACAGGCTGGATTGGAGTTAGTGCCGTACTTGTTGGCTTTATTTTGCTGGGTTGGACGAGCGTCGGTGAACTGTTTGCCAACCTCTTATTGGCCGCAGCACTTGTGCAATTTGGACTGGTCAAAACACCATCAGTACGTATCGCCCAAATGCCGGATTACTCATACGGCATATACATTTGGCACTACCCGGCGCTGCAGAGCGTAATCATTCTCAATCCAAATATGTCCCCATTCATGCTGCTAGTCGCATCAGCCCCCATCATCCTGATTTGTTCTGCGGCCTCGTGGTACATCATCGAAAAATCAGCACTCAAACTCAAACGCTTTGGACGCGTGTCGAAGCAAGTTTCAGGCGCGTAATCAATGCCCGATCACCGATTTAAGCAAAGTGAAACGCAGGATATTGCATATACCCCCAACGGGTATTATGTTGGACTCAACGAAATGCAGCTTTCTTGTCGCTGCATAGCAAGGAGAGACACCATGAAACTCACACCTGTCGGACACGCTTTGTCCCTTTTGATCGCCATTTCGTTTGTGATCTGTGTTGGCTGGGGGGGCTGGTGACACCAGCATCGCCACATATGCATAGCGCATGGGAGAACTGGCTTCCTGGCTTTGAATTCCTGACGCTGCAGGGCTTCATCATCGGCCTGATCGAAAGCTATCTGTACGGCTGGTACATCGCTCTGGTGTTTGTGCCGCTCTACAATTTTTTCAATCGGTCTAGCGTCAGCCAAAGTTAGAAGAGCAACGCCAGCCTCATGCGTACCGCATCGCGCAAGAGGTTAGCGCGCCTACAACTGCAACAGCGCGGACGTAATCGCTGCGCAAGGGAACAGAGTCATGAGCACCAATAAGCACGACCACAAAGCCCAGGCCGACCATGAACATAATTGTCACCACTCCGGCAGCGATCCTGCTGGTGCAGATGGCGAATATGACCGCGTCCCTGCTGGGTATTCGGGCACGGTCTATACCTGTCCCATGCACCCAAATGTTCGCGATGTCCGCAATTCAGGTTGCCCCATCTGCGGAATGGCTCTGGAGCCCGAGGGTATCCTCGTCGGCGACGAAGACACTTCAGAACTTGATGACATGACACGCCGGTTCTGGATCAGCGCCATCTTCACGATCCCCCTCGCGATATACGCGATGGGCGATTTGATACCCGGGCGTCCTCTGGAGGGCTTACTTCCGGCGGGCTGGTCACAATGGGCTCAGTTTGCGCTTGCCCTGCCCGTCGTGCTATGGGGCGGGTGGCCCTTCTTCCTCCGCGGGCTGCGCTCTGTTCGCACCATGAACCTCAATATGTTCACTCTGATTGCGCTGGGGGTCGGGGTTGCTTTCGTCTTCTCGCTCGTTGCAACGGCTATGCCCGGCATTTTCCCAGCAGCGTTTCGCAATGAGTCCGGCGACGTCGCGATCTATTATGAAGCAGCCGCCGTCATCATCACCCTCGTCTTGTTGGGACAGGTTCTCGAACTGCGTGCCCGCAGTGCAACTTCGGGCGCTATCCGTGCGCTTCTGGAACTCACCCCGCCCACAGCCGTGCGCATATTAGCCGATGGCGGCGAAGAAGAAGTCTCAATAGATAATGTGAACACGGGCGACCATTTGCGTGTGCGTCCGGGTGAGAAAGTCCCTGTCGATGGCGAGGTGATTGAAGGTCGCTCAAATGTCGACGAGTCGATGATTTCTGGTGAACCCATTCCTGTTGAGAAAACAATTGGCGAGCCCGTGACTGGTGGCACAGTGAACGGAACCGGGTCACTGATCATAGCGGCAACGCGTGTCGGCGACGACACAACCCTATCCCAGATTGTCCGCATGGTGGCGGAGGCGCAGCGGTCCCGCGCACCCATTCAAAACCTGGCAGATACGGTTGCAGGCATGTTTGTGCCAGCCGTGGTCCTCATCGCTCTGGCGACCTTCATTGTCTGGTCGGTGTTCGGGCCTGATCCGGCCATGGCCTTCGCCATCGTCAACGCTGTTGCTGTGCTAATTATTGCCTGCCCATGTGCGCTGGGCCTCGCCACGCCGATGTCCATCATGGTCGCGACCGGCAAGGGCGCCCAATCGGGGATTTTGATCAAGAACGCCGAATCACTTGAAACGTTTGAAAAGATTGACACTATCGTGGTCGACAAGACCGGAACACTGACAGAGGGCGAACCGCGACTGGTCACTGTCGAACCGATTGAAGCGTTTAGCGAAACCGACTTTCTTTCATTTGCTGCAGCCATTGAGCGAAGCAGCGAGCATCCCTTGGCGCAAGCCATCGTCAAAGGGGCAGAAGAGCGCAGCGCTGCACGCCTCGACGCGTCTGACTTTGGTTCCGTAACTGGAGAAGGTGCGCAGGGCCGTGTGAATGGCAAAATATTTGCGATTGGCAATGCCAAGATGATGCGCCGCGTTGGCGCCCTCGACGAGGCGCTGCAGGCGCGCGCCGAAATCTATCGCAAGGACGGTCAAACAGTGATGTTCGCAGCGCTGGACGGGAAGCCTGCGGGTCTGATTGGTGTTGCCGACCCGATCAAGGACACAACACCTGAAGCCATCGAAACACTCCACAAAGCCGGTATGAAAGTTGTGATGTTGACGGGCGACAGTAAAGCCACTGCAGAGGCCGTCGCCCGTCAAATCGGCATTGACGAAGTTCACGCTGATGTCTCACCGGAAGACAAAAACCGCATCATCCGCGAACTGCAAAGCGCCGGGACCGTTGTCGCGATGTGCGGGGATGGCATCAATGACGCGCCAGCACTTGCACAGGCTGATGTTGGGATCGCGATGGGTACCGGGACAGATGTCGCCATGGAAAGTGCGGGCGTCACCCTCGTTAAGGGTGATTTGCGCGGCGTCGCCAGGGCTCAACATCTCAGCCGGGCCACGATGAGCAATATCCGGCAAAACCTGTTCTTCGCATTTGTCTACAACTCGCTTGGCGTTCCGGTTGCAGCAGGCATACTCTACCCGTTCTTTGGTCTATTGCTCAGTCCAATGATCGCGGCCGCTGCGATGAGCCTCAGCTCCGTGTCGGTGATCGCAAATGCGCTTCGTCTTCGGGCTCTGCGGCTATGAACCTGCCAAGTCGGGATCACGAACATGCACACACTCCGCCATTGGGCTTCAGCAAATTGACGCCTGTCTACGACGCAGCAATCGCCACCTTTACGCGCGAAAGAGTTTGGCGGACGCGGATGGTGGAAGAAGTAGCGCCGCAACCCGGTGATTTGATTCTGGATATCGGGTCCGGCACCGGACGGCTGGCCGTAGCAATCCACTTTGCGCAACCGGGCGCCGAATATCTCGGAGTTGATCCCGACGAGAGCGCCGTTGCCATTGCCAGGCGGCGGGCGGCGCGTGTCGGTTCATCTGCAAGTTTTGATGTGAAGTTCTTCTCCGGCACTGAAAAGATTGGGGAGAGGCAGCCTAACAAGATCATTTCGTCCTTGGTTCTTCATCAAACACCACTGAACGAAAAGCGCAGGATCATCCAAACCGCTTACGACACGCTTCCACACAAGGGCTTATTCATCGTCGCCGACTATGGCGCGCAAAGAAGCGGGTTAATGAAGTTCCTATTCCGCTGGACTGTTCAGGCTCTGGATGGCGTCGTGAACACACAACCAAATGCCGATGGCATGCTCCTCAGCTTGATTGAAGATGCGGGTTTCGCTTCGCCTGAGGAGTCTGCAGTAGTCCCAACAGTCACGGGATCGATTTCCATCTTTCGAGCATTGAAACTCTAACTTCCTAGCTGAACAGGCGCCAATACAATGAAATCTGACTCCTATCAGAAAGGCTCTCTGAGCCTCGCGGGCGCTGTCGCCATGGGAACCGGTGTGATGATCGGTGCGGGCATTTTTGCCCTCACCGGACAGGTCGCCCAGTTTTCAGGTCCGGCCTTCCCGCTCGCATTCTTGATTGCAGCCACGATCAGCGGGTTTAGCGCATACACCTATATCAAGATGTCGAACAAGTATCCGTCAGCTGGCGGGATCGCGATGATCCTGCAAAAAGCGTACGGACCAACCACCATTGCAGCGGCCAGTGCCCTGCTGATGACAATGTCGATGGTAATTAATGAAAGTCTCGTTGCGCGCACATTTGGCGCTTACACATTGCAACTCTTTGATGTCGAAAAAGACAGCGTTCTCGTCCCGGTCCTAGCCGTCGGCTTGATTACCTTTGCCTTCATTATCAATATTTCGGGCAACAAGATCATTGGCGGCGTCTCCAAAGTAGCTGCCGTGTTGAAAGTCGGCGGCATTCTGATCTTTGCAGGCGCAGCGCTTTGGGCATCCGGTCTGTCGTTTGAGGCCGCCAGTAGCGGGGCAAGCAATCAAACAACCCCCGCTGGATTCATGGCAGGCGTCGCCTTGGCCATTCTCGCCTTCAAAGGATTTACCACCATCACCAATAGCGGCGACGAGGTTCAGAACCCCAATAAGAATGTTGGCCGCGCCATTATGTGGTCACTCGGCATCTGCCTCATCGTGTATATGGCCGTCGCTCTGGCCGTCGGGTCATCTCTTTCTCTTGAAGAAATTGTTGCAGCCAAGGACTTCTCACTTGCGGAAGCTTCACGTCCCGCTTTTGGCGATCTCGGTGTAGCGTTCACCGTCATCCTTGCAATCATTGCAACCGCGTCCGGATTGCTGGCGAGCGTGTTCGCCGTGTCTCGCATGCTCGCCATGCTGACAAATATGAATCTTATTCCGCACAAACATTTCGGCATGCCTGGCGGCATCCAGAAACACACCCTCGTCTATACGGTTGTGATAGCGGCGTTCCTTGCAGCCTTTTTCGATCTCGGCCGGATCGCGTCACTGGGAGCAATCTACTATCTGGTCATGGACATCATCATCCATTACGGCGTGCTGCGGTACTTACGCAGAGATGTCGGCGCCCGCGCCTGGGTACTCATTGCCGCCATACTGTTCGACCTCATCGCTCTGGGCGCCTTCCTGTTCATCAAGGCTAGCGCTGATCCCATGATCGTTGTAATCGCATTTGGATCAATGGCAGCAATCTTCGCATTTGAGGCTTTCTATCTAAGCAAAGTCCGCGACAGGCAAGCACCTGATCATGAACATTCTCATTCTTGAGGCGGAACAAGCCAGACTAGAAAGCTGGGATCAGCGTCCACTCAGAACTGATACACAACCGAAAATCCGCCCCCGCTTGTCCGAAAGTTTGTCGTCTGCCCCTGATACACTCTAGCTGCGACCAGAAGAGTTTCACCAGCATAGGTGTAAAGGCGCACATCATATTTGAGCGTCAGCTGCTCATTCTCAACCGTAACGGCTCGTAAGGTTGCCGGCACAAAAGCCTGCGCAATGTAATTGCCCTCCAAAATCTCGGACCAAACGCGCTTTGTTAGCTTGTCGCCGCGATAGGTCGCGCGGCTACCAAACCCGGCAGCGGGCTTGAAGAAGTATCCTTTGCGCGCGGTCCACAATTCCTCCGCGTTTTCAGCGCTCACGCGCTTCGTTATCGGGACGCTTTCCAGCGCAAGAATGTGCTCCTCTGCAAGTCCCCAGCTTCTCAACAAATCTGCATCACTCAACCAGATCAGATTACGCTTATCGGCATACACTGCGTGGTGACGAGGCCCAGGGCTAACAATCGCGGCGTCTTCCATCAGGGCCTGCCTTAGCGCCGTATTGCCCGGCTCACTGAGGTCAAAATCCGTCAATCGGTTGTAGACCATATCCACGCGAGATGACCCCGCCCACAATGCTTCGTTCAGATAGGTGAGCTCAGCCGGATCCACGATGAGTGTTTCGATGCCAGCCTGCTGCAAGTGATGCTGGGCCATCAGCATATCGGGATAAAGGTATTGGTCTTCGGGGTCCTGATCGACAATCGCGATCACGCCCGGTCGTCCGGTTCGGCCAGCTGCGTGCCACTCTGAGAGGAAGGTTCCTACCATCATCCCAGCCGCCACACCTTCATTCTGAAGTTCCGCCTCGCTGCACTTGAATGCGGCGCGCCCGGCAGCATCCTGTAATGCGGCAGCGAGGAAGCCCCCGCCCGCGTTCGTGTTGATTTCGATAAGCTGCGGGCCCTGCTCTGAAATGTGAAAGTCATAGCCCATAAAGAGGCCATTGGTCTCAGGCTGAGCAAGGGTGACAGCGTCAATGGCCCGCCCATGAACGGCGACTTGAAAAGGTTCGAGCGCGGCCGCCGCTTCTATGGCCGCCACCTGTGACTGCATGTTTGCGATGTCGGCTGGAGACACAAACACACCTGTCGCGGCGAATAGATTTGAGCGGTCCGAAAGCAGCTTATCCAAACCATCTACACCGACTGATGCAACGATGCCTGCGTCGAGGTCTGCGCGGCTGAGTGTCATACAAAAACAAGATTGATTGAGCTCAATTAACCGGCGTGCATCGCTGAGTTCTGTCGTTTGGGTGCAGGTCATTATTATCCTTCTTTCGCATTCGGCTATTCAATCAGTCTTTGAGTTTGGGTCATCTCTTAATCTGGCACGTCGTATTTGGTGTTCTAGAAGATCTCTGACTAAAGGAACGCACGGCGATAAGGGCTTCACGCGGAACTTGAAAACAATTCGCACGTTGTCTGTATACCTATACCCTGTATGAGAAGGACAGTCTTATGGACATGAAGAACACATATTGGCGTTTCGCCGCCATGATCGTCACCTCTATGATTGCAATGTATGGCCTCATGTATTTGAACACTTACGCATTCGAACATGTGCGTTGGAGCGAAACCCGTTTTTTCATGACATTCATAATGGGCGCCGCCATGGCGATCATCATGCTTTGCTTCATGCTGAACATGTACAAGAATACCAAGATCAATCTCGCAATTGTCGCCGCGTCTCTTGTTGTGTTTGCTTCGGCGCTTTGGTTGGTGCGTAGTCAGGCTACTATCGAAGATAAATTGTGGATGAGCGCGATGATTCCGCATCATTCCATCGCCATTCTTACAAGTGAACGGGCTAATATTGAAGATGTACGCGTCCGCAAGCTCGCCGATGCCATCATCGAAGCTCAGCGCCGTGAGATTCAAGAAATGGATTGGCTGATCGAAGACATCGCAAAAAATGGCCCGGTCACGAGTCAGGCCGAAGCGGCAGCCCGCCCGCTCCCCGATTTTGAATCCAGCCTTCAGCCAAATGAACCGGCTGAATCAGATATAAGCGAGAACTAGACCTATGCTGAAGAAGACAGAGAAAGCGGCGATCCTGTACAGAATGGTCATGGATAAACATTTGTGTCCCTACGGGCTCAAATCCAAATGGATGCTTGAGCGCAACGGCTAGACCGTTGAAGACCATCATCTGACAACCCGCGCTGAAACAGATGCGTTCAAGGAGAAACACAGTGTAGAAACCACGCCGCAGACCTTCATTGAGGGTGAGCGAATTGGTGGGTATGACGATCTGCGTGAACGCTTCACTGATTGGAAAAAGGGGTCAGACGCAAAAACGTATGCACCGGTCCTGGTCATTTTTGGAGTCTGCGCCCTGATGGCATTGGCCATCGCATGGGGAACACTTGGCACTGTGTTGACGGTCAGAACGATCGAATGGTTTGCAGCGTTCTCGATGACGGGGCTCGCAATTCAGAAATTGCAGGATATTGAGAGCTTTTCTACCATGTTTCTCAATTACGACCTGCTGGCACAAAAGCGTGTAGGCTATGGCTATGTCTATCCGGTTGCTGAAGCTTTCGCCGGGATTCTCATGATCGCAGGCGGGCTCCTCGGTCTCATCGCAGCGCCAGTTGCACTCTTTATCGGCACGGTCGGCGCAATATCTGTTTACAAGGCCGTCTATGTCGATAAGCGCGAATTGAAATGCGCCTGCGTCGGCGGCAACTCGAATGTGCCGCTTGGCTTCATCTCGTTGACCGAAAATCTCGTCATGATCGCGATGGGACTTTGGATGATTACAAAGGCAGTGATTGCCTGAACTGCCCAGTTCGAGACTGTGGTCGCCGAAGCAGCTTCAAAACGAAGTATCAAGTGCCAATCCCGGCGTTTAGCGCCAATATTCCAGAAAACTCCGGATATGACGGGAGTTTTTCTGCACAAATTGACGCGCATGGGGTAGTGCTTCATCAACATTGTCACCATATAATATACCCAGTAGAGGGTATTCGATCATGAGAACTGAAACCAAAGACGCAGCCACCAAACGCCTCGCCCGTATCGAGGGCCAAGTGCGCGGTGTGTCCAAAATGATCGCCGAGGATCGTTATTGCATTGATGTCGTTCGCCAGGTCCAGGCCATCAAGGCCGCGCTATCTGGTCTGGAAAAAGTTGTCCTCGATGACCATCTCAAAACATGCGTCGAACACGCATTGGCGGCTGACAATCTCGATGACCGCCGCGAAAAAGTCGAAGAACTTGTCGCTGTGCTCGGTGGCCGCAAAAAGTAATTCAATGACATACCCCATCCCCGTATTTCTTCTTTAACTAATTCTGTGATACTTTCCACTTTATGAACCTGTTCACACGCCTCTTCATGATCCTGGCTGTTGCTGCCTTCGCAGCAAGCCCCGTCATGGCGTGTTGTATCACAGGACATGCCCAAGCAAGTGCGGCAACCATTCAGGCTGAAGCGCCCCCTTGTCACGGTAATATGGAATCTGAAGCTGCCGCGCCAATGTCTCAGGACACTCCGGCAGACTGTCCAGGCTGCGGTGACTGCGAGGCGGCGATGTTAGCCGCCGAGACAGCTGATCAGGCCACAGCGCTCACTTCGGCAGACGATCTTCAGTTATTGCCCATCGAGGTCAATCGCTGGACCGGGTATGAAACACCCCGCATCCTGCGAACTACGGGGCCACCCCGTGCGTCGCCGGGATTGCCCGACACCCCGATCTCCTTAAAACAACGCCTCCTGGTCTGATCCAGACGGTCTTCATGCGCGCAATATCCAAGAGGATAACGCGTTTTGAGCTCGCCCGTATTCAGAACACAGGAAATCCCTCATGTTTCGTCTTCTTTTACTCCTGGTTTTCGCCGGGATATCTCCTGCAATAATTGCAGCAGCTCATGGTCAGAGTTTTTCTGATCTGGAATTTGCGCTGCGCGACCATCCAAGCCTGCAAGTTATGGCCTATCAGGCCGAAGCGAGCGACGAACGCGCGACGGCGGCGACCTCGCTGCCAGATCCCGTCATCTCAGCCGGGATCAATAACTTCCCCATATTCGATCCCTCATTCACTGATTTTTTGCCGACGAATAAATCTATCGGCATTCAGCAAAAGTTTCCAAGCCTCGCGGGACGCAACGCCCGCGCTGGCGAAGCTATTGCCCGCGCCAATGAGACACGCGAAATGCGCGCGCAGCGCTACGCGGCGCTTCGGGGCGAACTGATTGCCTTGCTTCATGAGAAACACCGCACCCACGTTCAGCGCGGTCTCGCAGAAGAACGCCGGGCAAAATACGACGAACTCACGCAAGTCGCAGAGCTGGAAATTGATGCAGGTCGCCCTGCCTTGTTTCGCCTGGCTGAGATTGAAGGAGAACGCGCAGAGGTCGACAGAGCGCTTGTTGTCCTCGCGGGCGAGGTCGCTCAGATCGATGCGCGCTTGATCGATCTGGTGGGAGCGGTGCCGGACACCGCGCCGCCACCCGTGTTGCCGATAGACTGGTCGGGCGATGCAATGGCGTTTCACGCCGCACGCGTCGCTGACGCTGGCGTCGCAGTCCGCGATCGCGGCATTGATGAGGCTAAAGCGGCCTGGAAACCGGAATGGGGGGCTCAGCTCACCTATCAACAGCGCGAAGCGGGCAGAAACTTTGCCGGTGATGATTGGGTCTCAGGAACGGTCAGCGTGACAGTTCCGTTCTGGGCCAGCAAAAATCAGGAGCCCCGTCTGCGCGCCGCAAAGGCTGAACGCGCCGCCGCACGCGCCAATTATTCAGCCGCCGCACGCACCGCCTCCGCGCAATACTCAACATATCGCTCAATGCGCCGGACAGCTGAGCAAAGTGCAGCGGTTTTGTCCGAAAAGATTGTGGCGATCGAGGACGAAATCACCTCGCAAAACACGATCTACGAATCCGGGGTCGGTGACTATGCGCCGATCATTGATGGTGAAATCGCAATTCTAAAACTCCGTTCAGACATTGCGGGGGAACAAGCCCGCATTGCAACAGCTACAGCGCGCATGAATGCGCTTTTGGTAACCCAATGAAACAGACATTTTTCTTCACAGTCTCAGCCCTGACTTTGCTCCTCGCAGCATGTGGCAGCCCTGCGCAGGCACCGAATGCGTCAACAGCCCCGGCTCAGGCTGCCAGTACGTCTGAGACAGCGCAATACACCTGCCCGATGCATCCGCATTACATCTCAACCGACCCCGATGGATCATGTCCCATTTGCGGTATGGACCTTGTTCCTGCGAGCCCCACTTCCGCAGCCACGAGCGGCGGCGCGACAGGTGAAATCCTCTACTACAAACACCCCATGGGAAAAGCCGATACATCGCCGGTGCCCAAGCAAGACTCCATGGGAATGGATTACATTCCGGTCTATGCCGATCCAACAACCGCTGATGGTTCAATCGCCGTTGCGCCGGAAATGATCCAGACCATGGGCGTGCGCAATGCGCCTGTCGAACTTGCCAGTTTTGGAAGGTCGATCAGAGCCTTCGGCACGGTCGAAACCAATGAGCGCCTGGAAAATGTTGCCGCCTCTCGCATCGAGGGCTGGATCGAAGACCTGCGCGTGCGCGCGGAAGGCGACACGGTCCGACCCGGAGCTTTGCTCTATCGCATCTACAGCCCCGATCTGATCGCAGCCCAGAAAGATTATCTCAATTCTCTCAAGATCGGGAACGAGAACCGGATTTCAGCCGTCAAGCAACGTCTAAGATCACTTGGTATGCAAATGCCCGCCATCAACCGCCTGACCGAAAGTCAAACTGTGATTGAGCGCGTGCCTGTCTATGCAGAGTCCGGCGGAATCGTCGCATCGCTCCAGGTGCGAGAAGGCGACTTCATCAAACCGGGCACGCCGATCCTGCGCCTTCAGTCCTATTCGGGTGTCTGGATTATCGCCAGCGTTCCGGAACAGGATCTCGCCTTGGTCGATACCGGAATGCCCGTCCGTCTCAGCTTTCCGAGCGCGCCCGGCGCGCCCGCTGAAGGCCGGATCAATTATATCTATCCAGAGATCGATCCCAAAACCCGCACCGGCGACGTCCGGATCGAAGTTGACAATGCAGCAGGCTATCTTCGCCCCGGCGCCTATGCTGACATCGCGATGGATCTTGGCGGCGAGCCAAGGCTCTCTGTTCCAACTGAAGCGGTCCTGCGCGATAGTCGGGGCTCACATGTCATTCTGGCACTCGGCGAAGGTCGCTTTGCTGGCCGCACTGTCCAAACGGGCGTCAATGCGAATGGCAGAATAGAGATTCTCGCGGGCCTCGCATTGGGTGAGCAAGTCGTCGCCAGCGGCCAGTTCATGCTCGATAGCGAAGTCAATCTTCGCGAAGGGCTTTCAAAGCTGCAGGCACCTGTCGCCATGATGGCCGGACCTGATACGCCGCTCGCGCAGCTGCCTGTCGATGCCACGACTCTCGCCGAGATCGACCATTTCACGGACATGGCGCTCTATTTCCATGAGGCCCTGACGGACGATTACAAAATCGATCCCTTCTTTGTCGACCCGGCACTTGACCTCAGCGAGGCACTCGAGGTTCGGTTTGCCGATACAAAGCTCGTCGCCATCTTATCCGAGACCGAAGCTGCTCTCAGGGCCGCTAAGGATGCAACCGACAGCGACGCGCTCGCGGTCGAACTTGAGCGCCTGATGACGGCGTTAGAGCCTTGGCTCCTACAGGGCGCGCCCATCCATTACCGGGATGCTGGTCTTACCCTATTCAAAGAAACAAGCACCGGTCGACTCTGGCTCCAAGAAGGCGGTGAGCCGAGCAATCCGTATGGCGACAGTCCGGCAGAGGCGGTGAACTGGCCCGATCCCATGGCAGATATGGACACAGTCCGTTCGCAGCCAGACCCGGCCGACCCCTCAGCAGGCAATCGGTAGAGCACGATCATGTCAGACAATATTCCCCACGATCTCGGCGGCCGCGACCCTTCAAAGTCGGCCATCGCAAAACTGATCTCATGGTCAATCTCGAACCAGCTCATCGTGCTTGTCCTCTGCGCAGCGCTCGCCGTTGCGGGATGGATGGCGGTTGAGCGCACGCCGCTCGACGCCGTGCCAGACCTCACTGACACGCAAGTCATTATCCGCACCGATTTTCCAGGCCAAAGCCCCCAAATCGTCGAGGATCTTGTCACCTATCCCCTCTCAACAAATTTGCTCGGTCTACCAAAGACAAAAGATGTGCGCGGCTCCTCCATGTTCGGCACCAGCTTTGTGTATGTCATCTTCGAAGATGATGTGGATCTCTACTGGGCACGTTCCCGCGTGCTTGAAGCCTTGTCGCGGCTTGGCACCAGTTTGCCAGATGGCGTGGTGCCACAGCTCGGCCCTGATGCCACAGGCGTCGGCTGGGTCTACCAGTATGCACTCGTCGACAAGACCGGCGGCTCCGATTTGGCAGAGCTGCGCTCTCTTCAAGACTGGTTCCTGAAGCTGGAACTCTCCGGCGTCGAGGGCGTCTCGGAAGTCGCTTCAGTCGGCGGGTTCGTCCGCGAATATCAGGTCCTGGTCGATCCCAATCTCCTGCGCTCATATGACATTCCGCTCGGCCGCGTGTCCGAAGCGATCAAAGCTGCTTCGAGTGAAGTCGGCGGGCGCGTCCTCGAACAGGGCGAAAGCGAGTTCGTAATCCGCTCATCGGGCTATGTGGATCAGAAAGCCGACCTTGATAAGGTCGTTCTCTATGCCTCCGATGGAACCCCAGTCCTGCTGTCCGCAGTCGCGCGCATTGTTGAAGGCCCCGCCCTTCGCCGCGGCGTTGTAGAACTCAATGGTGAGGGCGAGACGGTCGCGGGGATCGTAATCATGCGGGACGGCGAAAATGCACTGACCGTCATTGACCGCGTGAAGGCCAAACTCGCAGAGCTTGAGCGCGGCCTGCCTGAAGGTGTTGAAATCGTCACTGTCTATGACCGCGCGCCCCTGATTGAAGGCGCTGTCGAATATCTGGAGAAAAAGCTGCTTGAAGAAGGGATCGCGGTCGCACTGGTGATCCTGATCTTCCTGCTGCATGTCCGCTCATCGCTGGTCGCCATCATCACCCTGCCACTTGGCATCCTCGGGGCCTTCCTGATCATGTCGTTCCAGGGCGTCACCGCAAATATTATGAGCCTTGGCGGCATCGCCATTGCCATCGGGGCGATGGTGGACGCCTCCATTGTCCTTGTCGAAAACGCCAGCCGAAAACTTGCCGATCTTGGCGACAAGCCCAGCGCCGCAGAGCGCAGGGCCGCCTTGATCACATCCGCACAAGAGGTCGGGCCGGGCATCTTCTTTTCATTGCTCATCATCACAGTGTCTTTCCTGCCGGTGTTTGCGCTCACAGGTGAAAGCTATCGCCTGTTCAGCCCGCTCGCATTTACCAAAACATATGCGATGGCGTTTGCTGCCATCCTGTCTGTAACACTGGTTCCGGTGCTGATGCTCTATCTCATGCGCGGAAAGTTCCGCCCTGAAGCCGCCAATCCGTTGAACCATTTCTTTATCTGGATCTACAAGCCGGTCTTGCATGCGGCGCTTCGGTTCAAATGGATCACTGTTGCAATTGCCCTTCTTCTCACAGCCAGTGTCATTGTCCCGGCCCAGCGCCTTGGGTCGGAGTTCATGCCAGCACTATATGAAGGTGAACTGCTCTACATGCCGACCACCCTTCCCGGCGTCTCGTCTACCAAGATGCGGGAGATATTGGGTCAGACGAACCGTGTGATGATGACTGTGCCGGAAGTCGAGCGTGTCTTCGGCAAGGCCGGACGCGCCGACACGGCCACCGACCCAGCACCGCTCACCATGATCGAAACATGGATCAAGCTGAAACCGAAAACAGAATGGCGTCCCGGCGTCACTGTCGACGACGTTACCGCAGAGCTGGACGCTAAGCTGCAAATGCCTGGCCTGGTCAATTCCTGGGGCTATCCCATTAAAATCCGGATGGACATGGTTTCTACCGGCGTGCGCACACCTATCGGAATCAAAGTCACAGGCGATGATCTGATCGAGATTGAACGGATCGCCAGGGACATTGAGACGGTCGTCTCGGACGTCCCCGGCACACGCTCGGCCTTTGCGGACCGTGTCCTTGGCGGCAAATATCTGGAAATCACGCCGGATCGATCAGAGCTGGCCCGCCGCGATATAGATATGGGTGTGTTCCAGACTGTGGTGCAATCTGCGCTTGGCGGAATGCGACTTGCGCAAACGGTTGAGGGCCGCGAACGCTACAACATCATTCTGCGCTACGACCGCCCGTTCCGCGAAAGCCCGGATGATCTCGACAATATCCTCGTTCCGACGCCGACTGGCGCTCACATTCCACTTGGCAACCTCGCAACCATCGCGTTTACGGAAGGGCCGCCCATGATCCGCTCGGAGAATGCGCGCCTGACCGGATGGGTGTTCGTCGACATCGCAGGACGCGATATGGGCGGATATGTCAGCGAGGCGCGTCAGACCGTCGCCGATGCCGTGACTTTGCCGCCCGGCTATGCTGTCGAGTTTGCAGGCCAGTACGAACAGATGGAAGAAGCCACAGCCCGCCTGCGGGTCGCTGTTCCAGCTGCTGTTGCACTTATCTTCCTGCTCCTCATGCTGCATTTCGGACGGCTCGATCGAACGGCCATTATCATGCTGTCGCTGCCCTTTGGACTTGTCGGCGGACTATGGGCTGTCTGGCTCGCAGGCTATAATCTGTCGGTGGCGGTCGCCGTCGGGTTCATCGCACTAGGCGGTATCGCGGTCGAAACAGCGGTCATCATGCTGCTCTACATCGATGCGCAGGTAAGAGAAGAACAACCCAAAAGCCGTGCAGAATTGTTTGAGGCTATCAGTCACGGCGCGGCCATGCGGGTTCGGCCCAAGCTGATGACAGTGCTGACAATTCTGGTCGGCCTGGCTCCTGTGTTCCTGACCGACGGCCTTGGCGCAGATGTCATGCGCCGCATTGCCTTGCCGATGCTCGGCGGCATGGTCTCGACCCTTTTACTGACCCTGATCGTAATCCCCGCGATCTATTATATCTGGGTTGGCCGAACCTTTTTCGCGCGCGGCGGATCCAAATCGGAAGACACGCGCACAACACTTAAACCCAGCGACCCTTTAAGAGAACCTACATCATGAAAACACGCACACTATTGACGGCCAGCATATTTGCTTTGTCCCTCGCTGCATGCGGCAATGCTGAGAAGGCCGCGCCAACTGAACCTGCGACAAGTGCCGCGCCTGCGGAGATGGCCGCTAGTGAAACAATGGACCATTCTGGTCATGACATGTCTGATGGAACCACAGGCCATGGCACGGGTATCATCAAATCTCTCGGCACCGAAGGAGACTTTCTGACAATCGACCATGGCCCCATCGAAGGCATTGGCATGGGCCCCATGACCATGGGCTTCGACATCATGGGCGATGTCGATCTCTCCTCATTCGCTGAAGGCGACGCTGTCGCGTTCATGGTCAAAAAGGGCCGCGACAATTCCTACCGCATTACCACAATCTGCAATACATCCACCGATGGTACCGACTGTCTTGAAGGCATGATGGAGCATTAGGAAGACGATGCAGCGAGGCAGCCTCCCGCTTGCCTCGCT
This sequence comes from Hirschia sp., assembly GCA_002709235.1. GTDB lineage: Bacteria > Pseudomonadota > Alphaproteobacteria > Caulobacterales > Hyphomonadaceae > Hirschia. The sequence goes on from PAQI01000039.1 coordinate 19,837, forward strand.
GCCACGCATTGACAAGGCCTTGTTGCATAAAGCGCTGAGGATTCACGTTTTGAATCCGGTGTGTTAGCGATTCTGGATGAACTATTCACTTAAAACCCGCTACCGCACGACCAACTGGTCTGAGTATAACGCATCGCTGAAGCAGCGTGGTTCCCTGACGCTCTGGATCGACCCGAACCTGACCTGGCGCGCACCGCGTTCCGGAAAGCGCGGACGCTAGCAGATCTACTCGGACCAGGTGATCCGGTTCTGCTTGACACTCAAGGTCGTGTTTGGCCTGGCGCTCAGACAAACGGTCGGCTTTGCGACGAGCCTGCTCAAGTTTTTGGGGATGAACGTTCCTGTGCCGGACTTCAGCACACTCTGTCGCCGGCAGAACAAACTGGCCGTCGTTGGTTTAACGGGTAAGCGTCTGGCGTTCCCGCCCTTGACGCGCTCAGGCCTTGAAGTTCCAGGGCGCCAGTTCGTCGATCCGGTTGATCTTGTGGTCGGCGATGCTGGTGAGGACGTTGGTCAACCAGACCTGAGGATCGACGCGATTGAGCTTGGCGGTCTCGATCAGGGTGTAGGCGATCGCGGCGGTTTCGCCGCCGCGTTCTGAGCCGGCGAACAGCCAGTTCTTGCGTCCAATGGCGAGGCCGCGGATGGACCTTTCGGCTGCATTGTTGTCGATCTCCAAGACGCCATTGGAGAGGTAGACGGCAAGGCGCGGCAGCCGCGACAGCGCATAACGGATGGCCTTGGCGAGATCGGATTTTCCCGAGATCCGCATCAGTTTCTGGTCGAGCCATATGATCAGGTCGTCGAACACAGGCTTTGCTTTCTCCTGGCGCAGCCCGAGCCGCACGTCCGGCGGCTGGCCGCGCGCCTCGTTCTCGACGCCGTAGAGCCTTGCGATGCGGTCCACGGCCTCAGTCGCGATGACCGAGCCGTTCGCCCTGGCTTCGTCGAAGAACTTGCGCCGGATATGCGCCATGCAGGCGACCTCGGTGATGCGGCCGGACCGGAACAACTCCTCAAACCCTGAATATCCATCGGCGTGCATGTGGCCGACATAGTCCCTGAGATGCTCGGCTGGTCGGGCGCCCTTGCGGTCCATGGAGAACCGGTAGAACGCGGCGGGCGGCGCGGGACCGCCCCATGGGCGTTCATCGCGCGCGTAGACCCAGAGCCGTCCGGTCTTCGTCTTACCGGTTCCCGGCGCCAGCACATCAACTGGCGTGTCGTCGGCGTGAAGCGCGCCGCCAGCCCGAACATGGCGGCCGATGGCCTCGGCCAGCGGCGAGAGCAGCGCGGTGGTCCGCCCCATCCAGTCGGCCAGGGTGGAGCGGCTCAGGTCGAGCGCCTCGCGGGCGTAGATCTGCGACTGGCGGTAGAGCGGCAGGTGATCGGCGTACTTGGAGACCAGAACATGGGCGAGCAGCCCTGGCCCGGGCCGTCCGCGCTCGATCGGGCGCGCTGGCAATGACGCTTGCTGGAACTGGTCACAACAAGCGCAGGCCATGCGCGGCCGAATGATGCGGTTCACGACGAACCGACCTGGAACATACTCCAACTCTTCGGTGACGTCTTCGCCGACGCGCTTGAGCTTGCCGCCGCACGAATCGCAGGCGACGCCAGGGTCGAGCACCTGGTCGTGACGCGGCAGGCAGTCCGGCAGCGGCTTGCGGACCGGCTTGTCCTTCGCAGGCGCCGGTTCGGATGGCTCAGGCGTCTCGAGGCTGCGTGTGGTCTCAAGGTCCTCAAGCATCAACTGGAGTTGTTCGAGGCCTTCTGAAGAGGATCCGAACCGGTTGCGCAGCTGCTTGTCCAGCCGGGCCTTGAGCGTCTCGATCATCAGCTCATGACGGCGAAGCTCTGCATCGCGACGGGCGATCTCCTTCTCATGTGCGGCGATCTCTGCGTCTTGCCTGACGATGACAGCGTCGCGCGCGGCGATCATCGCCTTCAGCGCATCAATGTCATCGGGAAGATCAGCCAGCATATCGCTCATGAAGGTGAGCCTGCCATGCTTCGTCAGGCTTGTGAATCATCACCCCGTCGTCAACGGCCGCCATGTCCGCCGCGGTAGCCGCCAATCGATCCCTTCGAGCAGCATAGCCAGTTGCGCGGGCGTGACATGGACCTTGCCGTCTGCTGGCGACGGCCAGACGAAGCGTCCCTTCTCCAGTCTCTTCGAGAACAGGCAAGCCCCCTGGCCATCCCACCAGATGATCTTCAATAGATCACCGCGACGTCCCCGGAAGACGAAGAGATGACCGGTGTGCGGATCCAGCTTCAATGTCTTCTCGGCCAGCGCGGCCAGACCGTTGAAGCCCTTCCTCATATCGGTCACGCCAGCCGCCAGCCAGACCCGTGTCGTCGCAGGGACCGGGATCACGTCGCCTGCCTCAGCGCCCGCAGCACGATCTTCAGGGCGTGTTCGTCGCGGCAGCGGACGCGAGCCTCGCCGGGCAGCTCGATCACAAGGTCCAACCGCTCGGCGACGATCGGCTGGTCGATCACAGGCGCTGCAGCGGCGCGCACCTCGACAGGGAGGAACATGGGCTCAACGTTGAACCTTGGATCGCGCAACCATCGAAACAGCACATTGACGTTCATACCGTGACGACGTGCAACCTCAGATACCGAAACGCCAGGCTCTCTCGTCTCGGCCACCGCCTGCAGCTTGAAAGCCTTGGTATAACTACGACGCCGTCGCACCGGTTTATGGTCGGTCATAAGAGATCGTGTCCGCTTAAATAAGCGGACGCTTATCCGCCCGCTGCGAACCAATCAGACTGATCATCCAAAAACCTCGCCGCAAGGTCGGGCTCGCCGGACGCTTACTTTAACGGGGACCGCTTCATCTCCTGATCGACAGCACAGGGATCAAGGTTGAAGGTGAAGGCGAATGGATGGCCCGCAAACACGGGCGATCCCGCCCCAGGCAGTGGAGGAAGATCCATCTTGGCGTCGATGAAGAGACGCTGGAAGTACGGGCCATCGAGGTCACCGGGGCGGGCGTCGGCGACGCGCCCATGCTGCCTGAGCTTCTGAACCAGATCCCGCCGCATGAGGAGATCGCGTCCGTGACTGCTGACGGGGCGTATGACACCCGTAATTGCCATGAAGCGATCTCGAAGCGCGGCGCTTGCCCCGTTATACCACTGCGCAAGAACGCCCGTTTCTGGAAGTCGAACAGTCCCGGCACCGAGCCCCGAAACGAGGCGCTACGCGCGTGCAAACGCTTCGGGCGACGGCTCTGGCGTAAATGGAGCGGATATCACAGGCTAAGCCGTGTGGAGATATGAGCCGGGCCAGAAAGCGATCCAGTGGATCGTTTTCCCGGCGATTGAATGAACTGCTTGAAACTGCGCGGTCAGGGACTGATGGCGAAGACCTTCGACCGCCAGGTTGCCGAGATGCATATCCGCATCGCCGCCATGAACCGCTTCACCGCACTCGGCACGCCGGTCACGCTGCCTGTGGCATAACTGCGTCTGGGGTAAGGGGAAACCTGTTCAAAACCGGCTTTGCGCAACAGCTCCCTTTTGGGACTCGTTTATACATGAGAGCGTAGCCCCCACCCCCACACAGCCAAATCTCTATTCGATCAAAGACTAGGATCCGCAACATACACTGACATGTTTTCAGGAACATGAACTGGTTTGCGCTTCTCGCCAATCACCCAAGCATCAATCATATCCGCCCATTCCTGCATCATATGCCGACGTTGATCCGCATATTCAGCCTTGTTGTAGACACCGCGTGATGAACGTCTGTCTTCATGTGCCAGGCTTTTTTCAATCCAATCTCGATTAAACCCTAGTTCATTCAACAACGTCGATCCGGTACGACGCAGATCATGAACGGTGAAAGCTTCCAATGGCAACTCTAATTCAGCTGCCAATTTGATTGCGCTGTCAGTGATCCGATTGAAGGTCGCATTCGAGATCGGCCGAAAAGAATCATAACGTGACGGAAACACATATTTTGATCCGCCCGCACAGGTTTTAAGGGCCACCAGTATATCGAGCGCTTGCCGAGACAAATAGACACTATGCGGCAACCCGGTCTTCATACGCTCCTTTGGAATAGTCCAAACACCTTCCTGAAAGCTAATTTCATCCCACGTGGCATGAGCCACTTCAGTCTTACGCTTTATAGTCAATAAGATGAACTTTACGCCGAGCTTGAGTGTCGGGTTTGCATTTATCTCTTCGAGCACCCGATAAAGAACGCGAATTTCGAGCGGCGACAACGAACGATCCCTCGGTCGCACACGTGCGATTGATCGAGGGTCTACCTCTTCCGCAGGATTATCAACCTTGATCCCATGAAGCTGAGCGAACGCATAAATCAATTTAATGAACTCACGCGCATGCAGCGCGGTCGACGGCGCACCGCGCTTCTTTATCTGCCCACAAAGCGCACGAACATCCTCGCCCGTGACCTCTCGTAAAGTATACTTACCAAGCGATGGAATGAGATCCCGATCGACAATGTGCCTGCGCATGTCCCGCGTTGAATCCGACATTTCACTTTCAAGGAGCCAACGGCGGGCGAGCTCCCCGAATGTGCCCTCAGATTTAATCTTCGCTTTAGTCCGCTTCTTCTCTTTAGCGGGTGAAATACCCTCCTCGACCAGCTTCTTCGCGTCGATAAGCCTCTCTCTTGCGACTGCGAGCGAAATTCCGTAGCGACCGTAGCGTCCGATGGTGAGGGTTTCTCGGCGACCGTTCACACGGTAGTCGTAGCGAAATACCTTTCCGCCCGCAGGCGTAACTGCGACATAAAGACCATCCCGGTCCGTAACTTTGTATATTTTTTCTTTTGGTTTCAGCGCCTTGATAGAAATATCCGTCAGCATCTTTATCCCCAGATCAACCCAAAATACCGTCAGGCCGAAACGGCCAATATTTTTACAAAAAAATATTTATTTTCAATATTTTATGCAAAAATAATACCGTCAGGCCAGCGAATTGAGCTGACGGTATCTTGAATTTAGGGGGATAAATGCAATTTGTATACCGTCGGGCAATACCGTCAGATTGTTCCGCTGGCCCGCGACAGACGGCGATAGACCCTGAGTGACAATCAGGGTCTACAACTTGTTTTTATTGTGATTTTTGATAGATTTCGACAGTCTCCGCAAGACCTGCAATCATTCCCACTCGATCGTGCCGGGTGGTTTGGAAGTGATGTCATAGACGACACGATTGACGCCGCGTATCTCATTGATGATGCGTGTTGCGCAGCGTCCCAGAAAGTCATGTGGATAAGGATAATAATCCGCAGTCATGCCATCCGTTGACGTCACCGCCCGCAGTGCCAGCACATTGTCATAGGTCCGTGCATCACCCATCACGCCGACTGTCTGCACAGGCAACAGGACAGCAAAGGCCTGCCAGATCTCATCATAAAGACCCGCCTTGCGGATTTCATCAAGATAGACCGCATCGGCTTCCTGCAGGATCTTCACCTTGTCAGCCGTCACCTCGCCCGGAATCCGAATGGCAAGTCCCGGCCCGGGGGATGGGTGGCGGCCGACAAATGCTTCCGGCAGCCCCAGCTCACGGCCGAGCGCCCTCACCTCATCCTTGAACAGTTCGCGCAAGGGCTCTACCAGCTTCATCTTCATGCGCGCTGGCAATCCACCCACATTGTGGTGGGACTTGATGGTGACAGACGGGCCGCCATCAAAGCTGACGCTTTCGATCACATCCGGGTAAAGCGTGCCCTGGGCCAGGTAATCTGCCCCGCCAACCTTGCGCGCTTCTTCTTCAAAGATGTCGATGAAGGCACCGCCAATGAATTTTCGCTTCTTCTCAGGGTCTGATACGCCTGCCAGCCCTCCCAGAAACGTGTCACCCGCATCCACATGCACGAGCGGAATATTGTAATGGTCTCGGAACAGGGTGACGACTTCATCTGCCTCACCCTTGCGCATCAGGCCGGTATCCACGAACACACAGGTCAGCTGTTCACCAATGGCTTCGTGCAACAACACAGCCGCCACGGACGAATCCACACCGCCCGACAGCCCACAGATCACACGGCCTAACCCAACCTGCTCGCGTATGGCCCGTACGGCCTCCTGGCGGAAGGCCGCCATGGTCCAGTCGCCCTTCATCCCGGCGATCTCGTGCGTGAAGTTCTTCAGCATCTGCGATCCGCGCGGTGTATGAACCACTTCCGGATGAAACTGCACGCCATAGAATTTGCGCGCCTCATCCGCGACCACAGCAAGCGGTGCATTTTGTGAGGCAGCGATCACTTCAAACCCGTCCGCCACGCGCGTCACACGGTCTCCATGCGACATCCACACCTGCTCAGCCTCGGTATCACCGGGGCCAAACAGTCCGTAAAACAGGCTGGACTGTGCTTTGGGCTCGATGAATGCCCGGCCAAACTCGGCATGGTGTCCGCTTTCAACCTTGCCGCCCAGCTGCTCCATCATGGTCTGCTGACCATAGCAGATGCCCAGCACAGGCACGCCCGCCGCGAACACATAATCATCCGCACGCGGGCTATTGGCATCCGGCACGCTGGACGGGCCGCCACCAAGGATGATCGCCTTGGGATCATACGCCTTGATGAACGCGGCATCCGCCTTGTTGAAGGGGTGGATTTCACAGTAAACGCCGCTTTCACGCAGGCGTCTGGCGATGAGCTGGGTCACCTGACTACCAAAGTCGATGATCAGCGCTTTTTCATGTGTGGGGTCATGCAGGTCGGTCATGGCAAGCCAATACTGCGACTCTTGTGATTTCGCCAGAGGCAGTTTGCAATTGATCCTTCTCAGTGAATGCGTTTGTGTAACTGTGTCGGTAAATCAGGCACGAAAGCCACACCTCACGCAGGACTAGACGACGAATGCAGGCAAATATGTCAGCCGAACAATGGGCCCGTCAGGGATTGCAAGAGCTTCAGAACAACAGGCTGGAGACCGCACGCGATTGCCTGACCCATGCCATTGAGGCCGGCTACACCCACCCGGATGTCTTTGTCGCGCTAGGCCACAGCTTCAGACGTCTGGGGCAGGTCGAGCCCGCCCTCCAACACTTCACCCAGGCCCTGAAACTCAACCCGAGACATTTGCGAGCGCTACTTGGAAAGGCTGAAACGCTTGAGGGCCAGCAACGCCAGAACGAAGCTGCGCAATTCTTTTCAGCGGCCATGAAACTGGTCCCCGACCCGGATGCCATACCGGCTGATCTGCGTCCCGTCTTCATGCGCGGATTCGAACTGATCCAGCTGCGTCAGCAATCACTGGAAACTGCCTTGGATGCGCAATTTCCAGAAATGCATGAGCTACAAGCAAACTCACCCCGGTTTGCCGGTTCCCTTGATATGCTGCTCGGCCGAACCCGCCCTTATTACCAACAGCCGACCCGCTATCACTATCCGGACTTGCCGCAACGAGCCGTCTATGACCGATCAGAATTTGAATGGGCATCAGCGCTGGAAGCACAGACCGATATGATCCGCTCCGAACTGCTGGGACTGCTCCCGCGAGAGGCAGGTTTCCGGCCCTATCTAGAAGCGTCCGACGAGACCATTCGCCTGCGAGACAGCGCGCTGGTCAACAATCCGGACTGGAGCGCCTACTATCTGTGGAAACAGGGTGAACTACAGGACGACGCGAAACGGTCATGCCCGCGAACCATCGAAGCCCTGCAATCTGCCCCGCTCGATCATCTGACCGGCCAGGCCCCATCTGTCCTGTTCTCTGTGCTCAAGCCAGGTGCCTATATCCCGCCGCATAATGGCATGCTGAACACGCGCCTGATCTGCCATTTGCCGCTCATCGTTCCTGACAATTGCGGGATCCGCATCGGCAATGACATCATCAATTGGCGCGAAGGCGAACTCGTCATCTTCGACGACAGCGTAGAGCATGAAGCGTGGAACCGCTCCGATCAGACGCGCGTGATCTTGTTGTTCGAAATCTGGAAACCTGAACTGTCAGTCCGCGAACGCGCCGAGATCACAGAGCTGTTCGACGTACTCGCACATTCAGGAACCTGAACACAGATCAGCTGGCCTTACGCAACAGCGCCATGAAGAAACCATCCGTCCCCGCCAGCATGGGCGTCAGACGTACTGTGCCTGAATTGCTCCGGCAACGCGTGACAACCTCTTCGCCTTCAGTGGTCAACAGCCCTGACGAGATCGCAGACGCCGCCGCATCATCCAGCGAGAAGGCCTCATTGCGTTCAAGGAAAGCCTGAACCTGATCCTCGTTCTCCTCCATCAGGAACGAGCAAGTGATATAGAGCAACCGCCCGCCCGGTTTCACGAACTCGGATGCCTTGTCGAGGATCTCAGCCTGCTCTTCACAGCGCTTGACCAGCGCCTTTTCCGAAACCCGCCATTTGGCATCCGGACGCCGACGCCAGGTGCCGACACCCGTGCACGGTGCATCGATCACCACCAGATCCATGCCATCATGTAAGTCATCCAGCCCGACATCTTCCTGCGGATGCCTCAGCTGCACATTTCGCGCGCCGGCCCGCTTCAGGCGCGGGATCAAGGCAGACAGCCTGCGACCATCAATGTCATAGGCATAGATCTGGCCCTGATTTTCCATGCTCGCAGCCATGGCCAGCGACTTGCCACCACCCCCGGCGCAATAATCCAGAACCTGCTCACCGGGCTTGGCATTCGCAGCCGCCGCAGCGATCTGGCTACCCGCATCCTGCACCTCGACCCAGCCTTTTGAATAAGCCGGAATGCTCTCAACCGATCCGGCCCGCTCTGACGGGTCTGGCGCAGGCACCCTGAAAGCCTGCTTGACCAGTGGCATGGCGATCGCTTTCACGCTACGCAGCGCCTTTTCTGCTTTTTCCGCGTCAGATTTCAGCGTGTTCACTCGCAGGTCCACAGGCGCACGCACCGCCATTGCCTGCGCTTCCACCACGATATTCTCGCCAAAGGCCCGCGTCATGCTCGGCGTCATCCACTCTGGAAAATCACCATGCACATGCACCGGCGCAGTCGGGTCCGGTGCCATCACAATCCGTTCGCGTTCATCCAGTGTCAGAGGTGAAGGTGCATGCTCCTCGTCAAACGCGGAATCGATCCGGCCGATATCCCATTTCCACACATGTGCCAGCGCGCCGATACACAAGGCTCGCGGGCTCTCATCACCCATGGCATGCGCTAGAGACTGACGCCGCCGCAACGCATCCAGAACGAGCCCGGACACCCAGGCACGATCCTTGGCACCCGCATATCTGGCGCGCTTGCCCCAGTCCTTCGCCGCAGATTTTACGGGTTGATGCCGGGACATCACGTCCGAAAGAACGTCTATCGCCGCCGCGAGCTTGCCGCCGTCACGCATTTGCCTTGAAACTCCGGAATGTCAGTACCGTATCGGCATCTATCCCGCGCTGTTTCGCAAGACTGTGTTCAACCGATATCGGGAAACGCGCCGCCAGATTTAGCCCAATGGCATCAATCAAAAGGCGCAGATGATAGTTGGATATGGCGCAGGCTGTTTCAAAATCCCGAAGGTAAGTCAATGCCTGACCCGCAAGTTCGGGATTATTCACCATCTCTGCAGCATCCAAAAAGAAGTGATGCGCCACATAATTTCGCAGCCGGACAAACACCTTGATATTGCCGGTCCATACCTCGTCATGCTCGCGGCATTCAGGCTCCACCAGCCGCCAGATCGCGCCGACCGTCTGGCCCTCCAGCCAGTCACGCTTGCTGCGGGACCCTTCCCCGCGGGCTTTCAGCATGGCCCATGCAAAGTTCTCAATGGATTGCTCGACTGACTGGGCCTCGAACATGGCTTTGCCATATTCCAGAAACACGTCGTCAGTCGCAGCTATTGGCATGGTGGAATACAGTCCTCAACGCTGGCACTTCCGCGGTTGCCATCCGGTCGACGACCGTACAGCTAACCCAGAACGCCAATAATCTGAGGAAAGAAATAGGCCACACCGCCGACAAGCGATAGCGATAAAATCAACAGCGCTGCATAGGCCGATAGAAATTGCGTACGCTGTTTCGTCGTCAAAGGTGCAAATGCATCGCCAGTCTGCACCCCGATCACAGCAGCCGGATCAGCCACCGGCACAATCGCGACCTCTTCAGAAGCCTCCGCCTGCCCCTTGGCCAAGGCAGACACCGCTCGCCAAGACCGCGATTGGCGCAGGCCGGGTGCACGCGCATTCACGACCTTGAGTGCGCTCGCAGCCATTTCCGGTACGTTCTGTCCATCCACATCAACAAGAATCGTTCTGGCATCAGCCAGCAATTTTTGAGAGCTGGCACCTGACGATTTCAACGTCCGCGCCATATCGCGCGACCACACCATGATCACGCTTTCAGCCTGCTTGGTCAGCGGTGTCATCACCTCAGCCTTGGTCGTGCGAACCGGAAGAGATTGCCCCTTCAGGAAGCTCGCCAAAGACCGGGCTGTACTTCGATCAGCCGCTGCATGCGCGATGTAGATTGCCATAGGCCCCATATCCCTCTTTGCCAGCCTTTCGGCTTTGTCATGTTTGACAGGGTTATGGAGCGGAGAAGCAGGGTCTGTCAGACAAAGAATTTGCAGAGTACCCCTGAGGGCAGCACAACGCGCAAATATTTACCATAATGACAGACCAAGCGCCCAAATTCTGACGCCGGGTCTACATCTTCAACCGCCTGTCACATCAGCTGCTGGATATGGAATAATTAGGGGCTTCGCGTGTCATCTTCACATCATGCACATGGCTTTCACGCAGCCCGGCACCCGTGATCTGAACAAAGCGCGCTTTCTCATGAAGTTCGGTGATGCTCGCCGCGCCCACATAACCCATCGCAGCGCGAAGACCACCGACCACCTGATGCAGGATCGGGCCGACAGAGCCTTTATAGGGTACTTGTCCTTCAATGCCTTCAGGCACCAGCTTCATGGTTTCCTTGACCTCGCCCTGGAAGTAACGGTCTGCCGACCCACGACCCATAGCACCAAGCGAGCCCATGCCGCGATAGGCCTTGTATGACCGGCCCTGGAACAAGAACACTTCACCGGGAGCTTCTTCCGTTCCCGCAAGCATGGAGCCCAGCATCACACAATTGGCCCCCGCTGCCAGCGCCTTGGCAAAGTCACCGGAGAACTTTATTCCACCATCAGCAATGATCGGTGTTCCACTGGCCGCCGCCGCGCGCGCTGCATCCTCGATTGCCGTTAGCTGAGGCACACCGACACCTGCCACGATGCGGGTCGTACAGATAGATCCCGGTCCGATACCGACCTTGACGCAGTCCGCACCCGCATCGATCAGCGCACGACAACCATCATAGGTCGCGATATTTCCAGCGATCACCTGATGATGACCCGACATCTTCTTGATCGCTTCGACCGTCTTCAGCACACCGGCTGAGTGGCCATGCGCCGTGTCCACCACAACTACATCCACACCTGCGTCGATCAGGGCAGCCGCGCGCTCTTCCCCGGCTGGCCCAACGCCAGTTGCCGCACCAACGCGCAGGCGACCATGCTGGTCCTTGGCGGCGTTCGGGTTGGAAGCTGCCTTCTCCATGTCCTTGACGGTCAGCAGCCCGACACAGTGTTCCTTGTCATCGACCACGATCAGGCGCTCGATACGGTGTTGATGAAGCAGTCGGCGCGCTTCTTCCTGACTGACACCCTCTTTGACCGTCACCAGCTTGCGCGTCATCATTTCCGAAACCGGCTGGCTCTCATCAGCCGCAAAGCGCACATCGCGATTGGTGATGATACCCACGACACGGCCATTCTCGCCGGGCTCAACAACAGGAATGCCCGAAAAACCAAACTCTTCCTTGATACGTCGCACATCCCGCAGCGTGGCGTCAGGCGTCAGCGTGACGGGGTTGATGACCACACCGCTCTCGAACTTCTTGACCCGACGCACATGCTCGGCCTGTTCATCGATTTCGAGATTCTTGTGGATCACGCCCAGACCACCGGCCTGCGCAACCGCAATCGCCAATGGCGCTTCAGTTACGGTATCCATTGCTGCCGACAAAAGCGGCGCATTCAATCTTATCTCACGCGTAAGCTGGGTTGAGATATCGACATTGGCGGGCAGGACCTCGGATGGACCCGGCTCTAGCAGCACATCATCGAATGTTACGGCCTGACGAATTTTCATGGGCTAAGCTCCCTTTTTGGCCTAATAAGGGAAGCTGTGGCGGTTGAAAAGGCCTATTTGCGGAAGCCCTTCGCAATTGCGAACATTTCCGGACTTTGCTTGCGGCTGGCGGGCGGTTTCCAGTAGCGCACCTCACGGAAATTTGCATCCAGCAGCGACTTCAGCTCACCCTGCGCACCGCCCTGGAACACCTTGGTGCAGAAATCACCCCCCACTTCCAGATTCTCGATGGCAAATTGCGCCGCCATCTCGGCAAGCTGGACAGTTCTCAAATGATCGGTCTGCTTGTGCCCCGTGGTCGCCGCAGCCATGTCCGACAGGACCAGCGTCGGCGCGCCTTCCAACGCTGACATCATTTCCGCAATCGCTTCGGGATCATTCACGTCGCCCACAATCAGATGCGCATCCTCGATCGGCTCCACCTCAAGCAGGTCAATACCGACCACCTTGGCGGCACCGCGCGCCTGCGCCACCTGTGTCCAGCTACCAGGCGCGCACCCCAGATCCACCACGCGCATTTTCGGCGTAAGTAATCCGAACCGCTCATCAAGCTCCAGCAGCTTGTAAGCCGCCCGTGCACGCCAGCCAGCCTCCATCGCCCGGCGCACATAAGGATCCGACAATTGGCGCTCGATCCAGACCCGAGACGATTTCTTCTTGATACCGCCCTTCTTCACCTTCTGCTTGGTCGCAAAGGTGCGCTCTTTCACACGCTCGGCATCTTCGGCGGTGGGGCCTTTCCAGCGACGCTTGCCGTCATCCTTGGATTGTTCATCCGTCATGGGTTTCACTGCTTTCACTTTGACCCACACCCGTTTTGGCAGGTGATTTCTTCCGTTTGCTCCTGCGTCGGCGTTTGCTGCCTCCGCTGTCCTGCATCAAGCCGAGCAGCACACCTTCGCGCAGGCCGCGATCAGCAGCTCTTAATCGTTCAGATGGCCATAATCTCCATATGGCATCCAATATTGCGCAACCGGCAAGAACCAGATCGGCCCTGTCTGCACCGATACAAGGGATCTGAGCCCTTTCATCTGGTGTCGCCAGCCGCAGCTTCTCCCGCGCTGCAACCATTTCCTCAAAGGACACCCATGTCCCGTCAACGGCAGATCGCACATAGCGGTCCAGGCCCAGATGAACTGCAGCAAGACTTGTGACCGTACCAGATGTTCCCAATAGCTGTCCGCGCCCTTTTTGAAACAGCGCTCCAAAGCGCGTTGCGCTATCATGCTCACTTAGCAGATCGACGACATATTGCACCAATTGCTCATACCAATCAGCCCCATCTTCCGGAAAGGCCTCCGACAATGTGACCACACCGATCGGGAAAGAGCCCCAACCAAGTATTGGCGGGCGCTTCATGCACCCCGCCACGCCCCTGGATCTGGCCGCATTGGCATCAACCCAGCTCAGCTCCGTTGAGCCACCGCCAATATCAACCACCAGCGTAAAATCTCGCGACGTATCAATCAGGTCCCAGGATCCGATCAGCGCCAGTTTTGCTTCTTCCTTTGGGGAAATGATTTCAAGTGACAGTCCGGTTTTTGCTTTGACTGCTTTTGCAAACTGGCCACCATTTTCCGCAACCCGGCAGGCCTGCGTCCCGATGCAGCGGACCTTGGAAACCTTGTTCTTCTTGATACGATCACTGCAAACAGAAAGCGCTTCAAACGCCCTGTTCATGGCCGCATCGGAAAGCTTTCCCGTAGCATTCAAGCCTTCGCCCAACCGAACAATACGCGAATAGCTATCCACCACGCGGAAACTGTCACCCGCGCGCTCGGCTATCAGTAGCCGACAATTATTCGTGCCCAGATCGAGGGCGGCGAAAGTCGGGGCGCGTTGCCCGCCCTTACGCACTCTCCGGGCCGTGCTCGGTGTTGAACCGTCTCCGGCCATGTCAATTCCAGATTCTCAGTTGGACCAATGATGCATCAGTCTGATCAACTTGCCCAGTCGAAGCGATCAATATTCGAGTCCAACACCCCACAGACGCAGAGCGGCCCGGTGAGAAAACTCACCGGGCCGCTCCAAATCATTCGCGTCTGATCAGTACTTACTGAACAGTCACAACAACTTCTGCACGACGGTTGAGCGGCTCACGCACGCCATCCGCAGTTGCCTTGGCAAGACCGGTCTCACCCTTGGCTTCCGTGGAGATCACACCGGCGTCAACACCGCGCTGAACGAGCGAGTCACGCACAATGCTTGCACGACGCGCCGACAGGCGAGCGTTGTAAGCACGGTTACCGGAGGTGTCAGTATAACCTTCGATCGTGGTTACAGTGACCGAACATCCGTTCTCCTGAGCACGCGCAACTGCACGGTCGATAACCGTCTGCGCCTGTTCTGTGAGGCTGGAGCTATCCCACTCGAAGTACACAGCAAAGGACTGACCCTGCGTTGCACATTCCACAACCGGTGCTGCTTCAACCAGTGTCTCCGGAGGTGGTGGCGGAGGTTGAGGAG
>PAQI01000040.1 GCA_002709235.1 Hirschia sp.
AGGGCTGCTCGAGATCAGCATAGGCCTCGACCAATTGCCTGAAGCCTTCCAACGCTTTTTTGGCTTCTTCCATCGGGTCAACATCGACGGGCAGGCCGTTCCTGGCCGAAACGGTACTCATGCCCGGTGCCAGTGAGACATAGATGATTTCAGAGGTTGGCTTGGCGGGGATGCCTTCTTTCTCAAATCCGCCTGCCTCGGCAATGGCGGCTTCCAGTGGCAACTGGGGTTCAAGCCCGCTCTCCACCTGCTTTTTTGATTTCGGGGCTCCGGTCTTGAAGTCGATAATGGCGAGCGTGCCATCATTCAGCAATTCGATCCGGTCGGCCTTGCCCGTCAGCGTGTAGGTATCGCCACCTATTTCCTGCGGCAGTTTGCCTTCCTTTTCGAGCCAGCGACCGGCGACGCGTTGTCTGCGCGCGGCGCGCCAGTCCAGATAGGCCTGTGCGGCACGTGCCCAGAGCGGACGCGAAAGGGCGATCTCGTCTGCAGGCATACCGGCATGCGCCAGTTCCTCGCAGATGATCTCCAGCAAGTCTCCGGTCTCACCTTCCTCATCAAAGCGTTCAACGGCTGAGTGAATAGCCGTCCCGCGCTCGGCAGGTCCGATCTCGATGCCGGGAGGTGCCAGCGGGTTGAGCTTCAATATATCGCCAGCATAAACGGCATAGGGGTCGCGGATCAGCTTCGTGACACGCGAAACCGAGAAGCGCTTGGGGCGGGCAGTGACAGGCGGACGTGGCTCTGGCGGCGCATTGGGTTTGTAGGCGTCCACATGGCGCAGCGCTTGCGCCCATTGTAACGGGTCACGATCTGCGGGTGGGGCCAGCGCCTTGTCCGCAGCGTCCAGACTATCAACGCCATCGGCCTTCAGCCCGCCGGATGCCAATGTGCGCAATCGCCAGATCCAGCGGCTTGCCACTGATGGTTTGTCTTCCACACGTTTGGCCCGCAACAGGACGACATCCTTCTGGCAGGCCAGTTGTGCAAAATCATGGGCAGACAGTCCCAGCCGTTCTTCAGGGTCGGGCAGGCCCAGTTCACGGCGCAGCCGACGCGGCAGGAAACTATCGGCAGCAGCTGGCGCAGGCCACATGCCTTCATTCAGGCTGCCAAGGATCAGAAGATCACGCGTCTGCAATCGGGCTTCCAGAGGGCCCCAGATCGCAATACGCGGATGCTCGCCCTTGCGCGGCGGCACGGTCATGCTTGCAGCGGCGGTCTCCGCAAAATCAGCCCAGAGGTCAGCTGGAATAGGGGCACCCATCTCGTCGCACAGTTCCGCCAGCGTTTCGAGATATTGCGCCGCCTGTGCGCCCTCACGTCCCCGCCACATGATGCGCGTGCCGGGGGTGTCTTCGGTCTGTGCCAGCAATTCCACAAGGCGCGCGCTGGTGCGGGCAAAGTCCGCACCGTTGATATCGCCACGTAGCGCCGCGGCACCTGAACGGCTGACAATATCTTCCAGCAAACGCACGATACTGGCCGCGTGCATGCGCTTTTTGCTCTCCAGCCGGGTTGCAAGATCTTCCAGCCCGACATGTCGCCTTGGTCCGCGCACCGGGTTTTCCTCGCGTGGATCTTCAGGATGGCGCTCAAGATCGGCAAGGGCGATTGCCTTGTCTGCTTCCGTCAGGCCCAGACGCGTCATCGGGTGTTTAAGCAAGGCGAGCAGGGCCACAGGTGAGCCGCGATCCTCCAGCCATTTGAATGTCAGCGCCAACAATGAGCCCTGCGCCGTTTGCAGGAAGGGTGTCCCGGAGGAGGGCGTCACATCGACATCCCAGCGTTTCAGCAAGGCACTGACGCGGCGTGACAATGATGGATCGGGCGTGACAAGGGCAGCTGTGCGCCCGGGCGTTTCCAGAACCTCACGCAGCATGAGCGCGGCGGCCAAGGCTTCTTCGGCCTCATCCTCGGCCTCTAAAAGTGTCAGCCCTTCCAGCCCGGCGCGGACCAGTGTTTCAGGTGGATCATCGCCGGAGAGGTGATCAAGTCTGGCTGTCCAGTCCTTTGTGGCGCTTGCCGGGGCCAGGGCCTCATTGACCAGTTTGCGGCGGGCTTGCGCCGCGGGGGTCTCATGCGTGCCGGGCCAACGTTTGACATGATGGCGATCTACGCCAAGCCGATCCAGCGCACGGGCCAGCGTGAATTGCGGATGGCTGGGGCTATCGGAAATGGCTTTCCAGGCGGGGTCTTCGACATCAGGGTCGAGACCGGGCAGGACGACGGCCCCCTTTGGCAGATCCATGGCCGCACGCATCAGCAGGCGTGTTGCGGGGGTGGCACCGGTCGAGCCCGCTATGATCACCGGATGATCAGGCGGGGTCTGTCGCCACTGGTTCGACAGGGCTTCTGCGGCTGCCACGCGCCGGGCCATCGGGTCGGTCGCGCCCTGTTCTTCCAGATAGCCGGGCCAGATTTCGGTGATGATTGTCAGGAATTTGGCGGAGACCTGCCAGTGCTGGGCAAGGTCTGCGTCAAGCGACAGACCCTCCAGCCTGTTCCAGTCGACATTCTCGCCCATAGCTGCCTGATCCAGCAGGGCAGACAGCTCATCAGCCGCTGACAGTGCCGACCCTGGAGGCAGGGGCGTATCATCCTGCGCATTGCGCCAGGCCTGAACCAGCCGCGCCAATGCCCCCCGCCGACGTGCATCAGGCAGGGGCGGGCCAAGTTCCAGTTCGGAGATGCCAACAGGTGCAATCGTATTGTCATCCTCAAGGTCACCCAACACGCGGATGTCCGGCGCGATCAATGCGCCTAGTCCCAGTTCCAGCGCCGTTTCGTGAAAGGCCTCGGCCAATGCACGTCCGGCGCGGCGGTTGGGCGTATAGATCACGGTATCGGCCAGGGCCGACGGATTGTTCTTCAGGTCCAGCACCTGAGACAGGGTTGCCGCGATGGTCTTCAGAAAGCCTGCCGAGGGCGCGATAGTGTAGATCCGAGGTGTCGGCGCTTCGAACAGTGACAGGGGCATTAGTTGCTCCGGCCTGTTGTCTCGCGCGCCCCGCCTTCATTGTCGAGCAGCCACTGGCTTGCCTTGTCACGTGATGCGGGATCACCAACATGCATCCAATAGGGGGCCATCACGCAACCATGCAGGCGCCCCCTGGCGAGAAAATCGTTCCAATAGGCATTGGCCGAAAAGGGCTCGACCTTGCGGTCCGCCACCAGGCCGGGGCGCATGATATAGACACCGGCATAGGCAAAGGGCGCATCGGGCCTGTCGCCGCGCCGCTCCAGTCGACCATCCTCATGCAACAGAAAGTCACCGGGACCATCATAGCCCATTGAATGATCGCGGCGCGCCAGCATCAATAGTGCATCCATCCGGTCTTCATCATAGCTTCTGATCATGTCCTGAAGCGACGTGTCGGTCTCATCGCTCCAGCAACTATCCGTATTGAGAATGAACACGGGATCATCCCCCAAAAGGGGCGCGGCCTTGACCACACCGCCGCCGGTTTCCAACAGGCAATCGCGCTCGTCTGACACCAGAACCTCGATATCGGTGCGACCTGTAACGTGAGCTTCCAGCATGTCTGCGAAATAATGGACATTGACCACGGCGCGTTCGATGCCAATGCCAACCAGCTTGTCCAGCAGCCGGTCGATCAGGCTCCGCCCGGCCACTTCGATCATGGGCTTGGGGCGGTCATCGGTCAGCGGACGCATGCGCGTTCCCAGACCGGCGGACATCAACATGGCTGTGTGGATTTTCGTCATGGCGCGGGGCCTCCGAATGGGCGTGCGTCAGATGAGAAGATGCGGGGCACCTTGCTGGATGACAGCGCGCATCGGCGCGGTCGCAGGGTGTCGCAGCGTTTCGCCCAGCAGTTGCAGCTGTCGTGGCAGGAAATCAAGATATTTCGGCTTCTTGTCGCGATGTATCAGCCGCGCAAACACTCCTGCCACGCGCAGGGCATTGAGGGTGCCAAGCACGGCGAGCCGTTTGTCGAACGCCTCGCGAGAGCCGCCTGTCTGATCGAGATATGCGCCAATAGCCGCTTCGCTGGCATCCGCCGATACCTCTCTTCGCGCATCTTGCAGCAGCATGGCAAAATCCCATTCGGGCCAGCCATTCACGGCGTCCTGATAGTCCAGCAGACCCACACGTTTCACACCATCGCGCTCCGGTAGCCAGATCAGGTTCTCGGCGTGATAATCGCGCAAGATCAATGCGCGCGGAAAGGTGAGGGCTTCACTGATCAGGGCATCGCGCGCGTCCTCCCATTGCGTAATGGGTACGCGGTCGACGCCGATGGTGGGATCCTGTTGGGGGGACCATTCGTAAAACAGATTGGCATTCACCTTCAGCGCCAATGCATCGTAATCCAGGACCGGCCAGTCATCGGTGCCGCTGGGCAGACTGGTGGGAGCACGCGCCCCATGCACGACAGCCAATGCCTGTGCGGCAGCACGATAGAGCGCAATCTCGTCCTCGCCCTGTTCGATGACCCGCGCAAACAGATCATCCCCCATATCCTCCAGCAGCACGAGGCCGGCAGGGATGTCTGCAGCGATGATGTCGGGCGCGGAAAGGTCCAGCGATTTCAGGAAACGGGTCATGGCAATGAAGGCGTCCACGCGTGACGCGGCAAGACGCGATTGGGCATCCCAGCCAAGTGCAAGGCGTTCATCTTCAGTATGTTCAGGACGGCAAACGAGGCCCTCTGCGGGGGCGATCATGAAGATGGCCGTATCGTCGCCCCGGGTGAGACGTTCATAGCGGCGGGTGGAGGCGTCTGCACCCAGCGGCATGCGGTGCGCGTCGCCCCATCCGGCCATTTCCAGGAACTCCCGGCGTTTTCCGGCTGCCGCTGCGTCAGTTTTTGAGGCTGTCAATGCGTTCGCTCCACTCCGGCCCATACCCCACAATATGGGCGATTCGGCCATCCGATACGATCTCTAGTTCAAGGTCGAGGCGCCATTTGGGCAAACTGTGTCCCATGCGTTCAGGCCATTCAATCAGGGCAAGACCATCCTGGCTGTCCTCAAACCCCAGCTCGGGAAGGTCCTGTTCATCTTCCAGCCGATAGAGGTCAAAATGCCATATAGGCAGATGCTCGGCTTCATAGGTGAGAACAATGGTGAAAGTCGGGCTGGGCACCTCAAGGTCTTCATTTTGCAGGAGTTTGCGGATTAATGCGCGGGCTAGGGTAGACTTGCCAGCGCCCAGGTCACCTTTCAGGGCGATAACGTCACCGGGTCTGACCATTTCGGCTAATGTGCGCCCCAGTCGGGCAGTGGCTTCATCGTCCTTGAGGGCTATCTCGTGTCTCTGATCCGTCATATTTCGCCGCGTCAAACCGTTGCACAGTGTAAAATTGACCTTGCGCGAAGCCGCGCAAGGCGTCAAACAGAAGCGGTTTGCGACAAGAATTTGAGGATTTACCCGTCAGATGACCAAGATTACCTTTGTAGAACATGATGGCACGGAACATGTTGTGGATGCTGCGAACGGTGGATCCGTCATGGAAGCAGCAATCAACAACAACGTCCCTGGCATTGATGCCGATTGCGGTGGCGCATGTGCCTGTGCGACCTGTCATGTCTATATCGATGCAGCTTTCACGGAGACCGTTGGCAAGCCGAATGACATGGAACAGTCCATGCTCGATTTTGCCGAGGGCGTCGCCGACAATTCCAGGCTTTCCTGCCAGATTACGATTTCTGATGCGCTTGAGGGCATGAAGGTCACCATGCCGGAATCCCAAAGCTGATAATTCTGGCTGATGGTATGGACAATGTGGCGAGATGAACAAGCTCGTCATCTATATGGCCCGTGGTGCACAGATTGTGCTCGCGGGCTATCTTGTTTCTCTGGCACTTGCCTGCATTCAGGCGTGGCCACAACTGGCTGATGCAGGAGCGTCGGCCATTTCCCGGATCGCATTTGCGGCGGTTCCGGCGATTGTATTGTTTGTGCTCATACAAAAACGACGCACGCGCATTCCCGCTTTGCTTGCCGCCTGGGCGATCATCATCGCACTCATCTGTTTTACCGAACCATTCCTGAGTTTTCTCGGCGTTTGAGATCATCTCGAAGAGCTGTTTCGACCCATGCAATTGCCTGGGTATCCAGCATAATTGAAATCAAATTTTAAGCCTGACGCGATAGTTCAAGTAATCAGACGGATCGTCGAAGTCCTGCAGGTTTTTCCGGGTATTAGAGACGCTCCAACTGAAGGTTGACCTTTTGTGGGTTACCTTCAAAGCGCATTGGCAGGGTTATGACTGAACTAGACAGGCAATACTCCGGTAAAGAACAAGCAAAAACAGCGACACAGCCCATTCGAAAAGCAAATGCTGCGCAGATAACGTTTGCAATATTTGCTTTGGCGGTCTGTTTCGGCGTTCAATTTTGCGTTGCGCGAAGTGTCCTGACGGCTTCGGGATTGCCGATCAGCTGGTGTTTTGGAAATTCATGATGACATTATTTTCGCGATACTCGCTGTCTACCCTGTTCGCAGGATTCATTGTGATGCAGATTCCCATCGCCTTGTTTCTGGCGCACATCGCGGGCAATTCACTTCTATTGGTGGGTATAGGGGCAACTGCATTCGCCTGTGTTGCTGTTATCGGAGCACTGTTCTTCGATAAACGCGTCAATGGCTATGTGATCGGACTGACCTACATGTCGATGACCGCCCTTCAGGTCACGGCGTTGACGGGCAATCCGATGCAGGTCGACATGCATCTGTTTTTCATGGCCGGGCTGGCCCTGCTGGCATCCTTTCGTTCCCAGAGAGTCATACTTGCATCAGCCGGAGCGGTGGCGGTCCATCACGCCATATTCAATTTCGCGGCCCCGGATCTGGTCTACCCCGGAGGAACGAACATCATTCGGCTGGTCCTGCATGCGACCGTGCTGTGTGTAGAGACAGTCGGTCTTACCATGATCATCAATGGCATCAATCAGCGCTCAGCCGAGGTTGAACTGCGGGCTCAGGAAGCTGCCAGTGCCCGAAAACAGGCTGAAGAAGAAGCCATGGCGTTGACCGTCACGCTTCAGGAGCTTGAGGAGGCTCGCGAAGCAAGTGATCGCGCGAATGCACACCGGATCGAACTGGAAGCCGAACGCCAGCGTTATGCGGATGAACAGGCCGAGGTGGTCTCCTCACTCGCCACTGGTCTCAAAACGCTTGCCAGTGGGGATCTGACATATCGTTTGCAGACAGTGTTTGCGGATCGTTATGAAGGCCTGCGTACCGATTTCAACAATGCGGTATCATCGCTCGAAGGTGTGTTGCTTCGCCTGCTGGCATCATCGGGCAATATCAGGATCACAACGACAGAGATCAATCGCGCAACAGATGATCTGTCCATTCGCACGGAGCGTCAGGCAACGACGCTGGAAGAAACAGCTGTCGCGCTTGACCAGTTGACCGTGACCGTTCGTCAGAGTGCAGATGGTGCAAATGAAGCCAATCGCGTCGTTGCAAGCGCTCGCGAGGAGGCAAAGAAAAGTGGCGAAGTCGTTCGCTCGGCTGTCAACGCCATGGATGCCATTTCAGAATCGGCAACACAGATTGGCCGGATCACGACAGTGATCGATGAAATCGCGTTCCAGACCAATCTGCTGGCGCTCAATGCGGGGGTTGAAGCGGCACGTGCGGGTGATGCGGGCAGAGGTTTTGCCGTTGTGGCGACTGAAGTTCGTGCGCTTGCCCAGAGATCCGCTGAAGCCGCCAAGGAGATCGACGGCTTTATCCGGGCCTCGACGCGTCAGGTCAAAAGCGGTGTAGGGCTGGTTGGTCAGGCCGGTGACACGCTGCAGCAGATTGCGGAGAATGTAGAGCAGATATCTTCAATGGTATCTGAAATCGCTCACGCTTCTCAGGAGCAGGCAACAGGTCTGACGCAGATCAATACCGCTGTGAACCAGATGGATCAGGTGACCCAGCAAAACGCTGCAATGGTGGAGCAGACTTCCGCCGCCAGCCATAATCTGGCCGGAGAAGCAGAAGAGCTGGCCATACTATTAGGGAATTTCAAGCTTGGCCGTGACGCGGATGCGCGTCATCAGCAGAATGATGACAATCACTTTCACGGCGAAGATGACTGGCTTCGCCAACGGATCGGATCAAGGATGGTTGGTTCCTGATCAGGGTGTGATTACGGACATCACACCCTAGACGCTGCGCCATTCGCCGGGCTGCATGCCATCCAGTGACCAGTTGTCGATCGATGCGCGTATCAGGCGCAATGTTGGATGGTCTATCGCTGCAGTCATGCGTCTGACCTGCCGGTTACGTCCCTCGCGCAAGGTGATCTCCAACCAGCAATCAGGCACGGATTTGCGAAATCGCACAGGTGGATCTCGTGGCCATAGTCCCGCAGGTTCATCAATTCTGCGTGCACCGGCCGGTAGGGTGCGGCCATCCTTCAGCGTCAGACCTTGTCGAAATTGTTCCAGGGCATCGTCACTGGGAATACCTTCCACCTGGACCCAATAGGTTTTGGGCTTCTGATAGCGTGGGTTGGCGATGTGATGCTGCAGGCGGCCATTATTGGTCAGGACGAGCAACCCCTCACTGTCCTTGTCCAGACGTCCGGCCGGATAGACGCTGGGTACGTCGATATAGTCCGATAAAGTCTTTCTTGGCCCGCCGGCAGTCGATTTGTCCGTGAATTGCGACAAGACATCATAGGGTTTGTTGAACAAGATGATCGTACTCATGAGGGGGTAGGACTCCGTCGGCGTCGAGACCCCGTCAGCAGGCGTCTCATCCGCAGAAACAAAAGGGTGATGCCTGACATCGCCACCAGCAATGCAGCGCCTGCAGCTGTGATCAGCAGGGGATGATTGAAATCTTCGCCGTCATTATAGTCCATGACATGCAACCGCCAGAAAAAATCATAGAAGCGCCAGGTTGAAGAACGTCTGGCACGGACTTCAGCGGTGAATGGGTCGATGTAAAGCGTTGTGTTGCCATTGTCATCAAATGCAATTTTCCAGACCGGGGCGGGTCGGCCATATTCTGTCGGTGATGTCGCCAGATATTGCGCGGATCTGATCGGCGCATCCCCCAGATAGTCTGTCGTCGCGATAGACCGGGCAAGCTGTTCTGGCAAGGGGCTCAGCACCTGGCCAGACACAGCGTTGACGAGTGAGCGATTTCCATCAGCATCACGCAGTCGCCAGACAGGCGTTTCCTGCAACTGACCCAGCTCTGCATGGCCGAGCGTGAGCATGTTGGCAGCTTTTGCGGCCTCAGCGATGGTGATGACAGATGAAGGTGTCAGAGTAACGGGCGCAGGTTCGCGGATCTTGTGTTCTCCGCGCACGTGCTCGATCGGGATTGCACTCATCACGACGCCGCCCATGATCCATAAAAGGATCTGCAGACCAACGATAAGCGCGATCCATTTGTGGATGCGCAGCGCCCAGCGAAGTGTCGTCATCTATTGCAGCCCCGCGCTCTCCAGATCAGATGCGCAACATAGCGCCGGTGTGGTGAGCGTCCATAGGACAGAATTGCCCTATGCCGGGGACTGGAGCGCCTGTGGTGCCGCCGGGCCGTCATCATCCGGTGGCAGGGGTGCATTTTCGGCTTCGATCCGGCGCCAGTCCTTGAGTATGCCGATCTGAGAGGTGGAAATGGCTGGGATCTCGACTTCCATCGGCACCCAGAACAGCCCTGCGAGCGCGCTGGCGCGACCTGATGGGCGTGTCGAACTGAAGGTGATGATGAAGGGGGCCAGGATCTGCGGGCCTGCAATCGGCAGGAACCACCAGAACAAATTGTCAGCAGTCAATGCGCTGGCGATCAGCGTGGCCAGGCCCATCATGGTGATCCACCAGGATGCGGCCCAGCTTTCGGATAGCGGAATGGCATCTGCTTCACGGTCAGCTGTCGGCCAGCCACCATCCGCACCGGTCAGGATTTCTAGAACTGCACGTGACTGGAACATCATCATGATCGGGGCCAGCATGGATGACCAGACGATCTCGGCAATCAGGCTCCACAAAATGGGAAGCGTGCCGCCAAAGGCCGATGCACTGCGTGAGAATGCCATGCGCAGACCAATCAGGATCTTCGGGCCGATCAGCAAGCCGAAGATACAGGCGATCAGCATCAGGCTCTCGCTGGCAGCGATGCGCGGAAAGATCGGGCCCTCAAATTCCGATGGGAAATAATTGTGCGGCGTATCCATCAGGGGGGCGATGACAGACAAGGCAATGAACAATGCCCAGAGCGGTGATGCGAGATAGGCCATCACGCCCTGTGCGAGTGTGAACCGGCTCCACCATTTGAAGCCGGGCGCGACAAGTATGCGCATGTGCTGAAGATTGCCCTGGCACCAGCGTCGGTCGCGTTTTGCAAAATCGATGAGATTGTCCGGGCCTTCTTCAAAGCTGCCTTCCAGATCCGGGGCCACTTCAACCTTCCAGCCAGAACGGGCGAGCAGGGCGGCTTCGACATAGTCATGGCTCAGAATATGCCCACCAAAGGGCGGAGACCCTGACAATATGGGCATGCCGCAGCTTTCTGCGAAAGCATGAGTGCGGATAATGGCGTTATGGCCCCAGAAAGGCCCTGACTTGCCTTGTGCACTTGCAAGCCCGCGCGAGAAGATCGGCGACATCAGATTGGCTGCGAACTGAACAGAGCGACCGAAAAAGGACCGGGCATTCAGGATCTTGGGCAGGGTTTGCAGTAGGCCTAGTTCATCATCGGCCTCCATGCGGCGT
Organism: Hirschia sp.; assembly: GCA_002709235.1. Classification (GTDB taxonomy): domain Bacteria; phylum Pseudomonadota; class Alphaproteobacteria; order Caulobacterales; family Hyphomonadaceae; genus Hirschia. The sequence continues at coordinate 10,703 of PAQI01000040.1, forward strand.
ACCATCTCGATCATGGTGTCCAGTGACATCAGGCTGTCGGCATCAAGCACGATCATGTGCTTGTAGAGGCCGCCATGGTTCTGGACGAATTCGGCAATATTGCCCGCCTTGCGCCCGGTATTGTCATCACGGCGGCGATACCAGATCTCCACGCCTTCGGGTGTTTGCGACAACAGGTGTTGATACCAGGCTTCTTCCTGCGCGGCGACGGCGTCATCTCGGGTGTCTGAAAGGATGGCAAAGTGAAACCGACCGGGTGCTGCCTTGGCGGCATCCCGGGTCATGGCGGCGACATGGGAGAAGGTCTTGACCGGGTCTTCATTATAGACCGGAACCAACACGACGCTCAGAGGCAGGTCCCTGATCGGAATAGCAGGCACTTTGGGGGCTTCGCGGCGGCGCGCGGGCGAGAACAGGCCCGACAGCGCAAAGGATGACCCAAGCGCAATCCACGCCGTCGACAGGGTCAACAGCGCGATCCGGAAATGATCGATCATGTTCACGCCATCAGCGTAAAACACGCTCGCTGCCAGCCGGAATGCGATTCCGGTGGCAAGGACAACATACAGCAGGGAAAACAGTCGCGACGTGTATGTCATGTCAGACCTTCCATGACAGATGCATCGCCAGAGTCAGGCCCGGCCATGCCGGGCCTGGAGCTCAACGAATGCGTGGTGCACCGCCTGTGGGTGCCTTGGCAGGCGCAAGCTGAAGCTGCGCACGCCGTAGAGCGCTGCGCTCCAGCGTTTGTTCGGGCATGACCATCCGCGCGAGCGGCGGCATGCGTTTGAGTGAAGATTGCGATTTGCGTTCGAAACTATCATCGACGCCTGATTTGGTAAGGTTATGCGGGAAGTTCATCACCTGACCTCCATTGGTAAAGCCAATTTTCGGAGAGCCGCTCGTCTTCTTGCGAGACGATGACGGCGTTGAATTCCACGGGCGTACCCGTGGGGATCTTCACATCCATCACCAGGCGCCAGATGTCCTGATCGGGAATGTGGAAGAGTGTGGTGTGCACCAGCCTGCCGCGGGAGAGGCCAACGCGCGGTTCGACGCTATCGGGGTCTTCTATGCTCGAAAGCGCGCCACCTTTGAAATCAACGACGAATTTTCGTGCAGATTGATCTTCGGATCCTGCGACACCGCCAAGGCCTGCACGCACATCAACAATGCGGGCAAGCTCCGGTGAGAAGCTGGGAGGAGGGGGAGCTTCGGCATCATCCGATGCGTTTGTATCAATGGTCGCAATAAGGGGCGGGGCGTAATCGGCCATGATTGGACCTTCGCCATTCACTTCAAGCTGGCCCCAATGCATGATGTAGCGATATTCCATGCTGTGACCGGCCTTGAGCTTTTCGCGAGGCGTCCAGAAAGCAACGATATTGTCATTGGTTTCCTGGCGGGTCGGGATCTCCAGCAGGCGGATCTGGCCTTCACCCCAGTCACCAATTGGTTCGATCAGCAGGGATGGACGGCGCTCATAGCGTGCCTCTGCATCCTGATAGTCTGCGAAGGCGCGGTTACGTTGCAGCAGGCCGAAAGCCTTCGGGTTCGTCTCCGAAAACCAGGAATTGGCGAGTGTGGTGGGGTTGTTCAGGCTGCGCCAGATGCGGCGACCGTCCTCACGCAGGATGAACAATCCTTCGGAATCGTGCACCCGCTCGCGATAATCGCGGAAAGCCGAACGATTGACCTCATTGAAAAGAAACATTGAGGTCATCGGCGCGATACCGATATTGTCGATATCCTTGCGCGCATAGATGCGTGCGGTGACATCGATCGTCGTGTCATCTCCCGGAGAGATCTCGAAGCGGAATGCGCCTGTCAGCGACGGGCTGTCCATGGCGGCGTTTACAACGACAGTTCCATCTTCCTCAGGCGTTTCAATGTAGAAGTCTGTGAATTCGGGAAACTCCTCGCCCTGTGGCGAGGCTGTGTTCACGGCCAGACCGCGGGCGGAAAGCCCGTAGACATTGTTCTTGCCGAGAGCGCGAAAATAGCTGTGACCCAGAAACGAGACCACTTCGTCGCTCTTGCCTTCTGTATTGATCGGAAAGTTCACGCGCATGCCTGCGACACCAGGAAATTCCAGTGCCTTCATGGCGTCGGCATCCAGCGGCTTGTGATAGTGGAAGTCGTCCGCCGAAAAGGAGAGAGCTTCTACACGCTTGTCTGGCTGCACTTCAAAGACCGAAACGGGTTTGCGATAGAGGCCACCCAGATGGAAGGGGAGCAGTTTGAAATTGCTCTCACCCAGCTCGACTGCGCTATCGCGGGAAAATTCGATGGCGCGATATTGGTCATAGCTCAGTTCGGTCAGCTCTGATGGAATGCGGTTACGGTCCGGCGCATAGCTGCGCTCGGCGCGCGCCTTCATGTCTTCACTCAGCGCGTCATAGGAAAAACGACGGGAGACCTCTGTTTTGTCAGACGCATTCTTGGCTGCAATTGCCGTCACCGCGCCCAGCGGTGAGACAAGCGCCACTGCGCCCAGGATCGTCCATGTGATAGTCCGCGTCATGTTCATACCTGGTAAAATCCGAGAATAGTCCTGTCCGTGTCGTTTACTTACGCGTTATTCAACTCAGAGATCCGAGATGCCGAAAACAAATTGGGCATCCGGGTTAACGTTCAACATTACAAGATAGTAATTTATTCCTGCTGCCCGCCTCGCTGTGTTGTTTCGTTCCAGAATGAGGCATTTTTACGAAACAATATTCTGAATTGCCAGTTCCAACATGTCTCGTTGTTAATATTTGTGCCCCAGACCATATGCGCAGCAATCCCACGCGAATCCAGACGTGGGAAATTAATAAAACTCAATAAAAACTGGAATATACAGGCTTAACTTCACCCCAATCAGGCGAAGTCCTCAGATTCTTCCAAGAGAATCAGGAGTCTAGGTGAACGTAAACGTCAGCGCTGTTCCCTGCGTGACATGAAGGCAAGGCGCTCGAATAGCTGAACATCTTGTTCATTCTTGAGTAAAGCGCCGTGCAATGGGGGAATCAATTTGCCGGATTCGCGGCTGTTCAGAATAGCCGGATCGACATCTTCAACTAACAGAAGTTTAAGCCAATCGAGCAGTTCGGAGGTCGATGGTTTCTTCTTCAGGCCAGGAACATCGCGAATCTCGAAGAAGGATGTCAGCGCATTCGAGAGCAGTCGCCGCTTGATGTCGGGAAAATGTGACTGGACGATCCGTTCCATTGTTTCAGCATCCGGGAACTGGATGAAGTGGAAGAAACAACGGCGCAAAAACGCATCGGGAAGCTCCTTCTCATTGTTCGAGGTGATGATCACCACGGGACGCTGTTCCGCCTTCACGACCTCGCCGGTCTCATAGACATGGAATTCCATGCGGTCGAGTTCCTGAAGCAGGTCATTTGGAAATTCGATATCGGCCTTGTCGATCTCGTCGATCAGCAGCACAGGCCGCTTGGGAGCGGTGAACGCCTCCCACATCTTGCCCTTGCGGATGTAATTGGCGACATCGCGCGCACGGTCTTCACCCAGCTGGCTGTCACGCAGACGCGCCACGGCATCATATTCATAGAGGCCCTGCTGGGCGCGGGTCGTGGATTTGACGTGCCATTCGATGATCGGCATGTCGAGCGCGCGCGCCACTTCCAGGGCAAGCTGGGTCTTGCCCGTGCCGGGCTCTCCCTTGACCAGCAGTGGACGCTCAAGAGCGATCGCAGCATTGACCGCAACCTGAAGGTCGCCGGTCGCGACATAACTTTCAGAACCCTCAAAACGTTTGCCGTCGGCCATGGTCACCTGCTCCTGCTGTCCCGTGCAATCTGGAACTGATGAACCAGATCACGACAGGACTGTCCAGCGAAGAGGTAAAGTTTAGGCGGCTTTGCGTTCTGCCGCTCTGTCTGCAAGCGCCTTGGCGAGCTTGGAAATGGCAATCTGCCAATTGCCCATGCCGGGTGATGTGAACAGGCGTGTGTTAGGATACCAGAGATATTTGTCCTGACCGAGCAGCGTCCAGCCCTTCTCCGGGGCGACCATCCAGATCTCACCACCAGCGCCCGCAGCAAGGTTGAGGCTGGCATTGGAGGGGCCGACCATCATGTCGAGCGCTTGTCCCAGCGCTGCGATCTCGTCCAGATCGTTCATCAGGTCGATACCCGGCAGGGTCTTGATGTCGACACCGAACTTCTCACGCGCAATTTCCAGCTCTTCGGCGGAGCTGCCATATTGCAGATTGATCCACACCACGCCCGGCGTTTGCAGGGCAGGTTTCCACAGATCGAAAGCGGCGAAGTTCTTGTGCCGATTGGCGGTCATGATGCGTGACTTCCACAACAGTCCAGCCTTCACGCCGGGGCCGAAATCATCCAGCACGGCGCGCCAATGGGCCACGCGCTCCGGGTCGGCTTTGAGAAATCCGGTCTCGGGTTGGTGAAAGTCCTCGACATTGTTGCGCAGCAGTCTCAGCGGTGTGGACATGCGCATCCAGCAATCATAATCCAGCGTTCCATCACGCGGTTTGGGAACACGCAGCGTGCCGCCATGCATGCCCTTGGTCGCGTGAGGCATGATCTCGAAATCGGGAAAGGACCGCTCGAAAAGTTTCACCAGCCGGGGTTCGCAGGAAATACCGACACGGCCGTCAGGGCCGACCAGCTTCTGCTTGATGTCATTGGCCATCGACATGAACAGGACTTCATCGCCCAGCCCCTGTTCACCCATGAGAAGCAATTTGCGACCTTCCAACGACTGGCCGTCCGTCCATTCGGGAATGTCCATGAAATAGCGTGTACCCTTGCGATAGGCGGGGGTGTGCATGACCTTGTAGGCATCCCAGCCTTCCTCCAGGCGACCCAGAGCAACAAGCGCCAGCGCTCGCGCATAAAGAGAGACGGCGGCTTCATCAGCGGGAAGGTCATTGATATCCTTCGCCCTGTCGAAATGTTCCAGCGCCTTGTCCGGCTCGCCGCGAACCGTATAGGTGTATCCCAGATTGTGTTGGATCCGGGATGAGTTGGGCGCGAGGCGCTCGGCTTCCTGGTGAAACTGCAGAGCTTCATCGGTGAGCGATTGTTCCATCATCGTCGCGCCGAGGGCGGACCACAAGATCGCAGCTTCCGGGTGGCTGTAGATCGCCGAGCGCAGGATCTCGATGGCTTCATTATACCGGCCCTGATCGCGCAGCACACAGCCCAGATTGTTGGAGGCGTTGATCGAACCGGGCTCAAGCTGCATCTGGAGACGAAAAAAGCGCTCGGCCTGCTCCATCTTGGCGATACGCCAGGCCAGGAGCCCCAGATTTTCGAAGATTTCCGGATTTGTAGGGTCAAACTCCACCGCGCGCAGATACAGCTTCAGCGCCAGCTCGTAATTGCCCATGCGGTCCATGGCGATCGCAGCAATATGATTGGCGAGCGGGTTTTTCTCATCAATATCCAGAGCCTTCAGGGCCAGTGCCCCGGCTTCACGAAAGTTCTGCGACTGGATATTTTGCGCGGCTGTCCGCAGGTGGCGATGCAGTTTCTTGAGTTTCGCAACCGGCGAGTTGACTTTAAGGGACGCCGCCTGGCTGATCGCGGCAGCTTTCAGAATGTCTCCTGCAGCGCCTGCGGGCGTGGTGTATTCAGCGAGTGTGTCGCGCATGCTCATGCCCGTCTCCTGTCAGATATGTTGTTCGAACAGGGTGATTCTTCACTGTCAGCTTTAACAAAGCGCAAACCAAAAGAATGAATGCGTGTTCAATCAACCGTTAATGTTCTGCAGATAGCGTGCAATTCCGGGCAGCTTCCAAACGGGAGCAGCTTTCTTGTATTTAGCGATCAACGGATAGAATATGCCGCTGAAACTCTCCCTTAAGCCCCAGGAAAAGTTCGTCGTGAACGGCGCTGTCCTGCAAAATGGCGACCGACGCGGAATTCTGCTGTTGCAGAACAAGGCTTCGGTCCTGCGTGAGAAAGACATCATGCAGCCAGAGGACGCAAATACACCGGCCAAGCGCATCTATTTTCCCGTCATGATGATGTATCTTGATGGCGGTGCGCCGGGAGGGTCCAATTACGATCAGTTCGTTCTAAGAACCACAGAGTTCATGAACGCCATCACGAATTCCGACATGTTGAAGGAATGTGTTGCGCTGTCTCGCGATGTCATGGGGGGCGATTATTATCGTGCTCTTGGGCGTTGCAGAAAACTGATTGCATATGAAAATGAGGTGTTTGGGAATGTCGATTCAGGCGTATCAGCAGGCAGCGAAACAGACCGCAAATCCGCGTGATCTGGAATTTCGCCTGTTTGCCCAGGTAACGCGCGCCCTGACCGAAGCCAAGGATGCGCCACGTCACGACATCAAGACGGTCATGGATGCGCTTGACTGGAATCGTCGCGTCTGGAGTGCCATGGCAATGGATTGCGCGCGAGAAGCCAATTCACTTCCAGAAGATACCCGCGCAGGGATCATCTCGCTTTCCATATTCGTCTCGAAGCATACATCTGTCGCAGCACGCAAGCGCGACGAGTTTGACACGCTGATCGAAATCAACCGCAATATCATGGGCGGTCTGGCAGCGATGGCAGAAGCGGCAGGTCAACCGATCTCGGCAGAGGCACAGGCCGCAGGCGCGCACGCAGCCGCCTGACGCTCTTCTCCAGTTTTCAAAAATAGTCAGATTTGCACCAGCAGATTGATCGCCCGGCATATGGGCGATCTCGATGTTCCGGCCTGCATCCCCATCACGCTTGACAGAGCTATTCCTATAGCTAGATATATAACAAGCTATGCAAATCTCTGGGGATGCCGATATGCATGATATTCTTGATGACCTTGGCTATCTGGCACTGGGTAGTCGATTGAAGCGATTGGCCGAGCGGATGCAGGCTGATGCCCAGCGCGCTCATGCTGAAGCCGGATTTCCCATACAATGCGGACATTTCCCGCTGCTGGCGGCGCTTGATGCCTATGGTCCGCAAACCATTGGCGAACTTGTGGAAGCACTCGGCGTCAGCCAACCTTCAGTTACCCGAACGCAGTCAGCACTGGCCACAATGGGGCTGACCGAAGCTTCAGCTTCCCCCGAGGATCAACGTGTTTCAGTCATCCGTCTGACCCCGGAAGGCCAGGCATTGACGCAGCGAATGCGTCAGCAATTCTGGCCGCGTGTCCGCATGGCTGCAGAAGCGCTCAGTGCCGCCGAACCCGGTGATTTGCTCACTCAGATCCGACATGTCGAAAGAATGCTGGATGAAAAGCCTCTCAATATTCGTATTCGGGACGTTAAAGATCCGACGTCGCAGCTGCGCATCCGGGACTATGAAGACGCATTGGCGGGTGATTTTCGCGATATCACCCGCGAATGGGTGCAGGACATGTTCACGCTGGAAGACAAGGATATCGAGATCACGGATGATCCGCGTGGTCAGATCATTGATCGGGGCGGTGTTATCCTGTTTGTCGAAACAGAGGCGCTTGGCGTGATCGGCACATGTGCGCTGATGCCGGTAGAAGGGGGGAGCTTCGAGCTGACTAAAATGGGGGTCAGCGCCTCGGCGCGTGGGCTCAAGGCAGGTGAATTCCTGCTCAAACACGTTCTTGAGCGCGCCCGGTCCTTGAAAATCGATGAGCTTTTCCTGCTGACCAATCGCAAATGCGAGGCCGCGATCCATCTATATGAGAAAGCGGGCTTTCGGCATGATTCCGAAATAATGTCGCGCTTCGGATGCCGCTACGGGCGATGTGATGTGGCGATGAGCTATCCGCTCTAGCCGTTCAGAAAGCTGATAAACGGGCGGTCACGGCGGCATGATCCGCCAGTATTTCAGTTGCGCCGACAGATCTTAATTGCCCGGACAGTTCTGGCCAGACATGCCCGCCACCGAGAAATCCCCAGACTGTCATGCCCGCGGCCACACCTGCGCGCACGCCATTGATGGAATCCTCGATCACAAGGCACCGCGATGGAGCTGCGCCAATTTGTGCGGCGGCATGAAGAAAGACATCCGGCGATGGCTTGCCCGCCTGAACCTGCTCGGCAGAATAGACGTGCGGATAGGCCAGTTGATCCAGTCCGGTCCGGGTCAGATTCGTCTTCAGATGCGCAATCCTTGAAGACGACGCGATGGCGCGTTTTCCGGCAAAGGCAGTCAGGCTGTCTTTCGCGCCCGCGATCGCCTTCAGTTCCCGCGCAAACAGCGCATCCCGATTGGCGCGCATGTCATCCATCACGATCTGCTCGAATGCGGTACCGGTTTGCGTCAGGCTGTCAGTGCGCAAGGCATCATCCATCGCGCGAGAATCCATTCCGATAAAGCGTCTGGCAAAATCGGCCCGATCATAGATCAGCCCCTTTGATGCGAGAAAATCCAGTTCGACATCAAGCGCAAGCGCCTCTGAATCAACAAGCACGCCGTCGCAATCGAAGATCACCGCCTCGAACATATGAGTGTTTCCTGATGGGCTGATGATTGAGGACAAAAGGGTCGTGGCGCTGGGACATTTCTTCCCATGTGGTCCTCGACCCGGCAAGCCCTGCCGGATGATTTGTCCTTGCCAAGATATTGAAGAAAAAAACTCAATTAAAACAACATAGAATAAATTTCATTGAAATTTGCAGATTGGCCCGCAGCTTGCTCCTGTTTCTACGGACAAAAAGTCTGTCGGCCCGAAAGTGGCCGTTCTCCCTTACAGAATGAAAGGATTGCTCCGATGGCTGCACTATCGGTCAACACGAACTATGGGGCGATGGTCGCCCTTCAACAACTGAACAAGACGAATATGTCGCTCGAACAGACCCAGTCTCGTATCAATACCGGCCTCAAGGTTGCCGGCGCAAAGGACAATGGCGCAATCTTCGCCATTGCCCAGGACATGCGCGCCGACATCTCCGGGCTTGGCGTTGCTCAACAGAGTCTGGATCGTGCTCAGTCCACAACCGATGTGGCGCTGGCAGCGGGCGAAGCGATTTCGGACCTTCTGGTGGAGATGAAGGAAAAAGCACTTTCGGCTTCTGATGCGACTCTTTCGGCAAGCCAGCGTTCTGCATATAGCGAAGATTTCGAGGCCCTGCGTGACCAGATTGCGCAGATCACGACAAATGCCGACTTCAACGGCGTGAATCTGATCGATGGGTCGACTGCCGAAATCGCAGCCATTGCAAATGCTGACGGATCGAATTCGCTGACGGTTGCGGCTGAAGATCTTTCTCTTTCAGGCTCCATTGTGACAATCACGTCAGCCCAGGACATTTCCACGGTTACGGAAGCGGCGGCAGCACTGACTTCAGTCTCGGCATCTCTAGAGAACCTGAATGAAGCACTGGCGCGTCTGGGAACAGCATCCAAGCGGGTAGAGGTGCACAACACCTTTGTCACGGCGATGCGTGACTCGATTGAAAACGGGGTCGGAAATCTCGTCGATGCTGACATGGCACGTGAAAGTGCAAGGCTCCAGGCGCTGCAGACGAAGCAGCAACTTGGTGTCCAGGCGCTCTCCATTGCCAACCAGGCACCGACGATCATCAATTCTCTGTTCCAGTAGGAGAAGGACGAATCGATCGGGGCGGGCCACGTGTCCGCCCCGGCCGCCCGGTTCTCACCGGGATCGCCTCATAGGCACGTGTGCGCAAAATGCGCTTTGACGAAAGCAGCCGCTGCTGACCCCCCGCGCAGGTATGGGTCCGGCGGTTTTTTTGCGCCCACGGCAAGCCGGTCAGGTTTTGCCGCATAGGCAAGTATTGCCCGGCGAAACCTGCAAGCTCTTCAGATACAGATAAATTTTCACTACCCCTGTTAAGGGTTTGACCCCGGATCATCGATGTTTTCGTGGGGTTGCGTTAACCAAATGGGGTTGGCCCTTTCCTTGCCATGGTAACGGCGGAGGCAAAACGCCTCTGGAAGCAAAAAGCTTCTGTAGATACCTAAAAAAGGAGCCGTCAAAATGACGAGCGTAAACACAAACTACGGCGCAATGGTCGCCCTTCAGCAACTCAACAAAACCAACAACGCCCTGGAAATGACCCAGTCCCGCATCAACACGGGTCTGAAGGTTTCAAGTGCCAAGGACAACGGTGCCATCTTCGCAATTGCTCAAGGCATGCGTTCGGATGTTGCTGCTTATGAAGGCGTTCAGCAGTCCCTTGATCGTTCAGTATCCACTGTGGACACTGCACTGGCTGCCGGTGAAGCCATTTCCGACCTTCTCGTTGAGATGAAGGAAAAAGCGCTGTCTGCTTCAGACACATCGCTCTCCAGCTCCCAGCGTGATGCTTACAACGAAGACTTCGAAGCCCTTCGTGACCAGATCGGAACGATCGTGGCCAACGCTGAATTCAACGGTGCAAACCTGATTGAAAACGGCGCTTCCGCAATCGAGGCCCTGTCCAACACAAAGGGTGACACCATCACGGTGGCAGCTGAAGACCTGTCCCTGACAGGAAGCACGATCACGCTGACACCGACTGCCAATATCGACACCGTCACTGAAGCGTCGAACATGATCGGCACAATCTCGACTTCGCTCGACAATCTGAACGAAGCCCTTGCACGCCTGGGTACATCGTCCAAGTCGCTGAGCATCCACTCAGAGTTCGTGACCAAGCTGTCTGACTCTCTGGAAGCCGGTATCGGTAACCTGGTTGACGCTGACCTGGCCAAGGAAAGTGCGAAACTCCAGTCGCTGCAAACCAAGCAGCAGCTCGGTGTTCAGGCGCTCTCCATCGCCAACTCGGCAAGCAGTATCGCTCTGTCCTTCTTCAGATAAGAGCAGGCTCTTCGGAGTTCAAAATGAAAGAGACCGGAGTGCAGCTCCGGTCTCTTTTTTTTTGCATTTGTCTGACTTACCTTTTGCCGATCACGACGGGTGTATAAAATTTTATGTAAATCAATGGCTTATATCCATTAATTTGTGTGGAATTATTTGCCTGCCGCAGGGTTGGGAAAATTCTGCCTATAGGCTGAAAATACCAATTCAATGGATTTTCCCGATTCATGGCCCGTTTACACACTGGCCAAATATGTCCTCAAACATGAATAAAGCGCCCCTTTTTGTTAACCGGGTTCTGGCGCGCGGATTGCCTAGTGAATACCGGGCAAAATGCCCTTCACGCACAATGCGTGGAATTCATTGGACAGCTGGTCTCGAATGAACTGGCATTATGAAAAGGGATCGTCAAAATGACGAGCGTAAACACAAACTATGGCGCCATGGTCGCGCTGCAACAACTCAACAAAACCAGTAATGCTCTGGAAGAGTCACAGTCCCGCATCAACACGGGTCTGAAGGTTTCCGGTGCCAAGGACAATGGTGCGATTTACGCAATTGCCCAGGGCATGCGTTCGGATGTTGCTGCATATGAATCCGTCAAGCAGTCGCTGGACCGTGGTACGTCCACAGTCGACACTGCTCTGGCTGCTGGTGAGGCCATTTCCGACCTTCTGGTCGAAATGAAGGAAAAGGCGTTGTCCGCGTCTGACTCTTCGCTCTCCAGCTCCCAGCGTGATGCTTACAACGAAGACTTCGAAGCCCTTCGTGACCAGATCACCACGATCGTGTCCAACGCCGAATTCAACGGTGCCAACCTGATCGAAAACGGTGGTTCCGCGATCCAGTCGCTCGCCAATACATCCGGCGACGTCATCACTGTCGCAGCAGAAGACCTGTCATTGACAGGAAGCACGATCACGCTGACGGCGGCTTCCAACATCGACACCGTTACCGAAGCGTCGAACATGATCGGTACGATCTCGACATCATTGGACAACCTCAACCAGGCGCTTGCGCGTTTGGGTACGGCGTCCAAGTCGCTGAGCATCCACTCCGAGTTCGTGACCAAGCTGTCTGACTCTCTGGAAGCCGGTATCGGTAACCTGGTTGATGCTGATCTCGCCAAGGAAAGTGCTCGTCTCCAGTCGCTGCAAACCAAGCAGCAGCTCGGTGTCCAGGCGCTCTCCATCGCCAACTCGTCGTCTTCGATGGCGCTGTCCTTCTTCCGCTAGGAAGAATTCAGCCGCTGACGCGAAACTGTCGCCGTTCCGCGCTAATTTGCGCGCGGAACGGTGGCCTTCGCCGAGACGCTAACAGCTGGATCAGAATGACCAGCGGAGGTTGGGAGACATGTCAACCGAACTTAACTTTGCAACGCAGGTCCTGCAGCCCAGGGAAGTTTCAAGGGCGGAGGTTTCGCAGCGTGCGGAAATTCTGAAGGATGAGCGAGACTCATCAATGCGTGCCGCACAGGCCGCGCGTCAGAAATTTGTTGAAGACATCTCGAAGTCAAACGGTCTGGAGAAGGGCCGCCTGGTCATCGAGAAGGATAGTGAAACCGGAAAATTCATTCACAAGCTGGTCGATCCCAATACAGGGGAGGTGGTACGCCAGTGGCCGGATGAAAGCTGGTTGGAGTTTGCTAAAATGCATGGCGCGCCGAACGGACTTTGGGTGAACCAGACGGCCTGACGTGACAGATTTGAAAACTTAATTACGTAAAACTTATCGCAACCAAGAAAAATTTAATCAATTTCCCTGCTTACTGCCTCCTGAATGATGGAATCGGGTCGCGCATCATCGCGCAATAATGACCAGGCCTCGATCCTTCGGGAGATTATTTTATGGTTGGCAGCGTCAACGCAAACTCGTCTGCAATGTCAGCATTGCAGCAACTCACAAAGACCAATAGCGCTTTGGAACAAACCCAGAGCCGGATTGGCTCGGGGCTCAAGATAAGCTCTGCGCGCGATAATGCAGCGATCTTCTCGGTCGCCCAGGGCATGCGCGGAGACGCAAACGCGCTTGATGTCGTCAAGATGAGCCTCAACCGCGCCTCGTCCATTGGCGACACAGCCCTTGCAGCGGCGGAATCGATTTCCGACCTGCTGATCCAGCTGCGCGAAAAGGCAACTTCGGCGACAGATCCGACGCTCAAGGCAGATCAACGCGGCACATATCAGGCCGAATTCGATGCAATTCGCGACCAGATCTCCGACATGATCAATGCTGCCAGCTTTGATGGCGTGAACCTGCTGGATGGCTCAAATCCAAACGGTGTGGAATTTATCGCTGACCCGGATGGATCGTCCACGCTGACACTGGTGGCGGAAGATCTGACACTTGGTGGTCCTATCATATCGCTGTCGACTTCAGCTGACCTGTCTACGATAACGGGAGCCTCCGCGGCGCTTTCCGCAGTGCAGTCCAGTCTGACAAATCTCAACGCATCGCTTGCGCGCATTGGCGCTTCGACACAGCAGATTGAAAATCACACGACTTTTGTAACCCGTCTGCAAGATTCGCTGACCAATGGTGTAGGTGAGCTTGTCGATGCGGATCTGGGTCGGGAAAGCGCCATGCTGCAATCGCTTCAGGTCAAGCAGCAGCTCAGCGTTCAGGCCCTGTCGATTGCGAATTCGTCGCCGCAAACGATCCTTTCACTCTTCCAGAACTAGCTCTGGATGAAACGGTTTCACGGTTAGAGGTCTGGTCTTCCCTAATCGTGCCTACTGGAGCCCGGGTCCCTTGTTTGGACTCGGGCTTTTTTCTTGTCTTGCCTTGGCGACGCCATCACAACGCCCATTTTCAATGTCAGTGTAGAGTCTACAGATTTGCCACCACGGGTTTTCGTGGGGCAGGGATGATGGAGCTGAAAGTGGCAAATCCGCTGACCGAAATCATTGAACCTTCGCGCGCCAATCTGCCCATGGCGGTTGAGCGAAACCGCAAGAAGGCGCGTCATGTTGCGCCCAAACTGCTCAGATATATTGGCCGGATTCCGTTTGCTGATGATCTGGCGTCCGCCTATTTTTGCGCGCTTGATCCACTCACGCCACCACGTGTGAAGGGGGTGTTGCTTGCTGCGCTTGGATATTTCGTGGTGCCGACCGACCTTATTCCGGATGTTATCCTGACACTGGGATTTACTGATGATGCATCCGTGATTGCCATGGCGCTGGGTGTGGTGGGTACGCATATCAAGCCGCGTCACCAACGCGCTGCGCGCAGATTGCTGGGCCGTCCGGAACCTCATTCCAGCGTAAACAGCTAGGTTTTGTAGCGCGACGTTCCGGTCGTAGGCCCGATGTCTTTATCTTCCGATCATTGATCGGGCAGTATCGGTCAGGATGTAGCTGTTTTCGCGCAATGTCATGCCCAGTTGGGCTTCCAGCTTATCCGTCGATACGCGGTATTCTCGGCCTAGTAGGGGGGTGATTTCCTTCAATTCCGGGTAGAATGGCTTGAGCAGGTGTATGATGGCATCGGGTAGTGCGACTGCTGATATGACATCTCGCATCTGCGGGAAGACCTGACGAAGGATTGCCGCTGCCTCCGACATCCAGATGAATTCACCCGCCACCATATAGCGCTGTCCGGCAGCTTGTGGGGATGTCAACGCCCTGAACTGTGCTTCTGCCAGATCGCGGGCATCCGTCAGGCATCCGCCCAGCCTTGGCAGGCCGGGATAGCGACCATCCAGCAAATTGTTGAAGATCGACATGGCGAGTGTCGGAGACTCACCGAGCCGGGGACCAATCAGAAACCCACTCAGCAATGTCGTGATTTCCAGCCCGGCATTGGTGCTTGCGACATAATCCCAAAGCGCGCGCTCTGCATAGGTGATAGACCGCACCTGAAGACTGGCTGCCTGGTCGGCAATGTTGTTCCAGTGCGTTTCATCACGGACTGACTTTGCCTGTTTTTCTCCAATCCCGGTCGCCGAGCAGATGGATGAGATGATCACGATACGCTTCATGTCGATTTCATTGCGGGCAGACTGGATGAGTTTCATCAGTTCATCGCGCGTCGTGGAAACGGAAGGCTGCTCCGTTCGTTCGCGCGTGTCCTGTTTTGGCAGAAGCGAATGGCAAACATAGTGACAGCCATCCAGCGCTTCGGCCCAACCGCCTGTTTCCAGTGGCCGAATATCAACGAATGTCACCTGTAATGGGTCTATATCCAGATTGGAGAGCAGGTTCTTTTGTTGCTGAATATCGTCGCCAGGGCGGATCGCAATACGTATCCTGAAGCCGCCTGCGGACAGTCGCAGGATGAGGTGATGAGCCCAGACAGAAGACCCGCTGGTGATCAATACGCTTTCAGGCACGTATCATGTTCCAAATCTGTGTGGGGGTGAGCAGGATAGGTTGCGGGCGGCAGAACGGGAATGAATATTCATTCCGTGCTTATATGACGCGTATATGAACCGCCACTCCTTACACCTGTCGAGCGATCAGCACTCGCGCCTTGGAATATCTGCCTTCCGTGGCCGGCGCGGAGCCTGTTATGTTGTATCAAGCTGTATTTTGTTTAATGAATGAACCGATATTGCTTCATTGCTAATGCGTCATCAATTTGAAGTAGGCGTCCTGCAACAATAACTGAGTACTGATGGATCGCTTCAATTCCTCTGATATCGATTTGCTTGACGCTATCTGGCGTGATGTCGATGCAGAGCATCCCTGGACCGGTTGGGCTCAGATTGAAGCGGAAAGCACGATTGTCTGGGTCTTCCGCAAGCGTGCAAACTGGCGGCGCTTCGTCCTTCGCTGTACCCCGTCTGGTTATTGCCTCGAAGATGAGCGCGGTGATGACTACCGCTATCTGACAGCGCTTCAGGAATTGCCGGATGCAATTGCAGCCATGCCGACATTGGCAGAGCGCGCGCTGGACTGACCATTCCGACAGCATGAAAAAAGCCCCGAAGATCAGGTCTGCGGGGCTTTCTGAATAAGTGTAGCGGAAGGTCTGGCCTAGCCAGCTTCTGCGATCGCACCGCCGCGTAGCATGGCGTCGGCAATGGCAGCCGCATCAATCGCAGCCTGTGCATCCGGATAGATGGATGGCAGCGTCTTTTGCGTGCGGATAGCCTCACGGACCTTGGAATCGCGCATGATGATACCGGCCAATGGTGGGCGGAAACCCAGGAATGTCTGGCTGGCGCGTGCAAGCGCTTCATAGGTCCGGCGTCCTGCGACCCGTGTATCGGCCATGTTCACAGCGATCCAGGGGGCAACACTTGGTGCATATCCGCGCAATACCTTGATGAAGGCATAGGCGTCAGTCATCGATGTCGGCTCGTCATTGGCGACGATCACGGCGCGGTCTGCAGCGCGTGCAAGGCGCATGACATTGGCGTCGATACCGGCAGCAAGGTCGATCAGCACGATGTCATATTGCATGGCCAGCGTGGTCAGTCCTGCAGCAAGCTGGGCGGCATCGTCCTTGGGAAGCTCAGCGAGAGCGCCTGAGCCGGAACGGCCCGGAAGCACATCAAAGCCGCCATCGACACCCGCACCACCATTCACAGGCGTCACGGCGTCATCAAGTTCAACCCAGCCAGCGACAACGGCGGCCAGATCGGTTTCAGGTGCGATACCCAGCTGTACATCGACATTTGCGCAACCAAGGTCGCCATCGATCAGTAGGGTTCGCTTGCCTTGTTGGGCGAAACAGGTTGCGAGCGTGGTGGAAAGCCATGTCTTGCCGACACCACCTTTCCCGGATGCGATCGCAAAGATCGAGGCTGGCTCGATGCGCGGCGGTGCCGGTTTCGGTCCGGATTTTCTAAGCGCAAACGACATCAGGCGGCTCCTTTGAAGGAATAAGTCTTGGCGGCCCCAGTTTCTGGGGCTGTCTCCAGCAACAGTCTTGCAATTCTCAAGGGCGTCGCCGGAATCAGCCCTCCTTGTATATGATGCGTCAAACTTAGTTGAGCGATGCTTAACCGAGCTGAAGAAATTGCTGCAAACACGCCACCGCGCCTGCGCACAACGTCAAGTTTTGTCAGGACAGTCCGTCTCACGCCTGCGTTGCGATAGGCGCGTGCATTGTCTTCAAGGTCCTGCGGGTGGCCTTCTGCGGACAAGGCCAGAATGGGCTCGACATTCAACAGCTCGACCAATTCAGCCAGACGGTTCATGTCGTCCGGGTTGAGCGGGTTGAAGGAAGGTGCGTCGATTACCAGACGCGCGCCCTCCGAGGTGCGCTGTGCAATATGGGCGCGCAGCGATTCAGGCGTGCGGAAGAGGGGGATGTCAGCGCGACCGGCAAATGCCGACAATCGGGCGTGACCACCAGCTGCGTCGAAATCAGCACAGACCGGACGGAAACCACCCTGCATGGAGGGGCGGGCAGTGGCCAGCTTGGCGGCAACCGAGGTCTTGCCAGCGCCGGGTGCACCCACAATCATGATGGCGCGGGAGCTGTCAGCGTGGATCGGCGCGAATGCGGTCACACCTTCCAGGCCAGCTGCCATTGCTGGGGCAGCATCTGCATTGGCACCCATCAGTTTCACGCCAGTGACAGCCACTCGCTCTGCGAATGTGTCGGGAGCGCCATGCCAGGTCAGAACATCCTCCATGCGCTCACGCGTGGATTCGTCAAAACTCGGCCGGGCTTCGGAGAAGCTGGGTGGTGCGAACCGATGATTGAGCGGTCGTTCGACTGCTGCACGCACTTCTGCGAAATTATCTTCGGATCTCGTGGAGAGGACGACGGCGTCCGGTCCAAGTTCCACCCGCATCTGCTCCATTGCCTGGTCCAATGTCGCGGCGGAGAACAGTTTCATCCTCATAAGAGGTGCCTCCTGAATTTGTTTAAGAGCAATTTTGTCCAGATCGGTTAATGGTCAGTTTAAGTTCGTAAGCTGAACGTCAATATTTGCATTTCGATTTGGTCATCATCGTTCATGGTTTCGGATCGAAGCTCTAGACCGCCCCGGCAGCACGTAGTTTGGCCTTGGGGTGAATTTCGTTCTGGCTCATCACCACGGTCTGGGCGCGGAAGCGTTCGACGAGTGAGCGTACATAGGGCCGGATCGGTGCAGAGGTCAGCAGAACAGGGGCATCGCCAGCCTGTGCTGCCTGTTCAAATGCGCCGCGCATATCTGCGACGAACTGGTGCAGGCGTGTCGGCTCCAGTGCCAGCTGACGGTCGCCGCCATCTCCAATCAGGGCTTCGGCAAATGTCTGCTCCCAGGGTGGGGAGAGGGTGATCACAACCAGCTGACCATCAGGTGCGAGGTTGGAATTGCACAATTGGCGCGCCAGCCTAGTGCGCACATGCTCGGTGATCATCATCAGATCGGAGGACGCGCCGGATGCTTCAGCGATGGCTTCCAGAATGGTCGGCAGGTCACGAATGGAAACCTTTTCACGCAGCAGGTTCTGCAGGACACGCTGAACACCGGATAATGTGATCTGCGAAGGCGTGATGTCGTCGAGCAAGGCGCGTTGAGGCGCTTCCAGCCCGTCCACCAGTGACTTGAGAGCTGCATAGGACAGAAGCTCTGCCATGTTTTCCTTCACCAGCTCGGTAAAGTGCGTGGTGAGGACGGTGGCAGCATCCACCACGGTATATCCGCGAATGGAGGCTTCTTCCTTGGCACCCGGATCAATCCAGACAGCAGGCAGGCCGAAAACCGGTTCCTTGACCTTCTCACCAGCAATGGAGCCCGCGCGTCCGGTCGCATCCATGGCAAGGTTCTGATAGGGGCGCAGGCGACCCTTTCCGCTTTCAACCTCTTTGATGAGGATGCGGTAGTCCTCCTGCTGCAACTCCATATTGTCGACAATGCGCACTTGCGGAGCGACGAAACCGAATTCGGTTGCGACCTGACGGCGAACCGCCTTGATCTGGTCGGTCAGCTTGCGACCTTCGGTTTCATTGATCAGCGGCAGCAGGCCAAAGCCCAGCTCCACCTTGAGCTCGTCAATGGCAAGGCTGTCGGAAATCGGCGCATCGGTGGCCTTGCGTTCGCCTTCGGCATGGCTTTCGATCTCATTGGCCTTCTGTTCATTGGCAACCCGCGCCAGCTCCTTGTTCCGCCAGGCCCGCCAGGCTCCATATCCCGTGCCTGCTGCAAGCAGCGTGAAGGGAATAAGTGGCATGCCCGGCAGGAGACCGGCAAAAAGGGCAACACCGGAAACCATTGAAAGGCCCTGTGTCGAGCCCATCAGCTGTGTTCCCAGCGCTTCATTGGCAGAGCCATCCACACCGGCCTTGGATACCAGCATACCTGCGGCAATGGAGATGATCAGCGACGGGATCTGCGAGACCAGGCCATCACCAATGGTCAGTGTCGTATAGGCGTTGGCAGCCTGATCGAAGGGCAAGCCCTTTTGCGCCACACCGATGACCATGCCGCCAATGATGTTGATGGCGGTGATCATGATCCCCGCCATGGCATCACCCTTGACGAATTTGGACGCACCATCCATGGCCCCGAAAAAGCTGCTTTCGCCTTCCAGTTCCTTGCGGCGCGCCTTGGCTTCCTCTTCGGAGATGATCCCGGAAGACAAATCAGCATCAATGGCCATCTGCTTGCCGGGCATGGCATCAAGGGTGAAACGCGCCGCGACTTCCGCGATACGCCCTGAACCCTTGGTGATGACGACAAAGTTCACGATCACAAGGATGATGAAGACGATCACCCCGATGACGTAATTGCCCTGCATCACAAAGGCCCCGAAGGTCTCGATGATGGCACCGGCGGCCGCCGGTCCTTTTTCACCTTCAGACAGGATCAGCCGGGTTGATGCCATGTTGAGCGCCAGCCGGAGCATGGTCGTCAGCAACAGGACCGTCGGAAAGGAGGAAAACTCCAGCGGCTTCTTGATCAGTAGGGCGGTCATCAGCACCAGAACGGATGCGGTGATCGAAATCGCCAGCATGAAATCGAGCAGAAAGGCGGGCAGGGGCACAATCAGCATGACGATCAATGTCATCACGCCCATGCCCATCGCGATCTCGCCGCGTGCAGCTGCCTTGGCAAGCTGGTTCAGGTTTACACCAGCTATGGTGAATCCTGTCGTGCCTTGTTGAACTGTCGCTTCCGCCATGTGTCAGATTCCTGAGGAGATCAACCGGCCACGCGCGCATCGCCCGGAGGCGTCACGTCGAGACCGGCGTCCTGATAGGCACGCAGCTTGTTGCGCAATGTGCGAATGGAAATACCCAGAATGTTTGCGGCATGGGTACGGTTGCCCAGGCAATGATCGAGGGTGGTCAGGATCAGTTCCTGCTCGACTTCCGCAACGGTCTGGCCGACTTTCACACCACCAAAATTCATCGATACCGAGCTGGCGGCATGTACAGCCTGCAATGCAGTTGTGTCGTGATCACCGGCAGGCGCGCCAAAGACAACCGGAGAGCCATCTGGCGAGCGGATGGAGTCCACTTCGATCAGTGGGCCGCGTGACAGGATGACAGCGCGGTGCATGGCGTTCTCCAGCTCCCGCACATTGCCCGGCCATGAAGCGGCTTCGACCTGAGCGCGCGCCTCATCAGACAGGGTCTTGGCGGGCAGGCCATTGGCGGTGCTGTATTTTTCGATGAAGAACTCGCACAGCTCGGCAATATCGCTCTTGCGCTCACGCAGGGGCGGAATGCGCAGATTCATGACGTTGAGGCGGTAAAGCAGGTCTTCGCGGAAATCACCGCAGCGTACGGCTTCTCCCAGATCGCGGTTGGATGTGGCGAGAATACGGATATCCACCTGCACAGGCTTGGTGCCACCAACGCGGTCAATCTCGCGTTCCTGGATCGCGCGCAGCAATTTGGCCTGCAGGCGCGGGTCCATCTCGGAAATCTCGTCCAGCAGCAGCGTTCCGCCATCCGCTTCCTCAAATTTACCGACACGGCGGGCAAGGGCACCGGTAAAGGCGCCTTTCTCGTGACCGAACAATTCCGATTCCAACAGGTTTTCCGGGATGGCTGCACAGTTCACCGAAATGAAGGGGCGGCTGGCCCGGCGCGATTTCTTGTGAACGAAACGCGCCATGACTTCCTTACCCACACCGCTCTCACCCGTGATGAGAACCGAGGCGTCGGAAGGGGCGACCTGTTCGGCGATATCCACCACGGCCTTCATGGAAGGATCAGACGCGATCATCGGCTTGTCGTCATTGGCGACGGCAGCCAGCACGGCGGCGATCATTTCAGGATCGGGCGGCAGGGGAATGAACTCACGCGCGCCTGCGCGGATGGCTCTGGCTGCGGCATCGGGGTTTGCTTCCGTGCCACAGGCAACGATGGGAGCGACGATGCGCTCGGTTTCCAGCGCTTCGCACAACCAGGCGATATCGGCGGACACATCGATCATGATCAGGTCAGCACCCCGGCCAGCACGCAGGGAATCCAGCGCCATTGCAGGCGAGGAGGCGTGAGACACTTTCGCGCCACGGTCGAAGGCGATCTTTGTCGCCGTGGATAACTGTCCGCCAAGGTCGCCGATAATCAGTAAGCGCATGGGGTGGTCTTTCTTGGTTCGTTCAAATTCAGGACGGCAAATTCAGTACGGTGCTGGCAGCGCGGATACGCTAGCCGCCGTCATTCTTGATGATTTCGGTCATGGTCACACCGAGGCGTTCGTCGACGACGACGATCTCGCCCCGCGCAACCAGGCGTGAGTTCACATAGATGTCGATGGCTTCACCGACACGGCGGTCCAGTTCCAGAATGGAGCCGGGGCCCAGATGCATGAGGTCGGCAACCTCCATCTTGGTGCGTCCGATCACGGCTTGCACCGCAACAGGCACGTCGAAGACAGGGGCGAGGTCGGCGGCGAATTTCTCGCGGCGTTCATCTTCTGAATCGGTTGCCAGACTCCCCGAGGGGTTGCCCGAGGTATCCAGTTCAGGAAGTTTGAGATCGTCGTCAGACATCATTCACTCTTTCAAATCGATTCAGGCGCTTTGGGCGCCGCCAAAAAGATCCAGCTGGCTTTCAACCGGGTCGTTCTTGCGTTGCTCAAGTGCGTTTTCGACAGCTTTTTCGATCTTTTCGCGATCATGGGCGACCGCGCCCTGCGGAAACTCGATGCGCCAGTCGCCGGGCTTTGCGGCGGGGTCGGCATGAAACCTCACCTTGGCAGGCGGGGAGGCGGAATTCTCAAGGCGCAATGCTGCGCCTTGTGCGACCTCAGGGGCTGCAATGATCAGGATCTCTGGGGCGTCCCGCAACTGGCTGGCAGCCTGGGTGATGGCTTCGCGCGCCATGTCTGCACCAAAATCCTCCAGCGCCTTTCCGGCAATTGTCCGCGATGCTGCGAGTGCAAGATCGATGGCATCATTGCGCAGGTCACTCGCAATCTCGGTGACAACCTGTTCAACGGGGGTCAGCTGGGCGAGGATCTGTTCGAGCGCTGTCGCGATACGCGCTTCGATGGTCGCCATGGCAGCGGCTTCACCTTCTGCGCGGGCTTGTGCGGTTTCCTGCTCGACGGTTTCCGTGCGCTTGAAACTTGGCTTGTCACCGGAGAGGAATTCACCTGTCGGGGTGAATTCATTGGTGAACTCGAAGGGTTTGGTTTTCAGTGTCATCAGACCCTCCCTAGTAGATCAGCTCATCATCACCGCCACCATCGGCGAGCATGATTTCACCGCGATCGGCGAGGTCCTTGGCCGTGTAGACCATGGATTGCTGGGCCTGATCGACATCCTTGAGCTTGACCGGCCCCATGGCATTCATGTCGTCCTTCAGGATCTTGGCGGCGCGTTCGGACATGTTGGACAGGAAAAGATCCTGCATGGTTTCATTGGCACCCTTCAGCGCGAGGCAAAGTGAATCCTTCTCCACGGCGCGCAGCAGGGTCTGGATGCCGCCCGGGTCGAGTTTCTGCAGGTCATCGAAGACGAACATCAGCGAGCGGATACGCTCGGCGCTTTCCCGGTCCTTTTCCTCGAGCGCGGACATGAACCGGCCTTCGGTCTGGCGGTCGAAAGCGTTGAAGATGTCGGCCATGAGCTCGTGGCTGTCGCGTTTTGAAGTACGCGCCAGATTGGTCATGAACTCATTGCGCAGCGTGATTTCGATCTTTTCCAGAATATCCCGGGCAACCGGCTCCATGCGCAGCATGCGCTGCATGCATTCCAGCGCGAATTCCTGCGGCAGACAGCCCAGCACGCTGGCAGCATGGTCGGGTTTGACCTTGGACAGAACAACCGCGACGGTCTGGGGGTATTCATTCTTCAGATAGTTCGCCAGCACGGTCTCGGAAACATTGCCCAGCTTGTCCCACATGGTGCGCCCGGCAGGTCCGCGGATCTCCTCCATGAGGGTGTCCACTTTTTCCTGCGGCAGGAACTGTGTCAGGAGTTTCTGGGTCTGTTCATAGGAACCGGTCAGCGCTCCGGAGGTCGACAGCTTGCTGACAAACTCGATGATCAGGTTCTCGACCAGTGAGGCTTCGACCATTCCCAGATTGGACATGGCAAGCGATACATCGCGCAGTTCCTCATCGTCCAGGTTTTCCCAGATCGCACCGGTATCACCGCCAAGGGCGAGCAGGAGGATTGCGGCTTTCTGCGGCCCACTGAGCTTTTCGTAGACTTCTTTTTCTTTTTTATCTTCACCAAGATGGGCGGCGCTGATGGCAGCAAGGGCTTCAGCTGCTGTTGATGCGACACTCAATTCACTCATGCTGCATCCCTCCGCGACCGATCTTCAGTGAGCCAGGTCCGGATGATCTGAAGACTTTCGTCGGGATGGTTCTCAACCACTTCCGATACCCTTTTCAGGGAGGAGGCTTTCACCTGTCCGGAGATGCGAGCGACATCGATACCAAGCTCGCCTGAAAGTTGTTCGGAACCGGCGCCAGCTGCCGCGCCAGGGGCCCCCACTGCGCCGTCGGGCAAGGTCAGATTGGCCGGCCCGGTGTGTTTGATGGTCATGGTGGCGGGGCCACCCAATGCATTGTCTATAATGTCAGCGGGTGGTGACAGCAGTCCCTTGATCAGAGGGCGCAGCACCATCACGATGAGCACCAGTCCGCCGATCAAAAGGATCAACAGCTCAGCCATCCGCATCAGGTCCTGCTTGTCGAAATCCAGCATGCCGGGCTTTTCAGCACCGCCATCCATGGAAATATCGGGACGAACAAACGACATGTTGACGACTTCGACGACATCACCGCGCGCTTCGTCATAACCGACGGCAGACCGCACAAGTGTCAAAATGCGTGCAAGTTCTTCAGGCGAGCGTGGCTCGAACGAGGACACACCTTCCTCATCAATGATCCGCATGTCATCGACAACAACGGCAACCGACAGACGTTGCAGGCCTTCGCCTTCCTTGACTTCGGTCTTGGTGGTCTTGGAAATCTCGTAATTTACGGTTTCTTCCGTGCGGGCCGAATTGGCTTCCAGTGTCGCCTGGTCTGCGGCTATTGGATCATTCTGAGGAATGTTGTTCTCGGCGGTGACGGTCTGGTTGTTCTCGCGTTCGGATTCAGAGGAAGTTTCTTCCGATGTCGTCGATGACCGCAGGACACGGCCGTCCGGGTCATAGGTTTCCGATGACTGGGTAATGCGGGTGAAATCGACTTCAGCGGCGACCTGAACACGTGCAGCACCGGGGCCGGTTATGCTTTCGACAACTTCCAGAACCTTGTTCTTGACCCGGTCTTCAATGGCTTGCAGGCGGTCATCGCTGTCGCCGGCAAGGGCACCGTCTTCACCTTCGGCTCCGGCAGCGAGCAGGCGACCCTTGTCGTCCAGAATGGTGATACGCTCAATGCTGAGATCTGGTACGGATCCGGCCACAAGATTGCGGATTGCGCGGACCTGACCACCTGTCATGCCGTGCCCTGCAACAGACAGCACAACGGAAGCGGATGGCCGCTGGCTGTCGCGTTCGAACAGGCGGCGTTCCGGCAGGACCAGGTGAACACGGGCGGCACGCACGATATCCAGCGAGGTGACTGTGCGGGCAAGCTCGCCTTCAAGGGCGCGCACACGGTTGATGTTCTGGACAAAGCTGGTGGCACCCAGAGCTTCTGTCTTGTCGAAGATCTCGTAACCCAGCGCGCCGCGCGTCGGAAGGCCTTCTTCCGAGAGCATCATTCGTGCATCGAGCACCTGATTGCGGTCGACAAATATGGATGCGCCATCGCCGCGCAATTGATAGCGGATATTGGCCTGGTCGAGGCGTCCGGCGATTTCAGCTGATTCCGTGAGGTCGAGGCCGGAATAGAGCAGGGCCTCATCCGCACTTCCACGCAGGATGATTGTGCCTAGTCCTGCACCGACAAGGGCCGTGACCGCCAGCGCGGCCATCAGCCGCGAGCGCCCGGAACGCGCCAGCGCGCCCAGTGAGTCCTTGGTGCTTTTGTCCTGCTTCTTGTCGTCGTCAGCCATAGTCAAACCGGGAAATTATTGCATCAGCCAAATCGGCTGCTAGGCAGGAATTTCCCAGTGCGACGTAAACGACGGCTTAACGCGGCGCTTAATCGCAAGAAAAAAAGCAATAAATCGATCCACCAGTCCGAAAACGGACTGGTGGGAGCCGAGCATATTGAGGGCTGCGCCAGAAGCACGCTTTCTCTGGGAAAGCGCAGTTCTGGATCAGCGAGTCGCTTAGCGGTAGTTTTGCAGGCGTGTGGTACGCAGCCCTTTGACACCGAAGCGGTCATAAAGGCGTTCCCAGCCTTCATACTCTTCGGAGGACAGCGAGTAATATGTGCAAGCCTCTTCCTTGGTCAGGAGTTCGCCGCGTACAGCCGCGACGACTTCTGCCTTGCGGCGAGTCACCCATCGTTTGATGTTTGCTGGCGGAAGATCCTGAAGAGTCAGGGTCTTGCCGTCAGGGCCGATAACTGCCGCGCTTTTAGCGTTCTGGGTCAGCATGGTAATCCCTCTTGGTTAGGTCTGGTCCATGCTGCAAACACTACACCAAGCAATTTAAGGTCTAGCTGAGGTAAGAGTGCGGGTTTTCTTGAAAATTCGGCCAATATAAAAACGCCCCGGAGACAGTTTTTAAGTCTCTGGGGCGTTTTCTGTATCAAGCTGGATCAATTAGACTTGTTATGTCTAATATTCAGTTAAATTTACCGCTTCAGGCGGATCAGTTCGTCCAGCATCTCATCTGCAGTTGTAATAATCTTTGAAGAAGCAGAGTAAGCGCGTTGGGTCGTGATGAGGTTGGAGAACTCTTCAGCCAGGTCGACTGTCGAAGCTTCCAGCTTTTTCGCTTCTACACTACCGGCACCTGCTGCACCGGCATTCTTCATGTTCAATGGACCGGCATTGGGCCCGGAGCGGTAGGACCCGCCCGATTCGGCAACCAGGCCATCAACATTGGAAAAAGTGGCCAGGGGGATCTGGTAGATCTTCTTGGAAAGGCCATTGGTGAAGAGGGCAGTTACAAAGCCATCATCATCCACTTCCACGGTCGCCAATGAGCCGAATGCTGTTCCATTGACCTGTGAAGTCGCCAGAGCGCTTTCAGTATCATACTGGGTGAGACCACCGGGCGAGCCGTCGCCACCAATATCCAGGGCGACATTCTGGGCTGCCAGACCCATGCTGCTGGCCCAGCGTACACCGGTCGTGCTGGTGGAGGCACCGATCGCAAGGCCCGTCGGGTCCAGATATCCTGGTGTTCCGGCTTCAGCCTGCGTCAGATCGAGTTGACCGAATGATGTGAAGGACACAATCCCGGATGTGATCTGTCCATCCGAAATGGTGGGTGATGAGGTCGGGTCCGTCGCGTCATAGTTCGGATTGGCCACCAGCGCATTGTCGTTCGCGATGGATGTGGACGGTTGCGCATAGATCTCCGTATGCCATTCATTGGCCACATCACTCTTGAGAAACGCGAATGTCACCGTGCGAAGACCACCCAGGGAGTCATACATCTGTACTGAAGATGTGAAGTCAGGACGAACACCTGTCGTGTTGTCGATCGCATACATCGCCATGGAATTGGTCGTTTGATCATAGGCAACGCCTGGAGTGGTCGATGAGGCTGCTACCGAAACATCCTGCGAGGCCTGAAGGTTTGCAGACAGGCTGATGCGCGTGGACGCTTCTGCGGCACCACCAATACCCGATACCCGGATCGGTTGCAGGGCGGTCAGGTCAGTGGGGCTGGCAGTCACATCACCATTCTCATCCACCGGCCATCCATAGAGGTATTTACCAGCTGTGTTGGCAAGATAGCCATCGGCATCAGGTGAGAACTGTCCGGCGCGCGTGTATGAGAACGGGTCGGTCGACAGGGCATCTTGAGCACGGTCCCGCGTGACGAAGAAGCCATTGCCGGAAATCGCCAGATGGGTCGACACGGATGATGCCTGAAGCGCGCCTTGTTCGGCGATCATCGCCTTGGACGAACTGGTCACACCGCCAGCATTGTGACTGGTGACATTGGACTGGGAATTCAAAAGCGAGGTGAAGTCATTGCGAAGGCGCTTGAAGCCAACCGTGTTCACGTTCGAGATGTTGTCTGAAATAGCTGCCAGTGCGGACGCATTGGCGCGCAGTCCGGCTGAACCGGCCAGCATTGCTGAATTGATACTCATGGCGCTTGTCTCCTGAAGTCGCCCACTCTTACCAACGCACCCTCTTGTGGGATGCGATACTCAAGAGCGCTTCTGCGCCACATAAACCGGATATGCTTAGCTGTCCGGACGGGATGTTTCCCTGGCCGACGGGACCTACGAAATTCGCAGGACGTCGGTGTAACTGAATATGCCAGCGCTCGTTGTGAGCGCCGGGGTGTCGTATGACATGTCCACGCCGGTGACCTTGGCGAGCACGCTCACGCCGGCTTCGACGGCATCACCATTGGCATCTTTAGCCGTGACCGTGGCATAATAGACCTTGCCGGATTCTGCCTCGCCGCCATCCAGCGTCGATCCATCCCACACGAATTCATGTGAGCCGGCCTCTGTTTCGGCGTCTTGCGAATAGATGATCTTGCCATCAATGTTCTGAATGACGATTGAAGCCGACTTGGCATCATTGGCGAGCTTGTAGGACCAGCTGGCCTCATCGCCATAATAGCCAGAGCCTGTGGAGTTCAGCTGCGCAGTCTGGCCCAGATATCCCGACAGCGATGCACCGGTCGAGGCATTGGAAGCCGCCACCAAAGATGTGATGGACTCATTCGTCTTGATCTGTTGCTCGACACTGGAGAACTGAACAAGCTGATTGGTGAATTCGGTGGAATCCAGCGGTGCCAGCGGGTCCTGATTCTGCATCTGTGTAGTCAGCAATGTCAGGAAGGTGTCGAAATTATCCGCAAGTCCGCTCAGATCGCTGCCCGATGAGGGTGCGGTCGTGCCCGATGATGTAACGAAGGAAATCAGATCGGTCATTGGTTTGCGCTACGCTTTCAGATTGACGCCGTGCCGACTCCAGATGGAGAGCTGTGGCGTGATCACCCGTTCTGCCGGGCTGTCATCAGTGTCTTGTTGAGCGGCGTTTTGCGCAGTCGAAGAGTGGTTCACATCTTCATTGTCGTCACTATCGCGCGAAAAGGTGAATGAACCACTTTCATTCTGAGAAAGTTCGACATTCAATCCACCTTCCTGCAGGTCGATTCCGGAGTCTGAGAGCGCTTGTTCCAGTGCCTTGACGGAACGCGACAGTTCACTCATCGCATCCGTGTTCGTCACCATCATCATGATGCGCGCCGTATTGTCCTTTGTGATCTCGATCTTGACATCCACCCGTCCCAGTTCGGCGGGGTCCAGGCGCATTTCAAACTGCTGGGCGCGCCCGTCGAAACGCTGGATGATACCTGACCATGCCTGGGTCGCTGCGGTCGGTGCACCGCGCATGTGGGGCAGGACCGATGCATTGTGCCCGCGCGCTGCGGAACTGGCCTGTTGCAGTGTGTCCCTGATTGTGTCGCTGGCGTCCAGCTCGGGAAGGTCTGAGGAGAGGTCTTCCGTGGTTGGAATGTTGATGTTCTCCGGAGCAAGTTCGGCCAGGGTCTGAAGATTGGACGAGGCTGCGGATGTTGCGGCATTGCCGGTCGAGCCAGCTGTTGTGGTGTTCACGGGGGCGGATGCTGGACTGGCGGTGCCATTGGCAGTCTGGGCAGTGGTGCCGGAGCCAGTGTTCGCTGCCGTGGAGGACGTCGCGGCAATGCCTGACTGTGCGGCAGACTGGCGGCTACGCGTGGGAACATTCTGCGTTGGCTGATTCTGGGTCGCCGGATTTTGGATCATCTGGGCGGACTGAACAATGGTGCCGTTCTGTGCAAGAACCTGCTGGCTGCCTGGCTGGGCGGTTGTCGCCGCGGCCTGTGCTGTCCCATTGGCGTTCGTGGTGCCGGTCTGCGGTGATGCGGATTGTTGATCAGCAGTGGCAGGGGCATTGCTCAGAGCAGGGGTGTTCTGTGCCGTCAGATTAGCGGCCGCGTTTGGTGTACTTGTTGATGGCGTCGCGGTCGCCTTGATCACGCTGGTGTCAGGGCTGGCAGTGGGAGCCGACGCAAGTGAACTTGATGCCGTGGTCTGGGTCGATGGGTTCGCGTCAGTCGATGTCTGAACAGTGCCGCTCGCAAGGTTGGTGGTGGCTGTCGTCAGGTTTGGCGTAGCCGGTGCCGCAGCATTTGACGCGGGGGGCGCTTGTCCATCGATCGCGGTTTGGGCTGAAGGCGTGGCTGAACCCTGAGCGCTCGTGGTGCTCGCTATGGCGCTGGAAAGATTGGCCGCTACATTTGAACCGGGCTGAGCCGCGAGCGGAGGAGTACCCGTCTGCGCAGCGGCGACGGTCGCGGCACCATTTCCTGAAGTGGTCAATGCAGCTGGATTTGCCGCTTGCTGAAATGACAGGCCGAACAGCGCAATGTCAGTCGCTGGCAGGTCTGTATTCAATGTTTTCGCGCCGGGGTTCTGCCCGCCATTGCTTGAGGCTAGGCCTGCTCTGCTGGCGGCAATCGCGCGTGGCGCGGCTTCTGTTTGAACAGCGCGTGTGAGCAGGGCGGAGAAATCCGCACCCGCTGACATCAGTGAGCTCTTGTCGGGGGAAGTCGTCGGTGACGCACCCATCAGGCCCGCCACCGACGCTGACACCCCATCCATCTGTACCTGTTTCATTATGTGCAGGTTCTTTCCTTTATTCGCGCGAACAATGCAGTGTCTCGGATTGCCCGGCTCGGATGTTTCTGCAACGGGCTTGCCAGTAACTGTTTGGTCGAAAACTTCCCTGAAATCCGCATACGGACGTTAACCTTTGTCAGGATTGATCGGCGCATTTGGCCATGTCGGGAAAGATTGCCGGGCATCATCTGCCGAGCATGGGTTTGTTTTTCCAAGGCAATATTCCGCCATGCTCGAAAACTGGCCCATTGCTTGCGACAACAGGGGTAAGGCTGTCGGGAATCCAGACCGACAGGCAAACCGCAAAAGCGGGGAATGCGTCAAATAACGCAAACAATTTCAAAAGCTTGTTAAGCCCTGTCCTGGATCATTCCCGTTAGCAATCACGGGGTCGAAATTGCCGAAGCCCGGCAAGTCCGACCCGGCAGATTTTAACGTATGGCCCTGTTGTGGTCATCGGAATACGAGATTGGGTGCGCTATGAGCCTTTCCAGCATCATGTCTTCCAGCCTGTCCGCGCTTCAGGCCAATCAGGCTGCATTGCGCGCCACATCCAACAATGTGGCGAACGTCAATACGGAAGGCTACACACGCGTTGATGCGGCGTTCGTTTCGCGTTCCGCGACAGGAGGCACTTCCGGCGTCGAGGTCGATTTTACACGCGCGGTCAGCACCTATCTGGCAGCTGCGGAAATGCGTGCTGCTTCCAATTTCTCGGCGGCTGAAATCGAAGCGGATTTCATGGATCGCGCGCAGGGACTTCTGGGCGACCCGTCCGATGGCGGGTCTGTCTTTGCAGCGCTTGATACGGTGCTGGATGCATTTGGTGTGTTGTCGAATGATCCTTCAGATGTCCTGCGCCGCGCGGATGTGGTCGCGTCGCTGGGGGCATTGACCGGCCAGCTTGATCAGACATCTCGCGAGATTCAGGCGTTGCGCGATGAAGCGGACATGCGGCTCAAATCCTCCGTTGAAGATGCCAACAGCCTGATGCAGGGCATTGCCGATCTCAATGAATCCATCCAGCGCGCCCGTGTAAGCGGTTCGGATTCAACCGAGGCGGAAACCCAGCAATCGCGTTTGCTGGACCAGCTGTCCTCCTTCATCGACATCCGCACCCAGGAACGCTCCACGGGCGGTGTGGATGTGCGCACCACGGATGGTTTCATCCTCGTCAATTCACAGGCTGCTCGTATCTCTGTTGATACGGAAACAGAGAACAGCGAAGGCTATGGTGGATTGCAGGTATTGCAGCCGCATGCGACGTCGCCGATCGATCTGGAATCGCACATCAATTCCGGTGAACTGGCTGGCCTGCTGAAACTGCGCGATGGTGAACTGGCGGATCTTGCTTCCTCATTCGGAGAATATGCCGCTGGCGTGGTCGATTCCCTGAATGCCGCACACAATGATGCCAGCGCGGTTCCTGCGCTGAACACGATGACGGGAACCAATACCGGCTTGCTGGCCACTGATGCGCATGGCTTTACCGGCACGGCGCATATGGCGATTGTCGGCACTGACGGCGCGATCGATGCCAATCTTGAGATCAATTTCACCACGGGCCTCATCACAGACCCGGCAGGCACAACCCTGGCCAGCATGGGCGCGAATGCAAGCATTGCAGATCTGCGCGATGCGATGAACACGGCGCTGGGTGGATCGGCGACGGTGAGCTTTGCCGAAGGCCGGATGACTATTCAGAGCGCGAGTGCGGATACAGGCATCGTCATTCGTCAGGATGAAGCCTCGCCATCTGATCGCGCCGGGAAGGGCTTCTCGCATGCATTCGGGCTCAACAATATCATTGGCCGCGATGCGCCGATCAGCTCGGCAACCGGCCTGACCACGGGCTCTCCGCTGGGGCTGACGGCGGGCGAGACCATGCTGTTTGATATTCGCGACCGCGACGGCGCATTGCTGCGCCAGGCCGAGATCACCATTCAGGCATCTGACACGACCATTGGCGATCTGGTCAGTTCGATCAATTCGGAGATTGCCGGTTTTGGTACTGCGTCTCTCGACGACAATGGCCAGCTTGTCTTCAGCTCGAATGTCGGCAGCAAGGCGGGTGATTTCAATGTGGTGCGCGATACCACCCAGCGCGGTGATACCGGGCTTTCGATATCGCAGATATTCTCCCTTGGCGTCTCGGTCCAGTCACGCCGCGCCCAGGGGCTGGAGGTGCGCGAGGACATTGCGTCCGATCCTCAGAAGATTGCGGCCGCAGCGCCGGACATTGATGGGGCCGCCATTGGCAGCGTGGTGCTGGGGCCGGGTGATGGCCGCGGCGCGACGGCGCTGGAATCGTCATCCTCGGTGTTCATGTCATTTGGTAAGGCAGGGGGGCTGTCCTCACAGACCGGCACCATCACGAATTATGCAGCAAGGCTGGCGGGCTATGCGGGGTCGCGGGCCTCCAGCGCCGAGAATGCGGTGGTGGCGGCTGAATCGCTGAAGAATGAAGTCGGCATGCGCCGTGAGAGTGTCGAGGGTGTGAACCTCGATGAGGAACTGGTGAAGATGACACAATATCAACAGGCCTATTCTGCGGCCTCGCGGATGATCCAGGCCGCCCAGGAGCTTTATGACACGCTCCTGAGCATGGTCTAGAAGAGGTCAGGAAAACGACATGACACGTATCGCAACCTCGATGATTTCCCAGAACGCGCTGTTCGATCTGCAACGGTCCCAGCGCACCATGTATGAGGCGTCGACCAAGGCATCGAGCCAGAACACGGCCTCCGACATGTTCGGCTATGGCACCAAGACGCAGACGCTGGTTTCGTCTCAGCGACTGGTGGCGCGGTTGGAGAACCGGATCACGCGCGATCAGGAACTGGGTGCGCGCATGACCATTCAGGATACATCGCTTCAGCAGGCATCCGAAATGATGGCGAATCTGCGGGCGACGATCACGGAGGCTGTCGGGCTTGGGTCGGGCTCGGTGGTGAATGATTCCATGAAGCAGGCCTTTGCCGGTGTGCGCGATGCCTTCAATGCCAATATCAATGGCCGCTATCTGTTTGCCGGTACATTGAATGATCAGGCCCCGATCCAGGTTGGCAGTCTTGCCGAACTTGGGGCAACGGCCGCTGTCGATGATGCCTTCGTGCAAGGTGCGATTGCCCAGGAAGTGAAGATCGACGCGGTGCAGACCGTGAAGCTCGCCCCGCTGGCGACACAGGCAGCTGAATCAAGCCTGGATGCGCTGCGCTCCATGCAGGTCTTCTCCGACAGTATTGGCGGGTTTGGCGATCCGATGACCGATGCGCAGAAGGATTTTCTCAAATCCATGCTGACGCAACTGGATACCGCAAATGCCGATCTGATCGCGGCGCAGGGTGCCAATGGTCAGGCCCAGGGCCAGATCGACAGCGCCATTGAGCGCCAGACCAATCAGCTCAACTCGTTGAACAATTCGATTGGCGAAACGGTGAATGTGGATCTGGCGGAAGTTGCCTTGCAGCTCAACCAGGCGCAGCTGAGCTATGAAGCCTCTGCCAGCATTTTCAACACGCTGCGTGGACTGACATTGCTCAACGTCTTGTAGCTCGCTGAACGCTGAGGCCAGCACTTTTGCCCGGCGCAGCCATGGGCTGCCCGGCGGATGGGATGGTTTTTGGGGTGTGGTGTCAGGACGTGTCGCAGATGGCGGGCGCGGATTGGTGTGCTGGTGAGGTTTTGTTTGTGATCTGAGGTGCGTGTCTGTTCGCTGGGCGCGTGGTGCGTCTGCGGCGTACGGTGAGGCCGCTTCTGTGGATCTGCTGTGCCATCTTGGCGATATGCGCATCGGTGTTGGTGAACACGTCCGCGAGAATGTGAATGTGGGCTTGTAGCTGGATGAAGGTGGGGGTGCTGTCCTCCGCGTCATTCCGGTCCAGACGCGTGAGCGTCGCAGATGCCGGAACCCACTTGTCAGCGGTTAGTAATGCTTGAGGGGTGGGTCCCGGCGTCTGCGCTTCGCTTGGCCGGGATGACAGGGGATAGCCGAATGCTTTCAGGCTGTAGCTGAACTTGTGGTTCCGTCTTCCCTGCGAAAGCTGGGATCCAGTGGATGTATCCAGAGCGTTCTGGACTCCAGCGTTCGCTGGAGATGCGGTGGCGAGGGTGGTGCGATGTGTCTGGCAGCCAATCACCAGCATGCAGCGCAGGCCGTGTTCGAGCTGGGCCAGCTGTCGTTTGAGCCAGCGTGAAGCCGTGTTTTCGCAATTGAGCAGACCCAGATGGGCCAGCATCCAGATCTGCCAGTCCAGCCAGACAAGCCGTCGGCGGAAGCTGCGCCAGAAGTCGTGTTTGGGTGCGTATATGTCTGGGGCCTGTGATCTCATGGGCTGCATTATGGGGGTATTGGCGAGGGGGTGGGATAAGTTTTGTGAGATATCCTCCACCCGGCGGTTCCAGTGAAGACTGGAAC
>PAQI01000041.1 GCA_002709235.1 Hirschia sp.
GAAAACCCAGGTAGAATTTAGTCAAAAGAATGATTTACATATTGTTCAGTCGATCTCGGAAATGCATCAGAAACCATAGCGTCAATATTCAATGCGTTGATTACCTTGATAACACCATGGGGAA
This sequence comes from Hirschia sp., assembly GCA_002709235.1. Lineage (GTDB taxonomy): Bacteria > Pseudomonadota > Alphaproteobacteria > Caulobacterales > Hyphomonadaceae > Hirschia. Next base: position 125 of record PAQI01000041.1, read on the forward strand.
TTTTGGGTCTTCTCTCACAAAAAGCCATTTGTGCGAACGTCGCCAACAAGTTGAAAAGTGAGTGAAGAAAAGCCCTGCTGGGTTGGGGGGGACGCAGGGCTTTTCCTTGTTGACGATCCGACTTTCATCTGACCATCCAACAACCTAAAACTTCACTATTCAGATTTATAGCACATGTTACTCGCACGGCAACTGGCTCAGGCGGCGAAGTGACCCGCAGTGCTACTATGAAGCCCGATGTCGTTCCGCCCGGCAACAGGGCTTCATATCCGATTACCACCGCGAGGAATCACACAGGCCCTCCAAGGTGTTGGTTTTCCTTCCTGACGTAGAAAGATGGCGTCAACCTGGTCCCCGCAGGACAAGCAATCGGCCTTGTTTGGTCATTCATGATCTTCAAGAGATAAAGGCAGGAATCCAGAAGCTCCAAATTCTGGTTGGCGAACATTTTTTCAGCTTTGCTGGCTTCAACAAGGTGATCATTCAGGGCATCGCGCATCGTATAGAGAGCATCATCATATCCCCTTAGCTTCAGACCCAAAGATTCAGCTTGCCGGATAAGTTGTTCGCCAGGCTTACGATTGATGTAGCGGCGCAATTTTTGAAGTTTTTTCAGAGTCATATCTGATAGCGCGCTTATGTTTTTCTCGAAATTCCTACGCCCTATTCGTTTGTATCGAACCATCCAGGCCATGGCGAACAGGAATGATGCATACTCAAGGTCTTCGGACGATATTGTATCCCAAACCAGATTGTCGACATCGCCTATATACTCAATTGACAGGAAGGACTCATCATTTTCCGGGAAAGAAAAGCAAACCATATATTGATGGTGTATGCCGTATTTGCTGCCATACTGAACATAGATCTCACGCTCTGAATGGACTCCTTCATAAACATCCGTGTCGCTCAGAAGCCTACCCGGGTTGTTGAGGGTCAACCGCAACAGCTCATCGCTGTTCATCCAGGGCGCGTAATTCGCATTTATATCGCCACTATCAACACCAAATCCAAGATAGATTGACTTGCAGATTTGCAACTCGCCTTCATCATCAATCTCAAAGAAACGCAGGATGCACTTGTCGTAGGAAAACTTGGTGAAGGTTTTGCACAGATGATCGCGCTGGAAATGACCAAATCCCGCATCATCGAGATCATCGTTCTTGGTAACAGTACAGATGTCTTTCAGCGAAGCTGCCTTGAACAGATTCTTCAACGTCACTTCGAACTCGGTGCCTCTTAGTCTTTCGGAGCGAAACGACGCCCATGCCAAACAATAACATGAAAGCACCCTATCAATGTGATAGAATACCGACAAACCTCGGCGGAAATTTTTGCTGTTATTTCATATACGTTAAATCGTTGGGGGGGACGCAGGCCCGTACTTGCGGACTCCGGGAAAATCCAGTCGCCCATCTGTGGACGACTGGATTTTTCATTAGCTGAGGGTAGTACTGCCACTGGCACCGTTCTGCTTCGCCATAAAGTGTGGGTGGCTAGCTTTCCCGGCATAATTTGCTCATTCTTTTTGCTATCTTACACGCTCGCGCGAACTCATCCGCCTTGCACTCATGAATTATATTACGTACCAGCTTTCGTTGAGGAAGGTAGAGGACCTTCTGTATGAGGGTGGCATCGACATTCGGCATGAAGTAGTTCGGCTTGGATAGAGCAAATTCGGTCCTATCTTCGCTGGCGAGGTCAGGGAGCCTAAGACACCATTGCTACCCAACTCAAACACCTGAGCGCAATCTTGTTTGTCGTGATAGCTTGAGCAAGCCCTGATTTGCAGATTCATCTTTGGTGCTTTCATGGGTGGCGACGGCCACCTCCAAGCCCTGACAACAACTAATTGCAATAGCATAGTAATCTCAAGAGTTCCTCTGCTGTTTAGTGCTTTTGGATTTAATATAGACTATGGATACCGAAGCTCTCCGACTATTTGTCATGGCCGCCGACACGTTGAACATCAGTGCGGCAGGGCGTCAGCTCGGGCTTGCCCCGGCCGTCGCCAGCGCGCGTCTGGCCAAACTGGAAAATCAAGTCGGCGCTGACCTTTTTCACCGCTCGACGCGCAAAGTGTCTTTGTCCTTGGAAGGTGCCGAATTTCTCCCGTTCGCCCGCGAGATTATCGCGCAGGAAGATGCAGGGTTGGCCGCCTTGGGGCATGGCAGCTCCGAAGTCGCCGGTACAATCCGGTTTGCTGCATCCAGCACATTCGCCCAGCTTTATGTAGCGCCTCTGCTTGGCGAGTTTCTGGACCGATATCCCGGTATCAGTCTCGAACTGAAGCTTTCTGACACTCAGGCCAAACTGATCGAAGGTGGGTATGACCTCGCCCTGCGCGATTTCGCTATCGCGGACAGTTCTTTGATCGGGCGCAAACTTGCCGACGACAAACGCGTCCTTGCCGCCTCGCCAGATTATCTCGAAAAATATGGCACACCAGAAACGCCGGACGATTTGGTCAGGCACAATCTGCTTGCCTTTGGAGATGCGAAACCCCGTGATCTGACTTCTGGCGAGATGAGTGAGTGGAGTTATCCGCCGGCAAACTTCAAATCTCGGCTTGTCTGCGATGATGGCGCGAGCATGCGCGAGGCGACACTGGCGGGCGCAGGTATTTCAATGGGATCTATCTGGAGCATCCATCGTGAATTGAAGGACGGCTCCCTTGTGCGGGTGTTGCCAGACTACGAAGTCGATGACGGATCTGCTATCTGGCTGGTCTATCCCAAATCCAATGTTCTGACCGCAAAGGTGCGCGTCTTCATTGATTTCCTGATCGAGAAAATCGGCTCACCGCCCCTCTGGGAATACTAGATCATATTATATAGATTTTTGATAAACTGATTATGCAAACCGCTCGGTTATGCTGCATTCAGACATGGCCTAAATCTGCTTTATAATCTGAAAACGGAGTAGATCCCATGAAAGCAATGATCCTGAATTCCTATGGCGAGACGGCGAAATTTGAACCTGCCGACCTACCATCCCCCGCCACCAAACCCGGCCATGTAACGGTTCGGATCGCAGCCAGCAGCGTCAACACGGTCGACACCATGATCCGCCAGATGGGGCAGGAGCAGCTTCCGCTCTCGCCTGACCTTCCGGCCGTTCTCGGAATGGATTTTGCCGGAACGATCGAAGCTGTTGGCGATGGTGTTACCGGTTTCAAGCTAGGTGATGAAGTTTATGGGTGCGCGGGCGGTCTCATCGGGCTCCAGGGCACATTGACGGAACTGATTCTCGCAGACGCCAAATTGATCGCCCACAAACCAAAATCAATCTCCATGCGCGAAGCAGCTGCGCTGCCGCTTGTCGGCATCACAGCCTTTGAAGGCCTGACACGTACAGGTGTGTCTGCGGGACATAAGGTGCTCGTTCAGGGCGGTTCGGGCGGCGTAGGACATGTCGCAGTTCAACTTGCAAGGCATATGGGCGCAGACGTCTTTGCGACCGACAGCGGTGACAAACGCATGCAGTTGATTGGCGGCTATGGCGCAACACCGATCGACTTCAAAACTGAAACCGTTGCTGACTATGTTGCCAAATATACAGACTGCGCAGGATTCGACGTCGTCTTTGACTCTGTCGGCGGCGCAAATCTGACAAACTCGTTTGAAGCTGCAGCGCTGAATGCGCAAATTGCAACGACCGTTGCGCTGCTTGAGTTAGATCTCACGCCGGCGCATTTCAAAGGCTTGTCTATCCATGTGATTTTCATGCTGATCCCGATGCTACACGACTTGAAACGCGAAGCACACGGAAATATCCTCGCTCAGCTTGCGGGTGTCGTTGATGCAGGTTCGCTCAAACCACTGCTCGATGAGACCCATTTCGAGCTTTCAGAAGTTGGTGCCGCCTATGACCGGCTCACTAGCGGCCAGGCGATCGGCAAAGTCGTCGTCACGAATTGAATAAAGGGAGTTAATTGCGACTAATTTCGTCAGCAGAGCAGTTTAACACAATATTGCTTCTGCCCCCTTTGTATTGAAGCAATTGGGTAATATTGGCGCAAATGCGGGCAATCCGTTTGAAGGGCGCAAGTCTGCTTTACGCGCGATAGCAGTCGATTGAATATGTTCTGTTGTATAACCGCTGTTTAGATCAGATTTCCCTTTGCTCCAAAAGCAGTCATGCGTTGGGCAAGATGGTAGTTGTGCTAATGATAATTCAGCTCATTCCCTACTGCCTCAAATGGTATGATTCCTGCTTCTAATTGGTGCCTGTGCCAGGAAAACCACCAATTGATAAGCTTGGATTCACCCGCGAAAAAGCTTCAGATTTCCATATTTTTCTGGAAATTCGATCTGCCACGCATCCATGATTTCCTACGCTTGTTGGCCGACCACAGAAATCTGATTATCGCATTCTCTCTTTTAGCCTCACTGGTATTGCAGGTGGGGCTGGTCAAAATCGGATACTGGTCTAGCGCGGCTGATGAAAGCGCGCGGACATTGCTTGCGTATGACCTGACCTATGCCAACGTGCTGGATCCCTTTATCTGGCCGCCGCTGACGAAAGTGGTTCAGGGGCTGGCGCTGTGGGTATGGAATGACTTGTTCTGGACGCCTCGTATAGTGTCGCAGATCACCGGTTTGGTGAGCGTCGTCATTCTGGCTCTGCTCGCTCAGGAAATCACAAAGTCGCGCGCGATGAGCGCACTGACCGCAATTTTGTCTGTGTGCTTTCAACACAGATTGCTGTTTGCCCTGGCACCCATGTCGGAGAGCATTTACAACCCTCTGATCCTGTTGTTTTTCTACTTTCTGTTGAAAATCCTGCAGATCGGTCAGCGTCGTGATCTGTACCTGGCTTGCACGTTTCTGGCTCTGGCTGCGGCAACCCGATATGAAGCCTGGTTCCTGAGTGTGCCCTTTGGCCTGACCATCGCATGGACCGGATTGATCAAGCGTCAGTTGAAGCTGACATCCGTCATCTGGTGCGCACTGATCCTGAGCTCTTTCCCGATCGCATGGCTAGGATTAGCGGCATTTTCCGAAAGTGGCGTCTCGTCCCTGTTCATCACCCGTGATCAGGCCATCGCCATGGATGCCGGCTGGAGAACCATGGTGTCGAACAGCCATCTGGTTGCTTTCCTGCGCGATATTGTTTCCACGCCCCTCATGTTTGGCCTGATCGCGCTGGTCGTGGCTGCCAGCCAAGACATGAAGATCCGCTATTGGGCATATGCCGTTCTTGGCTCCCTCGTGGTGGTAACGATTGCAACTTTCCTGACTGGCAGCATAGCGTTTGCCGCTCCCTGGCGTTTGGGGGGCGTGTGGAGCCTACTCCTGCTTCCCTTCCTGGCGTCTTTCATTTTCTGGGTCATTGAACAATTCCAGAGAACCTCGACGCGCAATGTGGTCGCTGCAGCCCTGATCATGGTCACGGTGTCCGGTTTCGGGCTTCAATCAATCCTGCGCGTAAGACATACGATCTGGAACCCGCCTTTTTCCCAGAATGATCTATCAGCTGGACGGTTTCTGCGAGGCTGGCTGTCGTCACACGACGGACGCATTTTGGTTGAGTCCAGCGATTATCATTTTTTGAACGTGATTGTTGCGTCAAATACTCCCGAACGCGTGTCCCCCACGAGTGGTGATGATCCGCAATTGGTTGCGCTTTATATCGGCCGCAGCGAATATTGGCGCAAAACCGACCAGAACATCTATGCGGAATATATCGCCCCCAATTACGGCCTCGATGCCGATATAGATGTGGCGACCTTACGCGATGAAGGCATCAAACTGATCCTCGCCAATAGTCCTGATTTGAAGACAGCGCTGAGCAATGATCTGCGCTTCAAAAAGGTCGTATCAGAAGGAGAATGGGTGGGGTTCGAATTATGAAGATTACGGACCCTCCAAACGCAGATTTCCTGAGTCCTGGTGAGACAAGTCTCTGTCCTGCAGAAGAAACGCGCACCCCAGATCATTTGACCTCTGTCATTATTCCAACTTTCAACAGGGCCGATTTCCTGGTCGAATGCATTGCTGCCATTGAACAGCAGACAATGCCTGTCGGCGAGATTCTTATTGTCGACGATGGGTCCACAGATCAAACCGTGGAAGTGGTACGTGGCTTCGGCCAACGCGTTACTCTCATCTCTCAGCCCAATGCAGGCAAAGCAGCAGCATTGAACAGCGGTATCAAACACACGCGCCATCCTTTTGTGTGGATCGTTGATGATGATGACATTGTGCTTCCGGATGCTCTTGAGAACCTTGCAGCGCCGCTCATCAGGGATAGTGAAATCGGGTTCAGCTACGGACCTCACAGACGGTTCTCGACGCATGCTCAGAGCGGCAAGAAAGAGACTCTATCCACCGGGTACTGGACCGAGTGCGAACCAGATGAATTCCTGATTTCAACTCTCGAGGACTTTTTCGCACATCAGCCAGGGACCCTCATTCGTCGTTCGCTGCTGGACAAGGTGGGTCCGTTTGATGAAACTATGCTCCGGTCTCAGGATTATGAGATGCTCATTCGCCTCGCTCGAGAAGGCAAATGTGCAGTGTGCGAAGAAACCGTTTTCGAACAACGACTGCACAATCGCCGCCGAGGCCCGAACGAAGACGGGTTTGACGCTTCCCAGAGCAATCGCAAATGGATCGAATACGACCAACGCATCTTCCAGCGTCTCCATGTCCAGATGGAACTATGTGAATATCTTCCCGGGAAAAGAAGCATTGCCTCTCTGTCTGATTGCCGCCAGGCCCTCTTGCAGCGCGGAACCATCATGGCACGCAAGAAATTGTGGGACCTGGCGATTGATGATTTTGAAACCGCTTCGAAAATTACGGACGACGCGCTGACGCCGATTGAGGTGCAATGTCTTCGCCGTGCGCTGTCGTCAAAATATGGCTGCAATGAAATGTTCGAGGCACCTGAAATCGCTCAAAGGCTAGGGCAACTTCGAGCCGCCAATCCAATCGGAAGGGCTATTGTAAGATCTGTGGCAAGTGGTCTGATTTGGCGCATTCGCCGTGGCTTGCGAAACAAAACGTTTGATCAAGCCATGAAATATGCAGGTGCCTATCTGAAGCTCACCGTCATGCCCGGATATCCAACTCGCCTCGCCGCCACCAAATTATCCGTCAATTGAGGGCGGTCACGGTAACGGGGCCGAACGATACTGCTGCCCTGTGTGCTAGCAACCCCACTGCATAGGAAGAAGTCGTCGATAAAAGCCCTTCCTCGTCCCTGACTTCGACCCGCCATGGCAAACTATCAAGTTCGGCGGGTGTCTTTGCCCATTTCATTTTCATTTGAAATACGGGAGCGCCATTCTTGTTGTTGACCTCATCGACAACCACGCGGACATGATAGGTCTGAGCGAACAATGGCACATCCATTTGCGAGTTGATGCTTTCAACCGGATCTCCACCAATCTTGCGCGCGAATTCTACGCCGAACCCAGGATACTCCGAATACCACCACGCCAGCCCGTATAACCAGCCACGACGAGGACGGACATCTTCAATGTCGGGATGCCCTCCCCACAATGGTAACACACCAACTCCATGGCGTGGATTATCACCCACTTGCTCACTGAAGGTCATGGCAAGGTCAATGCGTCGGGGACCGGTAAATGGCTGCGTGACAAGCAGAATACGGTCATAGCCTTCATGCCCTGGTATGGGTTGAACCCAGTTGTCCGCACTACCGTCCTTCGCTGGCACAACTTCCCAAACACCATCCTGAGCCTCGAGCGCATCACTCGTCCAATGGCGAACAAAGGTCCCTTTAAATGCAGTCTCCTGGACGGCGGCATTGAATGTATAATCGTGCCTTCTGGATATCCCGAAAAATGAAGTGGATTGAATCTGAAGTGTGTTTTCACCAGCGTTCAGGTCAGAAGACATGAATTCAAAGACCAAAGACCGATTGCTCAATCTCGGCGAATGTAAATTCAAAGTCTTCCAGCCCTGCTCGCTGGACAGCTTGAACTTCACATCACGCACAAGAGGTGACCTGTAGCCGGTAATATTCGTCGTGATGTTGCCGGTATGAATTCCATAACTGGTGAGCGGTTCTTTGATGTTCAGAAACGCCCTGTCAGGTGCAAGATACAGGAAAGCCAGACCAAGAATGGCTGATGTGAGCGCAACAACAAACAGCGTTCGCAGCCAATCAAACATTCGATTGCGGCTTGTTCCCATTACATCCTCACCCCTCGATTGATGCCGATAGCGGCACCCCACCTGACTTTTGAATGGCAGGATAATTGCAGCTCACGCAAGTAAAAAGCGCTTCGCCGCAAACGTTGCACCAATCAGACTAAGGCAGGAAATCGGATGTCTGACGCTCAAGAATGCAGAGTTACAATTGGGCTGCCTGTCTATAATGGTGCACGCTATCTTCAAAACGCCATAGATTCCATTCGTGCCCAGACGTTTGAAGGCTGGCAGCTTATCATTGCCGACAATGCATCGACTGATGAAACACTGACAATCGCTCGAAATGCTGCATCAGAGGACGAGCGTATACATGTTCTGGGTAGCGATCAGAACCTCGGCGCAGCCTGGAACTACAATCGACTTGTTGATTCCTGCGATACCGAATTTTTTCGCTGGCATGCTCATGACGACATTCTGGCACCAGAATATCTTGAACGCTGTCTGGCTGAGCTGGATCAACATCCAGACGCTATACTCGCCTATCCCAAGACCCTCATCATTGACGAAAATTCGGACGTTATCGGTCCCCATGCCGACAATTATCACCTGACCCATTCCAGACCGTCTCAACGCCTGCGTTATCACCTTCTGTCAGCTCAGTTCGAGTGCAATGCTGTATTTGGCATCTATCGAACAGACATTTTGAAGCAGACGGTCAAAATCGGAAGTTACCCTGCTTCCGATTTCGTTCTGCTGGGACAGACAGCGCTTATGGGAAGGGTCCGGGAAATCCCGTCTGAACTCTTTTGTCGTCGTGACCACGCAGAAACTTCAATTCGTGCCAATCCCAAATTGAGCGACCTTCAATCTTGGTTCGGTCCAAGAGAACGGAGAAAAGCTCAAAGCAGACCGGCCTGGATCAAACTGAACCGTCACCTTGGTCTTGTATGGAAAATGGATTTCTCCATGGCCGAAAAGCTGAGGTGTAGTCTTGAAATCCTGCGGTGGGCTAAATGGTTCTGGCGCGATCTCGCCGGAGATTATGTCCCTGCCCTGAATAGCGACGGACGCAAACGCGTGCTTCAGGGCTCCGTTCCAATCACTCAGGCATCTTCCATTAGCTCCCCTGAAAGCGCGGCATCATCATGAAAGTCTTCATTCTCGCAGGCGGAGCCGGAAGTCGATTGTCTGAAGAAACAAGCTTGAGGCCCAAACCTCTCGTTGAAATCGGAGGACGTCCAATCCTCTGGCATATCATGCAGATATATGCTGCTCAAGGGTTCAAGGATTTTGCGGTTGCTCTTGGTTACAAGGGCGAAATGATCAAGAAGTATTTTGCAGATGCTGCCACCTTGTCCGGCAATGTCTGTGTGGATTTCGCATCCAATACGGTGCGCGCCTCCGAAACAGAGCAGATCGACTGGAAGGTGGATCTGGTCGAAACCGGTCAGAAGACCATGACCGGTGGACGCATAAAGCGCCTCAAGGAATTTGCCGCAGGCAAGACCTTCATGCTGACCTGGGGTGATGGTGTCGCCAATGTCGATGTTGATCGCCTTTTGAGCTTTCATCGCAGCCACGGAAAACTGGCCACCCTTACCGCCGTTCGTCCGCCAGCACGTTATGGCCATCTGGAATTTGAAGGCGACTTTGTTTCCGAGTTTTCCGAGAAACCACAGACAGCAGAAGGCTGGATCAATGGTGCCTTCTTCGTGCTTGAGCCAGAAGTCTTCGACTATATCGATGGCGACGACACCATGTTTGAACATGCACCGCTGTCCAATCTCGCGCGAGATGGACAGCTAGCTGCCTATCGGCACGATGGGTTCTGGCAATGCATGGATACGCTCAGGGAAAAATGGATTCTTGAAGAATACTGGGCGTCTGGAAATGCACCCTGGAAGATCTGGAGCTGACAAGATGAAAGTACTGGTTACCGGCCACCGCGGTTATATTGGCGCGGTTCTTGTCCCGATGCTTCTTGAGCGCGGCCACTACGTACATGGATTGGATTCCGAGCTGTTTGAAGGTTGCGATTATGGCGATTTTCCAGAGCTCGTCCCCGCTACACGCAAGGATGTCCGCGATGTTGAGCTTGTCGATGTCATGGGCTTTGATGCCGTTCTTCATCTGGCCGGCCTTTCGAATGACCCTCTGGGTGATCTGGCACCGTCAATCACGGACGACATAAACCACAAGGCCAGTGTTCATGTGGCGCGCCTGTCCAAGGAGGCCGGCGTAAAGCGGTTCGTGTTTTCCTCCTCCTGCAGCACATATGGGGCCGCTGGCGACAAGATGATTGACGAGGGCGCTGCTTTCAATCCCGTAACGCCATATGGTCGTTCGAAAGTGGATGCAGAAATGGGCATTTCAGCTCTGGCTGACGAAGCGTTTTGCCCCGTCTATCTGAGGAATGCGACAGCTTACGGGCTGTGTCCCCGTCTGCGGTTTGACCTGGTCGTCAACAATCTGACTGCCTGGGCATACACAACCGGAAAAGTCCTGCTGAAAAGCGATGGCATGCCTTGGCGCCCTATCGTTCACATTGAAGACATTTCCCGCGCCTTTATTGCTGCGCTAGAGGCTCCGGACCAAACAGTCTACAACACGGCATTCAATATTGGACGCACTGCCGAGAATTTTCGCATTAGAGAAATCGCTGACATGGTCCACAGCAAGGTTGAGGGATCTGTGGTCAGCTATGCTGACAGCGCTGGACCTGACACACGAACCTACCAGGTCTCCTTCGTTAAAGCGGAAACCGAGCTTCCCGGCTACAGTCCAAAATGGACCCTGCCTGAAGGCATTGCTCAATTGCTTGCTGGTTTCGCACAACAGGGATTGAAGCCAGATGAATTTGAAGATGCCCGCTATAGCCGTATCGCCAGTTTGAAAGCACGCATCGCATCCGGCATGATTTCAACCGATCTGCGCCGTATTACCAACCTCGAGACGGTCTAATTGAAAGCACAACATGTCTGACCTTTATGAGATCACGACGCACTGTCGAGCCTGCCAGTCACCTGAGCTGACAAGCCTCCACGATTTTGGCATGACGCCACTTGCGGACCGCCTTGTCCGTCCCGGCACTCCGAAACAGTCCGAGCCAATCGCTCCTCTAGAACTTGCCTTGTGCAATCAGTGCAGCCTCGTGCAGATCACTGCAGCTGTGGACCCGACAGTATTGTTTGGTGGAGATTATCTCTACTTCTCCTCGGTATCCCCGTCTCTGCTGAAGCATTTCACTGAAAGCGCTCAGGCAATCATCCAGTCCGAAGACATCAACGCCCAGAGCTTTGTATTCGAGATCGCGTCCAATGACGGCTATATGCTCAAGGCTTTCAAACCCGCTGGCGCACGCATTCTCGGCGTCGACCCTGCCAAGGGCCCGGCACAGGCAGCGATTGAGGCGGGCGTTCCTACCGTGAATGATTTCTTCAGCCGAGACCTGGCAAGTCATTTGGTGCAGGAACACGGCGAAGCCGATGTCATTCTGGCCAACAATGTGTTGGCGCATGTATATGATCTTGAAGGTATGGTGGAAGGAATTCACACCATGCTTGCTACCACGGGAGTTGCCGTGATCGAGTGTCCTTATATCTTTGATCTCGTCGAAGGCGGCGAATTCGACACGATCTACCACCAGCACCTGTGCTACTTCTCAGCGACAGCACTGGACAAGCTTTTCGAACGTCATGGCCTGACTTTGGCAGATGTCGAAAGAACAAGCATTCATGGTGGATCCCTGCGCCTCTTTGTACGCAAAAGCGCCTCCAGCCCCCAACGGACTGAACGCCTGCTTTCGCTTCTCGATAGCGAGGCACAAAAACAGGTCTTTGAAGCGACCGCCTATTCCAGCTTGTTTGACCTCACTGAAAATGTAGCCCGCGAACTTCCGAAACTGATCCGTGAATTGCGCGCATCTGGGGCAAGCGTCGCTGGTTATGGTGCCGCTGCCAAGGCCACTACCATGCTTGCCTATTGTGGGCTGACATCAGACGACCTCGACTTCATTGCCGATCTGAACCCTCGCAAACATGGCTGGGTCATGCCCGGAGGTGAATTCGAAATCACCGCGCCATCGACACTGCTCGAGCGCAAACCTGATTATGTGCTGATACTTGCGTGGAATTTTGCAAAAGAGATCATGGAACAGCAAAAAGCCTATTCCGAATCTGGTGGGCGCTTCATCATCCCCTTGCCTGAGCCACACATCGTCTGAAAAAGGGTGCCGCCTTAAACTAGGTGCAAGGTGGCATCCACACCCAAATCGGCCAGTTCAGCGGCTATTTCTTTTTGATAGTTCGGGTTCATGCAGATCACTTCAAGCGGACCCGTCACGCTTCCCACAAGTCTGCTGGGAGGAATGATTTCCTGGCCAGTACCCGGCACATAGCGACCAAACTTGGTTGGGCTGATATCCACTACATGTTCGATAATGTCGGCACCATCGACGATGTTGAGGAATGTGACGCCCTTTGAGCCCGCTCCCCACAGCGCTATGTCTCGCCCGACTGATCGCCATTTCACGATGCGCTCAGCCCAACCCCTGCGAAGATCTGTAATCGTTTCACCAAGGTCAGACGCTTTGTTCAGAAGCTCATCAATCGAAGGTGTTTCAGAGCGCGCATCTTCTGCTATACGCGCATCCATTCCCAGAAACTGACTTCCGAAAACGGGTTCGAGCTTGATGACATCAAGCCCCGCACGCTGTGCAAGATATTGTAATGAGGTCGGTGTAAAATAGGAAACATGTTCGTAGATCAGGTCCCACACGCCGCCCATTTCCAGCGTCCACAAACCATTCGGTACTTCTGCATAGACAAGCCCCCGGCCGGATGGCGAGAGGCTCGCCCGCAGGAGTTCAAGTCCATCCAGTGGAGATTCAAGATGCTCGAGCACGTGACGCGAGCAGGCCAGATCAGCAGTTGGTGAAGACTGCCCCGCAGAGAAATAACGTGAGTGGATCTTCAAGCTGGGATTGTCCGCAACAGACGTGTCCGCGCGGTAGGAAGGGTCGAACCCTGTACCTGTCGCAGCCCCATGATTGATCAGACGCTCCAGAAAATAGCCCTGACCACACCCCATCTCCAGGACATGGCAATTTACAAGATCATAGGATCTGACCAATCGCATGGCAGTTTCTTCGACATAGGATGAGAAGATCGCCGAATGCGTCAGCGTGGTGTCATAGCGACCGTCATAGGCAAGGATGCCCGGATCAAAATCAGCGTTGAAGAGATGGCTGCAATTTGCACACATCACCAGACGCATCCCGGCCCTGTCCGCCTTCAATGCACTTTGCCTGTCCGGCCATAAGCTATTGCAAAGCACAGGTATCGCTTCCAGCCTTGCTACATCCATGGCGTCAGGTGAGGCACAGACCGGGCATGTTGCGATCATGCTTTCACCAGACCAAACAGGTCAGCGCGACTGGCCGTGATCGGGTGAAGACGTGGTGCCAATCCCAGCTCTGCAAGCGAGGCGGCGATTTCGTCTGAATAGATGGGGTTCATGACGATTACATGCTGCGGAGCAATCGCACTCAGCGCGTCAGGAGATACGACTTCCACACCAGATGACGGTAGGAAGGTTCCCGTTTTCACGGGATTGATGTCAACCGCATGTTCAATATTGGCTGGATTGTTCAGGGCAGTCAGGAATGCAACGGCCTTGGAACCACCGCCCCACAAGACCACTTTCTCGTTCAATTCCGACGCCCGCGCGATGAAGTCTCTCCAACCAGACAGAACCTCTTCCGTACGCAAACGAAAGGCATCGACCTGCTTCAGAACAGCTGCGACAGATGCACTATCGTCCACCTGTTCCGCCCCCGACATTTCCAGCCGCGCATCAACAGACAGATACTGATCATCATATTCGGTGCGGACATCCAGCACGCAGAGCCCTGATTGCCTCATCAAACGGGTCAATGACGGTGCTGTGAAATAGGAACAATGTTCATAGTAGATGTCCCAGAAAGCGCCATCCGTAAGCACCTTCTCGGCATTGGGTGCCTGTATGTAGACGAGTGGATTACCGTCCGGATCAATTGCCTCGACGATCGAGTTCATGAATTCGCCCGTCTCGAAGACATGCTCAATTGTCATCAGGCAGGCCAGAAAATCTGAACTTCTCACAGACTTTCCTGCTCCAAAATATTCCGGGACAACCTGAAATTTTTCCGAAACTTGAAATGCAGGACGCGTTGCATCAAATGCCGGGTCATAGCCAATGGCTGATCCCACACCGCTAAGGCGCAGCAGCTCAAGGAACTCTCCCTGCGCGCATCCAACTTCAATCGCATGGGCGCCCTTCAAACCATATTGGTCAAAAAGCCGGTGCACGACGGAATGCTGAAACTTGCGGAATGTCGGTGAATAAGCCTGGGTGGACTCATATCCCAGATCATAACTGACAGCGTCAGCAGAAAAATCCATATTGTGGATAAATGCGCAGTTGCCGCAGACACCCAATCGAAGGGGCGCGGTGCGAAATTCCAAGGCAGACTTTCGATCCTTTACCAGCACGACCGAATTGACAGGTGCCGGGGCACTTTCGAAAAAAGCGGTTACATTTCCCACTTTGCAGTTGGGGCAATTGCTGGCCATCGATAGAATTCCTCAGATCGTCATATGCCCGTTCTCCCAGCAATAATCAGGCCGTTCAATTCAGTGTTCTGGCGATAGGACAGCCCTCAGAAATCCATAAGGACAATGCGATGGCACGGGATCGACCGAACCTCCCATATGCAGCCCGTTGCAATACTCTTTGCGATCAAAATTCGCTTCCCAGCACCGCAGAAGAACAAGCATTTTTTTAAAAGTTTGAAACATCGCCAGAGATCATCCGCACGGCTGAGATGACGTAGGTTCGTTTCCGCTTTCGTTGAAAATAGTGGAAGACCTGCAACACAAAGGACTGTGACTACTTTGGCCATGCCCCCTGAAACGGTACTCCTTTGGAGAAACTGACCCACATTTAACAGCAATCTCAAAGGATCGACAATAATTGGGTGTCACCCAAACAAAATCAGGAAAAAATGTTCTACCATTCACATCAATGTTGCACCAGAAATGAAAACGGCACCTAGACTACACAGGAATGCGATTGTGGCACCTATCTTTTTGGGACTTCCCGCGCGCCTCTTCGGGTAAATCTCTGGATCAATATCATTCTGCGCGGCCATAGCCGTGCCGAAAGACCTTGGTGCCACTGCACTAACAAGGACATTGTGCTGAGTACCGCGTTGAGATAGCCAGCGTACAAAAGGATGTACCCCCCCCTTCCTCGCAGCGTAGTGCAGTCCACATTTCACACCCCCCATACGCCCGGAAACTGATCCACAATATACAATCCGTCCGTCGCCCCTATCAATCATCCCCGGCATGAATGCTCTGGCCAAATTTACTGGTCCGCGCAAATTGACATCAGTAACCTTGTCAAAGGAAGCTTCCCAGCTTTCTTCAATCCAATCATCAACCGGACAAAGTCCCGCAGTATCAATTACTGCTCCAGATTGCACCTGTTTTGCGAGCTAGTTTCTCAACATCATAGCGACACGAAAGAAGTTGTCTTGTGTGCGGGGGCACTGAAAACACCAAGACTGTTGCAGATTTCGGGCATTGGTGATCCAGATCAGATCACCCCACTTGGCGTGGAAATAAAGAAGACACTTTCGGGTGTTGGACAATATCTGCGGGATCACTTTACGCCCCGCTACGTTATCCGTGTTAAAGGCGCAGATTCCCTGAATGATTACGCACGAGGCTTCAAGGCCGTGCAACAGGTAGTGGCATGGTTGATGAACAGACCGAGTGTCATAAGCACTGGTCCCGTTCTGGCCCACGCATTCTCGAAATCAAACGAAAATCTAACCAATCCAGACCTGCTAGTCACATTCACCCCCGGCAGTTTCAAGGAAATATTTCTAGGCGTTCTAGATGATATTCCTGGAATGACACTCGGTTCATGGCAACTGCGCCCTGAAAGCAGCGGTTGTGTAAGAGCTCGTTCCAAGGACATTTTCATAAAACCCGAGATTCAGCCAAACTACTTGGCTGATAAAGAAGACCAACGCTGCCTCGTGGAAGGACACAAACTCATTCGAAAGATCCTGGGACAGCCCGTGCTTGCAAAACATATCGACACGGAAGCCCTGCCCGGCGCTAACGTCCGACCTGAAGACGAAATGCTGGACTACGCCAAGACACAAGGGCTGGCTGGATATCACTATTGCGGCAGGTGTAAGATGGGCCCTGCGAGTGATACCATAGCCGTTGTCGATGACGAGCTTCGCCTGCAGGGTGTGGCAGGACTTCGTGTCTCAGACGCATCTATCATGCCGACAATCACATCAGGAAACACGAACGCTCCAACCATAATGATTGCGGACAAAGGCAACCGATATGATCAAGGCCGACTTTGCGTCCAATAACTAACGCAAAGAGATTCAACAGAGATCATACTAATCATGCCTGAGCGTATTTAATTCTGATTGTCAGAGGGCGCATCTATGTAGGACCAGCTCTAACAACCTCCTGCTTTCAGGATGTCATGGATTGATGACCTTGGATGGGGGATATGCAGGTTGTCGAAATTGATGACCTTACCTACTGCACCACCACAAGCGTGATGTTCTTGAGGAACGGCGCTCAAGCTAGATATCTTCAATCTGCTTGATGATCTGGTATTGGGTTTCCTCATCCTCAAGTTCCAGATTGCTCTGGATCGTATCGACAAGCCCCGAATAACGCTTTTTGATTATTGGCGCGATATCGTCTGGTTCACCTCGAACGCAGAAGGTATCCACCATTTCATCTGAAATTGGTTGGCCGAGTTCGTCCCAACGCCCCTCCTTGGTCATTTTGTTGAGCTCATAGTGAAGATCCCCCCAACCATGAAGATCGAGCTGAACCTTGTAGGAAGGTGTTGAAGCATAAAAGCCAATTCGATGGCGGTGCCACTCTACATTTTTCTTGTATTCCTCCTCGGTGGCACCAGTGGCAATGAAGACCGGATATACCAATTCGAATTCGGAACGCGGCTTTCCACGCTCGGCCAGCCCTTTTTGCAGGGCTACGTCATTGAGTTCTCTAAGCGAAAGTTCTGAAACAAAGGAATGCGTTATCATTCCATCAGCCACTGCAGCAGCAGCTCTCGTCATTCCGGGGCCTACTGCTCCGAGCAATACAGGTGGACGGCCATACCCCTCGATAAAAGGGGTAAACTCAGGCGATAGAAGTGTGTGCCTGTAAGTCTCTCCTTCAAAATTCAGGCGCTCTCCGGATTCGAAGGCATCCCAAATCGCATGCAGTGCAGCGATATATTCTCGCATTTGCGTCGCGGGCTTGTCCGTCCAGGGCATACCGAATCGTCGCGTGATGTGCGGTTTGATCTGTGAGCCCAGACCGAGTTTGAAGCGCCCTTCGCACAGCTGATTCAAGGAATAGGAATCAAGCGCCATCTCCATCGGCGAACGTGCAAAGGCGACAGCGATCGAGGTTGATAATCCGACACTGGTGTCGTGGCTTGCACACATCAATGGCAAGAAGAACGGATTGAACTTGTTCTCAAAGCCGAAGAAGGACTTGTACCCCAGTTTTCGTTTGGTGAGAAAATCGGGCACGGTTTCGCGCATATTGTTTTTCAGGCGTTGTTCGACCTTCATGTCTTCTTCCCTTAAATCCTGCCCCTACTGATCTGATAGAGCGCCACTTTCTTGTCTGACGACACGAACATGCTCGAAACTGCGCTTGTAGATTTTACCGACAATTCCGAACACCGATCACTTTTTTGTACGGTACCGAACTTATTGCTTGCGAGATTGGCAAACAAACGAAAAGAATGAATGCCAAGATGACAAAACTTCACCCAAGTCTTGATATTCGGGCACTTACAGCCTTTGTGACTGTTGCTCACCAGACGAGCTTCAAGCGCGCCGCTGTGGCTATGTGCATGTCTCCTTCAGCTATCAGCAAATTGATTTCCCGGTTGGAATTGAACCTGGGTGTCCAGCTGATGAACCGATCCCCAAGAGCCGTTTCTCTTACAGCGGAGGGCATTCGATTGTTGGGTGAAGCTGAACGTCTTCTCTTACAGGTGGAGAGGACACGGTCGGCAGTGGTGGGAAAGGATCAGCAACATCGCCGTAAATTGCGTGTTGCCTGCCCAATCCATTTTGGCCGACACGAAATAGTGCCGAAGCTACCGGCGTATATAAAGCAATTTCCCTCGATTGAGATCGAGTTTCAATTATTGAGAAACGGTCGTGTCGATCTCGATAGCGAGCATATAGACATCGCCCTGCGTGTTGGCGGAGACAAGGACGACGAACCGGATATCAATTTTATCACTTCAGAAGTTGCTGCCTTTGAAACAGTATTGTGTGCCGCCCCCAATTATCTGGAGGCATTTGGAGTACCAAGCACTATAGCCTCTCTTGATAGTCATCGAACCCTGGGAGGAATCCATGAAGACCGCGATGAGATGATCCCTTGGAATTTCCGGTCTGGTGGACAGTATTATTCCCACACTCCCAGATTCGATTTTGTCTCCAACTCCATAGAGGTTTTGCTCGACCTCGCAATCTCGGGATGCGGTATCCTCCATCTACCGAAATATCTTTCTGTACCCGCACTTCAACAGGGGCGGATCGTAACGGTGCTGGAGCATGAGCCATTGGCACCCATCCGCGTACAGGTCATGCATTCCCGTACGCGAAGTGGTGAGCCCGAGATTATCGCATTTCTGGAATTGATTTCACAAGCAATCAGTCATGTTCGTTTGCTGTCGAGATCAGCAAAGATCCGACAAGACACCTTCAATGAAAGCGAGGACTGATCAGAAAGAAATTTCCACGCCTTCCAGGCCTGGAAGCTTCAGGACAATCAACAGGTCGCGGATTTCCTGACGCGCAGCCACGTGACTCATCGTGAACGCCACGTTTGAGCCAGCTTCTGTGAGATCCAGCAAAGTCAGCCCCATCGGGAACAATTCACGATAAATCACACGCTCCGAAAGCCCTGGTGCGATTCTGAAACCAATCCGGCGCGCCAAATTGTCCAGTGCCTCACCAACACGCTGTTTGTTGCGCGCATCCAGTGGCGACATTCGGTTGCGCATGACAACCCAGTCGATCGGGGTTCGTGAGTTCTGAGCCTTGCGCTTACGACAATCCCAGACCAGCTCGGCATAAAAACTCGGACGCACGACTTCCAGCGTCTGGCTGTCGACATCACCAAGCAAGTCGAAATCAACAAAGCTGTCATTCAGCGGTGTAATCAGGGTATCAGCCAGGGAATGTGCCACCTGGCTCAGCCGGGTGTGTGAGCCAGGGCAATCAATCAGGATGAAATCATTGTCCGGCTCCAGGCTGGAGACGGCAGCA
>PAQI01000042.1 GCA_002709235.1 Hirschia sp.
CAACAGGTACTCTTAGCATGTACTTGTCGGCCGTTGCATCTAGCATTTATGTTTTTAATAGCAGTTCCTCTGTAATCGTTCCTTCTGCAGTCACTCTGCGAGCGTCTCGGACGCACTACCAGCATCAAATTCACAAGACACGCAAAGTACCAGTGAATTCGTGGGTTTGAGCGTATGCCATTCAGCATAACGCACAAAATTGAACACCATGGCTGCACGGATCTGGTTGTCACGATCGTCAGCACTTTGTGCATGTGCTGTAAATGCCAGTGATATTGCTGCAATGCCTGCCAAGGCAAAGCGCAGGGCGAGAGAAAGAAGGGACATGATCAATATACCCCTTCCTAAAACCGCAGGCCGGCTCGCAACAGGACGCGTCGTTCCACATAACCAGTGGGAGCAGGATAAACGCCGCTCTCGGTTTCAGCGCGATATTCTTCGGCAAGGTTCTCGCCAATCAGGCTCAATTCAAGTTTGTTCGTAACCTGCCAGGACGCACGGATATCAAGATCGGTATAAGCATCGGCAATTCCGCCTTCCAGTTCACTGACCTGACGGACTGTCCACGTCAGGTCAACCTTGTCGGAAATTTCGTGATGCGAGCGTAATTGTGCCTGCCAACTGGGAGACGCACCGGCAAACTGCACGAGTGCTGCGTCATTGCTTGAGAATGTAGATGAAGGCAGATCAGGGTCGCGAACATCTGCGAGGGCTGTCAGGGTCCAGTTCTTCAAAGGCTTGAAAGTGAGCGAGGCTTCTACGCCGCTTATCGAGCCACCATCGCCATTGACCAGGATAACGGCCTGATCAACCGAAACGGGTAATGCCGGACCGTCTGGTCCGAATGGATATCCAAAATTGACAACTGGCTCACTCGTGCGAGGAGTCAGTAGCTCGCTATAGTCCTGTTGGTAGGCGGTCAGGTCTAATGCTGCACCATTTTCGAAGGTCTTGCGAAAGCCGATTTCATAGGCGACCATTTTTTCGATATCAAAGTCCGAACTGCCCACAAGATATACATTGATCGGCAGGGGTGTCTGATTGAACTCCGTATACGGATCAAAAGCGGTGATCAG
Source organism: Hirschia sp. (assembly GCA_002709235.1). Classification (GTDB taxonomy): domain Bacteria; phylum Pseudomonadota; class Alphaproteobacteria; order Caulobacterales; family Hyphomonadaceae; genus Hirschia. The sequence continues at coordinate 1,077 of PAQI01000042.1, forward strand.
CGAGTTGATATGACGCTCGAACCGGGAAGGTGTTCTGACAGCTTTGGAAACAGCGCCCCATAGGGCCCAATTGCTCTGGCCAAGCCAGATAGCACGTAGGCTGGGCTGGGTTTCCATGCCGGTAAATGAGTTGTCTTCGACTTTGGCACCCAGTGTAAAGCGCAGACGTTCTGGAATTGCCTCCAGTTCTACCTGGGCAAACCCGCTGAACCAGTCATAGGAATATTCTGCAGGTTCAAACTGGAAGTTGCCCTCGATCTTGTCTTCAACTTTGCGCGTATTGAGACCCCACACTACGTCCAGATTGTCGAATGGTTTGAAATGGTGATTCAGATCCAGGTCGTACACCGTAACGTCAAATTCGGAATCAAACTCATTGCGCAATATGTGGTCGACATAACCCTGAACGGTCACCGTGTGGTCATTGGAGAATGAGTGCACCCACCGGCCCAGGAGATTATATCCTTCGGCCTGATCATCCTGAGTCCCAGCATAGAGTATTTCACCGACCAGGGTGGTGTCGATTGTGGTTTGAAACTCAAGCTTTTGAATATCGCCCTGAAGCGTGACGCTGTCCTGGAATGTGGGTTCCAGATCCATTCGGAACCCTGCTTGCCAAGCGTCGGATCCATCATTGTATGCAGAGCCATTCGAGTCTGCCAGAGCTGGCGTCGTGCGTTGAACACCATAAGCGCGAACGGCACCTGTGTCTCCCAGACGGAAACCATAGCGACCGAAGACACGTGACGCCTCGTGCGTGCTGGCTTCGACGGATGCCAGTCCTTCCTGTGTATCAGCGGCATGTTTGGTGACGATGTTGATCACACCGTTCACGGCATTTGCACCCCACATGGTTGCCCCGGGGCCCCGCACGAGTTCGATACGCTGGATATTCTCTACCGGTACGAGTTGCTGATCCCAGAACAGGCCCGTCAGGGATGGTGAATAGATCGCGCGCCCATCTACCAGTACCAGAAGCTTTGAAGAGAACCTCCAGTTGAAGCCGCGAATAGTGACTGCTGTTATGTTGCCATCGATTTCGGCGACTTCCACCCCCGGTGCGAGACGCAGGGCTTCGGGCAAGCTTGTTACGCCAGCACGCCGCAGATCCTCTGCGGTGATCACGGTAATGGCGGCTGCCGCTTCTTCGGGTTTCTGGGGTTTCTTGGCGACAGATGTCACTTCCAGCGTGATCAACTCTTCCAGACTGAGGTCCGCAAGAGGGGTGTCATCCGTAGCTGCCGAAGCTGTGATATTGATCGAGAGCGCGAGCGCTATCAGCGCGGATCTCCCGAACCGTAAGGGTTGCATTCTGTTTCCCCATGTAATTGTGATCCTCGCTTTTACAGGGGGGGAATGAAGTGCAGGTGTATTCAGAGTTGAAATTTCGAAGTGGCCGTTTACTCTCGAAGCAATATTCTTTCCAAAGCCTTGCCCAAGTCATGTTTCCGCGCGTGGTATCAGCGGGTGAAGTGAGGAGGGTCTTCAGTAGCCGGTTGGAAGAAGATTCTTCGACAAAGCCGGACTGGAAGATTGACAAGCCTGCTCGGTTTCAACTAGTTACGCGTTCTTCGCATGGTAGGCGCTGTAATCGTGCCTGCATCATGTCGGTCCTTTCAGGCCGGGGGCGGTTAGCTCAGTGGTAGAGCACTACGTTGACATCGTAGGGGTCACAAGTTCGAACCTTGTACCGCCCACCATTCTTTTTCATATATTACAATGCGCTATAAGTGTTGCTTCTGAAATCTGAGGCGATAGCGTTTGGGTGTCGTTGGTTGTTGCCAGAATTCTGTGTCTAAAATTTTGCTGTGTAGTCTGCTTCCAAAAAAGTGGTCTATTATTTGAGTTAGTCCCAGCTTCAAATAATGAGCTGAGATATGGCCATGAGATCGCGACGCCTGAAGAGATCATTGTGAAGCTGCGGGAGGTAGCGTTTCGCTCCGCGCAAGGCGAGAGAGTTAATCAAGATGTGCGCGTGATTGGCGTCAAAGAAGCTCTATATCGAGCCGCACAATCCATAGGAAAACGAATGCTGCTAAAGCTACAACTGTAAGCTCGGAGACGAGTTGATGGCTCATGAAATATTGTATGTTTACAATGCGATACACCCTGATTGAAACCTGGGGGGCGTTACAACGCCGCACGTTCACATTTTGCTCTGGGGTGCTGGTCACCAGCATTGCAGGTCATCTTGCCTGTGGCATTCATATTGCCTTGCTGTGGTGAAGTGCAGGTATGAATGCTGCTAAGTGGAAACCACCAGTCTAACAAAACAAGTGGTCCAGCTCGGTGGAGACGAGCGCGTCTGGGCCCCTCATGAGCGTAGTTGGACGTGATCGAAGACATTGGATCGTGGGCAATTGGTGGGGTGCGTCGTCTGGGGGCGTGTTCTGAGAGCGTTCAATCAATGGTCTCGTTCGGTTGTTCGTCGATCATGTCAGGGGCGAGAATGGATTGAATCGCCGCGCGCAGATATGGCGTGAGTTTCTCCGGGTTGAGATCCGGATTTCGGGTAACGCGCTCGGTCAGGCCCCCGAACAGGGTGAACAGGGCTTCCATTCTCTCGATTGCATCTGTGTAGCCGGTTTTTTCCTGAAGGATCTGTGCAAATCGAGTTTTGATCTTGAGGTCGCTCTCCCAGACGATTCTGGAGATGGTTGGCGAACGATTGCACTCCGCGAGAATTTCCAGGGTCAGCGTGGTATTGAAGATATCAGATTTGCGCGTAATCGATTCACCAGCTTCTCGAACCAGTGTGTCGATGAAGTCTTCGTCAGGTGCCCGGCCGAAACGTTCTACGGCTTCGGAATATTCCTGAAAATGCCGCTCGACGATGGCGGCAATGATCGCATCCTTGTTCTCATAATAATGGTAGATGTGGCCGACACTCATCTTTGCCGCGCGTGCAATACGCGCCATGCCGGCATTGTGAAAACCGAAGCTCACAAAGCAGTTGGAGGCAGCGTCAAGGATCTGGGAGCGTCTGATTTCCTGGCGAGTTTCCTGAGGCGTTAATGATTCTGCACAATTATGCTGTTCGTTTGTCATGTGCGCTTCCGTTTCCTCATGAATTTTCATCTCCCTTTTTTCGTGTTCACGATGATTTGTACAATCATATAGATTGAACGTTCATTCTAATTGTGTAAGTAGTACGTTCTGTAAACACTACCGTCAAGGATCACTCGACGATGACTCAAGACAATCTAGCCCGGCCCGGAAGGTCGCCGCGTGGTTTTGCCGTGGCGCGAATCGCGGCAGCGACCTTGCTCGGGGCAGGGGTGTTGGCGCTTACAGCCTGTGGCGGCTCCGACGATGCCGCGGCCGAAGCGGCATCGGGCGAACATCAGGCCCCGGCGGCGAAGTCGGTGGAGGTCATGTACGCGGCTGCACAGACCGTTGCCAACACACAGCAATTGCCTGGGCGCGTGCGCGCTTCTCGCGAAGCGGAAATACGTCCGCAGGTAACAGGTCTGATCGAAGAGCGCCTTTTCACAGAAGGCGAAACTGTCGAAAAGGGGCAGGCGCTCTATCAGATCGACAAGGCGGAATATGCCGCAGCCTATGCAAGTGCGAAAGCGTCACTGGCCAGAGCAGAAGCCAATGCGCTGGCAGCAAAGGAGACGATGCAACGCTATGAGCGTCTCGCCGATATCAATGCTGTTTCCCAGCAGGATTATGACAATGCGCTAGCATCCCTGAAAGCAGCAGAGGCCGATGTCGGGATGAACACGGCGGCACTTCGCACCGCCTGGATCAATCTTGAGCGAACGACGGTCACCTCGCCGATTTCGGGTCGGATCGGTCGCTCTTCGGTTACGCCGGGTGCGCTCGTCACTCAGAACCAGGCAACAACGCTGGCGCGTGTTGTTCAGCTGGACCCTGTTTATGTGGACCTGACAGCTTCAAGCACCCAGATGCTGAACTGGAGGCAGGCTGTAAATGATGGCCGTATTCAGACCGGTGAGAACGGTGCGGTGACTGTGTCAGTCATTCTGGAAAACGGAGAAACCTATCCGCATCTGGGAGAGCTTGAATTCACGGAAGTCAGTGTCGAGGAATCCACCGGATCCGTTGTGCTGCGCGCCAAGGTAGCCAATCCCGACGGATTGTTGCTGCCGGGTATGTTTGTAAAGACCGCGATACGCGCGGGTGAATACAAGAGTGTTTTCCTGCTGCCTCAGGCCGTTGTGTCCCGCACGCCGCGTGGTGATGCGATTGTCTATGTCGTGAACGACGAGAACAAGGTCGAAACACGCACGCTTACATTGGCGCAGGCGATCGAGAACAAATGGGTGGTGACTGCCGGTTTGCAGGAAGGGGATGCAATTGTCGTGTCCGGAATGCAGTCCATCAAGGAGGGCATGAGCGTCACTCCCAAGCAGGTTGATGCCGAACGCCTCGCAACTCTTCAACAGGGCTAGTCGCATTTTATTGCGATGAGTCTGACCGACAAAATTCAAGAAGGCACATGAAATGGCCAACTTTTTCGTTGATCGACCCGTGTTCGCATGGGTGATCGCATTGATCACCATGCTTGCTGGTGTGATTGCGTTGCGAACCCTGCCTCTGGAGCAATATCCGGACATCGCGCCGCCCACCATCTGGGTCACCTCAACCTATCCGGGGGCATCGGCAAAGGCTGTCGAGGATTCGGTCACACAGGTCATCGAGCAACAATTGACCGGCCTGGACGGTCTTGATTACATCACATCCAATTCGTCCTCATCTGGATTGTCGACTGTTACATTGACCTTCAGGACAGGAACAAACCCGGATGTTGCGCAGGTTCAGGTACAGAACAAGGTCTCGTTGGCGACACCTCTGCTACCGGAAACCGTACAGCGTCAGGGTGTTCTGGTGAACAAGGCGTCGGCGGGCTTTCTGTTGGTCTCTGCATTGACATCGGACAATGAAGATCAATCCCAAATCGATCTGGCCGACCTTGTCCGCAACATCTATTTCGATCCGATCAGCCGAATTGATGGTGTCGGCGATGTGCGCATGTTCGGCTCACCCTATGCCATGCGCATCTGGTTGGATGCCGACAAGCTCACACAATACGAGCTCGTTCCCAGTGATATCGTCTCGGTGATCAGTGCGCAGAACACTCAGGTGTCATCAGGGTCTCTGGGTGGCTCTCCAGCGATTCCGGGCCAGCAGATCACTGCCACGATAACATTGCAGTCACTATTGTCGACACCCGAGGAATTCTCCAACCTGCCGATTAGGACGAGTGAAGGTGGCCAGACCATACGCCTTGGTGATGTGGCGCGTGTGGAAATGGGCGCGGAGACCTATTCGTTCATCGCCAGATATAATGGCAAACCGGCGGCTCCTTTCGCCATTTCAATGTCATCGGGTGCAAATGCTCTGGCCACGGCCGATGCCATCAAGGAAAAGCTTCACGAGTTGGCACCTCAACTGCCAGCCGGGGTGGAGCCTGTGATCCCATATGACTCCACGCCGTTTATTGAAGCCTCTCTGCACGAAGTGGAAAAGACACTCTATGAAGCTGTCTTTCTCGTGTTTGTCGTTGTCCTGATATTCCTGCAGAATTTCCGGTCGGTCATCATTCCGATGATCGCGGTTCCTGTTGTGCTTCTCGGTACCCTGGCTGTTTTTGCATTACTCGGATACACGATTAACACGCTGACCATGTTCGCTTTGGTTCTGGCTATCGGCCTGCTCGTGGATGACGCGATTGTTGTCGTGGAGAATGTCGAGCGGGTCATGGAAGAGGATGAACTGGGGCCTCGGGAAGCTACCCGCAAATCCATGGGCCAGATTACGGGTGCGCTGGTTGGTATTGCCGTGGTGCTGTCAGCAGTGTTTGTGCCGATGGCGTTCTTTCCCGGCTCGACGGGCGTGATCTATCGTCAGTTCTCTGTCACCATCGTAGCAGCAATGGTTCTTTCGGTTCTGGTAGCGATCATCCTGTCGCCGGCTTTGTGTGCAACGATTCTAAAAGCCCCCCATGAAGAGGGACGGCGACCGCTCCTGGCGCGTCCGGGCAAGGTCTTCAACAGGTTTTTCAACCATGTTCGCGGCGGATATGAGAGCATTGTTGCGCGTCTCATCGGGATCAAATGGATCATGATGGGAGCGTTTGTTGCCATTGTTGCCGTGATCGGATTCGGCTTTGTGCGCTTGCCGACATCATTTCTGCCTGATGAAGACCAGGGTGCGGTCATGACGCTCGTTCAATTGCCCGTCGGCGCAAGTCTCGAACGGACGGCGACTGTAATGGAAGATCTCCAGCATTATTACCGGGATAATGAAGACGCCATCAAGCATGTCATGACCATTTCCGGATATTCCTATGCCGGCCAGGGGCAGAACATGGCTGTCGCGTTTGTCCGATTGATGGATTGGGAGGAGCGCCCCGGTGTAACGGCTCAGGCCATTGCCGGGCGTGCCTTCAGGGCTTTCATGGGGAATCCGGATGCCCAGATCTATCCGATTACGCCAGCCCCCATCCCGGCGCTGGGGAACTCGTCGGGCTTCAACCTCTATATTCAGGATCAGGGCGGTCTGGGACATGATGCGTTGCTTCAGGCGCGCAATCAATTGCTGGGCATGGCGGCGCAAAGTGACCTGTTGTCAGGTGTGCGTCCCAACGGGCAGGAAGACAGTCCTCAGTTCAAGATCAATATCGACTACCAGAAAGCTCAGGCACTTGGGGTATCGTCGAGTGATATTACCTCGCTGATGTCCATCGGTATTGGTGGTCGCTATGTAAATGACTTCATCGACCGTGGACGGATCAAGAAGGTCTATGTCCAGGGCGATGCCAAATATCGCATGCAAGAAGAAGATTTCGGAGCCTGGCAAGTCAGGAACGCGTCAGGTGAAATGACACCCATTGAGGAGTTCATCACAACAGAGTGGATTTATGGCGCGCCTCAGCTTGAACGTTACAATGGCTTGTCGGCGTTCAATATTCAGGGCCAGCCCGCTCCGGGGGTCAGCTCGGGTGCAGCGATGAACGAGATGGAACGACTCATCGCTCAATTGCCCGAAGGTGTTGCTTCGGAATGGAGTGGGATTTCGGCGCAGGAGCGCGAATCCGGCGATCAATCGACCATTTTGTACATCCTTTCAGTGATGGTCGTGTTCCTGTGTCTTGCAGCTCTTTATGAAAGCTGGACGGTACCAATCTCGGTGTTGCTTGTTGCGCCATTGGGTGTTGGTGGAGCGCTGGCATTTGCGATGATGCGCGGACTGTCGAACGATGTCTTCTTCCAGGTTGGCCTTCTGACAACAATTGGCCTGGCCTCGAAGAACGCTATCCTGATCGTGGAGTTTGCGAAGCTTCTGGAAGAGCAGGGCAAGGAACTTGTCGAGGCAACACTGGAAGCGGCCAGAATGCGGTTCCGTCCGATCATCATGACCTCGTTCGCATTCGGTCTTGGTGTTGTGCCCTTGGCTTTCTCCAGTGGTGCAGGCGCGGGTGCGCGGGTCGCCATTGGTTCGGCGGTTCTGGGCGGCATGATCGCCTCAACCGTTCTTGGTGTTTTGTTTGCACCTATCTTTTATATCGTGGTGAGAAAGCTCACGGGTGCGAAATCACTGGTACCTGCCAATACTGCCGAGGAAGCTCACGCATGAATTTTAAAGCTCTCCTGTCAATCTCGATCATGGCCGGCGCAGCATCGGGGTGTGTCAATCTTGCTCCTGCAACGCCTGAAGCCGATAGTGTTGTACCTGATGTATTCAGCGTCGCTGAATCGGCTCCTGAAACATCTGCACTCTATGAATGGGACGAGGTCATTCTGGATGACACATTGCGTCATCTGATTGAAACGGCCCTGAGTGAGAACCGGGACCTTCGTGCGGCCGTGGCGAATATCCGTCTTGCACGGGCGACTGCAAATGCCACGTCAGCTGCACGATTGCCGACGGTGGCCGCAAGCGCCTCGGCTACAGTCGGCGATACCTTTGAATCGCCGGGAACGCTTGCTGCGGCATCTGCTTTTGGTGATTCCAATCGCGCAGCGCTTGGCTTGACCTCCTATGAGATCGACCTGTTTGGCCGTATCCAGAACCAGAGCGACGCAGCCTATCAATCGTATCTTGCATCGGTAGAAGATGCGCGCGCGGTGCAAATATCGATCATATCGTCCATTGCCGAAGCCTGGCTCACCCTGGCGGCGGACAAACAATTGCTCCTGTTGGCGGAATCCACAGTCGAGAGTCAGTCCAAATCCCTGGCGCTATCGACAGAACTGTTTGAGGCAGGTGTCACCACCGAACTGGCCAAGCGGCAGGCATCCGCCTCTGTTGAAACAGCCCGGGCTCAAGCTGCACAATTTCGAGCGCTGGTTCAACAGGACATAAATGCTATCGAACTGCTCATTGGCAAGAGGCTCCCGGCTGATGTCTATGAGCAGGCTCAGCTGAACCCGATTCCGGTAAAGCTCACGCGGCCTGTTGGTCAGGATAGCTCCATCCTGCTATCGCGGCCGGATATCCGTTCGGCTGAACGCTCTCTTGCGGCGACAAGTGCAAATATTGGTGCGGCTCGGGCGGCATATTTTCCTTCGATCTCGCTGACATCCAGTGCGGGTTATGTCAGTACCGATCTTGGTGATCTGATTGATCCGTCTTCCGGGGGCTGGTCATTTGGGCCTTCCATATCATTGCCCATCTTTGATGGTGGACGACGCAAATCCAATCTGGAAGCGGCGCGTGCCCGGCAGGATCTGGTGTTGGCGCAATATGAGAAGGCAATCCAGTCTGCTTTCAAGGATGTATCGGATGCATTGGCAGTGTCTGAAACGATCGATGAGCGCCTGGAGGCATTGACGCATCTCACGGATGATACTTCCGTGACTTTCCAGTTGTCAGAAGAGCGTTTCAAGGTCGGTGTGGACAACTATCTGTCGGTTCTCGATGCGCAGCGCTCTGATTATGCGGCTCGTCAACAATTGATCGCTGCCCAACTGACTCAGGGATTGAATGTCGTGGCATTCTACCGGGCGCTTGGCGGAGCGCCCTCCAATAGCTCAATTGAATGACACCACTTATCTACCGCCACTTTGGCAGTAGATATTCTATATTGATCCATGCTGCACGAATTTCGGCTTAAATTGGTGAAATCTGGTGAAAGTCTGTAAACCATGTAGCTGCTTTGGCCTGTATCCCGATTAAGGCTTGCACGCTAAGGCCTGGAGGCACATGTCCTTGTTCAATGCTGGGTGATCCGGGCGTTGGTCGAGGATGAAAAGCAGGAGAATGAATTGGGCAGGTTGATCGCGGTTTCCAACAGAACAGCGGCGGACCCCGGTGCGCGTGCCGGCGGATTGGCTGTGGCGGTATGGGAATCCCTGCGTTCCAGCGGTGGCAAATGGTTTGGTTGGTCCGGTGATATCACATCGGGTGAATTGGGCCCTGAAAGGCGCATGAACGACGAAGGCGTCGAGTTTGTCGTCACGGACCTGACCGAGGTAGAACACGACAAATACTATATTCATTATGCCAACCGGGTCTTGTGGCCTGTGTTTCATTATCGGTTGGACCTTGCCAGCTTCGACCATGATGCATTCCTGACCTATGCCGAGGTCAATCGCCGGTTTGCGAAACTGATTGCGCCAAGTGTTGAGCCTGGCGACACGATCTGGGTGCATGACTATCATTTCCTCTTGCTCGGTGAAGCATTGCGGGGGGCAGGGTGTGAAGCGCCAATAGGCTTTTTCCTCCACATCCCGTTTCCGGCCCCGGAAATGTTTCGCGCACTTCCAGAACGTGAATGGGTCGCCCGGGCAATGAGCTGCTATGACATCATTGGCTTCCAGTCAGAAAATGACCGCGCCAATTTTGTGCGTTATCTGAAGGAAGATTGCGGCGGGACCGAACTTGAAGATGGCAAGGTCAAAGCCTTCGGTAATGTGGTGAAAGCGGCTGTCTATCCTATTGGCATTGATGCAGAATCCTTGCGCGAAGCGAGTCTCAGTGAAGAAGCCAGCCATGCAGCTCGGCGTATTGAACGCTATCTGAACGAGCGCAAGCTGGTGCTGGGTGTGGATCGTATGGACTATTCCAAGGGCTTGCCTGAGCGCTTCCTTGCAGTCGGAAAGATGTTTGATCAGTTCCCGGACACAATCGGGAATGTTTCCGTGACACAGATTGCACCTCCATCGCGTTCGAAAGTGCGTGAATACCGGGAATTGCGTGTGCAGCTGGATGGTCTGGCGGGGCGCATCAATGGTGATCATGGAGATCTGGACTGGATTCCACTACGATATCTGGCGCGATCATATGGAAGAACCGAACTGGCCGGTTTGTTCCGAGTCGCGGATGTCGGTTTGGTCACTCCGCTGCATGATGGGATGAACCTCGTCTGCAAGGAATATGTGATGGCACAGAACCCTGAAGACCCGGGGGTGCTTGTCCTGTCAGAATTTGCGGGGGCGGCAGAACAACTCACCGCAGCACTCATGGTCAATCCCCATGATACAGATGGTGTTGCTGAAACTCTTCATATGGCACTCAACATGCCCCTGTCCGAACGTATTGATCGTTGGAAAGCGCTCGAGGAAGTTGTAACCAGCCAGAATATCGACTGGTGGCGCGAGAATTTCCTCATGGACCTGAACGCCGTCAAGGCAGGCTGACCTTCAAAACCAGAAAAGGCGGGGTGCGCGCTTGATTTTTGCGGTGCGTGCAGACTCAAATCACGACATGGCGAAAAACACTCCTCCTCCGACGGATATTCTGAACGATCATGCGCTGTTCCTGGATTTTGATGGAACGCTTGCACCGCTTCAGGATGATCCTCACACCGTTGCCATGCCGGATGCATCGTTCAATGCATTGCCAGGCTTGTTTCAGGCGCTGAACGGGGCGCTTGCGATTGTTTCCGGCCGGGATGTGCGCGATCTGTCATCGCGTGTGCCGCAAACAGTCTGGCGAGCTGGGGGGCATGGCGTGGATATCTGCTCACCTGGTGAAGTAGCGCCGCCAAGCACGCAATCTGCTCCGGAAGCATTGACGCTGGGTTTCGACGCAGTGGCTGAGCAATTTGATGGCGTCTGGTGCGAAGCCAAAGGTCCGATCATTGCCGTGCATTATCGTCAGGCACCTGGAACAGCCGAAGCTCTCGGGTCACAATTATCGTCAGTCCTGAAGACGGTCGACGGATATAAATTGCAGGCAGGCAAGATGGTCTATGAGGCAAAACCTCTGACAGCAAACAAAGGGCGCGCCATTGAACATCTGATGCGACAAGCGGCTTTTGCAGGGCGTATCCCGGTCATGTTTGGAGATGACGTGACGGATGAAGACGGCTTCGCAGTTGTGATCGAAATGGGTGGTTTTGCGGTCAAGATTGGTGAAGGGGACAGCCTGGCTCAATACAGGCTGGAAACGCCGAATGATGTGGCAGAATGGTTGAACAAGGTGAATTCGCAATGAGCAATCTGGAACTCGGCATAATCGGCAATGGCACTGTCGCGGCGTTGATAGATGCGCAGGCAACCTGCAGCTGGATGTGCATGCCGCGTCTGGATGGAGAACCGGTCTTCAACTCGCTGCTCGGCGGGCAGGGGCGCTTCGCTGTGCGGTTGCAGGGACTTTGCCGGACCGAGCAGAGATATCTGCGAAATACCGGAGTTCTGGAAACCACATTACACGCGGCTGATGGATCAGCGGTGAAGGTGATCGACTTCACGCCGCGTTTTGTGGACCGGGGCAGGACTTTCCGTCCGGCCTCCATGGTGCGCCGTATCGAACCCGTTTCCGGTATGCCTGCGGTGACCATCGAACTTGTTGCGGAAAAAGACCGGGGCGGAGCAGAAATTCCATATGAACGCGGTGTCTCGCACGTCACGTTCAAGGATGCAGATTGCGGCTTCAGAGTGACGACGGATGCGCCGATTTCCTATGTAATGGATCAGCGTGAATTTGTTCTGGACCGGCATGTCAGTTTTATACTCGGTCCGAATGAAAGCCTGTCCGAAGGGGTGGATCTGCTGACGCGCGGCTGGTTGGAGCGGACAACTTTTCACTGGCAGGATTGGGCGCGCCGTCTGGCCACTCCGGCAGATTGGCAGGAAGCTGTCATTCGCGCAGCCATCACCCTGAAAATGTGTGTCTATGATGAAACCGGCGGCATCGTCGCGGCACTGACGACCTCGATTCCCGAACATGCGGCGAAGGATGGAGAGGGGCGTAACTGGGATTATCGCTATTGCTGGCTGCGTGACGCCTATTTCACAGTGACGGCATTGAACAGGCTGTCAGCGGTCGGCACGCTTGAACGCTATATGAGTTATCTGCGCAATACGGTGGCGCACACAAAAGGCGGACATATCCAGCCCGTCTATGGCATCGCGCTTGAAGCGGATCTTGAAGAGTCCATTGCTGAAAACCTACCCGGTTATCGGGGCATGGGTCCGGTGCGTTTTGGCAATCAGGCGGCCGAACATATCCAACATGATGTTTATGGGCATGTCATTCTTGGGGCTGCGCAGGCATTTCTGGACGATCGCATGTTCAACAAGGCTGGCGTGCATGAGTTTGAACATTTCGAAGTCGTTGGTGAGCGCGCCTATCAGGTCTACCAGACCCCCGATGCAGGTATCTGGGAATATCGCGGGCGCGCCGAAATACATACCTCATCGGCCTTCATGTGCTGGGCCGCATGTGACCGCCTTTCACGCATAGCGACAGCCGTTGGCCGTGATGCACGTGCGGAACTTTGGCGTGAACGCGCGGATGAAATGCGGGAAGTCATTCTGGAAAAGGCCTGGAATGAGAAGCGCAAGGCATTCACGGGCGCATTTGGCGGTGATGCTTTGGATGCCTCTGTGGTTCTGATGGCGGAGATCGGCTTCATTGAGCCAACCGATCCACGCTATGTCGCAACCGTTGAGCGGATCGACGAGGAATTGCGCGAAGGCTATCACGTCTTCCGTTACAAGGTGGCCGATGATTTCGGCAAACCGAAAACGGCGTTCACGGCCTGTACCTTCTGGCACATTGACGCGCTCGCCCGGATCGGACGCAAGGAAGAAGCGCGTGCGATGTTCGAAGATGTTCTCGCGCACCGCACGCAACTTGGGTTGTTGTCTGAGGATATTGACACGAGCAATGGGGAATTGTGGGGCAATTTCCCGCAGACCTACTCAATGGTAGGCATCATCAACGCTGCGTCACGTCTCAGCCGATCATGGGACCAGGTCGTCTGACCTGATCCCGAAAGGCTATGATCAGCTGTTCTGGGTCTTGAAGAAACCCAGGTTCTGATTGTCGAAATTTCCCAGATTGGGCAGAGCACTGCGAAGTTCGCCTGTGTCCATGCCGAACCAGCTGCCCAGTGTACCGGCATATTGTTCGACGGAGACTGCAGGTATCAATCTGCCGCGTGATTTGGTGTAGCGCTCACCTTCAGTGTCATAGTCAGCCATCTCGCCATAGATGTGACCACCCTTGACAGCTCCGCCCATGATGAGGTGATGCGCGCCCCAGCCATGATCGGTTCCGTCGCCATTATCAATGACCGTGCGTCCGAAGTCCGATGCAGTGAATGTCGTGACATTCTCCCACATGCCGATTTCCGCCAGTGCTTCACGGAAAGCTGCCAGAGCCGAAGATATTGCGGACAGCCGACCCGGCATGACAGCGGCCTGACCTGAATGCATGTCAAAGCCGCCGAAAGTGACATAAAACACCTGACGGCGGACATTGAGCGCTTCCTGTATGGCGATGGTCTGGGCGACCACGGCAAGTTGGTCAGCTAGATCATTGGAAGGAAATGGCGTCGTAATTGTCTTGGCTGTTGCTAGGGCCGTTCTCATCTGGTCGGAATTGTCCAGCGTGCCTCCACCGGCCGCAATCATGTCGCGCAGATACAGATTGTTGCTCTGCAGGTTCTGGCCTTTCAAATGCGCCAGGAATTTTGCGCGTGCTGAATCATGGGCCTGGCTCCGACCTAGTCGGCTTTGCTGGGCAATGGCAGCCAGATCGGGCACGCCATCCTTGTCCATTCTGAACTGCGGGACGGTTTCGGAAGCCAGGAACACATCGGTCGAAGATGTTGTAATGGCCATGAACTGGGAGGAATCATTGGGGCTGGATGCATAGGCCCGGGATGCAAATTTTCCGCCCCAGCCTTCGCGGGCACCCTCTGTCCTCAGGGACATCCAGGTTGATTGCTGGTCATTGTGAGAGAACAGACGATCTGGGAGGATCGCGGTCTTGTTCATCATGGCCGTGCGGGTTGTGGGTTCGACGAGAGGGCCCACGCCGCCCACTATCGAAAGATCGCCAGCATTGAAGAGGGCCTGTGCTTCCGGCATTTCCGGCGGCAGGGCGAATTGGCGTCCACCAAAGGAGTTGGCGTTGATCGCGTTGAGCTGGCGCAGATTGCTACGTGTGCGTGGCGTGTTTGTGCTGTCATAGATGGAATGCAGATTCTTGCGCTTGTCGCGCAATTGTTTCAACGAGGCATCATCATAGGGAAGGACGACATCGGCATGGTCCATTCCTCCCTTGAAGAATATACAGACCAGAGCCTTGTAGCCAGAAACATCTGATGCAAATGCGCGCTGGTTTGCCATGAGCCCCAGCACACCGCTGCCACCCAACATGCCCAGAGCTGCGCCCGAAGACAGAAAACCACGACGATTGATATTAGCCATTTTCAGCGTCTCCTTGAATCAGCGCTGGATAAAGTAGGATGGGGAGGAGGTTGCCATCATGATGGCAAGTTCGACCCGTTTGAGGCGCTCTTCTTCCTGCTGATCTGAGGATGCATCTGCGTCGAAGGGAAGGTCATCTACCGCGTCAATGATGTTTGCGCGGGTGCCTTCCAGCATGCGTCCGCCCGTCAATAATGTATCAAGGTGATTGACGAGTTCCGTCGGAGAGTCTGCCAGCGACATCTCGACCGTATAATCGGGTTCGAATGTGTTCACGTCCTTGTTGTATCTGCTGGTTCTGTCCTGAATGTAGTTGGCCATGAAATTCGAGTAACCGATATATGAAGACGCATTCACGATCTGGAATTCCGGCGCTGTCAGTCCGGCTTCACCCGTCTCGGTTGCGGGGGCAATGTAACCTGGGCGATAGAAGTTGAAGACGGATGGTGATCTGAAGGGGTGTTGGCCCAATCTGGTTGCCGGGCTGGACGTGTCTCCCAACCATTGTTCATTACCTGAATCGGCATTTCGCATATCAAAGGCACGTGCAAATTGGATAAAACGCAAGGCAGGCTCGCGGATCTTTCCATCGGTTACCGGAACATCCGAGGTGTTGAGCAATAATGTTTCATCCAGCAGCACCGCAGCAATTGTGGCTCCAAGGTCTCCACGTTCGCCTGTCCCGATCTCGACACCATCGCGACTGATATATTGTCCGGTTTCAAAAGCCGTTGCGACGCGTTTTACATAAGCGGGATGAGGGTTTGAACCGGTGAAACGCTGGATCAGTTGGCGGGATATGAATGGTGCGACATTGGGATGCGCAAAGATCTGGTCAAGCGCCCTGGAAATACTCTCTTCACCTCCCGTTCCCTCACTGATGGTCAGTCCCAGAAACGTCTTTTCATGAGGAGAGTGATATTGGTCCCACATGACAAGTGGTGTGTGCCTGCCGTCTGGACCGGAAGACCAGTAATTTCCGCCATTTCGTGACAGCCCGGTAAATACGCGGGCCAGCCCCATGATGTCGGTATTGTCGTATATCTCCACGGGCTGTCCTTGTGGATCGAGCTTGGGGG
>PAQI01000043.1 GCA_002709235.1 Hirschia sp.
CATCATGGGCCATGACCCAATTGCCCGATCCTGATTCTGTGCCGCTGAGAAAATAGTTTCCCGACCCGTCGACAAGTGCAAAACCGTGACGCGGTGGCAGATGTGCGAACAATTCCCTGAGGCGGGATTCAATATTGGCATTGATGGCGATCGCGCCAAACTGGCGACCATCAGAGTGCATGATCGGGATGAAGGCACGGATTGTGGGCGTGACCGGAATGGACACTTCACCGTTTTCCCGGTTCAGGCTGACTTCAGAAAAGGCGGCATCATCCGGGCCCATCTCCTGGACGATCTGGAAATAGGGCTCCTGGGCTTTCGATTGGAGACGGGCAGGCGGAATGATGGCAATCTGGTCATTGCGCTTGTCGACCCTGACAAGCTCCTGGCCATGCGCATCCGTACGGATGATGCGGATCTGGGAATAATCGGCATTGACCTTCAGCACTGATGAGAATGTGTATTCAATCCGCCGTTTCAGATTGGCCAGCACCGCAGGATTGACGGGCCCCTGTGAAGTGCTCAGGGCGATATAGTCAGTGATCGAGTCCGATGCGCTGATAATGCGTGCATCCTCGATCATGTCGCCAAGCATTTCGGATATGCGCAGGCCGACTATTTGTGCTTCTCCATTGAGCTCGGTTCTGAAGGTGTCAATCTGAACCTGCCTGGACTGAGTATAGGACAACCATCCAATCAACGTCGCCGCAAACGCTGCGAGACAGCAGATCAGGATCATGATCCTGCTGCGCAAGGAGTGATAGAACGCTACTTTTCCGGACCGGTTCTCCATACTAGATCACAACTATGAAGCAAAATTGATAATATAACCCGCCTAGGTTGCGTTAAAAGTGTTAACAAAATGTAGTTTTTTGATAACTTCTTGAAATTCATCAATGTTATCTTGAGGGCAGTCATGGGGGGCTATTCATTGAAACGTGCTCAAGATCGGCGAGATCAAAACGACGCCTGATTGCTGATTTGCATTTCCGGTGCATCCGCAATCAGGACAGTGACAGGCCTTGTGAAACGCAAGTCTCATCATCTGGGAATTTTAGGTGGCTTGGATTTGACGCGGATACATCCGGGCGCTGACAGTCCTGTATCTGTTTCAGGTGGAGGTCATCAGATGCAACAGGACACAGGCTGGCAGGGTGATCTTCCGGCGCGAGCCGTTCAGGCTGCATTGGAGGCCGCTATTGGCGAAGCGACAAATTGTGACGCGAGGATTGTTGTCATCATTGTCGACCGTGCGGGTCTGGTGGTCGGTATGTTGCGCATGCCGGGGGCTTTTCTGGCGTCAAATGACTATGCGCAATACAAGGCATGGACGGCGGCGAGCTTTTTCATGTCGACAACCGAATTTGGTGAGTTTCTCTTCGAGCAATCAGAGGGTGTGCGCACGGGATTGCTGGATCACCCTAAGGTGACAGCGCTTGGCGGCGGTGTTCCGATCAAGGTCGACGGGGTTGTGGTTGGCGCGATCGGCGTATCGGGGGCTTCCAATGCAATCGATATTGCCTGCGCTGAAGCAGCCCGTCAGGCATGTTTGAGCGGGCTGACATCTGACTGAAAACGGTGCGTTCCGATTGCTTTGAACGCTAGAATGCGCCGGGGTAAAGCCCGCCATCCAGCAGCAGGTTCTGCGCTGTCATGTAACCTGCTTGCTGGCTACAGATAAAGGCGCATGTCGCGCCCAGTTCCGCAGGGTCACCCACGCGACCGGCGACGGCGTTTTGTGTCAGATGCATGGTCAATGGCTTGGAATTGCGCAACCGGTTGGTGTCGAATGGGCCGGGCAGGATGTTGTTGATGGTCACATTGCTGGGCGACAATTGCGGGGCAAGGCCGAACACGAAGCCGGTGAGGCCTGAACGTGCGGCGGTGGAAAGGCCAAGCACCGGGATCGGCACGCGCACCGATGACGATGTGATATTGACGATGCGACCAAATTTTCGCTGCGCCATGCCATCAACCGTGCGCCTGATCAGGTCGATGGCGCTGAGCATGTTGGCGTCCAGTGCGTCGATCCAGGTCTGACGGTCCCAGTCGCGGAAATCACCGGGAGGAGGGCCGCCTGCATTGTTGATCAATATGTCGGGCTGGCCGGCCATCTCGACCATTTCGGCGCGACAGTCCGGGTCCGTGACGCTACCTGCAACCAGCTTCACGGCCACGTCCGGGGCAAGCGTGCGGATCTCGTCTGCGGCGGTTTCCAGCCGGTCCAGCGATCGGCTGTTGATAACCAGATTGACCCCTTCCAATGCAAGCGCCGTAGCGCAGGCCTTGCCCAGCCCGCTGCTGGCGGCGCAAACAATGGCCGTACGGCCTGCAATTCCCAGATCCATGTCTATTCCTCCCATGTCCGCTTTGGTCAGCGGAACTCTAAGTCTTGATCCCAATACGGCGCAAAGCGCATTTTCGTGACTATTCTTACAATTGGCATACTTGCATGCAAGTTTTAATTTGTTATGCTGGACGCAATCACGGGATCGATGGATGGCCAGAGAATGTCGTCTACTCTGTTCCGCAATGAACAATAAAATCCGGCGCAATGGCCGATCGAGGGAGGAGACGCCATGACGACCCATGATGGTGCACCACGCAATGTGAATGCAGAGGCACTCAAGCAGAAATACAAGGAAGAGCGCGACAAACGCCTGAGCAATGAGGCGACGGGGCGCTATTTCGAGGCGAGTGGCGACTATGAGGAATTCGTCAAGGACCCCTATATCAAGCAGCCGCTGGTGCGTGAGGCTGTTACAGAAGATATCGATGTTGCCGTCATAGGTGGTGGATTTGGTGGCCTTCTGACAGCATCCGAACTGCGCAAGGCGGGGGTGACCGGCTTTCGGATCATCGAACAGGCCGGTGATTTTGGCGGCACATGGTATTGGAACCGCTATCCCGGCATTCGGTGCGATATCGAGGCCTATTGCTATATGCCGCTTCTGGAGGAAGTCGGCACGATCCCGACGGAGCGCTATGCCTCGGGCGCGGAGATCTTCGAGCACGCAAAGGCGATTGGCCGGCATTTCAAGCTCTATGACAACACGCTGTTCCAGACGAAGGTGAAAAGCATTGTCTGGAACGAAAACCTCGCGCGCTGGATCATCAGTACGGATCGTGGTGACAAGATCAGGGCGCGGTTCGTGACGGTCAGCCAGGGGCCGCTTGCCAAGGTGAAGCTACCGGGGATTCCGGGCATACAGGATTTTCAGGGCAGGATCTTTCACTCGGCCAGGTGGGATTATGATTATACCGGCGGCGATACACATGGTGGCCTGCACAAGCTGGCGGACAAGCGGGTTGCGGTTATTGGCACTGGTGCAACCGGTATTCAGATCGTTCCCAAGCTGGCGGAAAGTGCAAGAGAGGTTCTGATCTTCCAGCGCACACCGTCTGCGATTGCGCCGCGCAACAATTCGAGCACGGATACAGACTGGTTCAGGAGCCAGCCAAGCGGTTGGCAACAGCAGCGCATGGAGAATTTTCTGGCCAATATCACGCCCGGTGCGCATCCCGATGGGGATATGGTGGATGATGGCTGGACGGATTTCTTCAAGCGGGTCGGGGCCCGGATCGGAGCCGCAAAACAATCGGGCGAGGCGTTTTCGCCGGATGATGTGTTCCAGTCTGTAGATTATGAGAAGATGGAGGAATTGCGGGCTTATGTGTCCGAAGTGATCGCTGATCCAGACGTCGCAGCGCGCAACATGCCGTGGTATAATTATCTGTGTAAACGACCGCTGTTCAGCGATCACTACCTGCAGTCACTGAACCTGCCCAATGTGCATCTGGTGGATACGGATGGACAGGGTGTTACGCATATTGATGCGACCAGCATTCATGCGAATGGACAGGCTCATCCGGTTGACTGCGTGATCTTCGCGACCGGCTTTGATGTCGGGGCGGCGGCGCACAAGGTGGGTGGGTACAAGCTGGTCGGGCGCAATGGTGTCGATATCGATACCAGGTGGGCCGATGGCGTGCGCACCGTGCATGGGACGCAGATGAACGGGCTGCCCAATTTTCATGTCGTGGGCGGATCAGAACAGGGCACGACGGCGTTCAACTTCACCCACACGCTGCAAATGCAGGCGCGTCACGCCGTGGGCATTATCGGCAAATGCATCGAAAAGCGTGTGCGGACAATGGAGGTCACGCGCGCGGCGGAAGATCGTTGGCTGAAACTGATGGAACATCGCCATGCGATAGACCTGGTGCGCTATTTCAGCGAATGCACGCCGGGCTTTCTCAACAATGAGGGCAGTGTGAAGGACAAGCCAACCTATCTGACCGGCACATATGGTGGCGGGCCGATCAAGTATAATGATGTCATCACGGCATGGCGAAATGGTCCGCAGATGGATGAGGACTGCGAGTTCGAATTCGAGACACAGACATCAACTGTCGAGGCGGACGGATAGCAGGAGCGGTGCTGCCGTTTCGGTGTGACGACGCCTAGAGTTTGGTGAGCACCGAGACGGCAATCGCCGAGATATGCTCTTCAGAGAGTTTGCGGGCCTTGTCTGCAGACTGGTTCTCGATTGCCTCGATGATCTCGTCATGTTCAAGGAAGCTGTCCTTCATCAGGGTTTCAAAGCCGATGGACTGGCTGATGAAGAAGTCGATCATGTTGAAATTATTGCCCTGTTTGCGGGCAAGGATGGGTGATTTCGCCATGGTGTGAAGGTGGCGGTGAAAGGCCTGGTTCAGGTTTAGATACTGGCCAGGGGATGCATTGGCGGACTTGCTCATCATCCTGAGGCGCTCCTGCGACATCTTGAGATCCATCACTTCTTCATCCGTGCGACGTGTGGCGGCCAGCTCGGCTAGCAATCCTTCCAGCATCTCGAACAGGCGGAAGAAATCCCCGATTTCATCGCGGCTGGGATTGATGACCTCACACCCCACTTGAGGGACGATGTGCACGAAGCCTTCGGCGCTGAGGCGATTGAGCGCCGACATGATCGGCTGGCGGCTCGCGCCGGTTTCCTCGGCGAGTTCACGGACCAGCAAGCGGTCTCCGAAGGTGAAGTCCGCATGAATGAGGCGCTCGATGACGAGGTCGTACACCTCGTTGCTTTTACTCATTTCGTTCCAACCATCTCTTCATTCTAGCATGCCAATCCGTGTATCGACCGATTTGTATCTGACTTCAAGATGCGTGGGCCTCTCAGAGCCAAGTTATCGCCTGTGAATGGCAGGATGGATCTTATACCTCTTTACATGACACTCTTGCATGCTAGTATGTATAAAAGAAGAATCTTGGAGGAAGATCATGGCGTTCATCTGGCCGGAAATCGCAGGGGGAACACTGCGTCTTGGGTATGCGCAGGCGGGAAATATTCGCACCAGATATCTGGAAGCCGGTGACGGAGATTCCGACGAGGCCGTCATCTTCGTGCACGGCACGGGCGGGCATCTGGAAGCATTCACACGCAATATCCTGCCGCATGCTGCGCAGTATCGCACGATATCGCTGGACATGATCGGTCATGGGTATTCCGACAAGCCGGATCATGACTACGAGATCCGCCATTATGTGCAGCACCTGCTGGATTTTTGCGATGCTGTGGGAGTGAAGAAGGCGCATCTTCACGGCGAATCCCTCGGTGGCTGGATCGTGGCGCAGTTCGCCATTGACCACCCTGACAGAATGGCATCGCTGACGCTGAACACGGCGGGAGGTCTGAACACCGATCCCAAGGTGATGAAGCGGGTCTATGACGTGACCATGAAGGCCGTGGCGGAGGCCAGCCCGCAGACTGTGCGGGCGCGGCTGGAATGGCTGATGAACGATCCGGCGCGTGTCACCGATGACCTCGTTGAAATGCGGCTGGGCATATACACCCAGCCGGGATTCCTGCGTGCGATGGAGCACATTCTGTGCCTTCAGGACATGGATATCCGCATGCGCAATGTGCTGACGGACGAAAGCCTGACCGCGATCAAGGCACCGACCCTGGTGATCTGGACCGACCATGACCCCACCGCGCCAACCGAAACCGGCCAGCGCTTCGTGGACGCCATTCCTGACGCTCGGCCGCTGGTTGTGATGAGCGATTGTGCGCACTGGCCGCAATGGGAGAAAGCCGACGAATTCAACGCCATACACCTGGCCTTTCTCGCCGAATGCGGCGGGTGAACACATAGAACAGAAGAAGTGCCAGCCATGACGCTCAAACTGATCTGCGCAGCGCATACGCCGCTCATGGACCATGTCGAGACCGATCCGACCATTGATGCCAGGGTGCGAGCCCAGTTTGCGGCACTGGCGGATGAGGTGGCGGCCTATGATCCCGAACTGATCATTATTTTCGGTCCCGACCATTTCAAGGGCTTTTTCTACGAGATGCTGCCGGCTTTCACGATTGGCGTGCGGGCAACTGCGATTGGCGACTATGATATCGGATCAGGTGAATATGATGTGCCTGAGGCGCTGGCGCTTGATTGTATCCGGTCGGTTCACAAGGCTGGTGTGGATGTCGGCATGTCCTATCGGATGCGCGCCGATCACGGCTTTTCACAGCTTCTGGTCCTGTTGAGTGGGAAAGTCGACCGTTATCCGGTGCTGCCTGTTCACATCAATTGTGCGGGACCGCCACTGCCGCCATTTGGCCGGGTGAGGGTGCTGGGCACGGCGGTTGGGCAATGGGCCAGCCAGCAGAACAAGCGTATCCTTATCCTTGGTTCGGGAGGGCTGTCGCATGATCCGCCGATCCCGCAGCTGCTGAATGCAACGCCGGTGGTGGCGGAAAAGCTGATTGCCGCGCAGCATCAGTCTGTCGAGGAACGCCGGGCCCGTGAAGAGCAGAACTATGAAGCGGCGCGCGCGCTGGCACGCGGAGAAGGCGAGTCGCGTCCGCTGAGCCCGGCCTGGGACAGGGATTTCATGGACCGCATGGCGCGCGGTGATCTGGGCTATCTTGATGACATGTCCGATGATGCGCTGACAGAGCTTGCCGGATGTGGCGGGCATGAGGTCAGGAACTGGCTCGCAGCCTATTCAGCGCTCGCAGCCAGTGGGCCGTATCGTGCGGAAAATCTGCTCTACTACGATATCGCGCACTGGAACGCCGGAATGGGCATTGCGACGGCAGAGCCGAAAGTGGAAGCAATAACGACAGGCTGACAACAGGCACGAACCGGCCAAACCGGTTCGGCAAAATCAGAAAAAAGGGAGGAAACAGTCATGGTACTATCACTACAACGCGTAGCTCTGGGCATACCGGACCTGAAAGTGGGCGCGGATTTCTACACGACATTCGGAATGAACATGCGCGAAGGCCAGGATCTCCTTGCCTTTCGGTGTGACAATCGTCCCCATGATGAAATCGTGCTGCTTGAGACAGGGCAGGATCGCAAGTTTCACCACATCACCTTTGCCATTGACGAAGCCGGGTTCAACCGGGTTGTCGCCAAGCTGAAGGATCGCAATATCGAGCGCCTTCCGTCGCCTCTTGCGGATACGGGCGAGGGCATCTGGTTTCACGACCCGGATGGAAACCTGGTGAACTTGGTTCTTGGCGAGCGCGTGGATGTGGTTGCCGAACAGCCCGCCAGCGCCAATCATCCCGGCTTGCGCGGACGCAATAATGAGCGTGGTTGTCCGTCGCGCGATATGCCTGCGCGGCCACGTCGTCTTGGCCACATGATCCTGTTCACACCGAATGTTCCAAGGCAGATCAGCTTTTATGTCGATGTGCTGGACATGAAACTGTCTGACACGATCACCGATGACTATGGTGCTTTCCTGCGCACGCGTGGGGGCAGTGACCACCACGTGCTGGGCTTTCTCAATTCACCTGCGCCGGGCTTTCATCACGCCAGTTTCGAGATGGGGTCCATTGATGAGACCGAGCTGGGCGCGCAGCGCCTGTTCGGCAAGGGATACCGGCACGCCTGGGGACCGGGGCGTCACGGTGTCGGATCGAACTATTTTCACTATTTCCGCGACCCGTGGAACGGCATGGCCGAATATTTCTTCGATATCGATTTCATCACCGATGATTGCCCCTGGGAAGCCGTGGACTGGACCAAGAAGGACGGCATGTTCCTGTGGTCTGCCGATGGCCCGCCGCCCAAGGATTTCGGGCAGAACTACGAAGCCGTTTGAGAGTTGAGCCTGAATGCGGGCCTGGTTTGAAAATTTGAAGGGAAGATGAGTATGGCGAACGTCCTTGTTCTTTATTACTCCAGCTATGGCCATGTTGAGACAATGGCGCAGGCGATCGCAGAAGGTGCGCGATCAAAGGGTGCGCGTGTGGATATCAAGCGTGTTCCAGAAACCGTGCCTGAGGAACTGGCGAAGCAGTCTCACTTCAAGATCGATCAGGCCGCGCCCGTGGCCGAAGTGGATGATTTGCCCGGATATGATGCCATCATAATCGGTGCGCCGACGCGGTATGGGCGGGTGCCATCGCAGATGGCGGCCTTTCTCGACAAGACAGGCGGGCTCTGGAAGGCAGGGGCTCTGAACGGCAAGATCGGCGGTGCATTTGTGTGCACAGGGTCCCAGCATGGCGGGCAGGAAACGACATTGTTCTCGCTGATCACCAATCTGATGCATCTGGGGCTGACCATTGTTGGCTTGCCTTACAGCTTTCAGGGCCAGCTTACACTGGACGAGATTTCCGGCGGCTCTCCATATGGCGCAACGACGATTGCCGGTGCTACAGGCGAGCGTCAGCCAACGCAAAACGAGCTTGAAGGCGCGCGTCACCAAGGCGGCCTGATCGCAGAACTTGCTGGAAAAGTTTTCGGCTGACTTTTTGAGCGAGACCTGAAGGCGACGCCGGTTCTTCATTCCGGCGTCGCCTTTTTTTGCGTCAGCCTGCGTGGCTTATCTGGCAGCAGGATGGATGAGTGCAATGTCCAGATCCGGCCATTTCCAGCGGTCAGTTTCAAAGCCACTGCCTGAGCCATAATCGGGCTCTGCGTTCTCAAGACAATCAATGATCTTTGCCACGACCTCATCGGGCGTATCGGACCATGCAGCGAGTGCCTGGCGAAATGAGAGCAGGGTTGCGGCAGCGCTTGGATCCTGCGTCGTGCTGCGTATGGCACCGGCGGCAATATCTACGCTTTCGGTGTTGAACGGGTTGGCAGAGTTGATCTGCGTGACCGTCTGATCATCCACGCTGATCCAGTGGGCAGTGGGATGATCGAGCAATGGAGGCATGAGGGGCAAAAAGCCTTGAGGGGTTTCGCTCATGATGTTCCAGCTGGTTGCATCTATGCTTCCATCAGCGAGTGCGCCGGGCAGTTCGGGCGGTGTCAGGTCGACCAGTTCCACCTGATCGAGAATGCCCCAGCCATCGCGCAGCAGGGCTTCGGTGAACCAGCGCACGGAACTGGGGCGTGGCGGTGCGGCTATGCGCTTGCCGATCAGGTCTTGTGGTGAATGAATATCTGCGTCGAAGGCCAGAATGCCAAAAGAGACATCATATAACGAGGCCACAAATCTCAGATCGGAATTGGCTTTCGTGTAGCCATGCCAGTCTGGCGCGGTCTGATTGATCGCGGTTTCAAAATCCAGCGTTGTCACGATCGGCAGATGGAAGGGCCGGACATCCGCAGATAAAGCGTTGATCTCGTTGATGGAGTCCGGCAGCGCAATGGGCGGTGTCTGCACTTCGCCAAAGCTGTCGCATGCCGACAGGATCTCTCCCAGCTGAACATTATGGGCATGAAGCATGATGCGCGGTGGAGCCGGGGAATAGATGACGAGATCAGTTGGCATTGTGCTGGTGGGGTCCGGTATCGGCTGGGCCTTGTCGGGATCTTCAGCGGCGCAAGCAGTGTTCAGGATCACCGCGCCAGCTGACAGAAGCAAAGCCCGGATGCTATGCATCCGGGCCGGGCTCTTCGGGCGGGGCATACGCATCAGATCAAAACTCATAGTCGAGCCGGATGCCGATGGTGCGTGGTCGTGTATATTGCGCCGTTGCGCTGGTGCCGATGAAACCGGGCGAGATGTAAATGTTCGCCAGTTCGGATTCATCCTCGATATTGGTGACATAAGCAGTCAGTGACAGTCCGGTATCTGCCACGAACCAGGCCAGTGTGGCGTCGGTCTTGGTGTTGGATTCCTGAAGGTCGATATCCGCGCTGTTATATTCACGCATATAAAGATCGTCATGCCAGGTCGAGGTCAGCGAGGCGAGGATCGAGCCGCCATCTGACAGGTCGAACTCCTGCTGGAGACCGATTGTGAAGGTGTTTTCCGGCACATATGGCACGCGGTTTCCACTCAGATCCTGGCGACCGAGCCCTTCGGGGTCGTTCGGGTTGAAGGGCGGGTTCAGCTCGCGCGGGTCATTGTTGAAATATTCGTCGAACTCGGCGCTGATATAGGAATAGGACAGGCTCAGCAGGGTTGAGTCGGTGAGGCTGAAATTGGTGTCCAGTTCCAGACCGTAGATCGTTGCCTTGGCCGCATTCGATGTAAACTGTCCCGGGGCACCATTGATCGTGGTCAGTGTGGAAAGCTGCATGTCTTCATAGTCATAGTAGAAGACATCCGCATTTACCTTGGCCATGCCGCCAAAGGGGTTTGATTTGAGGCCCGCTTCATAGGCCAGCACGGTTTCAGGATCATAGGGCGATCCGCTGGAGGTGGAGTTGAATCCGCCCGCCTTGTAGCCGCGCGAGATATTGGCATAGGTGAGTGCGGTGTCGGTGACGTTCCATTCCGCACCGATCTTCCATGTGGTTTCAGAGAATGTCTCGTCGGCGTCGAACTGGTCGTTCGGCACGTCGGCCGGGAAGGGGGCACCGAAATTACCGCGTGTGACCTTTGCGCCGTCTTTCTTGTCCTGTGTGTGGCGCAGGCCTAGTGTCAGGCGCACATCATCGGTGAAGGACCATGTGCCCGATCCGAAGATGGCGGCGGTTGAGGAATTGCCCCATTCATCGAGCAGGAAGTCTGGCAGGGAAATCACACCGCCGGGCGTGAGGCCGTTCAGTTCCACCCGGCGCAGAATGTAGGTTTCCTCGTTGAAGTAATAGGCACCAAGGATCCAGTTGAGCTTCTCGGCATCGATGGAGGACAGACGAAATTCAAAGCTTTGCGCTTCGTTTTCCTGATCCTTGTGGAACACGCTGATGTCCAGATCTGAGCCGTCAAAGTCCTGGACCAGATTGGTTTCCTGATCCAGAAGGCCGGCCTGGAGGAAGGCTTCGACGCCGCCAAATTCCTTGGTGATCCTGATAAAGCCCTGGGTGGTTGTCGCATCATTGAAGGATTCATGATCGTTGATGGTCTGCAGGGGATCGGATGGTTCTGCGCCGATCTGGCTGACATAGGCCTGAACAGGCGGTGGGCCGCCGAGATTGCGTTCGAGGAATGTGTAGGGAAGGCCGGTGCTGTTGAGGTCACTGTGCAGGCCGGACAGAAGAACAGTGAAGCCGTTCTGATTGTCATAGAGCATCTGTCCGCGCACTGACAGGTCACCATCGGAGCCATAGAAATCGTCAGATCCCGGAGCTTCGGAAAGGTTCTCGTGATAGCCATCTTCCTTGGCGTGTACGACGGCTAGACGGGTCGCGAGGTTTTCGCCCAGCGGGACGTTCACCATGCCGCGATATTCCATCAGATCACGGCTACCAAAGGTTGCGCCGACCTTGCCTTCATAATGGAAGACGGGTTCCTTGGAGATGACATTGACCACGCCGCCGGTGGCGTTGCGGCCATAAAGCGTGCCTTGTGGTCCGCGCAGAACCTCGACGCGGTCGACATCGAAGAAAACGGCGCTGCCGCCTGAAGGGCGGGGGACGTAGAAACCATCCTGATAAAAGGCGACGCCCGGGTCGGTGATGCTGCCCGTGCCCTGAATACCGACGCCACGCAGCGAGATCTTCACGCCGTCCTGCTCCTGGCCGACATGGAAATTGGGAATGTAGGACTGAAGATTGGAGACATCATCAATGCCACGATCTTCCAGTGCACTGCCTGCGAATGCGGAAATCGCGATCGAGGTGTCCTGCAGGGATTCTTCGCGCTTCTGGGCGGTCACCACAACGGTGTCGAGGCCCAGGCGTGATTCCTTTTGAGGCTGTGGTGCCGTTTCGGAAGTGTCGGCGACGATTTCCTCGCCAGCCTGTTCGGTTTCCTGGGCGTGGACCCATTGAGGTGCCAGCAGGGCCGCCGCCAGAATCGCATATGTGCTTGTGCTCGTTTTCATTGTCTTCCTCCCCGGAAGTCAGCTTTAGCAAGTTATTGTATGCTTGCATGCTAACATGTTTATGAGCGTTTGGTACCCCCTCCGAGGTCCAGCGTCAAGAGCGGCGTTGAAGGGCGAGGTTCATTTTTGGAGAGGTGTGCGGAGATGGGCTGGCGCGATGTCATCATGATACAGCCATCGACAATTCAAAGGCCAAGTTGGGACATGACACCGGAATTTCGGTGAGACGCCCTGAGCGCGCGATTTTCAATCGTGGTAATCCATGTAATCCTTGCCGGGCGATTGACCCGGGATAGACATTGGCTATCAAGCTCATACCGACCGATGCGCCGTTCAGATGGCGCAGGAATTGAATTGGCGGGTCGATGTCTTTTATGTGAGTCAGAGGGATAGAACTGAAAATGTCGTTGCACTTCAAAAGCCAACTACCAAACCTGGATGGAATTTACGCGGCATTGTTTTCAGCCTCTGAAGTTATCTATGCAGAACTGAAAAAGGGCTCCGGCCTGAAATTCGCGACCTCGAGCAATGAATCGGGCGATGACCAGATCGAACTCGACGTGATCGCGGATGAGGCATTTTTCAACGCGCTGAAGAAAGATGGCCACGTCAAATATGTGGTTTCGGAAGAACGCCCCGGCCTGAACAAGATTTCCGATGGTCCCTATAGTGTCGCGCTGGACCCGCTGGACGGTTCCAAATCTGCGCTGATCGGTATTCCGTCAGGCGCGATCTTTGGTGTATTCAAGGATGCTGATGTCGCCGCAGACTTCAGCGGCAAGAACATCATTAGTGGCGGGTTCTTTGTCTTCGGGATGAACCTCGAAGTTTATTTTGCAGATGGCGACAAGGTCTATAAGGGCATTTTCGATCAGGACGCCTCGACATGGGATGTTGTGGAGATTGAAGGTGGTCTGCCATCGGCGGATGTGCTGGCGATCAATGCCCAGAACCAGACCGTTTGGGATGAATGGCTTCAGAAGCACTATGCCAGCCTGCTGGAAACAAAAGGCGGCAAGAAGCCTCACAATATGCGCTGGTTCGCCTCCATGGTGTCAGACATGAAGCGCATGGTGTTGCAAGGCGGGCTGTTTGCTTACCCAAGTGCCAATATCAAGGGCTATGAGGACGGTAAGCTGCGCCTGGTCTATGAGGCCATTCCGATGTCGTTCCTGATCGAGGCAATGGGCGGTGCATCGACCAATGGCGATCAGTCTCTGCTGGAAATGCCGGTTGAGCAGCTGCACCAGAAGACGGCGGTCTTCATTGGTGAGAAGTCCAAGATCGCAGCATTGGAAGCAGACAAGAAGCGCTTTTCCTGATCCTGAAGACACAGGTTTCGAAAGTCGGGCTAGAATCGTCGGATCACCGCGGAAGATCGTTCGCGGTGCATGCCTGTGCACCAGATCAGCTAGCCGGGCGGTGGCCGGTTGGCGGGGGTGAATCCATTGGCGAGAATGTCTACCATTGTAGAGGCAATCTCGCCGACATCCTGTTCGCCGTCAGGATTGTGCCAGCGCGCGGTCCAGTTCAAGGCCCCTGCAAGCGTGAAGGAGAGAAGCCTTGAGTCCAGCGCTGCGATTGATCCGTCTGCAATGCCTTCCTCGATCAGCTCGCGCATGGCTGCGTCTATCTTGCGCTTGATGTCTCGATATTCGGGCAGGCTCTGGGGAGTCAGGCTCTCCTGAGGTGTACGAATGACGCAGCGGCCGAAATCATCCATCATCACTTCGGCATAACATTCAAGAAAGCGCACAAGCCGGTCAAAACCGCTTCCGGGCAGGGTACGCGCCTGTGCGACCGCTTCCAGCAATTGTTGCAGGCCGAGTTTCAGGCATTCAAGAAGGATCTGATCCTTGTTGCCGAGATAATGGTAGATCGTTGGTTTCGAGATCCCCAGTGACGCGGCCACATCATCAAGGGAGGTGGCGTGAAAGCCGCGCGCATTGAACATCTGCACCGCAGCCCTGAGCACAGCGTTTCGTTTGGCGGCGCGGTCTTCCAGCTTTTGTTCGGCTGTACGAAAGGGGGAGCTTGTCGAAGTCAAAGCGGGCTGTCTCCTTGTCATTTCCGGCTTGACACATCGATGTCCGGAACTCAACCTACTCACGAGTAGAGAATATTCTCTGGGGTGTTCATGGGGTCAATCACCGGGGGTGCAATATATGTTGCAACCTGTTCTGGTGCTGGCAGATTGAACATGGTCTCCAGACTATCGTTGCAAGAAGAAAGAGCTCATGGATATCAACGGACAAGCAGCAATCGTCACTGGCGGGGCATCGGGGCTGGGAGGAGCAAGCGCTGCTCGTCTGGCCAAAATGGGTGCAAAAGTCACCATATTTGACCTGAATGCGGAAAGCGGTGAAGCGCATGCGGCAGCGATTGGCGGTCGTTTTATCAAGGTTGATGTCACGGATGAAGACGCTGTTCTGGCCGCACTGGAAGAGGCCGAAGGTTATCACGGCAAGGCGCGTGTGCTAGTGAATTGTGCTGGAATTGCTCCGCCGGCCAAGGTGGTCAATCGTGACGGCAGCGCGATCCCGCTGAAGGATTTTTCCAAGATCATCTCCATCAATCTGATCGGGACGTTCAACGTATTGTCAAAATTCGCAGCGCGCATTGTCGATGCCGAACCAGTGGGTGAAGAGCGCGGTATCATCATCAACACGGCCAGCGTGGCAGCCTTTGAAGGACAGATCGGACAGGCGGCCTATTCAGCCTCCAAGAGCGGTGTTGTTGGCATGATGTTGCCGATTGCGCGGGAATTTGCGCGCTATGGCATTCGCGTCAACACGATTGCACCGGGCCTGTTCCTGACACCCATGATGGAGAGTCTGCCAAAGGAAGCGCAGGATTCGCTGGGTGGACAGGTTCCGTTTCCAAACCGTCTGGGCAAGCCGGAAGAATATGCGATGCTGGTCGAAAGCCTGATTGGAAATCCGATGTTGAATGCTGAAGTCATCCGTCTGGACGGTGCGATCAGAATGGCACCGAAATGATGGGGCCTGACGCTTCGGCATTCATTCAGGACCACACGACATTTCCATGATGACGGTCTGACCGGGCCGAAACGCGCAGAGACTGCCGGAGTACGGCCGTTTCTGCGCGTTTTTTCGTTAGGCCGGATCTTCCGGTCAGGCATTGTGCGGAAGCGTGAACCTCTGTGCGCTTGTAGAAGTCACCCCACCTGAACCGGATTTCAGTCGATCGGGTGAAATACATTGCGAATGCAAATGACTTGCAATTACAATCTGTGACGCTATGACTGTCCTCAATTGAGAACCGTCCGCAAGTAGCAGAATGCGAGCATACCGCCATGAAATTTCACAAGAAGTCGATCGGGCAATGGAGCGGTGCTATTGTGGCTGCAAGCGCGATCATTCAGCCAGCATGTGCGGAAGTCTTTGCGTATCATGCCGATCATGTGCTGGGCACTTCGCTGGACATGCAGATAGAAGCGCGCTCGAAGGCGGGGGCAGATCTGGCGTGGCAGGCAGCACGCGCAGAAATTGATCGGCTGGAGCGTATCTTCTCGACATGGCGTGATGACAGCGAGATTTCGCGGCTGAACCAGACCGGGCAGGCTTCGGTTTCGGATGAGCTGGTCGAGCTGTTGAAGCGCTGCGAATACTGGCGTGCGCAAACCGGTGGCGCTCTGGATTGCCGCTTTGGAAATGTCATTGCGGCCTGGTCGAATGCTGCTGAGCAGGGCAGCGTGAATCTGAAGCATATTGCAGAGCTTGCGGCCCTGTCGCGTTCTGCCGAGATCCATGCCGATGACAGTGTCGCGGAGGTGACGGTGGGCGCAACGCTGAATGTGGATGCGCTGGCCAAGGGTGTGATCATTGATGCTGCGGTGACGGCCGCGCGGGCTGCGTCCACCGAAGCGCAGGCCGTGCTGATCGATATTGGCGGAGACATGCGGCTGGATGGTATGTTCACCAGCGGTGGCGTGCGTGTGGGTGTGGCCGGGCCCGGCGCGGCGGACAATGAAACGCCTGCCGAAATCATGTTGCTGAACAATGCGGCGATAGCGTCCAGCGGAACGGGCGGTCGGGATGTGATCATTGGAGGCAGGACGCATTCTCATATCATTTCACCTCTGACAGGCCAGCCTCAGGAGGCTGTTGAAACCGTGACCGTGATCGCACCAGACGCGGAAGCGGCGGACGGGTTGGCGACAGCCTTTGCCGTGATGGGGGTCGCGGCAAGCCTGGGCTATGCCAACAGTCATGAGGGTATCGAGGCGCTGATCATCACCAGGGGCGGGTCGCGGTTTGTCAGCAATGGCTGGTCGCAGCTGAGCGCGCCGGTGGAAAAGGTGACGGCAGAGGTCGCAGGCGTGGCCAATCCATGGCCGGAAAACTGGTCTGTCGACATTGCGTATGAAATCCCGAAGATCAATGCGGGGGACTATGAATATCCCTATGTCGTTGCCTGGGTGACGGATGCAGACAACAAGCCTGTGCGTCATCTGCTGATGCTGGGGGACAGTCCTCGCTGGCTGGAGGAAAACTATGTGCACTGGCGCCGGGTCGGTCGCAAGAACCCTGCGCTTGTTGATCATGTCGCCAGGCCGACGCGCCCGCCGGGGCGATATGACATCGTCTGGGATGGGCGCGATGATCAGGGCCGTCCTGTCGAGCAGGGCGAGTATGTGCTGCATATCGAAGCCTCACGCGAACATGGTGGCCATCAATATGAGAAGACTGCGCTGACACTGACGGACAAGCCGGTTGCGGTGGTCACTGAAGCGGGTTCGGAGCTAGGCAAGGTCAGCATTGCGTTTGGCAAGTCCGACAAGGGGTCGTGATCGTGGGCGATCAGATCACTGCGACAGCGAATGAGGCCACAGGACGGGCTGACGGGAGGGCGTGGTTTCGCTTGCCCAAAGGATGGCGCAAGCCGGTCATCTATCGGTTTGCGCGGGCCACGCATGGCTATCTGTCAGCCTTTGCCTTTATCGGCCTGATATTCTTTGCGGCCAGTGGTTTCCTGCTGAACCATCCGGAATGGTTTGCAGATAAAAGAGACGCGCGGCAGGTCGAGCTGGTTCAGCTGCCTGATCCGCTGATTGTCGAGGCGCTGAAACAGGATGACAAGGGGGCGGCCCTGGCGCGCCTGCTGGAATCACAAACGGTCATGGCCGGAGAATTTGCCAGCGCGGAGATCCTTGATGAAGACGCCATGCTTCGCTTTACGGGCGTGAAGGCAAATGTGGATGTCTTCATCGACCTTGCCTCTGGAGAAGCGGAAATCGAAACGGCCAGATCCGGTGTCATGGCGGTCATTCGAGACCTTCATCGTGGCAAGGAGGCAGGTGCTGTCTGGCGTTTGCTGATCGATGTGATCGCGATTGTGACGCTGGTGCTGTCGCTTGTGGGTTTCTTTTTGTTTTTCACAATGAGATTTCGGCTGGCAACGAGCCTTAAACTGACCGCCGCAAGTCTCGCGGCAATGGTGGCTATCTTCGTGTTTGGTGTGTCCTAGACCGTCGCGTTTGAGCACCGATTGACGCGGCTCATTGCGAAGATTGGCAAAAGACTTTCCCCAAATCACAAATTGAGAACGATAATGACTTGCAATCGCATTAATGGGCTGGCAAACAGGATTGAGAATGAGGAGGGAAGATCCATGAGATTGAAATTTGCAGTGCTTGGGGCAGTGACCTGCCTGGCTGGCGCGGGTGTAGCGAGTGCGCACACATCCTATATCAAGCCGCAGGCATTTGACCTGACACATGGCAAGCAGGTGACGCTGATGTCTTCCTTCACGGAGGACTTCTCGAACCCCGAAGTCGGCGTGAAATCGCAGGACTGGCATTATGTTGCGCCCAATGGCGTGCGCTATCCTTATGATAATGTCGTCGAGCTTAAGCAGGTCACGATATTGGAAAGCGGGCTTGCGCAGGATGGGACCTACAGGTTCACGACAGGGGAACGCCTGGGCCGTAAGGGCAAGATGATCAGGGCGGCGGATGGCAGCTACAAGTCTGCGCGCGGCGAAGACGGGACCGAGATTACGCCTGCGGCGGGTGAGGCCATGGTCACCTCACAGACTGCGACTGTTGCAGATGTCTATGTTTCGAAAGGTGCGCCCACGCGAGAGGCTGTTGATGCCCGGATCGGACGCCTCGTGTTTGCGCCGGTTGAACACCCCAATGAGATCTATCTCGATGAAGGGTTCAGCGTGGATGTCCTGTTTGATGGCGTGCCGCTGGTCGATCAGAAGATGACACTGTCCCGCGAGGGTGGGGCCTATGCGTCTGACAAGGGCGAAAAGGATGTTGTGACCGATGCCAATGGACGTCTGACCCTCAGTTTCGATCAGCCGGGTGTCTACCTGCTGATGACGCGGCATCAGGCTGAAGCACCGCAAGGCGCGGACACCGATATCCAGAGCTACACCACGTCGCTGACCTTCGAGGTCACACGGTGAGTGACGCATATTCCAGCAATACAGATCCAGAGGGACATATGATGATGAAGACGACAAGCATTCTGTTGGCGGCGGCCAGTGCACTGGCGCTCGGCGCTTGTACGACCACAACGGCCCAAACCGTGGACGCGACCAAGATGGCATCCGTTGAGGGTGAAAAAGCCTATGTCCACAAGGACGCAGAGAAGAAGATGAAGAAGGAGGCTGATGCAAAGCCTCAGCGGCGTTCCATGGGTGGGGGACATTCCAAGGCCGACTTCTTCAACACCTATGATGCTGACGAGGACGGCACCGTCACCACTGCAGAATATCGCGCGGTGCGTGATGAGGGATATGATGCGCGTGATCCCGATGGCGATGCCAGGGTGATGCCGGATGAATATGTCGCTGAATATGAGGCGCGGCTTGAACAGGATCTGGCCGCGCAGCGCGACCGCCAGATCAAGCAGGCCTATGTACGCTTTGGCATTCTGGATGCCGACAAGGACGGCATTTTAACCCGTGAAGAGTTTCAGGCGTCAGGCCAGAACATGTTTCAGCGTCTGGACACCAATGAAGATGGTTTGGTGAATGACGCAGATACCAAGGATGCCTACTGAGATTTCCTCTCTTTGACTCGGTAGGATTAAGTAACCCCGGTGCCTGTGGTGAGCACCGGGGTTTTTTTTGTGTTTGTCCGTGTGGCTGGCAGTCATTGGGGCGGAGGCGGTTAGCGTCCCTCGATCTCGACCTGGAAACTGCGATTGGCATGGATGGGCGGGCGCGGATATGGCGCGGCGCGCTCAACGAGTTTCTGCGCGTCACGGTCAAACCGCCTGGAGCCTGAACTTCTGGAAACGCCCACGGTTTCAAGATCGCCTGAATAGGCCACGGTAAAGGCAATAAGCGTGGAACCCGGCCCGGATGCGCGCGGACGTTTCATACGGGACAGATGTTTCATGACGGCACCGGCGTAATTGGTTGAATCAGCGTTTCCAGCCTGACTGGATATCGGCCCATCTGTTGGAGGCGTGAGTGTCGGTTTTTCTGTCTGACCTGAAGCGGGCTGTCCGGCCGGGGTGGATGTCTCTGCGAGCTCTTGGGATGGCGCGCCGGATTGTTCTGCCTGATGTGATGTGGTTGCGGGCGGCGCAGGCGCAGTGTCGGTTGGTGGAGGAGTATTCTTGGCGGTTTCTGGTGGCGGAGCAGGTACCGGATCAGGCGGGGTGGGTTTGGGTTTCGCCTGTATTGGAGTTGGAGCGGGTTTGGGTGGAGCTGGCGCGGCCGGGGCTGGCTTGGTTGTGGCAGGTGGGGGCGCTTCTGTCTCGGATCTGGCCTTGAGCTCCACCCGACCTTCGCCTTCAGGTTC
>PAQI01000044.1 GCA_002709235.1 Hirschia sp.
CGCCGGGACGCGCGGGGACGTCGATCCCCTTGCCTCGGTCCAATTTCTCCTGCGACGCATGCCTCATGTATTCCACCAGCTCGTCCACGTCGATAAGCCCTGAGTGGGTGGTATCGATATAGCCGAAGATCACGGAGAGTCTTTCGTTGAGCTCCAGGCCCGGCATGGCCGGGCCTGACTCTGGCGATGCATCTGTCATGGAAGGTCTGACATGACATACACGTCGCGACTGTTTTCCCTGCTGTATGTTGTCCTTGCCACCGGAATCGCATTCCGGCTGGCAGCGAGCGTGTTTTACGCTGATGGCGTGAACATGATCGATCATTTCCGGATCGCGCTGTTGACCCTGTCGACGGCGTGGATTGCGCTTGGGTCATCCTTTGCGCTGTCGGGCCTGTTCTCGCCCGCGCGCCGCCGCGAAGCCCCCAAAGTGCCTGCTATTCCGATCAGGGACCTGCCTCTGAGCGTCGTGTTGGTTCCGGTCTATAATGAAGACCCGGTCAAGACCTTCTCCCATGTCGCCGCCATGACCCGGGATGCCGCCAAGGCAGCACCCGGTCGGTTTCACTTTGCCATCCTTTCAGACACCCGAGATGACGCCGTCGCCGCGCAGGAAGAAGCCTGGTATCAACACCTGTTGTCGCAAACACCCGAAGGCGTGGAGATCTGGTATCGCCGCCGTGATGACAATACCGGGCGCAAGGCGGGCAATATTGCCGAATTCGTCCAGAACCATGGCGGCCTCTACAAGCACATGATCGTGCTTGATGCCGACAGCCTGATGTCACTGGACACCATGATCGAGATGGTACGCCGCATGGAGGCCGATGATGAACTAGGCCTACTGCAAACCCTGCCCAAGATCCTGAATGCCCGGTCCTTTTTCGGTCGCTCTGTTCAGTTCGCAGCCAATCTGATGTCGCCGATCTTCTCGCGCGGGCTTGCAAGTGCACAAGGCAAGTCAGGGCCTTTCTGGGGCCATAACGCCATTATCCGCACTCATGCTTTCGCAGAAAGCTGCGGCATGCCCATATTGTCAGGGTCTCCGCCCTTTGGTGGGCATATTCTGAGCCATGACTATGTCGAAGCCGCCCTGCTCGCCCGTTCTGGCTGGAAGGTTGAAGTGGCCCCGGATCTGGAAGGCAGCTTTGAAGAAGGCCCGGACAATCTCATCGATTTTGCAAAACGCGACCGACGCTGGTGCCAGGGCAATCTTCAGCACATGCGCATACTTGTCGCGCCCGGCTTCAAATGGTGGAGCCGGTTCACACTCGCACAGGGCGTGATGGCCTATCTCGCATCACCGCTCTGGGCATTGTTCATTGCCTTGTCTGTCATCGCCCCCCTGATGGATACGCCGCACAATTATTTCCCATCGGAATTTGAGGGCCCGATCTTTCCGCGCATCGCTGCCAGCGAGAGCCTGATGCTGATCGCCTGTATCTTCGGCTTGCTGATCGGCCCGAAGATCCTGATTGGTCTGCGCATGGCATTCTCACGCAGTGCATCGGCCTTTGGCGGCACGCTTCCCATTTTGTGGAGCCTGATTGCCGAGATCGTCTGGTCATCCATGCTGGCCCCGATCATGATGATGTTCCAGTCACGTGCAGTTCTAGAAATCCTGACCGGTGCGGATGGTGGCTGGCCGACAGCTGACCGTGAAGCAGATGCCATTCCGCTATCCGAAAGCTGGGCCGCATCCTGGTGGATCACCATGATGGGCCTGGCCACGCTGATCGCCAGCGCATTGACTGCTGACAATTTGTTCTGGTGGTTCCTGCCGATTGCAGGCCCGCAGATCCTGGCCCCCTTCATCATCACCTTCAGTTCGACACGCCCATCAGGTCGCGCCAGCGCGCTCGCAGGGCTGTTCTGGGTGCCGATGGAAGTCGAGATCCCAGCCATTTCCACCTCTCAGATCGGCATACTCAAGGACTGGCGCCGGATCGAAGCCGAAAATGCACCCCTGCCACCGGATGATGACGGCCCGGCGGCACCACAGGCGCTCCAGTCCCCGGCATAGGGCAATTCTGTCCTATGGACGCTCACCACACCGGCGCTATGTTGCGCATCTGATCTGGAGAGCGCGGGGCTGCAATAGATGACGACACTTCGCTGGGCGCTGCGCATCCACAAATGGATCGCGCTTATCGTT
Source organism: Hirschia sp. (assembly GCA_002709235.1). Taxonomy (GTDB): domain Bacteria; phylum Pseudomonadota; class Alphaproteobacteria; order Caulobacterales; family Hyphomonadaceae; genus Hirschia. The sequence continues at coordinate 2,156 of PAQI01000044.1, forward strand.
GGTCTGCAGATCCTTTTATGGATCATGGGCGGCGTCGTGATGAGTGCAATCCCGATCGAGCACGTGCGCGGAGAACACAAGATCCGCGAACCTGCGCCCGTTACTCTGACACCTTCATCTGTCATCACCATCGCTGAGGCCGCAAAAGCTGCCAACATGCTCACGCTCGGCCATGCAGAGCTGGGTCAGTTGCAGGAAACGCCTGTCTGGCGACTGCGTGATGCTGATGGAAATCGCTCACTCGTCAACGCTGTGTCTGGCCAGGTGCTGAGCCCCTTGCCAGAACAGCTTGCCCGGTCTATCGCGACGACAGACTATCTGGGGGATGCGCCGATCAGATCCGCGCAATATCTGGCGACATCACCGACAGAATATGGCCGACCCGCCCCGGTCTGGAAAATTGCATTTGATGACAATGGCAACACAACGCTTTACATCGACCCATTCACCGCTGAAGTCCGTGCCAGACGTTCTTCAACCTGGCGCTTCTATGATTTTTTCTGGCGGTTGCATGTCATGGACTATAATGACGGCGAAGATTTCAATCATCCCCTGCTGATCACAGCTGCAGGCGCTGCATTGCTGGTGGCGATGTCAGGCATCACCCTTTTGTTTCTGCGGATGAGACGCCTGCTGACGGGGTCTCGACGCCGACGGAGTCCTACCCCCTCATGAGTACGATCATCTTGTTCAACAAACCCTATGATGTCTTGTCGCAATTCACGGACAAATCGACTGCCGGCGGGCCAAGAAAGACTTTATCGGACTATATCGACGTACCCAGCGTCTATCCGGCCGGACGTCTGGACAAGGACAGTGAGGGGTTGCTCGTCCTGACCAATAATGGCCGCCTGCAGCATCACATCGCCAACCCACGCTATCAGAAGCCCAAAACCTATTGGGTCCAGGTGGAAGGTATTCCCAGTGACGATGCCCTGGAACAATTTCGACAAGGTCTGACGCTGAAGGATGGCCGCACCCTACCGGCCGGTGCACGCAGAATTGATGAACCTGCGGGACTATGGCCACGAGATCCACCTGTGCGATTTCGCAAATCCGTGCCTGATTGCTGGTTGGAGATCACCTTGCGCGAGGGACGTAACCGGCAGGTCAGACGCATGACTGCAGCGATAGACCATCCAACATTGCGCCTGATACGCGCATCGATCGACAACTGGTCACTGGATGGCATGCAGCCCGGCGAATGGCGCAGCGTCTAGGGTGTGATGTCCGTAATCACACCCTGATCAGGAACCAACCATCCTTGATCCGATCCGTTGGCGAAGCCAGTCATCTTCGCCGTGAAAGTGATTGTCATCATTCTGCTGATGACGCGCATCCGCGTCACGGCCAAGCTTGAAATTCCCTAATAGTATGGCCAGCTCTTCTGCTTCTCCGGCCAGATTATGGCTGGCGGCGGAAGTCTGCTCCACCATTGCAGCGTTTTGCTGGGTCACCTGATCCATCTGGTTCACAGCGGTATTGATCTGCGTCAGACCTGTTGCCTGCTCCTGAGAAGCGTGAGCGATTTCAGATACCATTGAAGATATCTGCTCTACATTCTCCGCAATCTGCTGCAGCGTGTCACCGGCCTGACCAACCAGCCCTACACCGCTTTTGACCTGACGCGTCGAGGCCCGGATAAAGCCGTCGATCTCCTTGGCGGCTTCAGCGGATCTCTGGGCAAGCGCACGAACTTCAGTCGCCACAACGGCAAAACCTCTGCCCGCATCACCCGCACGTGCCGCTTCAACCCCCGCATTGAGCGCCAGCAGATTGGTCTGGAACGCGATTTCATCGATCACTGTCGTGATCCGGCCAATCTGTGTTGCCGATTCTGAAATGGCATCCATGGCGTTGACAGCCGAGCGAACGACTTCGCCACTTTTCTTTGCCTCCTCGCGAGCGCTTGCAACGACGCGATTGGCTTCATTTGCACCATCTGCACTCTGACGAACGGTCACGGTCAACTGGTCAAGCGCGACAGCTGTTTCTTCCAGCGTCGTTGCCTGACGCTCCGTGCGAATGGACAGATCATCTGTTGCGCGATTGATCTCTGTCGTTGTGATCCTGATATTGCCCGATGATGCCAGCAGGCGAAGCAACACACCTTCGAGCGATGATACCGCATTGTTGAAATCGGTACGCAGGCCTTCATAACGATCCGCAAACACTGTCTGCAAACGATATGTCAGATCCCCACTGGCAAGCGTTTTGAGACCAGTGGCGAGTGAGGAGACCACCTCGGCCTGTTCATCCGCATAACGCTGGCGTTCGGCTTCCAGTTCGATCCGGTGTGCATTCGCGCGATCACTTGCTTCGCGAGCCTCCTCAAGCTCCTGAAGCGTGACGGTCAACGCCATGGCTTCTTCTTCAGCCTGTTTTCGGGCACTGGCAGCTTCCTGAGCCCGCAGTTCAACCTCGGCTGAGCGCTGATTGATGCCATTGATGATCATGGTAAGACCGACTGTCTCTACACACAGCACGGTCGCATGCAGGACCAGCCGAATGATGTTCGTTCCTCCGGGGTAGACCAGATCCGGGGCCGCGAAATTGAATATGGCGTGATGGACCGCCACCGCTCCGGCTGATGCAAGTATGACTCTCTGGGAACGAAAGGATGCCAGCAGGGCCAGCCCGGCCATGAAAAACAGATGCATGTCGACCTGCATCGGATTGCCCGTCAACGCCGTGACCTGAAGGGCGGTCATCGACATGTAGGTCAGTCCGATCACATAGCCATTGACGCGTTTATCGAAGAACAGTGCTCCGATAACAGCAACACAGGCGAATGCAGTTGCCCCTATACCCACCAATAGAAGTGAATTGCCCGCGATGTGCGCCAGAAACAAGGCGATGGGAATCTGCATCACAATGAATCCTGCGAACAGGGTAGACAGCGAGTATCGCGAAAATAATGTCATCATGAATTTCCAAAACACCAGCTGATCGGCAATCCCGAAGCCGTCAGGACACTTCGCGCAACGCAAAATTGAACGCCGAAACAGACCGCCAAAGCAAATATTGCAAACGTTATCTGCGCAGCATTTGCTTTTCGAATGGGCTGTGTCGCTGTTTTTGCTTGTTCTTTACCGGAGTATTGCCTGTCTAGTTCAGTCATAACCCTGCCAATGCGCTTTGAAGGTAACCCACAAAAGGTCAACCTTCAGTTGGAGCGTCTCTAATACCCGGAAAAACCTGCAGGACTTCGACGATCCGTCTGATTACTTGAACTATCGCGTCAGGCTTAAAATTTGATTTCAATTATGCTGGATACCCAGGCAATTGCATGGGTCGAAACAGCTCTTCGAGATGATCTCAAACGCCGAGAAAACTCAGGAATGGTTCGGTAAAACAGATGAGTGCGATGATGATCGCCCAGGCGGCAAGCAAAGCGGGAATGCGCGTGCGTCGTTTTTGTATGAGCACAAACAATACAATCGCCGGAACCGCCGCAAATGCGATCCGGGAAATGGCCGACGCTCCTGCATCAGCCAGTTGTGGCCACGCCTGAATGCAGGCAAGTGCCAGAGAAACAAGATAGCCCGCGAGCACAATCTGTGCACCACGGGCCATATAGATGACGAGCTTGTTCATCTCGCCACATTGTCCATACCATCAGCCAGAATTATCAGCTTTGGGATTCCGGCATGGTGACCTTCATGCCCTCAAGCGCATCAGAAATCGTAATCTGGCAGGAAAGCCTGGAATTGTCGGCGACGCCCTCGGCAAAATCGAGCATGGACTGTTCCATGTCATTCGGCTTGCCAACGGTCTCCGTGAAAGCTGCATCGATATAGACATGACAGGTCGCACAGGCACATGCGCCACCGCAATCGGCATCAATGCCAGGGACGTTGTTGTTGATTGCTGCTTCCATGACGGATCCACCGTTCGCAGCATCCACAACATGTTCCGTGCCATCATGTTCTACAAAGGTAATCTTGGTCATCTGACGGGTAAATCCTCAAATTCTTGTCGCAAACCGCTTCTGTTTGACGCCTTGCGCGGCTTCGCGCAAGGTCAATTTTACACTGTGCAACGGTTTGACGCGGCGAAATATGACGGATCAGAGACACGAGATAGCCCTCAAGGACGATGAAGCCACTGCCCGACTGGGGCGCACATTAGCCGAAATGGTCAGACCCGGTGACGTTATCGCCCTGAAAGGTGACCTGGGCGCTGGCAAGTCTACCCTAGCCCGCGCATTAATCCGCAAACTCCTGCAAAATGAAGACCTTGAGGTGCCCAGCCCGACTTTCACCATTGTTCTCACCTATGAAGCCGAGCATCTGCCTATATGGCATTTTGACCTCTATCGGCTGGAAGATGAACAGGACCTTCCCGAGCTGGGGTTTGAGGACAGCCAGGATGGTCTTGCCCTGATTGAATGGCCTGAACGCATGGGACACAGTTTGCCCAAATGGCGCCTCGACCTTGAACTAGAGATCGTATCGGATGGCCGAATCGCCCATATTGTGGGGTATGGGCCGGAGTGGAGCGAACGCATTGACAGCCTCAAAAACTGACGCAGCGGCAGCCGGAAAACGCCGGGAGTTCCTGGAAATGGCCGGATGGGGCGACGCGCACCGCATGCCGCTGGGTGCAGACGCCTCCACCCGCCGCTATGAACGTCTCACCCGGGGCGACGATACGGCCATCTTCATGATCGCCCCCGCAGAGGGCCTCGTTTGCCGTCCTGAACATACTGAAGATGAACGCCTTGCACTTGGCTGGGATGCCCAATCGCGTCTTGCCGCGTCACGCGTGGACGCCTTCATTGCCATGACCCGTTTCCTGAAATCGCTGGACCTTTCCGCGCCCGACATCATCGCTGCAGACATCCCTGCCGGCCTCGTGCTGCTGGAGGATATGGGGGATGATCTGTTTGCGCGGGTCATCGAACAGGGCGAGGACGAGATTGCGCTCTATCGTGCTGCCGCACAGGCATTGGCTGTCGTGCATGGGGCGCGTGCTCCCACCAGTCTGCCCAGCGGCACCGATGACTGGCCGGTCCTGGATTACGATGCATTGGCGCTGAAGGTGAATGCCAATCTGTTTTACGAATGGTCCCCCCAACAGGATCCCACCATCGGCGTCGACCGCGTACCCATTACGCAATGGGAGGACGCGCGCGATGCCCTGATCAGTGAAGCCCTCACCTTTCCGCGCGCATTGATCTTGCGCGATTATCACGCCGAGAACCTGATCTGGCTACCGGAGCGCGATGGTGTGAAACGTGTGGGTCTGCTGGACTATCAGGACGCCGTGAATGGCTGGCCCGAATGGGATTTTGCCATGCTGCTGCAAGATGCGCGAAGAGAGGTATCGGCGGATGCCAGCGAAGCGGCTATTGGCGCATATCTCGATCAGACAGGCGGCTCTCGCGAGGCGTTCGACAAACGGCTCGCCGTGCTTGGCACCCTCAATGCCCTGCGCGTGGCAGGAGTGTTTGCGCGGCTGATACATCGCGACAAGAAGCCGAAATATCTTGATTTCCTGCCACGACAGCTGCAACTGCTGGGCGAAACGCTGCGACACCCTGCGACCGCGCCGATGCGCGCTGTCATCCAGCAAGGTGCCCCGCATCTTCTCATCTGACGCACGCCCATTCGGAGGCCCCGCGCCATGACGAAAATCCACACAGCCATGTTGATGTCCGCCGGTCTGGGAACGCGCATGCGTCCGCTGACCGATGACCGCCCCAAGCCCATGATCGAAGTGGCCGGGCGGAGCCTGATCGACCGGCTGCTGGACAAGCTGGTTGGCATTGGCATCGAACGCGCCGTGGTCAATGTCCATTATTTCGCAGACATGCTGGAAGCTCACGTTACAGGTCGCACCGATATCGAGGTTCTGGTGTCAGACGAGCGCGATTGCCTGTTGGAAACCGGCGGCGGTGTGGTCAAGGCCGCGCCCCTTTTGGGGGATGATCCCGTGTTCATTCTCAATACGGATAGTTGCTGGAGCGATGAGACCGACACGTCGCTTCAGGACATGATCAGAAGCTATGATGAAGACCGGATGGATGCACTATTGATGCTGGCGCGCCGCGATCATTCAATGGGCTATGATGGTCCCGGTGACTTTCTGTTGCATGAGGATGGTCGACTGGAGCGGCGCGGCGACAGGCCCGATGCGCCCTTTGCCTATGCCGGTGTCTATATCATGCGCCCCGGCCTGGTGGCGGACCGCAAGGTCGAGCCCTTTTCGGCCAATGCCTATTGGAACGATTTTCTCGCCAGGGGGCGCCTGCATGGTTGCGTGATGGCCCCCTATTGGATGCATGTTGGTGATCCCGCATCACGTGACAAGGCAAGCCAGTGGCTGCTCGACAATGAAGGCGGGGCGCGCGAGACAACAGGCCGGAGCAACTAATGCCCCTGTCACTGTTCGAAGCGCCGACACCTCGGATCTACACTATCGCGCCCTCGGCAGGCTTTCTGAAGACCATCGCGGCAACCCTGTCTCAGGTGCTGGACCTGAAGAACAATCCGTCGGCCCTGGCCGATACCGTGATCTATACGCCCAACCGCCGCGCCGGACGTGCATTGGCCGAGGCCTTTCACGAAACGGCGCTGGAACTGGGACTAGGCGCATTGATCGCGCCGGACATCCGCGTGTTGGGTGACCTTGAGGATGACAATACGATTGCACCTGTTGGCATCTCCGAACTGGAACTTGGCCCGCCCCTGCCTGATGCACGTCGGCGGGGGGCATTGGCGCGGCTGGTTCAGGCCTGGCGCAATGCGCAGGATGATACGCCCCTGCCTCCAGGGTCGGCACTGTCAGCGGCTGATGAGCTGTCTGCCCTGCTGGATCAGGCAGCTATGGGCGAGAATGTCGACTGGAACAGGCTGGAGGGTCTGTCGCTTGACGCAGACCTTGCCCAGCACTGGCAGGTCTCCGCCAAATTCCTGACAATCATCACCGAAATCTGGCCCGGCTATCTGGAAGAACAGGGCGCGACCGACCCGATGGCCCGGCGCGTGGCAGCCGCAGAAGCCCTGTCGAACCAGTGGCGACAGACCCCGCCTGATCATCCGGTGATCATAGCGGGCTCGACCGGTGCCACCCCCGCAACACGCCTGCTGATGCGTGCGGCCATGGATCTGCCAAAGGGGGCCGTCGTCCTGCCCGGTCTCGACCCTGATGTCGAAGACCCCGCCTGGAAAGCCATTTCCGATAGCCCCAGCCATCCGCAATTCACGCTGGCCCGTGCGCTGGATCGGCTTGGCGTAGATCGCCATCATGTCAAACGTTGGCCCGGCACGCATGAGACCCCCGCGGCGCAAGCCCGCCGCAAACTGGTCAATGAGGCCCTGGCCCCGGCAAGCGCCACAAAGGACTGGACAGCCAGACTTGATCACCTCTCCGGCGATGATCCACCTGAAACACTGGTCCGCGCCGGGCTGGAAGGGCTGACACTTTTAGAGGCCGAGGATGAGGCCGAAGAAGCCTTGGCCGCCGCGCTCATGCTGCGTGAGGTTCTGGAAACGCCCGGGCGCACAGCTGCCCTTGTCACGCCCGATCCATCATTGTCACGCCGCGTCAGTGCCTTGCTGAAACGCTGGGATGTCGATGTGACGCCCTCCTCCGGGACACCCTTCCTGCAAACGGCGCAGGGCTCATTGTTGGCGCTGACATTCAAATGGCTGGAGGATCGCGGCTCACCTGTGGCCCTGCTCGCCTTGCTTAAACACCCGATGACGCGTCTGGGCCTGACGGAAGCAGACAAGGCAATCGCCCTTGCCGATCTTGAGCGCCATCCTGAAGATCCACGCGAGGAAAACCCGGTGCGCGGACCAAGGCGACATGTCGGGCTGGAAGATCTTGCAACCCGGCTGGAGAGCAAAAAGCGCATGCACGCGGCCAGTATCGTGCGTTTGCTGGAAGATATTGTCAGCCGTTCAGGTGCCGCGGCGCTACGTGGCGATATCAACGGTGCGGACTTTGCCCGCACCAGCGCGCGCCTTGTGGAATTGCTGGCACAGACCGAAGACACCCCCGGCACGCGCATCATGTGGCGGGGACGTGAGGGCGCACAGGCGGCGCAATATCTCGAAACGCTGGCGGAACTGTGCGACGAGATGGGTGCCCCTATTCCAGCTGACCTCTGGGCTGATTTTGCGGAGACCGCCGCTGCAAGCATGACCGTGCCGCCGCGCAAGGGCGAGCATCCGCGTATTGCGATCTGGGGCCCTCTGGAAGCCCGATTGCAGACGCGTGATCTTCTGATCCTTGGCAGCCTGAATGAAGGCATGTGGCCTGCGCCAGCTGCTGCCGATAGTTTCCTGCCGCGTCGGCTGCGCCGTGAACTGGGCCTGCCCGACCCTGAAGAACGGCTGGGACTGTCTGCCCATGATTTTGCACAACTGGCCTGCCAGAAGGATGTCGTCCTGTTGCGGGCCAAACGTGTGGAAGACAAACCATCAGTGGCAAGCCGCTGGATCTGGCGATTGCGCACATTGGCATCCGGCGGGCTGAAGGCCGATGGCGTTGATAGTCTGGACGCTGCGGACAAGGCGCTGGCCCCACCCGCAGATCGTGACCCGTTACAATGGGCGCAAGCGCTGCGCCATGTGGACGCCTACAAACCCAATGCGCCGCCAGAGCCACGTCCGCCTGTCACTGCCCGCCCCAAGCGCTTCTCGGTTTCGCGTGTCACGAAGCTGATCCGCGACCCCTATGCCGTTTATGCTGGCGATATATTGAAGCTCAACCCGCTGGCACCTCCCGGCATCGAGATCGGACCTGCCGAGCGCGGGACGGCTATTCACTCAGCCGTTGAACGCTTTGATGAGGAAGGTGAGACCGGAGACTTGCTGGAGATCATCTGCGAGGAACTGGCGCATGCCGGTATGCCTGCAGACGAGATCGCCCTTTCGCGTCCGCTCTGGGCACGTGCCGCACAGGCCTATCTGGACTGGCGCGCCGCGCGCAGACAACGCGTCGCCGGTCGCTGGCTCGAAAAGGAAGGCAAACTGCCGCAGGAAATAGGTGGCGATACCTACACGCTGACGGGCAAGGCCGACCGGATCGAATTGCTGAATGATGGCACGCTCGCCATTATCGACTTCAAGACCGGAGCCCCGAAATCAAAAAAGCAGGTGGAGAGCGGGCTTGAACCCCAGTTGCCACTGGAAGCCGCCATTGCCGAGGCAGGCGGATTTGAGAAAGAAGGCATCCCCGCCAAGCCAACCTCTGAAATCATCTATGTCTCACTGGCACCGGGCATGAGTACCGTTTCGGCCAGGAACGGCCTGCCCGTCGATGTTGACCCGATGGAAGAAGCCAAAAAAGCGTTGGAAGGCTTCAGGCAATTGGTCGAGGCCTATGCTGATCTCGAGCAGCCCTATCGTTCCAAACCGCGTGTGGAATTTACTTGGGCTGTTTCTGATTATGACCGCCTCGCCCGGCGCGCCGAATGGACCAGCGATGAGGGGGGCGAAGAATGAGCCGCGCATCCGATAGAGGCCGCTGGCCCGACTATGAGAACACGGTCGAGGGCCAGTTTCAGGCTGCCTTGCCCACACAATCGGCTTGGGTGTCGGCCAATGCCGGGTCCGGCAAGACCAAGGTGCTGATCGACCGGGTTGCAAGGTTGCTGCTCAAGGGTGTCAAACCTGACGCGATTTTGTGTGTGACCTATACCAAGGCGGCGGCGTCAGAGATGCAGGCGCGCTTGTTCAAGCGGCTGGGCGGATGGTGTGTTGCCAATGACGAGACACTCCGTACCGAGTTGGCAGAGCTGGAACGACGAGACCTAGCAGACTATGCCGATGAAGAGATCGGCAAAGCGCGTGAACTCTTTGCGCTCGCCCTGGAAACACCTGGCGGGCTGCGGATTGAAACGATCCATGCCTTTTGTGGCCGCCTGCTGCGTCGCTTTCCGCTGGAGGCTGGAGCGCCGCCCGGATTTCGTGAACTGGATGATCCGGCCAGTGCCCGATTGTGGCGACAGGCCATGGCGCATCTGGGCGCACATGCACTCGATGACAATCTGGTTGCCGCAGTCGAAACCGCAGCCCTCGCCGCAGGTGGCAATGGATTGTCAGGCCCATTGCAGGCGCTACATGGCAAGCAGGCCGCGATTGCAGGCTTCATCCGCAAATCGGGCGGACCGGACAATGCCGTTGCCGCGCTGCGAAACGCGCTGGACGCACCTCTTGAGGATGAAACGACACTGATCGAACGCGGCATGGGCGCACAATTGCCTGTCGGTAAGCTGCGCGAGGTGATCGGCGCACTGTTTGCGGGCAAGGCAACCGATGTGAAAACCGCTGAAATTCTGGAACATGTGCTGTCAGATGCACCTGCGGATCAGCGTTTCAAATCCTATCTTTCTCTGATCCATACCGGTGCGGGCGAACTACGCAAATCCAATCCTTTCACCGCAGGCACAGCCAAGGCCGCGCCACTATTGGCTGATCTGTTCGAGATCAAATCCGTGCCGGAAGGCGAGGAAACCTATCGCCTCAAACAGCTGGATGCAGCGGTCAAGGCACGGCGTATCTTCGAGCGGTCTGCGGCCCTGTTGCGCCTGTCAGATATCGCCTTCACCGATTATGACCGCCAGAAACGCCGCCGTGCTGCGCTGGATTTTGACGACCTGATCACATCCGCTGCCGGATTGCTGGACCGCAATGCCGCCGCTGAATGGGTGCTATGGAAACTCGATGGCGGGCTCACGCATGTGCTGCTGGACGAGGCGCAGGACACTTCCCCCCAGCAATGGCGACTGCTCAATGCGCTGACAAAGGATTTCTTTGCCGGACAAGGCGTGGAACGCGAGCTGGACCGCACATTGTTTGTTGTCGGCGATGAGAAGCAATCCATCTATTCCTTCCAGGGCGCTGACCCGGAGCGTTTCCTCTCCGAGAAACAGGATTTCACCAATAGGGGGGCTCAATGGGAAGCGCCCACGGCGACACCTGCCATGGAGATGAGCTTTCGCTCTGCTCCGCAAGTGCTGGATTTCGTCGACACCGTGTTCAATGCCGACATGTTCGACGGCGAAGCACCTTTCTCCATCAAGCCTCCGGAAGAAACAGACATTGTACGCCACCTCCCGTTTCGGCGGGATCAGCCCGGATGCGTCGAACTCTGGCCGCTCACACCGCCGGTCGAACGCGAGGAAGAAACGCCGTGGGATGCTCCGCGTGGCCAACAATCGGAAGCCAGCCCCAAGGCCCAGCTCGCCGCACGCATCGCGCGGTGGGCGGCCCAGTTGATCGCAGACAAACAAGCCATCTGGGATGGCAAGACGCGACGCCCTGCACGTCCCGGTGATATTCTCATCCTGGTCCGCGGACGGACGGGCGGACTGTTTGACGCCATTATCAAATCACTCAAGCGCGAAGGGCTACCCGTTGCCGGGGCTGACCGGATTGATCTGCTGGACAGCCTGCCCGTGCAGGACCTCCTGAACCTGATCCGTTTTGCCCTTTGCCCGGAAGACGATCTGGCGCTTGCCGAAATCCTGACGGGCCCCTTTGGCGGATTGAGCGAAGACCAGCATTTGTTTGCCCTCGCCCATGGCCGAGAAGGCGTTACGCTGTGGGAGCGTGTGCGCAACACGACTGATGCGGATGTCCTGCCGATCGTGGCCTTTCTGGAGGGCTGTATCGCGCGGCGTCACTGGCCCGCCTATGAATTCCTGATCCATGCGCTGGAAATGCCCGTGCGTGGGGATGCCTGCGGATGGGATCTGATCCAGATACGGCTGGGCACTCCTGCGCGTGAACCCGTCACAGCGCTGACTGATCGCGCCGCAGGGTTTGATACACGCGGCCCCTCATCGCTTCAGATGTTTCTCGATGCCATCGAGACCGAAGGCGGAGAGGTCAAGCGCGAACTGTCCGGTCCGCAGGATGAAGTCCGGGTGATGACGGTGCATGGAGCCAAGGGGTTGGAAGCGCCTATCGTGATCGTGCCCGACACTACATCTGCTCCGAAGGTCGGCGTATCCAATGGGTTGATGGTGACGGATGGCGACATCGCCGCCCTGCCAGAGCCGGGCATCCCCGTCTGGGCAGGCTCATCGAAAGACGACTCGCCGCTCACCGCGACGCTGCGCCAGAATGCGGAGGCGCGGGCGCTGCGTGAAACCCGTCGGTTGCTGTACGTGGCCCTGACGCGTGCCCAGGACCGCCTGCTGGTATGTGGTGCGTGGTCTGGTGGTATCAAATCCAAGAAGGGATTCAGTGATCGCTCCTGGTATGATGCCTGCTGGCAGGCCATGTCTGCTCAACTGGACAAGGGGGTGGCCCAATCCATCGAGACCGAAGACGGGCCCGTCCTGCGATTTGGTGAGCCTCAGACAGCGGATGTCGAAACGCCACTGAGCCAGATGAAGACGACCAAGGCGCCTGCCTGGCTGAAAACACCTGCAAAACGTGAAGGCAGCGCGACACGCTATGCGGCTCCCTCCTCACTATTGGGTGTAGAACCCGCCGTGCTTGCACCGTTCGGTCCAGACAAGAACCGGCGTCTGACACGCGGTCGTCTAATCCACACATTGCTGCAAACCCTGCCTGATGCACCGCGACAGGACTGGCGACAGCGTGCAGCCGACTATCTCAAGCGAGACCGGGAATTTGATGCCAAGGACCACGCCGAAATGGTCGAGGTCACACTCGCCGTACTGGAAGGCGCGCAGTTTGATCCGATCTTTGGTCCGAATAGTCGTCCGGAGGTTCCCATTGTTGGCGGCAATGACGCAGTACTTCCCGCTGGCATGCGCATCAATGGACGTGTGGACCGGTTGGTTGTCACGCCCGATGAGGTCAAGATCATCGACTTCAAGACAGACCGTCCCGCGCCTGCGCGAGTAGAGGATGTGGGCGACACCTATACGGCGCAAATGGCCGCCTATCGCGCTGTCCTGCAGGCTGCCTATCCTGATCGTGCCATACGCTGTGCGATTATCTGGACGGATGGACCCAAGCTGATGGAAATCCCGGAAGCCTCGATGGATGCAGCTCTGGCTGCGTTGAAAGCCGATACATAATCCGGTCATCCCGGTTTGCGCGATGTCAAATTCTGGCCAAGATCATGGATCTAACTGGACACCACAAAGCAGACCAATTGGGAGGGACGCATGAAACATCTGGTATTCGCAGGCGCATGCCTTGCGGCAATTTTCACCAATCCGGCATTCGCAGAAGACGCTGAAGGCTGTGAGGATCACCCGGCAGTCACACGCTATCCGGGGTCTGATCTGGAATGGTGCCAGATCGAGAATTTTCTGCCCTACAAATTTCCCCTCGGACCGGTGACCGGATATCGCCATATCGGCGAGATCGAGGATATTGAAGGACGCGTGACGCGCAATTTCTATTCCTACAAGGGCGATGATCGGACGCATTCTGAGATCTGGAAGAACTATTCGGACGCTATCAAGGCGGCAGGATTCGAGATTGTTGCAGAAGGATTGTTTCCCGAACGCAATGTGAAACCGGATGTGGGTGGTGGATCCTGGCAAGGCGTACACCTGAAAAACAATGCCTGGAACAAGCACGGACCTGTTGCCAAGATGGTATCCGGCACCTCGTCGTCAGGCGGGACCGGTGCCGTGCTGGCAAAGAAGGAACGCGCCGATGATACGCTCTGGGTTGCGATCGCCGTCGAGCAACATTCCGCGACTGAAGTGGGTGTGCTGGTCGATCTGATCGAGACCAAACCCGCTGAGACCGGGCTGATAACAGCTGATGCCGAAGCCATGGGCAAGGACATTGAAGAACTGGGCCGCACGGTGATCAATGGGCTCATGTTCGAACACGACAAGGCGGACCTCATGCCGGAATCCGCACCCGCCCTCGCCGAGGCAGCCAAAGTGCTCGAAGCCATGCCCGACAAGAGCTTCTATGTCGTCGGTCACACCGATTCATCGGGGACATATGCCTATAATTTCAAGCTGTCATCAGATCGCGCGCTCAGCGTGGTCAATGCTCTGGTCGCTGACTACGGGGTAGAGACGGATCGACTTCAACCTGTCGGTGTTGGCCCTGTGTCACCTGTGTTCACGAATGCCTCCGATGGCGGCAAGGAGAAAAACCGCCGGGTGGAACTGGTTGAAAAATAAGGCCAAACAAAAAA
>PAQI01000045.1 GCA_002709235.1 Hirschia sp.
GATACTGTCTGGCACTGGACAGGATTTTATCGACTGCTGACGGGTGGAGATGCAGGCCAAGGCGCGAAGGCGGCGTTTGAAAAAGCCGCTGAACTCAACCCGGAAGCTTCCAACGCCTATGTCAATATTGCGGGGCTGGTTGCAATGGAGGGGCGGTTCAACGAAGCTCTGGCGCTCTATGACAAGGCGTTGGCGATAGCACCGGCAAATTCACTGGCGCATGCTGGCAAGGCGCAGACCTATCTGATGATGGATCGGCTGGATCTGGCAGAGGCAGTCCTGACGCCTGCGCTGGATGTGGACCCGACAAATCCTGAATTGCTATCCGCCGAAGCTGTGCGGGTACTGCTATTGGGTGACCCGGATGCGGCGTCTGACCTTGCTGGCAAGGTGATCGCGGCCAGCCCGGATCGACCCGGATCTGCGGAACTCGATGCTGTTTCGCATTGGCACGCCGAGCGCCGCGATGTCGCGCTGAAGGTGATCGGCAATGCGGTGAGGCTCGATGGCAATGCGCCGGGGACTGCGCAGATCGCATCGATCATGTCGCAGGATCAGTATCTGGCCGGGCAAGGTATCGAATATGCCCGCAAGGCCTGGGATGCCAGACAGCGCAATCAGGATGCAGGTCTGATCCTTTTGCCAGCCAGCCAGAACGGGCGGTTGGATATCAGCTCTGCGTTTCTGAACCTTGGGCTTTCGGCGCAGGGGAATTACTATACCAGCCTGGCGGCGTCGCCTTATGATCCCAATACTGCATTCGGTCTGGGACGCCAGCTTGGCGGATCGCAAGCGGGTGTGTCGAGCAATGCGCTGGGTCTCATGCTTGATCCGATGTCGGTCTCCTATCCCAATCGTCACGCCCAGTTCCAGCTGGAAAACCGGCATGAGCAGACGGTGGGCACGAATGTTTCCATGGGCGAAGATGGTGCCTATGGCGTGAGTGGTTATGTGGATGCAAACGGCATTTTCCGTCCTGGTGCAAATCCGGTGGCCTATGGCGGTTATCTGTCTGTCGGTCAAAATGACGGCGCGTTGGATAATGACGCCTCGGAAAATGTGTTCCTGTCCTTGCGTGCGGGCACGAAAATGAATGGCCAGAACGCTTTTCTTTTCCGGTCGTCATTCACGCAAACAGAAACCGAACTGCCGGGCGCAATTTTCAATCCTGATCCGGATGATGTGGATGAAAAATCCAACGCCGTATTCGAGCTGGGATATACGCGCACCAATGCCTGGGATGATCGCTGGATGTTCAGGATCACCGGGGCTGTTTCGGACCGGACTTTCTCCAACCCCAGTGCACCCGGCGCGACTGTCAGCGATCTGGACTATTCACTGGTCAATGCCTTTGGCCTTGAGGGCGCACAGGCGCTGGCCGCGCGCGGTATCTATGACACGGCGTTCAGTGATCAGGACGGATATCTGTTCGTGCTGGCCCCGTTTGGAACTGTCCCGGTGACCGAGCAATTGGGGCTGACCTTGCTGCCCTATATGGATGATGATGACCTGACACGTCGTATCGAGGAGGATTCGAACACGCTGTCCATCCAGTCACGTCGCCTGAAGCGTTATGGCGATTTTGATATCAGCTATGGTCTGGAATATGGCCGGTTTGAATCAGAGACAGACTATACCGAAGCCTTCTTCATCACGACGAACTTTGCGGGTGTCGTGGATCTGGACGCGCCGGATGATTTTCCGATCATCGAAACCGGGATTCTCAGGGATGTGACTTATGGCCAGGAAGTGGATTCGGAAGATATCAGCGCGCATCTGTTTGCACGCTGGAATGCCAGTCGCAATCTGATCATCGAAGGTGGGGTGTTTTTCTATGACTATGATTCAGAAATCCGCGTGCCTCTGATTGATCTGACCTCGACCACCAAACAGGAGGAGTGGGACCCGCGTTTTGGTCTGTCTTATCGTGGTGATGGCTTTCAGTTCCGCTTTGCGCATCAGACACTACGGTCTCTGGCGGGCATAGACACCATCGCGCAGGTGGGGACCGTTTATCTGGCCCCGACCAGCCCCGGCGCGGTGTCGTTTGATTCTATCGAGTCCAATCTGGCGCGCCTTGATCTTGAGCTGACGGATCGGCTGTTCTTCAGCGTTGAGGGTGAGTTGCAGGACCTTGAACTGGTGGGTGCCTCCTTTGGCAATCAGCGTCTCGAGCAGAACATGTTCCTGGTGAACGAGGCAGAGATCCAGCGCCTTGCCGTAGCCGCGAACCTCATCGTTACGGACAATGTCGGATTGTCGGCCACACTCACCACGCGTGACCATGAGGTCAGTGATGGCGGTGTGTTCGATGGCCAGCCCTTACCCTTGCTTTCGGATGTCAGCGCATCTCTTGGCATGTCCTGGGTGGATCCAAGGTTCTTCCGGGTCGATGCAGGGTTGGGCTATGATGGCGAGCGCGAGGGATTTCTGGGAGGTGGATATGAGCTGGACCCGACCTTCACGGCATCTGCGTCGATCTCGAAGGAAACCCGTGACAAGCGCTGGTCCTTCGGTGCCGGTCTTCGCGGCATCCTGAACGACACGCAGGAAATCGCGCCGGGTGTTGAACAATCACCCATCACAGCAAGCCTGTCTCTTGCTCGCCGCTGGTAGGGGGTGTTCGCAGAATATTGGTCCCGTGTGAGCTGTCTCACATCGCGGGCCATCAAATGAGTGTTTCCTGTTTCTGACGCCGCAAGACGGCCCTTTCAGTTTCAGGAGACACGACAATGAAGATCGCAACATCCCTCATCACCGTCGCCATCGCATTGGGCACTTTTGCCGGTGTCGCACAGGCTCAATCGCTTGAATCAAGACTAGCGGGCGGTGCACCCAACGCTAATGGGTTCATGTCGCCCAATAACCCCGCAACGCACCCGACGGGTGGAAGGCAGTCCATGCCCGACAGCCGCACCCTGATGCAGAAAATGGCGGGTACCTGGACGATCAGCACGCGGATGGGCTCGAATACCGCGACTTATTCTCCGGATGGTCGTTTGCAGGGGCAGGGCAAGCCGGCCAATTCTCCGCGCCCGATCCGCTTTAGCGGACAATGGCAGGCAGTGCCGCTGGATGCTGACTGTTTCAAGCTGTCTGTCCGCCTGGATGGCATGCGTCAGGCTGCTCCGCCGGAAACACTATGCTTCCAGCCGGATGGCAATCTTTACAACCAGACAGCCCAGGCGATGGCATATCGCGTACGCTAGGGAGCAAAACCCTTCTCCCGAAATTGGGGAGGGGGGGGTGAAAGCATATTGATTTACTCTCAGATTCCAGCCTGTTGCACTGCCCCCTCAACCCCGACCCTTCTCCCCGGGGTGGAGAAGGGTCGGGGCGTTTGAGAGCAAAATGCTTGTAGATAGCTCTGTGGTTTGCACTCAAATTCAAGATATGGCGATGAGGTCTATTAAAATAGAGCATTCATGCGGGTACAGGCCCCCGAAATATTTGAGCAAGACAATCTAGCGAAACTGAGAATTGAATTCATCATGACCAGAACGTCGAAGGTTGATTTACGATCTCGGCTTTCTGGCGCAATGCGAAAAAAATCGCCAAACGATCGGAAACTTCCTAATATTCTCGGTAGAATAATTAAACTTAATTCACCTTAGAACAATTTGAGCGGTAAGAATTTTCGACTGAAACGTTCAAAAGAAATAAAAATACGGGAACCAATGCGGAACACGTGAGGATTGAGCTGTTGAGAACGTAATGGGAACTTAACGTTTTTAATGTTTTGTTAACTACTACATGTTGGTACCCTGCTTTAAAATATGCCCATATATTTGAATGGGCTTGACGTTTGCTCTGATTTCTAAAACGATAACGCTCGGAGTGCGGCTAACACTCCGAGCGTATAGTATATCTTTAACTCGTGGCCGAGCTAAGGCATACCAGAATCACTACTCAGAATCGAAATGGATAGTGCTGTCAAGGCTTGGGCACATTGATCTTGAGGAGATCAATATGGCTACTTGTACCGGTCGCAACGGCGACAATTGGGAACTCTATCGAACTGCATCAGGTTGGCGTTGGAGGCGAACTGCTTCCAACGGCCGGATAGTGGGTGCTTCCACGGAAGCCTATGTTAATCGGTCCGACTGCGAAGCTAACGCAAAGCGCAACGGCATGGATTGCAACCCCAAGTGATTGATCGACTTCGGCGTGACTGAAGTCTCGCCGAAGTCATTTTACCTAGTTCATCACGTTGGGTTTGCCGATCATGTTGATAGGGACGCCATTGAGGGTGAGGGTTTCACCTTCCACGGCGACATCGACATTGTCGCCATCCTTGATGCGCCCTTCCAGGATCATGCGGGCGAGGGGGTCCTGCACCTCTTTCTGGATGACACGCTTGAGCGGGCGCGCGCCATAGACCGGATCATAGCCCTTGTCGGAGAGCCATTGCATGGCTGCCTCGTCGAGCTGGATGGTGATGCGGCGGTCAGCCAGCAGCTTTTCCAAACGCTTGAGCTGGACCTTGACGATGCGGTCGATCTCCTTGCGGCCCAGCCGTTTGAAGAAGACGATTTCGTCGACACGGTTGAGGAATTCCGGCCTGAAATGGGCGCGGATTGCGTCCATCACGGTGTCCTGCGTGGCGGCGGAGATATCGCCCTCTGATGTGTCCTCGGCAAGGGCGTGGGCCCCCAGGTTCGAGGTCATCACGATGAGGGTGTTGTTGAAATTGACCGTGCGGCCCTGACCATCGGTCAGCCGTCCATCATCAAGCACCTGAAGCAGCGTGTTGAAGACATCCGGATGGGCCTTTTCGATCTCGTCAAACAGGATCACCTGATAGGGGCGACGGCGTACAGCCTCTGTCAGGGCTCCGCCTTCCTCATAGCCGACATAGCCCGGAGGCGCGCCGATCATGCGGGAGACCGCGTGCTTTTCCATATATTCCGACATGTCCAGACGCAGGACGGCGCTTTCATCGTCAAACAGGAACTCAGCCAGCGCCTTGGTGAGTTCGGTCTTGCCGACGCCGGTGGGGCCGACAAAGATGAACGATCCAATGGGGCGGTTGGGGTCCTGCAAGCCTGCACGAGCGCGGCGTACCGCATTGGACACCGCTTCGAGCGCGTCGTCCTGTCCGACCACGCGGGCACGCAGGTTTTCCTCCATGGCGAGGAGCTTTTCGCGCTCACCCTCCATCATCTTGTCGACAGGCACACCGGTCCAGCGGCTGACGACAGAGGCGATGGCTTCTTCATCCACGACCTCTTTCACCAGGCCCTGCTTTTCTTCGGCCTCGGGGTCACCCTCGGCAGAAGCGATCTGGCGTTCCAGTTCGGGGATGAGCGAATATTTCAGCTCTCCGGCCTTGTCCCAGTCAGAGCGGCGCTCGGCATCGGCCAGCTCGGCGCGGGCGCGGTCGAGCTGTTCCTTGGCCTGGGTGGCACCGCCAAGGCGGGATTTTTCAGCCTGCCAGGCAGTCGTGATCTCGTCGGACTGGGCCTGAAGGTCGCCGATCTCGGCGGAGATCTTGGTCAGACGCTCCTTGGAGGCATCATCCTTTTCCTTCTTGAGGGCCTGCTGTTCGATCTTGAGCTGCATCAGGCGCCGGTCGATCTCGTCGAGTTCTTCCGGCTTGGATTCAACCGCCATGCGCAGGCGGGCGGCAGCCTCGTCCATCAGGTCGATGGCTTTGTCCGGCATGAAGCGGTCGGTAATGTAGCGGTTGGACAGGGTGGCGGCGGCCACGATGGCGGCGTCCGAGATGCGGATTCCGTGGTGCACCTCGTATTTTTCCTTCAGTCCACGCAGGATGGAGATCGTGTCCTCGACGGAGGGTTCCTCGATGAACACCGGCTGGAAACGACGGGCGAGGGCGGCGTCCTTCTCCACATGCTTGCGATATTCATCCAGCGTGGTGGCGCCGATACAGTGCAGTTCCCCGCGTGCGAGGGCTGGCTTGAGCAGGTTGGAGGCATCCATTGCGCCATCGGATTTTCCCGCACCAACCAGCGTGTGCATCTCGTCGATGAACAGGATGATCGAGCCTTCTGCATTGGTAACTTCTGTGAGGACGGCCTTGAGGCGTTCCTCGAACTCACCACGATATTTGGCGCCGGCAATCAGCGAGCCCATGTCGAGGGAGAGCAGGCGTTTGTCCTTCAGGCTGTCAGGCACATCGCCATTGACGATGCGCAGGGCCAGGCCCTCGGCGATGGCGGTTTTACCGACGCCGGGTTCACCGATCAGGACAGGATTGTTCTTTGTGCGGCGTGAGAGGACCTGTATGGCGCGGCGGATTTCCTCGTCACGGCCGATCACAGGGTCGAGCTTGCCCGCGCGGGCAGCGTCTGTCAGGTCACGCGCATATTTGGAGAGGGCCTCATAGCCTTCCTCAGCATTGGCGCTGTCTGCGGTGCGGCCCTGGCGCAAATCGGAGACGGCCTTTTCCAGCGCCTGTGCAGTGACGCCAGCATCTTTCAGGGCTTGCGCGCCCTTGTCATTGCCCTTGGCGGCGGCCACCAGCAGGCGCTCGACCGTGACAAAGGCGTCTCCGGCTTTTGTGGCGTCTGCCTGCGCAGTGGTGAAGAGCGCGGCGGCACCCTGGCTGAGCGTGAGTTGTCCGGCGCCGGAGCCTGAGACTTTCGGGATGGCGTTCAGCGCGGTCTCGACGGCCTGCTGGGCCTGTTCGGGACGTCCACCAGCGGCGCGAATGAGGTTTGCAGCAAGCTGGTCACGTTCCTTGAACAGGGTCGCGATGATGTGTTCTGAGCTGAGTTGCTGATGGCCTGATCCAACAGCGAGTGTCTGGGCTTCACCCAGGACGGTCCGGGCGCGGTCCGTGAATTTTTCCATATCCATGTCTGGTCCCCTTTTATAGGCGGAATGTGACGCTCCATTCGCCGTATTGAACGCACGAACTGAACGAAGGTTGACGTTATGAAGCTCCCGATATCGGCAAGCTTCACAGGATATATGGGTATGGATCTGGCGTGCTCAAGCATACACCCGGCATTCCATCCGGGGCGCTTGGTCGCATGGTGCAAGGGAGGCTAAAGCCCGGCGTGGCGCAATTGCTGATGGCGCAGATTTTCCCACCCACGGCGGATATATTTGCGCGCAGGCTTCTCGACGACATTGGTAACAGGCACAGCGATGATCGTGACCATCACCACCATCAGGAAGCTGGTGAGCAAAGTGGGATGGAAGGTGATTCCAGCCATCGACAATATCTCGACCGTCAGCGTGTAGATTGGAGCATGCAGCAGGAACACGGCGTAGGAATAATCACCCAGGCGCTGCATGACTGGGTGGGACAGTCCGGTTGGTTCATGCATGTGATCAAGGCGGGCGAGTCCCATGATCATGAAGGATGCACCAAGGCCGATCAGCGGCAGGCCCCATTCATTGATGGCGCTGGCTCCGGCGATCAGGATGCCAAACATGGTTGCAATGATGGCACCTTCACGACCGCGGGTGAAACCGGAATAGGCCACTCGGGCGCACACACCGCAGAAGATCATGATCGCGCCACGCAATGCGCCCCAGTCCGTGACAGCTGTGTTGAGTGGCAGATTGAAATAATGCCGACTGAAAAGCTCTGCCGCGATGATCGAGAATATCCCGACAGCGAGCATCACCCATGGCATTCGTTTCAACAGGTTTGCAATCGCAAGGAATACAGGAAACAGAAGATAGCCGCCGATTTCAGCAGAAACAGCCCAGGCCGGGAAGTTCCAGGCATTGGTCTCTGTGACCCCAAAGGATTGCAGGAAAAACAGGCTGGCGATCAGATCGCTGAGTGGATAAGGGTTTTCAGGCGATTTTCCGACCAGTGAACCAGCAAATATGTAGCAGGCGACCAGCGCCAGGGCGAATAGATATAGCGGGTATATTCGTGCCAACCGAGCGACGAGAAAGTCGACATAGCTGAACGAGACCTTGCTACGGTTCCAATAGACATGTGTCAGGACGAAACCGGACAGGACAAAGAAAATGTCGACACGAGCCGCACCCATGCGAAGCAGGGCGATCGAGCCCATGCCTGCGTCATCGAACATGTGCCCGACATGAAACCATGCGATCCAGATGGCCAGTATAAAACGCAGTCCGTTCAGCGAGCCGAAGACGATACGGCGTGGGGCTGCCCGTGATGTCGATGCAGACGCTATAGCGGCTTCCATGATCCTGATTTCCCGACACGTTTCTGTTGGTACGTGAAGTTGCAATAACTGCACCATGAATGGGGTGCGCGTTATAAATCAAGGGTTTTAGGCTGGCTCAGGCAGGTTCATGAGCGTGATTTTCTGCGTGCTCGACCAGGGGAAGTGCTTTAGCCGCGCGGATTGCGTCTATTCGGGCTTTTTCCGCTTTGAACTGTTCCAGCATGTCGCCCGTCAGTTTGCGACCTGTGGGCAGGTCCAGACGCATGGCGTTGACCTGCTTGCCATTGACCAGAACTTCGTAATGCAGGTGCGGACCGGTTGAACGCCCAGTCGTGCCGACATATCCGATGACATCGCCTTGCTTGACGCGTTTGCCGGATTTGATGCCCTTGGCATAGCCATTGAGGTGGGCATAGGCGGTCTTGTAGCCATTGGCATGGCGGATGCGGATATAGTTGCCATAGCTGCTCCAGCGGGAGGCGCGTTCGATCACGCCATTACCGGCGGCATAGATTGGCGTGCCGCGAGGGGCGGCAAAATCCGTACCCTTGTGCAGCTTGGTATAACCGAGCACAGGGTGCTTGCGTTTGCCGTAATGGGACGACAGGCGTGCACCATTGATCGGCGTTTTCATCAGGAATTTGCGCGCAGCCTCTCCATTGGCATCATAAAAATCGGTTAGTCCGTCATCTTCAGTGGTGAAGCGGTAGAATTCACGTTTGGCCAACTGGCCATCGAGACGAGCATAAACGACTTCGCCGCCGAGAATCTTGTTGCCACGCTCATCATAGGCAGCCTCATAGGTGATCTCGAATTCATCACCGGGCCTGATCTCACGCTGGAAGTCGACGTCATAGGCGAAGATCTCGGCAAAATCGACGACCTGTTGATCACTCGCACCCTGAGTACGGGCCGTTTCATAGATCGAGGATGTGATCGGTCCACCCACGCGCTCGTGCCCCGCGGTTGTCTTCACGGCGAGTTCGCGGCTGATCCAGTCACCATTGACGGTGCGGCTGACCAGGACGTGGCGTGTGGGGTCGGGCCTGAAAGACAGGCCGGTCAGGCGCTGCTTGCCCTTGTCTGGTTCATCCATTCCTGTGGGCGGTAACTGATCAAGGTCGAAATAGGCGCCGAAGGTCTGACCGGGGCGCAGACGGCGCATGTCGATGAAAGGGGATGCTGCGAGAATGGCACCATTTGCGTCGAGACGATCAGCACCGAGTCGGTCGAGAGCGTCGATCAGTGTATCGCGACGTTCCAGCTGGCCGAGGCGACGTTCATGCTGGAACGTCGTGTCGTAAAATTCAGCCGAGTTCAAACCTGCCAGCTCAAGAAGCTGTTCGGATAGGCTTGGCTCTCTGGATGTGGTTTCCTGAACGTTCGGCGTTGTTTCTTCCACGCAGCCGGTCGTTGCAAAAATCATGGTCCCCAAGAAAATGGCTGTCGCCAGTCCCAATCCTTTGCGTTTCACCGAAATACACTTCGGGTCCTGCATAGGTGTGTCCTCCTACTCAACTCTACCCGGGCGGTGAGCATCAGGCTTGCATGTTCTGCAAAACACCGATCACCATCGGTCATCCTGTGACGTTCGCCCTTATTCTCATCTTGTGGAGAAGATCTCCAAACAGGCAAGTGACTTATGCAGAAATCAGACCGGGAAAGTAGTGCTGCAACGATGTCTGCGCGTAAATTGCGCAGCATTGTCTTGCGACGTTTCATCCTGATTGGACTTTTGCTCACTCTTGCGCTGCTCCTGCTTGCGACGCTGTTTCGCGTGTCGCTGGCTGAATATGCGGCACGCCGTTTTTGCAACATGCACGAAATTCGTTGCCAGATTGATATCAGCGCCATGACTCCGTCGCGCCTGATGATCCGCAAGCTGGCCATTGAAGATGAGAAAAGCAGAAAACTGCTGTCGATGGATGCTGCAGATATCACGGTGAGCTGGCCGCGCCTTTTCAAGCCGCAAGCCGAACAGGTCATGGCGCAAGGTGTGGATTTGCGGCTGGATCTGACGGGGGAGGGCCACCCTCTGGGCCGTTTGGCTGAACTGGTGCCACCTCAAACGGCCGGACAGGGCGTGTTACCTCATATTGTTCTTGAAGATGCCGGGTTGAGTTTGCTGACACCGGCCGGTGTGATTGATGTGATGATGCAGATCGACATCCGGTCCCTGAATGAGGCGCGTGCTGAATTTCAGGCCAGTCCTGCATCCCTGATGATGGGGGAGAACCGCCTCGAACTGGCGGCTGCACAAGGACATATCGAGATTTCCGGAAATGTAGCGACCGGTGATGGGAGGCTCAGACTGGAAGAGCTTGTCACATCGCAATTGAGTGCAAGCGATGCTGATCTGGATTTCTCGTTTAACCGGGCTGCAGGGCCCCTGAAAGTTCAAGCCAGTGGAAAGGCTGCGTATATCGGGCGCGAGGATCTTTCGCTTGAAGCTGTTGTGCTCGATCTGGCTGCCGAGCTGGACCGTCCAGGATTTCCTGCATTCAGCGACCGCAACCTCCTTGGCACGATCAGAATGTTGACGGTGAAAGGCACAAGCGGGCAGGGGCGCTCAGGTCAGTCTGGCTGGCGCAGTGCTGATCTGTCGCTTGATGTGTCGGCTGGCGATGACAAGATGGCTTCCGGTCCCATGAAATTGACATTGCTGAATGCCCGGCTTGATGGGCGGGCGGAGACCGAGACGATCAGTGTGTCAACAGATGTGACATTGCCTCGTGGCAGACGCGATCCATTGGTGTTGGCAGACAACGGGCGATTGGAGGTTGTCGGCCTGTCCGCTAGCCCGGAGGGGCTGGCCGCAGAATTGATGGGCTGGATGAAAGAGCGTAGCCCATCTCCGGTCAGGTCGTCTCTTGGGGAAATGGCGGATGTCTTGTCAGCTGCGCTTCAGGGGTTCGATGCCAGCGCGTCGTTCAATGGCGCAATCATGCCAGACAGATCTTTGCGGATGTCGGCTTTGGAAAGTGTCAGGGCTGCAGCACCAAATGGTGTCATTGTTGAGCTGTCGCCTGAGGTGCCGGCTCAACCGATATTCATCTGGAGTGGCGATAAGCGGTTGATTTCGGGGCAGCTGGATGTTCGGGCCGGGCCGTTCGATGCCCGACTGAATGATATGCGCCTGGAATTGACCGGGAACATGTCAGTGACAGGTGATCTTGGGCTGAGATTGCGAGATGATATAAGCGATCTTCAGATGGATCTGGATACCATATCCTTTGTCGGCGGGGATTCAGCCGAGCTCGAGATCGCTGAATTCCAGCTCGCATTCAGCGGTGCGGCTTATAGCGCGCAGTGGCAGAATGTGTCGGCGCGCGGCAGGTTGACGGCAAGACAGATAGCGCAGGAATGGCGTGTCATGGCTCCTGATGGCCTTGTCGTGTCGCTCGATGAAATGGAAACGCGCCTGACCAGATTGTCGGGTTTCTCGACCCTCTTTCAACCGGACGGAGCATTGCTGGAGACCGGAGTGAATGGCGCATCAGGTCGCGGGTCTCTGGGGCAGGTCTCAACGCAGCTTTCAATCAAGGAACGACAATATCAGTTGAAGTTCGGCAAGGCGGATATTGACTGGCGCGCGGGCAGCGACCCTGTCGCGAATTTTGGTTTTCAAGATGTTGGACTGGGTTTCAGCCTTTCCGGAAAACCGCTGAGTCTGAGGGCTCCCTCGGCCAAAGCAAGGCTGGTTGCGGATGACAGATGGCGGGTGGACGGCAGTGTCCAGAATGCTGCGGGGCAGATTGAACCAGCCTTGATCCAAAACCTGTCCACTGATTTTGCATTTCGGGGAGCTTCAGAAGGGGTGATCGGCAAGATTGACGCGTTGAAATTTCGTATTCGCGATATCCAGACACCCGGACGCTTCGCTGCGATGGATTTTGCTGGCCAGCTGGATCTGAATGACGGTGATGTTACGGGGGGAGGTACCATGACGCACCCCCTGCTTCAGCAACAAATGGCGCGTTTGACGATCTCTCATGATCTGTCGACGGGGGAGGGCGATGCAAGGATCACTTCGACCATTTTACAATTCAGTCGGGGTGGTTTGCAGCCAGCACTGATCTTTCCGATATTGCGTGGTCTCATTGCGAATGTGGAGGGGCCGGTGACGTTAACGGGCGGTGCCCAATGGGGACGCGGGGAGGTGACGACGCAGGCCTCAATGGAGCTGACAGACCTTTCATTCGTGTCCGAGAAGGCTGGGCTCTTCGAAGGCGTTTTCGGGCGGGTCGAGCTGATCGATCTGGTCAGGGTGAAATCCAGACCGGGCCAGATGATAGCAATCCATAGCTGGAATCCGGGATTGCCATTGACTGATGGAGTCGTGACATTCCAGCTGGATGGTCTGGATGAAGTGCGGCTGGAAGGGGCCAGATTTCCTTTTGCTGGTGGTGAACTGGCAGCGGACCCCCTTATTTGGGACATCGATGCGCCGACCAATGACATTCTGGTCAAGGCATATGAGATTGATCTGGGTGCCCTGATGGCACGATTTGGCCTGAAGAGTGTCACATCAAGCGGTAAGCTCTCAGGTGAGTTTCCGGTAAAGTTCAGCACCGGGCGAGTCCTTGTGGATGATGCGCGCCTGGTGTCCACGGACGGGAGGTTCGGGTATTCCGGCTCACTAGAGGAAACGCTGGATGACGACGAAGAAACCGTTCTTCTGTTGTTGAAGGTATTGGAGGACTTTCACTATTCGCAGCTGGTATTGGAGATTTCAGGAGACCTTGCGGGGGAGATGGCAGTGAGAATGTTGCTGAACGGACATAATCCCGCCGTGCTTGACGGATATCCTTTTGCGCTGAAGATGGACATGGCAGCTGATCTGATGTCCCTTTTGAATCGTTCGTCGCTTGGTGAGCGGGCTATTGGTCAGATCCGCAAATCGCTGATGGAAGCCTCTCGTAGTCTGGAGGAATAGTCAGCAGGTCTTTCTTTTGGGGATGCGTGAATGTTTCATCGCGCAAGATTGTGGAGACGATAATGGTGGTCAAGAACATCCTGATATCGGCTGGCGTGCTCGGTGCATTTAGTGCTGGGTGCACGCATACCGTCAGGGTGGAGGCACCAAAGGACCCCATTACCATCAATCTCAACGTCAAGATCGATCAGCAGGTGCGTGTGCGGCTCGAAGAAGACATCGAAGAGATGATTGAAGACAATCCAGATATATTCTAGGGGGCGGGGATGATGAAATTTATTCGCCTTAAGCTTGGTGTTGTCCTGACATTGGTTTTTATTGCGGTCGCCAGTATTGCGCCGGTTGCATGGGCCATTGATCCATTGCTGGAAACCGCCAAGGAGAGTGGTGTGATCGGTGAGCGCGCAGATGGCTATTTGGGATTTGTGCGTGCGGACACTGCAAGCAACGATCTCAAACGCCGGGTGGCTGAAGTGAATGCCAAGCGCCGCGAGGTTTATACCCGCAAATCCCAACAAACCGGAGAAAGTCTGTCTGTCATTGCTGCGCTGACTGCCGAACGGCAGATTGCGCGTGTACCTGGTGGCGAATATTATATGAACAAGGATGGCGTCTGGACAAAAAAATAGGCGAATATCGCCTGTGGAAAGTCTCCAGTCAGGAAAGTCAACTCTTGTAAATACACGCGTGAAGTGATTCGATTCCGTCTGACGGCAAGAACATTGATTCACTCTAGAATAAGGGGCTGGGCGAAATCATGGATGCATCCAGACTCTCTGCGCTTCTGGTATCCCACATCTGTCACGACCTCGCGTCGCCGGCGTCCTCGATCTCGATGATGCTTGAGGCGCGCAAGGACCCTGACATGGCCGAACAGGCTGAAGATATCATCACGAAATCAGCGGCTGCGCTCGAGCACAAGGTGACGTTTCTGCGTTATGCGCTCGGTTCGGTTGGTATTCAGGACGGCGGTGCCGATACACACGAAGTCCAGAAGCTGACCAGTAATTTCCTGAGCCACCACAAGATTGAAACAAAGTGGACAATCAGTGACACTCCACTGAGCTTTCAGCAGGCGCGGCTACTAATGAACATGGCAATGATTGTTGCCAGTACGCTGTCGCGTGGCGGGACCGTAAATGTAGATGCCAAACCGGATGGGGAAGGTGTCGTGCTCAAGGTATCAGGCGACAGTACGAAGGTTCGCATCAATGAAGCCCTGACCTCTGCATTGCAGGGAAACGAGCCAGATGGTGGTTGGAATGCCAGAAACATCCAACCCTATTTCACCCGCACGATTGCTGCAGAAATGGGTGGTGCACTGAGCTTTGAGCACACAAATACCAGTGTGGAGATATCGTGCCGCACCAATGCCTGAAGGGCTGATCATCATTCGTTTCAAGCAAAAAGCCGCTTCTGAACAAGGCGGCTTTTTTGTGTGATCAGAACATCTGGCGAGTATACTTTCTGTGCAATTATGCTCTGGTTTTCAAATTGGAAGCGAATTTTTAACTCTCAGACACTCTTCTGTAGCCCGAACAAGCGTCTTCCAAGAAATCCGGACGCCAGATATTTGAAACGGGCTTTATCTCGATGGACGATCTTCTCAGCGAATTTCTCACGGAAACAGCCGAAAGCCTTGAAACGATCGATACTGAACTTGTTCGGTTCGAATCCCAACCTAATGACAAGGCAACGCTGAACAACATTTTCCGCCTCGTGCATACGATCAAGGGAACGTGTGGGTTCCTGGCATTGCCTCGTCTTGAAGCCGTCGCCCATGCTGGTGAGACGCTTCTTGGCAAGTTTCGCGATGGTGCGCTGGAGGTTACACCTGCTGCCGTTACGCTGGTTCTGGAATCCATTGACCAGATCAAGGCGCTGCTTGAGCATCTTGAAGCTGAGGGTTCGGAACCCGAGGGCGAGGACAGTGAGCTGATTGGACGGCTAGAGCTGGCTGCCGAGGGTGGCCTTACGGGCGGGTCCAAGCCTGTTGAGACGCCACAAGTCACCGTCATTTCAGAGCTTGATGTCGATGACGAGGAAGATGAAGTCGAAGATTCAATTCCCGAGGGTATTGATCCGGAACGTTGGGATGCTGCACTGGGACGCGAATTGCGCCCGGGCGAAGTTTCGCTCGCCGAACTTGAAGCTGCGTTTAACAGCGTTGAGGGGCCTGAAGACATCATGCCGCCTGCCGCTGCTGCAGCGAGCGCGGTTGCAAAGCCTGCAGTGAGTGATGTTGCGGCTCCGATGGAGAAGACATCGCTTTCCAATCAGTCCATTCGGGTGAATGTGGAAGTTCTCGAGGACCTTATGACGATGGTCTCCGAGCTCGTCCTGACCCGAAACCAGCTCATGCAGATGGTACGGGCACTGGAAGATTCAGAATTCAAGGCACCATTGCAACGCCTGTCAAACATCACGGCTGAATTGCAGGAAGGTGTCATGAAGACACGCATGCAGCCAATTGGCAGTGCATGGAAGAAATTGCCGCGAATTGTACGCGATACCAATCAGGATCTAGGGAAGAAGATTGACCTGGTGATGGAGGGTGAAGCCACCGAACTGGATCGTCAGGTGCTGGAGTTGATCAAGGATCCGCTCACACACATGATCCGTAACTCCTGTGACCACGGTATTGAAAAGCCGGCTGATCGTGTTGCTGCGGGCAAACCGGAAAATGGCACAATCCACCTGCGCGCCTATCACGAAGGTGGGCACATCATCATAGAAGTGTCAGATGATGGCGCAGGCCTGAACACGGATCGTATTCGTGAGAAAGCCGTGGAGAAAGGTGTCGTCGACGCAGCCGAAGCGCAAGTGATGACGGAAGCCCAGATTCACCGGATGATCTTTGCACCCGGGTTCTCGACGGCTGCGTCTATCACAAACATATCGGGGCGCGGCGTCGGCATGGATGTGGTGAAGACCAATATCGAGCTTATCGGTGGAGCGATCGATCTTCGCGCCAAGCGCGGGGAGGGCACGACCTTCCTGATCAAGATTCCGCTGACCCTTGCAATTATTTCTGCGCTTATTGTCGGTGTAGGTGAAGAGCGTTTCGCTCTGCCGCAACTGTCCGTTGTCGAGCTGGTCCGCACTGGAAGTGACCGTGAGCACCGTGTCGAACTGATTTCCGATACGCAGGTGTTGCGTTTGCGTGATCGCTTGCTGCCATTGGTGGCGCTCAGCGATATTCTTTCAACTGGCGAGCCGAGCGGTGAACCTGTGGTCGATGATGATGGCAATGCGTTTGTCGTCGTCATGCAGGTTGGTGACACGCGGTTTGGACTGGTTGTCGACGAAGTGTTCGATACCGAGGAAATCGTGGTCAAGCCTTTGGCTCGGGCATTGTCCGGTCTGGCACAATATTCAGGTGCAACCATTCTGGGTGATGGTGCTGTTATCCTTATCCTGGATCCCAATGGCGTTGCACGTGAAGTGGCTGGAATGGACTCTGCTGCTCAGGCTGCGGCCCGCGCCGAGGCGGAAGCTCATTCTGCCAGGGATGCCAAGATTTCACTGCTGCTGTTCAGGGCGGGTGGTGCAGATCCAATGGCATGTCCGCTCAGCCTGGTGACCCGCCTGGAAGAGCTCAACGCATCCGACTTCGAGCGGTCGTCCGCAGGCACGGTCGTGCAATATCGCGGTCGCTTGATGCCGCTTGTGCACGCAGCTGGCAATCACATGCTGGCAACCGAAGGCAAGCAACCCATCCTTGTGTTCAACCAGGGCGATACGGTCATTGGTGTGGCGGTCGACGAAATTCTCGACATTGTCCATGAAGAAATGAAGATCGAGCTGACCGATATGACGCCGGGCATTCTTGGTACGGCTGTACTGAAAGGCAAGGCGACGCAGGTTGTTGATGTCGCGCACCACTTGTCCAGTGCTTCGGGTGATTGGGCGTCGACGATCCAGTCGAAACCTGGTCACGCAAAGAAACGTCGTGTCCTGCTCGTTGAAAAACACCCCTTCTTCCGCAACATGCTGTCGCCATTGCTTCAGGCAGCTGGATATGAGGTGGTCGAAGCGCAAAGCGATGACGACGCCGTGGAACTGCTCAACTCCGATATGGAATTTGATGCTGTGCTCGCTGATGTCGATACGTCGAATGTCGGACCCAACAGGCTTGCTGAAGCCATCGAGGCGAATTCGAAGGTCATGAATGCGGCGCGCTTTGGATTGTCAGCCCGTAATGATGCTGATCCGACCCCATTGGGGATGAGCCTTCCAAAATCAGACCGCCAGGGGCTTCTTATGGCCCTTGAACATGCACTCAAGACGCGTGGAGACGCAGCATGAGTTCTACTGAATATGTGACTTTCAACATCGGTGGACAGACATTCGGGACTTCGGTGCTTGAAGTCCATGATGTGTTCAAGGCGGTTTCGATTACGCCAGTACCGATGGCGCGCCCGGAGATTGCCGGGGTTCTCAATCTGAGAGGCCGGATAGTCACTGCGATTGATGCGCGTGCGCGGCTTGGTCTTCAACGCAAGACAGGTATTCGCAAGAACGCGATGGCCATAGGTGTTGAACGCAATGGTGAGAGTTTTGGGCTCATCATCGATTCAGTCGGAGAGGTCATGCGTCTGGAAGATGCTGATCTGGAGCAAAATCCCGTGAATTTGGATCCGGTTTGGGCCAGCGTATCCAAAGGTGTTCACAAGCTTGGAGACAAGCTTTTGATCGCCATGGATATCGACCGCATGTTGCGGCTCGATTCTGGTGATGTTGTCGTGTTTGGCGGGCCTGCCCGAAACTTAGTTCATGCGCTTCTGCAGGTGCATCCTCAGACTTCACCATCACAGCTGCAATTCCCAGAGATTCCTGGCGTTGGGCGCATGAGCGTGACTTGGAGAGACGTGGGAGTCGAGGATGTCCTTACTTTCAACTCAGATGAAAGGCTGGGCCTCGTTGTCACAGAGCAGACTCTACCTCGC